>NZ_FOXU01000004.1 GCF_900115805.1 Psychrobacillus psychrotolerans
CGATTCATTCGCTTCACTAAATCATAATAGGTACTTCGTGGAATACCAGCGAGCTCAACGAGCTCCTTCACCAGATATTTATGCCTTAATTCAAAGACTATTTGTGTTTTGTCTTGTTTGGTGATTTTTCCTTGCTTTGAACTAAGGCATTCAACTTTTTTAAATACTCGTTTTCCATTTCAAGTTGCTTAATACGTGCTTCAAGAGCTTCGAATGATCCTTCAACTTGAATTCGTTTTGACTGTTTATTTGACTCTTTTTCATGGATGGACGCCCCTTTTTCATTGATTTCAGAGCGTCAATACCAGCTGAGTTATACAATTTAACCCATTTATGTACCGATGATGGAGACGGGATGTTAAAAATCGCAGCTGCTTCATTAGGAGTTACTCCAAAATCATTTATATAGTTTAGTACGTCCATTTTAAAGTTCAAATCATAATTTGTATAGGTAGAATGAAAAGCATCTACTCCATTTACTTTATACTGGACTACCCAAACCTTTAATGGGCTTATGCTAATATGAAACTGATCAGCTATTGTTTTAAAGGAAGCTGTTCCTTTTAGATAAGTTAAAACTGCCCGTAATTTTAATTCAGAACTATATTTTGTCATAGAAAAACTGCACCTCCAATTGTTAGATTGTGTCTAACAATTGGGGTGCAGTTCACTCCCAGAAGGTCTTTTTATACGGAATAAAATAAATCCAACAAAAAGAAAAGTCAACTGCATTAAAATCCAATAAATCCCGTTCCACCGGTAACCACCCTATGTTCGCCAGTATTCCATAATAGAGCGTGGGTATTCCATCCAGTTCCGTGAGTAATCGCACCTCGACCGTCAGTAAACTCAACAACTCCATGGGTAAACCTCAAAAGGGAAGCTTTTCGCTTGAACGAAAAGCCAATTGCATTAAATCCCAATAAATCCTGTTCCACCGGTAACCACCCTCGGTCCGCCAGTATTCTATAATAGAGAGGGGGTATTCCATCCAGTTCCGCGAGTAATCGCACCTCGACCGCGAGTAAACCCAACAACTCCGCAAGTAACCCATCCCAAACCAAAACCGCACAAACACATCAAAAAAAGCCCTCCGCCATCGCGAAAGACCTTCCCTTTAAAAACTATGCGTCATCGTCCATACAGCCACTGCATTCGTATCCCCATCATTTGTAAATCGATGCGGCAGCGAACTATCAAAGTAAATACTATCACCTTCATCGATAAAGTATACTTCTCCTTCAATTTCAAGACGTAAGCTACCGACGAGCATAAATCCGCACTCCTCGCCGCCATGGAACATAAGTGGATCTTCAGTACCATCACCTGGCGATACAATCATCTTAAAAAAGCTCATCTGTTTACCCGAACTTGGCGACAATAGTTCATATTCCACATTAGGTCGAACTCGTTTGATCAGATTGCCCTCGCCTTTACGCGTTAACGTGACCGCGTTACTTTCCTCTGACTCGAAGAATGAAAATACAGGAACTTTCAAACTATGGCTTAACTTCCATAACGTCTCTAAAGAAGGAGACACTTGTCCGCGCTCAATTTGCGAGATCATACTCTGGCTCACATTTGTTTTTTTGGCCAGTTCATCGGATGTCAACCCTTGAAATCTACGTAAATACCTTATTCGCTTACCAACCTCACTTTTAGGAAATACCAATAAAAACACCCCTTATGAATAAAAATACATTAGACAGAATAATAAAACATGTAGACTTAATAATATAATACTACTAAATAGATAAAAAACACCATATAATACAAGTATATATAATATATTTTGCACTTATTCTCAAATAGAATCAATAATAATAATATTGCAACTAATTATTTATTATGTAGACAGGTGAATAATAATAATTTATACTACTAATAATTCACTAGTTTCATAAGGGGAACTGAATAATAGAGAAAACGGGGGATAAAAACATGAAAAAATGGTTAGCAGCAATACTTATGATTACTGTATTAATCATTGCTGGATGTAGCAATGATTCAGGTGGTGTATCAACAGATAACTCCACAATTCAAAAAGTATTGAAAGAAAAGAAACTAGTTATAGGGATGTCTCCAGGATATTTCCCATTTGATATGAAAGATCCAAATGGCAATTTCGTTGGATATGACGTAGACACTGCAAACGCACTAGGAGAAGCACTAGGTGTGAAAGTGGAATATAAACAATTCACATTTGACGGCTTAATTCCTGCGCTACAAACAGGCGAGGTTGATATGATTTTCGCTGGTATGACTATTCGCGGTGACCGTGCATTAGCGGTTAGTTTTGCAAATCCATACTTCCAAACTGGGCAAGCAGTAATGGTCCCAGGATCAGATACAAAGTCAAAAACTTGGCAAGATCTTGATGTAAAAGGAAACAAAATTGCTGTAGGTATCGGAACAACTGGTGCTTTACTTGCAAAAGATGTATTTAAAAATGCTCAAATTCTTGATTTTGAAGAATTCCCATCAGCAGCAGCAGCAATGGCGCAAGGCGAAGCAGATGCAGTAGTTTACGATGAGCCAGCAATCGCTGTATGGAAACTTCGTAACGAGGACGCTGTAACTCAATTAGAAGGTTTAATCTCAACAGAAAACTTAGGAATTGCTATCAAGAAAAATGATTTTGAAACAATTCAATGGGTTAACTCATTCTTAAGCAGTTACCTAGGAAGTCCAACAGAATTAGCATCTCACGCAAAATGGTTTGAGTCTTCTGATTGGTTGGATGAAGTAGTAGACGAATAGAAAATAGCACTGGGTAGAGGAAAAACTCTACTCAGTACTTTTATACACTCAGCCAACTTAGAGGAGGAACAACTATGTATCAGTACGACTGGAGTGTTATCAGTCGAAATATGGACGTGTTCATCGACGGTGCGCTGAAAACGCTAGAAATTTCTGCGATTTCTATCCTTTTAGCCATTCCGATTGGTATTCTATTTGGACTCGGACGTATTTCGAAAAACAAAATTATCTTCATTATTTCATCTACATACATAGAAATAATTCGTGGAGTACCACTATTAGTACTACTTATGTGGATTTTCTATGTACTTGGACAATTTTTCTCTTTAGGCTCCTACTGGGGCTCAATTGTCGGTCTAGCATTATTTGCCGGCGCATTTATTGCCGAAATCGTTCGTTCAGGTATTCAAGGGGTACCAAAAGGACAAATGGAAGCAGCACGTTCATTAGGAATGTCTCATACAAAAGCAATGACACATATTATTTTACCGCAAGCATTTAGACGCGTATTACCGCCGCTTGCATCACAATTCATTATGCTGATTAAAGACTCATCACTTGTATCAGTTATTGCGGCAACCGACTTAACGCTAAACGCTAAAAACCTAGTAGCAACATCATTCCGCTCGATTGAAGTGTGGACCTTCGTTGCACTAGTCTACTTCATCATGACATTCAGCCTTTCATTAATCCTTCGATACTTCGAAAAAAGATTACTGAAGAGTGAAACATAACGTTAAGGAGGGTGTACCCAAATGATTTCTATCAAAAATGTCAATAAAAGCTTCGGCGACCACCAAGTCCTAACCGACGTTTCGCTCGAAGTACCAAAATCGAATGTAATCGCATTGATCGGCCCAAGCGGAGCGGGGAAATCCACCCTAATCCGTACAATCAACGCATTAGAACCAGTAGATAACGGGGAAATAACAGTGGACGGCACTTCCATCCACGACAAAAAAACGGATATCAACGTAGCCCGTACGAACATAGGCTTCGTATTCCAAAGCTTCAACCTATTTCCATTCTTAACTGCACTAGAAAACGTAACAATGGCTCCAATGAAAGTAAAGGGACTAAGTAAAGAAGCTGCCGAAAAAAGAGGCAAAGAACTACTTTCATCTCTTGGACTAGAAGACAAATTCGATGCTTATCCAAACCGACTTTCCGGTGGGCAGCAACAACGGGTAGCTATCGCTAGGGCGCTAGCAATGGACCCAACTGTCATGCTATTTGACGAACCAACATCAGCACTCGACCCAGAAATGGTAACCGAAGTGCTAGATGCCATCCGTAAATTAGCAAAAGATGGCATGACCATGGTAGTCGTAACACACGAAATGGGCTTCGCCAAAGAAATCTGCGACGAAATCGTCTTCATGGCAGAAGGTAAAATAGTCGAACGCGCCGCACCATCCAAATTCTTCACCAATCCAGACACACAGCGTGCGCAAGACTTCCTATCTAAAGTATTAAACCACTAGAGAATTCTAGTGGTTTTTATTTTGATAATTCGGTTATTTGAAATTAGCACGAATGAAGAATTGAAAATATGTATTTATAAAGATTGATCCGTTATATAGAAGAAACTCAAAAAAATATGCAAGAAACATCATGTGAACAAAAAAACTAAAAAGAAAGATTCTTTACGTCTATATTGCAAAACGATACTTCTGTAACCAAATTTTAATGCATTAAAAAGGTTTAAAGAATTCCTCTGTAGTTCTATATCACCGGAGACTAATACTTAAATACTAGCGAAATATGAAGAGAGAAGAATAGGTAAAAGAAGGCATGAATGTAAATATCCTAATCTTGTTTAAGCATTTAAGCTACTGGAACACATAACAAAATTATGTATAAGAATGATTAATCTAATAGTAGTAGACAAGAAAAGGGGCTTTGATCTATTGATCAAAGCCCCTATAAAATAAGAAAAGAAGCATCCGAAGTTCAGATGCTTCTTTTCTTGAGCGATAAAACGAAGGAAGTAGAAGGCTGCACACTAATGAATGTACAAACAAGTTTACGGCGTTACACATCTATAAGTAACCTTCTATACAGTACATAATAACACAAATATAAAAAAATGCACACATTTAATTAAATATTTTAAAAAAGATTATAAATAATTAATTGAGTAATAAGAAGTAAAATTAAGAAGAATCTATTAATATAAAAAGATAGTACAAATTATTCAGAAATAAAACTAGCGTTATTGGTTACATTGCTGTAATATGGAATATGTAATGGAGTCATTGGTGCCTTCAAAATGTCATTCTCTAAAAAAACTGGTAATCTTTATGATTTTTACTTGATTTTAGCATATGAGTTTTGTATACTCATATATTAGTTAGGGTGACGATATTGGACGCGATCAGCGACCGGCATTACACACTACAAAAATTGCACCACACAAGCGAAGGGAGATCACAAGTTTATGAAAAAAGTCATCAAAATTGCAGCTTCAACTGCAGTAGCAGCTTCAGCATTCGTTGCAGTAGCACCAACGCAACAAGCAGATGCAGCAACAAACGTAAATCAATTAGCAACAAACGCACAAAATGCAGGTACAGTATTAAAATGGGCTATCTCGTATGAAGGTTCTGCGGACTTCAAAACTCGTCCGTTTAATGAATTCAATGCAGCTAAAAAAGCAGTTGCAGCAGCAGAGGCAGCAGCAGCAAAAATTTCAACAACTGAAAAATTAGCTGTTCAAGCTAAACTTGTTGACACTAAAATTCAAATCGTTCGTGCAACAGCTTATATCGATGCACTTACTTCAAGTGAAAAAATTAAAGCTGATACAGCTGTATTAGATGCAGCAATCAAAACTGGTGATATTCAAAAAGTTGAAGATGCTTACCACAAAGCAACTCGCGAGTACCGTAAACAAGCAGCACTATTAGACCGTGTTTATGGCCAAACAACTCGTGACGGTATCCGTAACGCAGTTAAACCAGAAATCGAAAAATTGGTAGCGTCAGTTAAAAATGAAGTTACTGTTCATATGCTAGCTAAAGCAGCAGATGCTGATATCAAAGCTTCTAAATTCGACGACGCTTCTAAAAAAATTGCTGAAGCTCAAGCAATCTTAGATGCTAACACACTTACTTGGGAAACTTCATTACAAAAATCAATTAATGATGTTGCAACAAGCTTACCATTATCAGTAAGAGGAGTAACTCGTTTAAATGATACTACTGTAGTAGTAACTTTAAGCAAGCCAGTTTCAGCTGTCTATTCATCTGAATTTACATTTGATAACTCATTAGTTGCAACAAGTGCAGTACTAGCTGCTGACAATAAAACTGTAACTTTAACTACAACTAAACAAGCTGCTGGAAAAACTTATACTTTATCTTATAAAGGAACTTCAGCAACATTTGCAACTCCATCAGATGCACCAGGTAATATCACACTTGATGGGGCAGAAATTTATTCTGACATTGCGCGTAGTGAGGCAATTACAGCTACTTTCAAAGACGACAATGGTAAAATCAACCAAGCACCTGTTACAATTTCAGTTCCTACTGGTTTAACTTTAGTTTCTGTTAATGGTGTTGCTGCTGGAACAGCTACTACTAAATATGTTCCTAATTCTTCAGGTCAACTTAATTTAGTTGTTAAAGCTACTGGAACAGCTACTGTTCTTAATGCTCAATTGAAATATACACAAGGAGATTCAGAAGAAGTTTCACAAAAGTTAAACTTCTATGCAGATTTATCTCCATTAACACTTACAGATAGCTATGCTGTTTCTTATGTAGATCCAGCTGGGAACTTCTTTATTGCTAAAAATAGCACTACTGAAGTAAAAATAGCTTTAAAATCTACTGATATCTTACAAGTAGCTTCTGTTTCTTCTTCAACTGATTTTAAATCTAAATTATCAGTAGGTGATGTTGTTGTAGGTACTTATAATGGAACTTCTGGTTCTTCTGTATTAAACCTATTCTTTGATAAGCCAGCTGGTTTTGATTTCTCAGTTAATGAAGATACAACAGTTCGTGTTGATTCAACACATGTTACATTCACAGGTAAAGGTGAAGCAAATAAAATTATTGCTGTTTACGGTTTAGCTGGTAATTTAATTAAACAAGGAAACATTGGTTCTAACGGTGTTTGGTCTATCGAAGTTCCTGTAGCTTCAGTAGATACTACTACTAACCAATTCTATTTAGCACAACATACAAACCTTGGAGTTTCTGTACCTCAAACTACACCAGCTGGAGCAGTTGCTCGTACAGTGGTACCAGGTGAATTTACAATTACAAACGCAGCGTTACAAAACTCTGTTTCAGATCCAGACAACTCGCTAAATGGCGATTCAGTATTATTCTCAGTAAGTACTGTTACTGGTGATACATTTAAATTACAATCTAGCCCTACTATAACAGTACGTGATGGTGATGGTTCAGTAGCTACATTTAAACATAATGTTGAAAATACTAAATTTGGTCTAAATGCAGCTGCAACACAATTAACAGTTAAATTTGGTTACACTGCTGCTACTGGTGGATCAACTGGTGGATTGCAAGGTGGTCTATCAATTATCGCAATTGATGGAGTAACTAATCAAGCTGGATTAAAAGTTAAAACTTCTGCTTTAACTAATCTTTCTGGCTACTAAGATTTAAGAGTTTTTAAATCAATTGGTATTACTAAAAACACGAATAACTTCGGTTATTCGTGTTTTTTATATGCTTAAAAACAGGTTCTATAATATTTGTTGGGGTTTCCCTACAATTGCGCATAAAAAAATGCACGTAACTTCCGATTCTTTTATACTTGAATTGTCGAGAAACAAGTATGAAAAGGAGCTACGTGCAAATGAATTTTATCATGAATATCCCAGGATTAAAAGGTGTAACTATCCAAAAGGTGGAGGAAACAGGGGAGAGAATTGCTCTTCATGTTTCACTGCCAAAGAAAGAGCATAGCTGTCCAAACTGTCATCAATTAACGTCCAAAGTCCATGATTATCGGGTTCAAAAGATTAAGCATCTAAAATAGTTTGAGCGATTAACAATACTTTTTTATAAGCGTCGTCGTTATGCATGTATATTTGGGAAGCGTTTCTCGGAGAAATCCCCTTTAATATCAGCATTTCTCAAAAGAGTGGAATCAAGTAGTACGTATCCGTTCCATTAAAGCTAAAACATTCAAAGAAGCTGGCGAAGTACTTGGTTCTTCGAGTTCAACGGTGATTCGTCGTTTTAAAGAGGCTGCGAAAACGGAGCTTATCAGTGGAGTTAGCTTACCTAAAGCTATCGCAATTGATGAGTATAAAGGAGATACAGATGCAGGTACATATCAGCTGATTATTGCCAATGCAGAAACACATGAACCGATTGATATATTGCCTAACCGCCGCAAAGAAACGGTGAAAGACTATCTTTCAAAGCATGGTGCTGATGTAGAAATCGTTGTGATGGATATGAATCTGAGCTTTAAAGCAGCGGTGAGAAAGGCCCTAGGCCAGCCAGTGATTGTAGCCGATCGTTTCCACTACTGCCGGTATATTTATTGGGCGTCAGATGAAGTTCGTCGTCAAGTTCAAAAAGAGTGGCATGAATACGATCGCAAGAAATGTAAGCGAATGCGCCATGTCTTGTACAAGAGACAAGAGAAATTAACGAAAACCAACGCTTGGTATTTAGCTCGTTATACGAACATGTCTGAAACATTGAAACAGGCACATGAACTCAAAGAGGCATACTTTAAATGGTTTGACTGGGCAAAAGAAACGAAGGATTTAGTAGAAGTAAAAAAACAATTAGAAGCTTTTTACCGTAAGGTAGAGGACAGCAATATTCCAGCCTTTAAAAAAGCTATTCGAACCTTTAAAAACTGGCAAACCGAGATTTTAAATAGCTTTAGTTTTGGTTTTTCGAATGGCTTTCTTGAGGGCATTAATAATAAAACGAAAGTGATGAAGCGTAACGCATATGGATTTCGTCGCTTCGATCACTTTCGTGCAAAGATTTTATTAAATATAAAGTATAAAGAAATCGGAGTTCATCTCGGTTAAAGGAAGGTGTGGAAATGACACCACCCCAACATTTGACGTTGAACCAAAAAACACAATTCCTCACGAGTTTTTTATACTTGAATTGTCTAGAACAAGTAAAGGTTGGAGCTGTATGCAATAAAATATCAATTTCATGATTATGAGTTTCGATACCTGCAGTTATTTATGTCTGAAAGAAAAAACGACAGTTAACCAGATCGTTAATTGTTCTTTCAAATGTTATCATGCAATAGTCATATAGTATGGTTATGGTAAATATAGGGTCTCAGTTACAGGGAACAAGTTTAAACTTTAATGAAATAAACAACTATTGAAATGAAAAAAAGCCGTAAAAGCGAATCTTTTATGGCTTTAATAATTCTTATAAAGTTTTATAAAGTCTGTGCAAGCATATCTATCTTCCATGAACTGAAATCTGGATTCTCTTTCATAAATATTTCTTTAGAGAATGAAAGACTAATTGGACGTGCTTGTTTTGAAGAAATTTCAAATTCACCGATTGGGAATCCGAGCTTACATACAATGTCCCCTGTCGCATCAAATAATTGAATTGGTAGGTTTTCAATTGTAAGTGAGTCTGAGAAAGCATTGCGAATAATAATAAATATATTGACCGCTTCTGCATATTCTTCGAAATGGAAACCGACAATAGAAATCTCATTTACCTTAATAGGTTCTAATGAAGAAACTAAACTTTGAACAAATTCCTTCTGATCCTCAGTTAGTCCATTCGACCAGTTTTCATCCAAGTACAACTCAAAATCTTTTACTACTTTTTCATAATACTCAAATGCCATTTCAAAATCCATTTCATTTATTAGTTCATCATAAGGTACTAATAAATCGTCCATTTCAAACAGGAAATTCCACGGTCTTGCTTTAAAAGCTTCTAATTCTCCAAATAACTCCATATCAAATTGTTTCTTCGCTAGTTCCTTCCCTTCTTTATCTTTCACTACTAATACTACTTGTTCTAGACGTAATTTTTTTGGTAAAGAATGTCTTATTATAGCTGTTACGACAATTCCTGATTCCACGGTATATAGTTTAACTCCATGGACATGTAGTTGGCTTGCTTCTAAATTTTCTAATTGCTGATGGAAATATTGGAAGATATATTTATCTGGTGCAGATATATCCCAGTCTTTTGAAAAGTCTATTTCAGTCTTATAAGTTTTAGTAGAATTTGTCATCGTGTAATTCCTTTCTTCTTTAGGTGATTAACTATTATTATACCATAATCTGGCTTGATGATTTAAGGACTACTCTTCTACAGTATATTCCATTATTTATCAATAAGTTTGACTGGTTTTGCATGGTATAATAATGTGGGTTATTCCGATTTAAGCTTGATATGGAGGCAATTTAGTATGAGCAAAAAATGTATATATCTTACACTAGTAATTTCCACTCTTGTTTCTTTCATTACCGCACCACAAGTAAATGCAGCTACTAATATTCCACAATTAGTCACAGATGCACAAAATGCAGGAACTATATTAAAATGGTCCATTTCCAAAGAAGGCTCCGCTGATTTTCAAACGCGCCCATACGAGCAATATAACACGACAAAAGAAACCATTGCAGCTGCTGAAAAAGCCGCAATCAAGTTATCTAAATCGGAACAACTTAGTGCTCAAGCTAAATTAGTGGAGCCGAAGATTCAGGTGAAACGTGCACAAGCATACATAGATGCTATAACTTCAAGTGAAAAAATTAGTAAGCTAACAACCAATTTACAAAATGCTATAAATTCAGCTGAGCTAAGTAGTGTAGAAGCTGCTTACCATATAGCAACAGCAGAATATAGAAAACAAGTAAAATTATTGGACAGGGTATATGGTCAATCCACTAGAGATGGTATTCGCAATCAAGTGAAACCGTCTATGGAGAAATTAATCGCTGAAGTGAAATTTGACATAACAGTTAAAATATATCTTGACCAAGCGAAGAGTTTTATTGAAGAGAATAGATTACTAGAAGCTTCCTTAGAATTAGACAAAGCCAAATCATACATAGATAACCAAAATTCAAATCTTACATTTAGAACTATCCTTACTAAAGAGTACGATGAAACATTAAACTCTTTACCTTTACAGCCATTGTTCATAACATCAGATGGTAAAAACAGTGTAACAGTTAATTTTTCAAGAGCTTACAATATACCTTTAGAAGGCCTAGTAGCTGGCCAATTTAAAATTTCTGGTGAGACTGTCCAATCAGCTAAGTTATCCAATGACAAAACATCAGTAATATTAACGACATCTGATTTAAATGCTAATACAAGTTATACAGTAAGTTGGAAGGGTAACCAACTGAACTTTAAGACAGAAGCTGTTCCTGATACAACAGGTATTGCATTGACCGACAAGGAAACTACATATCTTGAAACGACTGATTCCCAAGTATATACAGCTAAACTAACTAATTTAGATGGTAGTAATTATAACGGAAGAGTGCAAATTAGCCTGGGAGAATCCTCAGCGGTAATTACTTCTGTCAATGGGCAAAGGATTGAAAGTGGTCAAGAGACAATTAGCTATGCAGACCCAAATGGAAATCTAGTAATTATAATAGCAGCTGCTTATGGATTTAATGCTGAAACTCCATCTGTCACCCATGTCCAACCAACAATACAAAAAATAGATGGTAATAAAAGAGCTAAAAAAGCAGGAATTACCCATTTTTATCAGCTTCAAAATGCGAAAGGCCCTTATATGTTAACCATTGATAGCGACGAGATTGCTACTGAAGAAGATTTTATATATACGGGTGGTTATAAATATAAATGGGATAGAAATGATTTATTCTTTATCTATAGTGAACAAGTTTCACAAGAAGTATTTGAAAAAGCACTCTCTAAAGGAGATAAAGTAGAAGTTAGTTATGAAACAAGAGCAGATAACCATTCCACTTGGAACCTCCATGTTGATGTGACAGAAGATGCAGATTTAGTATTCCAAAATCCAGTCACTTCTCTGCTTACATTTGATGGGTACTCATACGATATAAGCGGCACTGCACAACCGGGTAATAAGGTGAAAGTCTATAGAAATGATGTATTGGTAGGTAATACTATCGTGGATGCGAAAGGAAATTGGACACTTGGATCTGTAAGCTTAATACAAGAAGTGACCAATACATTTGTTGCTTATCAATACGCTCCAGGCAAAGATGGAATAGATGGGGAAGGAGCAGTAAATGCAAATAATCCTGCTACAACTACCATTAATGAAGGAGCGTTTGCTTCTACTCAAATAGTTTTAAATGACAAGGGTTCTAATGGTTTATCTATTTCAGACACATTAGAATTTACATTCCATAATCCTTCTTATGGACATGAATTTAAAAAAGGTTTATCCGGTACTATTACACTGAATGATGGTTTTGGAAAAATTGCTGTGGTGAAAGGTGAGTATATAGACTTTAATACACTTAAAATCATGAACTTCATTTCTGTGGATGCTGGATTCAATCATAAAGCCTCGTTATTTGTCATTACAGAGACTAGTGGAATCGTAAACCAAGATCAGCTTACATTCAGTATTACAGGGAATGGATCTAGCTCTTTGGTAGAAAACAATTCTGTGAAATGATTTCGTTTGGTTTAGTGATATGCAAATTTAAATTGTATATTACTCATCTTTCACGTTGGTACATTATGAACTTTTCTTATTTAAAAAAAAGATGATATTATATAATACAAAAAAGGCGTTCTGGAAATCTCCAGAACGTCTTTCCTCAATCCTTCAATATTTATTTTCAAAATAAGCAGTCTTCACAAAATAACTCACAGTCCCACTAGTTATATCAATTTTTACCTTTTTCGCATCGGTTGGAACTTTGAGATCTTTAACCACGTTACCGTTCTTGTCTACAATAGAAGCTCCAATAAGAGCGTGTGATTCCCCGTCATAATCTAATACGGCAAATTCTTGAAGATTTTTAGAGTGGTTTTCGATAAAATTGAAATAGCTGTTTTTTACTTCAATCATTTTTCCAGTAGCGAAGTCATAAACGGATGTTTGATAGTCAGCATTTTCAAAGTATATACCTGAATTAGTGAACTTATAATTTGCAGGTCCACAAGGGCTCTCCCCTTGTATATGATCTTTTATTGATTTTAAATGGATTGTTTTTTTGCCATTTAAGTCCATTTTATAAAATTTGTTATCCTTTAAGTAGATGATTTCTTTCGTATCTGAAAGAATATAATCATCGATTGATTTTGCTAGTTCTATTTTATTATTCCCATTCGCATCCATTTTGTGTAACGTATAATTTTCTAAGAAGTCTTTATTTACTTTAGTGTAATAGATAGTGTTGTCCTTAACTTGTACTGCATCACCAGTAGCATTCGCTATCGTATCATTAGTGAGTAGTATCTCTTTTCCTTTTGTGTCTTTTTTATACAACAACGTAAAAGCAGATATAGCCCCTCCACAACTACCTGCATGTGTTGATTCCCCTAAGTATTTCTGAAACAGAAGTTCTTCTCCAATCGCCATAGGATCAGTGAACTGTGTATAATCCTCATAGGGATTTTCCAAAGCTTCTTTCGATGTAGTTACTCTCCCAAGTTTATAGTGTCTATTATCCTCATTTACATTTAATTTAACCACCGGTTGTTTTACTTCGGCTAACTTATAGGTATTATCCTTAATGATTAAAGTTGTTCTTTTTGTATTTGGGTCCACTTGATAAATTCCTGGTGACGTTCCATTTTCATATGACAGTGGCACATAGAATGTTTTTCCTGCAGCTAGCGATTGGCTAGGTAACAATAGTAAAGAAGTTAGTGCAATCCAACCGAGAATTCGTTTTTTGTTAAATGACATGAGTACTCTCCATTTCGCATAAGTATTTTGAATCAGACAAACAAGTATATGGTTAGTCCTAGGTAAGTATTCTATTTTGGTCCCTGTGTAAGATACAATTCTGAATTGTATCTTACACAGGGACCTTTTTAAATCTGTTGTAAATAGATAAAATGTAATATATAGTAAATAACGAAAGTATATTGAATTAGTTAAATTAATCTAAATGGTATGATAAATATACAAAATGTGGGTGAAGCATGAAAGTTATAAGTGGATTAAATGCATATAATCATTTTCAGCGAGCAAGTGAGCAAACAACGAAGTCTATGCAAAAGTTATCTTCTGGAAAATAAATTAACCGAGCTTCTGATAACGCAGCAGGAAGTGCGATATCCGAGAAGATGAGGGCACAAATAAGAGGGCTTCAACAAGCAGATAGGAATATAAAAGACGGAGTGTCACTTATTCAAACTACTGAAGCAGCTCTTGGCCAAATACAGAATCCAAATTTAATTCGTATGAGAGAGTTAGTAATTCAAGCAGCAAATGATACTTTGAGTTTTCAAGATAAGCAAGTTATACAAAATGAACTGGACCAAATCAAGCAGTCAATTGGTGACATAGTAGAGAATACCGAGTTTAATACGATTAAGGTGTTGCGTCCTCCGGTTGTTAATGTTCCGGTTGGGTCGATTTCAGGAATGACTGATATCGTATTTCTCATTGATTCCACTGGGAGTATGGGTGGTCCAATCGCAAATGTGAAGGCTAACATAACTAATTTTGTTAACTCTATTTCTTCAGCAGGTATAAATATACAGCTAGGGCTAGTGGATTATAATGATGGGGTAAGTTCCAAAGTCTACCCATTTACAACGGACTTAGAGGACTTCAAAAATTCATTAAACACTATCTCTGTTAGTGGCGGGGGAGATACTCCAGAAGCTGGTTTAGAAGCTATTCAAGATGCGCTAGGAATCTCAATGCGCAGTGATGCTTCCAAGCAATTTGTTTTAGTAACAGATGCTCCCGTGCATGATAATAATGATGGGGATGGGGGGGATGGCCTATCTATTTATGATATTGAAGAGATGGCAGACAAATTGAAGGCAGCTAGCATCAAGCTAAATATTGTTGGTCCCACTGATTCCGAGACACAGGAGCAGTTAATGCGTTTGTCTCCTCCAACAAATGGACAGTATTTAAATATTTATAGTGAATTTTCCAATGAACTAAATAAATTGGCAAAAGCTATTATTGAAGATGCTCAAGAACCAAATGAAGAGGATAAAATGTTCCCTTTGAAAATACAGGTTGGTCCAAATGCCGGTCAGCAAATCTCCATTCCTCTGTATGATCATCAAATAGAGAAACTAGAACTTCAGAAGATTGATGTCTTATCGCATGAATCAGCGACGGCTTCATTAGTACTAATAGATAATATTTCTAAGCTTATTAGTTCCAGGAGAGGGGAATATGGTGCTTATCAAAATCGATTAGAACATGCCCTTGCAAATGTACAAAACTATGAAGTGAATCTAACAAATGCGTTATCTGGCATTGAAGATGTAGACATGGCGTTAGAAACACAGCAACTTGCTAAAAATAGTATCCTTTTGCAGTCTTCCCAAACAATGATTGCCCAAATTAATAAAATAAGCCAAGGAATCTTAGAAATTTTAAAATAAATTGTCCCTGTGTAGCAAACAATTCTGATATTTAAACTAGCTCACTTATCTGATTAAGGCGGTGGGTTAGTTTTTTCTTTATGTTCTCCACAAAAATGGGGCTAGGAAATTGTAAGCAAAATAAACTGAGTCGGAAGTGAATCATGAGAAAAATAAAATGGAAAGAACTTTTTTTCACCTTAAGCTTAATGATTTTCTATGGTCTAAATGATGAAGATAGTTTGATTACTAAGCAATCAACAGACAGTTTTAGCTATATAGATATAATGGAATTTGGAGCTATTGGGGATGGAAAAACAGATGACACAGTTGCCTTTCAAAAAGCTTCTCAAGAAAATGGAGTTCTTAGATTAGATTCGGAGAAAACTTATCTGATCAACAAAACGATAGTATTAGACCTGAATAAGATTAATGGAATACAAGCTAATAATGCGAAGATCCTTATTAGCGAAGACGTTCCAGCATTTCATCTAAAAGGAAATAAGGTAGATGGTGGCGCTGAACCACCTTCCAATTTAGGATTGGAACATGAATTTTCTGCAGTAATTGACGGACTTCATGTTTATTCAAAAAATCATATAGGAACAGCTCTAGTGTTAGATGGTACATTTGGAGTCAACATATCAAATTCCCATTTTTATAACCTCAAAACAGGAATAGAACTTATAAATAAAAATAGAAATGTTATCATCACAGAAAACCAAATTTGGGATGTCGCAGAGTACGGAATACATTATAATAACTCGAATACCCATCAGAGCATCATTTCCAATAATCATGTGTCTTACGCTAAGATAGCAATTTTATTTGAAAATGGAGATGTTCATAACACTCAAATGAATAGTAATGATATTGAAGTGGGACACTCTGTAAATAACAATACACTTAGTGCAATAAAAGTCATTTGCGACAAACTTAACTCTCAATTCTCTCAAGCTCAGATTGTAGGTAATTCTATTGAAGACCATTTTCTTGCTAAAGAGGGAATAGTGAACCTTTATGCGGAATCTATGGACACTTCACAGATAAGAGCTGATCAAGTTCCTTATATAGGGATGATTGAATTAGTGGCAAATGAATTTTCAGGATCATCTAATGCGCTAATTTTAGAAAATATTAATGATTTAATTGTAAATGGAAATACCTTTAAGCTTATAACCGACGTCTTTATCTCTATTTTTACAGGTGGTGAGGGGATTAATATTTCAGGAAATACTTTTTCGGGGAAATTAGATAAAAATTCCGGTGGCAAAGTATTAAAAGTTGAAGGGGGAGTGGTTGGATATAGTTCTTCATTAAGATTTTTTATGTTTAATAATAATTCGGCCTACAATTTGTCAGATAATCTTATAAGTATGAAGAGAAAAGACGGATTGAAAGAAGAGTTCCAAGTGTCCGTTGTAAGTATTTGTAATAATATTCTTAATACCTCGTCATTAAATGATACAGTCAAATCAACCGATTATGTCATAGATATTAACGTACCCTCTTTAAAAGCAACAAATTTTAGTTCAAATATCATTACAGGGGAAAATATTAATCTAAAAGCTTTAAGAATATCTGGTGAAAATGAAAGTAATTTAGTAATAAAAGATAATATTATTAGTGGTTTGAAATAAATTTGTCCCTGTGTAAGATACAATTCGCAATTGTATCTTACACAGGGACCTTTATCTAAGAGTCTTTTTTATTGAGGTGAATAAATTTAGTTCTATAAAAGCTTGAGAAAGTTATTATTATAAATTAGTTAAGTATTGGGTACATAACTTTCGAGAATAACGAATATATTGTTTGTAATCCAAAATTCTATCTTCTACAAACTAGGTTTGTAAGGTTTCTTTGAAATTAGGTAATTCTAGACATTTAAATAAAATAACGGGGGGCATGAATTCATGAAAAGAAGGTCATTTGTATTTTTTACAATGTTGCTTATTCTCGCGTTAGTCTTATCGGGGTGTAATTGGTGGAATAAATCTGATAGCAATTCTAAAGAGGGAAGTAATCGAGAAGTCATTGTTGGTTTAGTTTCTGAGCCGGACTCTGTGGATATTCATAGAACTTCATCTACTGGGGAAGCAAATATTCCTTTGTACGATACTTTATTAAAACTAGATAATGACGGGAATATTATTCCGAATCTAATTACAGATTACGAAGTGGTAGGTGATGGGAAGGAAGTAATTTTCAATCTAAAGGAAAATGCAGTATTCCATTCGGGAAAACCAGTAAATGCAGAAGCTGTTAAACTTTCTTTTGAAAGATTAGTAGCATCATCTCCTTTTAGTACAAATGCTGGGGAAATAGACAACATAGAGGTTTTAAGTGAATTCTCTTTTAAAATAAAGTGGAAAAATCAGTTTGCACCATTTTTTATCAATGCAACGACTCCATTTTTAGCGCCACTTGATGTTTCTGTCTTGGACGATAAAGGAGAGGGATTTGAGAAAAATCCTAGTGGGTCTGGCCCGCTAAAACTAAAAGAAATTAATAGAGGAGATTCACTGGTTTATGAGCCTTATAAGGATTTTGATTGGAAAGGTCAAAAACCTGGATTTGATAGCGTGAAATTTAGGTTTATTCCGGATGAAGAGACAAGAATTTTGGAGTTCAAAAAAGGGAATGTGGATGTTTTGTTAAATGTTCCTTATCAATATATTGAAGATCTTGAGAAAGATTCAGAAGTAACGATTAAGAGAGTCCCTGGAGATGTTTTAAGTTACTTGGGCTGGAATAATAAGCTTCCTATTTTCCAAGATGTGAATGTAAGACAAGCAATTGCACTTGCCATTGATCGAGATTCCATTATTGACAATACATTAAATGGTGAGGCACAAGCAGTATTTGGCCCATTACCAAAAGCTGCATTTGGTTACAGTGAGAAAATAGAAACAATGGCTACCGACAAATATACGAGGGATACGGGTGCTGCGAAAAAGCTTTTGTCTGAAGCAGGATGGAAAGATATAAATAAAGATGGAGTTGTGATGAAAGATGGTGAGGAATTTTCAGTAGACTTATGGGTCGATGATGATCCAGCCAATCAGAGAGCTGCTCAAGTAATACAAAGTCAGTTGATGGAAATAGGTATTAAAATAACCATCTCTGTCAAAGAGGCTGCAACAATCATCGAACAAACGCCTAATGGAGCACATGAAATGCTACTTTGGAGCTTCGGTTGGCCTGATGCAGATGTATTGAATTTCTTACTTTTCGGAAAAGATAAATCCAAAAGATTACACTATGAAAATGAAAAAATATATAGCATTTTGGAAAAAGGTGCGATCGAGATGGATCAAGAAGCTCGTTTGAAGCTATATGAAAAAGCACAGGAAATGTTAGTGGAAGAGTCTCCGTTTGTGCCGCTCTATGTGAAAGAAAATATTACTGCCATCCGCAATTTCGAGAGCTTTGAAATACATCCAATTGAAGGTTCAATAGAGTGGACTAGTGTGAAAGTAAAGGAATAAGGATTTAGATTAGAAATATCTAAATCACATGGAATGGGGGCGTTTGCTTGTCATCCTATTTAGTCAAAAGAATATTCACAATGATGATAACTATACTTGGAGTATCCGTGCTAGTCTTCATGATTATTCATTTAATACCTGGAAATCCTATCAATCATATTCTAGGAGATTTTGCTACAGAAGAATCCATTAGGGAATTAGAAATTAGATTAGGGTTAGACCGTTCTATTCCCGTCCAATATTTTTCCTATATGTTGAATGCCATTCAAGGAGACCTTGGTACTTCTTATATTACAGGTTATACAGTAGTAGAAGAGATATTAAATAGGATTCCAATTACTGCACAATTAGCATTGTTTAGCATGGTTTTTGGATCGATAACAGGAATTGTTATTGGTGTTATAGCTGCGGTTAAAAAAAATACGATATACGACCAGCTAGCAATGCTTCTTGCTTTAGTTGGAATTTCTGCTCCTGGATTTTGGATCGCTTTGTTCTTAATTCTCTTATTTTCTTATCAATTAAATATCTTCCCGATTTCCGGGTATAACGGATTTTACTCGCTCGTTCTTCCTTCCATTACTTTAGGGTTAGGTACGGCAGGTAGTATAGCAAGGATGACTAGATCCAGTATGCTAGATGTTATTAAACAAGATTATATCCGAACTGCAAAAGCAAAAGGAGCAGGGGTATATCGTTTAATTTTCAGACATAGTTTACAAAACGCTTTAATACCTGTTGTAACCCTAATCGGAATGCAATTTGGATACTTAATGGCGGGTGCAGTCGTTACGGAGACAGTTTTTGCACTTCCTGGTCTTGGCAGTTTAATAGTTTCGGCGATTTCTACTAGAGACATTCCAACGGTTCAAGGCTTGCTGCTATTTATGGCTGCAATGATAATTATTGTAAATTTTGTGGTAGATCTCTTATATACAAAATTAGATCCTCGTATTCAATACGAATAACCAACCAAGATTTATTGTATTGCGGTCGTTTGAGAGGAGAGAATATGCTGAAGTCAATTGAAAAAAATAATCTTTCATTTGTTGATCCTGATCCTATAGATACTCAATCTAAAACAAACTTATTTTCGAACAATTTTTTTAATAAAATAAAGAAAAATAAAGGAGCAATCATTGGTTCAGTTATATTACTTTTTTTCATCATAACTTCGGCTTTAGCACCAATTATTGCACCATATCCGGTAAACGAAATGAATTTTGATGATAGTTTACAAGGTCCAAGCCTAGAACATTGGTTAGGTACGGATGAATTCGGTAGGGATATTTGGACTAGAATGCTTCATGGTGGCAGAGTTTCTTTACTTATGGGGCTATTCGCAGTTACTATTTCGGGTACGATTGGAGTAGTTTTAGGGGTAATTGCTGGATATTACCGCAAACTTGATATATATATCATGCAGTTTATAGACATCTTAATGACGTTCCCTTCATTACTTATGGCGATAGCAATTGTTGCTGTTTTAGGAGTAGGCTTAACAAATGCAATGATAGCAGTAGCTATTTCTGCAGTGCCATCATTTGTTCGTGTAGTAAGAGGTGCTGTGTTGTCAATACGAGAAACAGAGTATATAGAAGCTGCCAGAGCACTCGGAGTGAAAAATTGGAAGATAATAGGAAGACATATTTTACCTAACGTCATTTCCCCAATCATTATATTAGCAACGTTAGAATTTGGTGGTTCTATATTATCTGCTGCCTCCCTAAGTTTTCTAGGATTAGGTGCACAACCTCCGAATCCAGAATGGGGTGCACTTGTCTATGTAGGGAAGTCATTCTTAAGCCAAGCGTGGTGGATGACACTGTTTCCTGGACTTGCCATTATGTTGGTAGTCTTAGGGTTTAATTTATTGGGAGATGGATTAAGGGACGCTTTAGATCCTAAATCAAAATAAGCATAGGGGTGTTTTCGGATGAATTTACAACAGAAAATAGAGTCATATATTGATACCGTAGACGCTACATTTGGCATATATATTAAACACTTAGGGACGAACGAGGAAGTAAATATCAAAGAGCATCAACTTTTCCAAATGGCTAGTGTAGTAAAGGTCCCTATTTTAGTTACTTTATATGAAAAAGTTTATAAAGGTGAAATAGATTTGCAACAACGTATAAAGTTAGTAGAAGAAGATTATGTACCGGGCTCAGGAGTATTCCAAGAAATGGAGTATGGAATAGAGCCTACAATAAAAGATTTAGCTACTATGATGATTATTGTGAGTGATAATTTAGCTGCCGATAAAGTACTGAGTATCCTTGGTGGAACGCATCAAGTAGAGGAAAAGATGCATCAACTTGGCTTAAGTAATATATACACGAAGCATACTATTTGGGATCTTCTCAGTTTAAGTGCGGGTATCCCCTCACAGCCGTATAGTTTAAAACTCTTTGATGAAATTATAAGACGTCTGATAGATGGCGAGTATGATTGGAATAGTATAGTTTTTCAGGAAAGTACAGAAAACAATGTAAGTTCTGCCAAAGATATGAGTCTATTATTAGAAAAAATTGCTTTAGGAGATATCGTATCGGAAGAATGTTCAAGAGAAATTCGTGAAATTCTATTTAAACAGCATTTTCAACAGCGTATCGGGGGTTTACTTCCAAGAAATAAAAAAGTGGCAAACAAAACAGGTAGCCTAGGAACAATGTTCAATGATACGGGCATCGTTTATCTACCTGATAATAAAGGAGAATTCGTCATTACTGTATACTCTGTTGGCAACTCATTGGAGTACAAGGGAGATGAACCAATTGCTCGAATCGCTGAAATAGCCTATCAACATTTTATGAAAGCGGAGTAAACGGACTGGTTGCATCTACTATGTGAGGAGGTAGATCATTGACATCTGAATTATTAAAAATAGAGAATTTTCAAATTTCCTTCAAAGATGATGAAGCAGGTACAATCTCAGCAGTTAAGGATCTGTCCTTTCATATTAATGAGGGAGAGACAGTAGGGTTGGTTGGTGAGTCAGGGTGTGGAAAGAGTGTAACGGCCCTTTCTATCATGCGACTAATCGAGAAGAATGCAAGCTTTACAGAAGGAAAAACCGTATTTGAAGGGGAGGATATAAACTTATTTTCCGAAAAAGAGATGCAATCTATCCGGGGAAATAAAATATCAATGATCTTCCAAGAGCCTATGACTTCCTTAAATCCGGTGCATAAAATTGGGAAGCAAATTGGAGAGGTTCTTCATTTGCACGGATTTGCAAATAAAACAAATAGTATAGAAAAAACTATCGAAATACTGAAAAAAGTTGGAATTCCTCGTGCAGAAAGTATAGTGAATGACTATCCTCATCAGTTATCCGGAGGAATGAGGCAGAGAGTAATGATTGCGATGGCTATGGCTTGTAATCCCAAACTGCTTATTGCAGACGAACCAACCACGGCACTCGATGTAACTATACAAGCGCAAATATTGGATTTAATGAATATATTGCAGGAAGAATATAATACTGCAATCTTATTAATTACCCATGATTTAGGTGTAATTTCAGAGATGGCTGATAGAGTGATTGTCATGTACTATGGGCAAATTGTGGAGCAGGCAGATGTACGAACTCTTTTTAAACAACCAAAGCATCCTTATACGATTGGTTTGTTAAATTCTGTTCCTAATATCGATAGTGAAAATGAGTCGAGATTAACTCCCATTGATGGTAACGTACCAAATCTAGGAGTGATTAAATCGGGATGTCCGTTTCGAGCCCGCTGCCAACATGCTCATGCAAAATGTCATGAGGAAAACCCACCTCTATTTAAACATGAATCTCAATACGTTAGATGCTGGTTGTATGACGAGCAAGGAGGAATTGTATGAATCAGCCATTGCTTAGTGTGAAGGATTTAAAAACACACTTTCCTGTAAAGAAGAAACTATTTAATAAAGGAAGTCACTCTATAAGGGCCGTTGACGGTATAAGCTTTCATGTAAATAAAGGAGAAACGCTTGGAATAGTAGGGGAAAGCGGATGCGGGAAATCAACAATGGGAAGAAGTATTCTTCGTTTAATTGAACCAACAGAGGGTTCGATTGTGTTCGAAGGTCGTGAAGTCACAACCTTAGATCAGACAAATTTAAGGAAACTACGAAGCAAAATGCAAATCGTTTTTCAAGATCCCTACGCTTCACTTAATCCTAAAATGACTGTAGGAGCTATTCTAGGCGAAGCACTTTCAACACATCAGCTAGGACAAAGTGCTAAAGAAAGAAAAAAGAAGGTCGAGAATTTGCTATTAAAAGTTGGCTTGAGTCATACCCATATTGGGCGCTACCCACATGAGTTTAGTGGTGGACAAAGGCAGCGAATTGGAATAGCAAGGGCTATAGCAGTAAACCCCTCATTAATTATTGCGGATGAACCAGTTTCCGCGTTAGATGTATCAGTACAAGCACAGGTATTAAATTTATTTCAAGATTTAAAAGAAACATTGGGATTAACCTATATTTTCATTGCACATGACTTGAGTGTTGTTAAACATGTAAGCGATAGAATAGGGGTTATGTATTTAGGGAAAATTGTAGAGTTATCCGATAAAAGACAATTATTTCAAAAACCCCTGCATCCTTATACACAGGCACTTATGTCTGCAGTTCCTTCACTCGATCCCGATATAAAAAAGAACCGAATTATTTTAACAGGCGATGTTCCGAGTGCCTCCAATCCACCAACTGGATGTTCATTTCACACACGGTGCAGATTTAAAAAAAATGTATGTGAAAGTGTAGCGCCACGTGAAATTGAAGTAAGTTCAGGTAGGTTTGTGAATTGCCATATGTATGATAATGAATATAAGAGAGATTTTAATTGATTTCGTCCCTGTGTAAGATACAATTCTGAATTGTATCTTACACAGGGACCTTTTAGGGAATACCGAAAATACAACAGCATATGATATGGGAGGGGTAAAAGAATTATAGGAGGAATATAACTGTTTTGTGCTTCATGTGGTTCAAGAATAGATAATGGAGCAAAGTTTTGCTCAATATGTGGTAAAGGGATTGAAGCAAAAAGCGAAGCGGTAGAATCTACTTCTAACAAGAAGAGGAGTAGAACTAAACCTAAACCTAAACCTAAACCTAAACCTAAACCTAAACCTAAACCTAAACCTAAACCTAAACCTAAACCTAAACCTGACATTGATAATGAATTACTTAGATTATTTATAGGTGAAAAAAAGCAACACTATTACATACGAAGATGGTCAAAAGGTTTAAATACGTGGAACTGGGTAGCTTTTTTCTTTCCACTTTTTTGGTTTGGTTATAGAAAAATGTATAAGCCAATATTCTCGATTGTAGGAGTTATTATAGTAATAAACCTCTTAGTTACTGTATTAGGAATAGACGAGGTTATTTTTAATGCAGTGATGAAGTTTGCTGTTTCATTTACTGTTGGAATTACCGGTAATAATTTTTATCGTCGCCATGCATTAAAAAGAATTCGTGAAATGTCAGAAAGTAATATTAGTGATGTAGAGTTATTAAAAAACGAAATTCAGTTGCAAGGTGGAACTAGTTGGAAAGGTGCTTTGGGATCTTTCGTATTGGTAGGAATTTCTTTACTAATAGTAATGACCATGCTCAAATTTGTCCCATCTATAAACCAAGTAACAGAATTAGAGCTAGATTCAAATATTGAATCCGAGATTATTCAAGTGCTTGAAGGTAATATACTAGCACTTGAAAACGAGAATATGGATGAGTATATGTCTAAGGTGTATACACATGCTGAGCAAACAACTTTTGCGGAAATAAAAAAAATGCTAAGTGACATATTTGAGGATTTTGACTTAGCATATGAACTTAGGGATTTTGAGTTTTTATCAATTTCAGAACAAGAAGTCAAAGTACGTGTAACTCAAATAACAACTCTTGTAGAAGGAGAAAACTTCCGAGATAACGAGTCCATATTCATCCATACACTGAAACCTCAAAAAGAAGAGTGGAAGTTTTTTGACAGTGAAGTAGAGTCCATAAAGTATTTGGCCGAAGATCAATCCCTAGTATCAAATGCTGAGACTATCCCTAATTATTCTTCCTATATTCCTACATTAAAAGCACCTAGCATGTTTGATTTTTTTATTGAGGATAAAATCGACGTAAATAATGATGGAATCTTAGAAACAATTTCTTTTAGGGGTGGGGCAATAGGAGGTAGCAGTTACTTAAATGAAAATGTAGAAATAGTAGTAGAATTTGATGGACTTGAAATAACGCCACTAACACTTTCTGCAGAGAATGCGCCAATTCTTTACTTTTATGATATTAACCAAGATGGTTGGATGGAGATTTTCTTTGAGACCGGTGCCCGTATAATAGGAACGGAAATGTACGAATTCACACCAGACGGATTAGCAAAGGTTACCACCTTAAATGGTTCTGTAGAGAAGTTTACTCCATATGAGATAATCACAAGCGAATATAATTACGTATTTGATAAGTCTTTAATAGTGAATCCTTGGATTGTCCCTGTGTAAGATACAATTCCGAATTGTATCTTACACAGGGACCTTTTTTGCGTGGACATGTCATAGCCACCAAGACTAGCACATATAGTAGAAATGATATTACATCATGATAGCGACTTTATAACTAACTATTTTCATAGGAAGGAAGCGGTTTTTATAAAAAAGCATTAGCGGTATGTAGCAAAATTTATAGTTAGGCTCGTCAACTAAATCACGCTTTGGAAAAGGGGAAATTTGTATTGAAGAAAAACTTATCAAGTAAGTTATTTAGCATCTTAATGGTACTAGCTATGGTCTTAACGATGCTTAGCCCGGCTATGACTGCTTCTGCAAACTCAGCTGTAAAGCCATTCAAGCAAAATACACCAAGCGAAAGTACGATACAGTTAAAATCAGCTATAGCAGAACAGTTAAATGTATTAGATGGTGGGCCAAAATTACACAAAGACTTACAAGACCAAACGGGTAACCAAGATGTTGCAGTTATCATTCATTTATCTGAAAAACCAGTAGCTCTTGAAAAAGGAATAAGCGAATTAAAAGGAAAAGCATTCTCAGCTACTCAAGAAAAACAAGTGAGAACTAAAGTAAAGGCACAACAAACATCTGTGAAAAAGGAATTATCTATAAAAAATATTACGATTAAACAAGGTTATGCCTTTGATACAGTGTTGAACGGTTTCGCAGCAACAGTTAAAGCAAGTGATATTCCAAAACTACTAACCGTTCAAGGAGTAACATTAGTGGAACCGGACACAATTGTTTATGCGTCGGAGGAACCACAAAAAACGAAACCAACAAAACCTTCTACAATTATTAAAACTCCTAAAGTAGATGCAAAGATGAATACAAGTATCTCTTTCTTAGGAATTGAAAAGCTTTGGAATGAAGGAATTGAGGGACAAGGGGTTAAAGTAGCGGTACTTGATACAGGTATTGATGCAGATCATCCAGAATTCGCAGGCATTTATAAAGGTGGAAAGAACTTCATTCCAAATTCATCCACTTATACAAAAACACGTACAGAAGATGATGCTTCGGAGACATTACCTTCTGAACGTCCAGCAGGAACACCTGAATTTAATACAACGGGAAGTTCATTTTATACATCACATGGTACACATGTTGCTGGCACAATTGCAGCAATCGGCGCAAACGAATATGGCATTAAAGGGATTGCACCTAAAGTAGATCTTTATGCATATCGTGTACTGGGAGCATATGGTAGTGGCTCAACTTCAGGTATAGTAAAAGCAATAGATACAGCGGTAATTGAAAAAATGGACGTTATCAACCTTTCACTTGGCGGAGGAGCAAACTCTGAAACGGATGCAGGATCATTTGCTATAAATAATGCCATGATGGCTGGGACTATCGGAGTTGTCGCAACAGGTAATGATGGTCCAAACCGTGGCACGATGGGAACTCCGGCTACTGCACGTTTAGGGATTGGAGTGGGTAACACAACAAATCCCGAAACGATGCATAACGGAGAAGTAAAAGTTTCAGTTGGAGACTATAACTTAACGAAACAACTTCAGTTAATGGGTACAACTTTTGGAAAAGATTTAGCAACACAACTTCAAGGTGAGTTTGACTTAGTAGCAGTACCTGGCCTTGGAGAAGTAAAAGATTTTGAAGGAATTGATGTGAAAGGGAAAGTAGCATTGATTGCACGTGGTTCTATCGCATTTGTCGATAAAATTGCAAATGCAAAAGCAAATGGAGCAGTTGCTACGATTATTCATAATTCTACTGCGGGATCGAATACACCAAATGCTTCAGGCACATTCCTTGGCGATTCATTTGCCTTCATTCCAACTTATGATATGTCTTTGACTGATGGAGTGGCAATTCGTGCTGCATTGGCAGGTGGAACAGGAAAAGTTAGCTTTGGTAAATTTGCTTCCACGAATACTGTTGGAGATGATGTAAATGACTCCAGTTCACGTGGACCTTCTACACCAAACTTTGATATTAAACCAGATGTAAGTGCACCTGGAACAAATATTATGTCTACTATTCCAATGTACAAAAAAGATTTCCCTGATGCAGTTTACGGGGAAGCATATGATCGTAAAACAGGAACTTCTATGGCAACACCACATATTGCAGGTATTGCTGCACTTGTAAAACAAGCAAATCCTTCTTGGAATGCTTTTGATGTAAAAGTAGCGCTTTCCAATACGGCTAAAATCTTGGATACAAAGAAGTATGATGTATTCGCTCAAGGTGCAGGCCGTGTAGATGCGTATGCTGCAGCTCACCCAGAAATTCTTGCATATGCAAAAGATACTGCAGTACGAGATGCTACTGGAGCAGTAGTAGAAAACTTAAAAGGGACAGTTACTTTCGGTCCACAATCACTTAAAGAAGGTAATATTTCCGTAACAAAAGAGATTTTAGTAAAAGATATTGCTGGTAAAGGTGGAAACTATAACGTCTCAGTAGATGTTACCAAGTCATTTGGTGATGCAAAAGTGACGATAGACAAACCGACATTCAATCTTGCTGGAGAGCAAATATTAAAAGTTACGTTAACTGCTTCTAAAGCAACTGCACCAAACGGTTCTGAAATACTAGGATATATCCATATTAATGGTGGGGCTTCAGAAGTTTCCTTGCCATTTGCAGCAGATTTTGGTGGAGCAGAGGCAACACAATTGAAAGACTTCAAAATCTCAACTACAGACTTGTCATTTAATGGGGATGGAGTTAAAGATACTGCAGTTCTATCATTTACACTAACTGGTGACGTAACTACTAACTATATTGAACTTTGGGATATTATGAATCCTGAAGGTGGGGAATACGGGGATGGCTATATTGGTTACTTACATTCAGGTGCAGCACTAGCAAAAGGATCTTATACCCTGAATGTTGCCGGACAGTACAAACCATGGGGTACTGCACCTGCAACAACGATTCCAGATGGTCTATATACAGTTGACTTTACTGGCGTTGCAGCTTCAGGAGTTGTCCAAGATTATGTAGGACCGATTGTAGTAAAAACTACAAAACCAGTAGTTAGTGGTTCTGTGAAAGACGGAGTGGCAACTGGTCAAGTAACAGACAAATATATCGATTACAATGAAGAATTATATTTATACGGCTTAGACTACAACTTAAATGAAAAATTAAAAGCTTCCTATATTCCAACTGTAAATGGAGTTGCAAAAGCAGCGGTTGCCTTTAATTTGAACCAAGATGGTAGCTTTACATTCCCAGTAACGGCTGACACAGATTCAGTAAAAGTAATTATTAATGATGCTGCTGGAAATGTTGGCGAAGCATTAATTTATGAAAAAGTAGTGGAAGTCCCAGAGCCAGTTCTATCACTTTCAGTAAACCCAACGAAGCTAGATTTAACAGCTGGAGAAACATCTCAACTGACTGTAACAGAAACATCTACGCCTGTAGAAGGGGATGCAACTACTAAAAATGTAACTTCAGACGCTAAGTATGTAGTAGCAGATGAAAGTATTGTAAAAGTTGCAAATGGATTAGTAACCGCGGTTGGAAAAGGTTCTACTACAATTACAATTACACATGGTAAAAATGAAGTGACAGTAAATGTGACGGTAAAAGATCCAGTAGTTATTGTACCAGGGGTCACTTTAACTGCTAACAAAACACAGATTGATTTGGAACCAAAAGAAGAAGCACAACTGAAAATAACAGAAGTAACCACAACAGCAGATGGAAAAACAAAACGCAAAGATGTAACCAAAGCCGCAACATATAAAGTAGCAGACAACAAAGTTGCTAGCGTAAAAGATGGTTTAGTCATAGCAAAAAATGCAGGAAGCACAGCAATCACTGTTAAATACGGTAAAAACGAGCTAACTGTGAATGTGACCGTTACAGAACCAGAGGTAACTTTAACGGCAAATAAAACACAAATTGACCTACAAAAAGGAAAAGAAGCGCAACTGAAAATAACAGAAGTAACAACAACAGCAGACGGTAAAACGAAAAAGACAGACGTAACAAGTGCTGCCAAATATTCAGTATCAGACAATAAAGTAGTTTCAGTAAAAAATGGTTTAGTAACAGCTAAAAATGCAGGGACTACAGTCATTACAATTAAATACGGTAAAAATGAGTTAACTGTAAATGCAACAGTCACTGAACCGGGCGTGACACTAACGGCAAACAAAACGCAAGTTGATTTGGAAATTGGAAAAGAAGCCCAACTGAAAATAGTGGAAGTAACAACAACTGCAGATGGCAAAGAAAAGAAAGTAGACGTAACAAAAGCTGCAACGTATAAAGTGACGAACAGTAAAATTGCCACTGTAAGCAATGGCTTAATAACGGCAGTAAAGGCAGGGGAAACTACTATTACCGCTAAGTATGGTAAACAGGAAGTAACTATAAATGTGATAGTTACAGAGCCGATAGTGACTATAACTGCAAATAAAACTGAAATTAATTTAGAACCAGGAAAAGAAGCCCAACTGACTATTAAAGAAGTAATCACTTCAGCAGATGGAAAAACGAAACAAACGGACATCACAAGTCTTGCAACATATAAATCTGGAAACAATAAAGTTGCAACTGTAAATAAAGGTTTAATAACAGCAAAAGGTGTAGGAAGCACAACAATTACCGCTAAATACGGTAAAAATGAAGTTACTATAAATGTCACAGTGGCAGAACCACAAGTGACACTTACGGTAAACAAACCAGATATTAGTTTGGAATCAGGCAAAGAATCCCAATTAAAAATTGTGGAAGTAACAACAACTGCAGATGGGAAAACAAGCGAACGAAACGTGACAACTGCTGCAACATATAAAGTGGCAGATAAAGCAATAGCTACTGTAACGGATGGTCTAGTGAAAGCCAAAGGTGCGGGAAGCACAACGATCACTGTGAAATACGGTAAAAATGAAATAACTGTAAATGTGACGGTAACCAAACCAGAAGTGACGCTGTTTACAGACATATCACAAATTGATTTGGAACCAGGTAAAGAAGCGCAACTGACTATTAAGGAAATCACAACAACAGTAGACGGAAAAACAACAGAAAAAAATGTTACCTCTTCTGCAAAATACAAAGTAGCGGATAATTCTGTGGCAACTGTAACGAATGGTTTAGTCAGAGCAAAAAATGCCGGAACTACAACGATCAATGTTAGCTACGGTGAAAATAATCTAACGGTAAACGTAAATGTTGCTGCATCTGAAGTAACATTGGTTGCAGATAACACACAAATCGAGTTAGAAGCTGGAAAAGAAGTACGCATAGCGATTAAAGAAGTAACAACAACACCAGATGGCACAGCGACTGAAAGAGATGTAACAGCAGCGGCAAAATATACTCCAGGCGATAAAGCATTAATCACAGTGAACAGTGGTTTAGTAAGAGCCAAAAAAGCAGGAAATACAACAATTACCGTAAAATACGGTAAAAATGAACTCACACTAAACGTAAATATCACAGAAGCAAGCATCAGATCAATCGTGCCAGGTTCAGAAACTGTAGTACCAAGTCCGGAATCATTCACTCCGGGTACAGAAGCGATTCCAGTACCTGCGTAAACTGTCCCTGTGTAGCAAACAATTCTGATAGTTAACGAAAAGCCCACGCCTCTTAAATAACAGAGGTGTGGGCTTATTTTTTTGTCCCTGTGTAAGATACAATTCAGAATTGTATCTTACACAGGGAACTACTAAATTCCATCAACATAATCACGATGAATATACAATTCCGTGTAGTCCACCGAATCCGAAAGAACTTTAATCCACTCAGATTCTGGTAGATTATCATCTAATATCGTGATTGGCATTCCACTATTTGTATATCGATAGGCAGCTGTAAAATTAGTGCCAGGACCTGTACGAACGTTTAGACCAGATGTGTTGGTGATGCCAAGTTTGTAGGGAGTTAGAGAATCTCGTCCACCCATCATTTGATCGATACGATACATATGGCCGGCAGCTTTTGCTCCCCAGTATGGGTCAGATGCATATTTAACGTTGATCCCGATTGCTTTGTTGCCAAAAACTGCACCATTCGCATAACCGGCGTTCGGACGAAGATAATTTTTGTTTAAAAATGCATTTACTAGCTCATCAATATTTTGTTCCACTGTTGTAAAATATTTGGCTAAAGGATTGTTGTCTGTAACATAAAGACCAAAAAGGTTATTGTATTCTTGCGCTCTATTACTTAAACCGTATGCACTTTCATGCTGAGCTAGTGCAAGGATGAATAATGCATTGATATGCTGCGATTCTTCTAATTGTTTAAGATAAGAACCTAGACCAATAAGCTTACTTTTTTGAGTTGCCTGTTGATATAATATATTATTTGGGTTTTCGCTTTCTAGCTTTTGAAGCATGGTCATTATATAAGTGTCGATTTCTTCCGCTGTATAATTCGTTTTGCTTCGTGCGGATAAGTATTCAAAATAAGGATAGCTTGTCCCTACTTCTTGACCCGATGTATTTGTAAAATGAACACCATCCACACTATAGTATGTCTGACCGGGAATCATAAAAGCGGGTGCAGCTCCAATTTGATAGGAAGAGTATGTTTTACTGCTTGTGGAATAAATAGAATGCACTAGTTGACCATTAGCTGCAGAATAATATGATCTACCTGTCAACGCACTCTCCGGAATAAGATTACTATTCTCATGTTTAATAAACATGTTCTTACCAGCGACATTTACCTCCACATAGGCATCTGTAGAGTCAATATATAGTAGATCTGTATTTGCAGTTACATAAGTAAATGCTTTGGTTAGTTGCTTGTCTGAATAAACATTCGTTAATACATTAGCTCCATTAGCTTTCGTAACGACCATTCCACGAGACATTTTGATAAGGGAATCCTTATACTGGATGGCCTGACCTGGCTTTAAGTTGGTTAAAGCAATCTCATAAGTAGCGTACGATTTTACTACACTAGTAGTTCCATTGGTTGCAATATTGACGACATCGTATGTACCGGGTGTCTCAATTGTAAATTGTTTTTGATTGTATGTAGCGAGGGGTTTACCATCTTCATCCGTCACACTATTTGTAATATGAAGTGTATACGTTGCTGCGTAAGTATACCCCTCAGTTGGAGCAGCAACTTGGACGCTTTTACGATCCGAAGCGACAGTAAGTGGCCCGTTTTGCTTTACCCCAAATTGGTCCAACACATAAACCGAATTAGCGTGGACACTACTAGCATCAACTGCCTTATTGAACGTTATAGTCCAAGTTTTATCGGGTTTTACATTTACAGAAGTCTCAAAACTAGCTGCGCTCGATAGGGATGGTAGTATTAATAGCATACAAAATACTAAAATACCTACAAAAAAATTATTCCTTAAATTTACTTTTTGAATCAACTTATTTCCCTCCTTTTTTAATAATAATCACCCTACTATACTATCAGCTTATAGACTAAATGTCCCTGTGTAAAATACAATTCAGAATTGTATCTTACACAGGGACCTTTTAAATTCTGCTGAACTCCATTACAATAGGAACTAATGAAACATCCATAAAAGAAGGAGGTAATAAAATGTTAATAAAAGCATTGAAAAAAGCATTGCCAATTTTAGTTTGTTTCGGACTATTAATCGCAATTCCGATTAATTCACAGGCAACAACGAAAGTAATGTGGGGAAAAACTGAGCTGAAGCTTGGACAAATTGGAAAAGTAACAATTTTAGCAGACACTCCACTTGTGAAAATGGAAAGCAATGGAACATTATCTACCGTTCGTATGCTGAAAAAAGGGGACGAATATCGCGTATACAGCTATAAAGGCCAACATAACGGATTATACGGTGTAGGCGGAAGTAGCTTCGTTCAAAAAAACACAGCAAAAGTAAAATACGAAACACCTTCTAAAAGAAAACTAGCACTTGTAACTCCAAAACCAATCATCACAACTCCAGTGGATCCACCGGCTTTGGAAGTAATTGATATCCAGTAGTCCCTGTGTAGCACACAATTCAATTCAAGTACAAAAATCCCGCTTTCCAACTAGGAAAGCGGGATTTTCGTTATTTCAAATACCTTTTTGCACCTGCGTAATTCCTCTTATAATTTCCTGCATTCATTGATTCTATTTTGACCTTCGAAGAGGCATGTGGAGCATGGAGCATTTTGCCGTCCCCTACAAATAACCCGACATGATACACTTTTCCTTTTCCTCCATTACCTGCGAAAAATACTAGATCACCAGGCTGTAAGTTTTTCTTGGAAACGGATGTGCCTTTTGTTGCTTGATAAAAGGAGTCGCGCGGTATGAGTATTCCATGATTTTTGTACACGGAGTAAATGATACCTGAGCAGTCGAAGCCATAAGCAGAAGTACCTGCCCATAAGTATGGAAGGTCTAAGAACTGTTTAGCGCTATTGACGATATCTTTTTGAGATGGCTTTGGTACTGCTGCGTAATTTTTATAAACTTTCGCATCTTTCTTTGCTAAGTATTTAATGCCATTTGCTGGAGTCATTACATGCAACCATTCACCTTCTTCTTTCACTACCGGAAGAATAGTCGTGTAACTGATCGGGATATAAACTTTTTTCTTATTCGTATCTTGGTATAGATTAGTAGATTTTGCATTTACAATGGCGATAGGACATTCAGAAGTATCTGTAGTTGTTTCTACTATATGTGATGATGGGACCCATCCAGGATATCCTTCTTTTTGATAGGGGACATACTGATCTTTAACAGCAATTCTAGTCCATTTACCGCTCTTTTTTAAGGTGGCGACTTCATCACCGAATAGTGCTTGCGTATCGGTTTTGTCCACGAGCCACCATTTTTGGGTCAGATTCATACTTTTCGTCCACTTTGTAATATTAACAGGAGTGGTAATAGAAGCTTTATCTACTGGTCTATTAATATTTGGTTTATGCCAAAGTGACGTTACTTGTACATTCACAAACGTCTTTTTTACCTTACCTGGTTTCTCACAGGAAGCAACGGGAACAGGTGTAGGTGTTGGAGCAGGAGTAGGTACTGGCGGCGTAGGCACTGGTACTGGTGTTATTACTTTTCGAAAAGCTGGATTCAAAACACGGGCAAGTAAAATAGCAAAATCTTCTTTTGTAATATTGACTAATGGTTTAAAAGTATTGTCTGGATATCCAGTAGCGATACTATTTGCTTGTAATACATGAATAAATTCAGAAACCCAATATTCAGGCAACACATCGACAAAAGGAGTTTTAGTAGTGCCCGTTAAATTGAACCCCCGAACTAGGAACACGGCACCTTCGCCTCTTGAAAAGGATGCATTTGGATTAAAAGCACCATTCTCGTCCAATTTAATAATTCCCTTTTCTACAATTGCAGCGATTACAGGGAAACTTGCATGATTCCTTGGAACATCGGAAATGACCAAATCGGATTGTGCCTTAACCTCCAATCCTAGTGCTTTTACAAGCATTTCTGCAGCCTCTAGTCTTTTAAGTTCTTGTGATAACCCAAAGTCTTTCGACGGATCACCTACTAAAATGCCTTTAGAAGCTAAAAAGTCTAACTCCGCTTTAGCAAAATAATCATCTCCAACATCTTTGAATAAAGGAGCGGCACTCACATTACTAACAGATAAAAACATAAGCGTAAATACTACTATAATTACGGTGAATCTTCTCAGAATTCTCAGCCCCTTTATCTTTCTATATACCTACCTCATATGAAATGCATATACATGACGATTTATACCAAACAGCATAAGTCTCACTCCTGCACACTAATTATGGTAATTCTCTATAATAGTTCAATTCTCCTTTGTCTCTTTGTAACAAACAATTAAGAATTATCAAAATACCGTTGTTAGAGCTGATACTTTAATGTAATATAAATAGAAATAACACGGAAAAAATTGATAATATCACTTTTTCTTTAAAAAATAAAAGGGTAGTCATAATTAGTAAAACAAATTCATATACTTTTTCGTTCAAAATAAATCTAAAGGGGGGGATCCATATTGCGCAAAATATGGGCTTGTATACTAGTTGTAACTTTTACTGTCTTTAGTATTTATTCTCCGTCAGTGTATGCGGAGACTACTAAAATTGACTATGTAGCGTTAGGGGATTCATTGGCTTCAGGGCATACCCCTTATGGAGTAGCAGTTAACCGGGGATTCACGGATATCATAAGTGAGGTTTTAGCAAAAGAAAAAGTACTAGGTTCGTATACAAAAGAGTTTGCCGCTTCTGGTCAAACTAGTGCTGGATTGGTAGAAACGGTAAATAGAACAGACGTGCAGAAATTTCTAAAACAAGCAGAACTTGTGACGATCATAAGCGGAGCCAATGATTTTATCGACGAGTTCTATAATCCTGTAAATGGAAGTATTCAAATCGATCTTCCTAAAGCAACTGCTCTTCTCGAAACCGTATCAGGGAATTTAGCCACTGCTATAAAGCAGATAAAAACGCTCAATCCTGATGCAGATGTGTATTTATATGGTTATTATTTCCCATTACCACATATTCAAGATGTAGCTTTGAAGCAAAAAGTGCAACTTGCTTTTAGCATTGCAAACGATCAACTTGCTACTTTAGCTAAACGAGAAGGTGTTCATTTCGTTGAAGTTGCACAAATGTTTGATAAAAATGGAATTGCTTATTTAGAAAATCCAGCAGATATTCACCCAAATATGGCGGGGTATCAAGTGCTAGCAGATCAGTTTTTTGCTAATTTCTCTATTCCTGTAAACAAACCGCTTCCTAGCATTCCCGATAAATGGGGTCAAATTATTGAAAAATCCGAGCCAGTAGCTTCAAACAAAACTTGGACGATCAACTTAAACAAAGTTGTTAACCCAAAGAGTGTAGATAATGGAATTTTCGTTGTAAAGGACGGGACATTACGTATTCCTGTTTCGATAAAGGTATCTTCTACGGACCCGAAGCAGGTTCTAATTTCGGCACCAAAGCAAGGATACAAACCAGGTAGTTATGAATTAATGATAACGAAAGATTTAAAAGATTCTCTAGGAGGCCCATTAAAAACAACCGTATTAATGAAATTTCAAGTAAAATAAATAAATATTAGCAATGATTTAACCCATTCTTAATTGGTTCGTCTTACTGTCTCGATTGTGGTTACTAGGTCATCACTTAGAATTCTAACTTAAAAAGAACATACCATTAAGTTTCTAGAACAATACAGGTAAAAATATCCTACATGGACACAACATAACAATCTGCTGAAAACGTACTTATGTAGAAAATCAATACATCTATCTCAATAAAATAATTATTCATAATATTGTGCGGATCAGTAGAGAAATAGTGTTATGATGTTTAATAAGAGGGGGTGAGTTATAATGCACGTTTCTTTAGAAGTTTCCCAACAACTCAAATTAGCCTTAACTACGGAGCTAATACAACACCTTGAAGTTTTACAGTATTCAGGGGCAGAGTTGGAAAGATATATTTATGAAAAAGCAAATGATAATCCACTTTTACATGTAGAGGACTCTAAGTTTCAGAAAAGTTATAAAGATGTGATCCAGTTAGCATCGGTTTTTTCAAATAATAGAAGTAGTATCCTTGGCGAAAAGTACGATTCATTACAAACAAAACTTGCGCAAAAAGATGGTATCGAGCCGTATTTATTGGAACAGATTCCATTACATCAAAATTTATCTAAAATAGATCTAAGTATTTTAAAATATTTAATTTTTAGCTTAGATGATCGGTTATTTTTAGACGTAGATCTAGATGAGGTCTCCGAAAAGTTTGAAACCACATGTGAACATGTGGAAGTCATTTTAGACTTATTGCAAACGTTTGAACCACTTGGAGTTGGTGCAAGGAGTTCAAAGGATTATTTACTCATTCAGATTGACCGAGATTTAACCGCCCCACCACTTGCTATAGATTTTGTGAAGAACGATCTTGAGAATATTGCTACACTTTCAATCAAAGTTTTAAGCAAAAAATATAAAATTTCAATCAAAGAAACACAAGAAACCATAAAGTATATAAGAAATTTAAATCCAGTGCCGATTTTGGGAGACATGTTCAATCCTGTACAATATATAATGCCTGATGCAGAGGTTATAAAAAGACACGACCAATGGTTGATTCACTTAAATCGCAAATATTTACCAGAAGTTTCAATAAGTAAAACATATGTAGATTTATTAGAATCCGATCCAACTTGTAAAAAGTATTATCAAGACTGTTTAAAGGATGCACTTTTATTAATTCAAGGAATAGAGCAGCGAGATAAGACGATATATGGATTACTTCGGGTATTACTTGAAATACAGCAAGATTTTTTTGAAAAAGGGATGCAGGAAATTAAACCTATGCGTTTGAAGGATGTTTCGCAAATTCTTGGTGTTCATGAATCTACTGTTAGCCGTACTATCAGAGGTAAATATATACTCACATCACATGGTACTTATGCTTTGCAATCACTATTTACAAAAGGTTTAGTAAATAGTTCGGGCAAAATGGACTCAGTAAGCTATGTAAAGCGTCGTATTAAAGAGTTAATTAATAGCGAGAAACCAAATAGGAGACTTGCAGACCAGGAAATCACAGATATTTTATTAGAAGAAGGTATTCAAATTTCTCGACGTACTGTGGCTAAATACCGAGAAGAATTGAATATTTTAAGTTCATCAAAACGCTTATATGTAAATAACTGAAACTGTTTCAGAAGTTTTAAACTTCTGAAACAGTTTTTTTGTATCATAAAAAATCATAAAGTGTAAAAATCAGGAAACCGGAATATATGAATCAATTGAAACAGTTGAAACGAATGAAACAAATGAAACGAATGAAACATTTCAACTATTTAAATTTATAAGTAGTTTAAGAGAAATCAATTTGTCTATAAGCTTTTACAAAGCAAGTTAACATTTATTACATGTTTGGCATGGGAGTTGCTAAGTAATAAGTGAAAGTAAAAAAAGGAGGGTTTGAAGATGACAATTACTAAACAATTAGCAAAAATGGTGATTGGTCTATCGTATGACCAAATAAGCGAAGAGGTAGTAGATCGTACAAAGTACCTTGCGTTAGATTATGTGGGATTATCTTCACGAGGCAATACTTTTGAATCTAGTGAATCTATTCTATTTACAATTGCAGGATTAGCCAAAGAGGGGAAATCGACTGTAGTAGGGCAAGGAAGCTTGTCTATCCAGCCACATTACGCGGCATTAGCAAATGGTGCAGCAGCACATAGTTTAGAATTAGATGATGTAATTAATGATGCTTCATTACACCCAGCTGTAGTAGTGTTTCCAACAGCATTTGCAGTAGGAGAGGAACTTGGTAAATCGGGGCAGGAAGTAATTACCGCATCTGTTGCTGGTTATGAGGTAATGGGACAACTTGGAAAAGCTTTAAATCCAATTAATATTTATGCTCGCGGGTTTCATCCAACAGGTGTAGTGGGGGCCTTCGCTGCAGTAGCAACTGCTGGAAAACTGATGGATTTAACTGAAGAACAATTAGTAAACGCATTTGGAATAGCAGGAAGCCAAGCGGCAGCTTCAATGGAGTTTTTAAATACAGGATCTTGGACAAAACGCTTGCATCCGGGGTGGGCAGCTCATAATGGAATAATAGCTTGTGAATTGGCAAAAAACGGATTTACAGGACCTGAGTCAATTTTAGAGGGAGATAAAGGATTTGCACAATCCTATTCTTCAGATTTTGATCCAACAAAATATTCGATTGGTACATATTCAAATGAATCGAATGCAATCTTAAAAACTAGTATTAAGCCGCACGCATGTTGTCGCTATAAGCAAGGTCCATTAGATATTATTTTAAACTATGTAAAGGAGAATAACATACAAGCGAAAGATATTAAGAAAATTGACATTCACTTAGTTAAAACAGCAATGCCAATTGTTTGCCATCCTGAAATAGAAAAACGAAGTCCTCAGTCTTCTGTTGATGCACAGTTTAGTATGCATTTTGGTGCAGCCGTTGCTGTCGTTTATAGAAATACACTTTTAGAGCAGTATACGGATGAAATAACACAAGAACCCGAAGTTAGAGAGATGATGTCAAAAGTATTTTGTCATCATGATCCTGAATTAGATAAAGAATTTCCTCAAAAATGGCCTGCAAGAGTTATTATCGAGACAATCTCAGAAAGAATAGAAAAAGAAGTAGAGTTCCCTAAAGGTGATCCAGAAAACCCACTAACTTGGGAGGAACTAATTGAGAAATTTAACTATGTCTCAAAGCCAATTTTTAATTATAACGAACAACAACAATTGGTAGAAGCGGTTCGCAATTTAGAAAAGATGTCGACTATTAATGAAATATCACAACTATTTAAGGGGGGCGTTAATGTATGACATTATTCACTTTAAAGCTTGAGCAAGAACAAGTATTAGCGATGGTAAGAGATTTTTGTAAGAAAGAAATTGCACCTGTTGCACAAAAATTAGAGCATGCGGATGAATATCCGCATGATATAGTTGAAAAAATGAAAGAACTTGGATTTTTTGGTTTAACAATTCCAGAAGAATATGGTGGTTATGGAGTAGATTTTGTAACATACGCTTTAGTTATCGAAGAAATTACACGTCATTGGATGAGTATTGCTGGAATATTAAATAGTCATTTAATAATGGCATTCATTGTAGAAAAATACGGTACAGAAGAACAAAAAAGACATTTTCTTCCTCGTTTTGCCACCGGAGAGTTCCGTGGTGGACTTGCTTTGTCTGAAGCTGATGCAGGAACAGACGTACAGAACTTATCTACTAGAGCAGATTTAGAGGGTGACCATTACGTAGTTAATGGTTCGAAAATGTGGATTACTAATGCCCGTTACGGTAATACATTTATCTTGGCGGTGAAAACGGATACACAAACAGAACCTCGTTATAAAGGGATTAGCTTATTGATTATCCAAAAAGGGGAACCAGGTTTTCTCGTTCAAAAAGATATAGATAAATTAGGATACAAAGGTGTTAAAACATGTGAACTAACGTTTGAAAACTTTAAGGTGCCTGCAAATCAATTACTAGGTGGAGTGGAAGGGAAGGGATTCAAACAAGTACTCGGAGGACTTGAACTTGGTCGTGTAAATGTTGCTGCCCGAGGGTTGGGACTTGCGAGAGCGGCGTTTGAAGATTCCATCAAATATGCTCAAGAACGTAAAACCTTTGGCGTACCAATTTGTGAACATCAAGCAATTCAACTAAAACTTGGTGAAATGGGTACGAAACTGGAAGCAGCCCGATTATTAACTCTAAGCGCTGCAACAAAACTCGCTTCAGGCGAACGATGTGATTTAGAGGCTGGAATGGCAAAATTGTTTGCAACAGAAGTAGCCTATGAACTTTCCGGTGAAGCTATGAGGATTCACGGCGGTTATGGCTATACAAAAGAATTTAATATTGAACGGTATTATCGTGATTCTCCTCTATTACTAATTGGAGAAGGAACAAATGAGATGCAGCGTATTATTATCAGTAAAGGGTTAGTAAAAAAGTACAAAATTTAACTTGCCTTAAAAACAAAATGTATAACAATTATTAAAAAAAGGAGAGGTTTTAATTATGGCAGATATTTATACTCCATTTGGAAGAGTTTATGAAGATTTTGTGGAAGGAGATATAATTCACCATTGGCCTGGACGCACAATTACTGAATCAGACGATATGATGTTTAGTTTATTAGCTTTAAACCAACATCCTTTACACATTGATTCTCATTACGCTTCTCAGTCACAATTTAAACAAAACTTAGTAAATGGTACATTAGTATTCTCTGTGGCAGTAGGTATGACAGTAAATGATATTAGTGGTGCTGCAATCGCAATGCTAGAATATGAAAATATAAAGCATGTAAACCCTACGTTTAGAGGTGACACTCTGTATGCACATACAGAGATACTAGAAAAGCGTGAATCTAAGAGTAAAAATGATCGAGGAATTGTTTATGTTGAAACAAAAGTTACAAATCAGCGAGAAGAAGTTGTAATGACCTATCGTCGCAAATTGCTAATTCCTAAACGTGAATTTGCGAATCGTCCATACACACATACACCAAAAATAGAAGAAGCCAAGATATGAGGTGTTCTTCATGAAACCATTAGAGGGAATCCGAATTATTGCAGTTTCTCAGTATGGGGCAGGTCCTTATAGTCTACTGCATTTAGCAGATTTAGGTGCCGAAATAATAAAAATTGAGGATCCCGGTACTAAGGGGGATGTTTCACGATTTGTAATTCCGTATGCAAAGAATAATGACAGTCTTTTTTTCCAAAGTCTTAATAGAAATAATAAAAGTGTAACTATTGATTTAAAGAGTGAAGAAGGAAGACAAATTTTTGAGGATTTAGTTCGAGAATCTGATGCAGTATTTAACAACTTACGTGGTGATGTTCCAGCAAAACTTAAGATTAAATATGAAGATTTAAAACATATTAATCCACGTATTGTAACCTGTTCATTGTCTGGCTTTGGTACTACAGGTTCAATGGCAAGTGAACCCGCTTATGACTATTTGCTTCAAGCGATGAATGGGCATATGAGTTTGACAGGTGAACCTGGGTCACCACCTTCAAAATATGGGATATCAATGATTGACTTTTCCACTGGAATGATGGCAGCCCTTGGTTTGATGGTTGGAATTTTTCAAGCGCGTATCCATGGGGTAGGGTCAGATATTGATGTGAGTTTGTTTGACACTTCATTATCTGTCCTAAATTATATTGCCATCTGGCATTTAAATAAGGAGTATGAACCTGAGCGCACAGCAAATTCTGCACATCCAACACTTGTACCATCACAACAATTTTCGACTTCAGATGGCTACATGATTATTATGTGTAATAAAGAAAAATTTTACAAGATACTATGTGAGGAAATTGGGCGCCCTGAGCTTGCACATGCAGTTGAATATAAGGACTTTCAAGCACGCCTAAATAATAAGGATCAATTACTCACAATATTATCGGAAATATTCAAGCAAAAGACCACAACAGAATGGTTAGATATTTTAAAAGGTAAAGTACCAATTGCTCCAGTCAACACAATAAGCGAAGCGTTAAAACAACCATTAGTTTTCGAACGGAATATGATCGTAGATGTTGAGACCACTAACTTCGGTCCTGTAAAAATGATTGGCACACCGATTAAAGTATCAACGCATACTGAAACTTACACTGAAGCTCCCTCACTAGGTAAAGATAATGAGGACGTGTTTAGTAAAATTTTAAATTATAGTCCTGAAAAAGTTGCAAAACTGCAAGACTTGCAGATTATTTAAGAGGGGTTTAAAAAGCTACACCTTTAAATAGCTTGTTAAAAGTTCCGGAAAGATTCATTTCATTTTGGAAAAACTAGCGCTGTTCAAGAAGTGATACTTTTTGAACAGCACTTTTTAAAAAGGAGGTTTTTATGGTAGTTTCATATTTGTTTATACCTGGAAATAGTTTAAAAAAGCTGCAAAAGGGCTTAGAATCTAAATCCGATGCTGTGATTATTGATTTAGAAGATGCCGTATTACCTGTCGATAAATACACTGCACGAGAACAGGTCGTAGAAATATTAAAGTCTGGATTAGTAAAGGGAAAACAGAAAGTTTATGTCCGTATTAATTCGTTTCAAACAGAATGGTGCATAGATGATTTAGTAGCGATTACCTCTATTCCAGTAGTTACAGGGATTATGCTTCCCAAAAGTGAGGATAAAGAAAGTATTGAAGTTGTTTCAGAGTATCTAGCTGAAGGGCAAGAACTAATTCCACTTATAGAAACAGCAAAAGGTGTTTTTTATTTTCAAGATATCGTTACAGCAAGTTCAAAGATAAAAAAAGCAGCCTTTGGTTCTGTCGATTATGCTCTTGATTTAGGTGTTGAATGGACAGAGAAAGGGGAAGAACGCAGATATGCAATGAGTGTTTTGACGGTTGCCTCACGTGCACTCGGTTTATCTCCACCGATCGATGCTGTATTCCCCATCCTTCAAAACGACCAAGCATTCTTGGTTGACGCAAATATTGGAAAAGAAGTGGGCTTCTTTGGAAAGCTCATTATTCATCCAAAGCATATTGAACTAGTCCAAGAAGTTTATAAACCATCTGAGGAACAAATTATTTGGAGTAAAAAAGTAATAGAATTATATGAGAGTAATACCCATCAAGGAGCAATTCAATTAGACGGTAAATTAATTGATCTACCTATATATTTATTAGCTAAAAGGATTGAGGGTACAAATGAAGTGCCAGTTATATAATAATTTAGTATAAAAGAAAGCCATGAATTATTTCATAGCTTTCTTTTTGAAGTGGAGATATTGGTAATCTCTTTATACAGAGGAGGTTTTGACAGATCCATAGTACCTACTAGTTCAGCCCATTCTTCATTATTTACCATTTTAAGTATCTTACCAGATGGGGTAATAATGCAACTATGTCCAAAGTAACTAACTACTTGATCTTCCACGGGTTCATTCCCGGTTTTGTTAATAACAATAACATATACGTTGTGTTCTACTGCTCGACTTATGATTTCTTCTAAATGTGATGCTTCATACTTACCAAAAGCAGCATTTGGAATTACTATTACCTGTGCCCCTTGATCTGCTAAGCAGCACCATGCCTCAGAAAGAGTAGAATCTAAACTTATTAATATACCTATTTTAATCCCATTATCGAGAGAGAAAACGGAAACTTCTTCTCCAGCTGTGTAATGTTCGAGTTGAATTTTTTTATGATTAGATCTTGGACTAGGCGTATTTTCATCAACTCTTATTTTTCTGTACTTTCCGACTATTCCTTGAGTTGGAGAGCATACAAAAGCAGTATTGTAGAAGGTTATCTCCCCATTTTCAGTGCATCTTTCTAACAAGGTACCTATAATGTGTATGTCTAGCGTGACGGCCAATTGTAATGTACGCTTAACAGTTTCACCATGCATAGTTTCAGCATAATCAAAGTAACTCGCATTATGATTACTAGGTCGGGTTGGTACATTCATTAATTCGGAATAGGCAATTAGATATGGCTTATGGTGAAGAACTAAGGACTCAGTTTTCAAAGTTATCAAAGAAAGATTCTTTTCATAGCTTCCTTTATAAACGCTATTTTGTAACGCTGCAACAATTAGCTTCATTTTTTTCCTCCTTTCTTCCTAAATTACTCGCAAAAAGTGTACCAAATACTAAAATATTCAGAATAATTATTTTTTTCGGGAGAATATATGGTAAATTAGGAAGAAGTAGTTTAAGTTTTTAAAGAAAAAATTCAAAGGGGAAGTAGGGTGATAGGTTTGGCGAAAATTTTAGTCGTAACACATCATAACTTTTCACATCTGTATTATGAAGTTCTAGAATTGATCCATTTACCTTTAAGTATAGATATACTTGAGATTCGATTTGGTGAGATTGAAAAAATTGACTATAATATGCTAGCAAAATATGATTTACTGATTACTAGTGGTGCTCACTTAGAAATGATTAATGAAAACTACTCGGAATTGTCATCTATTTTACCAATTTACCCTCTTCATTTTACTGAAGCTGATCTAGTGAAGGGTTTAGTAAAAGCTAAGCAACATGGGAATAAAGTGATGGTTATGTATTTCCCACGTACTGAATTTGAGTTACATAAATATAGTGAAATGTTAGGTATTGAAATCGAAATTTTAAATTTTTCCTCTTTAAATGAAGCGGAAGAATTAATGATTCAACATAAGAAAAAAGGTTTCAATGTTATTGTTGGAACAAGCTCTGTGTGTGAAATAGCTGAAAAAAATGGAATCCATAATGTCTTTATCTACTCAAAGGATTCTTTAAAAACTGAAATAATCAAAGCCTACCAATTTGCTTCTATGAAAAATAAAATGACGAATTATGCTATGGTAAAAGAGGCAATATTACTAAATGTAGAGAACCCAATACTATTACTAGACCAAAAATTTCTAATTACTAGTTTAAATACCCCTGCAGTAAAGTTATTTAAACTAAGACATAAGCACGAATTGATTGGTGAATCGTTATCAAAATTTTTGAAAATAGATATTCAATCAACAGACTTACCATTGGAAATCGAACATCCAAATTATAAAATAATTATTGAACCCATTTCCAGTAGTGCTACAGCGAAATCCTACGTCGCTGTTATTTCAAAAGAAACTATAAGACAAGTTAGTAAAACTTCTCCAACAGATTTTGCATCAAAATATGAATTTACCAATATTATTCATAACTCAAGTGAAATGAAAAAAGTCATTTTAAAAACAAAACAATATGCTGTTTCTGATGCTCCACTACTCATAATTGGAGAATCTGGGACAGGTAAAGAGCTAATTGCTCACAGTATACATAAGTACAGTGGTCGTCGTTTAAAACCTTTCTTACCTGTTAATTGTTCAGCAATTCCTCAGCATATACTAGAAAGTGAACTATTTGGCTATGAGGAAGGTGCCTTCACAGGTGCAAAAAAGGGAGGGAAACCTGGATATTTTGAATTGGCACAAAAAGGCACTATATTTTTAGACGAAATTGGAGAAATGCCAATTGAAATCCAAGCTAAACTACTACGTGTTGTGCAAGAAAAAGAAGTAATTCGTCTAGGAGGAAACAAAATTATTCCTCTTGATGTACGTGTTATAACCGCTACAAACAGAGATTTAAAAGAACTCATTAAAGAAAATTTATTCCGCGAAGATTTGTACTATCGTATTAATGTGCTACAAATCCAAGTGCCTTCACTTCGTAAACGCCAAGACGATATTCCGATTATATTGCGCCATCTACTGATTAAGTATGGTTTAGACAAAACAAAAGTGGACTTTTTAATAGAAAGTGTTAAGAATTCTCTTAATACGTATCAGTGGTATGGGAATATTCGGGAGCTTGAAAACTTTGCTCAGCGTTTTTGTGCTTTAAACTCAATTGCAGATGATGAGACATATATATTAAAAATATTCTATGATGTTTTAGGAGAGTTCACATCTACGAATTTGAATGAAAATAACGAATCAATTAAATCTCCACCGATTACAATAGATTTAGAAGAAAACCCAAATATAGAGGAGTACGAAAAAAATAAAATTTTAAATGCTCTAATCCAAAATCAAGGAAACAAACATACTACTGCGGAACAATTAGGTATTTCTAGGACCACACTCTGGCGTAAGATGAAGCAATATAATATCAGTAAAATTATTTAATAGATTTAACCTGTTACTTTTAAATAAAAAAACAACCATTTTTCACCATAATAAAGGTGAAAGATGGTTGTTTTTTTATTTATGTTGGTTGTTGCAAAAATTACAACCTTTGTTTCATATTGTTTCAAAATTGAAAAAAATGAAACGAAATTAAATCTCAAAATTAAAAATATTATGATTGTTTTGGTTATTACTCTATTTGAAAGAATAAAAGGTTTGGCATGGATATTGCTATAAATTAAATAAGTCCATAAATTTAGGAATTAGGGAAGGAGGTTTACAGTGGAGATTGAAACTCCAAATCGTTCAATCATCTTTAACAAGCATTTAGTCTGGATGTTATTAATCCAAACAATTACCGCCATGTCCTACTATGGCTATATTCCTTTAATTCCAATGATTGAACGTGATTTCAAGTTAAACAAGACGGAAATTGGATGGATGACCTCCTCTATTTTTGTTGGGTCCTCCCTTATAGCAATTCCATCAGGAATTCTAGTGGATAGGTTAGGCTCAAGAAAAGTTCTATTAATTTTTACTTGTTGCTTAGTTGTAGTACTCAGTTCTTTTGCAGTGGTAAATAATTTCTGGTTGTTATTAATTTTGTTATTACTTGTAGGAGTATGTTATGGGTCTATTACACCTGGAACGAATAAGCACATAATGACCCACTTCTCGGTATTAAATCGTGGAACCATTATGGGATTTAAACAAATGGGGGTTCCACTTGGTAGTGCATTAGGTACTATTTCATTACCCTTCATTGCTTACCATTATAATTGGAGGGCTAGTATGGTAGTTCTTGCGTTAATAACACTACTATTAGTAGTTATTTACTATAAGACTATTGAGCCTGAGATAATAGATTCTAAATCAAAAAGTACGGTTTTAAAAGATCTTATAATAATACTTAAAAACAAAGCTTTAATTCATACAATTTGCATTATCTTCTTCTTCATATGGGTTCAGTTGAGTGTCATGACTTACTTAGTTGTATATTTCATCCAAGATAAGTTAATCAGTTTTGCGTTAGCAACAGCAAGTCTGGTATTTCTTCAGGTAGGCGGAGTATTAGGTCGTGCTCTCTGGGGGTGGATAAATGATAAATGGATGGGTCGAGACCGCAGCAAAATAATAGGCATAATAGGTTTATTATCAGGTTGTTTATTATTAATAATGATAGCACTTCCAGTTCATTTTTCTTTAATAGGAGTATACATTTTGGTTTTTTTGTTAGGAGTAACAACACAAGGATGGAATGGGATTTTTGTAGTAATGATTTCAGAAGTAGCACCAAAACAATACATTGGATTAGCAAGTGGTGTTGGTTTATCAGTAGTGTATCTTGGGGCAATTATAGGGACCCCACTTTCCGGAAAAATAATAGATTTACAACAGAACTACACATTTATGTGGGGTATATGTGCAGGTGTTATTTTAACCGTAGGACTCAGCTTATTCATAAAACCAATTAAGATAAATATCGTTACCGAAGAAATATAAAAATGAATCATTAAATGGAGGGATAGAATGGAAGTTTTAATTTTTGTTGCTGTGTTGTTCTTGTTACTAATTACAGGTCTACATATTGGTGTAGCACTGGGAGTGAGTGCACTTACTATTCTTGTTATATTCCAAGGAACAAGCCTAAATGTTGTAGCACAACAAACATTTAACTCAGGTAATAGCTATGCACTTGCTGCAATTCCATTCTTTATTTTAGCAGGGGACTTAATTATGAAAGGAGGACTAGCTAAAAAAATTCTGGAGTTGACTGATATTGTCACACATAAGATTCAAGGCGGTACAGCAATGGGAGCCATGCTAGTGAGTGTTTTTTTCGCAGCTGTATCTGGCTCATCTGTAGCATCAGCAGCAGCAGTAGGAAAAAACTTAGTTCAAATTATGAGTGAAAAAGGTTATCCGAAAAAATTTGTGGCTGGTCTTGTAGCAACTGGTGGTACTTTAGGTCTTCTAATTCCACCAAGTTTAAGTTTCATACTTATAGGAAGTATGATTGGTATTCCTGTTATTGATTTATTCACGGCTGGAATAGTACCAGGAGTGATGCAGGCAGTCATGTTACTTATGATGACTTGGTGGATTTGTCGAAGAAAAGGGTGGGAGATGCCTGCTGCTATAAAAGCAACGCGTGAAACAGTTCGAAGCAGAGCATCAGCACTAAAATCAATTGGCTCAGCCTCCGGTGTTTTGTTTTTACCGTTTTTAATATTAGGTGGGATTTACCTAGGCTTCTTTACACCTACTGAGGTGTCCGCAGTTGCAGTTATTTATGCAGCATTTTTATCGGTTATTATCTATAAGTCAATCAAAGCAAAAGAGTTATGGGGGATTAGTCGGGACGCATTATATCAGACGGGAATGATTTATTTAATCTTAATTGGAGGCGGTTTAACCGCATACATGTTAAAAGTTCTTGGTTTGACTGCTCAAATTGTAACTGTAGTAGGAGATTGGGGATTAACAGGCTGGCAGTTTTTAATAATAGTGAACATCTTGTTACTTATCATTGGACTATTTTTAGATGGAGTTACGGTAATTGCATTAGTAGCGCCTATTTTATTCCCCATTGCAACTGGGCTAGGTATTGATCCAATTCACTTTGCCGTAATAATGACAATGAATATTGAAATTGCAACTTTAACTCCACCTGTAGGTCTAAATCTATTTGTAATGAGTGGTTTGACAAATATTTCGATTCAAGACGTGGCTAAAGGTGTAGGTCCATACTACATTGTTCTATTTGTATCCTTAATTTTAGTAACATACTTCCCTCAAATCTCACTTGTATTACTTAATTGATGATGTGGGGAGCTTTTTATAAAACTTGGAGGTGACAGAATGAAAATTTTTGATGCGATAGAAAATAAAGTGATTGTTCCAATTGCCGTTACATTATTCATAGTTTCATGCTGTTGGATGCTAGTGGAAGGTATAAGCCGCCAGTTTTTCCATAAATCTTTCAACTTCTCAGAGGAATTAGTAATATTCTCCTTAATTTGGGCTATTTTCTTAACACTTGGAAAAGGGGGACAAAAAAATGTGCATATTGTAGTCGATTTATTCACATCAAAATTCAGTAAAAAAACATTAAAATTAACTTCCATTTTTAATTCACTTATCGGTTTGATCTACTCAGCATTTCTTGTATATGTTGGTATTAGTTATGTTCAACATTTAATGGCTACAGGTATAACCTCTCACTCGTCTCTAAGATTACCAATGGGGATTGTATTTCTAGTGATACCTATAGGAATGACGTTTTTAGGATTATTTTATGTAAAGGAAATGAAAAAAACACTTACAAACGATTCAAAAGTGCAAGCCGTTAGTGAAGAGCTACAAAAGGAAAACAATATACCAATCGAGTCAAAGAGCAAAAAAAGAGAACTGCAAAGTAGTAATTAAGGAGGATGAATATGAGAATAAAAAGTGTATGGAAGATAATTATAATAGGTTTATTGATCGGATTATTAAGTGCTTGTAATAGTAGTGCAAAATCAGATTCTAAAGGAACACATGAGATTGTTATGACACATGAACTACCAGAAAGTTTCCATAAACATAAATATATGGAGAAATTTAAAGAGATTGTAGAAGAGAAGAGTGAAGGTCGCTTAGAAGTTAAAATTTATCCAGCAGCAACTCTATTCAAAGATGGAGAAGCAGTAGAAGCATTAGGAACAGGTGCTGTCCAAATGGTATGGCCGGTAAGCTCTCACTTTGAGTCGTTATCAGAAAGTTATGGAATAGCTGGTTTGCCATTTGGTGTAACAGACGAAAGAATGGCAAACGAAGAATTTAGAAATCAGTTAACGACTAATTTAAATGGCTATGTAGAAGAAAAAGGAGTTAAAGTTTTAGGTTTATTACGTACTGCTGAATCCATTTTCTTAGCAAAAGATGTGGAATTAAAAAGCATTAAAGATTTTAAAAATATGAAGATTAGAACGGTTTCAGGTCATGTTGCATCTGATATGTTGGAATCAGTAGGGTCGACTGCAATATCTATGCCATCTACAGAATTGGCCACATCTTTATCTCAGGGAGCAATCGATGGTGTAAATACTTCACCCGATGGATGGAAGGATGTTGTAGGTTCAGCAGCTAAATATGGTTATGTCGTTCCTGATATGCAAATTTTCACTTACTCTATGGCTACGGATGCGGCATGGTTCAACGAATTACCATCAGATTTAAAAGAAATTATTACAGAAGCAGCTGATGAAATCATAGTAGAACAATGGAAGGAAACGAAACAACTAGATGAAAAGTATATTAATGAAGTTGTAGCGGATTATGGCACAATTAACTATGCAACTGACGAAGATGTGAAAGCATGGGAAAAAGAGATGGAAAAAGTATACGCGAAATTTGAAAAACGACAACCAGAAGCATATAAGGAATTTATGAAACTAATTAATCAATAAGTGGCGGGTGACTAATTTGGAGATTTTAATAGCTGGTGTTCAAGTAGGTCCTTACGAAAGCGAAAATATGTTTTGGAAAAATTTTGAGGAGAGTATTTCTATGCTTGTAAAAGAGAAAAACCCTTATTTGATAGCTCTCTCAGAACTAATGCATATTCCGTATCTTGCTGTTGTAAAAAATGATGAGGAATTTAATTTTGCACAAACTATTAATGGTGAGGTAGTTACAAAAACGGTTGAATTATCCCGAAAATATAATGTTCATATTATAGGGACACTGTTTGAGAAAGAGGAAACAAAACAAGGTGGCTTTAACTATTACAATAGCTCATTTGTCTGTTCCCCAAGTAGAGGGCTACTAGGAACATATAGAAAGGTTCATTTACCGACAATAGATCATCCTAGCTTGATTACAAATGAAAAATATTATTTTGAGCAATTTGGTGGTGGAGGAACAGAATTTCCTATTTTTACACTCGATAATGGAGTGAAAATTGGTTGTTTGATTTGCTTTGATCGCTCTTTCCCAGAAGCGTGGAAATGTTTATCAGTACAAGGAGCACAGATTGTAGTTGTACCTACGGCTACTTTTGGATTTAGGTATGATTTATACGTAAAGGAATTACAGATTCGGGCAATGGAAAATAATGTGTTTGTGTTAGCGGTTAACAAGGCTGGTAATGAAGTTTATCCTGAAAATACACCGAAACGTGCTAACTTTGGTTGTAGTAACATCATCAACCCTAAAGGAGAAATCCTTGAGTTAGCAGGTGACGTACCTTGGTCTTCAATAGCGCAAGCAATTTCAATTTCTACTGTAGAAGAAAGCAAGAATCTAATTGATTGGAAGTTAGAAAGAAAACCAGAAGTTTACAAAAAATACTTATATCAATAATTTAAATTTCAAAAAAATAGTTCTTATCAACAAGTAAAAAAATGTCCTCAATAGTTTGTATAAACTTTTGAGGACAAATGTTAAATGGGTCAATTTAGATGAAAATTGGTGTTGATGTAGGAGGTACATTTACAGACTTAATGTTAGTTAATACACAAAGTAAAGAAACTATAGTTCATAAAGTTCCTTCGACTCCGAAGGATCCATCGGGGGGTATGGTAATCCTTTAGACAGAGTTCCTGAAAAGGTTGTAGAAGACGTCCTTGACGAGTTTATAAGCATGGAGTCAGCTAGGGATATCTACGGTGTAGTTATTGATGATAAACGACAGTTATACCTAGTAGCTACAATTGAACTAAGAAAGAATAAGAGAAAAGAAAATGTGAAAGCTTGAACATGTAACTTCATACATGTCATTCCAACAAAGGAATATACTCATTGAGACCGCTATTATGGTGGTCTCCCTTTTGTTAAGAATAACCTTAAAATAAAGACAGAAAGTGGGAAGATGAAATGTCTACAGAACAATTTGATGCTTATCAGAAAGCTGGTTATGGACAAGGTAACGTCGGTTTTGGTAAAAAGGCTGCTATTCTTGTTGTGGATTTTCAAAAGGCATTTACCTATTCAGAGTCACCTCTTGGTGGGAGTCCATTAATCACAGCCGCTGTGAAAAAAACAAAAGACCTGTTATCGATTGCTAGAGAAGTCGATATCCCAATAATATTTACTGTTGTGGGTTATCGGGAAGACCAGCAAGATATGGGTTTATGGCCTTTAAAAGTCAAGACACTTTCAACTGTAAAATTAGGTTCCAAGTGGGTGGAGATTGATGAAGAATTAGAGGTTCTAGAGAAAGATATTGTTTTAACCAAAAAGATGCCTTCAGCTTTTTTTAACACGGATTTAATAAACATTCTAATTAGTCAAGGAGTTGATACAGTTATTATTACTGGGTGCACCACTAGCGGATGTATTAGAGCAACAGCTGTAGATTCTTTTTCTTATGGATTTCGTACCATTATTGCAGAGGAGTGTGTAGGAGATCAAGGGTTGGCACCACATCGGGCAAATTTATTTGATATAAACAATCGGTATGGAGATGTATTATCAAATAAAGAGATTTTTAACCATCTAACCGAAAAACTGTTAAAACAATAGTTTTAATATGCATGGCGTCATCCGGAAGGGGTGGTGCTTTTTGGATTGTATGTGTGCCATAATGGATTCTCTAGGAGGCACATTAAAAACAACCGTAATTATGAAATTTCAAGTAAAATAAACGAATATTAAGGGGAAGATTATGAAGAAAAGCTTTATGAAGACTACAACAGCTGCAGCCTTACTAACAAGTGCTATTTTGGTGGCTTCGCCGAGTGCATTTGCAAAAACAAACACGGTAGATCAGTCGGTTCATGCCTTAAAGGTAGAATTAAATGCAGCAGCTAAACAATATGTTAACCCTGCAATTGCCGGAAACTTAGCTCCAAGCAATTCATTGTATCCAACTTTAAACAGTGTAAAGAAAAACTTTGAGTCCACAAAAAAAACCATCGCAAACTCAAAGCTTTCTACTAAAGAAAAAAACAGCAAACTAAAAGAAATCGATGCACTATACAATGAGAAAATCACAAAAGGATTAGTTCCATATATTGACGCTTATAACTATGCTTCTAAATATATAGAACCTATTATGAGTGACTTAACGAAGGCGGAGCAACAAAATGATTTCGCAGCAGTAGAAAAAGGCTACCATGACCTGTCTGCCCAACTAAGAGAAAGAACAGCAATTTTATACCGTTTCTCTGGAAAGGCTGCACGGGATCTATTATTAGCACAATACAAAAAACCGGCCGATCAGGTCCGTGATGAGTTAAAACTTCCAGTAACTGTTTATATGAAATTAGCAGAACTGCAAGGACTAGTTACATCCGGTAAACTGCCAGAAGCATTAAAAGCATATGAACAACTTAAACTACTAGCTGCAAGTTTACCGAAAGATTCTACTAACCCTTTCTATACTGCTTTACAGCAAGAACTGAAAAAAATAGAAGCACTAGTAAATGGCAACCCCAATCTTAACCCTGCACCAATAACAACACAGGAAGCATTAGATGCAAAAGTTGCAACATTAGTGAAGACCGTCAATGCTAGCAAAGATTCCAAAATAACATTAGCATCTACCGTTTCGAACACACTTGAAATAACAGTGACAGAAGATATTAGTATTATCGATTTCATCGGTCAAGACTTTTACACTTATTTAATAGAGAGCTTAGGAATCGTAAAAATAAACGGGAACGCCCCGTTATCCGTAGCAGCCTTAAAAGACTTGAAAGCAACATTCCCAGCTGACGCTAAAACACTAGCTGTCCTAAAAGGAAAATCATTCACTTTTCCTATTACCGTGAATAACACACCAGATTTCACTGTGAACTTCACGCTGAAATTCTAAAACGTCCCTGTGTAGCAAACAATTCTGACACCTAACTATACTCTTACTCTCTCTGGCTTTTCGCTGAAGAGGGTATTTTTTTATGTCCCTGTGCAATGAAATATTCAGAAAACTATAGACAATCCTATCATCATTTACTAAACTATGATTGTAGATATCTACATTTCTTTTAACTCCATCTCCCACTCCTACCCCAAAAGTCAAACAAAAACTTATCCCCCAAAAACTACACCAATACAAACAAAGAGAGGTATTCAAGTGACACGAAGAAGAAACTTAAATCCAGAATCCTATTACCACGTCACCATGAGAGGTAATAATCGGCAGCCTATTTTCGGAAGCCACCGCGACATGGAGGAACTCATGCGAATCTTCCAACATGCCCACGATCGATATCCATTTCATCTTTTAGCCTACTGTTTTATGACAAACCACTATCATATACTCATAAAAACAGAGAGTACATCGCTTAGCAAAATCATGGCACTCATAAACCGAAGATACACAGCCTCCTATTCTAAAAGATATAATCATGTAGGCAGAATCTATCAACGCCGCTACTTTGCAAAAGAAGTTAAATCATATCCTGGATTACTAGCGGTTAGTAAATACATCCACCGAAACCCCATTGATACAAAGGAACCCATTGTACAGCGTATCGAATGGTATCCATATAGCTCCTATCCCTATTACTTTGAAGAAAGCAAAAAATCCCCCAGATTTCTTAAAACCCAAATTTTAAAAGAATTCCTCCCAAATCCGTACGAAAAAACTAACCAAGCTTACTGTAACTTTTGCAATATGGTCCCTGTGCACCATACAATTCTTAAAAACTCTAAAAAATTAACGGAAAACTAAAAAATAATAGTAAACCAAAACACACGGTATGCTGAATCGCATAAAAAAATACTGGATTCTTGAGTACTTGATTGATTGAAAATGTCAGAATAGTTTCCTACACAGGGACATCTAAAAACACTTTTTCCCAAAAATTACGCAATCTATAGGTAAAATTGTATTACCATGTCGAAGTTAGAGTTGAATTAGTCAAGCATAGATAGTATTATTAAGTTGTTGAAATATTGGTAATTTCTCAACAAAATACCAAATATATAAGAGGAGGAAAAGTATGAAAAAAAATCTTTTGAAACAAACGACGGTAGCAGCATTATTAGCGTCAACAGTACTATCGTTCTCACCAGTAGCAATGGGGGCATCATCGCTTGATCAGTCGGTCAACACGGTGAAATCACAACTTAGCAAAGCGACGACTCACTATGTGAATGCATCTTTAGATGGTAAGTTAGCTACAAGCAACGAGTTGTACCCAGCTTTAAACACGCTGAAGAATAACTATCAATCTGTTAGAAAATCAGTAGTATCATCTAAACTTACTTCGTCACAGAAGCAAGCAAAATTAAAAGAGTTAGATGCAGTTTACAACCAAAAAGTTTCTGGTGGATTGGTTCCGTACATTGATGCATATAACTATGCGATAAAGTATTTAGCGCCAATTATGAAGAATATTCAAGTAGCGCAAGACAGAAATGACTTCGCAACAGTGGAGAAAGAATATCACAAATTATCTTATCAATTAAAAGGTAGAACGGCTATTTTATACCGTTTCTCTGGTAAAGAAGCACGTGATCTATTATTACAAAGTTACAAAAAGCCAGCTGATGCTAAACGCGACGAGTTAATGGTTCCTGTAACGATCTACATGAGCTTACTAGAAATCAAAGACTTCATCACAGCGGGTAAAATGACAGAAGCAAAAGCTGAATACGCGGAAGTAGAAGCGTTATTAACACGTCTTCCAAGTGCAGCAAACAACAAATTTATCACTGCATTATTAGATGAAGTTGCTAAAGTAAAGACAGCTCTTGGAGAAACTCCAGATTCAGCACAACAACAAATCCTTAACGGAAAAGTTTCCGAATTTGTAAAAATACTTAATACTACGCAAGGTTCAGTAGCAACTGCTGCTGTAACTGGCACCAACTCAGTAACAGTTACAATTGTTAAAACAGATGCGACTGAAGCAGATTACGTTAGTTATTTAGGACAAGGATTCTACACTCAATTTGTAAGAGAACTAGGCGTAACGGCAGTTAATGGACATGCTCCACTTTCACTTGAAGCGGCAGCGTACGTGGAGTCTCTTAAACCAAAAGGTGTAGTTACACTTGCTGATATGAAAGGCAAAACTCTTAATATACCAGTAACGGTGAACAATGGCTCTGCATTAAATGTTAACTTCAGTGTTACATTTAAATAATCTTTAATTCTCATAGAAAACCCCTTTTCCTACATAATAGGAAAAGGGGTTTTCTGCATTCTCTGACAATTTTCGCTACTCATCTACATAACTTCATGCTAAACTAAAACTAATATTTAATTTAAAGGGGATAGACATGAAGAAATTTAAAATCTTTTTAATCGTAGCATTAGTGGTCATACTTGTGGGTGGCGGTTATCTACTATATATGTTCAAATTCAAAGAATACGATGTTGCAGATGAAGAAGTAACAGAGATTGTTTCAGAACCATACAAAGTGGAGCTACCTGATGGAAGTACTATTCTAATAGACGAGAATGGTGAAATCATAGAAGAAACAACAGAAGGTAATAAAATCACAACTTCATCAGCAAACACAAACTCTAATGGTGGAACAACAAACGGCTCTACAAACAGTTCAAACGGACAAACATCCGACCAATCAACTGGTTCGTCAGGCAACACAAACAATTCATCATCCAACAACACTTCATCTGGAAATAACAAGAACACTGGCAGTAACGCTGGAAATAACAACACGAACGCACCAACAACAGTAGCATCCATCAAAGACAAATACCGTCCATCATTCGAGGGGCTAGAAGCACAAGCCGACTCCAAGATTAATGCCTTAATCGGACGTGCCATGTCCGAATACAGCACCAATAAAGCAAATGGAGAAGGTGTCGATTTTGGATACTTCTATAACAAATACATGTCAGCTGCAAATGGCTTGGAAGCCAATACGGATACAATATTTAACGCAGTTATAGGAGCAGTAGAAAAAGATCTTGCTGCAAATGGCTACGATAAATCATATGCCCAAAGCTTCCGAGATGAATACGAGGCAACAAAAAAAGCTAGAAGAGATAGCATACTAAGCAAAGCACTTAATAGGTAACAAAAATATCCCCTCGATTAGGTTTTAAAAGCCTAAACGAGGGGATATTATATTATAATAAAGTGAATTTTCACGAACTATAAGTATTAGTCCATTGCATAAAAACGCTTATAACTATCGAAATGATCTTTCCAATAACCACTTTTTAGACTAGAAACCTGAACATGGTCTCCACCAGCATGTATGAAAGAGTCATTTCCTAAATAAATACCAACATGCGAAATTCCACTTATGTATGTATTGGAAAAGAACACTAAATCACCAACTTGAGGATTTGAGACATCATAAGAGCGTGCATCTAAACCTTGTGTATTTGTTCTTGGAAGGTTTAATCCTAAAGTATTGTTATAAACATAGTGAACGAATCCACTGCAATCAAAGCCATTTGGTGAAGCACCACCCCATACATATGGAGTATTTGTTAGGGAAGTTGCTAAACTGATTAACTGATTAATTTTTTTTGCATTTACACCAGTTGCAGATACGGGAGTAGTATTAGTAACACCAGATACCACTTTTTCTGGTATAGTCACACGATTTTCAATTTTAAGTAATTGTCCAACACGTATGAAACTAGACGTTAAACCATTCCAAGACTCTAATTGCGTCACGGTAATTCCTTTTTTGTGAGCAATGCCAGATAATGTATCTCCAGCTACGACTGTATAACTACCAGATGCGTTGGAAACCAATGGATGGGTTTCAACTTTAGTAGGTTGTGATTGCAATGGTACAGTAGCTGTGGATGAACTATTAATCTTCAATGATTGCCCAACATAAATTAGATGACTAGTAATTCCATTTAATGACTGCAATTTAGTGACAGTTGTTCCATACTCTTTAGCTATTTTGGACAATGTATCTCCGGATTTAACTTTATATGTTCCGGTAACAGTAGGAGTGCCTGGAGCAGTACTTGAAGAACTTTTAACTTGTTTGACCGGTTTTATAGCGTCTATTACTAATACCTGATTAGGGAAAATTGTATCGGTATTTAAATTATTCCATTGTTTAAGATTGGAAAGAGAAATATTGTGATTTGAAGCTATTTTCCAGAGGGAGTCCCCTGATTTAACTTTATAAGAACTTGCTTCAGCATCGGCAGCGCCAATAGCAATAGATAAAGAACTTACAGCAAGTACAGAAAATGTGAGTTTTTTCATGGTAATCTCCTTTTTAGTTGCATATAGCAACAATTCTATTGCTAATTCTATCTAACTAAAGGTTATTAAACAATGAGTTTCATATTACATTTGTATTACGAAATCTCTTGTCGAAAAGTAACATTCTAAACGAATCACATAATAGACAAAAAAAACCTTCGATTAGGTTTCAAAAACCTAATCGAAGGGATAATATGTTGTAGTCATTTTGCAGTAAAGTAATTAATGAGCGAGGAGGCCCACAATTTAGCGCCTTCCTCATTCGGACTATTATCTTCTGTTAGGAAGGTAGTCAAGTTTTCATCCGAAGTGCTTGGCCAAGAGCTCCAATGGTTAATAAATGGATATGCTTTTCCTTTTGCATACTTTTCTAAAGCTTCTATTTGAACTAAGTAAAAGGCCGCTTCATAAATGGGATAAGATGGTTGCAGCACAAGTACAGCATCTGAGACTTCTGCTAACATTTTCTCTTCTAAAACTTGTATATGCTTATGCTCATCTTCTATCTTCACTTTTCCATTATTATTTAAAGTAAAAGGTTCATAAAGAACTAAATCATATGCTTTCGTCCAGTCGATTTCATCCATCTTCTCTTCGATGAAATTCTTAGAAGTTCCGTCAAAAGAAGCAACACTTGTTTCCAAAAAACTACCGTATGTATTGGCTAATTCATCGGTGAGGAGCTTAGCATATCCTGGAGATCCATCATCCATCGCAGTAGATCCTACGATGAGCATTTGAACTTGTTCTCCAGCATCGAATCGATTAAGAACTATCTCCTGAACAGGCTCATCTGCATTTACTATAGCTTGTTCAATCGTTTCTCGACTTATAGTTGGAGCTACTTTGGGAGATTCTAATTCAGTCTTTTCCTTATCTTCTTCTATTAGAGTACGTTGTTCTGTTTGACTATTATTTGTTTCACCTTTTACCATTTCAATTTTTGATTTCCAGATGGAATAACTGGTAATAAGTACAACTATACATCCAAGAAAAACGATTGGTACAATAACACGACCGTATCTCATAAATAATCCTCCCTAAACCCATTAGATAATCTTGCAAATATAATAGTCATATTATACCTCTATATGATAGTATAATATAGAATTATACTTGAAATGACAATATGTGATATACTATGACAAAATAGTAGAGAACGAGCAAAAGGAGTTATTAACTGAATGGAAGAGACAATTAGCCTCCAAGATTTATTTAAAACGTTAAAAAAAAGAATCACGTTAATCATTTTACTAACGATTATCGCAGTAACTGTAAGTGGACTTATAAGCTTTCTATTATTAACACCCATTTACCAATCTTCTACACAAATTCTAGTTAACCAAGAAAAAGCAGATGTAACTGCATTTAACTCACAAGACATACAAACAAATCTACAATTGATCAATACATATAATGTCATTATTAAAAGTCCCGCAATCCTATCTAAAGTAATTGAACAACTAGACCTAGATACGACTCCAACCGCTTTGAATAGTCAAATAACTGTGAATAATGAACAAGATTCACAAGTAGTAAGTATTTCCGTACAAGACCCTAATCCAAGTGTCGCTGTAGATATAGCGAACACCACGGCAAATGTTTTTCAAACGGAAATTGTTAAACTGATGAAAGTGGATAATGTGAGTATTTTAACACCTGCGATTTTAGCAGAAAATCCTGCACCAGTGAAACCAGATCCGATATTGAATATGGCAATTGCTGCTGTTATCGGGTTAATGCTAGGAGTAGGAGTAGCCTTCCTTCTAGAATACCTAGATACAACGGTAAAAAATGAGCAAGATGTGGAAGAACTTCTAAACTTGCCTATACTTGGCTTAATCAGTCCTATTTCCGATAAAGATATAATGGATTCTAAAGTTCAAGTGACACAGCGCAGAAAGAGGTAATAATATGGCAAAGAAGAAAAACAGAAAACGTATTATTCAAACAGTCGCTCGTAAACTTGTAACGAGCGCGAATTCGAAATCGATTGTGACCGAGCAATTTCGAACACTCCGCACGAACATTAACTTTTCCATGCCTGATAAAGAGATAAAAACGTTCCTATTTACATCTTCTTCACCAGGGGAAGGAAAGTCTACTATCGCTGCAAATGCGGCTGTAGTATTTGCACAGGAAGGCAAACGCGTTCTATTAGTAGATGCGGATATGAGGAAGCCAACTGTGCACTATACGTATCATGTGACAAATACAATTGGATTATCTAATCTATTAACACGTCAAGCAACATTAGAAGAAGTAGTGAAAGATACTGAAATAGAAAATCTTCAAATCATTACATGTGGTCCCATCCCTCCAAACCCTGCTGAATTAGTTGGGTCGCAAACCATGGACCGGATGATTGACGAGATGAAAGAAAAGTATGATGTTATCATCTTTGATGCACCGCCCGTCTTATCGGTTGCAGATGCTCAAATACTTTCCAACAAAGCAGATGGAACCATTTTAGTCATGAGTGCAGGAGAAACAGAAAAGACAGAAATTTTAAAAGCAAAAGAAGCGCTTGTTTCATCGAATGCCAACATCATAGGGGTGGTCCTAAACAACTTCGAGCTTAGTAAGGACCATTATTACTATCAATATTATGGGAACGTAGAATAAATAGGTACTTATGCCTATTTATTCTTTTTTTTAAACTAGGACTAGGAAGGATTACTAAATATTATGATTGATATACATGCGCATATTTTACCAGGTGTAGACGACGGACCGAAAACAATGGCAGAATCTATAGCACTTATCCAGCAAGCAGAGAAAGAAGGGATAACCGATATTATAGCGACATCCCACGCGTACAACCCGCAATATCATGTACCAAAGGAAACAATAATAGAGCAACTAGCACTTTTACGACAGGAAATAAAAGACCATAATATCAACGTGAAGTTACATCAAGGTCAAGAAATAAGGATACAAGACTCGACAATAGATATGTTGCGCACTGGTGAAGCATTATCCCTTGCCGACTCCAAATACGTTTTAATAGAGCTACCGTCATCGAATATACCTGCTTATACGGTGCAAATCATTCAAGGCATTTTAAGTTTAGATAAAGTACCAATCATTGCTCATCCAGAAAGAAATAGAGCAATTGCAGAAAAACCGGAAAGACTGTTGAAACTCATTAATCATGGAGCTATTTCTCAAATAACAGCCGGTAGCATAGCAGGTCACTTTGGGAAGTCTATTCAAAAACTTTCATTAATGTTAATAGATTCAAATTTAGTGCACACATATGGATCAGATGTACACAATGCGAAAACAAGACCGTTTCTGTTTGATGCGGGTCTAACCTACTTAGAAAGGCATAAGCGCTTAGATGCAGTCGACATATTCCTTGAAAATAATGCAAGAATCGTTGAAAATAATGAAGTGTTAATTTTAGAGCCGAAAGTACTAGAAAAACCCAAATGGTGGAATTTATTTTCGTGAGGGTATTGTTAGTTGTTAGGTTTTAATATATTCGTGGTATGCGCTAGAATACCATAAATAGAAAATAAATACATGTTTTATCTAATTAGTTCAAAAGTCACGTTTGATTGGTATTTTTAACTTAAATGGAAAAAAATTTTTAACCGAACAATTTCCTAGATGCTATAATAAGTTGGAAACTTTCATACATAAATGTATAAAGAACGGGAGGTTGAATACATGTCACTGAAAAGAAGAATGTCTATGTTAATTTTTGTCGATTCTTGTATTGTACTATTTTCTATATTCATAGGTTACTACTTACTCTACCCCTTAGATAATCCATTTACAGAAATATTCCTTTTCGCAAGTTCTCTTGCCATTTTTGTCGCACATCATGTATTTGCTATGTATTACGGGCTTTATAGAAAAGTATGGGAATATGCATCTATTCGAGAGCTTATGTCCATATATAAAGCAGTTACGCTATCCATTCTAACGGTAGCAGTTGTGCAATACCTTGTTGGTGGGCATGTACTACTCCGCGCATTGTCGATTACGTGGATGCTACATATATTATTAATAGGCGGATCGAGATTATCATGGAGAGTTTTTCGGGATACGTTTATTTCTCAAGATGAACCAACAAAAAATCGTAAACGGACACTTATTATAGGAGCAGGCTCTGCGGGTACGATGATCGCAAGGCAGTTACTAAGAAATGCAGATACACCACTAGCACCAGTAGCATTTCTAGATGATGGGTCTAACAAAAAAGGCTTAGAAATCTTTAATATACGTGTTCTTGGAGGAACAGATATTATAGAAGAAGCAGTGCTAGACTTAGATATAGAACATATTATTATAGCTATTCCATCTATGGACAAGTCTACTCGGGCAGTTCTAATGCAAAAGTGTTTAGATACGGGTATACGTACACAGACAATGCCGCTCATAGAAGATTTACTAACTGGTAAAGTATCGGTCAATGAGATAAGAGATGTAAGAATAGAAGATTTACTTGGACGAGACGAAGTAGAACTAGATATAAATGCGATCTCTTCTAAACTGACAGGTAAAAAGATATTAGTAACGGGAGCTGGCGGTTCTATCGGTTCAGAAATTTGTCGACAAGTGATCAAATTCAATCCGGCACAAATTATCTTGCTAGGTCACGGGGAGAACTCTATATATACAATAGACATGGAATTGCGTCAGAAGGTTGCACCAAACACGAAAATAATTCCACTGATTGCAGATGTGCAGGATCGTAATCGCATCTTTGATATTGTGGCAGAGTATAAACCAGATGTGATATACCATGCGGCAGCACATAAGCATGTCCCGTTAATGGAGTACAATCCAAGGGAAGCGGTCAAAAACAATATATTCGGGACGAAAAACGTAGCAGAAGCAGCAGATACGTTTGGCGTAGGTCATTTTGTCATGATTTCTACAGATAAAGCGGTGAACCCTCCGAATATAATGGGTGCTACGAAACGTTTTGCGGAAATGATTGTTCAAAATCTCGCAAAAGGTAGTAAGACGAAATTTGCCGCTGTACGTTTTGGAAATGTATTAGGTTCCAGAGGAAGTGTAGTACCACTATTTAAAAAGCAAATTGCAGCAGGTGGACCGATAACGGTGACCGATCCAGAAATGACACGTTATTTCATGACGATCCCCGAAGCATCTAGACTAGTTATACAAGCAGGAACACTCGCAAGTGGCGGAGAAATTTTCGTGCTCGACATGGGTGAACCAGTGAAAATTGTTGACTTAGCTAAGAATCTTATAAAACTTTCAGGTTATAGGGAAGATGAGATAGGGATTAACTATTCAGGTATTCGACCTGGAGAGAAACTATTTGAAGAACTGCTAGATGAAAATGAAATTCAGAGCAAATATGTATTTCCGAAGATTCATATAGGAGCAGCAACTCCCATTAGTCAGTTGGAGTTGGAATATGTAATTGAGAAGCTACCAGAGGTTTCAATTAAGGAAATGAAGGAACTATTAATAGGACTTGCTAATCGGAAGAATATGGAGTCATTGGTTTCGATGAAAGAGGCAAGTGCAACACAACAGGGGGCTATATGATGCAAAAAGTAAGAAAAGCCATTATTCCAGCAGCTGGACTTGGAACGCGTTTCCTACCTGCAACGAAAGCGATGCCGAAAGAAATGCTTCCTATTGTCGACAAACCAACCATTCAATATATTGTGGAAGAAGCAATTGAATCCGGGATTGAAGATATTATTATCGTAACAGGCAGAGGGAAAAGATCGATTGAAGATCATTTCGATAACTCGTTTGAACTGGAGCAATTACTCGAGGACAAAGGCAAGATGGATGTCCTAGCAGATGTTCGCAAATCCGCAAACATTGAAATTCACTATATTCGTCAAAAAGAACCCAAAGGCCTCGGACATGCTGTATGGTGTGCACGCAAGTTTATAGGGGACGAACCGTTTGCCGTATTACTAGGAGACGATATAGTCCAAGCGGAAACACCAGGTTTAAAACAACTGATGAATGTATTTGATAAAAAACAAACGTCCGTTATAGGAGTGCAACAAGTAGAAGATCATCAAACGCACCGTTACGGTATTATAGATCCTTTAGCTCAAGTTGGTCGTACTTATGAAGTTCGTAACTTTGTTGAAAAACCAGCTGCTGGGACTGCACCATCGAATTTGGCAATTATGGGTCGGTACATATTAACTCCTGAGATTTTCAGTTTCTTGGATAGACAGGAACAAGGAGCAGGTGGAGAGATTCAGTTGACGGATGCTATTCAGTATTTGAATGAGTTGCAGACCGTGTATGCTTATGATTTTGAGGGTAAGCGGTATGATGTTGGGGAAAAGTTAGGGTTTATACAGACTACTGTTGAGATGGCATTGCAACGCGGGGAACTAAGAACGGATTTACTTATATATCTTGAAAAACTTCTTGAACAAGAGAGAGTTAAATAAATTTTAAAAAGCAATAAATTTCATTCTACATAAACTTAAACTAACAAGACTTGAACAAAGCGAGGAGTATGAAAAATGGCTAATACTAAAGTGAAAAATATACCTTTCTCTCCTCCTGACATTACTGATGCAGAGATTGAAGAGGTTGTAAAAGCGATGAAGTCTGGTTGGATTACCACTGGACCAAGAACAAAAGAGTTTGAAAAAAGAATAGCTGAATATGTAGGAGTAAATAAGGCTGTTTGTTTAAACTCAGCAACGGCTGCTATGGAACTTACTCTTCGTATTTTAGGAATAGGACCAGGAGATGAGGTCATTACCTCAGCTTATACGTATACTGCTTCTGCATCCGTTATCGATCATATTGGAGCAAAGATTGTGCTAGTAGATACTGCACCAGATTCTTTTGAAATGGATTATTCCAAACTTGCGGATGCAATTACAGATAAGACAAAAGCTATCATTCCTGTTGATATAGGAGGAAAGATGTGTGATTACGATACTATTTACGAAATAGTTGAGAGTAAAAAGGAATTGTTTACAGCTAATAATGAACTTCAATCTTTATTTAAAAGAGTTATTGTAATGACGGATGCTGCTCATGCTTTTGGAGCGGAAAGAAATGGATTGAAATGTGGACAAGTTGCAGATTTTACTTGCTTTTCTTTCCATGCGGTAAAGAATCTTACAACTGCTGAGGGTGGTGCCGTTGTTTGGAGTAATGGCATTGGATTAGATGATGAATGGCTTTATAAACAATATATGCTATATAGTCTTCATGGACAGTCTAAAGATGCACTGGCAAAAACACAAATAGGCGCATGGGAATATGACATTGTCTATCCCGCTTACAAGTGTAATATGACGGATATTATGGCTGGATTTGGATTAGTCCAATTAAACAGATATGAAGGTCTCATAAAAAGACGTAAAGAGATTATTGAGATGTACGATAATGCACTATTGCCACTAGGTATTCAGAGTTTGCAACATTATAGCGAGGACTTTGCTTCTTCAGGTCATCTTTATTTAGCGAGGATACCTGGAATTACGGAACAAGAGAGAAATGAAATAATTATAAAGATGGCAGAGGCTGGGATTGCTTGTAATGTTCACTATAAGCCATTGCCTATGTTTACTGCTTATAAGAATTTAGGGTTTAAAATTAATAATTATCCAAACGCCTTAGCCATGTATCAAAATGAAGTTACGCTACCACTCCATACTTTGTTAACAGTTGAAGATATTGAGTATGTTATTGAAGAATTTAAGAGCGTAATTAAAGAAGTTAAGCAAGGGTGAAAAGTATGTATAAAAAGTTATTAAAAAGAGCTATAGATCTAATAATAGCATTAATAGCATTACCTTTTTGGTTCATTATTTTATTAATTATTGGGCCAATCATTTATTTTCAAGACAAGGGTTCAATATTCTATAATGCTCCAAGGTTAGGTGAAAATGGTGAAGTTTTTAAAATGTATAAATTTCGTTCTATGAAATTAAATGCACCTGATTTAAGAAATGAGGATGGATCAACCTTTAATTCTGAAGACGATCCTAGATTAATTCAGATTGGTAAGTTCATTCGTAAGACAAGTTTAGACGAAACGCCGCAACTACTAAATATTATTAAAGGTGATATGAGTATCATTGGACCAAGACCAGATTTACCAGAGCATATTAAAATGTATGAAGGCGATGAAGAACGAAAACTTGAAGTTAGACCTGGTGTGACTGGGTATAACCAAGCATATTTTAGAAACACAGTACCTTGGAAAGAAAGAATTAAAAATGATATTTATTATATTGATCATTTATCATGGTGGCTAGATATTAAAATATTTTTTAAAACTGCCAAATCAGTTTTAAAGCGTGAAGATGTATTTGTAACAGATGATATTAAGAAGCTAAATAGTAAGTAAATCTATAATCTAGAGGGTGGAATATCTTATGCGCAAATATGTAGATGATGCATTTAATTTCTATGAATTAAAATGGGATACAGAATTTTTTGGTGTTTCAAGCGCTAAAGCTATTTTGAAAAAACCACTTTCATTAAAAGAATGGGAAGAATTGAAAACTAGATTCAATGATTATGAGTTTGTTTCTATTGTGAATAATAATTCAGATCCTATTAATGCACAAATAATAGGGAAGAATACTTCAGCATTCTTAGCAGATGTTAATATTCAATTTAAGAAGAAAATAGATAATATTTATGAGATGCCTTCTAATACTACTATTCATCGAGCGCTAGAAAGAACAAATCAAGTCATTGAATTAGCTGATTTTCAGAATTCTAAGTTTCTAGAGGATCATGAATTGGCAAAACGTGGTGGAGACAAAGTTTATCGTCAGTGGCTTATTAATTCATTCGACAACTCTGATAAATTTTTTGTTTTATCAAAAGATGAAAATGGAAAGATAAATGGTTTTCTATTATTTTCTTATTCGGATGATGCATGTGTCATTGAGCTTATAGCTGTGTCAAGAGATGTCACGAGTGGTGGTCTTGGTACAAGTTTGTTCAAAGCAGTAGAATATGAAGCAAATCAACGTGGTTATAATGAGATTAGAGTTGGAACCCAGGTGAAGAACATGGGAGCTATTAACTTTTATCAAAAAGTTGGATGTAAACAAGTAGGATGTCATCAAGTATTTCATTTGTGGAATTTGTAATCGGGTATTGTTAAATATAAAGATAGATGTGGTGAAAACATGAAAAAAATATTAGTTGTGGCGCAGTTCACTCAATTACCAGGAGAGAAAGGTAATAATAGAAGTAGATTTAAACTAATTTGTGAAATGTTGGTAAAAAAAGGATACGAAGTTACAGTTGCAACCAGTAGGTTTAGAGAGTTAGATCGCACCTTTAGAAAAGTAGAGACAGACGAGCTAAACCAAGCACCCTATAAAATAGAAATTTTAGATGAAGTAGGCTATTTCAAAAATATAAGTTTAAGACGAATTTATAGTATGTGGACTTTCAAAAATAGTCTAAGGGAATATTTGAAGAATACGAAAGAGAATTATAATTTAGTTTATTGCTGTGTTCCAGGTTTAGATAGTGCTCTAATTGCTGGGAAATATGCTAGTAAAAAGAATATACCTTTTCTTATTGATGTACAGGACGTTTGGCCTGAGGTTATGTATGATTTGGTATTGGATATTCCTGTGGTTAGTAAAACTTTATTCTTACCAATGCAAATAAATGCAAATAAAGTATACGCTATGGCAGATGGTATCATGGCTGTATCAGAAACTTACCTAGATATTGCTAAGAAAAAAAATACCAAAAGTAAACTTAATGATTATGTCTTTATAGGTACAGATCTAGAAAAGTTTGATAATGATATTAATTCTTCCAACTTCTATAATATCGAAAAGCCAAATGATGAATTCTGGATTGTTTATATTGGTTCTTTGGGACATAGTTATGATATTTATACTTTTATTGAGGGTACAAAAATTGCAATTGAAAAAGGGATAAACGTAAGACCAATAATATTGGGTAGCGGGCCACTTGAAAAAGATTTTAAAGAATATGCAAATAAGATTGGAAGTAATGCATTCTTTACAGGGTGGGTTGATTATGCAACTATGGGAAGTTATTTGAAAAAATCAGACGCTGTTATCAATGCTATTAAGAGAAAGGCTCCACAGAGTATTACCAACAAAGTGGGAGATTATTTATCATCAGGTAAACCTTTTCTTAATGGCAGCCAAAATCTGGAGTTTTTGGATTTGCTGAAGGAATATAAATTTGGAGAAAATTATGAACCTGAAAACCCAGAAAGCTTAGCTAAATCAATTCAAAAGTTGTTCAGTTATAGTAAAGAAAAAAGAGCTATGATGGGGGAGTCTGCTAGAAAGTTAGCGGAGTTAAAGTTTGACAGAAAAAAGACTTATCCAGAAATTATAAGTATGATTGATAAATTATCAAAATGAAGTGGGTAATTAGACTATGGGAGAAAGATTAAGAATATTACATTTACCTAATACACTTTCAAAGAAAAGTGGCATAATGAGCTTTATTATGAATTATTATAGAGCGATTGATAAAGATAAAATACAATTTGATTTTCTAGTATTTGATACCGATGAGGATAGTTATAAAGAAGAAATAATTAAGCTCGGTGGACGTGTGTATAGTATAAGTCGTGTGGCATCTAAAAACCCCTTTTTCATACAAAAAGAAATAAATAAATTTTTTAATAAACATAAAAATGAGTATAAGGTTATCCACTATCATGCTATTTCTATTTGGCATTTAGCACTTAATATAGCTAAAAAACATGGTATAAAACACCGTATTTCACATAGTCACGCTACTATGTATTCTGATAATAAACTGAGTGCTATTAGAAATAGAATGTTAATAAGTCAAATGAAAAAAAACGCTAACCACTACTTTGCTTGTTCCGAAGCAGCAGGTAGGTTCTTGTACGGAGAGAATATACTGAACGACGGAAAAGTCAATATAATAAATAATGCCGTGGACTGTTCTAAATTTAAATACGATAAAATAAAGAGAGATAAAATTAGAAAAGAATTGGGTGTAGAAAACGAGTTACTTATTGGTCATGTTGGTAGATTTAATGAACAGAAGAATCATTTGTTTTTAATTGCTATTTTTAAATATATATTACAAAAAGAACCTAATACTAAACTTATACTTGTCGGCGAAGGTCCTTTAAGGGAAGCAGTGGAAGAAAAAATTGAGATATTAAAAATCAAAAATAATGTCACTATTTTAGGGAAAAGAAACGATGTAGCTGATATACTTTGTGCTGTAGATATTTTTTTGCTTCCTTCATTATTTGAAGGATTACCGTTCGTTGGTGTAGAGGCCCAAGCTTCCGGTCTGCCAATTGTACTCTCTGAAAGCATAACGAAAGAGATTGGTTTGAATAATTATACGTTTATTAGTTTAGAAGCTTCTATAGAAAGTTGGGCAAATAAAATACTGTCCCTTAATTATAAAATAGATAGAAACACTTCCTATAGAAAAATAATGGAGGAAGGGTTTGATATCTATAAAGAATCATTTAAGTTAGAGAAAATGTATTTGGAAATGAGATAAGTATTAGTTTATTAAATTAAAGAGTTAAGAAAGGAAGCTATTTATGAAAAAAGTTATAATCTTCGATACATCTGTTGCGTCATTTAACAGAGGTGATGACATAATTATGCGAGGTGCTCGTGAAGGGTTAGAGGGAATTTTGTCAAATGCTTTTGTTACGAACTTCCCAACTCACACTCCAATTTTTCATTTTCATCAAACGTCAAAAATTAATCAAAATGTAAAGTGGTTACAACAGGCTGATTTTAAATTTGTTTGTGGTTCAAATTTATTATACTCTAATATGGTCAGACCCTGGCCGTTATGGAATATAAACTTTTTGGACTCAAAACCTATAAAAGACTGTGTATTAGTTGGAGTGGGGAGTGGCATCAATTCAAAGGGAATAAATCATTATACTAAGAAATTGTATAAATCGGTTCTTTCATCAGAGTATATTCACAGCGTAAGAGATAACAGCACTAAATTAATGTTAGAAAAAATGGGGTTTAAGGCCATAAATACTGGATGCGCAACATTATGGAATTTAACTAGTGATTTGTGTAAACAAATTCCAACAAAAAAATCTGAAAGTGTTATTTTCACTCTAACAGATTATAGACGTGACAAAATTAGAGATCAAAAAATGATAGAAATATTAATTAAAAGTTATAGAGTAGTGAAATTTTGGCCGCAAGGATCAGAGGATTATAATTACTTTCAAAGCATGAGTGGGATAGATTCTATTCCAGTTATCTCTCCATCAGTAGAAGCTTTTTCAATGGCTCTAAATAGTGATACGGATTATGTTGGGACTAGATTGCATGGTGGGATTTTTGCAATGCAGCATAAACGAAGATCATTAATAATAATTGTTGATCATAGAGCTAGAGAAATGAATAAGGATTTCAATCTCAAAGCGCTTGAAAGAGATAATATTGAGGAGCTAGAAATGTTGATTAATTCAGAATACGCAACAGAAGTAACAGTAGATAGAGAAAAAATAAATTCTTGGTTAAACCAGTTTAAGTAAAGTGTATTTCCGGTAAAATACGCCAGATAATTTACTAGTCACTTGTCTCAAGCTAAATTTAACTACTTTGGTTGTTACAGTTGTATGAGATAATTATTTGAATGCAACTAATTTAGTAGTATGAAGGCGGTAGATTAATGTTTTTATTATATTTCTTAATATTATACCTCATAATTATATCAATAATTTTTGAAAACCTACCTAAAAGTAAACAAAAAAGCTTAGTACTTATCATTCTCAGCTTTGGCTTGTTAGCTTTTTTAGCGATGTTTCGTTCCATTGATGTTGGTAATGACACATATGCGTATTTTGGCCTTTTTCAGCAAATAAATAGTGGTATAGAAATTTCAGCCTTTTCTCACAGGTATGAAACTGGTTTTCTGTATTTGAATAAATTTCTTTCGTTTTTTTCTGACGACTATCAAGTTATACCTATCTTCTCAAGTATATATATATATATACTTGTAGGTCGATTTATATTTAAATATTCCAAAAATATTGGGTTAAGTGTAATCTTGTTTTTTGCTTTAGGATACTTTGATTTATCGATGAGTGGAATTAGACAAATGATGGCGATAGCAACATTACTGTTAAGTTATGAAGCTCTTATAAAAAACAAGAAGTTTTCATTTTTCTTTACAGTTTTATTAGCTACAAGTTTTCATAATGCTGCAGTTATATTTTTATTAGCTTATCCTCTAATTAATTCTAAAATCAAAAGAAAACACAAGATTAGTATAGTTTTTTTAGCTGGAGCTATCAATCTCACGTTACCAATTATTCTTTCATATATCACCCTGTTTTTGCCTAAATACTCTAGCTATTTAGATTCAACATATTTTGATGGTACTCTTAGATTTGCAACCGTTGTATTAATATTAATGAATTTAACTTTATACGTTTTAGGCGAATCAATTAATAGTTTTTACCTGAAAAACAACATCGATGAAGGCCTGAGGGAAAAAGATACTTTAAATAAGAGAAACTTAACCTCATTATTTATTTTTTTATCTATTGTATTTCTGTTTTTATCTATAAATGGGACAATACTTTCGAGGTTTACTAATATTTTTGGAATATTCATGATTGTGTACCTCCCCAATGAACTTGTAAAAATTAAAAACTTGAACTTAAAAGCTATAACAGTCTCATCAGTAACAATTGTCCTGATGACTTATTTAATTATTGAACAGGTTTATAGACCTGAATGGCAGTCAACCTATCCGTATAGCTTTTTTTTCTTAAGATAATGAAGGAGCTCGAATATGATTATAGAATTTGTTGGGATTCCCGGATCAGGTAAAACTTATATTTCCCGTAAATTCCAGGAGTATATTAATTCTGATCTGAATATAGAAAGTAAATATGAAATACAAAATAGTAGAGACATTGTTAAATCAAGTGATCGGAACAAAGTTTTAAATAAGATTTTAGTAATTAATAAAATATTAAATATTAATTCTATGAATTTTATTTTTAAAATATTAGGTTCAAATAGACCTTTCTTTGAGAAAATATTAAGTATCTATTACTTTGCAAATAAAATTAGAGAGTATCAACTAATTAATGATAGTCTCAAGACTAATTCTACACACAAAAAAGTAGTTTTGATAGACGAAGGACTGTTGCATATTACTTCAAATATTTTTTTTGAAGAATTAAGGTTTGAAGATATTGATCTATTTTTTAAAAAGATTTATAAGAAGAATTATTTTAACCATAAGAAACTATTTGTTTTTATTGATAGTAATGACAGTTTAGTACGATTAACCTCAAGACCTGATGGGTTTCCAAAAATGTGGACCAAACTTAATGAAGGTGAAATTAAAGACAGAATAGCTATTATGAGTAAAAAACACTTAATAAAAAAAGAGTATGCAGAGTACAAAAAAATGAGCGCAATTTATTATGCCAACACATATGATGCGGGAACAGACTTAAGTAAACTATTCAATGAAATACTTACTTATATTGAAGTTGACAAGTGATGAAGAAAACAGCGCTTATATTAATATTAATAACAATTATTTCTAAAGTTTTAGGATTTGGAAGAGATATAGTTCTATCATATTACTACGGAACATCAAATATTAGTGATGCATATATAATTGCTTTATCAATCCCTTTAGTGATATTTGCATTTATAGGTAAAGGCATATCTTCAAGTTATATACCAATGTATAATAAAATTGAAAAGCAGGAAGGATTAAAAAAGGCAGAACTGTATACAAATAATATAATTAATATATTGTTTGTATTATGTACATTTTTAAGTGTTATATCATTAATATTTACCGAACAGTTAGTAAAATTATTTGCGGCGGGTTTTAATCAAGATACTATAGATATTGCTGTTATGTTTACACGATATGGGCTAATAGGTTTAAATATTACAATGTTAATTAGTATTTATAGTGCACTACTGCAAATAAAAGGTAATTATATTATACCTGCATTAATAGGATTTCCTATGAACTTTTGTATTATCATTACTATTATCATTAGTAGCAATGGAAATATTTATATCTTAGGAATTGGTTTATTTTTATCCGTGATTGCTCAGTTTCTTTTTATGCTTCCGTTTTTATTAAAAGAAAAAATTAAGTACAACCTGAAATTAAATATTAAAGACCCTAACGTTAGAAATATGATAGTTTTATCGATTCCAATTATTATTGGTGTTGCCGTTAATGATATAAATAAAATTGTTGACAGAACACTAGCATCTCAAATTTCTGAAGGTGCTATCTCAGCTCTGAATTATGCAAATAGATTAAGTAGTTTTGTTCATGGCACTATTGTATTATCAATTGCAACAGTTATTTTCCCAACAATGTCTAAGATGGCAGCAGAAAATAAAATACAGTTGATGAAAAAAACCATGTCTGAAGCAATTATTAGTATAAGCTTACTTATCGTACCCACTACTATAGTTGTATTATTTTTTGCCCAGCCCATAGTAGAATTAATTTTTGGAAGAGGTGCTTTTGATCGACAAGCCGTTGAGATGACGTCTAATGCTCTTATTTTTTATTCAATTGGGATGTTTGGTATAGGGATGAGAGAGATACTAACGCGGCCTTTTTATGCCCTCCAGGACACTAAAACACCGATGATAAATGCAACAATTGGTGTGGTTCTTAATATAATTCTTAACATTGTACTATCTAGATATCTTGGGATTGGTGGGTTAGCACTAGCCACTAGCCTATCAGCTACGATTACAATGATATTGATGTTTATTAGTTTAAGAAAAAAGATTGGGCCCCTTGGAATTAGCACAATGTTTAGTTCCTTAATAAAAATTACTCTAGCATCAGTTGTTATGGGTGTGTTGATGAACTTATTATTTTACTATTTACCTATAAATAATCAAAATCCATTACTGTTTATTGTTTTTATTGCAGGGATTATAATGTATTGCGTTATGATAAGTTTATTTAGAATAAACGAGGTTGATATTTTTATCAAAAACATAAAAGCTAAAATGAAGGTAGGGAACAGGTAACCGAGATGTATTTCCTGAGGAAACCTCTTTTCTAACAGTCTTCATAAGTTTTATGTGACAGCTATTGATGTAGAATATCCAATGCCTTTTGTTAATGTTGGGACTAGAGACTTTATGTTTGAATAATACAATAATGTTGACAACACAGGTACGAATTGTAGAAAACCGTTAATTATAATTAAGCTTAGTGGTAGCAAAAGTAAAGTAGTGATGCTATGTGGATATTATAAGTTAATTTGGTACTTTTTATTCTACACCTTTAGATAAATTATTATATTTTTGATTGAGTAGGTGAAATGAAATGTCTGTATTAATAACAGGTGGGGCAGGGTATATTGGTTCCCATACAGTAAAATATTTTTTAGATCAAAATGAAGACATTGTTGTTATCGATAACTTGCAAAGTGGTTATATGGATGCAGTTGACTTAGAATATTTTTATAAAATTGATCTTAGAAATAAAAAAGCATTAGATAAGATCTTTAAGACGCATAATTTCGAAGCAATAATTCACTTTGCAGCAAATTCCTTAGTAGGTGAGAGCATGACTAAGCCATATGAATATTACGATAATAATTTATATGGAATGATGTGTCTATTAGATGTAATGAAAGAAAACAACGTAAATAAGATTGTATTTTCCTCAACAGCAGCAACTTATGGTGAGCCTAAGAATATACCTATTCTTGAGGAGAATGAAACTAATCCAACGAACCCATATGGGGAAACAAAACTTGCCATGGAAAAAATGATGAAATGGTTTGGTCAAGCTTACGGTATTAAATATGTTTCTCTAAGATACTTTAATGCCGCTGGAGCCCATGAAAGTGGTAATATTGGGGAGGATCATGATCCCGAAACTCATCTGATTCCTTTGATTTTACAAGTTCCACTTGGACAAAGAGAGAAGATATATATATATGGTGATGATTATAAAACAAAAGACGGAACTTGCATTAGAGATTACATTCACGTCATGGACTTATCCTCAGCCCATTTTCTTGCTTTAGAATATCTAAGAAAAGATAGTCCTAGTGAAATTTTCAATCTAGGATATGGAAATGGTTATTCAGTTAAGGAAGTAATTGATGTAGCAAGAAAAGTAACTAACCACAAAATTCCAGTGGAAGTAAAAGAAAGAAGGGCAGGAGATCCAGCTGTATTAATTGCTTCTTCAGATAATGCAAAACGGATTTTAGGATGGGAGCCACAGTTTGACTCCTTGGAAAAAATAATTACTGATGCATGGAGATGGCATATGAAAAATCCCGAAGGTTATTTAAACAAAGAATAACTTCATGCGGCTCTCAACTAAATTCGTTATCACCAAAAGAGTCCTTGTGTCAGAAAAAATTCTTTAATATTCTGGCAATCATCTACAATTCAAAATGAGTTACCAAGTTCAAATTCATATGGAGGTACTGCCCATATATGATGGATAGTGTCTTTGGTCTGGAGAATTTCCTTTGGCCCATTTTCTTTTGCTTGAGTAAACCAATGTTGAAAGGCTTCTTTAAATTCATTGGCCAGCTTAACTTTCCCTCCACTTGTCTGACCCCTAATAAACGAATATATCTAGTTTACTGAAAATCTATTAGATTAGCCATTTAGGTGAACATACGTTTAATGTAACATATTCAGATGGAAATTTACATTTTAGTGAGACAGAAGGAGAAACTCACTTCAATTAAAAAGCATCCCTACAATGCTAAATAGATAGAGAACATAGTTAAAAACCATAAAAAAATCATCCCTGTGTCAGAATTAATTATAGACTATTCTGACAAAATATTACAATACACTATTAAATAATCGAACACCTAAAACCGTCCACTTGACAATCAGTTGGGCGGTTTTTAGCGTTTATTTATTTGACGCTTACTATTGAATCAAAGCATATTCTTTCTGTAGTTCTTAGTTTTTCAGTAGGGAATAATGAATACCCCAATGCATATCATATGGAAGGGGTAAGGGAATTAATAATAGGAGGAATGTAACTGTTCTGTTCTTCATGTGGTTCTAAAATGGTGGATGCAGCAAAATTTTGCTCGAGCTGTGGGAAGGAGGTCACCCTTCAAGATGATGATGTAAAATTAGCTCCACCCGATGATGATAATCATCTTCTTAAGTTATTTATTGGTGGAAAAAAGCAACATTATTACATACGAAAATGGTCAAAAGGTTTGACCTCTTGGAATTGGGCTGCCTTTTTCTTTTCCCTTTTTTGGCTTGGTTATAGAAAAATGTATAAACCGATTTTGTCTATTTTAGGAATTTTTATATTCATTGATCTAATAGTTGCCATACTAGGAATAGACAATGCTATTTTTAATAATGCGTTAGGTCTTACTGTCTCATGCACTCTCGGAATTTGCGGTAATAATTTATATCGACTTCATGCTTTACAACGAATTCGTGAATTAAGGGAAAAGAATCTAACTAAACCTGAACTATTTCTAGAAGAAATTCAGTTAAGTGGAGGTCCTAGTTGGAGAGGGGTTTTTGCTTCAGTTGGTTTTTTCTCCATTTATATTTTAATAGCATTATGCATTTTCAGCTTTGTTCCAGCTTTCAACAGTACGACAAAGGCAGTGAATGAAGGAAATTATGGTACTGAAATTGAGGTAATTGAAGTTCTTGAAAATAATATGCAGGCTCTTGAAAGTGAACATGTAGATGACTATATGGCTACGGTATATATAGATGAAGACCAAACTATATATGAAGAAACTAAAAAGATGGTAAAGGATTTATTTGCGAGTTTTGATTTGGCTTATGAAATGAACGACTTTGAATTTCTCTCGATTTCCGAGCAAGAGGTTAAAGTTCGCGTTACTCAAACAACAACTCTGATAAAAGGGGAAAACTTCCATAATAATGAATCTGTTTTAACACATACACTTAAACGCCAAAAAGAACAGTGGAAATTTAGTGGATCAGAAGTTGAGTCCGTGAATTATTTGGGGGAAACTCAATCCATCCAGATTAATGAAAATTTAGTTACTAATGAACCTACTTACATCACATTAATGGCTGATAGTATGTATGATTTTTATATGACAGAGGAAATTGATGTTAATGATGATGGTTTCCTTGAGATAGTTACCTTTAGAGGAGGACCAGAGGTAAATGACAACTATTTAAATGATCAAGTAGAGATACTAGTTGAATTTGAAACGGGTGATGTAATATCACTTACCGTAGTTGCGGAAAATGCTCCTACTCTATACTTATATGATATTAACCTAGACGGTGTGATGGAGTTATTCTATGAAACAGGTGCACGTGTAACTGGAACGGATATATTTCAATTCACCTCAAACAGCCTAGAATATGTAGAGACTTTTAATGGAGCAATTGAAAGATTAGATGAATATGAAGTATATACGAATAAGAATTATTACACATTAGATAAAAATTTGAAGGTTACTAACCATCCAGAAAATGATGAGGTTACTCAAAATGAAAATGCTGGTTCCGATGAAACAATCGGTTTCAATCAAGTGCAGCAATTATCGCTTGGTATCACTCAACAGGATTTTCTAAATAATTTCATCGAATTTTATAGCGAGAATTTACTGAAGGTGGACAGTAGTGAATTAATCGCGGATTATGAACTTACGAAGGATAAAGAAGGCACGTTCACTTGGCAACTTGAAGAAGATATTTACTTAATTGGTTCGATTAATGGTGATAACGTTTTAACAAGGGTTGCTATATATAGCGATCATAGTATTCCAAAAGAAACAGAAAAAGCGGCAGAATCTTCAAGGATTATTGTAAGTGCTGTTTATGCACTCATATATGCATTAGGTGATGAAGAGAACGTTGATACTATAATGCAAACTATTATGGACCAACAATACAAGGAGTTCAAAGATCAAGGAGAGTACATTTCCAATGATATAAAATATGTAGACTTTTCGTCGGATACAGAATCTATATTTCAAGCATTCCATGCGGAGGATATCTTGGATTAAAAACTGTCTCAAAACGTGTGTCTGTGTATGGGATAATCAACGATCCATATAATAAAAACCGACCTATTGAGTTATAGACATGCTTTAAAAGCATAGTATAGCTATATTGAAAATAGGGGGTAAATTAAGTGTCTAATGCTTATATAGATATTTTGGCTTACTTTGGAATTGGTGGGGCCCATCCTGGAGGTTTTAGTCTAACCCAATCTATATTGGAAACTGAAAATATACCACCAACCCATTCTGTATTAGATATAGGGTGTGGAACAGGACAGACTGCAGCTTTCTTAGCCGAAAGATTTAATTGTCAGGTGACAGCGATTGATAAGCATCCCGTTATGGTAGAAAAAGCAAGACAACGATTTAAAAATAATAAGTCATCCGTCCATGTGGTGGAAGGAGATATACAAAATATGGATTTTGTAGATAACTCCTTCGACTTAGTTATAGCCGAGTCTGTTATTGTTTTTACGGATATATCGAAGACGTTAAGTGAACTCTCCCGGGTTTTGAAAAGTGACGGGACTTTAATGATGATTGAAATGGTAGCTGAGCAATACCTATCAGAAGAAAAACAACAAAAAGCATGTAGTCTTTATGGTATCAATGAAATATTAGATAAAGATGAATGGTTATTACGTTTACATCAAGCTGGATTTACTCAAGTTGAAATAATCAGTACGCCATCTGTGCTTCTTCAAAGTGAAATAAATGACATAAATCCATCGGAAAACATAAAAATGGAACTTTTTGATCTATGGGAGAAGCATAACGAGTTTATATTTCATAACCGGGATATCATCGGGTATCGTGCATTTAAATGTCGCAAAGTATAGTAGTAGGGGACGCATGTCCCTGTGTAAGAAACTATTCTGACATTAAGAAGCTTAAACAAAATTTTTAAAAAGATGTTTAATCCGTTTTATGCGGGGTATATATTTAGTACAAGGCGGAACTACCGTAGGAAGGGACTGGTAAACGATGTGTTTACAAAAGACTTCGATGGATGATTTGCACAGCCTTGGCGGAAAATTTGCTTTACTGACGAAAGGTACGCTCGTCGGGAACCGATATATTTAGGTTCCGTTCCAATGTGTTTTACATGTAAGTGGAAGTTAAGTTTTTTGTGGAAGTGCACCTCAATGTCTAATAGTTTTTATTAGACACTATTTACTGCACTGACGAGATGAATGTTTAAATTGTCAGTTACGGTTTAACTAAGCAACATAACAAATTTTCCGAGTTTATTCCCACTTTAGGGAAAGAAGAAAGCGCAGTCCTTTTAGGATTGCACTTTTTTCTCTTTTTATGAAGTTTATTATTCATTTTCCTTAAATACTTCTCCAGCAATCCCCATTGCGTGAACAGCTTTTGGAAAGCCTACGTATCCAGTACAGTGGAGGATGATTTCGATAATTTCTTCTTTTGTTAGACCTACATTTAAGGCTGCTTGTAAGTGAACTCTTAGTTGATCGAAAGCACCTTGGGTGATCAGACTGGTGAGTGTGATTATTTCCCGTTGTGCGTGGGAAAGGGTGTTTCTCGAGTAGAGGTCTCCAAAGCCAAATGATACGATCATGTTCCATAGATCGGGTGAAATATCTTTGATGCCTGCCATGCCATTACGTACGTCTTGCGAAAATAGTTCTTCCATTGCATTTATACCGGCCTCGTACCTTTTGTTGGTATCCATATTATTGCCTCCCCATTGTTGGTGGTATTTCGTTTTCATCTACTAATATTTCAATGACAATTGGTTTGTTTGTTTGTTCAATCTTATGTAATGCCTCTGCTATTTTATCGGTTAACTCATAAGGGTTCAGGCAGGTAAATGCTTCGAGTCCCATAGATTCGGCAAAGCGTGCTACATTCAGCGGAGTTTCATAGACACCGCCGATAGACGTACCGATCATTTTTTGCATGCCTTTTTCCACCATATCTAAGCGTCCATTGTTTAGTACGATGAACAACACCGCGGAGTTATAATTGTACGCTGTTGAAAGTTCCGTGCCATGCATGAACATACATCCGTCTCCAACTAAGCATATGATTGTTTCTTCCGGGGCTGCAAGTTTTGCGCCGATGGAATAGCCAATTCCGTTGCCCATTGCTCCGAATATATCATCAAAGAAGAACGTTCCTGGCTTATATATGTCAAAGTATTTGATGCCGTAAAAAGAGTGGCTCCCATCATCTCCGAAAACAATTGCATCGTGGGGAAGTGCATATCGCATCGAGCGCAATGCTTGGATAGCAGACATTCGTTCACCAGGGTTATTTTCCTGCAGCAATATATCATCGATTGGCATTAAGAATGCTTCGCTATTTGTTTTTGGTATATCTTTTAATATTGCAGTCAGGTTTGCTTTTATATCACCAAGTATAGGTGTAGTTGGCACTTGTATTGATTTACCTATAAAGGTTTGGTCATAATCGAAGTGGATCAGATGCTCTGGATACATCGCTTCCGATAATCCAGCGATAGACATATCACTTAACTGCGAACCAATAACAAGCATTAGGTCCACTTTTTCTTTTACATATGCAGTTGCTTCGTCTGTACCACCTAATCCGAATGCACCTAAGGATAGCTTATGATTGGAAGGGAATGATCCTTTCCCACCGGGCGTGGTAATGACAGGGATATTCCAATGCTCAGCAAGATGCTGCACTTCTGCGTAGGCTTTACTAGAATGCACACCTTTTCCTAAAAAGAGAAGAGGACGCTTTGCTATATTTAGTTTATCTATTACATCGCTCGTATTAGGAGAAATCATTGCATACGATTCTGGTAAATCTAGCAAGAACGGTTCAATCTGTTCTAACAAGATATCAAAGGCGATGGACAGATGTACAGGTCCTTTTACACCAGATACTGCTTTTTCTAGTGCATGCTGCAAGAATGGCTGAAGCATATCTCCTCGTTCGACCCGAGCGCTAAACTTCGTGACAGATTTGAACATGTCCACGAGGTCCGCACCAAATATACTAGAATCCTGACCCATTGCTTTTCCGGTATCCTTCATGGAAGGGTGTCCAGTAATGATTAATAAAGGGAGATTAGATGCTTTTGCCTGGCCAGCAGCGGTGAGTAAATTAGTACCACCTGGACCAGACGTCCCAACTGCAACTCCAATTTTTTGATTCATCAAGGCATAGCCAGCAGCTTCAAACCCTGCAGCCGCTTCGTGCTTACTTAATACAAATTCCATATCATGATTTAATATCTCGAACAGTATAGGGGATATGGCCTTTCCAGGAATGCCAAAAATATGATGAATTCCCCAATGCTTAAAATTTGCTACTAATACCGATGATGTTGTTTTCATGGTGTCATTCTCCCTTTAAGGTCATTATTGATCTAAATAGATTCTCTCAATCTCGTCAACAGGAAGGGGTTTACTAAAGAAATATCCTTGCGAAATATCACATTGATGGGTTTTCAAGAATTCTAGCTGTTCCTTTGTTTCCACGCCTTCAGCAATTACCTCCTTATGAAGATTATGCGCTAAGGAGATAATCGCTTTGATAATGACAGCATCTTGTTCATTGTTCATAATTTCACTGACGAACGATTTATCGATTTTAATATAATCGATTGGAAAATTCTTTAGGTAATTAAGCGAACTATAACCAGTCCCGAAGTCGTCAATACTAATGCCGATCCCAAGTGCTTTCAACTGCTCCAATACGTGGATAGAGTATTCGTATTCCATCGCCATATACTCCGTAATTTCCACGACCACATAAGCTGGATTGATACCTGTTCGTTCCAGTACCTCTTCCATATAAGTAATGAGATTTCTAGTTAGAAATTGTTGCGTCGATAAATTAACGGACACTTTTACAGGTGTCATTCCAGCATCTTGCCACTTTTTGTTTTGCGTACAGGCCTCATCAATGACCCATTCCCCAATTTGAGTGATCATCCCGTTTTCTTCTGCGAGTTTGATAAACTTATCTGGAGGTATCTGCCCAAGCGTTGGATGTTGCCAGCGTATTAACGCTTCAAACCCAATCAATTGACCAGTTTCGTTATTAATCTGAGGTTGATAATGGAGAACGAATTCATTTTTCTCCAGTGCTCTTCTTAAATCTACCTCGAGCATATAGTCGTCCAACATGGCATCTAATAATTCAGAGGTATGCACGACATAGCGATTTTTCCCTTGCGATTTTGCCTGATACATTGCATTATCCGCATAGACCATCAGCTGTTCCATTGTAATGGGATAGTCGGGATAAATAGCAACTCCAATACTAGCAGTTGTATATAATTCTTTGCCGTCCACAAGAAATGGCTGTAGCAAGAGTTGAAGTATCTCTTCCGCTTTTGCTGTGACATAGTCTGTATCCGTAAAATCTTGCAATAGGAAAATAAATTCATCGCCGCCCATTCGTGCAAGCATCTCATTTTCTGCTAGGCAACCACTTAAACGAGTACTTACCTCGATTAATAACTTATCGCCGTAGGAATGGCTAAAGTTGTCATTAATAATTTTAAAACGATCCAAGTCGATATATAGGAGGGCTAAGGTCTTGTGGTGACCTGTACTTAGTTCCTTAATAATGGATTCTATTTCCTTATTCATATATCGTCTGTTTGGCAGATTTGTTAAATCATCGTGAAAGGCTAAATAATTATATTGTTCCTGCAATGTGTATCGATCTGAAATGTCTCTAAACTGACCAAAGGCACCAATCATTTTGTCATCCTCGTAAATGGGTTGCGCATCGAATAGGCAAACTACTAGGTTACCAGCATCATCTTCAAACTTTATTTCTTCATTTTTAAATATTTTTCCACTTTCCAATACTTCTTTGAAATACCTTCCAGTTAAATGGGATTCCAAAATGTTTCTTCCCACGACTGATTCTCTACTGTTCTTTGAAATCATTTGAGCAAAATTATTAAACTCGGTTGTAATTCCTTTTTCATCCGTAATAACAATGCCGTTTCTCGTTCTACTTAACATAATCTGGTTCATAATATTAAGTTTCTTGTTTTGTTTTCTCAACAAGAGTTCTCTTTCGATCGAGTCAACGGACTGGGTGAGCATTGATAAAAACAGCTCATTTTGAAACTGGATAGGCATCATGATACACACACTACCGAGCAAGTCATTGTCATCTGTATAGTTGAATGTAGTACCGTAGCAAGCTATTTCTTGAAGGAAGGTATGATAATGTTGTTCGCCTATCAAACTAATCGGATGTCTTTGCTGCAATGTCAGGCTTATAACATTCGTACCCGTCTCTTCTTGGATGAACAGGCTACCAGGTTTAATACCGAATTGTTCAATAGTAGACTTGATCGTTTCGTCTCCCTCAATCTCAAGCAAATACCCTGCAGCATCCGAAACGACAACGAGTATCGGAGTGCCTTTTAAGGAATCTAGTAACTTATTGGAGAAAAAGCTAACCACTGATAATATTTCACTATACGATTTTCGCTTCTGTTCAAAAGCCACTTCGCTTAAAAAAGTCTTTGGTCTAGACACCTCGTTTGGATCCATCCCCGCAACCTTGCAGATTCTCTTAGACTCTGTAATGTAGTATGGCTCTGTAGTATTCATATTCTCCTCCTATAAAAATCTCTTTCCTATGTATACCCTCTTTTCAGAAAGGTGTGTAGTTTTGATATAAAATTACGAAAAAAAAAGAACCCACTCCCACAAAGGTTAAGACTGCTACGAAATAACCTGTAGAAAGAATTCCTAATCATAAATACTTTACTCTAAAAAGGGATTAAATTCAACAAAATGTCCCTGTGTAACAAACTATTCTGACAATAGCGGATTTCAATATGTGTCCCTGTGTAGCATTTAATTCAGAATTGTGTCCTACACAGGGAACAACGTACTAATACACTACGTTTCCTACTCTAAAACCTAACGTTCTCTGCGCCGTTACTACCGATAGACTCATTGGTTAATACAGGGAGAGTTTATTATTCTTAGGCTACCTAGGAATAAACGAATCATGCATGACTCTAAAGGACCATAGCATTGACGGACTTTGAAGAAGTGTTGGAGCAGTTTGAACCGATGATTTCTGCTTGTATTCGAAAGCTGAGTATTTATAAGAATCATGAAATCTATCGACAGGCAGGTAGAATCGCATTATGGAAAGCTTGGGTGAAGTTCGATGAGGACAAGGGGGATTTTGCCCCTTATGCTTATCGGTCCATATACGGTGGAATGTTGGACGAGTTGAAAAAAGAGAAGCAGCAGGAGGAGCATGCCGACCTTGTAGAGGATGAGAAATTGGCAGTATTACTGGAAAAAAATCTTGTTCTAAGTATAGTGAGTGAGGATTTAGAAAGAGCAATTGAATCCTTGCAAGCACAAGAGCGAGAACTACTGATGTGGATTTTTGTGGAGGGAATCTCGCTACAGCAGGCATCGACTCGAGTTGGAATAACGATACCGGGTATTAAAAAGAGACGGGAAAGAATGCTTGTAAAATTGAGAGAACAAATAAAAAGATAGATTTTTCATGTGCATCCAGACCGAGAAAGTAAATTTCGACACTTTCTCGGTATTTTTTTAGTTATAGTTTACCACTCGGACAGGAAATAATGATGAGGGATAGGACTAAGTTCTAAATATCTTATAAGGAAAAGGAGGAATTAGGTATTATTTTTAAAATATTCAATAAATTTAGTTAATTTAGACTAGTAAATTATAAAGTGTTTTGATAGGATAGACATGTATAGAGAGGGGACAAAAAGGGGGAAGTGTGATGAAGAAGATTAAAGGGAATTCTGAATTGGTTAATCCCGAGACGTTAATGCTAGAATCCGTATTTACTGGGAAGGAAAAGACACGAATCGTGACGACCCATGGTATTTATTATTCAGAAGAGAGTACTTTACACTTGTTGGAAGGTGCGTGTAATCGCTATGCATCGACATTAGAAGGTCGTTTAAAGGCAATAAAAAAAATGATGAATTATTCTGTAAAGACACCACTGTTGATAGAACCAAATCTTTTCGGTGCTTTTCCAACTATGTCCTATAGACATTTGGAGTGTGTTTGGATATTCAATCACCCTATTCATGTGGAGGAGGTAACCAAAGGAAAGTCAATAATCCATTTTCCAAATGGTCACTCGGTTTTTGTCAATGCTTCCAAGCATGTATTGCTCAAACAACATCAAAGACTACACACCTCGTTAAATATATATGGTATCCATCACCATCGAAATAAGTAGGGGACAAAGGAACCATAAAGTAACGTTTCAATTGTTTACGTAACTAAAAAGCTAAAGATAGCATTGAAGGGTACTAAAATTATTGTCTCCTAACTAAATATTTTAAGAGTGTGGCGTCTGAAGATACTTTCAGATGCTTTTTTCATGCCATTAAAAGCGTAGATTTCTTATTGAGAAATTATGGCGGATATCGGTAAATTTCATTATGAAAATCACAAAAATATCAATGGGTAAAATTGGCAAGTTATATAATTCCATTTAAATGAATCTTTAGTATTAAATTTCAAAAAAATGAAATTGAATTTATATTGCATGGATTGTAAGATTAAGAAGTTGGAAAATAAAAGAAATATTCAACAGGTTTTGAGCGAAAAAGGAGAAAGAAAAATGAAAAAAAGATTTATCAAACAAACAGCAGTATTAGCCCTATTTACTGCAACAATTTTATCCACGACAACCGTTGCTTTTGGAGCATCCAGTTCAGTGGATCAATCAGTGAACAAACTGAAAACAGAGTTGAGTAAGGCAACAACGCACTATGTGTATCCAGCTCTAGATGGCGACTTAGCTTCAAGTAATGAATTGTATTCTGCATTGAATAGTGCGAAGAAAAACTATCAACTTACGAGAAAAGCGGTAGTTTCATCTAGTAAATCTGCCGCAAGTAAAAAAGTTACATTAGCGGAAATTGATGCATTATATAATGAGAAAGTTTCAGGTGGATTAGTTCCTTATATTGATGCATATAACTATGCGATTAAATATTTAGAGCCAATTATGAATGATATTCAAGTAGCCAAAGCCAATAATGACTTTGCAACAGTGGAGAAAAAATACCATGAGTTATCTTATCAACTAAAAGGAAGAACTACCATATTGTATCGTTTTTCCGGTAAAGCTGCTCGTGATCTATTGTTAAAAGAATATAAAGAACCGGCAAATGAAATTCGCGATGAATTAATGGTACCCGTAACTATTCACATGAAAAACGTCGAGATAACTGATTTATTAACTAATGATAAGAAAGAACAAGCCAAATTAGTACTTGCAGAAGTAGAAGCATTATTACCACGTTTACCTGATGCTTCCAAAAATTCTTTTGTTGCTGCTTTACTTGAAGAAGTTACAAGCATGAAAGAACAAGTAACTGATACGACACTTTCGCCGCAACATGTACTAGATAGTAAAGTTAAAAGTCTAGTGGCTATACTTAATACTACGCAAAGTGACAAAGCCACTGCAATGATGACTGCATCTAATTCGATTACTGTAACGATAAATAAAGACGTGGATCCTTTAGATTATACAAGTTACTTAGGTAAAGGATTTTATTCAAGTTTTATAAATATACTTGGGGTAACTGCCATTGACGGTAATCACCCATTATCAACACAAGGAGTTAACACTCTTCTAGCCTCAGTACCTGCTGGTTCTCAAACACTTGCAGATTTAAAAGGACATACATTGAGTCTTCCAATCACAGTAAACAATGGAACTGCTCTAACAGTGGAATTTAAAATTATTTTTAAATAAGTATTATAAAAAAACTCAGCCTTCACTGGTTGAGTTTTTTTTTATTCAAAAATATAATATTTGTAGTTCACTAGTAAAGATGATAAAAAGCTACTAATAGATATACTCAAACTATGAAAATTATGAAATTAGACAGATAAATTTAAATGTATTACAGGGATATTTTTCCTAAATTAGAAGGGAAGTCACATCTAGAGGAGTAATATATCTATTTTTCTGATAAGATGAGTAGATATAATTGGAAAAGGCATAAGGTGGGATAGGTATGTTAAGTAAGCTTTTGCGTAAAAGGCAACCAGTAGTAACTAGTGATTTAACTAAAAGAAAAGAACTTGCGCAAATAGAACAATTGCCTTCCCATATAGCTATTATTATGGATGGAAATGGTAGGTGGGCAAAAAACCGCTCTTTACCAAGAATTGCTGGACATTATGAGGGAATGCAAACAGTTAGAAAGATAACGAGGTTTGCCAATGATGTCGGGATAGAAACGTTAACGTTGTATGCTTTCTCTACGGAAAACTGGAAAAGACCCAAAAAAGAAGTAGATTATCTGATGAGGTTACCAGAAGAATTTATGGGCACCTATTTACCTGAGTTAATCGAGCAAAATGTTCAGGTGCAAATGATGGGGAATATCGACCTCCTCCCGGATCATACAAAAAGAGCCATAACAAAAGCAGTAGAAAAAACCTCTCATAATGATGGACTTATATTAAACTTCGCTTTAAATTATGGTAGTCGAGATGAAATTATTCAATCAGTTCAACAAATTGTAAACAAAGTGCAGCTCGGGACCATTTCCTGTGACGATATTACAGAAGAGTTAATCAGTAGTCACTTAATGACAAAAGACTTAACGGAACCAGATTTACTAATCCGTACAAGTGGAGAGATTCGCCTTAGTAATTTCATGCTTTGGCAGCTAGCTTATACGGAATTTTGGTTTACTGATACACTATGGCCTGATTTTGATGAACCTTGTTTAATGGATGCAATCGAAAGCTATCAAAAAAGAAATCGAAAATATGGTGGACTTAAAGAAGAAGATGTAGAAGAAAAGTAAGAGATTGACAAACTTAATAGAGCAGTAGAAACCCCATATCCATGAGTTATATGGGGTTTTGCTATATGAATTATTATTGAAAATGTTCGTTTTACATACAATTTAAGTATTCAAATTTCTTCACATAATTGCAACCTTCACAAGCAAAACCGATTTGAACTTTGGTTTCTGGATGTTGATAGTAGATTTCATTCCAACCACATATATCACATTCCATCACATGAAAAATATTTCTAGGTCCGATGATAGTATCAAGTAGTAAAACAAAATCATTTTGCAATAACACACACTCCTTCGATTTTTATTACTCACTATATCAGTAGGATTACAAAAATATCGTCGAAACCTTGTAAAGAGTTGAAAACATTTTATACTATATTTTTTTACTGTTCTTTATTCATTGGCAAAGAATTTTGTGTAAAGGGAAGATTTAAAATGAAAAAACATTATAAGTTAGGCATTGTCTTGTTGTGGATGGTTTTAATCTATTTTTTTTCCCAACAAACTGTAAACGAGTCTATTCGGTTAAGTAGCATTCCCACTATGGTATTTACTAATCTATTGGAATTATTGTTTCCAAATTCCGTATTTGAAGAAGAGTATATACATCATATTGTTCGGAAGCTTGCACATTTTACCATTTATTTTATATTAGGTGTTTTGGTTTCATACCTATTGAATGTAGGGAAGAGAAAAAGGAAGAAGATTGTTTTCGTAGCCGGTATTTGTTGTCTTCTGTTTGCAATCTCGGATGAAACCCTTCAATTATTTATATATGGGAGGGGCGCTCAGGTGTCGGATGTGTTAATAGATATTACGGGTGCAAGCCTTGGCATTCTTTACGTGTATGTTTGGAAACGATATTTCTAAAAAATACTAGAGTGAGATTGTATTGGGTTTTATGGAAAGGGAGGTTGTCGAATGATTGATCTAAAGGACGTTCGAAAACATTATCGTTCAGGAAACCTAAAATCAGAGGTTTTACGTGGAGTTAATCTACAAGTGAAGCAAGGTGAATATGTAGCAATCATGGGGAAATCCGGTTCTGGTAAGAGTACGATGCTAAATTTACTAGGTACATTGGATGTGCTAGATAAGGGGGAATACAAATTAGCTGGAAAGTCTGTACATAAAATGAGTCGAGGAAAGCGTGTTCGACTTCGCAATGAAGAAATTGGATTTGTATTTCAGCATTTTCAATTGATCCCTAATTTATCGGTATTTCAGAATGTACTTCTTCCGTTGACTTATGGTCGAAAACGATTAGGAAAGAAAAAAGCAAGAGTGCTTGCATTACTCGATGAGATGGGTTTGTTGGATAAAAAGAACCAAAAACCAGATCGTTTGTCAGGCGGAGAAAAGCAACGTGTAGCAATCGCTAGAGCGCTAGTGAATGAACCTGGATTAATATTAGCGGATGAGCCGACTGGAAGCTTGGATGAAGAAACTACTGAAAATATTTTGAGCTTGTTTGACAGAGTACATGAACAAGGTGCCACGATTGTAGTTATTACACATGATCAAGAAGTAGCGGATCGAGCAGGTCGAATCTTGCGGTTACAGAATGGGGTGCTTGTATGAAGTTACTCACTGCATTCAAATTAGCTTGTTTTGGATTATGGTCGAATCGTTATCGTGTGGTATCTGCAATGATGGGTGTAGTTATCGGAATGTTCGCTGTCATTGTACTAACTGCTATTGCTATTGGTGTAAAGGATACGTTGATGAAACAGATGGGAAGTCTCGGGGCAGAGCAGATTTTAGTCATGCCTGGACGAGTACTCGATACAGCTAATGGACAAAAGGATTTGCTCAGTGGGTTGACGAGCGTACCAAGTACACTTACATACGAGGATGCACAGGCAGTTGAAAATGTGCCCAATGTGAAAACAGTAACACCTCAATTAGAGACTGTGAATTTTGTAGAGTATGAGGATAAGAATGTTCAGTCGGCAATAGTGGGGACAACGGATCAATATAGCCGTGTTCAGCATGCGAAACTTGCAGAAGGTCGATTCTTTACAAAGGAAGAGCAACAAGCTGAAGCGAAAGTGGTTGTAGTTGGGAATAATATACACGATTCTTTGCTCGGTAAAAATGAAGTGCCTGATGCGGAAGAAGGCAGTTCTACAAATGTCGTAGAGTCAAAGCCATGGTGGAAACGTATATTAAACAAGATTCTAGGGGAGGAGGTTTCTGCAGAGGAGACTTCCTTGGTTGGAAAAAAGATTATGATCAATGAAGAGACCTATGAAGTAATTGGAGTTCTTGCACCTAATGCCACTTTAGGATCCAGTACAGATAATAATGTAGTCATGCCTATTGAAACAGCACTAACTACAACAGATATGAAGAACCTAACGAAAATGATTGTGGAAGCTTCTAGTCTAGATGTCGTAGATGAAGTAGATGGGGCTGTGTTTAATGCACTTGCTGCAAATCATTCAGAAATCGATTTTAGTGTGGTAAAACAAGATCAGATGTTAGGGGCTCTTGGAAAAGTAACCTCGATATTACAGGTGATGTTAGTAGGAATAAACGCTACCGCTTTGTTGATAAGTGGAACGGGCATCATGAATGTAATGGTTATGTCCGTTCGAGAACGAACAAGAGAAATTGGGATACGTAAAGCCCTCGGTGCCACGACTTTTGAAATCATGATGCAGTTCTTCTTTGAAACATTATTACTATGTATTATTGGGGGGGCTGTAGGAATTGGCCTCGGCTATGCTTTCATCGAAGTTTGGAACGGTAACATAGAAATCTTTGCACTCGTATTACCGATGTGGGCAGTGAAGCTTGCGTTGTATACTTCCATCGCCATTGGTAGTTTAGTAGGAATCTATCCAGCATTGAAGGCAGCGAGTATGAAACCTAGTAAAGCTTTGCGATTTGAGTAGACTATTTTGTCCCTGTGTAGCAAACAATTCAGATAATATGGAAAAGAGCAGATTAAACTATATCTGCTCTTTTTTTGTGCATTATTTAGGATTACATGATGCCATTACTGTGGCGAAGTAGTCTACATCTGGTCTACTAGGTTCTAAGTTCCATGCGTTTTTTTTCTTAGCAAAGTCAAAGTGACAATCAAATTGATCTTGCATGCCACCAGCGTTGTACCAATTAGTATCGCTATCGTGAATAGATTTAATTTTGTCCCAAGCGTCTATTTTTATAGCGTAATTTAAGTTTGGGTTTGTTGAACTAGTAATGTCTGCCTTTTGGGACAGACTTAATGATGCCATTTTGCCTCTATTGATCCACTCACTATTAGTAAAATAAGTGGAAAAAGAGGTTACTTTCATCTTCACTTGAATTTCAACTAAACTCAAAATATTGTTTGATTGTACGTTAAGTTGCAGATTGTTGTTATCTAAAACTGTTGTTGTCAGTTGAGCCTGCTCATCGTTATTTACTATTTCCACATCAATAATTCCTATTGAACGATTCTGCCCATTATATATATTACCCGAATTGAAAGTTCTTCGGGATTCATTTTGATAAAGAGTGACACTTTCATCTTTATTAAGTTCTAGAGGTACCTGAATGGTAGTACTTGCAGTTGAAGGAACAAATGAAACATGGAGAATCGTATTATCGCCTTCATTTACTTTACTATAAGAGGCTGTTTTGACACTTCCTGCATTTGCTTTAGAAACCTTAGTAAGCAAGTTAATACTAACTTTGTTTTTCTTTTCAAGCGCGTTAACAGGAGTGATGTGTACTGAACTAATTAGTATTAAAATTATGCAGAATGCACTGGTAATTTTCTTGCATGTGCTCTTCATGGTTGTCTGATTTCCCCTAACGATTCATAACTTTTTCTCTCTATATTCATTGGCAAGTATCATTTTTCTCTTCTTGAGTTAATTTATAGAATTGATAAATATTAATTGTGGTTATAATGACCTATTTTATAACCTACATTCCCCACCTATTAATGGAACTTTAGTATTATTTATGTTGAACAAAACTATAATAACATGTACCTATAAAGCTGTCATTATAAATTTATGATTATTTTAATAAATTTTATTTATTTTGTAGTGTATGAAAATAAACCTATTATTGTTTACAAAATTATTACAATATTCTCATTGCCATAGGCGGTTTGTTGGACTATCGTTAGGGGGGGCTTATAAAGTAAAAATTGGGAGAAAATAATTTATTTAAATAGGAGTGAAAAGATGAAGAAGAACACGTTTAAGAAATCAGTAGTAGCTGCGGCTTTAGTCACGTCTTTATTTGCTGGTACAAATGTAGGTTTTGCTAGTAGTTCGATGCAAGATGTTGTGGATCAAGCGAGAAAAGATATGAAAAATGCAGCTTATGCATATGTAGTTCCTGCTCAAGGTGGCAAACTTGCTACTAGCAAAGAGTTATCTCCAGCACTTAACAAAGCTAAAGATAATTACGTAAAAGCGAAGGCTGCTATTACGAAATCTAATGCGAAAAATAAATCTGCTTTGCTAAAAGATTTAAACGATCTATATAATGAACGTGTTACAAAAGGAATAATTCCTTACATTGATGCTTATAACTATGCGGATAAATATTTAACTCCAATCATGAATGATATTAAAAAAGCGGAAGCTGCTAAGGACTGGGCGAAGGTTGAGACTTTATATCATAAATTGTCTGTTCAACTGAAGAGTCGTACATCTATTCTTTATCGTTTTAGTGGAAAAGCAGCGAGAGATTTGTTGTTAGACCAGTATAAAGAACCAGCAAACACGAAGCGTGATCAGTTGATGGTTCCTGTCACTGTTTATATGAAGGTTGTACAAGCAGAGAAATTATTAGCAGCTGGCAATAAAGCCGAGGCTAAGAAAGTAATCGATACGATTACGCCTTTATTGGATAGACTTCCTACTGCTAGTGCCTATCCAATGGTAGAAGATTTATTGAAAAAGGTAGAAGCAGTTATTAAAGCATCAGGAGCGGATTCAAGTTCAAAAGATGCGGTGTCATTACGTATTTTAGGAACTTCTGATATTCATACAAATATCGTAAACTATGATTATTACAAAGATACAGAGTCCAATAGTTTAGGTCTTGCGAAAACAGCAACACTTATCAAAACTGCACGTGCGGAAAATAGCAGTTCGTTACTATTTGATAATGGAGATGCAATTCAAGGAACTCCACTTGGTTCGTACAAGCAAGCTGTAGATAAATTAGTAGATGGGGAAGAACATCCATCTGTAACGGCAATGGAATTGTTGGGTTATGACGGTGCAACTTTTGGTAATCATGAATTCAACTACGGACTAGATTATTTAGATGAAGTAATGGATGATGCAAACTTCCCGTATGTGAATGCGAATGTGCAAGACGCTAAAACTGGGAAACTATTGTATACTCCATACACATTGATAGACCAAGAAGTGGTGGATGCAGAAGGCGATAAATCAACGATCAAAGTTGGGGTAACTGGTATTGTACCTCCACAAATCCTGAAATGGGATAAATCTCATCTAGAAGGAAAAGTAAAAGTACAAGATTCTGTACAAGCAGTACAAGCTATTATTCCTGAAATGAAAAAAGCAGGAGCAGACGTAGTTATAGTGCTTTCCCACTCAGGTCTTGGAGATACAAAGCATGAGGTTGGCGAAGAGGATGTTACGTATCTTCTGACGAAAGTTGAAGGCATAGATGCAATTATTACAGGACATGCACACCAAGTATTCCCTGGTAAAGTGGATGCATCATTAACAAATGTTGATATCGAAAACGGTACTATTAATGGCGTTCCCGTTGTAATGCCTGGTAAATTCGGTAGTCATTTAGGTGTAATTGACTTAACTTTAGAGAAAAAAGGGAATGACTGGAATGTGACGAAATCTAAAGCGGAAGTTCGCACTATCGCTAAAGATTCAACGGATGTTGATAAAACAGTTGTAGACGCTGTAAAAGAAGCACATGAGGGAACGATTAAATATGTACGTCAAGCAGTAGGAACAACTACAGCTGATATTCATAGTTACTTCTCACAAGTACAAGATGATCCATCGATTCAAATCGTAACAAATGCGCAAACCGAGTACGTAAAAGCAAAACTAAAAGGTACAGCAAATGAGAAATTGCCAGTCCTTTCTGCAGGTGCGCCATTTAAAGCAGGAACAAGAAGCGATCCTGAGTACTACACATATGTACCAAAAGGCGAGCTAGCAATTAAAAACGTAGCTGACTTATATTTATACGACAACACTGTAGCAACAGTTAAAGTAACTGGAGCAGATGTTAAAGAATGGTTGGAAATGTCTGCGGGTCAATTTAACCAAATTGATGCAACCAAAACTGGCGACCAACAGCTGATCAATACAGACTTCCGCTCATACAACTATGACGTAATTGATGGGGTAACATACGAAATTGATGTGACGAAACCAGCAAAATACGATGCAGATGGAAATCTAGTAAATGACAAATCATCACGTATTACAAATTTACAGTACGATGGTAAACCAATTGACTTAAAACAAGAATTCATCGTTGCTACAAATAACTACCGTGCAAATGGGACATTCCCAGGCGTACGAAATGCAACAGCAATCGAAATCTACCCAGATGAAAACCGTCAAACAATTATCGACTACATTCTTGCAGAGAAAACAATCGATCCATCTGCAGACGGCAACTGGAAATTTGCAGCACTACCAGCAAGCGCAACAATCGTATTCGAATCCTCTAAACAAGCAGAAAAAGTTATCCCTGCTAACGGCAGTATTAAGTATGTAGGTGAAGGTACGGATGGGTTTGGGAAGTATTCTATTAAGTGACCCTGTGTAGCAAACAATTCTGATATTTAACTGTAGTATGCACACTCTCTAGGTTTTCTCTGGAGGGTGTGTTTTTTTGTGTCCCTGTGTAAGAAACAATTTCGAATTGTTTCTTACACAGGGACAACATAATTTTTAGACTTTTCCAAAAAAATAATTGACTATACATTATAATTGTCTTACAATAAAATTTATAGAAAATTAAAACTATTAAGTAGAATAGAAGGGTGGAATTATTATGACACAGCAAAAGAGGCAAGCACCAAAAGGAATTTTAGGATTTCCTGTTGCCCCAATGGATTCTGAAGGGAAAATAGATTTAGAAGCATTAGGGAAGAATATCGATTTTTTACTAGAGGGTGGGTTAAGTTCTATATTCGTTGCATGCGGTGCAGGTGAGTTGCATGCAATTAGCAATGAAGAATATAGAACGATGGTGGAAGTGGCTGTAAATAGAACGAAAGGGAAAGTTCCTCTTTATACAGGCGTTGGTGGAAACATTTCACATGCTTTAGAGCAAACAAAGATTTCCAAAGAGCTAGGTGTGGAAGGTTACTTAATCTTACCGCCATATTTGATTGATCCCTCACAGGACGGAATTTACGATTATTTAAGAACGATTATTCAAAGCACTGATTTGAATGCAATCGTCTATCAACGAGACAATTGTATTCTAGATTCCAAGACACTTAAGAAACTATGTGAGCTTCCACAACTTGTAGGGTTTAAAGATGGAGTAGGAAATATGGAGATTAATACTGAATTTACTCATTTGATAGGTGATCGTTTAGAGTGGGTGAATGGAATGCCTCTAGCAGAAGTGACAATGGCCGCGTATGTGAATTTAGGTTTTACATCGTATTCATCGGCAATTTCTAACTACATTCCGCATATTTCAGCCATGTACTATGAAGCTCTTTTGGCTGGCAATAAAGAAGTTGCACATGAGTTACATGAAGACGTTATTCTACCAATTCATCGACTTCGAAAACAGAAAAAAGGCTATGCTGTTTCTCTTATTAAGGCGGGAATGCAAATTGTTGGTCTGCCGGTGACAACGAATGTTAGAGCACCCATTGCTACCGTTGAAAAAGAACATTATGAAGAATTAAAGATAATTATTGATCATGCATTGAAAAAATATCCCGCTCCCTCAAGAGCAATATAATAGGAGGCTCTTTTAAATGACAACGATAGCTAAAACAAAAACATACTTGAATTATATAAACGGAGAATGGACTGTTTCAGAAACAGGAGAAACAGCCGAAAGTAAAAATCCAGCAAATACAGATGAAGTGGTTGGTCTTTATCAACTATCTTCAGCCAAGGACTTTGACCTAGCTGCTACGTCCGCAAGAAAAGCACAAAAAGCATGGCGTAAACTTACTGGAAATGTAAGAGGTGACTACTTGCTTAAAGCTGCAGCTATTTTGGAAGAACGTATAGAGGATATCGCAACAGCCATGACCAAAGAAATGGGAAAGACATTTGCTGAAGCGAAAGGAGAAACTGCACGTGGTGTAGCTATCTTACGTTATTATGCAGGAGAAGGCATGCGCCCGATTGGTGATGTTATTCCTCCTACTGATAGCGAAGCTCTTATGTTTACAACTAGAGTACCCCTTGGGGTCGTTGGTGTTATTACACCTTGGAACTTCCCGGTAGCTATACCGATATGGAAGATGGCACCAGCACTAATTTACGGTAATACAGTTGTTATTAAACCAGCAAGTGAGACTGCGGTTACTTGTGCAAAAGTGATTGCGTGTTTGCATGATGCAGGAATTCCAACTGGAGTTATTAATATGGTAACCGGTTCGGGTTCACTAATTGGAACAGAGATGGCCAACCATCCTGAAATAGATGGAATCACATTTACTGGTTCTAATGCGGTAGGCAAACAGCTCGCACAAACAGCCATATCAAGGGGGATCAAATATCAACTTGAAATGGGTGGAAAAAACCCAGTGATTGTTGCGAATGATGCGGATTTAGATTTGGCGGTGGAAGCAACTATTAGTGGCGGACTAAAATCATCAGGTCAAAAGTGTACGGCAACGAGTAGAGTTATAGTCCAATCAGAAGTTTATGAGCAATTTAAAGAAAAACTTCTAGAAAAAGTGGCAGGCATTACAATTGGAGATGGCATGGAAGAAGGGACATGGATGGGTCCTTCCGCAAATGAAAATCAGTTGAATACAGTACTCTCAGCTATTGCAAAAGGAAAATCAGAAGGTGCTACACTTCTCTTTGGTGGAGAAAAAGTAGAAAAAGAAGGCTTGAATGGTCATTATGTTGAACCAACAGTTTTCGAAGGTGTCTCCTCCACTATGGCACTTGCACGAGAAGAAATTTTTGGACCTGTTCTTGCGCTTATGAAAGTAAACACAATTGAAGAGGCACTAGAATTGGCAAATGACTCCGAATATGGACTAAGTGCCTCCATTTTTACAACGAAAATTAGTAATATGCTGTCGTTTATTAATGAAATGGATGCAGGTTTAGTACGTATTAACGCTGAAAGTGCAGGGGTTGAATTACAAGCACCATTTGGTGGTATGAAACAGTCAAGTTCTCATTCTCGTGAACAAGGACAAGCGGCAAAAGAGTTTTATACAGCTATAAAAACAGTGTTCATTAAATAAAAAAGCCCTTAAGTGGAGGTGTAAGAATGACTTATGAAGAAAATTTAGAAGGTAAAGGATATAAACTACCAACGCAATCAAATAAACGTATATTTGAGGCAGGAGTTAGAACTGGTAATTTGATTTTTGTTAGTGGTAATGCAGCGAAAGTAGATGGTGTATTAAAATATAAAGGGATTGTCGGAGATACAGTTACTTTGGAACAGGCACAAGATGCGGCTAAGATTGCTTTTGTAAATTGTTTAGCGACAGTACGGAATATGATGGGTAGTTTGGATAGGATGAAGAGAATTGTTAATATAAAAGGCTATGTGGCAAGTACTCCAGAATTCACTGACCAACCAAAAGTGATGGATGAAGTATCTAGATTGGCAATTGAGATATTTGGCGAAGTAGGAAAACATAGTAGGGTTTCACTTGGAACATCTTCACTACCGGAAGGAACACCTGTAGAAGTTGAAATTGTTGTTGAAGTGGAATTTGATTGAAAAATATGCAAAATAACTAGATAAGGAGAATGATTGATGAAAAATATGAACGACTTACCTTTAGGCATTAAACAATTATTTACAAGTATTACTCATTTGAAAGAAGGAGAAAAAGTACTAGTCATTACGGATGATCATAAAAGAGAAATTGGTGAATTTGTATACAATTATGCTAAAGAATTCTTTGAAACTTCCATGATTGTTATGCCGCCAACTGAAGGGCATGGTGCAGAACCTACAGAAGCTGTTATTGCGGCATTGAATAATTGTGATGTTGCATTTGGTGCTACTACTTATTCCTTGTATCATTCAAAAGCACGCTTAAGTACAAGCAAAAATGGACGACTGCGATGGATTGGGCTTCAAGATTATGCTCTTCATATGTTCGAAACAGGTGGATTAACTGCTGATTTTGATGAGGTTACCCGAGTTGTTAATCGAGTTGCACCTTTTTATAAAGGTAAAACATTTACACTTACTGCACCTGGTGGTACTAATATGGTATGTAGCATAGAAGGACGTGAACCTGTGCTGGATCATGGAACGGCAACCGTGCCTGGTTCTGCTTCATTTCCCCCTAATGCAGAAGTTGCACTAGGACCAGTTGAAGGAACTGCAAACGGTGTATTAGTATTTGATGGAAGTATCCCACATCCATTGTTAAATTTAATCGAAGAACCGATTACATGCACAGTGAAGGATGGTTACATTACAGAGATAACGGGTGGACGTGAGGCAGATATATTACGTAAGATGCTAGCAGACTTCAACGATACTTCCGTTTATAATATTGCAGAGCTTGGACTTGGTCTCAATAAAGAAAATGTCCTGTGCGGACATATGGCTCCAGATGAAGGATCATTTGGTAATATTCATATTGGTATCGGGAAGAATTTAAACTTCGGTGGACATGTCAATTCGCCATTACATCTCGATATGGTTATTAAAACAGTATCTTGTAATATTGATGGGAAAGATATTATGAAGGACGGAGAACTACTCGTATAAGAAAAGAAATTTTTTAGCAAAGAACTCTTGGTATTCAACTTATGGTGTAAAGGCTAACTAGTTATACCAAGAGACTTTTTAGGTAAATTTAATATCTCTATAAGTAAGCGCTTACAATCATATAAAAGAATGAGGTGGTTAAATGAAAAAGAACAATACAGTTGCAGCAATTATACTCTGTTTTGCAATGATCATGGCGGTAGCGGGTTGCTCTGCTTCAGCTAATGGAGAGACGGATAGTAAACGAATTATAAGTGTTGCAACAGTACAACCTGAAAATCATGCAATTGTGCAGGGTTTAAATGCATTTAAACAACATGTAGAAGACGAACTGGGAGATAGTTTTGAGATTAGACTTTTTACTAATGGTGTAATTGGTGGAAATTCAGAGGCACTCGAACTGTTACAAATGGGATCGCTCGATTTAATAGCTACGAGTGGGAGTAATTTGGAAGCATTTGCGAATGAGTATAAGATTTTTGGTTTACCTTATTTATTTAATGATGAAGCTAGCTTCCGGAAGGTGATGAATGAAGAAGAATTTACAGATATAATTTATAATTCGACGACTCAAAAGGGAATCCAAGGTGTAGCCTGGTTTTCTAATGGAGTAAATAATTTTTATGCTTCACAAAAAATTGAAACACCAGAAGACTTAAAAGGTTTAAAGATTCGTGTTCAGTCTAGTGAGGCAAATGTAAAACTTGTACAAGGATTTGATGCTGCAGCAGTTGTCATGGCTTATGGAGAAGTGTATACAGCCCTACAAAATCGTGTGATTGATGCAGGTACTAACCCTGAAATGGCTCTAGTTGATATGAAGCATGGGGAAGTTGCTAAATACTATTCACGTACAGAACATCAAATTTTCACTGATATGCTTGTTGCAAATACGGACTTTTTAAATTCTCTTAATGAGAAGGAAAAAGAAGTTTTCCAAAACGGATTTAAATTGAGTAGTCAAGTTGCAAATGAAGCTTGGGATAAACGAATTACAGAGGTGACGAAAGAAGCAAAGGAAATGGGAGTAAAATTTATCACAGTCGACAAGGAATCATTCGAAGAAATACAAAAACCTGTAAAAGAAGAATTACTGAACTCCAATCCGGAATTACAACCACTTTATGATATGATTCAACAAATTCAAAATTAAAGAAGGTGAAATTATTGGGAAGAGTTAAAAACATAATGGATAAGGTATTATCTGGTGCTTGCGCTTTTTTATTGTCTTTTATGACACTACTTGCTACTTATCAAGTGATTACACGATATGTTTTTAGTAGTCCAAGTACAATATCTGAAGATCTGTTAAGTTACTCATTTGTTTGGGTATCTTTACTAGGTACAGCGTTAGTATTTGGTCAAAAAGATCATATGAAACTATCCATATTTTCAGACAAATTAAAAGGTGTAAAACAGTTTGCATTATCATTCTTCACCGAATTACTCATCATGTCTATTGCGATAATTGTCTTTTTTATCGGTGGAACGAAGGTTGTGGGCGTCGGCTCCATACAAATTTCACCTACGTTAAATATCTCTATGGAGTGGATTTACATTGTGCTTCCAATAAGTGGTGTTTTGATAGTAGTCTATAACTTCATTAATATTATCCAATTAGTTCAACAATTTACTAAAAGTAAAAAGGAGGGGATTCTATGAGTGTAGCTGTAACAGCGGGTTTATTGATCCTCATTACAATTGTCATTCTATTGCTTCTAGGTATTCCAATTGGTATAGCGCTCATTGTTGCATCGATACTAGCGATTACACAAGTTTTAGGTTTTTCTGCGGCAATTCCCTCATCGGCTTTAAAAATGTTTCAAGGTATAAATATATTTACTTTATTGGCCATCCCTTTCTTTATTCTAGCAGGGAATATTATGAATAAAGGTGGTATAGCTGTACGACTGATTAACTTAGCAACAGCATTGACTGGAAGGATACCAGGATCACTTGCACAGACAAATGTAGTTGCAAACATGCTTTTTGGGTCAGTATCTGGCTCTGGAACAGCTGCCGTTTCAGCAATGGGTTCTATTATGGGTCCTATTCAAAAAAAAGAAGGCTATGATGAAAACTTTACCGCGGCAATTAATATTGCAACTGCTCCTACGGGATTGTTAATACCACCAAGTACTGCACTCATCACATATGCATTGGTAAGTGGAGGTACTTCAGTAGCAGCTCTTTTTCTTGGAGGTGTGATTCCTGGCATATTGTGGGGAATAAGCTGTATGATCGTTGCATTCTTTTACGCGAAGAAGAAAGGATATGTTGGTAAAAAACAATTATCTTTAAAAGAATTCTTAAAGGTTGCACTTGATGCAATTCCAAGTTTATTACTAATCCTTATTGTTGTTTTTGGAATTGTTGGTGGAATATTTACTGCCACGGAAGGCTCCGCAATTGCCGTTGTTTACAGTTTACTTTTATCTACTATTTTTTATAAAACAATCAATTTAAAAGAATTATATGCTATTTTAATAGAAAGTTCGAAGTTATCTGCTATTATCATGTTTTTAATAGGAGCATCTAATATTATGGCTTGGGTTATGTCGTTTACCGGAATCCCAGATATGATGGCAACCGCGATATTAGGTATTTCTGATAATCCAATTATCATTTTGTTAGCTATAAATATTTTGTTGTTGTTCGTAGGGACATTTATGGATCTGACACCAGCGATATTAATTTTTACTCCAATATTACTTCCTGTATGCTTGGCACTAGGTATGACCCCCTTGCATTTTGGTATTATGCTTACGTTTAACCTTTGTATCGGAACTATTACACCACCTGTAGGGAATATTCTATTTGCTGGTATTAAAGTATCAGACGTAAAATTGGAAAGGGTTATGCCGCATCTATTTAAATTTTATATAGCTATTTTTGTAGTACTATTGTTGGTAACATATATTCCATGGTTTTCAACATTCTTACCGTCTTTAGCTGGGTTAAGTTAGGTTATTTAAAGAAGTAGATGAATATATAGAGAGAATGGGGTACTACGACTTCACTCTCTTTTTACATAGTATTTTGAAGTGTATTTGTCATTTTAGTGTATAATTGTCATATAGAAAATCTCGATTATTTTTATAGGAAGTTGGGATTTAATGAAGGAGCATATAATGGACACCATCCGTAGAAGCACCTTATCACAACAGGTGCTAGAACAAATTATTTATATGATAATGAACGGACAATTAAAGCCGGGAGATAAATTGCCGTCTGAAATGTTATTGATGGAACAGCTTGATGTAAGCCGACCAGTTTTGCGCGAGGCTCTTGGCTCATTGGAAACATTAGAAATTATAACAAGAAGACCGAGGAGTGGCACGTTCGTCAATGATAAAGTGGGGAGCAGCCCATTCATAGCAATGCTCGCCTTATCCATCAACAATATACCTGCTATCATTGAAGCTCGAATGGCTTTAGAATTGGGACTTGTTACAATTGCAGCGGAAAAGATATCCGATGATCAACTTGAAAAAATAAAAGAAACAATTGATAGAATTCAAGAAAATCCAAATAGTGATTACGGAAAGTTAGATAAGGAATTTCATCAGCTAATTGCGCAAAGTGCGAACAATCCCATAGTAGAAGGTATGATTGACTCGCTACTAATTACGCATGAAAAAACAGATAGCCTCATTACTTATCGTGAACCCTCTATTACAATTGAACATCATTTAGCTATATATGAAGCATTGAAAGAAAGAGATCCTCATGAATCGTTCAATCAAATGTATAAGCATTTGAAATACGTAAGGAAGAAAATTTTAGATGACTATGAAAAAAATAACTAAAACTCGTCCTTGGGGAAGAAAAGGTTAAATTACAGGTTTTAGGTATTCTGAAAGAGTTTAGAATACGTTTCTTCTTCCTGAAAAATATTGAATATGTAGGAATCCCAAAGAACCAAATATCTTATTGTAAAGTAGCTGATAGGTTAATATCGGTTACTTTTTTAGTGTCCCTGTGTAGCAAACAATTCTGATAACTTAAGAATATTCTTTAAGATCACGAGGTCTCTGATCATGGAACAATATATAGTTTTACCAAAATTCATATTCCCCCTGTTGAGTTTGCAGCAATTGCTCCATATAACGTGGTGTTAGTTCAGTTAATGGATACAACTGCAAAAGTTACTGGACGTTTAATGGGAGATATAGCTATTGGAGATTCTGTGGAGTTGGATCGAGTAGAAGCTGGAGCCTATCTTTATAAAAAATGTGTAAACTAACCTTTGCTTTTTAGCACAGGTTTTTTAGGAGGATAGAATAATGTTAGAAGCTTGTACTTTTCGTAGTAGTTTGTGGACTGTTAAGTTTATAGTATTAGCGGTGCCCTGTTAGTAGGAAAAATAGTTCAGTTTAATATGGAAGGGGGGTAAAATGAAGTAGCTATTGGAGTTATTTTATCTGGAACCGTACCAAGCGGAACATCTGCTAATTTATTTTCCTTCATAGCGGGGGGAGATGTGGCGTTAAGTATTACGATGGCCACTTTAGATACTATTATATCTCCGATTCTCACACCTTCTTTAACACAGCTATTCGCTGGTCAGCTTATTCCTATAGAGTTTTGGTCCATTTTTTTAAATATAATTTATATCGTTTTTATTCCATTATTTTTAGGTGTTTTTTTACAGTGGAAATTTAGCCATACTGTTAATCGTGTGAAACCTTATACATCTATTCTTTCTCAGCTAGCCTTATTTTTAATTATTGTTTCAGTTATCTCGAGTGCACAGTCATCCCTAGAGGAGAATTTGCATTTATTGCCTCTCATTGGCTTTGCGGTTTTCCTTCAGGTTGCCATTCCAATGTTTGGTGGCTATTATTTGTCAAAATTATTTAATGTAGGAGAAGCTGCGGCACGTTCCATTTTATTTCAAACTGGTATTTGCAATACGGCACTTGCAGCTACCCTGGCATTAGAGCATGTAAGCTCACTCGCTGCTGTACCTGCAGTTGTAAATATGGTAATCAATTTGACTTTGGGGGCTATTATGTCAAATTATTTTGCAAAGAAGAAGGCTGTTTTGGTCCCTGTGTAAGAAACAATTCTAAATTGTTTCTTACACAGGGACAAATGAAGTAGAAGGGCGGGGATTGTTAATTGATTACAAATGATTTTTATTCGCAGGAAAATGTAGGACCTTACGAGATTTATAATTTAGGAGATTTCAAATTGGAAGATGGCGGTATTATTCCAAATTTGAAGTTGGCATATACCACGCACGGTGAGTTAAACGCTGCAAAAAATAATGTAATAGTTATTCCTACTTGGTTTTCTGGTACAAGTAAAGATTATGAATCTTATATTGGTATAGACAGAGCTTTAAATCCGAGTGAATACTTTATCATAGTCATTAATCAAATTGGAAATGGAGTTTCCAGTTCTCCTCATAATAGCCCGGATCCTATTTCGATGGCGAACTTTCCGAATGTTCGAATTGGGGATGATGTGCGCGCACAACATAAACTCATTACTGAGAAGTATGGTATTGAAGAAATTGCTTTAGTTGTTGGGGCGTCGATGGGTGCTCAACAGACGTATGAATGGGCGGTTCGCTACCCAGATATGGTCAAACGAGCAGCGCCAATTGCGGGGACTGCCAAAAATACCGTGCATGATTTTTTATTTACCAAAACATTAAATGATGCAATTACGTCAGATCCAGGTTGGAAAGATGGAAACTATTCTTCCCATTTAGAAGTTTCAGATGGTTTAAAAAGGCATGCGGATATTTGGGCAGTGTTAGGACTGAGTACGGAGTTTTATAAACAAGAAAAATGGACTTTATTCGATATGAATAGTGTTGAAGAATTCATCGAAGAATTTCTACATCCTTTATATGAAAGTTTGGATCCCAATTCATTACTAACAATGGGTTGGAAATGGCAACGTGGCGACGTCAGTCGAAATACAGGAGACAGTCTAGAAGAAGCACTTGGGCGAATAAAAGCAAAAGTGTTTGTTATGCCCATTAGCGATGATATGTTTTTTACAGTTAGAGATTGTGAAGCTGAGCAAAAAATGATTCCAAACAGTGAGTTAAAAATAGTTAATAGTGTTTGCGGTCATTTCGGTCTTTCTGGAGTAGATGGAGCGGATTACCATAGACAAATAGATAATTATTTAAATGAACTTTTATCTATCAATGTGGTAGAACCAGTTTGATTTTTTTGTCCCTGTGTAAGAAACAATTCTATTAAATTAGCCCTCAGGAATTTACTTCTTGAGGGCTAATTTGTATGGAAATTATATTAAGCTGTCCCTGTGTAAGAAACAATTGCAAATTGTTTCTTACACAGGGACAGCATATCATGTTCAAACTTGAACGAGCATATAGTACAAAAAGCAACAAAGGGGAAAGAATATTGAATCGTAGAATACTTGAAGAACAAGCGATACTGCTGGATGTAACAGCAACAGAATGGGAGGATGCTGTACGTATTTGTGGGGATTTACTTGTGCAAACGGGAAAAGTGGAAACAACTTATGTGGAGGCAATGATTCGTAATATACATGAGCTTGGACCATATATTCTAATAGCACCTAGTGTTGCTATGCCTCATGCACGTCCGGAAGATGGCGTGATTCAAGAAGGTATTAGTGTTGTCGTTTTAAAAGAGGAAATCGCATTTGGAAACGGCAAAGAGTTTAAGGTATTAATAGGCTTGGCTGCTTTAAATAGTAAGTCGCATATTTACATTTTACAAAAAATTGCGGAGGTGATTTCTCAAGCAAAGTCTATTGAGCGTTTAAAAAATGCAACTAGGTATGATGAAATTCTTCGTTTATTCAATGAAAAAGAGGAGCATGATTCGTGAAAATACTAGCAGTCTGTGGAATGGGTTTTGGATCTAGCATGATGTTGAAAATGACAATTGAAAAAATATTAAAGGAAAAAGGTATTACAGCGGATGTAGAGACTGCCGATTTTACTACAGCATCGAGTATATATGCAGATTTTATATTCACTAATGAAGAATTTGCTAAACAATTGGAGGGGGGAAAAGTAAAGGTTGTGAGTGTGAAAAATATTGCGGATTTAAATGAAGTAAGAGGTGCATTGGAGTCAGTATTAAACACATAAGGGGGATAGAGTATGGCTTTTTTTGAATTCTTAATGAATGAAATTTTAAGCATTCCTGCTGTGTTGGTTGGTTTAATGGTATTTATCGGACTCGTTGCTCAGCGTGCCGCTACGACGAAAGTGATGTCTGGGACGCTTAAGAGTATTATTGGTTTCCTTATACTGGGTGCTGGTGCCGGGGTCATTGTAGGTTCTTTAGATTCGTTAGGTGGAATTATTGATGAAGCTTTCCATATTCAAGGGGTAATACCGAATAATGAAGCGATTGTTGCTATCGCTCAGCAAATGTTCGGTACGGAAACAGCACTTATAATGGGATTTGGATTTATTGCAAATATATTATTTGCCCGTTTTACGCCATGGAAGTATATCTTTTTAACGGGACATCATACATTCTTTATGGCGGCTTTGTTGTCAGCAGTGTTAGGAACTACTGGAATGGATGGAGCTACTCTGGTTATTGTAGGTTCCTTATTATTAGGGTTTTTCATGGTAGCGATGCCGGCACTTGGTCAACCGTTTATGAGGCAAGTTACTGGAAATGACGATATTGCGATTGGTCATTTTGGGACGTTTGGTTATATTGCTGCCGGCTTTATTGGGAAATGGTTTGGCAATAAATCAAAATCCACTGAGGATATTAAAATCTCTGAGAAATGGTCATTTTTGAAGGATTCCTTGATCACTACTGCTTTAACAATGGTAGCTATTTTCATCATTTTAGCGGTTCTAGCAGGTTCTGATGTGGTGTCTAATTTCTCTGGAGACCAAAACTATATTATGTTCAGTATTATGCAAGGTATTATGTTCGCTGCTGGGTTAAGTATTATTTTACTCGGAGTCCGTATGATTCTAAATGAAATCGTACCAGCATTTAAAGGTATTGCAGATAAGCTTGTTCCGGGGGCAAAACCTGCACTAGATATACCAATAGTATTCCCATATGCTCCAACTGCTGTAATGATTGGGTTCCTTTTCAGTTTTGCTGGAGGGCTTATTAGTATGGCGTTGTTAGGTGTATTGTCATTGCCTCTGATCATTCCGGGTCTTGTTCCTCATTTCTTTACTGGAGCGGGTGCGGGAGTATTTGGTAATGCAACAGGCGGTCGAATTGGTGCTGCTGCAGGTGGATTTGTAAATGGTGTTTTAATCAGCTTCTTGCCAGCGTTTTTACTGCCTGTGTTAGGAGAACTTGGTTTTGCTAATACAACATTTGGTGATTCTGATTTTGGTGTAATCGGTATTATTATTGGATACATTGCAAGTCTATTTAACTAAAATTTAAAGGTAGCCTTCTTTCGATTGGGAGAAGGTTACCTAATTTTATGAGGAGAGGTATTTTATTGATAGAGTCGATTGAACAACTAAGATTTACAGCTACTGTGCTGAGAAAAAGGATATTATCTACTGCTTATTATAAAAAACAGGGCCATGTTGGTGGTTCCTTATCTTGTGCAGATATTTTAGTTAGTTTATTTTTTCGTCAATTATCTATTGATCCGTCTAATCCAAGATGGGAAGATAGAGACCGCTTTGTGTTATCAAAGGGACACACGGCATTGGGGTTATATGCAACGTTGGCACTGAGAGGATACATTTCCGAAGAGGAGCTTAAAACCTTCGATCAATTCGAATCACGATTACAGGCACACCCGGATATGACCAAGTTAGATGCGTTAGATATGTCGACAGGTTCCTTGGGACAGGGATTATCAGCTGCGGTTGGTATGGCAATAGGTGCGAAAAGGTTAAAGAAAGATTTTCATGTGTATTGTTTGATAGGCGACGGAGAATCGCAGGAAGGTCAAGTTTGGGAAGCTGCAAATATTGCTGAAAAGTATAAGTTAGATAACCTCATTGTTATTATGGATCAAAACGGGCTGCAGCAATATGGTTGGAAAAATGGCCATGACAGAATGAATCCAGAGAGTAACGGAAGAAGGAAGTTTGCCAGTTTTGGATTTGAAACATGGGAAGTAGATGGACATAGTATAGAAGATTTAGTTACTGTGCTGGACGAAGTGAAGGGTAGGGGGAATGGTCAGCCTAAAGCAATTATTGCCAATACGACAAAGGGTAAAGGTGTTCGTTTTATGGAGAATAATTATGTTTGGCATTCTAAAGCCCCTAATGATGAGGAGTATATTACAGCGCTAACTGAACTAGAAGAGGGGGATTAACGGCATGTCTATAAGTGTACGCGACCAATTTGGAAAGCAATTAGCAAAGTTAGCAAAAGAGGATTCTAGAGTTCTTGCGCTTGATGGAGATCTTGGAAATTCAACTCGTCTCGATTCTATAGAGAAGGAAACAGCCGATTCCTTTTTACAGATGGGGATTGCGGAACAAAATATGGTTGGGGTAGCAGCTGGTCTAGCTTCGGTAGGATTTCAGCCTTGGGTGTGCAGCTTTGCCACTTTTTTAACGAAAAGAGCATTAGACCAGATTATAGTCAGTGTTGCCCAGACTAATTTTGATGTGAAGTTAGTTGGCAGCTATAGTGGACTACTAACAAGCAACACTGGTAAAACACATCATTCCTTAGATGATATCGCCATCATGACGACAATCCCAAATATGACTGTCATAGCTCCAGGCGATGCTAGGGAAACGGTTGCTGCTATGAAAGCTATGCATAGAACAGTGGGACCTATGTATTTAAGGCTTACTAGGGATGAAACGATTCCTTCCTTTTTACCTGATGAAGACTTTGAAATTGGAAAAGGTAAAACTTTGGGGGAAGGTACGGATATGTTAGTAGTAACTACCGGGAGCACTACTTATCGTGTTGCCGAGGTTATTAAACAAATGGAAGACGTTTCGATTGCTCATCAACATTTCCCAACCTTAAAACCATTTGATAAAGAGCTGTTAATAGAAGGAGCTAGAAAAGTTCGTCAAGTAGTAACGGTGGAGGAGCATTATAAACGTGGCGGTCTCGGAAGTATTGTTTCGGAGATATTGTCAGAAAGCTTACCAAGGAAGATTTACAGAATTGGAGTTCCCGACAATTTTTTTGGTTGTGGAACAGATAAAGAATTATTAGAGGCAACTGGGCTTTCGGTGGAAGCTATTAGGAAGTCGTTGATTGACTTGTCCCTGTGTAAGAAACAATTTTGAATTGTTTCTTACACAGGGATGTTTTTATATGAAAATGTAAAATAAGTGATTCTAATTATCTATTTAAAAGCGTGAGTGTTATAATAATTTCAATATAATGTATAGTAGTGGGTTAATAGGTCTAATTATGGGTATATGAAAGTAGTAAAGATCCTGAAGTACTTCGACAAAATTTGTAGCAAATTAGGTGTTTCAATATATTACTAGTCTATTAAGTTTTAACGACATTGACTAATCTAGCCAGAGTTTAATATAAAATGTAGCTAATTACCATTTAGACCTTAGGAGGAGCAAGACATGACAGCAATTGAATTAAATGATGAATTTAAAAAAATATTGGAATACGGATACATATTAGGAAACGAAAATAAAACGATCAAAGCAAACGAGTTTATCGATGAGATGTCAGCTCAATTAAAAGTTTTATTTGAAAAGAATAATGACCCTGTGTAACAAACAATTTTAATAAATATTAGTTTCATAAACCAATTAAGAAAATCGCCCTCAAGACTTCCGAGTTTGAGGGCGATTTTTTTGTTGATTTAAAGGGGGAAGTTATCCGTTTAGCGAGTAAAGAGTGAGTATCGAAGGTAGGAGAGCGAGTAAGAGTAATCTGGAAATGAGTAAGCATGCACCTATCATTTTAAATTTAATTAATTATCAGAATAGTTTGCTGCACAGGGACACAAAAAAAGAGACCAAATAGGAACCAGCAAAAAAAGACAAAAAAAGTCCAAAACAAAACATTGATTTATCCAAAAAAGGTATTATAATTAACTTAAAAATACATGTCATATACATGTGTTTTATAGAATAAACTAATTATAAATTACACCATAAAACAAAAAAGAGAATTGTATGGTGCATATAAAGATACATATGTATTTTTATTTTGAAAGGTGAGGGAAACATTGAATGTTGCAAATATAGGTATTATTTTTGATGAAGTTAATGCAGAGAAAAATTGGGCGAATGGCAGCAATGTATTTGAGAATTTTTTGTTTGAAATTTTAGATCACTTTAGACTGCCTTATAAAAAAATAAATGAAATAGATGAGTATAGTGACTTTGATCTGTTAATCGTAGGTCACACGAGTAATAGTGTAGCGGCAAGCGCAAAAATATTAGCATATGCTCATGCTGGTGGAACGGTAGTTTCTTATGGCGGATTGGATGCTATTCGAAGTAAATTAGGGTTTGCTAATATGTTTTCATCTAGTAAAGGTTATGCAGATTTATCTGCTTTTTTAAACCAACCTACCCCTTTGCGTTTTCTGGATGCACAGCCGTGGATTCAAAAAGGTAATTTAGAAGTGAAGGAATTTGGAACTGTAAGTAATGAGGCAAATACATGGCAGGGAGCATCTGCGCTACAAAAAATTCAATATGGAACAGGAACGATTGAACGTTGGTCCATCCCGATTCCTCAGACAATAGTGGGATTACAGCAAGGAACGAAAGCCGTAGTGGAGGATGGGACACCAGCACCGGATGGTTCGGCAAATTTAGATGAGGATATCCTAAAAGCAGAGGACGGCTTTGAACTCGATTGGGTTTTGGATAGAGCGTTTACTGAAAGTGGAATGCCTTATTTCCCACATCCATATGCTGATCTTTGGAAAGAAGTAATAATGGAGCATCTCATAAAAATTGCACTAGGAAAAGGACTAACACTTCCATTTCTGGACTTATGGCCCGCTGGTGTAGAGCATGTGGCAATGATATCCCATGATAGCGATTTAAATGTAGATGAATCTGCTCAAATTACTTTAGATACTTTGAAGGCTGCAGATGTACAGACTACATGGTGTATGATTGCGCCAGGATATAGCCCATCGATATACGATCAAATAAAAGAGAATGGCCATGAAATCGCCCTCCATTATAATGCTTTAGAAATGGAAGACGGGGTATGGTCCGAAGAAACTTTCCATTCTCAAAAAGAGTGGTTAGAAAAAACGACAAGCACGGCCCAAATTGTTTCGAACAAAAACCACTATACACGTTTTGAGGGTTGGGGCGAGCTCTACGTTTGGTGTGAAAATAATGGGATACAAGTGGATCAATCTAGGGGTCCAAGCAAAAAAGGAAATGTTGGGTTCTTATTTGGAACATGTCATCCATATTTTCCGATTGCTTGGGCAGATGAAAAAAATAGATTATATGATGTTCTAGAAATTGGTTTCTTAACTCAGGATTTAAATCACAACACACTATCAGATGTGAGTGTTATTCAACCATTTTTAAATGGAGTAAAACTCGTAAATGGCGTGGCACATTTTCTGTTCCATCAACATCATATTTACAACCAGCCAAAAGTAAAAGAAGCTATTATTCAACTAATCACAACTGCTAAAGAACAAGGATTTACATTCTGGACTAGTAAACAAATAAATGATTGGGAACGAGCACGTCGTTCTGTAACAATTGATGGTACTAGTCGTTCTGGTATAAAGGTAACTAGCCTAGATGAAGAAAGTGATTTTGTGTTACTCATTCCTGTAGCTGATAATGTTGAATCTGATTTGGTAGTGAAACGATTCGGTATTTGTTGTAAGCAAGTTAGAGTGAACTGATCCTAATATGGGGGGCTAATAATGGGAGATAATATACTAGCATTACATGGTGGCCCAAAGGTAAAAATGACACCCTTTGGAACAGGCAAACGTTTTGGATCAGATGAAGCAAAGGAATTACTAGAGGCACTCGAGCAAAATACATTATTTTATCACTTTGGCAGTAAAGTAAAACAGTTTTTACAGGATTTTAACGATCTTTATAATGTAAAATACAGTGTCGCGACATCCTCTGGAACAGCAGCACTTCATGTTGCACTTGGAGCAGCTGGTATATCAGTTGGAGATGAAGTAATTACAAGCCCTATTACTGACCAAGGAACGGTGGTTGGAATTCTCTATCAAAATGCTATACCCATTTTTACTGATTTGGACCCCTATAGCTATACTATGTCTGCTGAATCTATCGAAGAAAAAATAACAGCAAAGACGAAGGCAATAATAGTTGTGCATTTAGCCGGCAACCCATGCGATATGGACCCTATCATGAAACTCGCCAAAAAGTATAATCTTAGAGTAATAGAGGATTGTGCACAGAGTTATTTAACTACTTATAAAGGGCAACTTACTGGTACAATTGGGCATTACGGATGTTTTAGTACAAATGATTTCAAGCATATTTCTACGGGTGACGGAGGAATGGTAACCGTAAACTCAGGGGACGAAACAGATTATTTTACGACGCATGCATTTGCAGATAAAAATTATCGAAGACAAGAAGATACTGTGATGAAGGATTTAGAATACTTAGCGCCGAATTACCGTATGACAGAGTTACAAGGTGCGGTTGGAATTGCACAGTTAAAAAAGCTTAACTGGATTTGTACAAGACGCAATGAGTTAGGGGGACGCTTACAGCAAGGAATCGCTACCATTAAAGGTATTAATCCAATGAAAATTACCGGTGAAGGTTGGTGTAGTTATTGGTTTTATATGCTAACTTTAAATTTGGAACAGCTTACATGTACACGAGAGGAATTTTCGGAAGCTTTAGCAGCAGAAGGAATTCCAAACCAACCTGGATATATTCCGAAGGTGTTATATGCACAGCCTATATTTCAAAAGGAGCAGGCGTATTTAAATAGCCATTATCCATTTAATCTAGGTTCCTATGATTATTCCATAGGAAGCTGTCCAAACGCCGAGAATATTTTAGAAACGGCCATTCGATTAAATATAAGTGAATTCTATACAGATCAAGATATAGAAGATATGATTATAGCCATCAGCAAAGTTGCTTCCTATTATAGTAAGTAACTAAGTGTGGAAGGAGGGTCACCGTGCGCGATAATTTATTTGCAGATTACGGGATCCCCGTTTCAGCAGAGGAAGAAAGAACTGCTGCTATATGTATGAATTCAGAAGGTGACTATAGATTTGTGATTGCTGCGAAAGGGTTTGTTATTATTGTCAATTTGGAAACCGACGATGTAAAACAAGTATTCTTTCCGGAAAACAATGACGAATATCCTTATGCCTCCTTTAGTAGCAATGGATTATTTTATACTGGTGCAGCAAATATGTTTATGGTATTGGACCCTTTTAAGGAACAATTTATTCATTATAGTGTGATTGAAAATGGGGAAGAAATTGTAGGCTTTAGCTTTGCGGAGGACTTAGCAGGTAATATTTATTTTACTTCGTATCCGCACTGTCATTTACTTAAGTTTTCGCCTCCTTCTAAAGAGGTTATAGATTTTGGTAGTATGGACCTGACCGAAAAGTATCCAGGAACTGTTGCGATTGATCAGACAGGATGGGCATATTTAGGCATTGGAACGGAAAATAAAAATATAGTTGCCTATCATATAGAAAAAGGTTTGAAAAAAGGCCTTATTGAAGGACCGCAAAGGAAAAAAGGAACTGGATTTGTCTATCTAGGAGAAGATGGATCTGTATACGGACATATAGGAGATACCAGTTCTCCTGAGAGGATGAAGTTCTCTAATGGTGACTTCGAAACTGTCGCTATAGAAAAACTACCTCTTTCTTTATATGCAGGTACTGCATTTCAACGAATTCATCGCTATAAAGAAGGAAACTATCGGGTAGAGAAATACACCCTTTCAGAAGGTTTAATTGAACTTATCCATAGAGAAACAACACAAACTAAAAAAATTCAGTTTAGCTATACTTCCGATGGAGCAAAGTTATCAACCATTTACCTTGGCTCAGATAACAATATTTATGGTACTTCCATGCATCCACTACAATTTTTCCAGTTTAATAGTTCCACGAACACAATGACTAATTTTGGTGGAGAGGTTATTGAAAAAGGAGGAGGCGGGAATATTCCAGCCTATGCTTCTAGTGGGAATTTACTTATTGGAGTCGCATATGCAGGTGGAAAGCTATATGAATTTGATACGACGAAGAAGTTCAAAAAGAGTGAAAATCCGAAGTTGGTATTACAAGAAGAGAGTATCCATCGACCTCGCTGCGCAATTACTCTAAAGGACCAAGAACATATTGTTTGGGGAGGATTTCCTGGATATGGAATGGTCGGAGGATCATTAGGTATCTATCATATGAAAACGGAAGTAAATCTTCTGCTGACACATGAACAATTAGTAGAGAACCAAAGTACGATTAGCCTCGGACAATTGAGCTCTGGAGATATTCTGGGTGGAACGAGTATTGAGACACCAGGGGGAGCAGAGTCACGAGAAAGAGAAGCACGTTTATATGTATTAGACTGGAAGACGCAAAAGGTAAAAAAAAGTTTTGTTCCAATTCAAGGTGCTCGGGAAATTGCTCAAATTTTTGTGGACCAATTTAATCGTGCTCATTGTCTAACAGATCAAAGTATCTATTTTGTATGTGATCCATCTACCGAACAAATACTTTTTCAAATAGATTTATCTAACTGGGGGCAAATTGTACGAAATAGTTTTGCTTATGATGTAACGACTAATAAGCTCTTTTGTCTTCTAAGTGAGACATTGCTTCGTATAGAGATCCAAGAGAAACGGTGTGTAGAACCCCAAGTTATTCATGCTCTACCAATGAGTGCAAGTAGTGGCCTTGTACTCAAAAACGATCGAATCTACTATGGTAGCGGAAGTCATTTATGTAGTATTCAAACTAGCGAAAATTAGAGGAGGGATGAAGACCATCTATACAATAAAAGCGATTGAAAAAGACGGAGCCCAACCGTTATTACAGAATATAGGGAATATAGACGACTGGCATGAAAAAAGATCAAAGATACACCAAGATTGGTTAAATTGTATTGGTGGTCTTCCTCCTTTAGTTAAACCAGAGATGAAGATTAACTCATGGGAGATCTTTACCGATTATTACCTGATCAACATTTGCTACGCTACAGTTTTTGAAGACTGGGTACCTGCCAATCTTTTAGTTCCGAAACTACAACAAGTAGAAAATTTAACGTCCAAAAGTGATGTACTTTTTTTACTTAACTGCACGAATAGCAAGCCGTTTCCAGCAGTGATCGCTCTCCATCCGACGAGCGATAATGGAAAAGATGATATATGTACAACAGCGGGAAGAAAGAATAGACAGTATGGATTGGAGCTTGTAAAAAGAGGATATGTAGTCTTAGCTCCAGATACGATAACTGCAGGAGAACGCGTTTTACCAAACGACAATCCTTTTCAAACAGCGACATTTGATAAGAAACACCCAGAGTGGTCCGCGGTTGCTAAGATGATTATTGACCATCAACAAGGTATTAGCTTACTAGAAGAACTTAGTATAGTAGACAACACCAACATTGGAGCTATTGGGCATTCGTTAGGTGGGTATAATAGCTTCTTTCTAGCTGGAATTGACAGAAGGGTTAAAGCAGTTGTTTGTAGCTGTGGATTCTCTTTGTTTGCACAAGATCCAGAACAGCATCGGTGGGGCAGAAGAGAGTGGTTCAGCCATATTCCAAAGATTAGTGACTATATAAATGAAGGAATTGTACCATTTGAGTTCACTGAAATAGCTGCTCTAGTTGCTCCGACTCCGTTATTCATGTGGATGGGCCAAAATGATCACATATTTCCTCATTGGGAATCTGCAGCCAAAGGGTTAGTGGAACTTAACACCTTATACGAATGGATGGAAACAGGAGAACGCTTTACATCATTAATAGGAAACTCTGGGCATGACTTTCCATCTGAGATTCGTCAACTGGCCTATAGCTTTCTAGATCAATGGCTTAGTTAAAGTAGTCGTTCAAGTTTTCAAAGCAAATATGCTATCCTAAATAAATATAAACTAATCAATATGGTAGGGAGTTGAGACAATTGCTAAAACGGAAAAGTGCATTTGAAGATCGCTATAACAAGTTCATACATGAATTAAAAAATGAAATTATTTCGGGAAAGTTAAAGCCTGGAGAATTCATTCTCCCTGAAAATACATTAAGCAAAGTATATGACTTAAGTAGAGTATCTATTAGAAAAGTATTGGCAGAGCTAGTAGATGATGGCCTTATCGAGAAGATACCTGGAAAAGGAAACCGGGTAACTATTCCAAATGATACGCAAAAACAAACAATTACTTTAGGATGGTTTTCACATTCTTATGAGTTAGAAGTTGTTCATAAAATTATTGAACGATTTGAGATGCTCAACCCGTTCACGAAAGTAAATCTACAATTACTACCTAATAGTCAATATGTTTATAATCTAAAACAATCTTTGAAGCATGAGAGCGGACCAGATGTATTTATATTATCTGATTATCATTTTCGGGAACTAATGGATTCCAATTCATTGGATATCATAGATCCCTACTTACCGTATTTTATAGAACCAGAAAAAGATAGTTATAAACAAGTATTTGAAATGTTCACTTACGACAAGAAAATTCCTGTAACACCTTTGGTATTCTCTCCAGTGATGATTTGCTATAATCGACGAATGTTTGAAGAGGCGGGAATTGCAAAGGATTTCAAAATGGAAAACTGGGATGATTTATTAGAGTTAGCAACCCGAACTACGAAGGAAATGGATAGAGAAGGCATGATTAACGAATACGGCTTTTGTTTTTCCTCCTCTACGAATCGTTGGCCGGTTTTTCTTTTGCAGAATAAGGGTAGTTTCATGGCAACCGATAGATCTAAATCCGTTATGAACAGTAAAGAAAATATAGAAGCATTGAATTACTGTGCTGATTTAATGTATAAGCATCAAGTTTCTCCAATTTTCTCTCATGGGAGTAATGAACTTGCCGAAAATCTTTTCATGCGAGAAGGAGCAGCAATGATTTTGACTACTTACTATTTTATGAATGAATTTAGAGATCATAAAATTGAATGGGACGTTGTTCCGCCTCCTCAAAATGATGCTCAAGGAACATTAATCATAGGAGGAGCTTTAGGGATTAGTGCAAATAGCAAAATAAAAGAATCTGCTCAAGCATTTGTTCAATTTATGGTAAGTACAGAAGCACAAACATTACTCAAGCAAAATGGTTGTACGATTCCAATGCTTCGCAAAGTTGCCGAGGATAACCATCTTCTGCAATCAGGCATTCATCCTGAAAAGTATAATGCTTTTAAAGAAGCTATGGGATTCTCCAAGACAATGAAAGACCTTCATCTCACCATTGAGGAGACTGAACTAGTAGAACGAGAGATGCAATTTTTCTGGGCCAATATGGAAAAGGCAGAGGATACGTGTAAACGAATTGAAGAACTTCTAAATTCAAAACAAGCGGTAAATAACGTTTAAACCTATTTGAAGTTCATCCATTCTCAAAGGAAATATGTTTTTAAAGAGGTGATTTACATGGAACTAACTGGTTGGAGAGGTTCACTATATCATTATATGGATTGGGCATTAAAGCTTGCATATCTCAATATTCTTTGGTTAGTAGGGATAATCATTGGTATAGGAATTGCAGGTTTTTTTCCCTCAACCGCGGCAATGTTCTCTGTAATTAGGAAGTGGACCCAAGAAGAGGAAGATATAAAGGTATTCGCTCATTTTAAAAACGAATATAAAAAGGAATTTCTTCAGTCCAATAAATATGGCTATTCCTGGGCAGTTCTCGGAGTAATAATATATGTAGATTTACAGTTCTTCCGTGGCATTCCTACTATTTGGGCATTAGTTATTTCTTTGTTCTTTTTTATACTTGGTGCCATTTATATAGTTTCTTTACTGTATGCATTCCCTGTTTACGCTCAATTTCAATTAACTATAAAGCAATACTTTAAAAATTGTTTACTCATTGTCCTTTCTAATCCATTATTTTCTGTATTAATGGTCTTAGGATTTTATTTCCCCTATTATTTAATGACTAAGGTTCCAGGGTTAATACCATTTTTCGGAGGCAGTCTTATAAGTCTAGTGTTAGTGATTATTTCTAATAGAATGTTCGAAACATTAGAGAAAAATAATAAGAAGTATATAGAAGAACAAGAAATAAAATAGTAAGTGTTTAATATGTACAAATCAAATTATTATAGAATACATGTATATTACATGTACTGAATGGAGTTAAAAGAAAGCAGGAATTTGAAAGGGGAGATTAGTTATTGAAACTAAAAGTCAAAAAAATTGACCCGCTAGATTCACCTTTAGCAGTATCAAATAATATCCCGATTAAAAGAAAAAAGAATTCCTTGAAAAGTAAATTATGGCGGGATCGCTATTTGTTACTACTAATCTTCCCCGGAGTTCTATACTTTCTTATTTATCGTTATATACCAATGGCAGGAATACTTTTAGCATTTAAGGATTATAGCCCGTTTCGAGGATTCGCAGAGAGTCCGTGGGTAGGGTTAAAGTATTTCAAACTAATCTTTGAAGATGCAGAAGTTATTCAAGTTATATGGAATACGTTACAAATTTCTATGCTACAAATCTTTTTTGCTTTTCCTATCTCTATAGTACTTGCCTTAATGCTGAATGAAATTAGAAATCAAGTTTATAAAAGGTTTCTCCAATCAATTGTGTATTTACCACATTTCTTATCCTGGGTAGTCGTAGTTGGGATAACTGTTATATTTCTTAGGAGTGAAGGGTTGATCAACGGAGTTTTAGTAAATTTTCTGGATCTCAATCCAATTCCGTTTTTAACAGATCCCACTTTGTTCAAACCTATAGTCATTTTACAGGTTATTTGGAAGGAATCAGGATGGGGTACTATTCTTTTCTTAGCTGCATTATCTGGTATAAGTCCACATCTATATGAGGCTGCTGTGATAGACGGAGCAAGTAGACTGAGACAAATGTGGCATATCACTTTGCCAGCTCTTAAAAGTACAATTGTCATCTTATTAATACTTCGTTTAGGAAATGTCATGGATAGTGGGTTCGAGCAAATCTTTCTAATGTTGAATCCTTTCAATATGGAAACAGGAAATGTATTAGATACGTATGTGTATTTTAAAGGGATCCAGCAGGCTAACTTTAGTTTTGCCACAGCTGTTGGGCTATTTAAAGGAATTATAGGTTTAATACTTGTTGTACTTGCCAATAGACTTGCGAAGAAGTTTGGCGAAGACGGCTTGTATTGAAGGACTTATAGATTTTGGTAGGGGGGTAGATTATGTTCAAATCTTCTGGTGGGGAAAGGGTAATGGAAATCATTAATAACATCGTTTTGTTATTAATCGCTGTAACGATGCTCTTTCCCTTCCTTTACATTTTTTCTGTTTCATTTTCAAGCGTAAGTGATGTACTCAATAGTGATTTCCTTTTATGGCCAAAGGAATGGGTGACAGACGCCTATTCGTATATCTTAGGGTCGGACCAATTTATCCGTTCTTTAGGAGTAACCGTTTATATTACTGTGGTTGGAACATTTGTTAATCTAGTGTTTACATCAACGATGGCCTATTCTTTAACAAGAAATATTATTGGACAACGATTAATCTTGTTCTTAGTATTGTTTACAATTTTATTTTCTGCGGGAATGATTCCAACTTATATAATTGTGAAAGAAACTGGATTATTAAATTCGTTATGGGCATTGATCATACCAGTGGCGATTAGTCCTTTTAACTTAATCATCATGACTCAATTTTTTAAAGGAATTCCAGAGGAACTAACAGAGGCTGCCATTATAGACGGGGCCAATGATATTCAAATTTTTACTAAAGTGATTTTACCGTTATCTAAGCCTGCTTTGGCAGCATTTGGTCTGTTTTATGCAGTGGGTCATTGGAATAGCTACTTCTCGGGAGTGCTCTACTTGAATGATCCGTCGAAGTGGCCAATACAAGTTATTTTACGCCAAATTGTTATTGTAAATGAACCAAATGCTGCACTGGGCGGTCATGCAGCAATGTTAGAGGCTTTACCTCCTCCAGAAACGGTTCAAATGGCGGCAATTTTGTTGGCAACCTTGCCAATACTTATTGTTTATCCGTTCTTACAAAAACATTTTGCAAAAGGAGTGATGCTTGGATCTGTAAAGGGTTAGTAACTAGAAATTTGTCTGTACTACTGTTTTACGAAGCCTTACAATAAGATAATTGGAGGGGTTAATGTGAAGAAAAAGCACAAAATAATTAGCTTTCTACTTCTTTTCCTAAGTTTTATGTTAGTTGCATGTACGGATGAAAAAACAGATGAAAAAGCAACTGTGGACGAAGGAAATGAAACAGCAGGAGAAAAAGCACCAGTTACACAAATTGATCCATTTGATCATTCAGAGAAATATACAATTACGGGGATGACATTCCGTTTTGGTGATCCACCTCCCTTAAAAAGTCCTGGTTTAGATATGATAAATGAGCGATTTAACGTAGATTATAAACCAGAGATTATCCCACAAGGTGATTATGTGGAAAAATCATCTGCCATTGTAGCATCAGGTGCTATGCCAGATTTAATTGGATTTCAAGCTGGCGATACCCGTTTTTATCAGTGGGCAGAAGATGGAGCATTTCTACCTTTAGATGACTATTTATCACATTATGCAACGTTAGGAAACATTCCAGACTATATTTATAATTCTTTTAAAGTAGATGGAAAGATTTACGGCATTCCACGTTATTCTAATCCATATCCTGTAACGCCAATTATTCGTCAAGACTGGTTAGATAAATTAGGAATGGAAGTTCCAACAAATTACGAAGAGTTAGAGAAAATTGCCATCGCATTTACAAAAGAAGATCCAGATGGGAATGGTAAGGACGATACGTATGGGGTAGCTATTGGAGAAAATATTAACCCAAGTTTTAATATGGGAACTTACTGGGACTTCAATTCTTGGTACCACCAAAATGATGATGGTGATTTTATCCCTGGTATCATTTCGGATGGAAGAAAAGATTTAGTTCAATTTTTTGCTAATTTGTATAAAGAAGGCGCGATGACAAAAGACTTTGCAGTACTTGATTGGGCTAGTACTAATAATGAGTTTTACTCTGGTAAAGCAGGAATTTTCGTTGCTGGTGTTTCAGGAATGTCACAGGAATACTTTGATGGATTATTAGCTATTAATCCAGATGCAAAGCTTGTAGCAATTCCACCATTTGAAGCACCTGATAAATCGAAAGGATTTACAATGGGTTCAGGTAACTCAGGTATTCTTGCATTAAATGCTAATCTTGCTAAAGATGAGGGTAAAATATACCGTGCATTAGAGTTAGTAGACTTTGGGAAAACATATTTCCCAGCTGAGGAAAAAAATCCGCAAAATGCGGACTTTGATTTCTATTTAGGTAAAGAAGGAACAGGTTATAATATGGAAAATGGATTACCTGTTCAAGTTCCGACATTCTCTTCTGAAGGACTTTCTCCGTCAACTTATTTCCTAGATAACAGAGAACAGGTGCCTGAGGATGCGAAGATTACCTATTCAGATAGCTATACATTACCAGAATTGAAAGAGATGACCTCGTCATTACAAGAAATGTTTGAAACGACCGATTTATATGTGGATCCTTCTCATGGAGTGCAATCCCCAACAAACCAAGAAAAGGGTACGGATCTATTTCAATTCTTAATCAATGAACAATCGAAAATGATTGCTGGCCAAAGACCATTATCAGACTGGGACGCACTTGTTAAAGAATATTTAGCAAAAGGCGGCGAAGCAATCATTAAAGAGACAAACGAAGGAATTAAGTCAAAAGGTTATACAGAAAGAGAATGGAAGTAATAAGAATATAGCCTGTTCGCTCATGCGAATAGGCTATTTTTATTTTTGTCTTTGTAAGTTAGCACTGCTGATACCTTTACATGTGGACTCTTTCTAATATATTCATAGTCCATTCGAAAAGACTATAGTTTAGAATTCCTCCTTCCCTATTTAAAGACATATTAAAGACATGTCATAAATTCTACTCATAAGTTAATATAATAATAGAGTATTCAGAAAATTAGTGAGGGAGGAATTTGTTTGGTAGTTCAAGGGGAATCAGTCTCAACAAAGGGTAACGAGAATATTAAAAAGAAAAGTATATTTAGTTATCTTGGGCCGGCTTTAATAACTTCTGCATTAGTTTTAGGTCCCGGAAGTGTTACGCTTTCATCGAAAATCGGTGCTATATATGGCATGCAATTGGTTTGGACGATTATTTTAGCCATTGCTTTAATGATGGTGTATACAGAAATGAGTACTCGAATAGGTTTAGCTGCTGAGCATAGTTTCATACAAACAATTAAGAAAAAGTGGGGGATACCTGCAGGCATACTAATTGGGATCGGGGCATTTCTAGTTACGGCTTCCTTTCAGGCCGGTAATGCAATCGGTACAGGTATCGCTGTATCAGCAGTAACTGATATGAATCCTACAATTTGGATTATTATCTTTACTTTAATATCCATTGCGCTGTTATTTGCAAAAAAGTTTTATCAAATTCTTGAAAAAATGATGCTTGTATTGGTAGTGATTATGTTGCTAGCATTTTTAATCACTGTAATAGTAGTCCAACCATCTATTGTTGATATATTTAAAGGATTTATACCAGTGTTACCTGAAGGTAGTATGGGGTTAGTCATTGCATTGTTTGCTACAAGTTTTTCTATAGTAGGTGCCTTATATCAATCTTACTTAGTTAAAGAGAAAGGCTGGAAAATTACAGATGCTGCAAATGGTCGAAAGGAATCGTTTTTAGGAATCTTTCTATTAGGTTTTATATCTTTTCTAATAATGATTACAGCCGCTACAATTTTAAAGCCTCAAGGACTTGTTGTGAGTGATGCAAGTGAAATGGGTCTGGCGTTAGAGCCACTTTTCGGGAGCTGGTCTACTTTCGTATTTATGCTCGGATTGTTTGGCGCTTCTTTTTCTTCCCTCATGGGAAATGCCACAATTGGTGGATCCTTACTTGCTGATGGCCTTGGTTTAGGAAGCAGCTTATCGAATTTGAAAGTGAAGCTCCTCATTATTGTCGTGATGCTCTTCGGTTCTATTATTGGTATAGTATTTGGCTCTGCTCCATTAAATCTAATTGTATTTGCACAAGCCGTCACCATATTTGTAGTACCTTTTATCGCAATTGCTATTTTAGTAGTGGCTAATGATAAAAATATTATGGGGGAACTTAAAAATAAACTATTAAGTAATATCCTAGGAATTATTGGGCTACTCGTTCTAATTTATTTAGCATTTAATAATTTGAAGAATATCTTTTTCTCTTAATGAACAGGAGGGTTTCAGTTGAAAACAGTCGAAGAACTAGAAAACTTAATGACCGAGCCATCGGATGCATTGGTAGAGGATATGCGTAAAATAGACGGAAATATTTTGATATTAGGTATTGGAGGCAAAATGGGACCGACATTAGCTATTATGGCTAAAAGAGCGATTGATAAAGCTGGAGTAGACAAAAAAGTGATTGGTGTATCTCGATTTTCCAATGGCACCTTAAAAGAAGATTTAGAAAAAGCCGGAATTGAAACAATTTCCACAGATTTATTAAACGATGAGCAATTGAAACTTCTTCCGAAAGAGAAAAATATCATTTATATGGCAGGCAATAAATTCGGGACAACTGGAAATGAATACTTTACTTGGGCAATGAATACATATTTGCCTGGTAGAGTAGCAGAGCACTTTAAAGGAGCAAATATTGTGGCTTTCTCTACTGGAAATGTTTATCCACTGGTACCACTTTCACAAGGTGGCTGTGATGAACTGCATGAGGTTGCTCCAGTTGGTGAGTATGGTCAATCCTCTCTTGGTAGAGAAAGAGTGTTTACTTACTTCTCTCATAAAGATAATACGCCACTAACTGTTTTTAGATTAAATTATGCAATTGATATGAGATATGGCGTATTACTAGAAATAGCTCGTTCTGTATATAACGGAATTCCTTTGGACTTATCGATGGGTCATGTAAATGTTATTTGGCAAGGTGATGCAAATGAATATGCAATTAGATCATTGTTAAGAGCTAGCTCTCCTCCTACTATTCTTAATGTAACAGGACCAGAAACATTATCAGTTCGATGGCTTGCAAATGAATTTGGAACGTTGCTAGGAAAAACTCCGGTTTTTGAAGGAGTAGAACAAGAAAATGCATTATTAAATAATGCCAGTAAAGCACATAAGGAATTTGGATATCCGCGTGTCTCCATAAGAGAGATGATTGAGTGGACAGCAACGTGGGTAGCCAACGATGGAGAAACGATTAATAAACCGACGCACTTTCAGGAACGGAAGGGGCAATTCTAAATGTCTTTAACACCAGAATTACAAAAACATTTACAAGATGGAGCCTTTATCCCAGCTCACCCTTTAGCCTTGACAAGGGAGAAACAATTAGATGAATATGCCCAAAGAAGATTGACTAGATATTATATGGAGGCTGGTGTAGGTGGAATTGCAGTAGGCGTTCATACAACTCAATTTGAAATTAGAGATCCACAGTTTAATTTGTACGAAATTGTTTTACGGTTGGCGATGGAGGAAGTTGAAAAAGCACAGTTACAGCGTCCGTTCCTGAAAATAGCAGGTGTTTGTGGTAATACGGAGCAGGCTTTAAAAGAAACGAAAATAGCTAAAGCGTTAGGCTACGATATGGTACTTTTAAGTAACGGCGGGTTACAAGATTATTCGGAAAAGGAACTTATTGATCGAACTAAAGTTGTTGCAAATGAGTTACCAGTGTTTGGTTTTTACTTGCAACCTGCTGTTGGAGGAAGAATCTTCAGCTATAATTTCTGGGAGGAATTTGCAAGTATTCAAAACGTAGTAGCTATTAAAATGGCGCCTTTTGATAGGTATTTAACATTGGATGTAATTAGAGCTGTGTGTGCTTCTCCTAGAAGAGATGAAATTGCACTTTACACTGGAAATGACGATAATATTGTTTTGGATTTATTGACAATGTATGAATTTGAAGTAGATGGTAGGAAGGAGAGCAAAAGCATAGTTGGTGGTCTCCTAGGTCATTGGTCGGTCTGGACTCACGAAGCCGTGAGGCTTTTTGAGAAAGTAAAAGAAGCTAGGCTTCATAGTCAAATAGATAAGCACTGGTTTTCTATTGCACAAAATGTCACAGATGCGAATTCAGCATTCTTTGATTCTAAAAATAGTTTCAAAGGGAGTATTGCTGGGATCAATGATGTCCTGAGCAGACAAGGTCTACTGCAAGGAAATTGGTGTTTAACTGACCATGAAGTTTTAAGTCCAGGTCAAGCAAAAGAAATCGACCGTGTTTATGCAACGTATCCACAGTTAAATGATGAAGTTTTTGTACAGGATTTTCTTCGTAGTGATAAAGAATAATGAACAACGGAAAGGACACATTGCTAATTATGTGTCTTTTCGTGGTGGAATGGAGGAAGGGGAATGAAAGCACATTTAAAAGTAGGAGTGATTGGTCCATTATGGATTTATGACACATTAGTACGTTGTTTTGGGCTTTTTCCAACCATTCAGCCGATATTTCGTTTGTCTGATGAAATAGAGAATGCTAAAAAGTTCACTGTTGAACTAGAGGACAAAGTGGATTGTTTATTTTACTCCGGACGAATTCCATACTTGTTAGCAAAAGAAAAAGTATCAGTGGAAATTCCAACATTTTATATACCCTTAAAAGGAGCAGGTTTATACCAATCGTTGTATAAATTGAAAAGTAATATGAATTTTACTCAAATAAGCTTTGACGGAATTCAAAATGATTATATTGAAATTGTAAAAAAAAATTTAGAAGAAACGTTTAGTTATGACAATTATAGTGACTTAGTTTCCCTAGACAACATAGAGGATATTGTTAACTTTCATATGGAGAATGTAGAAAAGAATTCTGGTACGGCTGTAATTACAAGCTTAAGATTAGTAAGTGAACGTTTGACGAGTAATAATATTGTAAATGAATGGTTAAAGCCCTCTGAAGAAGATATTATTGTCGCTATCGAACGAATGCTATTAGGGACTACTCAGCGAAAACAAAAAGAAATGCAAATTATAGTGGGGCGAATTTGTATAGAAAACTTGACTATGTTAGCATCAGAATTTATGACCGAGCAACAAATTCAAAAACGAAACCATACTACATACCGAATGCTCCTCCATTTTGCTGAGCAAATGAGCGGTTATTTGACGGCATTAAGTAGTACTGAATACTTGTTTGTTACAAGCCGGGGAATATTTGAAAGAGTCACTGAAGGTTATAAAGTATTGCCAATTTTAGATGAGTTAAAGAAAAAAATAGGTGTCACCCTTTCAATCGGAGTAGGCTTCGGCTTTTCTGCATTAGAAGCTGGATCTCATGCAAGAGTTGCACTTATGCAAGCTCAAGAAAACGGAGGTAATAGCTGTTATATCGTGAATGAGGATAAAAGTGTATTTGGACCAATTAACTTAATAGCCCCTATGAAATATCCATTAACAGTGACCGATCAACTATTAATACAACAATCAGAGGCAGTTGGTTTGAATGCAGCAAACATTGAAAAGACGATGGCGTTAATAAGAAGAAAAAAGAAAAATGAATTTACCGCTCATGAGCTCGCTTCGGTATTAGGAATTACGCCAAGGAGCGCGCATAGAATTGTTCAATCTTGGCTAGATATCTCTTTAATAGAAGTGATTGGTACAGAGAAAATATCGAGAAGAGGTAGACCACGGCAAGTTTTCACTCTACTAAAAAGTGAGGAAGAGAGATTATGAAAATAGGTTTAATAGGTTTGGATACATCCCATAGTGAGATTTTCACGCGATTGTTAAACGATTCGGAGGACGCTCATCATGTAAAAGGTGCTCAAATAACACATGTTATTCCAACTTACTCCGAAGACTTACGCATCAGTCGGGAACGTTTCCCTCAATACTACGAAATCGTCACCAATAAATATGGAGTTATTCCAGTTGAAGATGTAGAAGAGTTTATGACGGTCGTTGATGCAGTAATTATCGGAACGGTAGATGGTAGAAATCATTTAGAATGGTTAAAAAAAGTGGTTAGTTATAGTAAACCAGTATTCATCGATAAACCGATTGTCATGAACAGTGGGGAAATGAAAGAATTAATCAATCTTAGTAAAATTTATAATACCCCTGTTATGAGTTCCTCCTCTTTGAGATTTTCAGAATCAGTTGTACAAGCAAAAAGTGCAGATATCCAGAGTGGCTATTTTTTTGGACCGACCCCTCGTCAAGAACAAATGCCAGGATACTTTTGGTATGGGATTCACTTAGTTGAAATGGTTGTCACTATATTTGGTACCGAAGTTGAAAAAATGAAAGTAGAGACATATAAGGATTGCGAACAAATTCACATGACATTTTCTAACGGAAAACACGCCATCATTCGAGGAGAAAACGAGTGGCATAATCGATTTGGAGCAACTCTGCATACCAAAGAAAATGTTCATTCCTTACGTTTATGGGAAGAGGAGAAACCGTATTACGCAGGGCTAATAGAGCAAGTCGTACAATTTTTTGAAACTGGCGTATCCCCGGTACCCATTGAGGAGACGAAGGAGATTGTTGGGTTACTCGAGGAGATTTCGTCCCTGTGTAGCAAACAATTCTGAATGTTTTTAAATATACTTACTTTAGGTATAGTCCATTACACTCTAAACGTTTATACTAAATGGTAGATGGTGGTAATGTAGAAAGTAGGTAGATATAATGGCATCGATTGATCGCGAACTTTATGAATACATTCTTGTAAATTCAAGTAATATTACAACCAAATGGTTTACCGCAAAATGTGATTTTGACAGCCCTTTTTATTCTAATAATTTGAATCCTGAAATAGACAAAGTTTTAAAAGAACAGCATGCATTAACAATTAGTACCGTAGCTTATGCTTTTTTGGAGGAAGAACACGGCTTTCAGGAGCAACTTTTAATATGGGCTGAAACAGTAGCCCAAAGTAGAATTGAACATAATATACCGATCCATGACGTCATAAAGGCGCTAAATAAAACGCGTGAAACAATATGGCTATTTGTGGAGAACTTTGCATTTGCGCATCATGATGATTTGCTCAATACCGTTGTGTTGAAGTGGAGTCGCTTGTTTAATACCGCATTCGATCAACTTATTCATAGTTTTTCGGAAAGGTATTACTATCTATCTAACAATAGATTGAATGCCCAACAAGCGTTGATAAATGAACTTAGTGTACCAGTCATACCAATTTTAGAGAGTGTCGGAGTTTTACCTATAGTAGGAGATATCGATACATTTAGGAGCAGGTTATTATTGGAAAGTGTCCCTAATACATGTGTGGAAATGAATATAGACAAACTTTTCATAGATATTTCATCGGTCACGTTTATGGATACAATGGTAGCAAATGAATTATTCCGTTTAATAGATGTACTTCAATTGCTTGGCATTAAGACTGTCTTATCTGGTATTCGACCTGAAGTGGCGCAGACTTCGATTCAACTTGGAGTCAATTTCGGGAATATTTCTACTTTTAGTTCATTAAAGCAAGCCTTGTTAAGGACTGGAGTTTATACTACTAGTGGAACTAGTAAAAAATAGAAGTCTAAAAAATAAAACACTTACAGGAGAGGTCTGTAAGTGTTTTTTTATGTCCCTGTGTAGCAAACAAATCTGAATGAAAAAAATAACGAGATTTAAGTATTAATAAATCTATTAATTTAAACCAATTATACTAGTATAAAATACTAATATATAATTTTGAATTAGGTTCAAAAGATATGCATTATATTTAGTAAACTAATACTATTTTACAATCTTTTGAATAATTAGAAATTTCGGTATTCGCACTAGTTTAATTGTGATAAATTGGTATTGTCACACTTAATTGGAAGTGTGAAAACTCAAGTTAAAGGGGAAATGAGATTTGAAGAAGTTTAAGTTTACGAAGTTCTTTAGTAGTATGCTAGCTGTGATTATGGTTTTATCTCTATTGGTTCCATTCTCAAATGCTAGTGCTGAAGAAGTTAAACCATTCAAGCAGAATGGTCAAAGTGAAAGTACTATTCAACTGAAGGCTGCTATAGCGGAACAATTGAGCTTATCTAAAGATGGCCCAACCCTTCATGAAAGTTTACAAAATGTGTCAGGCAATCAAGATGTTGCAGTAATTATTCATTTATCCGAAAAGCCTGTAGCACTAGAACAAGGAATTAGCCAAGTGAAAGGCAACAAATTCTCAAATGCGCGCGCAAATCAGGTCCGTGCAAATGTAAAAGCTCAACAAGCAAAAGTGAAAAAAGAACTAACTGTTAAACAGGTTCAATTAAAGCAAGGATATACGTTTGATACAGTATTGAACGGATTTGCAGCAACAGTTAAAGCAAGTGACATTACGAAACTATTAACTGTAGAAGGAATTACGTTAATCGAACCAGATGCTACTGTTTATGCATCAGAAGAAAGTACAACTAAATCTTCCGGTCTTATAAAAGATGAAACATTAGAAGCACAAATGAATACAAGTGTTTCCTTCCTAGGCATTGAACAGCTATGGGATGAGGGAATTGAAGGACAAGGGGTTAAAGTAGCGGTACTTGATACAGGTATTGATGCGGATCATCCTGAGTTTGCTGGTATTTATAAAGGCGGGAAGAACTTCATTCCAAACTCATCTACTTATGCGAAAAATCGTGCAGATGATGATGCTTCCGAGACATTACCTTCGGAACGCCCAGCGGGAACACCTGAATTTAATACAACGGGAAGTTCATTTTATACATCACATGGCACACATGTAGCCGGAACAATAGCAGCAATTGGTGCAAACGAATTCGGTATTAAAGGGATTGCACCTAAAGTAGATTTATATGCTTACCGTGTACTTGGTGCGTATGGTAGCGGAGCGACTTCAGGAATAGTTAAAGCAATTGAAACAGCTGTAATAGAAGAGATGGATGTTATTAATCTATCACTTGGTGGTGGAGCTAACTCTGAAACGGATGCAGGTTCATTTGCGATTAATAACGCGATGATTGCTGGAACTATTGGAGTAATTGCAACTGGTAACTCTGGTCCAAATCGTGGAACAATGGGAACTCCGGCTACTGCACGTTTAGGGATTGCAGTGGGTAACACAACGAATCCTGAAACAATGTATAACGGACAAGTAAATCTTACGGTTGGAGATTACAACTTAACGAAACAACTACAATTAATGGGCACAACATTTGGGCAAAATTTAGCAACACAACTACAAGGTGAGTTTGACCTAGTTGAAGTACCTGGGCTAGGGGAAGTAAAAGATTTTGAAGGAATTGATGTCAAAGGGAAAGTAGCTTTGATTGCTCGTGGTTCTATCGCATTTGTCGATAAAATTGAAAATGCAAGAGCGCAAGGAGCAGTTGCTACAATTATTCATAACTCAGCGACAGGATCAGGTGCGCCAAATGCATCAGGTACATTCCTTGGAGATTCATTTGCCTTCATTCCGACATTTGATATGTCCTATACGGATGGAATGGCAATCCGTGCGGAATTAGCAAAAGGAACAGGTAAAGTAAGCTTTGGTCAGTTTGCATCCACAAAAACACTTGGTGACGATGTAAACGATTCTAGTTCACGTGGACCATCTACACCAAACTTTGATATTAAACCAGATGTAAGCGCACCTGGAACAAATATTATGTCTACTATTCCAATGTACAAAAAAGATTTCCCTGAGGCTGTTTACGACGAAGCATATGATCGTAAAACAGGAACTTCTATGGCAACACCACATATCGCAGGTATTGCTGCGCTTGTAAAACAAGCAAATCCTGATTGGAATGCTTTTGATGTAAAAGTAGCACTTTCCAATACGGCTAAAATATTGGATACAAATAAGTATGATGTATTTGCTCAAGGTGCAGGTCGTGTAAATGCGTATGCAGCGGCACATCCAGAAATTCTTGCGTATGCATTAGATACGGCTGTATTAGATAGCAATGGAGCTATTGTGGATAACGTGAAAGGAACAGTTACTTTCGGTCCTCAATCATTGAAAGATGGTAATATTTCCGTCACAAAAGAGATTTTAGTAAAAGATATTGCTGGTAAAGGTGGAAACTATAACGTCTCAGTAGATGTAACCAAGTCATTTGGTGACGCAAAAGTGACGATAGACAAACCGACATTCAATCTTGCTGGAGAGCAAGTGTTAAAAGTTACATTGACAGCTTCTAAAGCAACTGCACCAAATGGTTCTGAAATACTAGGATATATCCATATTAACGGTGGTAATTCAGAAGTTTCCTTGCCATTTGCGGCTGACTTTGGTGGAGCAGAGGCAACACAATTAAAAGACTACAAAATTTCAACAACAGATTTATCCTTTAATGGTGACGGAGTTCAGGATTCCGCAGTTCTTTCGTTTACATTAACTGGTGACGTAACAACAAACTATATCGAACTTTGGGATATTATGAATCCTGAAGGTGGGGAATACGGGGATGGCTATATTGGTTACTTACATTCAGGTTCCGCACTAGCAAAAGGATCTTATAACCTGAATATTGCAGGACAATATAAACCGTGGGGCACAGATCCAGCAACTACTATTCCTGATGGCTTATACACTATAGACTTCACTGGTGTTGCAGCTTCTGGAGTTGTGCAAGATTATGTTGGACCAGTTATCGTGAAAACAACAAAACCAGAAGTTGCTGGAACAGTAACTGAAGGCGTTGCAACTGGTCAAGTAACAGACAAATATATCGATTATAATGAAAAACTATATTTGTATGGATTAGATTATAATTTAAATGAGAAATTAAAAGCTTCCTATATTACTACTGTCAATGGTGAAGCAACTGCACCAGTAGCGTTTAACTTGAACCAAGACGGTAGCTTTACATTCCCAGTAACAGCTGACACAGATTCAGTAAAAGTAATCGTTAAGGATGCTGCAGGAAATGTCGGCGAAGCGTTAATTTATGAAAAAGAAATAGTAGAACCAGTAATAACTCTTTCTATTAATCCAACTACGCTAGAATTAACAGCTGGAGAAACATCTCAACTAACTGTGACAGAAACATCTACACCTGTAGAAGGTGATGCAACTGATAAAGATGTAACTTCAGATGCTACTTATACAGTAGCAGACGAAAGTATCGCTACAGTTAAAAATGGAGTAGTAACTGCAGTGGCAGAAGGTACGACAACAATTACAGTTTCATATGGTAAAAATGAAGTTACTGTAAATATTACAGTAAAAGCACCTGTCGTTGTTGAACCTGTAGTAACACTAACTATCGACCAAGATCAGGTAGAAACTAGACCTGGCAAGGAAGTAAAAGTGAAAATTACAGAAGTTACAACTGTAGATGGTAAGACAACAGAGAAAGACGTAACGAATCTTGCATCATACAAAGTTGAAAAAAATAATGTGGCTTCCGTAAATGCTGGAGTTGTAAAAGGTAAAGGCCCTGGTGAAACAACAGTTACCGTAACATATGGTAAGCATACGCTGACATTCGATGTGACTGTAGTAAACCCGGGAAAGGGTAATAATAAGTAAAATACATTAAAAGAAGCAGCCCTACTCGATAGAAATGTTGAGTAGGGCATTTTTTTGTCCCTGTGTAGCAAACAATTCATAAATTACTGTATTTAGGACTAACTTCTGTCTTTAAAGGAGCAACTATATCACTTTGATGAGAAGAGATAGTTAATTGTCAGAATAGTTTGATACACAGGGAACAATGGAACATCAGGGATGATTAAGCAATAGTATTCGTTTTTCCTTTAGACAGACTACCAGCCTTTATTTAATCTTTGCATGGATTTATTTTTATAATATTTGTCCATGTAACTTGCTATCCGGAAAAGTTATTGAGATGTGCTTTTAAGTCGAAATGAAATCGCTTACAAAAGGTAGTAAGAAAATTCATACTATTTAATAATAGGGTAGGGTGATAGCATTAGTAATAATAAATAACCGAAATGAAGAGGGTGGTTAAAATAGTAATAAATCAAACATTAAAAACGAAAAATAAATCAAATGTGAAAAAAACACCAATGACTAAATCGAATTGGGTTGAAAAAATTCCTAGTAACTTGTGGGTTCTAATATCACTAGTTGTCGCTATTTTCATTTGGACCATCCTGTCTATAATACCGAATACTTCTAGAAGTTTTCCGAACATTTTCTATGTTTCAGAGTCTGTTGTAACAATGATGCAACGGGGAGTATTTTGGAGTGATATTGCGAGCAGTCTAATATCTGTTTTGGTTGGGTTCTTGATTGGGTTTGTTATTTCTTTACCAGTAGCTGTACTGATGGCATGGTATCGGCCTATTCGTTTTATAATTGAACCTTGGATACAGTTTGTTCGGAATATCCCCCCTTTAGCGTATGTTCCGTTGGTTGTTATATCGGCTGGGGTTGGACGCACTCCACAGATTATTGTCATAACAATTGCTACATTTTTGACAATGTCTATTACAATTTACCAAGGGGTACGTAATATTGATCCAACTTTGATCAAGGCAGCGAGAGTGCTTGGAGCAAAGGATAAAGATATATTCTTGAAGGTCATTGCTCCCGCTTCGCTCCCTTTTATTATGACTGCAATTCGTCTTGGAACAGCAATAGGGTTAACTTCTTTAATCGCAGCCGAGTCTACAGGGGCAAGTGCAGGACTTGGAATGAGGATAAGGGCATTAAATAATACTTTCGAGGCGAGCCCGATGCTACTTTACATTATAGTCATTGGTGTAATTGGATTAATATTTGAGCGTTTAGTGAAACTGCTTGAAAGGAGATTAACAGGATGGCAGGAGAAGAGAGAGTAGTAAAGTTAAAGATTGATAATGTCCGGAAAGTATACAACTCGCAGAATGGCGAGGTTATTGCTTTAAATGGTGTTAGTCTCGATATTTATGAAAATGAATTTATTACAGTTGTAGGGCCGTCTGGTTGTGGGAAGTCAACTTTGCTTAATATTATTGCTGGATTAGAAAAGACAACTTCTGGAAAAGTTTTCTGTGATGATCAAGAAATAATGGATACAGGAACTGAAAGAGGAGTAGTTTTTCAGCAGTATGCGCTATTTCCATGGTTAACGGTGTTGGGGAATGTGAAATTTGGATTAAGCCTGCAAGGTATGAAAAAAGAAAAAGCAGACGAAATAGCCATGAAATATATTCGAATGGTGGATTTGGAGGACTTTGTAAATTCTTATCCGAAAGAGTTATCTGGTGGTATGAAGCAACGAGTTGCAATAGCTAGAGCGTATGCAGCGAATCCAAGTGTTCTATTAATGGATGAACCATTTGGTGCTTTAGATGCTCAAACTAGAACACAGTTACAGGAAGAGCTGCTACATACATGGGAAAAAGAACAAAAAACCTGCTTTTTTATAACCCATGATGTAGATGAGGCGATTATTTTAGGGCAACGAGTAATTATTATGAGCGCAAGACCTGGGCGTATTAAAGAAGTAGTAGATATAAATATTCCATATCCTCGTAGTCAGGAAACGAAAATTACACCTGAGTTTTTAGAGGCAAAGAATTATATTTGGAGTCAAGTATACAAAGAGTATTTAGAAGTTAGGAAATAAGGATACACCACTAATTCTAAACATAGGGAGGAAAGAAGATGAGGAAGTTTTTAAGCATTATAGCTATTGCACTATTCGGCTTTATGTTAGCGGGGTGCTCGGAAGATGAAGGAACTAGTGAGGCAGAGGGCAAGGAAGCAGACAAAGTTAAAGTAGCATATATGCCCAACTATGCAAGCTTAAATACGGTAGTTGCTGGTATGAAGATCGGTGCCTTCGAAGAGCAAGGAATAGAAGTTGAGCTTGTTGAATTTGCAGACGGACCTACAATTATTGCAGCTTTGGAATCTGGAAGCATTGATGTAGGATATATCGGACCTGGTGCACATGTACTACCTATTCAAGGAGAAGCGGAGATATTCGCATTTTCTCAGTTAGGAAATGCTGATGAAGTTATTGGTAGTTCTGAAAAGGGTGTAAAAACTATTGAAGATTTAAAAGGAAAAACAATTGCAGTAGCAACGGGGACCTCAAGTGAAACAATTTTAGATTTAACGCTTGCAGAAGTAGGTTTAACAAAAGATGATGTGACATTGATGAATATGGATGCGTCAGCTATAGTAACAGCGATGATTTCCGGGAGTGTAGATGCAGTTGCTACTTGGTCTCCAAATACGAATGCGATTAAAAACGAAATGGGTGACGATGCCGTCATGCTTTCGAATAACGCTAGATACGCTGACCAATTTCCATCCATTGCATCATGGTTAGTAAAACCGGGTTACGCCGAAAAGAATGAGGATGTATTGGTGAGATTTACTAAAGGGTTATACAAAGGTATGGATTATCGAGTGGATAATTTGGAAGAGGTAGCGAAGTGGGTTGCAGAAGAAATTGCTGTCGATCCAGATGCTGTAGTACAACAAATTGGAGACGGGGAATGGATCACTCAAGATCAATTGATGACAATGATCGAAGATGGCACTTTAGAAGCATACTATAAAAAACAACAAGAAAACTTTAAGGACGCTGGAAGATTAAAAGAAGAAGAGATGCGACCAGTAGAAGAATATGTATTATTTAATATTATGACAGATGCGGCAAAATAAAGTTATATATTTAGAAGATTAATTAAGTTAGAATTATCTGAAAGAATATTACAAAAGGTTATCCTTTACCAAGATAACCTTTTGTATTTAGTAGGTGAATTCTAAATGCTCATTATTCTAATGCTTTTTCTATTTCTATCATCCATTTTGGTATTAATACTCAAACGAAATCGAGAGACCTTCTATATTTTTGGAATGTGTATGAGTCTTGTAATTATGTTCTCTGGTATTTTACTATATATAGCTAAAAAAGGCGGAATAAGCAGGGAACTTCAAGAATTCCTTTTCTTAAATCTAGAAATTAAAATGCATATTCAATACTATCTTATAGATGTCTATGATATGGGCTATATTATTGCGATTGGCAGACACTTATTTCCAATGTTTTTGCTGTTTTTAGCTTTCCATTTCTCAATGATTCCATGGTTACAAAGGAATTATTGGGTGAAGAGGTTTACTTTTGTTATACCACTATTCACCCTGATCATCTATTATCCACCTATTTTTAGTTACTTAACAAATAACAATGAAAGCCTGCAACAAATTATTGCTGTTGGTACCATCATATGGATTCTGCTGTATATAATCATCTCTATAGCGTTGTTGCTATTTGAAGCATATTCAATTGAAATGATTTTTTTTCAAAGAAAGTTTATTTTAATTACATCCTTCATCCTATCATTAATTTTATTTTATTTTCTTTATTTCGGTCAGGATCCAGCTCAGGTTTATCAATTCTATTCGTTCAAAACCGGTATCTATTATATGAACACAGTATTGTCAGTACCTATCTATATTTTTATTGTGTTTATTAATGTAATCTTTGCCATTATTGGTTTCACGAGTCTAATGAAATATACAAATGATATTGTACAGTCGAGTAAAGAAGAAGTTATAATTCAACGAAAATTTGATGCAATCAGCACAGGTACCTCGGTATTTGTACATAGTATAAAAAACCAACTATTAGCAAACCGAGTAATCTTCAAGCGAATTAATAATAACTTAGATGATCTTGAAAAGGTGAAGGAATACACGGATAGATTGTCTAAGCAAAATGAAAATATATTGACGCGTATAGAAGAGTTATATCGTTCTGTAAAAGCAAATTCAGTTTATTTGGTTCCGGTTAGTTTGAGTGACGTGGTGGAGAGCGCTCTGGAACGTTTTAACCAAAAGTTTCCCGATAAAGTAGTGGAATTGAATTTAATGATCAAAGGAAATGTTCTAGCTGATAAAAATCATTTGAGTGAGGCTGTTTATAACTTATTAACTAATGCACAAGAAGCGGTAAATAGCCTGACAAGTGTAGAAGGAAGCGTAGTATTAAGTTGCTATAATGTTAGACAGTATACAGTAATTGAAGTGAAGGATAACGGGATAGGTTTTAGTAAGGAAGATGCCAAAAAGATTTGTGAACCGTACTTTACGAAAAAGAACTCTAATTACAATTGGGGTATGGGTTTACACTATGTTCGTTCCATCGTTAAAGAACACTTCGGAAGTCTTCGATACGAAAGTAAGGAAGGCAATGGGAGTACATTCTATCTATTACTTCCCAAATATAAATGACAAAGTAGTGAAGCTAAATGAGTGAAATTATTAAAATAATGATAGCGGAGGACTTTTCTTTATTATTAGAGGATTTATCCGAACTAATCAATGCCCAAGAAGATATGCAGGTGGTAGCTACAGCATCAACCGGAAAAGAAATGATTGATTTAGCAAAGAGTATTGAGCACGATATTATTTTAATGGATATTGAAATGGAAAATACTACAGCAGGCATAATAGCTACTGAATATATACGGGATTGGGATAAAAGCGAGAAAATCATTTACTTGACTGCCCACGAAACAGATGAATTTATATTAACGGCGATGGGAACAGGCGCTATTGACTATATGGTGAAGGGAATTCCAGACGAAGAACTGCTGAATCATATTAGAAGTGCTTATAATGGTCATTCATTATTAGAAGGTAAGATTCAACAAGTTGTCATGCAGGAGTATAAACGGTTGCAGCTATCAGAGAGAGGCCTTTTGTTTTTTATACAAAATATCTCCAATCTCACAATGACAGAAAGAGAATTAATACGTTACTTAATAAAAGGTATGAAAATAAGAGAAATAGCGATGGAAAGAAGTGTTGAGGTCGTTACCATTAAATCGCAAATCAGCACTCTACTAAAGAAATTCGGTGTATCGAGAACGAAGGAAATTGTAAAGAAAATAAATGATCTAAACCTTTCTCACTTATTTTAATGTTCAATAACCATAATTAAAAAGGAGTGGAATTATGCCGGAACAAAACAAGCAACCTAATGTCATTTTTATTATGAGTGATGATCATGCTGCACATGCAATGAGCTGTTATGGCAGCAGAATAAATGAAACACCAAATTTAGATAGAATTGCAGATGAAGGTATGCGCTTCGATAATTGTTTTTGTACCAATTCTATTTGCGCACCAAGCCGGGCTACTATACTAACTGGACTCTATAATCATAAAAATGGAGTGAAGACACTCGGTGACCAATTTGATAGCCGTCAACCAACTGTTCAAAAAATTTTAAGAGACAATGACTATCAAACAGCCCTTGTTGGTAAATGGCATCTAGGACATGGTGAAAATCATGATCCTGCCGACTTTGATTACTGGAACATTTTCCCTGGCCAAGGCGTATATCATGATCCAGTGATGATTGAAATGGGAGAGGAAAAGACAGTCCAAGGTTATGCAACTGATTTAGTGACAGATTTGTCCATTGATTGGATGGAAAAACGTGATAAAGATAGACCATTCATGCTAATGTGTCACCACAAAGCACCTCATCGTCCTTGGGATCCAGATGAAAAACATGCTCACTTATATGAGGATGTGGATATTCCGGAACCTTTAACTTTCCATGATGATTATTCTGGCAAGGCCTCTGCTGCCAAGGAAGCCAAGATGAGAATTGATCGGGATTTAGTAACTCGTGACGTTAAGGCAGAACCCCCTGAAGGTCTAACTCCCAAGCAATTGAAAAGTTGGTACTATCAGCGTTACATAAAGGATTACTTAAGATGTATCGCTTCCATTGATGATAATGTAGGTAGATTACTAGAATATTTAGATTCCGAAGGTATTGCTGAAGATACGATGGTCGTTTACACATCTGACCAAGGCTTTTTCCTTGGTGATCATGGCTGGTACGATAAGCGATTTATGTACGAAGAGTCACTTAGAATGCCATTTATTATCCGCTATCCACGCGCTATTAAAGCTGGTACTACTACACGAGACTTTGCCACAAATGTCGATTTTGCTGAAACATTTTTAGATTATGCGGGAATAGATATTCCTGAGTTTATGCAGGGGAGAAGTCTTCGTCCAGTTCTGGAAGAACGCACTCCAGAGGATTGGCAGACTTCGATGTATTATCGTTATTGGGAACATTTGAGTGTAGAGCATCAAGTGGGGGCGCATTATGGACTTAGAACCCATCAATATAAACTTATTTATTATTACGGAGAGGCATTAGGATGTGCGGATGCGATTGACGATCCAAGAACTCCTGAATGGGAATTATTCAATTTAGAAAATGACCCGTATGAAATGAATAATGTATATCACGACCCTACTTATGCAGAAACAGTTGAGAGATTAAAGGAAGAATTGTATAGCTTTAAACAACGTGTTGGTGATGACGAATAAAGTGAATAACTAATCAATGCCTTTCATCAATGAATTTAGCTACAAGGTAGCCTTACATTGTTGGAGGGCATTATTAACTCTCCGTAAGAGGGGTAGTGATTCTATTAAGAAAACGGACTGGAAGCTTATTAGAGATATTTTCTTTTCATTCTTAAAAATTGGCCCTGTAACATTTGGTGGTGGATATGCGATGATCCCGCTAATTGAACGGGAAGTCGTATGGAAAAAAAGATGGATTACTGTTAAAGAGGTGACAGAGATTTTTGCAATAGCTCAATCGGTACCTGGTGCCATTGCGATCAATTCTGCTATTTTTGTTGGATACCGGCTTGCTGGCTTTAAAGGGGCAGTAGCAGCGATGTTTGGAGTATTATTACCAACGTTTTGGATCGTGATATTATTGAGTGTTTTGTATCTGTATGTTCAAGATAATCACTATATAGAAGCCGCTTTTGTTGGAATACGTGCTGCCGTAGTGGCTATAATTGCGTATGCAGCTTATAAAGTTGGATTAACATCCATATACGATAAAACAACTTGGTTAGTAGCTATAACGTCAGTAATTGTTTTATATGTTCTTCAAGTGCATCCTGTATTTATGATTGTTGGTGGGATTTTGACAGGTCTTATTGCTGTATATATAAAAAAATACTTGGGAATAGTGACGAGACTTGAAAAGGAGTCGGAGCAAATAGATTAGGGGGTACTTCATGCTGTTGTTGGAATTGTTTACAACCTTTTTAATGATTGGCTTCGTCTCTTTTGGTGGGGGATATGCGATGATTCCAGTTATTGAATCAGAGGTTACTGTTCACGGTTGGATGACAACCCAGCAGTTTACAGATGTAATAGCGATAGCTGGTATGTCTCCTGGTCCTATAGCTACTAACTGTGCCATCTTTGTAGGTTTTCATACCGCTGGTTTACCTGGTGCTATTATTTCAACAGTAGGAATGGTTTTACCATCTATACTTATTATTTTAATAATTGCTAAGTTCTTTTTCCAATTTCATGAAAATAAATATGTGAAGTTTGCATTTTATGGACTACGACCTATTATAACAGGACTAATCGCTTATTCTGCAATTGAATTTGCGATTTCAAATGATGTAATCGGGGAACTTTCCTGGTATACGTTTAGTTTAGTAGCAATCTTTGGACTATCTTTATTTGCAGTTACTAAAACAAAGATGCATCCAATTCTAATCATTTTGTTGTCTGGAGTTTGTGGAACTATATTATATAGTTAAGATGTATAGGAGCTGGAAAAATGAACAAAGAAAATTCTTGTTGCTCAGTGAATAGAAATAGACAATCGATCCAAACCAGAGAGAATATAGTACAAAATAAAGAAACGCTAGATAAGGAAATAAAATTCAAAGAGAAAATGGTCTATTTGTCAGGCGGTGAATTTATAATGGGGACAAATGATCATGATGGCTCCCCAGAAGATGGAGAAGGACCTGCAAGAAGAATGAGCGTTTCTCCATTTTACATAGATCGCCATACAGTAACGAATGAAGAGTTTATGCAATTTGTGCAGGAAACAGGATATAAAACGGAGGCAGAGCAATTTGGCTGGTCATTTGTTTTTAATCATTTTGTAGAAAAAAATAAAGCAAAAGTAATACAGCAGGTTCCTGGAACCCCATGGTGGCTAGTTGTTGAAGAAGCCTACTGGTACCAACCAGAAGGTCATGGATCTACAATCGACAATCGAATGGATCATCCTGTTATTCAAGTATCCTGGAATGATGCAATAGCTTTCTGTGACTGGGCTGGAAAACGCTTGCCAACAGAAGCAGAATGGGAATTTGCAGCGCGTGGGGGTCTGGAACAAAAGAAATATGCCTGGGGAGATGAATTAACTCCAAATGGTAAACATCACTGTAATATTTGGCAAGGTAACTTTCCATATGAAAATACGAATGAGGATGGTTATTTAGGAACTGCGCCAGCACAGTCTTTCCCAACCAATGGATTTGGTCTCTATAATGTAGCAGGTAATGTATGGGAGTGGTGCTCGGACGCTAGACAAACAGATTCGATGGAATCTCAAAGCCATGCTTCAAAAGTGATGCGAGGTGGCTCTTATCTATGTCATGAGTCTTATTGTAATCGTTATAGAGTGGCTGCACGTAGTTCTAATACAGCAGATAGTTCTACAGGGAATATTGGCTTTAGATGTGTAAGTGACGTTTAATAACTGATGGTAAGTATAGTTAGTAGATTAATAGAGGCAAGATATAATTAGAGGTACCGTTAATTCAAGCTCAATAAAGATGTTTTGTACGAGGTATAGAATTACTATAAGTAGAAAACAGAGGAATTTTGGTAAAGTAATAGAAAAGTAAATTAGATACCTATACTAAATCTAAGGTTTCCTTCATAGGAGGGGAACCTTTTATAGAATTTTCATCGAATAGGTTCTATCCTCTGTTTCTTCAATAACTCGGCAAACTGATTTGCGGGTACTGGTTTGGAAAACAAATAACCCTGAACTGTGTTGCAATTATAGTTTTGTAGAACCTTCAATTGCTCCATAGTTTCAACGCCCTCTGCGATTACATCCATGTTTAAGTGATTTGATAATTGCAGAATCATATGTACGATGAAATTTGCATCTTCTTGCTTAGTGTTACTCAAATCTTTAATAAAAGAACGATCAATTTTTAATATGTCAATTTTTCCATTAAAATGATGCAAATGGGATAACGAAGAGTAGCCAGTTCCAAAGTCATCTAATGCAATTTTAATCCCTAACTTTTTTAACGCATCTAATTGGGAGAATACAATTTCCTCGTTCCTCATAATAGAAGTTTCGGTAATCTCTATCTCTAAATAACGAGCTTCAAGCTTAGTTTGCTCCAGTGTTTCCCTAGTACTGTTAACTAAATCTGTCTCCATGAAGCGTGAGGCAGATAAGTTGATAGACACTGGAATAGCAGGAAGTTTCGCATCTTGCCATGCTTTATTTTGAGCACATGCAGTTTTCTTAACCCATTTGCCAATATCATTAATAAAACCTATTTTTTCAGCCAACGGAATAAAATCATTGGGCGATATTAACCCTAATTTAGGATGATTCCATCTAATAAGTGCCTCGGCACCAATAATAACATTTTCTTTCGTATTCACTTTAGGTTGGTAATACAATTCAAACTCGTTTCTATGTATTGCATATATAAGGTCCAATTCCAGCACGGAGGAGGAAGAAACAATTGCTTGGTCGCTATCCACTCCATTTAAGCTATTTAAATCAGTTTCACTATTTTTTTGATGATTATTTTTATTAACTGCGCTATGCTTAATAGACGAGGGATTCGGTTCAAGGTTCACTTTAGGCTGCATTGGTTTTTCTCCTTATATATGATTTGGTTTTGTTTAGAGAAGTCCAATAAAATTATGAATTTTATTGGACTTTGATGTCTTAGTTAATGAATGGTAAATCAAATGTAGTTATAGGTTGTTTAATTGATTTTGTCTCTTCACTGCTTCCATTTGGATATAAAGCTACTGCTAATACGATTAATAGGATAATAGATAATTTTTTCATGTTTTTTTACCGTCCTTTTTTCTATAATTTGGGGTGATATTTTGGAAATTAAATACTTAGGTTTAGAAATTAGTAAACTGCGGACAGAGTTGGGTTTTTCCCAAAAGGAGCTCGCAAAAGATATTTGTACACAGTCGACGATTAGTCGAATTGAAGCTGGAGAAGTATATCCAGCAATAGATACTTTATTGAAAATTGCTTTAAAACTTCAAGTCCCTATTGAGTACTTTATTGAAATGCTATTCCATAAAAATGTCCTTGAAAGTGAGGAATTAATAAATGATATTGATTACCACTTAAAGGAACATAATTATAAAAAGGTAATTTCAATAATTGATAATAATAAACTTGAGAAAGATAATATTTGGTTAAACTTATACTTAGAATATATTTTAAGTACAGCAAAATATTATTTGAAAATAATCTCGCCAGAAAAATGTATAGAGAACTTAAAGAGTATTATAAAATTTTCAAATCCAACAACAATCCAATTTAGATTCTTACAAATCAAAATTAATAATACGATTGCGAATGTCTATGGAGAGAATGGTGAGAGTCAGAAATGTCTATACCATTATAATAAAATCTTAAAAGAACATATTCATAAAAATTATAGTGATTATAAAATTTATAGAACCCTAATAACAGTTTTATTTAATAAATGTAAGATCCTTTATGACTTAAAAGAATATGATACTTCCTTAGAAACTGCTAACCAAGGTATTCAAAAATCTAAGGAAAGCTCGTTTATGTTCTTAAATGGTCAATTCTTATACTACAAAGGCCAATGTTTAGAAAAGAAGGCCGCTCCATTAGAAGAGATTAAAGAGGCTTATAAACAAGCATTGTTTTTCTTTGAGTTTCAGGAACTACCTTTTTACATTCAAGCAATAAATCAAAATAAAAAGCAATTTTTACATTAGACTGGGAGTCTTGTGTCGATTTTCAGTAAGCTTCTATTGTTAGATGTTTTCCTCCATTTCTGTAATTAAGTAATTTACTCACTCGTTACTAAAAGAGCATTTACAAAAGAGTACAAAATACTTAATAAAACGTGTTTTAAATACTTTTTGCATTTCAAATATACTAGATAATTTGAAAAAAATCTGTAGGATATGCATAAATGGATATTTTCTTAAGTATTCAACAACTTTTATTTAAAATTTTTCCTTAACAAGAATATCGGTCATTTTCTTAAGCTTTCACTTTGTAGAAGAAGCATCATAAATGGATATAAAATGGTGATACTAATGCTATTAGGAGGAATGCGATATGAAAGTGAGAATAGAGTGGATTTACAAAACGAAGCGAGGAGCGGAGATGGATTTCTTTTCAGAGGAAGTGCCCGCAGCGCAAGCGTTGTTATTTGCCGAAGATATGGAGCGTACCGGTCGACTAAAGCAAGTTACTTTTGTGGATAGGTTTGATAGTTCGTGGACAGTAAAGGAATTGAAGGGGTATTTGAAAGGTATTGAGACGGAGCCGCATAATGTCTCGGTTTATTTTGATGGGGGATATGATCGAGATACGAAAAGTTCGGGGCTAGGTTGTGTTATTTATTATGAACAGAATGGCAAGTCTTATAGACTTAGAAGAAATGCTGCTACGACGGGTTTAGAATCGAATAATGAGGCGGAATACGCTGCTATGCATTTAGGTTTACAGGAATTGGATTTACTAGGAGTTCATCATTTGCCTGTTCGATTTATAGGGGATTCACAGGTTGTGATTAATCATTTAAATGGTGAATGGCCAGTAATTGAGCAGGATTTAACTGGGTGGGCAGATCGAATTGAAGGAAAACTATCGAAGCTTGGCATACAAGCAGAATATGAGTTGGTGCCAAGGAAAATGAATGGAGAAGCAGACCGTCTTGCTACTCAAGGTTTAAATGGTATTGAGATTCAGGCTGTTATTGAATTAGTAAAGGATTGAATATTAAAATGATGTTGATCATTAACTATATACAATATAAATAAACACCAGTGCCGCAGAGAGACACTGGTGTTTATTTATATTTCAAATTTTATAAGTGTGCTGCATTTTCCTGTTTTGCTGGTGAATCATTATTATCTTCTGGTAATGACTCTTCTTTTTTAGCTAATTTTTTATGTTGTGATTTAGGAAATGCTTGTTTTGCCTCAGCTTTTGAGTTAGCGTCCTGTACGTTTTCGTTATAATATTGGACGCTTGTCATTGCTCCCTCTTCCACCATACGATTATCATCTGGATCGTTTGGATCAGAGTAACCTGTCTTAGTCGCCTGACTAGGTTTTGTGTTCTTAGAAGACATCATCGAATCGATCTTCGTTTTCGAATTTTTTACTGCTGTTTTTAATTGAGCTTTATTGTTTTTGTTTGTGAAATATACTGCTGCGAGCGCAGTAGCTGCCCCTATTATCAGAGATCTTTTATTTCCGTTTGCCATAAATCATCACTCCCTTTCTTTATATATACCCAAATGTTTTCATGCTCAATCCTTTTACTATTTATTTCATTTTTGTTTGTTTTAATATTCAATGGCAGTACAAATGCCCGATAACGTTTATCCTCATAATAGTGTAAAATAATTGTCTATATACATAAAAAGGAGAATAAAAGCATGACAGGAAACACACACATCATCGGCGGTCTTGCAGCAAGTCTTGCTTTTGCCCAAGTTTCAAATTATGATCCGGTATTATTAGTTGGAGCAGGCGTTGTTGGGGCAATCATCCCGGACATATGCCACGGAGGTAGTAAAATCGGTCGCAAATTTAAAGTATTATCAAAGGTGATTAACACGCTTTTCGGGCATCGTTCATTCACACACAGTTTACTATTTTTAGTATTAATGGCATTTCTTTTGAATGGTTTTATTAACAATGATTCCATCATACTTGGTTTTCTTGTTGGGATGGCAAGTCATTACATACTTGATATGGCAACAAAAAATGGTATTAAATTATTGTACCCACTTAAGATAACGGTTCGATTTCCTGTAACTACGAGAACTGGTGGTACAGTTGAGTATGTCGTATTTGCAGCTTTATCAGTACTAACGGTCTATTTTGGCTACGGGGTATTTGGTAAATATATATAAATCATTCAACATAGGATGTAATGCTGTAGAATATTTTGTCATAACTATATAAATAAAAGAGGCTTATTCCACTTGTCCCGGGGGCGAAACAGTGGAGTAAGCCTCTTTTGTTAGTTATTGCACTCTTGCAAAACCGAAACCAGAAGCATAGTCGTCGCCAGTTGCTGCGCCGCTACCTCCTTTAATATCTACTGCTCTCGCACGGGTTTGTAAATTTGTGCGGAGTTGTGTATGGGACCAAGAGGGGTTTTGGGACCATACCTTTGCTGCCAGTCCAGCTAAATGGGGAGTGGCCATTGATGTTCCGCTTATTGTATTATATCCACCATTATTCCAAGTAGAATATATAGATGCTCCAGGAGCTGAAATTTCTATATCTCCTTGTTGAATTACATAGTCTCCGTCAGTGGAGCTATATCCGCGTGAGGAGAAATCAGCAACCCGGTATGTACCGTTTTGTTGACGATTTTCTAGAGCTGCTACAGCCACAGCATTTACTAAGGCTCCTGGATAACCTATTGATCCTTGGGAAGGACCTGAATTTCCTGCAGCTGCAATTATTAATACTCCTTTGTTATAAGCGTAATTTACAGCACTTGTTATTAAACTATTACTAGCAGAAGAGCCAAGAGACATATTAATAACTGTTTTTGTTCCCGTAGAAACGGCTTGGTCGGCTGCATGTCTAATTGCTGCGGCGATATCATCTGAATATCCCGATCCATCATCTCCTAGAACTTTATAAGCCCATAAGTCAGCACTTGGTGCTACTCCGTAAATTCCTGCTCCATCACTCCCACCGTCTGCAAGGGCAGTGCCAGCAACATGCGTACCATGTCCATTTGCATCATTACAGCTATTATTGACAATTGGAGTAGCGGTAGTGAAGTTTTTACATTGTTCCACTGTATTAGTTAAGTCATAATGATTAATATTTACTCCAGTATCTAAAACCGCAATATTAATACCTGCTCCACCAGAAGTGGCCGTTAAATTTGAATTATTATAAATAGCTTTTATTCCCCAAGGGGTTTGCTCGGTTGGATATTCACCTGCCATTGTTTCGAATTCAGAAGAACGTACATCTGCATCAAGTGTTACTTTGTCAATTTTTGTTACGGTTATATTTTTGTTTTTTTGAAGTGCTTCATATTGATTTTGGTTCATATTAGTGGAGAAACCATTCTCAGTTAACTCCCAACGAACTTGGTATTGATTTTTTATATTATTTTTTGTAGATTTATTATTACTTTCAACATAAACTCGAAATGCCTCTGATCCTTTAGCAGAATCGATTAATTCGGAAGAAGTTGCGTTTACTAATGAAGTACCTTGCAGTGGTATTGTTAATGAGCCGATTAATGCTGCGCTTAGTAATAATAATTTTGCTTTGTTCATTTCTCCAAAACTCCTTTTCGATTTTTTTGTAGTGCAATTTAAAACTAGCATACAAAAGTAATTTTGTTTATTGGGAAAATTTAAACTACTATAGTATTATAAGAAAACTAGAAAGAATGTGATTATATGAAAATAGGACCATTGATCAAATATCATCGCACGAAGAAAAAAATGACCCAAGCTAAACTCTGCGAGGGGATTTGTTCAATCACGCATCTAAGTAAAATTGAGAATAATTTTAGAGAAGGAAATGCTGAAACAATTCAATTATTACTAGAACGCTTAAAAGTTGATATAAAAGAAGTGGAAAAAGGGGAACGCAATATTCAATACCTACTCGACGAATTTGTTTCTTACCTTCAATATTATGACTTAGAAAAGTTACCTCTAGCTTATAAACAATTAGAAAATTTTAAGGACTTTATTATTTTTACAGACTTTATGTACTTGTATGAACTATATAAGTTTAGGTACTTTCTATCTATGAATGAGCTAAAGGAAGCAGAGAAACAATATAAATGGTTACATGTTCAGAAACAGAATTTTTCCCAACATGAGAGGTATTTACTTTCCTATTTCCATTCGATATCTTTAGTAACAAGAGGTAAATATACGGAAGCTGATAAGAATCTAATGAAAATTATTCGACAAAATATTAATCTAGGTGTTTTTAAAGGAGAGGTTCTTTACCATATTGCGGTAGTTAAAGGCCACTTGGAGGAATCCAATCAAGCAATAATTTACGGAGAAAAAGCTTTGGAATATTTTATAGAACAAATTAACTTTAAAAGAATTCTTTACACGTTGTTATCGCTTTCGATGAATTATTCACGTGTAAAGGTCTATGACAAAGCACTAGAAACATATGGACACTTACTAAGAAACGCTGAAATATTTAATTATGATTCTTTACTTCCTCAGGTTTATCATAATATTGGAGATTTACATTACATAATGGGGAATTATTCTATAGCAAATGCCTATTTTAAGAAGAGCCAAACAAGAATGCTAAGAGATACGGAAGATTTTCTGTTATGTCTTTTCAATCTTGGACAAACAGAATACCAACTACAAAATTGGGATGCGAGCAAAGGTAATTTTGAATTATTAAAAGAAGAAGCTAGTAGACTTAAGGTTCACCATTATGGAATGTACGCAACCTTTTATTTAATACTCTTAGATAACAAAAAGTCCAAAGCCATGGATTATTTAGAGAAGAAGTTATTGCCGTATATTTCTACTGATGGGCGTTGTGCTGATGCGTATAAACTTTTTTCAAACCTCCTTTCTGATTTTTACAAGGAAGAAGGTAAATTTGATAAAGCAGTATATTTTAAACTTTAAGGAGGTGAATCTTTATGAAGAAAGCTTTCGTAGTTTTAGCTATCATAGTAGTTTCTATTTCAATTAACTTGAATGTAGACAAAGTAGAATCTGTCGCAAATAGTACAATGTCAGATAGTCTATATCTTCCTATTCATCCTCCTATTATTTAAATAAGGTATCGCTTTTACCAGTCTTTGAGTCAATTAACTCTGAGACTGGTATTTTTTTATGATAATTGAAATCTAAATATTCTCATATTGACTAATTGGTAGTAGAAATGGGATAGTAGAGAGAATATTATGATAGGGGGATTACATATGACCAAAGCTTTAGTATTAGGTGGAACAAGGTTTTTTGGTGTGCAGTTAGTCGAATCTTTGTTGCAACAGGGAGTTGAAGTGACCGTTGCCTCGCGAGGTAATGTGGAAGATCCGTTTGGAGATAAAGTAAGTCGTATTAAAGTAGATCGTCTCGATGTGGGTGATATGCAGAAGAATTTTGTACATACGGATTGGGATATCGTATTCGATCAAATATGTTATTCATCTCAAGAAGCAATTGATACAATCGATGTGTTTGCCGGTAAAACGAAAAAGTATGTATTCACTTCTTCTAAATCCGTTTATGAACTAGGTGGTGGAGAACAAGGATTTATAGAAGAGTATTTCAATCCATTTGAATACAACTTAAATATTGGGCCAAAAGAAGATTTTTCGTATGGTGAAGGAAAAAGACAGGCAGAAGTAGCATTTTTCAGTCGTGCACCTTTCCCGGTTGTCGCTGTAAGATTTCCTATTGTAATTGGTATAAACGACTATACGGATAGACTCAATTATTATATTAAAAAAGTTCGAGATCAAGCAGATATTCATTTGGTCAACTTAGAAGCTGCCATAGATTTTATATCAGAGGAAGAGGCTGGCGATTTCTTAGCTTGGGTTGGGCAATCCGATTTTGAAGGTCCGATTAATGCGACATCTAACGGAAATGTGAAAATAGGAGAATTGCTTGCCTATATAGAAGAAAAGGTTGGCAAATCAGCGATAGTAGTAGCAGATACGAAAGAAGAGAGTGATTCACCCTACAATATTTCTAAAACTTGGTTGATCAGCAATGAAAAAGCTGAGCGGCAAGGATATGAGTTTAGGGAGCTTAAAGAATACCTTCCTAGCCTAATAGAGGAGGCATTAATAAAAATAAATACTAAATAGGTTCCTAGACTCTATTTAGCAAAAGTGAAAGATACTCGTATCACAAGCATACAATCATTATATATTTCACCAGGAGGAGTGTTTGGTATAAAAGCTGTAATTGGTGTGTCGTCAAATATAAAAGAGGATTTGCTATCAGTCCCAATGAGTAATGTGCGTGCAATCACACAATTTGGAGGAGTTCCAATTGTGTTACCAAATTTAGTAGGAGATGGAATTACAGAAATCGCAAATACAATTAATGGTCTTTTACTAACTGGTGGTGGAGATATTGACCCGACATTATTTGGAGAAGAGCCACTTCCGGGTCTAGGTAATATTGTTCCAGAGCGAGATCTATTTGAAATGGCACTTGTTCAAAAAATGCTAGAGTTAAATAAACCTGTTTTAGGAATTTGTCGTGGAGCCCAAATTATGAGCATTGCGATGGGCGGGGATATGTATCAGGATATCTATTCTCAAAAGGATGGACCATTACTACAGCATGAACAGCAGGCTCCAAATTGGCATGGCTCTCATTTTGTTGAAGTGACGGTGGGATCTTTGTTACGCAAAATAGTTGGAATGGAAAAATTTAAGGTGAACAGTTATCATCATCAGGCACTTAGAAATATGCCAGCAGGTTTTATCGTCAGTGGTGTCGCTAGTGATGGTGTAATTGAAGCTTTTGAAAGTACGAAGCATCTATTCGTTATGGGTATACAGTGGCATCCGGAGAGCTTGTTAACAAAAGGGGATGCTAGTTCGTGTGCAATATTTCAAGCCTTTATGAATGCATGTATGAAATGAATGTAGAATGTATTGTCTAGCTGTTGGACTTAAGCTTTAATAAACGACTGTTTATACAGTCGTTTTTATTATTCTCCTATTTACTTAAAAAATGTAATTCATGAAATGTTTTTTCTAGGGAAAGCTATTTGAATCATGAATGAGGAGGTATTGCTTTGAAAATCGGGCTGAGGCAAGGGTTTTTTGTTTGTGTGCTTTCCTTTTTAATATCGACTAATGTTTCGGCTGCGGAGAAAGAGCCGACGCGTGAAGAAATTTTGGAAATGCGCATGGACTACTATATAAAGTATTCAAGTGAGATGCTCCCATGGTATTACTTGGCAGCAATTGACCAATACGAACGCAATTTACAAGAAGTTCGCAGTGATCTCCCAAAACGAGAGGGAGTTGTGGCATTTCAATTTTCCGATGACTTTTGGGTTGGATTATTGAATCCTATAAGAGATGATCGGAATAGTACATCCATCACTTTTTTTGATGGTAGTGGACTTGATGGGAATAATGATGGCTTTGCTGATCTTAAACACGATGATGATGTGATGTTTACATTAACTAATTATTTAAGCGAGCGTGTCGTAACAGAAGAAGATTTTGAAAAAACACTGAAGGACTATTACACTCGAGATGAAGCAGTTAAACAAATTATGACAAATGCTGAAATCTATAAGCATTATAATACGGTAGACCTAGATGGACGTGCATTTCCACTGGCACTTCAGCATAATTACAGTTACCGCAGTACTTGGGGTGACAGAAGAGGCTGGGGAGGACGACGGATGCACGAAGGAACCGATTTGTTCGCTTCCTATGGTGTACCTGTGAAGTCCACAACTTATGGAATTGTAGAAACAAAAGGTTGGAATGATTATGGTGGCTGGCGTGTTGGAATTCGTGATGTAAATAATACTTATCATTACTATGCTCACTTATCAGGCTATACAAAGGAATTAAAAGAAGGAGATATTTTGGAGCCAGGAACCGTTATCGGCTATGTCGGAAGCTCGGGTTATGGTCGGGAGGGTACCTCTGGTAAATTCCCACCACATTTACATTATGGAATGTATAAATTTAACGGACGTACAGAATGGGCTTATGATCCTTTCCCATTGTTAAAACGTTGGGAGCAGCAGGAAAAGAGTGCGAAAAAGAATCCAGCAGCAAATTAGTTGCTGGATTTACATTTCTATAAAAGCAAGCGTTAACCAAAAAAAATGAAGGAATAACACACTTACATAGAGAAAAATAGCAACATTCAATAAAACTACTATAAATGGTCTCGATTTTAATTTGGAAACAATACCGATTAATAAAATAGGAAGAGCAATTTTTATCAGATAAAAGCCTATTAAGTTACCTTCATATAGGTTCCGCATAATAGGATTTGCTTCTGTAATATGATGACTTTGAATGCCAAAATCGGTAAAGAAAGCATCGAGAGTAGCAAGTATTAATAGGATTATTCCTAATTTGACTAATTTATTTTGTATGAATGAGAGGGGATTTGTAAGCAATAGAAAATGTACTCCTTTTACTTTTTTCTATTAGTATGTGATTGAAGCAACGGATTATATTCTTCATTTGCAAAATAGCTTACAATGAGATGAGGTAGGAAAGGTTGTGCTAAAAATGAAGGATGTTCCATTTGTTTGTTCTTGGTCGGGGGGGAAGGATTCTGCGATGGCCTATTATCGGGCAATGAAAATGGGGATGAAACCGAAGAGGTTACTGACCATGTTCGAAGAAGAAGGAGAAATTTCTAAATCTCATGCACTACCATTTGAAGTGGTGACAGCTCAGGCAGAACGGTTAGGAATACCATTATCTATAAAAGAAGCAAGCTGGAGTTCCTATGAGGGACTATTTACCGAAGCAATGGACGAATGTCGCGCTGAAGGAATTACTCATGGCGTCTTTGGAGATATTGATCTCGATGGGCACTTAGAATGGGTTCAAAATACATGTGCAAAATCGGATATAGTTGCGGTTCATCCCTTATGGAAAGAACCACGCCATAAAATTATTGTAGATTTGATAGATGCAGGATTTGAAGCCTGGATTGTAGTAGTGAACACTACAATGATGCCAGCTGAGTTTGTTGGTAGGAAGTTTTCAAAAGAGTTGATAGTACAATTGGAAGCTCTAGGAATTGATGCTTGTGGAGAAAATGGAGAATTTCACACGGTTGTTGTGGATGGCCCCATATTTTCTAGTAGAGTGCCTATAAAAATTGGACAGACTATAGTAAAGGGTGACTATATTTTCTCTCCGGTAATGATTAATGATTAATACAAACGGAAAAGGGTATCGTAAAGAAGAAAATACATATTATTTTGAAATGGTGGAGGAGAAAAATGACCAAAATGAATAGAGGAATTATAACTGCTTTATCGGCAATAGGGCTAGCACAGGGTTTGAAGGTATTAACACATAAGAAATTGACGGGCAATTGGGATTTGAAACAGGCGTTTACTACAGGTGGAATGCCAAGTTCTCACTCTGCAGGTGTCGCAGCATTAGCATCCTATGTTGCTGCCAATAAGGGAACTCGACATACAGAAACTGCTCTTGCTGTTGTTTTCGGGGCAATTGTTATGTATGATGCGCAGGGAATTCGAAGACATACAGGGGAAATTGCACAATTAGTAAACGATTTGGAAGATAATATTGCAGCACTTTCAGGGAATTTTCCAAGTTTTGAATATGTTCAACGAGAAAGTGAATTAAAAGAGCTTCTTGGACATCAACCAGTAGAAGTAATGGCAGGTGCAGTATTAGGAACTGCATTTGGGGTATTATGCGCTAAATTAGAAGATTAATTAATCCATTTAGATAGGAAAGGCCGAGTTAGATAGTAATTCTAACTTGGCCTTTCCTATTGTTTATTTTTTCGTCCATCCTCATACTCAATCTCTAAATCTGTTAAATAATCTCTAAAATAAATTGACAAAATAAAACCAAGTTGAAAAGATCCAACTCGGCTAAATAAGGTTATTTTTTAGAATCGGTATAGGTTTTAACTTCCTTTTCACCATTATAAGCAATCTCTAAATTAAAGTTTTTATATTCTTCAATACCAAAGGCAAGTGTCACTCTTTGAATGACATCTTCATCAGCCATATCTTTGTTTAGTTGTAGCTCGCCTAAAACAGAATGAAGAAGTTCCTTGGCTTCTTCTCCTTTGATATCAGCAGCATCGAGTTCATTGGAGTAAAGAGAGTCTTTCGGTTCTTTACTATATTGAGCAACTACCGCCTCTTTTGTATCTGCAGTATCTATTTTTAGATTAAACGTTTCGAATGCTACTTCTTTTGGCTCTTCTTCAGGAGTTTCTACAACAGTATCCTCTTCTGTTGTTACTTCTTCTTCTTGTTTTTGAACTTCTGATTCATTTAGTTCGTTTTCTTCTACCTCATCATTGTTGTCTCCACAAGCTCCTAGCAGTAATGCCGAAGTTAGAAATGTAGATGTAAGTACTTTAAATTTGGTGGTTTTCATCTAGTTGGCTCCTTTCCAGGTGTTTAAACCTACTCTTTTATTATATAACCCAAATTGTTAGCCCTAAACATTTCCATATAATTTAAAATAAATGTAGAAAATGATTATGATTATAACAATGGGGGTAAAGAACTGTAATATTAAAGTATAGGAAGGTGATGGAATGGGAAATTATAAAGAAATTACATCAGTTAATCAGTGGAAGAATATCTTTGATGAGTCAAAGGATAAAGCAATCCTAGTGTTCAAACATAGTACAACATGTCCTGTGAGTGCACATGCATACGGGGAATTTACAGCTTTTAATAATTCAATAGAAAGTTATTTAGTGAAAGTTATAGAAAATCGTGCAGTATCTAATGAGATCTCAAAGGACCTTGGCATTCAACATGAATCTCCTCAGGCGTTTGTCATAGCAAATAGCGATGTTGTATGGAATGCCTCTCACTGGAAAATTACGAAAAAGGAGTTAGATAAAGTAACTGAATCATTATAAAAGATTGGAGCAATGAAATGGAATCAATACTAAAAGTAAAAAATTATTTAGTGGATAATGCCGAGAAGATTATACGAGACATGACGGATACAGCAAACGACAATCATAACCCGAAATTATCACCGGAAGAGCTGGAACAATTCATTCAAAAAAATACGCAGTTTTTAGTATTGTTGGCAGATTCCTTACAAGGTTCAAGAGAGTCGGCAGAGGAAGAACTGAAACAATGGAGCAAACAGACGGGGGAAGAAGAAGCTAAATTGTTCCGTCGATTTTCTAACATTATGAAACCGTACCCAAATCGACGATTAATATTTTTACAAAAAATTTCTCAAATATCCATGGAGCATGGACTGTCTACAGAAGATGTTATTAAAGTAAATAATCGCTTTTGTTATTTGATGGATGTCAGTATGGCAGAAACGATTAGTGCGTATGAAATGTATCGGGATAAGTCAATAAAAGATCATCAACGTGAAATCAATGCACTATCTGCACCAATTGTTCCTATTCAGGACGGTGTGGCAGTCTTACCATTAATAGGAGCGATTGATTATACACGGGTGCAGCATTTATTAAATTATGTTGTTCCGACCATTCCAGATTTGAAAATTGACTATCTCATTATTGACTTTAGTGGAACTATGGCAATAGATATGGAAATAGCACAGCATATATTCACTATTCACAATGTGCTCGGATTATTAGGTATCCATGTGTTATTCTCCGGTATTCGTCCTAACTTATCGATGACTGTCGTGAAAGCAGGGATTGATTTTACCTCTTTTAATACATATGGTAGTGTAAAAATGGCCATTAATAGTTTGAAGTAATAATCTCCAATAAATTCAATCCTATCTTCGGGGATTGGATTTTTTTTGTATTTCTGTTTAATTTTTCTTTGTGGTGGGTAACTAATCTATGTCAAGGATATAAAAAGTTGAATTGAAGGAGGAGAGAGTATGCTAGATAGTTATTACTGGAATGATACCTTATCTTATATACCGGAGTTAGTTGTTGCAATTCTTGTGCTTCTTATTGGATTTATCGTTGCAAAAGTATTGGAAAATGCAACTCACAAATTATTACGTAAGTTTAGGGTAAATGAACGATTAGGAAACACGAAGTCTAAATGGACCGTAGAAAAAGTTATTAGTAAGGTTGTTTTCTTCATCGTATTGATTTTAGCACTTGTTTTATTCTTTAATATATTGAATTTAAATACGATGGCAGCACCATTTGTTTCGATGTATTCTGGTTTGACGGGGGCTTTCTTGAACATTTTGAAAGCTGCTTTGATATTATTATTTGCTTGGGTTTTAGCTACTGTTGTGAAAAAAGGGATTCAAATGCTTGGATCAAAGTTCAATTTGAACAAGTATTCGGAGAAAGTAGGGTTTGACGCAAAACCTGAAAATCAAATGAAGTGGACAGATACTGCAGCTAAAGTTGCGTATTACTTAATCTTCCTATTATTCATTCCAGCAGTGTTAAGTGCACTAGGAATTGATGGGTTAAGTGGACCGTTTGAAGGAATGCTCGCGAGTTTCTTTACCTTTATACCGAAGTTAATATCAGCGGTACTTGTATTTGCTATTGGTTGGTTTATTGCGAAACTAGTTCGTAACTTACTAGAAAAGTTATTGCATTCAGCAGGATTGGACCGCTTAGCTGATAAATGGAAATTGTCCTCGTTTGTTGAGGGAACAAGTTTATCTAAAATTGTAGGCATCCTTGCATTTGTTTTAATAATGATTCCAGTTTCCATTACAGCACTGGAGATTTTAGATTTAGAAGGTATTTCAGGACCAGCCATTGCAATGTTAAATGATGTCATGACAATGCTGCCGAAAATATTCGTAGCAATTGTACTTGTATTAGTTGGTATTGTTGCAGCTAAATGGGTCAAGGATGTGGTTGTATCTCTCCTTGAAAAATTAGGTGTGAATTCTATTTTTGGAAAAATGGGCTTCCAATCTGCTAATGGAGCAGCACCATCTTTTGCTACTTTAATAGGGACGATTGTACAAGTCATTATTATCCTACTATTTGTAGTGGAAGCACTTCAATTATTAGAGCTAGACTTTATGGTAACACTGGCAACAGGTATCTTTGCTTACTTGCCATCTGTAATTGCAGCTATTATTATTTTAGCGGTAGGATTCTGGTTAGCTAGTTTAGTAGAAAAAATAGTTGGAAACGTAATGACGCATTCATCAGGAACACCACATTTCCTTCGTTATGTAGCAAAATATGCTATATTAGCATTTGCATTTTTCATGGCATTAGACCAATTAGGCATTGCCGCATCTATTATTAACGCAGCATTCATCCTTATTCTTGGAGGAGTGGCATTAGCATTCGGACTTGCATTTGGACTAGGTGGTCGCGAACATGCTGCAAAATATTTAGCGAAAATGGAAAAAAGCTTAAATGATGCAGAAGTTTCTACTGAAAGATATCAACAAGAAAAAGAAACAATGAAAGAATCATTTAAAGAAAACTTTCAAGATCCTAAAAAAGCGGAACAAAGCTTAAAGGGCACAAGTCCCCATATGGACGAAGTGAACCCTATTCAAGAAGCGGATGTAAATGTTGTAAACCCGGCTCATGAGGAAGATTCCCCAAGCACGGGTTATAATATCCCATCAACGGATGATCTTCACCCGTTTGAAGACTTACCACCAATTGATGAAAGAAAAGATGAACAATAAAAATATGAATTGGCTCCAGCGAGTATAAAACTCGCTGGAGCTTTTTTTGGAAAGGAATATTTTTTGCATTTAGAAGCGAAAATTATTAATGACCACCATGATCATCGATCGATTATTGCCGCGGATCAATCGATTCTTGCTATTGATCGATCGATTATTAGTGGCTATCGCTCGATTTTATAGGATCATCAATCGATTATCTTCAACCATCGATCGATTCACACTTTTATATGGTTGGAATTCCCGGTTAAAATATTATCATTTTGCTACTAATTATGTATAATAACATTAAAGTTATAATATTATATAAATTCAGAATAATTGAGTGTGAGATAGGATAAAGGGGGAATAGAATGTTAGTATCAGAGAGATTGGCATACTTAGCAAAGGAAACACCTAATAAAATTATCACTTCTTTTCAAGGCAGGGAGACAAGCTACAAGGAATTGTTCGAACAGGCAAAACGTCTAGCAGGATATTTTCAATCGAAAGGGTATGAGCAGGAAGATTTCATAGCGGTATACTTGATAAATTCCGATTATTTTCTGACTTGTTATTATGCATGTCAGTTAGGCGGATTTACCATTCTTCCGATTAATACGAAGTTAACTGCTCCAGAAGTCAATTATATATTTAAGCATTCAGAGGCAAAGGCCTTAATATATGATACTCGATTACACTCAATATTAAATGACCTTCCAGAAACAATGAATAGTTTTGAGGATGTTTTATATTTAGGAGAAGAAAATACGCTTTTGGAAGTGTTCAATAATGATAGTTTGTCATTTAATGAAGGAAAAGTAGATGAAAATACAACGACTGTTATCTTTTACACATCTGGTACAACTGGTAAGCCAAAAGGGGTTATGCTTTCGGCAGCGAATGTTCGAGCAACCGCGAAGCTTTATGTGGAAGCACTTGAACTAAAATCAGCAGATCGTATGCAAATAGTAGCTCCTCTTTTTCATTGTGCAGCAAGTCATGTATTTAGTATCCCGGTTATTTATGCTGGTGGAACTGTTGTTATTGAAGAAGGCTTTTCTCCAGAACAAACAATGGATACATTAGAACAAGAGAACATCACTGTCTTTTTTGGTGTTCCAGCGATGTATAGTATCTTATTGAATAACCCTAAAATGGAAATACTTAAGTTAACTAATCTAAGATTGTTTACGTATGGTGCAGCGCCTATGCCATTTGGGTTAATCCGTAAAATAAAAGCAATGTATCCAGAAGTGAAAGTTCAAAATATATATGGGCAAACGGAAAACTCGCCGGCGGCAACGACGTTGAAGGATCGTTATGCCCTTGAAAAAGTAGGATCTGTCGGAGAGCCTGTACCAGGAACACAAGTGCGAGTAGTTGGCGAGCAAGGTAACCCTTTGCCTATTGGGCAAGTAGGTGAAATTGTTGTGAAGGGTCCTCAGTTAATGAAGGGATATTTGAAAAATGACGAAGCAACACGACAGGCAATTAGAGATGGGTGGCTGTACACTGGGGATTTAGGACGAATGGACGAGGACGGTCTATTATATATTGTCGACCGAAAAAAAGATATGATCATTCGTGGTGGAGAAAATGTATTCCCAGTAGAAGTAGAAGAGGTGCTTTATGAAATACCGGAAGTACTAGAAGCCGCAGTAATTGGTGTCCCTCATGAAGTATATGGGGAGGTTCCAAAGGCGTATGTAGTTTTGAAGGAAGGGAAACTACTTAAAGAAGAAGATATATTGGGTAAATGCTCCAAAAGTTTAGCGAAATATAAGCTCCCCGTAGAAGTCGAATTTATCGACAGCTTACCACGTAATGCAAGTGGAAAAGTCCTAAAGACTATATTACGAGACTGATAATAATGACATTCTACTTCTGATAAGGAATAGGATGTCTTTTTTTGAATTTCTCCAAATAATTAGCTAACCTGCAAAATTCATGTACAAGCGTAACTGATATAAAATAAAAAACAGGCAAAAAGATGCCTGGTCCTCTAAAAAAATGTAGATATGCTATTGATTTCTGCTCCGAGCGTCCACATGTAACGGAAATCAGTAGTATGATTCATTCCATAACTATGTATTCATACTGTATTTTTATATACTTATCCATTAAAAAAGCTTTCGGAGAAAAGATCCGAAAGCTAGAGTGTATTGAATCATGCAGCAATTACGATTTTCTTTTTCAGGAATCCAAGGGTTATAGCTGTTATAAAGGACCCCACGAGAATAGCGAATGCATACAATAGTATATTTATCGCACCTCCATAAACAAGGCCGATCACAAAAATTCCACCGTGAGGAGCGCGCAAACCAATGTCAAACAGCATTACCAATGCACCAGTGACTGCAGCTCCGGCAACAGAAGCTGGGATAACGCGTGCGGGATCTGCTGCTGCAAACGGAATAACACCTTCCGTGATAAAGCTAGCACCGAGCACATAAGCTGTCTTGCCGGCTTCTCGTTCAGGTTTTGTGAATTTATTTTTGAAAAGTGTGGTAGAAATCGCTACGCCAAGTGGCGGTACCATTCCTGCTGCCATGACAGTAGCAATAAAGTTAAAGTTTTGTGCATCAAGCATAGCAATGCCAAATGTATAAGCCGCTTTATTGACAGGACCGCCCATATCAATAGCCATCATGCCTCCTAGAAGTAATCCGACAAGCACTAGATTTGTCCCACCAAGGCTTTCAAGAAAACTTGAAATGCCTGTATAGACTTTCGTCAATTCAGGATTGACTAACATCATGATTATTCCAGTAATGGCAATTGAAAACACTGGGAAGAACAATACTGGATTTAACCCTTCAAGTGAATTAGGAAGTCTTGAAAATATTTTTTTGACTAACAGCGTAACATAACCAGCGAGGAACCCGGCAATCAGTCCACCAAGAAATCCGGAACCACCACTTGCTCCTTCAACGCCTGTTACGGTAATAGCAATCAGTCCGCCGACCATTCCTGGTGCAAATCCCGGACGTTCGGCAATACTCATTGCGATAAATCCGGCTAGAACTGGAACCATTAGGAAGAAGGCATTGCCTCCACCAATAGTATTCAGCATCGCAGCGAATTCATTGTATTCAGGACTGTCAGGATTTGATGCATTTATGCCCCAGAAGAAGGAAATGGCAATTAGAATACCCCCACCTACGACAAATGGTAGCATATTGGAAACACCGTTCATTAAATGTTTATAAAACCCGCCTTTACCTTCACTAGAGGATGCTTCATCCTTTGACTTGTCATGCTTATAGATCGGTGCATCTTGGTTAACCGCTCGATTCAGTAAATCGTCTGTTTCATAAATCGCTTTGCCAACTGCAGTCTGGATGACATGTTTTCCATCGAAACGAGCCATATCCACTTTGGTATCTGCTGCCACGATAATAGCTTCCGCTTCTGTGATTTCCGCATCGGTCAGCCGATTTTTTACACCACTCGAGCCATTGGTTTCCACTTTCAGTGTAATACCAAGTTCTTTTGCACGATCATTGAGTTTTTCTGCCGCCATATAGGTATGGGCGATTCCTGTCGGACAGGCTGTAACCGCTAGAATCTTTTTAGCGGATGAACGAGGTTCATCCTTTTCTTCAAGCGGCTTTTCTGACCCTTCGGCTTCCATCTCCTTGTCTGTAATCGCTTGCAAAACTTGCTGTTTAGAACTGGCTGCAAGAATACGTGAACGGAATTTTTCATCCATTAAAAATGTTGCTAGTCTTGACAAGGCTTCCAGATGATCATCATTGGCACCTTCAGTGGCTGCAATCATGAAAAATAGATGAGCGGGTTGGCCATCCAATGATTCATAGTCGAGACCATGTTCAGATCTGCCGAATGCAATGGCTGGAGCATCGACTGCTACTGACTTGGCATGAGGAATGGCAATGCCTTCGCCGATACCTGTAGTGCTCTGGTTTTCACGCGTTAGGATATCCTTCAGGAACGCTTGGCGGTCCACTAGTTTTCCGGCCTGTTCCAATTGTCCAGTCAATTCTTCCAGAACCTGTTGTTTTGAAGTGGCATCTAAATTCAGTATAATTGTTTCTTCTGTCAATAATTGTGTAATTTTCATCCTGTCACATCCTTCATCAGATTGGGGTGATTTCTACTTGTTCAAGTAATACTTCGACGCCTTGTTGATCACATAAATCTGAACGGAAGGCCGTGGCGCTTCCACTTGCAACACCGTAACGAAAAGCTTTTTCAGGATTTTCGTCTTTTGAATAGGAAGCGATGAAACCAGAAACGAGTGAATCGCCTGATCCTACGGTATTGATGACAAGACCAGTCGGCGCTTTAGCTCTTAAAGAGAGGTCTTTGGTAACGAGTAAAGCCCCGTCGCCGCCCATCGACACGATGACATGTTTGATGCCATTTTCTAAAAGTCTTCTGGCATAATGATGGGCATCCTTAATAGTTGTGATTTCGGTATCGAATAATTCTCCTAGTTCCTCGAGGTTAGGCTTGATCAAAAAGCAGGGTACTTTTGTCAGTTTTTTCAGTGCTTGACCGGAAGTATCAAGTACAAAGTGCACTCCGTTCTCCCTACAGATTTCCGCAAGGTCAAGAAAATAGCTATCGGAGATGGAGATAGGAAGACTGCCTGCAAGAATGAACCAATCGCCTGTTTTCATGCCTTTTACTTTATTTGTGAGAACTAGTAATTGTTGCTCCGTTAATTTTGGACCTGGCCCGTTTAATTCCGTTTCTTTATCTGCCTTTATTTTAATATTTATCCGGGTTATTTCCGAAGTTTCAATGAAATCAGTATCTACTCCTTCTTTTTGTAGAAATTCTTCTATATAGCTACCTGTAAAGCCGCCAGTAAATCCTAGGGCTTTGCTCTTAACACCAAGTCTGTTCAATACTCTGGAAACATTAATACCCTTGCCGCCAGGATAATAATATACTTCTTCGGAGCGGTTTAGTTTTCCATTTTCGAAAGCCGCCAGGTAAACGGTATAATCGATTGATGGTGTAATAGTGCAAGTATAAATCATTCGTGCACCACCTTTACTGAAGTTTTTTTTCTGAAAATATCCAAAGTTTCTGCCGGTATACTATCGATGATGAGTTCGGCCTTTTCCAAATCCATGATTTTCGCAAAACTAACTTGATTAATTTTTGAATGATCAGCTAGCACAAAGGTTTTTCTAGACAAGGAACTTGCCAATAGTTTGATAGCTGCTTCTTCAGGATCGGGTGTCGTATACCCATATTGCTCATGCAGACCATTAACACCAAGAAAACAGATATCAAAACGATAGTTTTTCATAGCCTGGGCAGTTTGAGAACCGACAAATGCACTCGTTTTAGACTTAAATAATCCACCGGTTAAATACGTGGTGATGCCATAATCTTTCAAGGCATCAACGAGTGTCAAACCATTAGTTACAACCAAAAGGTTTTTGTTTTGCAAAAATGGAATCATTTGAAAAGTTGTGGTACCAGCATCCAAATAGACGCTGTCTCCTTCTTTGATCAGTTCCGCTGCAGCTTGTGCAACATGAATTTTTTCGGCTAGATTCTGAGTAGATTTATCTGTCACACTTTGTTCTATTAGATTGTTCCTAGTCAGAATAGCGCCTCCGAAAACGCGTTCTAGTTTCTGCTGGCTTTCAAGTTCTGTTAAATCTCTTCGAATTGTCGATTCGGAAGCCGCAGTTTCATCCACCAATTCTTGGATTTTTACCGTGTGTTTTTTTTCTAGCTTTTTTAAGATATAAGCATGTCTCTCGTTTGTTAACAAGTAATCAACCGCTTTCTTGAATAGAGTTAAATTTCTGTTAAATAAATAATACCTGAATTCATAATTTAATTCAATCACAAACATTCATAAACGCCCAAAAACAATCATTTTTTCTCTCTCTTTTTTAATTTTGCTCTCAACCTTTATCTAATGATGAATGGGGACAATAAACTAAGTCTTTGAGTATCTTTATAACGAGATATTATCCTGTTGCATTTTTGAAAAAATGATATAAAAGTAATGCGTATTATTTTTAATAATATTTTTATGATTTTTATACAACTAATTTTTAAATATGAAAACGAAAAAATATTAAGTAACTCTATATTCGAAAATTTAATGACAAAAGTCTATGAGTTTATATATCTAGTATTTTTTTGGGTTTTTGATAGGATTTTTGACTATGAGATTATGTAATGTTATTTATAATAATAAAGGAAAAGTTTTCTAAGACTTATAAAAATTTTTTAGTTTATAGATTTTTTGAAATTAATAATTTTATTAGGTTTATAAACTAATAGATAGAGGGTAATGGGTATTAGTGGAACTTTGAATGTAGGAAGTACCTGTGGGTTCTGTTGAAAGCGCTACACAGTTATTTTATAAATGTCATAAAATTTCAAAGAAAAGGGAGATGTTTGGAATGTCAGGAATTATTCGCGTAACACCAGCTGAGTTAGATGCTATGGCTTCTCGCTACAACCATGAATCAGGGGAGGTTGCTTCACAAATTGGTCGCCTAGATGGCATGATCGGTGAATTACAATCGATGTGGGAAGGTTCTTCTAGTGCTGCATTCGCTGAGCAATATGAAAGACTAAAACCTCATTTCAATGAAATGCGTGAATTATTAAGTGAAGTAGGTATTCAATTAAGCCGCGCTGGTCAAGCACTACAAGATGCAGATCAACAAGTTGCTAGTCAAATTCGTGGATAATTTATCAGTTAGCTTGTAAAAAAATAGGGCGTCATTCCCGAACAGGAAGGCGCTTTTTCCTTAATTGGGGTGAAAAAAGTGTATATAGAAATTACTGTCGATCTTTCTAAATACGATGGAAAAATCATCGATTTAAGACTATCCGATTATTATACAATGAAAAAAATGATTGATATTGCCTGGCAGGCCAGTTCTATTTCAAAAAATCCACGCGAAGGTCATTGGGTGCGCGTTGTGAACAAAGATAAAATATTCCCTGGACATTTGACGTTAGCCCATTGCGGTATAACGACAGGTGATCGAATTGAAATTATTTGATAGGAGCTACAAAGATGGTCAATCATTCACATACATACTTGAAAAACCGAATCGGTGCGGAAATTAATGAAGAACCTTCTAAAACTACTTTTGTCTTTCAGAAAGAGAGAGTTGGGTTTAAACGAACAGAAGAGATTATTTTTTTAAAAGAAGTTAATCCAAAAATAAAAAAAGACATAGTCATAACCGACGATGAATTAATTATACAAGCAGATATTCCCGCATCCTTTAAGAGATATGATGCTATCCATGTGGAGGATGAAAAGTCTAGGTGGATGTTTGCATACCAATTAGTGGAAAAGGTATATTCACATCCATACCCGCGCTTAAATTTAATTGTTTCTCCGGAAAACATTATATATAGCAAAGGGATGGATCCGAGTTTTCTTTATTTTGGAGTTTTAGGTAGTTTACCACCCTTTGAAACAAATGATGAGCGGGTCTGGTTAGAAACAAAAGCCGTAGTTGCAGCCGCAATAGACGGCTCTTTCACATTTGAGGAGTATTTAAAGTATTCAGAGATTTTGGAATTGAAGGATCTAGGCTCTACGATTATGACGATGAAGGAAAGTGACTCGCTACTCAACTATATAAGTCAGCAAATGGAGCTATTAGAACAAAAAGAACTAGAAAATGTGAAGCTTCCTCGAAAGAAATGGAAATTAACTAAGTGGTTATCGATTGGGTTAGGTGTACTTATTATTCCTGCTATTGTATTTGCAATTATTTACCTCGTACATGAAAAGCCAAAAAACGAAGCCTTTATCGATAGTCAAATGTCATTCCTCGGTCAAAACTACAGCCAAGTAGTAACAATATTAAGCCCTTATAGTGTTAAGTCCATGCCGTTTATCGTGCTGTATGAACTTGCCTATTCCTCCGTTACAAATGAACGCTTAGATGAAGAACAAAAGAAAAATGTACTTTCTAATATTACCTTGCAAACGGATCCTGATTATTTGAAGTATTGGATTTATCTCGGACGTGGTGAGGCAGAAAATGCTGTAGATATCGCTAGAGCAATGGAAGATGGAGAGTTAATCACGTATGGTCTGTTGAAATTAAGAGAAGAAGTGAAGGCAGATAAAGATTTAACTGGTGAAGAAATGCAAGAAAAGCTAAATGAAATAGATCAAGAAGTAGCGGAATATGAGAAGTTAATGGAAGAAATAGAAGAACAAGAACAACAAGCAATAGAACAACAGGAACAGCAAGAACAAGAAAAAGAAGAACTAAAGAAAAAGGAAAAAGAAGAACAAGCACTGGAACAAAAACAAAAGGAACAACAAGAACTAGAGCAAAAACAAAAGGAACAACAAGCACTAGAGCAAAAGCAAAAGGAACAACAAGATCAGCAAAAAACGGAACAACCAAAGTAATAGCAAACAAAAATATTGCTCCCTATATAAAATTCGAAAATGAATTGAAAGAAGGTGTACCTATTGCAACAATTATGGTTGTTCTATGACGAAAACTATCAGCAAATTACAATTCCTGAAAAAGGTTTTACCGCTTTGACGATTGGTCCAGCAATTGAACATGATATAACGATTCAGACGTTTCCCTTTATAAATGGACCATTAACGTTAAAAAAAGAGGAGGATGGACTCGCCGTTTATAGCGAAGATAATTCCTTTGGAAAGTTAACAGACGATGAGGGATTGACAATTGAACAAAAGGAAAAGTCCCTCCACCTATATGCTTTTTCCACTCCGGTCTCTTCCGGAACATACTATATAGACTTTAAAAATGAAGTTTCATTTGATACCCAATTAGAAATCGCAACATTTCAAAGGCTGAAAACTAGTTTTCCAAGAATAGAATCTGGACATTTTTCACTAAATCAAATCGCAGATGGGTGGATTATAAAAAAAGACTACGGGTGTCCATTATATGTAAATGGGAAATTAGTGGATTCTAACACGATTCTAGCTAACGGTGATGTGCTTCAGTGGGCTTTTATGGAGATGAAATTACTTCAAAAAGACTTAATAGAGGTAACTGCTGCAGTTCCTTATACGACGAAACTTCCTATAATTGACATTCCGGCATCTGAAATATTGCAGATGTATCCAGATTATCGTCGAACACCAAGAATGATTTATGATCTTCCAGATGACAAAGTTTCGTTAACATTTCCTACCCAAGAAACGGAGGCTTCTGGAAGAGGATTATTGCTTATTATAGCACCGCCACTTGTGATGCTTGTTGTAATGGCACTTGTAGCTATTTTCATCCCAAGAGGAATTTTCGTCATTATTTCTATTACTATGTTTTTAACAGTATTAGTTACCTCTACCGTTCAATACTTCCGAGACAAAAAGAAAGATAAGCGAAATGCGGAAAAAAGACTTCGAGTTTATACCGCCTATTTAGAGAATATGAGAGAACAGCTTTATGAATTATCCGAGAAGCAGAAGAAAGTGTTGACCTACCATTTCCCCTCTTTTGAAGAAATGAAACAAATGACAGAAGACTTGTCTAGTAGAATTTGGGAAAGAACGCTAGAAAGCCATGATTTTTTAGAATTCAGATTAGGAACAGGAAATGTGAAAGCTAGCTATGAAGTTAAACTATCTTCTGGAGATTTAGCAAACCGAGAAATAGATGATTTACTAGAACAAGCTCAGCGAATGGAAAAGGTTTACAAAGAAATTCCAGACGCACCAATTACAACGAAGTTATCAGAAGGCATCTTAGGTTTAACAGGCAAAGAAACCGTTATAAAGCGTGAATTACAACAAATAATTGGTCAATTGGCATTTTCACAAAGCTATCATGATACGAGATTTATCTATATTTTCAATCATGAGGAATATGCCGAAATGGAATGGATGAAATGGTTACCACATTTTAAACTGCCGCATATGCATGCAAGAGGTTTGATACATAACGAAGAAACGAGAGATCAATTATTATCTTCGTTATATGAAATTATTCGTGAGCGAGATACTGACGTCCAAAAGGGTAAAACAATATTTACCCCCCATTTAGTTTTCTTCGTGGCAGATTATTCCCTGCTTGCTGAGCATGTCATCTTGGAATACTTAGAAAGCCAGCATACAAAAGACCTTGGCATATCTGTTGTTTTCGCAGAATCTGCGCAGGAACGAATGACCGAAAATGTTCATACGCTCATTCGATATGTAAATGAACGCGAAGGAGATATCCTCATTGAGGCAGGAAAGGCTGTTGATATTCCTTTTTATTTAGATGAATTTGATGCTTCGACTAATGAAAGGTTTACACGAATGCTTCGAACATTGAATCACCAAGTAGGCATTAAAAACTCGATTCCAAACTCGGTAGGTTTCCTAGAGATGTTTGGTGTGAAAGATGTAGAGGATGTACCAATAGCACGAAATTGGACATTGAATGAGTCAGCAAAATCACTTGCTGTTCCAATTGGTTTCAAAGGGAAGAATGAACTTGTTGCATTGAATTTGCATGAGAAGGCGCATGGTCCCCATGGATTGTTAGCGGGGACAACTGGTTCAGGTAAAAGTGAATTTTTACAGACATATATTTTATCGCTTGCAGTCCATTATCATCCCCATGAAGTAGCTTTCTTATTAATCGACTATAAAGGTGGAGGAATGGCTCAACCTTTCAAGCATATTCCCCATCTTTTGGGAACAATTACGAATATAGAAGGTAGTAAAAACTTTAGTATGCGAGCACTTGCATCTATAAATAGTGAGCTCAAACGAAGACAACGTCTATTTGATCAATATGTTGTGTCGCATATTGATGATTACACAACCTTGTATAAAGAAGGAAAGGCAATGGAACCTCTTCCTCATCTATTCCTTATTTCGGATGAATTTGCAGAGTTAAAACGAGAGGAACCAGATTTTATACGAGAGCTTGTGAGTACGGCTCGAATTGGGCGAAGTTTAGGGGTACATCTTATATTGGCTACTCAAAAGCCCGGCGGTATTATTGACGAACAGATTTGGAGTAATGCGAGATTTCGAGTTGCACTAAAGGTTCAGGATGCATCGGATAGTAAAGAAATCCTGAAGAACGGAGATGCGGCTACGATTACTGTAACTGGACGGGGTTATTTGCAAGTTGGAAATAATGAAGTGTATGAGTTATTTCAATCTGCATGGAGTGGGGCTCCTTACAAGGAGGAAGTTTTAGAGGGTGAAGACGATGTGGCACTTATCACAGATCTTGGTTTATATCCTCTTTCTGGTATTGCGACAAATGTGAAAAAGACATCTAGTGGCTTGACAGAAATGGAGGCAGTTACTGCTAAAATTGCTAAGATAACTAGTGATTTGGGTATCCAAAAGGTGGCTAGTCCATGGTTAGAGCCGTTATCTTTGCGTCTTGAAAACCAACAAGAGGTAACTACTATTCGACCAGGATTCCCTATAGGAATGATTGATGAACCAGAAAAGCAAAGTCAGTCACCGATTGCCTATAACTGGACAAAGGATGGAAATCTTGGCGTGTTCGGTTCCTCAGGGTATGGGAAATCATATACATTACTTACAACTATATTGGGACTTGCGGAAAATCTTTCTCCAGAAGAAGCAAATTTTTACTTGCTTGATTATGGAAATGGCTCGCTACTTCCTCTCAGACAGCTCCCTCATACTGCTGATTATTTCACGATTGATGAAGAGTTAAAAAGAGAAAAACTAGTGAAGCTTATGAAAGAAGAAATCACCAAAAGAAAGGTTACTTTCCAACAATCAGAGGTTAGTAACATTCATATGTACAATAATTTATCGACGGAAAAGTTACCTCTTCTATATATAGCCGTTGATAATTATGATATTGTCCGTGAGGAAATGGAAGAATTGGAAGCACAACTAATTCAATTTGGTCGAGATGGTCAATCGCTTGGAATTTACCTGTTTGTGGCTGCAACAAGAGTTCAATCCGTTCGACAGTCCTTAATGAATAATTTAAAAACTAAAATTGTTCATTATTTAATGGATGCAACGGAATCATTTACAGTAATCGGACGAGTACCATTTGACCTAGAACCTTTCCCGGGTAGAGCAATTCTAAAGAAAGAAGATGCCTACTTTACTCAAATTTACTTGCCAGCTAGTGGGGCAGATGACTATGAAGTATTAGAATCTATTAAGAATAAAGTAAGTAATTTAAGAGCGCAATATAAGGAAGGAACACTTCCGTTACCAATTCCAATGCTTCCACTAGAGCTATCAGCTTCAAGTTTCTCTTTCTACTTGGATGGAAAGAAAAAGGATGCAATCGTTCCAATTGGATTGGATGAGGATACAGTTCTTCCAATTACCATCGACTTTAAGAAAAATCGTCATTGTCTACTCATAGGGCAAGTCCAAAGAGGGAAGACCAATACGATCACTTTGATGCTTCACACACTATTAGAACAGAAAACAGGGTTTATCTCTATATTTGATTCGTTTGACAGAGGATTATCCAAATTTACTGCTTATGAATCCATTGATTATCTGGAAACGAAAGAGAATTTAGTGGAATGGATTACTCGGACAGAGCAATATTATGCGGAAGTAGAACGGGACTATCTCGAAAGTATTCAACAAGGGAATCCAGGAGAAATCACGCTTTCTTATTTCATCATCGATGGCTATACAAGATTCCTGCAAGTAGCTGATATTACCATACAGGACAGACTAGCGAAATTGATGAAACGATTTGGTCACTTAGGATTTAATGTCATCGTGTCTGGGAATAACGCTGAGATTACGAAGGGCTATGATGCCTTTACGAATGAGTTGAAGCTTGTTAGACAGGCGCTCGTCTACATGAAAAAGTCAGAGCAGACTTTGTTTACAGTTGCATATGAACGAAAAGAAGCAGAGCTTCCACTTGGATTTGCACATTATATTTTAAATGGGAATGCCATTAAAGTTAAAATCCCTTTAAGTGAGTTGGAGAGGACGAACGTACAATGAAATCAACTAAAAATACCAGACTATTAAAATATGGTGTTGGAATTCTATTAATACTAGCTATTCCTATTATCTTTTTCCAACTGATGGGCGTTAATATTCTCGATTTGAATAACTCGAACAAGCGCACTATTGCAATCGTAAATGAAGATATGGGATTAACAAAAGATGCAGAACAAGTACAAATGGGTGTCGAAGTAGTCTCTATTTTAGCAGAGGACTCAGATTTTGGTTGGAAAGTAATGGGACGTGGTGCGGCAGAAAATGGGTTAAAGTCTAACCAATACGATGCCATTGTTTATATTCCTTCCAATTTCTCGGAAAATATAATGTCTTATGATGAACAAAATCCGAAAAAAGCAGAGTTTGCCTATCAAGTTCAGCGTCAGAAAACGGGATTGCGTAAGGAACAGGTTTTACATGAAATAGAAGTAGCAACGGACCGCGTAAATGATAAAATTTCCACTCTATACTGGAGCTATATAGCGCAGGAAATGAATCATATTAAAAAAGAGTTTACGAGCATTTTAGGAAAAGAAACAGAATTCCTTAGTTCCATGTCTGCTTATTATAAGCCTGAGTCGGAAACATTAGCTGAACAGATGCAAACGCAAAAAGATCAAATGGCGGCATTGCAAACGACAATCGGATCAGCAAATAATGCACATAATAGTCGAATTGAAAATGCCGATACATTCGGATTGCAGATGAATAACTTCATCACCTATATTCAGCAATATAAAGAATTTCAAAATACACAAAGGCAAATACTACAACAAGTACAGGATGCCAGCTTGGCAAAAATTCACGCAACAGCAGCAACACAGGCTGAACAATTTAATCAGTCCGTGCAAATGTTAGAAGAAAGTAATAACAATATAAATGAAGAAATTCAAAAAGTGAATCATGTTATCGATACAAATAAAGAAAAATTTAATGAATTATCCGAACTACGTAAAAATGAAGTGGATCGTCAACTGGCAGATTTACTAGTAGTGCAGGGAACTGCAATCGATCGCTACAACAATACAATCTTAGATAGTTTAGAAAAAGGCATAGAAGCAGGGAAAAGTGGAAATGCAGTTCTTGCAGCAGCTTCCATAGGAACAGAGCCGAACCAATTTACTTCTATTAAAGAACAACTGGAGAAAAAAGCTGCGGACAAAGCTTCTGTTGTTCTACCTGGTTTAGAAGAACAGCGTGTGAAAGTGGATAGTATATTAACAGGGTTAACCTCTTTAAAAACAAAAGTGGCTGAAACTGATCCTGCATCGGCTTTTATAAGTGAAATTGATATCCTTCAAGCAGAATTAGGCTCGATTACAGCAGCTTTATCAGAAAGAGAAGCTACATGGGCTAATACAAACCAAACCGCAACGACTGACTATACGCAAGCTTCTGCAGATTATGCAAAACTATTGGAAAACTATAACTCTATTTATAGGGAATACGAGTCTATACAACAAATTATAAATACTTACCCAACTGATACTGCACGTATTGGAATGGAAATAATGCAAAAAGAAAATGATTTGCTAGCTAACCCTAACGTTTCAAAAAATCAAAAAGATAGATTACAAGAACTATTTGATAAGGGAGCAGCTAAAACGGATACTAGTTCTTTGCTATCCTACTACGCTACTTTAGAGCAATTTGAATTTACTCTCAATGAAGGTGGAGGTAGTGCAAATAAGGATGCTATTCTAAAGGATGAAATTTTAACAGCGTTGTTGAAAAATGTGGTAAATATTAATGAATTGGAGTTAGAAGGTTGGACTTCAGTTGAAGAAAGTATTCCTGAAACAGAACTAGGAATGTCTGATTTAAGTACAACATTTGCCGCAATCATGTCTGGTTACAAAGAAACTGCGGAACAGCAGCATGCTTCTTTGATCAGCGAACTAAATTCTATCGATGAACAAGCAAATGTCTTACTTGCTCAAATTCAGAATCCAGCGAATATGATTCCATCTGGAGAACCGGTGGCAACTACCTCTGAAGGGCAAGTAATGGCTGGTCAACAAAATGTCACTTCTCAGCTTGTAACATTAAGTGGAATGATTCAATCTTTATCGCAAAAACAAAGCAGTTTAGTAGATTATGCCAATGATTTAACTGTGAAAGCAGACAATATAAAAGAGACATCTAATGAATTCAGTGGTAAATGGGATACGAATGTAAATGCTATGTCTGATTTTGATAATGATATTCAAGAGTTTTTAGCTAACACGTATGTAGATGGTCAGGAAAATGGATATGCATTTAATCACTTTGTGAATCCATTGGAAGTAAAAGGCGAAGCAGCTGTTTCGGATGAAATGGAAAAAGTTCCGCCTGTTATTTTATTTATCATTCTACTAATCAGTAGTTTATTGATCGGTTATTTCTCTTATCAGATGAAAGAAGGTCCTATTGGACTCCAGTTAGCTCTGACTGCTCTATTGTCTATACTTGTTGGTCTTATTATCAGTTTCTACAGTATCTATATGTATATTTTAAATGACCACCGTGCACTAGAATGGACAATCTTTACTATTCTTTTATTGCTTACTGGCGCAGCTATCATTCGTGCTGCATTAGAGTTCGGACAATCCGTTGGGTGGCTAGCTAGTGTGGCGTTGATGTGTTTATACATTATTCCATTATTAATACTTGCTGTACCTGATATTAATATACCAGATGTCTTGTCTACCGTTTATATGTCTATCAAATATGAACCTGAAACTAGCTTTATGTGGGGAGCAGTGATTACAGCAGTTATCGCTCTAGCAATGCTTGCTACTACTTACTTTATGAGTACTAATAAATCAAAAGCATCTGTGGCAGATGAAGCGTATGAGAGCTAAATGGCGGTTTATCCTTCCACTGATAATACTTATGTTTATAGGAACTAGCTTTATCGTTGTTGCAGAAGAACCTAAAGAAGCAAAAGACTTGGATCCTTTGATTTATGAAAAACTAGAATTTAAGAAAAATACCGATTATCTACATGACAAGCAAAAAACAGAGATGAAAAATACAATTCCTGAAAAGCAATTTGATATATACTTTGACGGGAGAAATAAGCTACCTAATCGAGGAGATACATCCTTTTTGTTTCAAACAGCAGAGCGCGGGGAAAAAAGTACCGTAACTGCGAAATCTTCAGAGCTAAAATTATTTTCTAGCTCTGATACAAAGAAACTAGAATTATCAGCTGCCGAAATGAAGGAAGAGAAATCTTCAAATAATAGCGTAAGAAATATCCTGTTTTTCGGAATAATAGCGCTAGGTGTTCTGATGTTATTTGTCATTCTATTACCAAGGCTAGTCAATGCTAATGATTCCAAAAAAATTGCAAAATGAATTAGGAGGTAATGTATATGCTTGGTCATTATTATGCACTCTTAGCTAAAAAGAGGGAAGATTTGCAGAGATTAATAACATGTCAGTCTTCTTTGCAGGGGAAACAATCCGAATATAACACGAATGAACCCAAATGTTTGGAACCGGAACTAACATCCACTACTTGGCAAGGAAATCACGCAAATAAGTTTGACGATATACGGGAATCTGGTATTCACACTAGTTATGTAGATATATCGGGAACTCAATTTTCTAATGTATTTAGTGCTATTTCCGCGAAAATTAGTGAATTGAATGCAGAAATTATATCGATTCAACAGATTATCGCCAATATTGAAGCAGAACAAGCACGGCAAGCTCAAGCGAAAGCATACTAACTTGCAAGGGGGAGAAACGTTATGTCTACAGAAGTTAAAATCGTCTATGCAGATGTAGAAAATCAGCTTGGAGAAATGACTGGTGCAGTTAATCTACTCAATCCAAAAGCAGAACCACCTATTAGTGGAAATACCCTAGATGTTGTTACAAAATTTAATGAGTTATCCTTAAAATTAGATCAATTACTTGTAAAATATCAAACATTGTCGACTGGAAATATTCAAACAACTTCTGCTTCTATTGACTTTATGGAAGAGTCCGATCAAAAAATATCAGCAGCGATGCAATGTACAGTAAATGGAACTAGTGTGGTGGCGAGATGAAAATACTAAGCGTACAACCATTTCATGAGGGACTTCAAGGGAATATTAATATGCTGTCAAGACTAGAAGGGGAAATTAATGCGATTCAAACTGCGGTTCAAGGCTTAGTTATGATGGAGGAAACGCTTAAAGGAGAAGGTGGGAATGCAATAAGATCATTCTATAATGATTGCCATCTCCCCTTTCTACATTTTTTTTTAACATTTAAAGACCTATTCAATACGACCCTTACTACGATGAATTCCGCCTTGGATACTTTAGAGCCGGATGCTAATGGCTATATTCGACAAGCATATCTGGAAGGAGAAGTAGAAGATGGGCTAAACGAAATTTCTCAAGTAACCACTAGTTTAACGGACGAATCCAATAGTATTATCAATTCTGTTTCCGATATAGTTCCACTGCCACATTTAGACGATAGTGGTGTGCAAGAAGGTGTAACTAGCGCTAAAACATCTAGAAATAATACGGTTTCGGATTTAAATGAATTCGATTTGTCTCAAACCAATGCACTGCTTCTTATAGAGGCAGCCATGTTAAATATGGAAGCATGGCTAACAGATATGGAGTATTTAATGGAAGAAGGATTAACGGATGTTAACTTCCCAGCCGATAGTTGGAACTCAGTGCAAGATGCAACGCCGATTGGTCAATTTTATTTGCAGCATCAAATAGACATGCTGGCTTCAGATCCCCGAGTAGAAGAAAATGGTGTGGAAGTGTCAGCCCCTATCCCTACTTCTACTACTAAGGAAAGTTTATGGGAAGGCATTATGTCTACTGTAGGCGTTAATATTAATGATTGGCAAAATAAGCCTATCAATGCAGCTGCGACTTTATTAGGCACAGCTGTAGTGGGAAACTCCACCTACAAAGAAGTCAGATTAGCTGCCCAGGGATTTGGGATTACTAGAACTACTAGGACAACGAAACAGAATGTCACTAAAACAGTTATTAAGATTACTAGACCAGACTTAATTGGTGTTAAAAACAAAACATATTCTGGGGCAAACGCTACAAACTATGAAAAGATTTTTAAAAGAGTGGATCCAGCAACAAATGTCAAATCCACGTTTCGTTTTTCTGCAAATAAACTTGGATATATTGGAGTATTTGCTACAGCCGGTGGAGATATCGTACATGGTATACAAAATAATGAGTCTGCGAGCGAAATAGCTGGTAATGTAACAGGTGACGTTGCAGTTGCTGGTGCATCAATGGCAGCTTCAGCATGGGCTGGGGCCCAAGCTGGAGCAATGGTAGGTGTAGCCGGAGGACCAGTAGGCGTTGTTGCAGGAGCAGTTGTAGGATTAGTTGTCGGTGTAGCAGTAACTGCTGTTTTAAGTGAAGTGAAAATTATGGACGTTGATGGTGATGGTGAGTCCGATTCTATAAGTGATGCTATTAAAATAGGAACTAAAGGTCTTATTGACGGTGTTGCTGGTTGGTTTGATTAATAGATTAATTGGAGGAGAAAGTGATTAAACAGCAAAATATGGACAGTAATACATTGTCTTACTTAAAATTTCAAACTCCCGAGATGAATAAAAAAAATATTATAGTATTTTTCATTATACTTTTATATTTCACAGGAATAATTCCTATAATAGGTGAACCGTTCTCCTATTCATTTTTTATGGCAGCAATAATACCAATTGCACTCATTTCTATATGGGCAATTGTTTATGTAATTGATCCTTATAAAAATGAAAAGTCCTATTATTTATTCTTCGGTATTTATGGAATAGTGAATACGTATGTATTTTTCTTAGTTGTAGTAAAACTACTTTATGTGAATATTGGAGTAGAAGGTACTAAACCGTTTGTTTTATGGCTAATGTTATTTATAGCTCTGTTAGTAGGAGTGAATATATTAAATGTTAGAGCTTTAAATTCAGGAACGTATGATAAGTTACAGAAGAAAAAGAGTCTAAATATGTCATGGGCAATGATAGGGGCTTTAGGGTATATTGTCGGTCAGTTTATATTATCGTTCATTTACAGTGATGACGCTGTAAGTACACTACTGATTGTGTTAGTTTCTTTACTTGCTCTTTTGACTTCCTATTTTTCCGTTTATATTCATCGTTATTATTTTATTCATAAGAATATAGAACTGGTAAAACAGGTATATCCAAACTTTAGTTTGCCGAAAAGTGAGAGAAATACGAGAAAGAAAAAGTTAAAATAAACGGTATATTTTAGCTGGAGTTAGTAAGGAGAGAATTCTAATTCAAAAAGAAAAAATGGATAACATTTTCTCGTCTTATTTAAAATTTGACTCACCTAAATCTAATAAAGAAGGAGTAATAGGATACTTACTTTTATTTTTGTATTTAATGGGGGTTTTCCCTATTTTAGCGGTTCCCTTCTCATTGCCATTTTTATTAGCAGCTATTGTCCCTGCAGCTTTAATAACATGTTGGGGAATTATTTATATAATAGATCCTTATAAATATGAAAAATCCTATTATTTATATTTAGGGGTATACGGTGTCGTCAATACTTACGTCTTTTTTGTAAGCATACAAAAAATGCTATACAAAAATCTTGAAATAAATGGTTGGGCTCCATTTATGTTTAATATAATATTATTCATTCTACTAATTTTGGGTATGAACTGGATGAACTGGAAAGCTCTTTATAGTGAGACATATTATAAGTTACAACAAAAAAGTTCTATTCCAGTAGGATGGGCATCTATCGCAGGGGTTTCATATATATTAGGACAAATAATATTGTCCGTTGTCTATACAGACTCGGGGATCAGTATATTAATGATAGTTTGTCTTACTCTTTTATCTTTTTTTACGGCATTTTTATCTATTAATATTCACCGATACTTTTTTATCAGAAAGCATATGGATAGAGCGTTGGCAATTTACCCAGAATTCGGTTTACCAAAGGATGAGAGGCGCGGAAACGAAAAGAAAAAAAGAAAGAGAAGAAAAAAGAAAAAGAGGAAGAAGGGGAAATAATGATTCCAACATTTACTGTACAAGACATTTTTGTAATGATGCAAACGTTAAATACGAAAACTTTAATAGGTTTTTCTAATCCCTTCGAACATTTAACAAAGTACGAAATTGAAAGGGAATGGGAGAAAACCTATAAAAAACTACATAAGTTAAATCTAATTGACTTAGTCGATAAGGAAATAAAATTAGAAGAAAACTTTGGAAATGCACTATGGATCATGTCACGTACCAATATGGTTGTGGAGATTATAAAAGATGGGACAGAAAAAAGTTATTTTTATTTTAGTAAAGACCATGTAGTGGAATGCAAAGAGAACGATGACAGTGAGTTTACATTATATGTACATGGAACTCCAGATTATGTTTGGAATAATGTTATTTATCCTCGAATGCTTTTAGGTGTAGAAAGTCGCTCAAACGGTGAAGTGGAAACTATTCTTATACCTACTTCTTCCTATAATTCGTGGGTTAAAGCACGTTCCATAACGGATGTACAGAACTTGGAATCTATCAATTCGGGTGAGATTTGGAAGAGTGTTAGTAGTCAGTTGGATGCTGCATTGAAAAGTATGGTACATAATAATCGATTAATGGTATTTTTTAAAGAGGATAATCATTGGGTTATCGAAGGGATGCATGTGTTGACTTCACCTAGAAATAATTGGACATTCAAAATGGTGAAAAAAGACAATAAAGAGTTATTGGAAGGAAAACAAAGTTCCAATTTGGAAATTGTTTCAGAAATCTTAGATGTGTTAGTAAGGATGCAAAATCAACAAACAACACTTAATAAGTGATAGTAGAGAAATCAAGCACCTTTTCGCAAGTTGAAAAGAGTGCTTGTTGTCTATGGAGTTATATTTGTTTTATTCTTTTATGTATTATATTAACCCTCCAACAATACTAATAATAATTCTTTTGAGTGGGGAGTGTATCAATGGCTTGTAAGCTGAGTGAACAGGATTTTGAAGTCCTAAAAGAGCCTCTTAAATCAGGAAGACAGTCACCTGGTTCAATAGCTGGAGCACTATTTTTAACTATATTTCTACAGGCAATTCTATTTTCATTAGAGTATTTCTTTGTAGGAGTTAACACTACCTATCCATATAAAGATGAAATACTTTCAGTTCATTTATGGATAACTGGTGTATTAATTTTGTTTTCTCTTCTTTATTCTATTCCTGCAATATATAAAAGAAGCGACAAAATGCAGTATTTTATTTCCATTTTAGTATCGCAAAATTTATTTTCTGTTAGCTTTTTAATCTGTGCATTATTTTTGATAGGGAATGACGATGGGAGTGGAACAAAGGAAAGCTCAGAATCTTTACTAAACTTTACCTATGTAACGCTTGGAATTGGGCTGTTGGTCTTCGTTCTCACATGTATTCGTTTCTATATTTTGTTACAAAGAGGCGAGTATAGAAAAGGATCAAAAAAAGAAGAACTTCGTGGACGGTTTGAAGTGAAATCATATATACCTGTTGCTACTGTTGCAGGTACAGGATTGGTTTTTGTCATACAATATATTGCTAGAATATCTACACTCAATGATTTAAATATGATCATTTTCATTGTTATAGGTATAGGTTTATTTTTTACTATGGTATTTGTATTGCCAGAACAATTGGTGATATTATATTGTAAAATTCGTTTTCAAAGTTTTAACTTCAATGAGCGAGGTTATTTAAAGTAGAATACTATTAAATAATAGTAGAGAAATCAGGCACTTTTTGTGTAATTAATCAAAGTGCCTGAAATCTCTATAGTAGAATTTCTTATGTATTTTCATGAAGTATTTTGACATTTAATTTTTCTAATTGCGCTAGGTTGATTGTATAGCTGTTTTCGGTCTCTACAAATATTCCGCCATCAACTTTATTTCTTTCAGCTGTACGGATATCTGTATTCGTTTCGAATATCAGATTATTACCACCTTTAAATTTCAGGTAAAATTTATACTTTTTCAATTCACCAGTATTACGCAATATTCTCCCTCCTTTAACGGAGTATAGCATTTGTCTATCTAAAGGTTAATAGATAAAAGATAGTTTTATTGGGTATATAGTTTATGAGACTTAATGAGGATACCTTTCTTATAGAATAAATTAGGTGATATTACTTAAGTAGTATATAATGAAGGGATGCTGAAAATACTGAATTAGAGAATATAAAGGAGTTTGATCATATGGGAAACAATACAATAAAAACGGAATTACCAGAGAATTATGAAGAACTAAAAAAGGCAGCTAATCGTACTGCAAGCTGGAAATCGCGTTACGATGCAGTAGTTGAGTTAGGAAAGTATAATCACAGTCAAGTGAAGGATATTTTAAGAACAAGACTTGCAAATGATCCGGTTTACAAAGTACAAGAGGCTGCTTTCCAAAGTTTATTGGATTTTGGAGAAGAAGCACAATTACCAAAGCGTAAAAAGTTTGAGTTAGTAAAAGGAGCAAACAAAGTGTTTGTTCGTGTTAAAAAGAGTTTGCCTAAAGACCATACATTTGAAGAGTTTTTAACAAAGTTAAAGAGAATGCGTATTGATGTATATGATACGTATGAAGGTGACAAAGGCGATGAATTCAAAACTTGGTTAGAAAACGAATGGTCTAACTTAAAATAATTTTAATTACAAAAAAGCAATTGTCTTCATAGGCAATTGCTTTTTTCGTGCATATAAATTTATTATTTATACTTCTGAATTAAGTTGTATTCGGTAATAAAATTAAGTTTTTATAGAAAATAATTTAGTAAATAATAAGTATAAGTAATAATAATCCTTATTAGATTGACAGTTAATAGGGTAGCGCATATATTTTAAATAGATAGTTAGTAATGATTGGAGAGAATATCATGGGGAAATTATGGGATACACCTGAGAAGCTGCGTACTTTGCTATGTGAATTGGTTAGTTGGGATAGTATTACTTTAACAGAAGGTGAAAGAGCATTTGCACCAAAATTAGTGAATAAGTTAGGGGAACTTCGCTATTTTCAAGACCGTCCGAGTTTATTACAAATGCATGATGCGGGGCTAGGAAGACAAGTAGTGACGGCATTATATAAACATCCTGAGGCGACCGAAACAGTTGTATTGATCAGTCATTTTGATACAGTTCAGACGGAAGAGTACGGTGTATTACAGCCGCTTGCGTATTTCCCTGAAGAGTTAACAAAAAGATTGATGGAAAATCCGGAAGAATTACCAGAAAGTGCTCGTTCGGATTTGGAGACTGGTAAATATTTGTTTGGTCGCGGTACGATGGATATGAAGATGGGTCTTGCCTTACATATGCAGTTGATAGAAAAAGCAAGTGTCGAGGAGTGGCCGATCAATCTTATTTTGACAACGGTTCCAGATGAAGAAGTCAATTCTGCTGGTATGCGTGCTGCTGTTACACATTTAGTCCGAATACGGGAGGAATTCAACTTAACTTATAAGCTTTTTTTAAATAGTGAACCTTCCTTTTCTCAAAACCCTACTGATATTGCAGAATATATTTATACAGGGTCGATAGGCAAAATTATGCCTGCTGCTTTGTTTTATGGGAAGGAAACGCATGTTGGGGAACCTATGAAAGGTATGACTGCCAATTATATTGCATCTTTCTTAACACAACGTATGGAATGGAATGATTTATTCCGGGAAACAGATCTTGGAGAAAGTACGCCGTTACCTGTTTCATTGCAGCAAAAGGATTTAAAATTATCTTATTCTACCCAAACACCGTATCGTGCTGTTGCATTATACAATGTGTTTTTACTAAAACGTACTGCATCGGAAGTAATGGATCTGTTCGAGGAAGTAACAGAAGATGCAATGAAGGCATTGAATGAAAGTTATTCCATGATTTGTGAGCGTGAACAAGTAACAGGTGTGGGACAAGTAAAAGTTATACGTTATGCAGAACTATTAGCATACGCAAATAAAAAGCTGGGCATTGAACAGGTGGAACAGCTTAAAGCCCAAACACTTTCTAATGAAGAGTGGGATGATAGAGAAAAATCACTTCGTATAGTAGATGATCTGATGATCCAGTGTCAAGAGCTTGCACCAGCAACAGTGATCCTATTCGCGCCACCTTATTATCCGGCAGTGAACACATCGGATGATCCGGTGATAAAAGATGCAGTAGAATTGATGCAGCAAGCAGGTCGATCGTTTAACAACAAAATTGATCAAATACATTATTTCAATGGAATTTCCGATTTAAGTTATGTCAATTACGTGGATGACGGCAAAGGTTGGACCGCATTTGAAAAAAACACACCTGTTTGGGGAGATACTTATGATATTCCTTTTAACGATATGGCGAAGCTAAAAGGTCCTGTTTTGAACGTTGGACCATTTGGTAAAGATGCGCACCAAAAAACAGAGAGACTTCATGTAGACAGTGCATTTGTGGAGATGCCCGAAATGCTAGAAAAATTGTTGAAGAGTTTATACTAAGTATACAAAAAAGACTTCCTAAAAAAGGAAGTCTCAGACTGACAACAAAGGTATTTTTATAATTATTCATAAGGGTTTTATTCATCCTATTAAAAGTAAGATGTTGCATACTCTATTGGAACTGTATATAAGGCAAGGCCCACCACGAAGACTCCTGTGGGAATAGCTTGAGCTGAAGAACCCCGCAGGAAAGACATTGGTCGAACTTTGTTTGACCAATGTCTTTGCGACGAGTGACCGCAGGAGCATATGTTTTCGTAGTGACGAGGAGGCTGAAGCCAAGCCCACGGAAAGCGAAGTGGTGGGCCTTGCCGAGTTTAATATTCAACTCTATACATCTAAAATAAAGTTTATCTACAGTCTGAGACTTCCTTAAAAAAGGAAGTCTTTTTTACTTGGGCTTGTTAGCTGATTACTTTCGGATATAAGATGCGTGTATGTTGTCGCTACAAATTGACTCACTAAAAGAGATAATTTACTTTCGAAACGAAAAAAACTGTTATATTTATGACTGATGGTTATTTTACTAATTGTGTAACTTATTAGACTTTTTTGTATTTTAATAATATTTTGTTTATAAATATGTTGAATATCTTGGTTTTTTTGGAGATAATGAAACTAATAATTTTTTACGATAGGAGTAATTGGATGGAAATAACAATGAGAACTAATTTAGAACATAAAAATAGAGCAAATGATTATGTGCATGAAGTATTCGAACTGGTAAAGAATAGAAATCAAGGGGAAAAGGAATTTTTACAGGCAGCACGTGAAATCTTTGATTCACTACGACCTGTATTTCTAAAGCATCCCGAATATATACATAATGGTATTTTAGAACGCATAACGGAACCGGATCGAGTTATTACGTTTCGTGTTGCATGGGAAGATGACACTGGAAAAGTCCAGGTAAACCGTGGTTTCCGCGTCCAATTTAATAATAGCTTGGGGCCATATAAGGGAGGAATCCGTTTTCATCCAACGGTAAATAGTAGTATTATGAAATTTTTAGCTTTCGAACAGACATTTAAAAATGCTTTGACCGGACAACCGATAGGAGCAGGTAAAGGTGGATCGGATTTCAATCCTAAAGGGAAGTCGGAACGTGAGATCATGAGATTTACCCAAAGTTTCATCACCGAGTTAAGCAAATATATAGGACCTGATATGGATGTTCCGGCTGGAGATATCGGTGTTGGGAAAAGAGAGATTGGTTATATGTTCGGTCAGTATAATCGTTTAAAAGGTGGTTACGAGGCAGGAGTGTTCACCGGAAAAGATCCAAACCACGGTGGGAGTCTAGGTCGTAAAGAGGCTACAGGTTATGGGACAGTTTATTTTGTAGAAGAAATGTTGAATGCAGAAAACGATACCTTTGAAGGAAAAAAGGTAGTCGTTTCCGGATCTGGGAATGTTGCAATATATGCTATGGAGAAAGCTATAGAGCTTGGTGCAGTGGTATTAGCGTGTAGTGATTCAAGTGGATATATTTATGATCCTCAGGGGATTGACGTAGAAACGGTTAAACAGTTAAAAGAGTTCGATAGTAAAAGAATTCAGGAATATATAAAGACTCATCCAAATGCAGTCTATCATGACGGCTGCACAGACATTTGGTCAGTAGCCTGTGACATTGCATTACCTTGCGCCACACAAAATGAAATGGAAAAAGAAGATGCTTTGTTGTTAATAGAAAATGGAGTAAAAGCAGTAGGGGAAGGTGCTAATATGCCTTGCACCGAGGAAGCTATTCTTGCATTCCAGGCAAAAGGGGTATTATTTGCTCCAGCTAAAGCAGCAAATGCTGGCGGCGTTGCAGTTTCCGCAATGGAAATGTCACAAAATAGCATGCGCTTATCGTGGACTGTGGAAGAAGTAGATGAAAAGTTGAAACAGGTAATGAAGAATATATATACAAGTTGTTATAGTGCTGCAGAAAGTTACGGCCATCCAGGTAATCTGGTAATTGGAGCTAATATAGCAGGTTTCCTTAAAGTAGCGGACGCAATGGTAGCACACGGGATTCATTAATTAAAACAAAAGGGGCAACTCGAATAGAGTTGCTCCTTTTGCATATTTAGCATTGGTTCTTACTATGACAATAAAATTAGCTGTGGTTAATGTAGTAATAAAACCTTTCGGAAATCACTGTTGAAATAGGGATCCTATTATTCAAGGATGGATGAAGGAAATAGATACACATTGCTTAACACTACAAGAAATAAAGAAAGAGGTTGGTCTCGACAAAGTCGCGACCAACCTCTTTAAAAAACTTACGGGAAACCTGATTAAAGCTTAAATTTATTAACAATCTGATTTAATTGATGTGCAATATCATTTGTCTCGTTTGAACGAAGGGCAATCTCATCAATGGAAGCAGTTGTTTCTTCTGTTGCTGCTGAAATGGATGTAGTAACCTGCTCAATTTCTCTTATCGATTCAGTAAGTTGTGTGATTAACTCAACGACCTGTTTTGAATTATCGGCTTCTATTGTTGTCAGCTCTGAGATCATGGAAATTTCTTCAACTGTAATGGCAACGGCAGTAGAAATATCACTTAATGATTGAGAGGTCTGAAGGACAGTAGAAGAACCTGTTTCGATTAACTTTGTACTTTCTTCAGTAGATTCTACTACTAACTTAATACTCTCTGTAATGTCTTTTATAATTGTTTCAACTTGATCAACTTCGTTATTGGATTGTTCAGCTAGTTTTCTTACCTCTTCAGCGACTACAGCGAAGCCTTTTCCATGCTCACCTGCACGAGCTGCCTCAATCGAAGCATTAAGTGCCAGTAAATTGGTTTGAGCTGCAATTGCTGAAATAGATCCAGTAATTTGTTGAATCTGTTTTGTTGCCTCATTTAGACGGCCAATTGTTTCACTTGTTTCAATAGAAGCAGTTTTGATTTTATCCATATCATGACTAATCTCACTTGCACGTGTCAGACCTTCCTTGGCAGTGTCCATAGTAGTTTTGGAATTTATGACTGTTGAATCTGCTCGATCTTTTGAAATTTGTAAACCTTGTGCGAGATTTTGCAAGATTTCGGATGAACGTTCTGCAGTAATCGTACCATCAGATACCGATGCGGCAGTTTCACTCATGTTTGTAGATACTTGATGAACAGCATCCTTCATCTCATTAAGAGAGATAGAGTTATTCTCGACATTATTCGTTAATTTTACTGATGTCGTTTGAATTGTTCCTATAATTTCTCTTAGATTTGACGCTAATGTATTTAATATTTTACTTAAATCTCCAACCTCGTCTTTACTAGTAAAGTTGGTGTCCTCGACTGTTAAATTACCTTTTGCAATTTCGCCAGCATGTGCAATAAGTGCTGAAAGTGGTTTTGTTTTTCTTCTTATTAAATATAAAGTAATTAATGATGCTAAAATCAGTGGAATCAAACTAATAAGTATCCCCTTACTAACTACGTCCCATGTACGATCTGATACAATAGAAGCATCAAAATCAATAACACTTATAGCGATAATATCCTTTGAAGGATCATGATCTTCAAAAATAGGTGCATATCCAGATAGTCTTTCTAAGTCAGCAAATTCATAAGGCTCTGAATAAGTAGCATGTTGCATTTCTACTAACATTGCAACAGCTTCTTTGTCTATGTAAAACTGATCTCCGGCTTTGAACCCATCTTCTCTTAAATTGTCATCCATAGAGAGCAGTTTACCATCTAAATCTATAATGTACTGCGTTTCAAAGATTTCCTTATGAGCAGTAGTCCAATTTAGTTGTTCCCCAACACTTTCAATTGCTGAAGTATCTCCTGCTAGAATCTTTTTAACATCATCCGGTTGGATTAAACCAGTTGTGATATTGGCACATCCATATGCCTCAATTCCTGCTGCTTTATATAACTCGTTATAAGCAGTGTTGTACGTGGCAACGGAAGTGATTAATAGCATAGAAGCAATTATCCCAACAATGATCATTCCTAGATGCACTGTTAAATTATTTTTCATTTTAAAATCTCTCCTGTCTAACTTTCAAACTTATATAACATTTATAACATAACAATAGGGATAAAGATATAGTATTATAAGCGTGATTAATGCGCAAATGTGACTAATTACCTTCCATTTTAAATTTAAATATATAATTCTTTGTCTTATTAACAGGCAAACTATTATAGGAAACACAGATTTAATTTATAAATTGATTCAGAAAAATTTGAATCTATTAATAAAAAGTCTATCGAAACGACATAAACTCTGTAATATTATTGTTACACAACTGTAAAGGTAGTTTTGTTTGAAAGATGTTAGTATGGGTATAGAGAAATTTTCCGACATGAAAATGAATTTTTCAATCACATCTTTGGGGGAACATAATTTTGACTTCTTTGTTTAAAAAAATCATTACAATCTTTAGTTTAACTGTAGTTTTAGCCGCGGGAACATTTGCAGGAAATACAGAAGCAGCAAGCACTGTAGCATCCAATGAAATAGTATCGAGTGCGAAAAGTTTAGTAGGAATTAAATATCGTTATGGTGGAACAACGAAGGCTGGTTTTGATTGTTCAGGTTATATCGGTTATGTTTACAAAAGTAAAGGTGTTAACTTACCAAGAACAGCAGCAGGCATGTATAACTCTGGAAAAACAGTGAAAAAAGCAAATTTAGCAGTAGGAGACTTAGTATTCTTTAACACATCGGGTAAAGGCGTATCTCATGTTGGAATGTACATAGGTAGCAATAAATTTATCCATGCTTCAACTTCTAAAGGCGTTCGAGTAGATAAGTTAAATGATCCTTATTACTGGGGTAAAAAGTATGTTGGTGCTAAAAGAGTAGCAACTGTTACAGTAGCAAAAAAATAATTAAAATTATACAACCGTTCCGGCAATTTGCTGGAACGGTTTTTTGACTCATGTAATTTTATAATGGAGAATGTTGTTAATAGGTGAATTAAAGTTAGATAGTTTTAAATTATTTGAAAATAGTTTTAAAAAGGTATTTCTAATTTACGTAAAAGTAGTATAATTGCATATAATATATTGCACACTTAAAATTGTCGCAATTTACTAATTTATTCGATAGGGGACAAACACCATGAATAGTCTAAAAATCCGTTTCACAGAAAATGAAATGAAAAATGAGAAAACACCAGCTGAGCAGTTAGTGTTCGGTACAAAATTTACAGATCATATGTTTGTCGCTGATTATACTGAAGGGACAGGTTGGCATGATCATCGAATTGTCCCTTATCAAGCCCTTACTTTAGATCCATCAGCATCCATTTTACATTATGGTCAAACAGTTTTTGAAGGAATGAAAGCATATCTATCAGAGGATGGAATTGTTCGTTTGTTTCGTCCAGAACAAAATATGAAACGTATGAATATTTCAGCTGATCGACTAAGTATGCCTCAAATAGAAGAGGAGTTAGCTCTTGAAGCTTTAAAACAGTTATTAGAAATAGATAAAGAGTGGATTCCTAAAGAGCAAGGTACTTCGTTATACATTAGACCTTTTATGATTGCAACAGAAGCGCATCTAGGAGTGTCCGCTTCTAAAACATATACATTCATTATTATTATGTCTCCAGTAGGATCTTATTATAAAGAAGGAATTCATCCAGTAAAGATTTTAGTAGAAAGTGAATATGTACGGGCGGTAGCGGGTGGAACTGGAACGGCAAAAACTGCTGGGAATTATGCTTCAAGTCTAAAAGCCCAGGAAGTTGCCGATCGTGAAGGCTACGCCCAGGTACTTTGGTTAGATGGACTAGAAAGAAAGTACATTGAAGAAGTAGGAAGTATGAATGTATTCTTTAAAATCGATGGCGAAGTAGTTACTCCAGCCTTAAATGGAAGTATTTTAGATGGGATAACGAGAAAATCCATCATTGAATTATTAAAATACTGGGGTGTCCCAATTACTGAACGCAAAGTTTCAATGGAAGAAATTCGTGAAGCGTTCTTGAACGGAAAACTGGATGAGGCTTTTGGAACTGGAACTGCCGCTGTAATTTCCCCAATTGGAGAATTACGTTGGAAAGGGGAATTGTTCTACGTAAATAACGGAGAAACAGGAGAACTTTCACAAAAACTATATGAAACACTAACTGGTATTCAAAGAGGCGTTATTGAAGATCCATTTGGTTGGGTTGTTGAATTAAAAAAATAATATTTCGTTGTCGCTTCTCTTAACGGAGAGGCGATCATTTTATGTTGGCAGAATGGAGAATACTGATGAAACCACTAATAGGCATATGTGCCAACTATTTATCCGATGATGCAATAGGACTAGCAGTTGGCATTGGGGCGAAATATCAAGAATGGCAGTTACTAGCGGATGATTATATTGTAGCTATTGAAAGAGCCGGAGGGGTTCCAGTTATTTTACCTATCACTAGAGAAGTAGAAACTTTGATGCCACTCCTTCAGAAGTTGGACGGAATACTATTTTCTGGTGGTTCTGATATTGATCCGAATTTATACGGAGAATATCCGAAATTTGGCTTAGGAGCTATTGAACCACGCAGAGATGCTCATGAGATCAGACTGGCTCAAATCGCTTTAACGAAGTTAAACATACCGGTACTGGGCATATGTCGTGGAATGCAATTGCTTACAGTAGCAACGGGAGGCAAGCTTTATCAGGATTTAGCATCTCAAAAACCAGAAGGAATTAACCACTCCGTTCCAAAATCCATCAGACATCATGCATTTCATCCGGTTAGGATGGAAGTTGGTTCTGTATTGTATAATATTTATCAAGGTGACGTTTTGACAGTAAATAGTTTCCATCACCAAGCAGTAAAAGAGTTAGGGCAAGGTTTTAAAGCAACAATGATTGCTCCTGATGGAATTATAGAAGGGATGGAATGGGAAGAGTCAAACCGATTTGTTGTAGCCGTACAATGGCATCCCGAAATGATGGAAGAAAAAGTGGATACGATCCGACCGATTTTCACTGCATTTGTTGAGGCTAGTAAAATGACGGCCGAAGTTAACGAATTAGTAGCATCAGTAGAGACTATAGCATAATGATGAAGAAAGTCCTCCCTACGTCAAGCTATATGGACGATGGAAGGATTTTTCTACTTCAATTTGAATAGTTTCACAGTACATAGTATAAGTTTGCATTTTTAATTCAGGATACTTTTTTATTAATGAATTTAGTAAATGCGTGTTAATATAAGAAGGTTTTCTTATTTTCTTATCCGTATAAAATATAAAGGAACTATAAGGGTAGTTTGCCAATCCTTCTAGGATAGTTCTTTGGGTATAAAGATGATTTCGATGAATATACTTACTAGCTTTTAATAAATCTTTCGCATCAGAAATCATATTAGTGTAATATCTAGTTTCGAATAACTGATCAGAGTATTTATATTTACGCTTAAAATAGGATGAGTATTGTTGATTAATGAATATTAAAACTTCAGAAAGTGGGATTACGGGAGAACGTATTAATAAATGGTAGTGGTTATTCGTAAGAGAGTAAGCGATTATAGTAATAGTGTATATATTATTTGCCTGGTATAGCGTAGTTGTAAAAAATATGAAATCATCTTTGTTTTTAAAAATATTTTGCTTATTATTGCCACGCATCGTAATATGATAAAATATTTCTGGTTGCCATACTTTCCTAATATTACCCATTAAACCTTCCCCTCCTCTATATATTGATAACACTATATTTTATAAAAGCTTAAAATGCAATTGTCATAATTTGTCCTTTTAAGCAACAATTTCATTTTCATCTCAAAAACAGTCTCAAAACTTCATTTATCTCAAAGTTAAAGCCTCAAAATAAAATTCTTTAATAGTTCTCTATATGACAAGTGAACTAATGGAGTCAGTTATTATCGCATGATGTAGAAACTACATTGCCCTTTGTATGATAAAATAGGGGGAAAAGGAGTGTTTATATGAAGGACAAGGTGTTAATTGTAGAAGATGAAAAAAATATTGCACGTGTTCTTCAGTTGGAACTAGAATTTGAAGGATACGATGTAGATATTGCATATACAGGAACTGATGGATTGATCAAATATCGTGAGCAACAATGGGATTTAGTTTTACTCGATTTAATGCTTCCAGGTTTAAATGGCTTAGATGTATTGAGACGAATCCGTGCTACAGAAGACGAAACACCAGTAATCTTATTAACAGCAAAAAATAATACAGAAGATAAAGTCACGGGCTTGGATCTTGGGGCAAATGATTATGTTACTAAACCTTTTGAAATTGAGGAATTACTTGCACGTGTTCGCTCGGCAATTCGATTTACTAAAACATCGAGTGTAACTCCTGTTCAGGACGAGAATATTCATGTTTTTCATACGCTTTCACTGAATGAGCAAACACGGGAAATTACTAATTCTGGAGAGTCTATCAATCTAACTCCACGAGAATATGACCTGCTATTATATATGTTGAAGCATCCTAACCAAGTATTGTCTCGTGAACAGTTGTTAGATGCTGTCTGGGGGTTTGATTATTATGGAGATACGAATGTTGTAGATGTTTATATACGTTATGTTCGGAAAAAGTTAGAAGAAAAACAAGAATCTTCTTTAATTCAAACAGTGCGGGGCGTCGGATATGTGTTGAAGGAGCAAAAGAATGAAGCTTAAAACGAAAATACATCTATTCTCTACCCTATTGACGTTCCTAATCATAGGATTAATGAATATAGGTGTATATTTTTTATTTGAGGATATGGCCTATGATTCGGAATATACCCAGTTTAACTCGGATGTAGATGAAATGATCCAGGCATTAAGTAAAATGCAAGAAAAGGACGATCCTGCAACTATTTTACGTACTTATATTCCGCCTAATGGTGGGATTCGCATCTTAAATAGTAAAGAAGAGCTGCAATTAGTTGTTCAGTCCATTGAAGAAATAACAAATTATCAACCTAACTTTGAAGATGGTGAACGTTACTCAATTGGTATGCTCAAAGGGTCTCCTGTTTTGACGATTAGCAAACCAGTTATTTGGTCAAATGGAGAAGTAGTAGAAGTTCAAACATTGAAACAATTATTAGAAGTAGGAAACAATCTAGACTTTCTTCGACTTATCCTACTTGGTGTCACCGTAGGTGGAATGCTATTAATGGCCTTATCAAGTGTTACTTTAGGAAAAATTATTACGAATCCAATTAGTAAATTAATCAATACAATGTCCCATAGCAGGATTTCGGGTAAATATGAAAAAATTACAGTCCACCCAAATCGAAAGGACGAAATGGCACAAATGGGCATCGCTTTTAATGAAATGATGGAGCAGCTGGAACAAAATTATAAAAAGCAGGAGCAATTTGTTTCTGATGCATCTCACGAATTAAAAACACCGTTAACAGTAATAGAAAGCTATGCAAAACTATTGTCTCGACATGGTTTCAATAATATTGAAATTGCGGAAGAATCCGTTCAGGCAATTATTAATGAAACTAGTAGAATGAAAGAAATGGTCTCACAAATGCTCGTTCTAGCAAAAAGCAACGGGAAACAACAACATAAATATGAATTAATAGATGTAAACATTTTAGTAACCGAAACTTTACAGTCGATGCGAACTGCATATGATCGAAATTTTCTTTTAAAAGGAGAAGGACCATTCTATATAAGTACAGATACTGAGCAACTAAGACAATTGCTTTTTATCATTTTGGATAACGCTCGTAAATACAGTGAAAAAGATATAAAGACAACTATTGCTGAAACTGATGATGGAGTTACTATTTCTATCATGGATTATGGTGATGGGATTCCGAAAGAAGACTTGGATCGGATTTTTGATCGTTTTTACCGAGTCGATGAGGCAAGAAATCGTAAAACGGGAGGTACTGGACTTGGTATGGCAATTGCAAAAGATATAGCAAACCGGTTATCTGCAACTTTAACCATTCAGAGTATGGTAGGATTTGGTACAACCATCCATATTTTTCTTCCTTCTAATCAAATTCTCATTGATTTTTAATGTTCGTCTATTAAGATGAATTTGAGGAGGCGTGCGTGAATGAAGTTTATGAAGATGAAAAAGTTTTTTATCGTTTGTTTCGCTACATTGGGAATTATAGTAATTGTATTCATAGTCAACATCGGCTCAGATCAATTGCCTATAACCGAAAACAATGTACGCACCCAACTCGAGCAAATGTATGATGCAGAAGTAGCAGAAGTGAAGAAAAATGAAGATGTTTATGAAGCTATTATCGCTAAGAGTGGACAAGTGTATTTGGTAGAAATGAATGCCTCGACTGGCGATGTGAATTCATTGGAACATACAGATGAGTTTATCATCCAGGAAGTACCACTAGAACCTTCAGTGACCTATGAAGAGATAGAAAATGATCATAAAGAAAATTCCAAAACATTAAAAGATTCGACTAAAGTAGAAATAGTTGAGAGTCATATAATTTCCTCTAATGGCACTACTAAATTAGTTATTATAGAAAAGCCTAAGGGAACATCCTCGAACATTAAAGTGGTGGAGAACCCTAATATTGCTGAAAAGAAAAACTCAAAACAAACTTCAGTAGCTAAAGATACGAAAGCTGAAGAGAAACCAATGAAAGAAGTGTTTAAAGATGCTATTAAAGGAGTATTGGCAACTGAAAATACTAAAACAGTCGAAATTGTTAAAGAAGAAACAAAAAAAGATTTAAAAACAGAGGTAACCAATAAAACAGAGGTTCCAAAGACAGAAACTGCTAAAGCAGAAGTAAGCAAAACAGATTCAAGTAAAACTGATACAAGTAAGACAGAGGCTAGTAAATCAGATTTGGAAAAATCAGAACAGGCTACTACAAAACCAATCAGAACAGAAGCAGAGAAATCAGAAACTTCTAAGAGTGAAGCGACTGTAAAACCCGAAGTATCGAAAACAGAGCCTTCAAAAACAGTTGTACAACAGAAACCTGAGACCAATGAAGTCACTGTAACAAAAACAGAAGAAAAGAAGACGGAAGTTACCGAAAAACCAGTTACTGTTCTAATTACAGTAGATGAAGCTTTAAAGATTGCTAATCAACAACTAAAAGGCATAGTAGAAAGTAATTCCTTTGTGAAGACCAATGAGGGTGGGTACTATTTAATAGTAATGACCGCTTCGAAAACAGAGGAATCAAAAGATGCTAATGCGAAGGATAAGAAAACGAAAGCAACAATTCAAGTTCATGCAATCTCTGGGAAAATACTTTCTGTGACTTGGGAATAATATTCTCATCAAATTCTAATAAAACTCTATTGGTATTCTCATTTAGTTCCTATAATATGAAATTAACAAATGAATAGTATTTCAAGTTGTTGAACGAGTTTGAAGGAAACAAGTTCAGTCAACTAAGCATAATAGGGGAACGATCTTACGGCGATCAAAGCGATAAAACGAGCGAACGAAGGTACTAATGTTTACGGCGTAATAATATAATCCTTGTGCGATAACAAGGAAAAATACACCTCATTCTACAATTCCCCGTAGAATGAGGTGTTTTTTTATTTCTGAAAATATAGTAATGCAATTTCTAACATTTAAGTTCTAACCAAATAAAATTTTAGTGAATAAAAGGTACATAAACACACGTAAATAAAATACATTGAAAAATTAAATATATCTGTCCATTAATAAAATACAGTACAAGTAAGTAACCATACGTAGAGGTGCTAGACTGATGGTCTCCGAAAGTAGAATTGAAAAAGTTGTCTCCCTATAGCTTTCAACAGGGAGACAACTCTATTATTTGCGTTTGTTACGTTTAGTTATGCGACCAAGTGCAAATGCACCGGCAGCAAGACCAATCATTGTATTAGTATTTTTATTGAAAACTTGTTTTACAACTAAGTTCATATTGGCTGGACGCTCTGCAAGACGACGCATGAAGTAACCGTACCAATCTTGTCCAAATGGTACGTACGTACAGAAGTTGTAACCTTCGTTAGCAAGTTGTTGTTGCATTTCTGTGCGGAAGCCATATAACATTTGGAATTCAAACTTATCATAAGGAATGTCATTATCTTTAATAAACTGTTTGATATGGTTAATCACATTATGATCATGAGTTGCAATAGAAGTAAATTTACCATTAAGAAGATGCCATTCAATAAGCTCTACATAGTTTTTATCAATTTCTTCCTTTGTTTGATACGCATATTCAACAGGTTCTTTATAAGCTCCTTTTACAATACGTAGGCGGAAGTTTTTGTACTTTTGAATATCTTCCTCTGCACGGTAGAAATATGCTTGAATTACTGTTCCCACGTTATCATAGTTTTTAGAAAGCTCGTCCAAAATATCGAATGATGGTTGTAAATGTTTGGTAGATTCCATATCAATATTGATGAAAGTACCATATTTATGTGCGATTTCAACAATTTCTTTTAAGTTATTTAATGCGAAGTCATAGTCAATATCAAGTCCAAGTTGGGATGGTTTTAAAGAAATATGTGCATCCACTTGATGTTCTTCAATTGCCTCAATTACTGCGATAATTTGTTCTTTAGCAGCCAATGCTTCTTCTTTTACGAAAACAAATTCGCCTAAATTATCTACTGTACAAGAGATACCCATTGCATTTAGCTTTTTGATGCTTTCAATAGTCTCTTCAATGTTTGTCCCAGCAACAACGTGCTGTGCTCCCATTTTTAAACCATATTTTTTTGCCGCACCATTTAATACTTGATTCTCCGACAAAGCCATAAAGATATCTTTTAACATTGTAATGCTCCTATCTCTGTTTTGATGCTTAGATTATACCACATTTAGTATACCTGATAGTATTCATTTAGCTGTTAATTCGACATATTTCTTTGAGTAAAAAGTTCAACCTCCTACTAGAAAAATATTTACAAAATATTAATGCTATTTATCAACAAATTATCTTGCCATTTACAAAATTGTAAGTTAACTTTGAGTTAGTGAGTAATTTTAGTGAATTTTCAATAATTACTTATATTAAATACTCTTTCAGGAGGCAGAATATGACGAAAAATAAGTTTAAAAAGTCTGCGGTAGCAGCAGTAATTGCAACATCATTATTCTCTGTTTCAAGCGTTTCATTTGCAAATAGTTCGCTACAAGAGGTAGTTGACAACGCAAGGAAAGACGTAAAGAATTCAGCTTACTCCTATGTAGTTCCAGCTCAAGCAGGAAAACTCGCGCCAAGTAAAGACTTATACCCAGCTTTGAATATTGCGAAAGCAAACTACCAAAAAGCAAGAAATGAAATTATTAAATCTTCAGCTAAAAACAAAGATCTATTACTCAAAAATTTAGATGAATTATATAACGAACGAGTTGTTAAAGGAATAGTTCCTTATATCGATGCTTATAATTATGCGGATAAGTATTTAAATCCAATTATGAAAGAAATTGAACAGGCTGAAGCTAGTAAAGATTGGGATAAGTTAGAGAAGGCATACCATAAACTTTCTGTACAGTTAAAAACTCGTACTGCTATTTTGTACCGTTTTACAGGTAAAGCAGCTCGGGATCTATTACTAGACCAATATAAAGAGCCTGCAAATAAAAAACGTGACGAACTAATGCTACCGGTTACTATTTTTATGAAAACGAAGGAAGCAGAAGCCTACATAACTGCAAATAAAGAACAAGAAGCTGTAAAAGTGCTTGAATCTATTAATCTATTAATAGAGAAGTTACCAAGCAATTCTACTTCACCAATTATTAAAGAATTACTAGTGTATGTTGAGAATATTAAAGCTCAAACAAATACAAAATTCACATTATCTTTAATGCATGTAAATGATACACATGCCCGTACAACACAGGCACCTAAACGTTTAACAGCTATCAAAGAAGTGAGAGCTCAAAAACCTTCTACTCTACTTATTGATGCTGGAGATGTATTCTCTGGTACATTATATTTCAATGAATTTAAAGGACAAGCAGATTTAGAGTTAATGAAGTTAATGGATTATGACTTAATGACATTTGGTAATCACGAGTTTGACCTAGGAAATGACACTGAAGGACATAAAGCATTAAAAGAATTTATAGAGAAATCTAACTTCCCATTTGTTAGCGCAAATGTTGATTTTTCAAAAGATGCAAATTTAAAAGGATTGTTTAATGTAAAGGTTTCAGCAGATCCTAAAGATGGGCAAATTTATAGTGGAATTATTAAAGAAGTAGATGGTCAGAAAATTGGTTTATTCGGTCTTACTACTGCTGAGACTGCTACAATATCTAGTCCGAAAGACGTTACTTTTACAGATTATATAAAAGCAGCTCAAACAATGGTGGATGAGTTTGAAAAACAAGGCGTAAATAAAGTTGTTGCTGTTACGCATATTGGATATGATGATAATCCTACAGTAGACAATGATCTATTGCTAGCAGCTGCTGTAAATGGTATTGATGTGATCGTTGGTGGCCATAGCCATACTAAATTAGAAAAACCTGTATTAGTAGGAAAAGATAGCTCTGGCAAAGAGAAAGATCCTACTATTATCGTACAAGCTTCGCAATATAGTGAATTCTTAGGAACACTGGATGTGGACTTTGACAAAGAAGGTAAAGTAGTAGCACACGCTGGAAAACTGATTGAGATTAAAGATCAAGTAGAAGATAAAGCGGCAGCTGCTTTATTAAAAAAATACTCGGATAAAATAGATACAATCAATAAGACTGAAATTGGTGTAGTTGCGGAAGAAGAGTTGCAAACACCACGTACTGATGGAGATGATACAAAGCCAAGCGTTCGTAAAAATGAGACTGCTCTTGGAAATATTATTACTGATGGTATGTTGTCAAAGGCAAAACAATTTGATAATAAAGTTATTATGGCCTTCCAAAATGGTGGAGGTATACGTGCTGAAATTGGCAAAGGCCCGATTACAGTTGGAGAAGTAATTACAGTTCTGCCGTTCGGCAATACACTTGCTACGATGGAAATCACTGGAGCAGAACTAAAAGCTGCATTTGAAATAAGCTTTAAAACTTATCCAAAAGAAAACGGCGGATTCTTACACGTGGCTGGTGCAAAAATTGAATTCGATTCTTCAAAACCTGCTAATGAACGGGTAGTTTCCATTAAGTATAAATCAGCAGATGGCTCGTTAGTAGATATTAAAGATAATGAAAAATACATGGTAGCAACTAATGCATTTACAGCTAAAGGCGGAGATGGCTACGATGTATTTGAAAAAATTTATAAAGAAGGTCGTGTAACAGACCTGGGCTTATCAGATTGGGAAAATCTTCAAGAGCAATTGAAAACTTTAAAAACAGTTAACAATAAAACAGAAGGTCGAATTGTTGACCTGAAAAAGTAAGATCTGTAAAATGCTTTCGCTATTAATTTAGCGAAAGCATTTTTTTTTTGGAAAACTTTACAGTTATTAATTACCATTACTGTTATATTACAGATCTGTGATTTCCGTTTATAGAAAAAGTGGTGGGGTATCAAAGTGTTAATGTAGTTATGATTATATATGTATCGGTAATTCCTGGTTTATTAAGAAAGAGGAGGGATTTCATATGAAGATCAATACTTTTAAGTTAACAGCTGCAACGGCTCTATTATCTACAACAATTTTTGGTGTTCCTTTAATGGGAGAAGCTCATGTCAATGGAGACGGAAGAGATGGTGGACACAAAGAAGGAAAAAGCTCTCACCAAATGATGGATCGCAAACAGGAGCGAAAAGAACAGCGGCTAGGGACAAATCATAGAAACTATGATAACTGGGATAAAAAAGAAGATTTAAAGTTTAATGATAAAAATACAAGCAATAAAATGTTAGATAAAGTTAAGAACAATTCAGGTGAAGGAAAAGATAAAGAAGCTAATACTAAGAAAAAAGGTGATACCAAAATACAGAACAAGCCAGAAAAGGTGAAGTATGAACCAAAAGTTCCACTGGTTACCTATACAGAGGCAGATGCTTATGGGAAGGATACTATTTTACCATTAATAGCTGGATTGGAAACTGCTAAAGCAAATTTAGATTGGGAAACATTGGCTAAAAACTATCATTTATTATCAAATGAATTGAAAAAAGGCACGAAAGTCTTCTATAAAGCGGATGGAAAAGCCAACCGTAACAAACTAATTGCCACATATAAAGCTCCTGCACAAGAAAAGCGAGCTGAACTAGCTTTAACATTATCTATTTATATGGGTGTGGAAAATATAGAAGCAGAGTTAGAAACTGAAAATATCGGCGAAGCAGCTTTAAAATTAAGAAAACTGAAAATGTTAATAGAAAAATTAGGTAATACTGAGAATAATGCACTACTTACCGATTTGGTTGCTAAAGTAAATACTTTAGAATCTAAAATTAATACTAAGAACTCTATGAGTTATTATAAACCCGTTTCACTATAAATAATAAGAAAAAGGATAAGACTACTGGAAAGATTGAAAGAGTCCTCGATGATATTTGAAAGCGAGTAGCAATTAAATGAGAAAAGTTAGGACTAGCCTATAAATCTCTATTAAAAAGGAAAATATACTTTAAATATCAAAATATTACTATTTTATATGTTGTAATTTACTTATTAACTAGTGAAAGAGGTAAGATAATGAAAAAAATTATGTTAACAATAATTGCATTTACTTTAATGGCGATGTTTACTTTCGGCATTACATCAGAAGCTTCATCCACAAAAGTAATGTGGGGTAAAACGGAATTAAAGAAGGGGCAAATTGGTAAAGTTATCATCTTAAAGAACACACCTCTATTGCATATAGGTAAAGACCCAATGCTTGACGGAGGTGCTGTCCGTGAATTGAAGAAGGGTGAAGAGTATCGAGTATATTCCACCAAAACACCAGAAGGATATTTTCCTATGTATAATGTAGGCGGTGAGTATTATGTTGTCCAAAATAGTACATTAAATGGTGTAAATGTAAAATTCGAAACACCATCTAAAACAAAACTTGCATTACTAGAAGATTCATCCCCAAAAGTAATGTGGGGAAAAACGGAACTTAAAGTAGGACAGATTGGTAAAGTAACACTTTCCGCAGATGTGGCAACATTTAATGCAGATGGCACTAGCAGAAAAGAAGTGTTACCAGCGGGTGGAGAGTATCGTGTCTATACATTCGTATCAGATAATCACGGAGGAGCATACGGCTTAGGCGGCGGCTTGTTTGTGGATATGCACGGTGCTTTGAAGTATGAAACACCTTCTAAATCAAAACTTGCATTACTTAAGTAAAATAAGTCAGCTTTTGTTGTAATTCCTTAATGTTAGAGATTAATATAATGAAAGCTAATTGGCTGGCGTGCATACGGTATGTAACCGAACCCATGCCAGCTAATTTTTTTAAGACTGTTTTTTTACAAAGATTACTATTCAAATACAATCGTGTCTAACAAATAACGTTGAATTACTTTCATATTTGGCTCATAACCTATTCCATTCCCTTTTGGAACTTCTATATAGCCATTCACAACAACTATTTCCGGGGAAATGATATCCTCCTCCCAATAATGAGAAGAACCTGCAGTATCACCTGGCAGCGTGAAATTGGGTAGCGAGGTGAGGGCGATATTATGTGCACGGCCAATCCCTGCCTCTAACATTCCACCACACCAAACAGGAACACCTTTTTCCATACATAAGTCATGAATTTTCTTGGCTTCCGTCAGACCTCCAACACGCGCAATTTTTATATTGATAACCTTTGTGCTACCAAGTTCGATTGCATTACGTGCATCAGCTACAGAAAGAATACTTTCATCTAAGCAAATAGGGGTATTTAACTGTTTTTGTAACTTAGCATGATCGACAATATCATCATTAGCGAGTGGCTGTTCAATCATCATAAGCTCATAATCATCCAGTTTTTTTAAAAGTTCAAAGTCCTCGAGCGTGTAAGATGAATTCGCATCAGCCATAAGAGGGATACTAGGAAATGCTTCTCTCAGTTTTTGAATCATTTCGATATCATATCCAGGCTTAATTTTCACCTTAATTCGCTTGTATCCTTCTTGGATATAATTGCTGACCACTTCTAATAATTTCTCTGTAGTTGTTTGAATGCCTATGCTAATGCCTACTTCAATTTTTTCGGTAACTCCGCCCAGAGCTTGTGAAAGTGATTGATTCGTTCGTTTAGCATATAAGTCCCAAATAGCCACTTCCACGGCGGCCTTTGCCATATTATTCTTTCGAATAGGTGCAAAAATTTCGCTTACTTCATCTGGATGACTAATTTCTTTGTTCAACACAAGTGGTATTAAAAAGTCCCTTATCATATGTAAAGTAGTTTGAACGGTTTCTTCTGTGTACCAAGGTGCTTGGAAAGCTGCGGACTCTCCCCAACCAGAGTTTCCATTTTCATCAAAGACCTCTAGTAAGAAAAATTCTTTTTCCTGCATACTTCCAAAGCTAGTGACAAATGGGTTTTTCATTGTCATTTTCAGATGCCGCATAGTTATTTTTTTTATAATCATGTTTAATAACTCCTCTAAGAACACTATTATTATTCAACTTATCATGTTCTAGCTACTAAAACAAATTAAAAAAACCCTACTACTGTAGGGAAGTTAAGGTGTTTCATACTCCTCTTTTTCGATTTCCATTGTCGAAACAGGGGCGCCTTCCCAAATCATTTGAAGGGAAGCTTGTATATCTAAATCATTTCTATAAGCCATTTCTTCTGGTTCAACTGGATTTGGTTTAATAGAAATCTCCTCCTCCTTTTCTTTCTACTATTATATTAACCAAAAATAAAATAAATCATGGAACATTCAAATTTATTTTGAGTATCTAAATCCGTTGAAAAAGGATTTTTAAGGGCGAAATGTCGATGAAAATTCTATAGTTGTATTTAATGATATATTCTGACAATTGCAATAACTTGTTGAGCAAGTAAAATAAGGGGAAATGAAGGGAGTGGATAAATTATGACAGTTGAGTATCTAGTACAAGTAATGAATCGCAGTATTCAAAAAGTGGAGGAAACAGTTGACCAGGTAGAACGTCATACAAATATGTCTAAGGCAGATCAGCATCAAATTATGCAAGCGGTATTGGAACTAAGTGACCGGATAAAATTAATTGAAATGCAAATAGATATAAATAAGATGAAAAGAATTCAGTAAAATGTATGTAATACTTCGAGTATTTATGTGCATGCTTAGTATAAGAGATTGACATACTACTCAAAATGATGTAAATTACCAAATGGACGAACGGTTTTAGTTCAATTGATAATAATATTCGTATTTGGGAGTGTATATGATGGAAAATGTATTCGATTATGAAGATATTCAATTAATTCCGGCGAAATGTGTAGTAAATAGTAGATCAGAATGCGATACTACAGTCACACTTGGGGGACATACTTTTAAATTGCCAGTAGTGCCTGCTAATATGCAGACAATTATAGATGAAAATATTGCAAATTATTTAGCGGAAAATGGTTATTTTTATATAATGCATCGCTTTGAACCACAAAAACGTATTGCCTTCATCAAGAGTATGCAATCACGTAGCTTAATTGCCTCTATAAGTGTGGGTGTTAAAGAAGAAGAGTACACATTTGTAGAACAGTTGGCGGAAGAAAATCTTGTACCTGAGTTCATCACCATCGATATTGCGCACGGTCATTCTAATGCAGTTATTAACATGATTAAACATCTTAAAAAACATTTACCGAATAGCTTTGTCATTGCTGGTAATGTTGGAACTCCAGAAGCAGTAAGAGAGTTAGAAAATGCTGGAGCGGATGCAACGAAAGTTGGAATCGGACCTGGGAAAGTATGTATTACGAAGATTAAAACAGGATTTGGAACAGGTGGTTGGCAACTTGCGGCATTGCGTTGGTGTGCAAAAGCAGCTAGCAAACCAATAATTGCAGATGGTGGAATTCGTACACATGGTGATATTGCAAAATCCGTTCGTTTTGGTGCTTCTATGGTTATGATTGGCTCTCTATTTGCAGGTCATGAAGAATCTCCTGGAGTTACAGTCGAAAAAGATGGCAAGCAGTATAAAGAATACTTCGGTTCTGCATCTGAATTTCAAAAAGGCGAAAAGAAAAATGTTGAAGGTAAAAAAATGTTTGTAGAATATAAAGGTCCGCTAGAAGATACTTTAAGAGAAATGGAACAAGACTTGCAATCTTCTATATCATATTCAGGTGGAAATAAATTAGAGTCGATTCGTAATGTAGACTATGTAATTGTAAAGAACTCTATTTTCAATGGCGATAAAGTTTACTAAAAATTAATGTTATTTTAGATCTCTGAGTGCTACAATAAAGTTGATATTTATTGTTTGAATAATTACATTATTTGAGAAGAGGAGTGTTCTAAAATGGCTATTAATATATATCTTACTTTTAACGGGAATTGTCGAGAAGCTGCAGAATTTTATGCAGAAGTATTTAAGACAGAAAAACCAGAGATTATGACTTTCGGTGAATCACCGCAAAGCCCGGATTTTGTATTGCCTGCAGAAGCAAAAGACTTAGTTCTCCACACTCGCTTAAATATTAATGGAAGCAATATAATGTTCTCTGATACGTTTCCAGGATCACCGTTTACGGAAGGAAATAATATCAGTTTAGCTTTTGTAAGTAATGAAGAAGATACGGTTAAATCCGCATTTAATGCTCTTAAAGAAGGCGGTAAAGTGAGCATGGATCTTCAAGAAACATTTTGGAGTAAATGTTACGGTTCCTTAAGAGATAAGTTCGGTATTGAATGGCAATTTAGCCACGAACCAGATCAACTGCCACAATAAAATAGGAAGTCATGCAATGTTCAAGTATACATTGCATGACTTTTTTTGTTACTAAATAATTCAGAATGTAATAATAAATCGATGCTGTTTAAAGTATACTAGCATATATACCTACTAGAAAATTAATAGAAAGAAGAGATCAACCGATGAATATACAGATAAATCCTCGAGCACAAGCATTGAAAATTCCTGGAACACGACAATTCTCCAATCAATTAATTCATTACCCAGATGCTGTTAATCTGACGATTGGTCAGCCAGATTTTCCGACACCTACATCTGTAAAAGAAGCAGGTATCCGGGCAATTGAACAAAATTTAACCGGGTATTCGCATAATGCAGGGCTGTTAGAGTTAAGAAATGCAGTGAACTCTTTTTTCTTTGACAAATATGGTTTTTCATATGATCTTCAAAGTGAAATTATTATAACAAATGGTGCTAGTGAAGCAATCGATGCAGTCTTTCGAACAATTTTAGTAGAAGGAGACGAGGTTATTCTACCAGCTCCTACTTATTCAGGCTATGTACCTGTGATTGAACTTTGTGGAGCGAAAGTAGTGTATTTAGATACGACGGACACTAATTTCCAACCGTCTGCAGAAAGACTTGCAAACTTGATAAATGAGCGAACAAAAGCCGTGTTTTTCAATAATCCCTCTAATCCTACTGGGGTTGTTCTTACAAAAGAGACGATGAATGAATTAGTTGATGTGATACAAGAAAAGAATTTATTCGTACTAACAGATGAAATATATAGCGAGAACACTTTCTCAGGAAAGCATCATTCCTTTGCAAGCTATGAGGAAATACGCGAAAAATTATTTTATATTCATGGTGTTTCCAAGTCGCATTCGATGACGGGTTGGCGAATCGGCTTCCTGATGGGACCAGCAAATGTGATGGAGCATGTAGTAAAAGTGCATGCCTTCAATACAATTTGTGCCTCACTACCTGCCCAATATGCAGCAATGGAAGCACTCACAAATGCCAAAGACACTCCAAGTGAGATGAACTTGGAATATGTGAAAAGACGTGACTTTGTATTTAATCGACTAATAGAGATGGGACTGACGGTGGAAAAGCCAAATGGCGCTTTTTATATATTCCCTGATATAAGAAAGTATGGAATGCATTCCTTTGAGTTTGCTACGAAGCTATTACAGGAGGGCGGTGTGGCTGTCGTTCCTGGAAGCGCGTTTACAGCATATGGAGAAGGTTTCATACGCATTTCCTATGCGTACAATATGGCTGTGCTAGAAAAAGGCATGAATAGACTAGAAGAATTCCTTCTTACATTAAGTCATCTCAATTCCTCTAGCATTTAAGTTTAGATAACAAAACAAAGGCTATTCCATTAATTTGGAATAGCCTTTTGCAATTTAACCTACTATAGAATAGAAGAATCTCCCGTACCGAGAGTAACCACAGGTTTAACAAGAGTAACAACTCCCGAACGAGAGTATCTGAAGTGCGGCCACGAGTATTCAACCATCAACCGCGTGTAAACATCTTCAAGTCATTATTCCCTCTGATTGTTAAGGAGTTCCAAATGCTCCTTCAAGGTCCATGTTACATCGCTCATCTCTTCATCGTTGGGCACATAATACCAAATGCCGTCCATTCGCTGCCCACTTCCATTCGTTAGCGTAATAGATTCTACATTTGTTAGTGAAGTCTTATAACCTTTTTGAATATCCATCATTTGACCGAATGTCATGTTTGTACGGATGTTGTCCGATAATGAGGCCAATAGTTCCTTATAGTTGAGTAAGCTATTGAAAGAAGCACCTTCCTTCAATATACCCAGGAGAACTTGTTTTTGGCGTTCCTGTCTTCCAAAGTCACCCAGTGGATCATTCTTTCGCATGCGAACATAACTAAGTGCACTATCGCCGTCTAGATGTATGGGACCCGCAGCAAATTGATAACCGTTTTCTGTGAAAGCAGAAGGGTTCTCAACCGTAACACCGCCAACGCTATCGACGATTTTTAAAAAGCTGTCCATATTAACCTGTACAACATAGTCAATCGGTATATCTAGTAGATTTTCAACGGAATGAAGAGCCATATCTATTCCACCAAATGCATATGCGTGATTTAATTTATCCTTCTTATCTAATCCGATAATTTCCGTATACGTGTCTCTTGGAATGCTTAATACTTTAACAGAAGCTAGAGAGGGGTTAGTGGTGATGACAATAATAGTGTCGGACCGTCCGATATCCCCGTCTCGTTCATCCACGCCTAGTAGTAAAATGGAGATTGGTTCCTTTTCTACGAGTTCTACTTTCGTTTCTCTAAGCTCAGAAACTTTGCGAATCTTTGGTTCATGGATTGTTTCGAGTGTAGTGGATACATTTTGATAAATACTTGTAGCATATACAATACCAGCTAAAAGCAAGCAACTAATAATTGTAATCCAAATTTTTTTCTTCGACATTCATGGTCCTCATTTCTTATAACTACAAGCCTTTTTGTAAATATATGAGTGTAAGTCCCAGAATATTAATGAGAACTCATAATAGTATGTATAGTTTATTGTTTTATTAAACGTCAAAAAAGAGGATTGTGGCAGTAATCACAATCCCCTTAAGAGATATAAACATTTATTCTTCTATTTTCGTTGCACTTAATTGTAGGAAGTGTCGAATAATATCACGGAAGAACGCCTGTAACATTTCGTCGAAAGTATGAAGTGCATCAAAAGCATACAATCTATAAGGATCTTCTTGTCCATATCCACGTATATTGATACCTTCTCTTAAATGATGAAGATTATCTAAATGCGTGATCCACGATCTGTCTAATGCTTCTAAGTATATGGATTGTATATTTGCCCAAATAGCTTCTTCCAGGGAAACCGTACTGGCAACATCCATTACTTGGCTATACACCTTATTTAATGCTACTTCTAATTGCTCTTTACTTTCTTTATCGGTAGAGTCCATTAAATTTTCGGTATCGGAATTTAGTGTGGATAAAATTTTAATTTCATCAATAATTTCATTCCACATAGCAACACTGTCTACATTATCTAAGTTAATGTCCAACAGTTCTTGGATAAGATGTTCTTTTCTTTCGTGCATCGCATCAATGATGAGCGACTGCATATTATTGACATGTAGCGCTTTCTCCCGATAATTATACATAACTGATTGCTGATCATTATTAATATCATCAAGTTTCAATAAATGAGAGCGACTAGAGAAATGTGTACCTTCAATAACCTTTTGTACATTATAAACAAATTTAGATGGATTCGGAGCAATTATCAAACCAGTTTGATCCGTTTTGACTTTCTTTCTATATTTCTCCAATTCTTCTTCGTCATAATAGTAGAACAGTTCATCCTCTAAAGAAATAATAAATTGTGTACTACCAGGATCTCCTTGACGACCTCCACGGCCACGCAGTTGCATATCTATACGAGCACTGCTATGTAGCTCGGTACCAATAATATGAAGTCCACCTAGTTCGTGTACGTCTTTACCAAGAATAATATCGGTACCACGACCAGCCATGTTAGTGGCAAGCATAATTTTGTGTAGCTGCCCTGCGTTAGAAATAATCTCTGCTTCATCTTCTTCGGTTTTAGCATTTAATATAGAATGTTTTATATTTAATTCTTTTAGAGCAGCAGAAAGCTTTTCAGATTGTTGGATAGAAGTAGTTCCTATTAATACTGGACGACCAATACTATGGTAATTTTTCGTTTCTTCAATAATTTTTTTGATTTTATCTTCTATTGTCACATAAACAAGTGTTTCTAAATCTATACGTTGATTTGGTTTGTTCGTTGGAATTTCTGTAACACGTAAATTATACGTCTCCCAAAATTCATCTTTAGATGGAACTGCACTTCCCGTCATACCAGAAACGTGTTTGTACAATCGGAAGTAATGTTGGATCATAACTGAAGCTTGGGTGTTATTTTCTTCCTTCAATGAAACCTTTTCTTTTGCTTCAATAGCTTGATGTAGTCCATCACTAAATGTGCGCCCTTCCATTACACGACCAGTGTAAGGGTCTACAATCATAATCTTATCTTCTTTTACAATATAATCTACGTCTTTACGCATTACTACTTTAGCCCGAAGCGTCTGCATTGCGATATGCATAAATTCCCGATGCTCACTATCATAAACATTGTCAATTCCAAATGCCTCTTCTAATCGGTCTGCTCCATCGTCTAATAATACGATTTGTTTTGTTTCAGGATAATAATCATATTCTACTTTATCTTTAAATGAATCAATTACCATATGCATAATTGGGAATAAGTTCAAACTTGCATTAGACTTCCCAGCTATTATCAAAGGTGTTCTAGCTTCGTCTATTAAAATACTATCCACTTCATCGATTAAAGCGTAAAAAAGAGGACGCTGAACTAGCTGATCTGCTTCTTGCACCATATGGTCTCGTAAGTAATCGAAGCCAAATTCTGTCCCAGTCCCATAGGTAATATCACAATTGTAAGCTGCTTTTTTTTCGTCTGCTTCTATTCCAGAAATATTTAAGCCAATTGTCAATCCTAAGAACTCAAACAGTGGTTTCATTTGTTGATAATCACGAGTGGCCAAATATTCATTGGCTGTAATGATATGAGTTCCTTTCCCATGTGCACCCATCACATAAGCAGGAAGTGTTGCAACTAATGTCTTACCTTCACCCGTTTGCATTTGAGCGATTTGTGACTGCGTTAGTACAGCACCACCCATCAACTGAGAATCATAATGTCTTAACCCCAAAACTCGTTTAGATGCTTCCCGAACGACGGCGAAAGCCTCAATGATCAATTCCTCTGGAGAGATTCCATTATTTAGTTGATCTCGGAAAACTTGTGTATAAGCTTTTAATTCCGCATCTGTCTTAAGAGAAAATGACTCTTCTAAGGCATTTATTTTAGATACAATTTTATTCAGTTGTTTTAATTCAATCGTTTCACCAGATATCATCTTTTTAATAGAATGTAACATATTCATTCTCCCTACTTTTAAATTCCAAACTCCATTATATCATGAATTATATAATGGAGCATTTGTAAGATAAAGTGCTTATATTTCAATTATATTACAACAATAAGTTTTAAATGTTACCAGTAGATGTTAATGTTAGAATAAGAGGGAAAGGGGTTATAAAATGATAAAAATTTACAAATCTATGGTATGTATTATGCTAGTTGCTCCAATAAGTTCAACCGTTTATGCAGAAGAATTAAAAGCCACGGAAGTAAAGATAGAGAACGTAGTAGAAGTAGAAAAAGTTGAAAATTCAGTGGAAGAAATTATTGAAGTAGAAGGTGACTCCGAAGAATGGCTAGAGGATGCGGTTGAAGCTGAGCCGGAAGAAGAGGTTATTTTAGAAGGTTATGAAAATCTTGGTTCGTTGATATTCAAATCATCAGCAGTTTCTTCGAAAATTGCAGCAAATGAAAAGGGAGAGTACTTCATCTATTACATCATGCATGGTTCTCCAGCAGCTTTAGTAGTTGTTAGTTATGCTACAAAAGAAATTCTACATACGTTTACGTTGGAAGATTCAAAAAGTGCATGGGGTCTTGATGTAGATGAAAACGGTAAGTTATGGGTTGGTGGTTCTGTTTCTAGTACGTTGTACAGCTATGATCCTAACTCAGAGGAATTCGAAAAGCATGGTGCTATTTTTTCGAATAAAAGCGATACATCTATACAAGATTTAATCGTTTCTGGTAACAAAGTATATGCTGGCTCTGCATATGGGGGAAGTTTAGTTGCTTTTGATACAGAGACAAAAGAAATTGAAGAATTTGGTCAAATTCGTAAAAGAAGAGAATTCGTGAAAGCAATCGTAGCAGATGAAGAGAAAGATGAAATCTATGTTTCAATAGGATCTCCAATGGACTTATTGGTGAAAAAACCTAAAACAAAAAACTTCACTTCATTTTTACCTTCTAAATATATGTCTGAAAAATATGCACAGGATTTAGTTCTAACGGAAGACTATATTATTGCAAGATTACATCCTTCGAATCTAGCAGTAATCTTCGATCGTAAAACATTAAAAGTTGTTGATGAGTTTGAATTGAATTCTAAAACAGTTTCAGTTCTCTCTCCGAATGAAGATGCATTGTATTATACAAAAGCGCAACAGCTTATTAAATATGATTTAGAAACGAAAGAACATACAGAGCTAGGAGTCTATCTACCAAAAGGAACAGAAGCTATTAGCTTAGACTTTATCATTAAAGAAACTCCAACATTGGAACAAGAGATTCAAGATAATTCTAAGGATAAGATTTTAAAAGGAGCTCTAGACGCATTTGGAAAAGAAATCCGAATTGGAAGTACTCTACCAGTCACAGGACATCCAATTGACAAAGGAATTCCAAGTGAAGGAGACGTAGTAATAGAGGAGCCTATCGAAGAAGAACCAAAAGAATTTGTTCTTTCTGGGATGGTGGATAATTTAGGGCAACATTTTGAATATAATCCACAAACAGGTGAAATGACTTACCATCAATTTGAGTTACCAGAACAGCCAGTAGAGTTATATACACTTGCTTCAAGTTCAGATGGCAAGAAAATTTTTGCTAACGGATATATGTCTGGTGGACTGGGTGTTTACGATGTACAAACAGGAAACAAAGAATTGTACCGTAATATCAGCCAAATTGAATCTATGTTTGATATTAATAACAAGCTATATATCGGTGCTTACCCACTAGCAAGATTACTAGTTTATGATCGTGAAAAAGAATGGTCTACTGGAAATCCAAAAGAAGTTATTCGTATGAACCAATATGGTCAAGAACGCACAACTGCTGTAGCACCATATAACAAAGGTAAAGAGATCATTTTTGGAACCTTGCCGGATACAAGTGTTGGTGGTGGAGCTTTAGCATTCTATGATACAACAACAGAAAAAATGGAGATTTACGAGAATTATATTTATAACCAAAGTATTGTTTCACTTGTTAGTAGAGGAACACAGGTATTTGGTGGTACTTCTATTCATGCAAACCAACAAGTAAATCCAAGGGGAGCAAGACTATTCTACTTTAATAGAAGTACTCCGGAAGACAAGAAGTATATTCATTTACCATTTAGTGCGAGTATGGTTACTAGTTTAATAGTAGATAAGGATAATAAAGTTTGGGGTATGGCGGATGGAAAGTTATTCGTCTACACAGATGAGTGGACAGATGTTAAAACAGTTGAATTACTACCATTAATCTCCGGTAGATTCCGTAATGCTCAAATCCTTGAAAACGTTGATGGATTTATATACGGAAGCGTTGAAGGTAAATTATTCAAAGTGACAAAAGATACATTAAAGGTTGAGTGGTTAAAAGATAAAGGTGTTTACGGCCTTGAGAAAGATTTGAACGGTAATTTATATTACTACGATGGCAGTAATTTATGGAAATATACAATCGAACAAAATCGTAAAGTGAAGGAAAACGAAAAGCGATAAAAGTTCAACGAAGCGAAGGAGAATGTAACTTAAATGAAACAAAAATTGCTATATCTTTTTATTATTTTTGCAGTAGCCATGGGCGGATTATTTCAAACGAATCAGGTAGAAGCACAAACTACTAAAGTGTATTGGGATGGGATTTTAATGGTTCCTGGACAAGCAGGGAAGATTAAAGTTGTTAAACCTATAAACTTATGGAAGCGCACTTCAGATGGATTAGTATTTGAAAGAATATTAAAACCTGGAGAACAATACAGAGTTTACCGTTATGACAATATGTACGGTGGACAGTATGGTTTAGGTGGCGGCATGTACATTACGAAAATGGCTGGCTATGTAGAATATAAAACACCATCTAAAGCAAAGTTAAAAGAATTAGCAAATGCACAAGGGACGGCGCCAGCACCAGGAAATACAACTTCTAATTTATTTCCTGTAGAGAATAAACCTTCTTTAACAATAGGTAAGGTTTCTAACCAATCTATTACACAAATAGCTCCTGGTGTACGCAAAAAGTACTTTGATATCGATTCAACAAATGGTTTACAAAAACTATTCATGCTTGAATACGATGGCAAAACATCAAATATTGAGTTGAAGACTGAGTTAGCAAAAGATCAGATAAAAGGTTTTGAAACTACTTCCTCACAGGCAAATAGTGTGGCTGAAAATGATTCCTATCATGTGGTGGGGGGAGTAAATGGAGATTATTTCGATAAATATGGTCAACCTATCGACTTAATGATGATGGATGGATCTATCGTATCTACACCTCAAACGGCATTAAGTGATTTAGCCGTATTAGGCATCAAAGCAAATGGAAAAGCTATTATTGGTGCCCCAACAGTGGCGATGAATGTTACAGTAAATGGTGGACAATCTTATGCTATTAATTCGGTTAATAGAAGTAGAGCTGCAAATCACCTAGTAATATATACGAAAGACTTCTCGGGAACTACAGGGACAAATAACCTAGGAACCGAAGTCAGAGTGAAAGTGGAATCTGGCAAGTTAAATGGTTCTGAAAAATTAGTAGGTACCGTAACTGAAAATATCTCTAGTGTTGGAAATGCAAAGCTGAACAGTGGAGAAATTATTCTTTCAGGACACCATTTTGCAAGTAAGTTCTTAGAAACTGTTCAAGTAGGAGATCAAATAGAAATTGCAACTAACTTCACGCCTACTGAATGGAATGATGTTCGTGAATCTATTAGTGGACGTTATCATTTAGTGAAAAATGGAGCACTACAAACGATCAAAGTTGCAGGGGTTGCGCCACGTACGGCAGTTGGTATTAAAAAAGACGGAAGTATTTTTACAGCAGTAGTAGATGGTCGTAGTACTGCAAGTAAAGGTTTGACACTACAAAATACTGCTAAACTTATGAAAGATTTAGGTGCTCAATATGCGATGACATTCGATGGCGGTGGTTCTTCTACTCTAGTAGCTAGAGAACTAGGAGCAGATAAGGTGACTGTTGCGAACAAACCATCAGATGGTGGAGAACGTTCTGTATCTAACACACTATTATTTATCAGCAAGTATAAGACAAGTGCACTAGCAACAATTGCACCAGCTTCGGATGTTTTAGAACTTTTCCAAGGTGCAACTTATACTAATCTTTCCGTGCCTGTTAAAGGTATTGATCAATACATGAATCCTGTAGCAGTATCCGGGAATGGCACAGTAACTTCTTCTGTTCTAAAAAGTACGAATGGAAAACAAATAGTTACAGCAGGTCCAGGAACCTATGCTGGCGTTGTAACATATGACGGCAAAACTACCAATATTCAAATTAAAGTTACTAATACGTTAGATAGCATTAAAACGAACGAAAGTACGTTGCATGCAAACAAAGGACAAGCTATTCAAGTTACTGCAAGTGGAATGAATAATGGCCAAGCAGTAATTACAGATCAAGCTGCATTTACTTGGTCAACTACTATTGGAACGATAAAAAATGGTAAATTTACAGCTCCAAACAAAGATGGTATTGGGACGATTACTGTAAAATATGGATCTAAGAATACGACAGTTCCTGTTGTTATAGGAGAACTAGCTCCAACTATTCTAGAATCATTCAATAAAGGTATTTCTAACTATGAGGCTTCAGGTGATCGTGTAAATTCTGTTTCAGTTGAATCAGTTACAAGTGATAGAGATGGGTCCAAAGCGCTTAAACTAGTTTATGACTTTACAGGTACCACTGGAACATCGGGTGCGTATGTGGATGCAAAAACTAGTCTAACGATCACTACTCCTGCTAAGAAAATTGGTATGTGGGTTAAGGGGGATAGTAAGGGACATTGGTTGCGTTCTCAAATTACCGATGCCTCTGGTAAAACAGTCCAGTTAGACTTTAGTAAAAATGTAAACTGGTCTAATTGGCAGTTTGTTTCAGTAGAAGTACCAGCGGGGTTATCGTATCCACTGAAAATGGCTCTACCTGTTCGTTATATGGAAACAGAGAATAACAACAAAACAAATGGTTCTATTATAATTGATGATATTCAATCTATTTATAAAGACTAACGTAAGAAAATAGTAATAGTAGTTGCGAACTATATTAATGTATGATAACGTAATTCGTATGGATTTTTGCTAATAGTGGAGGGAAGTACATGAGTTCGGAAGAGAGAGAAACGAAAAAATCAAACGCCTCAGTGGAAGCTGGAGCGGAAAAGATTATTGGTTATTATAAGCGACAAGCTTGGGCTTTAAAAGTATTTGATAAAATTGAACAAGATAGCGTTGTCGAGGATGGTAAAAATGTAATACTTGTTTCTTCTATTATACAATCTAATAATGATTTGTTCTTCCCAGCTTTTATTCGTATTAATACGAAAGAAGCAGGAAAAGTGGAGGGAGCATATTTGATTCTAGAAGAAGAGGAAAGTTTTCAATTGCTACCACTTGAAAAGGCATTGGAAGAATATAAGTTGGATGAGCTAGTACCATTCAAGTATAGAACTCTCGAAAAGATTGAGGGAGATCAGTTTCAAGTAAACTGGCCAGAGTTCTCTTAAAGAATAGTTGGAGTTCTTACTAACTATGTTTTTCACAAAGGAGTGCGACTACTGTCGCGCTCCTTTGTGTGTTTTTATAGATAAAAGAAATAGCGGAGCCTATCAAATGGTTTTACAAGCACCCCTTTCCGATAATGGAGATTGTGATTATTATATGCATAATTTACCATTTTATTTATCTTGTAATACAGTTAACATATAGAATTGAATCTGATAGTAGATATTTCAAGTAGTTATATAAATTTGCGATCAGTGCAAGTGGATTCTAAAATTTAGTGCTTTATTACGAACCTGACTGGATTGTTTAAGAAAAATCTGTCTTTTCTTTCTTTATACTAAATTTGGTTATAACCGTATTTTTATAGTATAATCAGTAATTGAAGAAACTTTCATATAGCATATACGTCTAAATGGGAGTTGCATTTAAATTTTTGAAAATAATAAAACAAGGATGATATATTTGGATATTAAATTACTTCTTGCTTTTATCATATCTATGGCGACAGCAATAGCGGTTACTCCGCTTGTTATTAAACTAGCACACAAAATAGGAGCGGTTGATAAGCCCTCTGAAAGAAAAGTACATCAAAACGTAATGCCTCGATTAGGAGGACTTGCTATTTTTATAGCGGTGATTGCTGGTTATTTTGTTGCTGGGTTATATGAGGCGAAAATTACTGGTATTATGGTCGGTGCATTGATCATAATTGTTTTGGGAATAATAGATGATAAATACGAGATTTCAGCAAAGATTAAACTATTAGGTCAGATATTAGCGGCTTGTGCAGTAATGGGTAGTGGATTAACGATTGATGTTTTAAATATCCCATTCATTGGTGTTTTCGAACTTGGTATCTTCTCGTATGTAGTTACATTGTTTTGGATATTAGCTATTACCAATGCTATCAATTTAATTGATGGCTTGGACGGGTTGTCGGCTGGGATTTCCTCCATTGTATTTGCGAGTATTGCGTTCCTGGCTTTCACAGGAGATAAAATGTTGATTTTGACACTTTCCTTAATATTATTGGGAAGTACGCTTGGATTCTTGTTCCATAACTTCTACCCTGCGAAGATTTTCATGGGTGATACTGGTTCGATGTTCCTCGGATATGCAATATCGATACTGTCATTACTTGGTTTATACAAAAGCGTCACTCTGTTTAGCTTTGTTGTTCCAATTATGATTTTAGGTGTTCCAATTTTTGATACGTCCTTTGCGATAATTAGAAGGGTCGTCAACAGGAAACCTATTTCTGTTGCAGATAAGTCGCATTTGCATCACCGATTATTAGCATTAGGGTTGAAGCATCGTGACACTGTATTGGTAATATATGGTTTTGGTTTAATATTCAGTATTACAGCAATTACATTTGAAACACTAACTTTGCGATGGGCAATATTTATCTTGTTGTTTATATTAGTTGCGTTTGAAATTATTGCTGAAAAGATTGGACTAGTGAGTGATGAATACAGGCCGATTATTTCTGTATTCCAAAAAGTTGTTGGGTATAAGCGCAATTAATTTGTGCTTTTCACATATTTATTTAAATTTATATTAGATTTTAATTTATGGAATAGGTTGGTGTTGAGACAATGAAAGTACCAATGTTAGATTTATCAGAACAATATGCAACATTAAAAAGTGAAGTTTTAGAAGCATTAGACGGAGTTATGAGTAGCTCTCAATTTATACTTGGTAGTAATGTTAAAAAACTAGAAGCAGATATTGCAGAATATAGTCATGTTGCTCATGGTATTGGCTGTGGGAATGGTAGTGATGCAATTCATATAGCTTTACAAGCAGCTGGAGTTGGACCTGGAGATGAAGTTATTACAACTCCATTCACATTCTTTGCGACTGGTGGAGCAATTGCAAGAACTGGTGCAACACCTGTATATGCAGATATTGATCCAGTATCATTTAACTTAGACCCTAATGAGATTGAAAAACATATTACTGATAAAACAAAAGCTATTATTCCAGTACATTTATATGGACAAATGGCTGACATGGTAAGCATTCGTAAAATTGCAGATAAACATAATCTTTTTGTTGTGGAAGATGCAGCACAAGCAATTGGTGCTAAACAAGGGGAGTTTACAGTTGGTGAATTAGGAGATGCAGCTACATATAGCTTCTTCCCTACTAAAAACCTTGGTGCCTACGGCGATGGTGGTATGGTCGTTACGAATAATGATGATATTGCAGAAAAAAGTCGTGTAATTCGTGTGCATGGTAGCAAGCCGAAATATTACCACCATGTACTTGGTTATAATAGCCGTTTAGATGAGTTACAAGCAGCTGTATTAAATGTTAAATTCCCTCATTTAGATACATGGAGTGCACAACGTAGAACACATGCTGATTTTTATACAAATCTGTTAAACGAAAAAGTTGCAGATCATGTAAAAACACCAGTAGTTGTAGAAGGATTCCATCATGTATTCCATCAGTACACTATTTTGACGGAGCGTCGTGATGAATTACAAGCTTTCTTAAAAGAAAATGGCGTTGCTACAATGATCTATTACCCACTACCATTGCATGTTCAACCTGTTTTTGAAGGTTTAGGTTATAAACAAGGTGATTTCCCTAAATCTGAAAAAGCTGCAAACGAAGCGCTTTCTTTACCAATGTTCCCAGAGTTAAAAGAAGAACAACAACAATACGTGGTAGAGAAAATTGCCGAGTTTTTTGCTAGTAAATAATGAATGGATAAATAGTAGAGGGAGACGTTATTTACGTTTCCCTCTAACTGCCTGTTCAAGAGATTTGAAGGAGAAGTGAAATGGCTGAAAATAAAACATATCGTTTGTACGATTCATTAGAATTTTTTTGGAAAAAGAAAGTATGGTTTATTATTATTCCTGTAATTTTAGCTTTGTTAGGTTACCTTGGAGCAATGGTCCTACCTAAAGATGGAGATTACGTAGGGAAAAGTACAATCTTTACAGGTTCTGTTAAGTTAGAAGCATTAACAAACCCTGAGCATATTGAAGCAAAATATGGGCAAAACTTTAGTGGGCCTACAAAAGCATTTGTGCCTACAAGAAGCTATATTAAGGTAGAAACATATGGGGACAATAAGGAAGAATTAACAAAAGAGCTAACACAATTTAATGATCAGTTATTAGACGGGTTAATGACCCAACATGATAAAGTTATTCAAGGAACAGAAGCTTATGCACAAACACAATCAAAACGAGTTGAAAATTTAACAACGGCTATTAAATCTTATCAAGGAATTCTAAACGAAACAGTTATTAAAGCAGTTGAATCTAATATTGGTGCTTTATTGAGTACTGCTGAAATGGATTTAACAAATGCATTAGCTACAGAGCAACGTGTGAGAAATGACATAATTACTTATGAGCAACCTGCAATAGCAAATACGTATGTGGTAGAAACAAAATCATATGGTTTAGAAGGAGCAATCGCAGGATTCATTCTTGGTATATTGGCTGCTATCCTTACTTTATCATTATGGAAATATATTTTAGAAGCTAGAGGGAGTAAAAGAGTATGATTCAATTTGCAATTGTAGGCATGGGTTTCATAGCAGATAAACATATAGCTGCTATTCAGAATGCAGAAGGAGCAAATCTTCTTGCCATCTGTGATACAAATCCGGAAAGATTATTAATCGATGATGAAAATGTGTTGAAATATACAGATTTAGATAAAATGCTAACTGAAAATCCACAAATTGATGTAGTAAACATTTGTGTTCCTTCTGGTCTTCATGCAACTTTAACGAAGGCTGTTGCAAAACATAAAAAGCATATTGTTACAGAAAAGCCAATGGCACTAAATTCTTCAGATGCTCTTGAAATGATGGAAATTGCCAAAGATGCAGGCGTTAAACTTTCTATCGTTCATCCAAATCGTTACCGTCCAGCTATTATGGAAGTTCGTGAATTAATGGATGCAGGGAAATTCGGTAAAATTAGCCATGCTAATGCAACTGTCCGTTGGAATAGAGGACAAGCGTATTATGATCAAGCACCATGGAGAGGTACAAAACAATTCGACGGTGGAGTCCTGATGAATCAAGCAATACATAATCTAGACCTGTTGTTATGGTTTATGGGACCAGTGAAATCTGTTCAAGGAATGGTCGCTACACGCTTCCGTGATATAGAAACAGAAGATGTGGCAACTGCGTTAATAGAGTTTGAAAGTGGTGCTCTCGGAGTGGTAGAAGCAGCTACGACTGTTTATCCGCAAAACTTGGAAGAATCTTTATCCATTTTTGGTGAAACTGCTAGTGTTAAAGTCAGTGGGAAAAATGCAGTATTCATCGATACTTGGGATGTAGAAGGTTATTCTCCAGAAGAAGTAGAAGCATTAAAAACTAAAATACAAAATGATCCATGGGGCAAAAAGGGTCACGACTGTATTATTGAAGATATGGTTGCAGCGATCAACGAAGACCGGGATCCAGAAGTTGGCGGTTTAGATGGTTATAACCCTGTTCGACTTATAGAAGCAATTATCGAATCATCTGAGACAGGTAAACGTATTACATTCAGTTAATTTAAAGGAGAGACATATATGTCAAATTACTATGAAGAATTATTAGCAAAAATTGAAAACCGTACTGCTGTTATTGGTGTCGTTGGATTAGGGTATGTTGGATTACCACTAGCTGTAGAAAAAGCAAAAGCTGGTTATACAGTTATCGGTTTTGATGTACAAGAATCTAAAGTTGAACAAGTAAACAAAGGCGTTAACTATATTGGAGACGTTGTAGATAATGACTTAAAAGAAATGGTAGACACAGGTCATTTAACAGCCTCTTCTGATTATGGTTCTATTAGTTCAGTGGATGCGGTAGCTATTTGTGTACCAACGCCTCTTGATATTTATCAACAACCGGATACTTCATACGTTGAAAGTTCAGTAACTGAAATCGCAAAATATGCGAAAAAAGGTACACTAGTTGTTTTAGAATCGACAACTTATCCAGGTACTACAGAAGAAATTATTCGTCCCGCTTTGGAAAAATTAGGATTTATTGTTGGAGAAGATATCTTCATTGCATATTCTCCAGAGCGTATCGATCCAGGTAACAAAACTTACAATACTAAAAATACACCAAAAGTAGTTGGTGGGATTACAGAAAAATGTACGGATGTAGCCGCTGCATTATACAGCAGTGTTCTTGAAGGCGATGTCCATAAAGTTTCAAGTCCAGCTATTGCTGAAATGGAAAAAATATTTGAAAACACATTCCGTCACATTAATATCGCTCTTGCAAATGAAATGGCCATTCTATGCGAAAAAATGGGAATTGACGTTTGGGAAGTAATTGATGCAGCTAAAACGAAACCATATGGCTTTATGGCATTCTATCCAGGTCCTGGTTTAGGTGGTCACTGTATTCCAATCGATCCATTCTATTTAACATGGAAAGCACGTGAGTATAACTACCACACTAGATTAATCGAACTAGCAGGAGAAATAAACAACTCTATGCCTGATTATGTTATTACGCGCGCAATGCAAATCTTAAATGATGAAGGTAAAGCGTTACGTAATGCAAAAGTTCTTCTTTTAGGTGTAGCATACAAAAAAGATATCGATGATATGCGTGAATCTCCATCACTTAAATTAGTCGAATTATTATTACATCATGGTGCTGATTTCAAAACAGTGGATCCGCATGTAGAATCTTACCGTGTAAATGGAGAAGTTCTTCATACTTCAGAATTGACGGATGAACTACTTGATAATGCAGACATGGTTATCCTAGCTACAGATCATACTGGCTTTGATTATGAAAATATTGCGAAGAGATCTAAAGTTATCTTTGATACGCGTAATGCATTCAAAGGAATCGAAACTCCAAATCGTTATATTAAACTTTAAGGGGGATATGAACATGAACTTTATACATGAAACTGCGGAGCTAGGTGAAAATACAACAGTTGGACATTTTTCAGTAATTGAAGAAGGGGCCAGAGTGGGAAGTAATGTACGCATTGGTAATCGTGTGACTATTCATGCAAACACAATCATTGGTGATGGAACAACTGTCGATGATGGTGCTGTTGTTGGAAAGCAACCGAAGCCAGCTAAAACGAGCACAATGCAAATTACAAAAGAAATTCCACCCCTTGAACTAGGAAAAGAATGTACAATTGGTGCGAATACAATTATTTATAGAGGTGCTATTATCGGTGAAAGTACATTAATAGCCGATTTAGCTACTGTTCGTGAAGATGTGAAGGTTGGATCATTTGTTATTATCGGACGTAATGTTACGGTAGAAAACTTTGTAACAATCGGTGAACGCACAAAAATTCAATCGAATTCTTATATAACGGCGCATTCTACTCTAGAGGATCATGTCTTTATCGCACCTTGTGTTACTACTACAAATGATAACTTTATGGGAAGAACAGAAGCTCGTTTTGATAAAATCAAAGGAGCAATTGTGAAAAAAGGTGCACGTGTAGGTGGCGCATCTATTATTCTTCCAGGAATCACTATTGCAGAAGAAACTTTTGTTGCTGCAGGAGCAATCGTTACAAAAGATACAGAAGCAAAAACAGTTATAAAAGGATTCCCAGCTAAATTCATGAAAAATGTACCTGAAGAGGAGCTTCTCTAGGTGTTCTCTCAGTTAAAACGTTTAGGAGCGGATTCGCTCCTTTACGCATTTATGAATGTAGGAACGAAACTAATAGCTTTCATCCTGTTTCCTTTGTACGCTCATTATTTAGTTGATACATCGCTAGTAGGTTTGCTTCAGTTAGTCGATACAAATGTGTCGATGCTTACTTTCTTAGTAATCTTTGGTACAGATTCAGCTTTGGCCTATTACTACTTTGAGTATAAAGATAAAGAGACACGTGAAAAATATGTTCGATCCGTTATGACCTTTAGAATATCCATTGTTATTTTGTTATTTGTTGTATTTTTAATCGGTGGAGAGTGGCTTTCTGTATTGCTATTAGATGTTCCTGGTCAAGCTACATTGTTTTATATAGCTCTTGGTACACTTTGTTTAGATACAATACTGACACTTGTTCTAACTATTTTGAGATACGATTTTCATACAAAAAAAGTAGTCGCAATGACTGTTGCCAAGATGCTTTTAATAGCAATCGTATCTCTCCTTTTCTTGATGTTCGTTTGGACTTCACTGGAAGGAATACTATTAGCTCGCTTGATAAGTGTAGCTATTATTGTCTTAGTATTGATAAAGCCAGTAAGAATTTATTTGAAACCGCTGTTTGATTGGAGTATTTTAAAGAAAATACTTGTTTATGCTACTCCGTTAGTACCTGCTTCTTTAGCGTTTTGGATTATTGCAAATGCAAATAATTACTTTATCAGAGGGTATGGAACTATTGGCGATGTGGGGCTCTATGGTACCGCTATAAAATTTGCTACGTTCATCACATTGTTGACGAGTGGGATTCAGCTTGCTTGGAGACCTTTTTCTATGTCATTGAAAGATAAGGAAAGTAGCCCAAAACTATTTTCTACTCTATATGCAGCATTTTTATTGATAGGTAGTTTTGGAGTTTTAGCGTTAGCTACTGTTATGCCATGGGTTATTTTAGTAATGCCAGAGCAGTTTAGAATTGCGTTTCAATATGTAGCACCTATTTCAATTGCTACTTTTTTAAGCTTTTATTATATGATCGTTTCTACGGGGATATTTTATTCCAAACAAACAAAACACATTTCTATAGCATTTGGAATAGCAGCAGTTGTATCTGTTATATTGAATTTTATATTCGTTCCAAGTTTCTTAATCTGGGGCACTGTCATTTCCTATATATCAGCATACTGCTTGGCTCTATTTATGGTGTTTCGCAAAAGTCAGAAGCTATACTATGTACCTTTCTCTGGATTTAAAATGGCATGGACAATCTTCTGGTTAATCGCTGCTACACTTAGCATAGTGTATATACAATTAACGGATTTAAATGACTTGCTAATAGCTGGAGTATGGTTAGCATTCATCATTTTAGTACTGCTTGTTCGAATGGATAAGTATTTTGTAAATAGAAAGTAATGGGGGATATGACATGGCGAGAAATTGTAAAATTAACCTGAGGCATAAAGATTTTTATCCTATTATAGGCGAAGGGTATGAAGGGTTTTTCAGAGGTTATTTCTACTATGAAAATCAATATGTCACCCATGAAAATTTTGGTAGCCTATTTAATGAAGCACAGCTTTCCACTATGGACTATTCTAAATGGAATGGCGAATATGCATTAATATTTACGAATGAACATAACACCACTTTAGTGACAGATATGAAACGATCCATCCCATTATTCTATTCACAAGATTCTGCAGCCAATTGGATTGTCCAAGATTATATTACACCTCATGAAGGCATGGACATGGTAATGGAAGCAGAAGATGAGTTTCTTGTCACGGGATTTGTATTTAGAGATAAAACTCTATTTGCAGACTGGTTCCAAGTACCAGCGGTTTCTTATGTAAAACTTGCTAAGGAAGCTAAGCAAACATATTATTACACCTATGTTTTGGAAAAAGAATCCGAGTCTATTGATACATTTGCTGCGGAATTGGAGCAGGTTTTTCATGATTTATTTGATGATTTGGCAACGCGTTTAAAGGGACGTCAAATAATTATCCCACTTAGTGGTGGCTATGATTCTAGGTTAATAGCATTGAATCTCGTGGAACGAGGTTTAAAAGAGAATATTACTACCTTTACATATGGAAGACCAGGTAATGGTGAATCTACAGTTAGTAAACAAATAGCAGATCAGTTAGGGCTTAAGTGGAAGTATTTTGCTTATGACAAAAAAATGTGGGAAGACATGTACAAGTCTGAGGAATGGAAAGACTATGTTGTATATTCCAGTAATGGTGTTTCTGTTGCCCATTTACAGGATTTTCCGAGCACAAAGTTATTAGTGCAAGAAGAGAAATTAGAGGATGCAGTATTCCTTCCAGGTCATTCCTTAGATTATCTAGCAGGTGGTCACTTACCCTATGAATCGATTATTGATAAAGACTTTGAAGTGAGTGAAATTCAAACCTTTATCATGAATAAACATTTCCGATTATGGGAACTAAATGGTGAAAAAACTTATGCAAACACGAATATAGGAAGAGGTTTAATAGAAGACATAGAAGTGTATTCCAATTACACGAATGAGCGAGTGTCTTCATTAATAGATGAGTGGAACTGGAGAGAAAGACAATCTAAATTCATTATTAACTCTGTCCGCGTGTATGAATATTTTGGCCAAAGTTGGTCCCTTCCGTTATGGGACGATCGGTTAATCCATTTCTTCAGTAAGCTTCCAGCAGATTTAAAATATAAAAAATATTTATATGATTATACTTTGCATAAAATGCATCCAGATTATTATTCAATGCCTCAAAAACCAGGTCCAGAAAATTCATTAAAAAATAAGTATGGGATTCTTTATCCTGTTTTGCGCAAGCTATATAGGAAGAAAAATCTATACCGGAAATACTTTGATGAGCCTATGGAATGGTTTGGTATTTATCCAACTTATAAGCAATATATAAAATCGTTAAAGTTTTCACGAAATGGTAAAAAGTATGAACATCCATATAATATTAATTCATTTATCGTAAAAGACATGATTGAAATGATGAAGGAGATTACAAAATGAAGGTTCTTACAATTTTAGGAGCAAGACCCCAATTTATAAAAGCTGCAGCGGTATCACGTGTAATTCGTGAAGAAGTGACAGAACTTATCGTGCATACTGGGCAGCATTATGATGCGAATATGTCCGACATCTTTTTTGAAGAGTTAAATATTCCTAAACCAGATTATCATTTAGGAATTGGTTCTGGAAACCATGGGAAACAAACTGGAGAAATGTTAGCTAAAATTGAAGAAATAATTTTAACTGAGACTCCGGATTTTGTACTTGTATATGGTGATACTAACTCAACACTAGCAGGGGCTCTTGCAGCGGCTAAACTTCATGTGCCGATTGTGCATATTGAAGCAGGACTTCGTAGTTTCAACAAGAAAATGCCAGAAGAAGTAAACCGTATCCTAACAGATCATATCTCTACACTACTTCTTTGCCCAACTGATACAGCTATCCAAAATTTAACAAACGAGCATATAACAGATGGCGTTTATAATGTAGGGGACGTCATGTATGATGCAGTATTGTACAACAAAGAATTAGCAGCGTCATCTACAACTATTTTAGAACGTGAAAATCTAACAGCTAAAGATTACTTATTAATCACGATTCATCGTGCAGAAAACACAGATGATGTAGAACGTATGAAATCTATTTTAGATGCATTTAGTCAAATTCCCGATAAAAAAGTATGGCCAATCCACCCACGTACGAAGCATATGTTAGAAGATTATGGATTTAAATTAGATGAAATTCCTAATTTACATGTAATTGAACCTGTAGGTTATCTAGATATGCTCTCATTGGAAACAAATGCGAAAAAAATCGTTACAGATTCTGGTGGCGTACAAAAAGAAGCATATTTCGCAGAAGTACCATGCGTAACAGTTCGTGATCAAACAGAATGGGTAGAAACATTAATAGAAGATGCAAATATTTTAACTGGTACAGATACAGATAAAATAGTAGCAGCAGTAAACAAACAAGTTTCTCCTTCATACACACCTGTATTTGGAGATGGGAACACAGCTCAGAAAGTTTTGACGTTACTCAAGGAATATTTAGCTTAGTTCTGAAAATCTCGGTAAGTAAGTCCTTTTTATATGTAAGTCGAGCTTGTTGATTGAAGTGCAAGGCGGCGACTCCAGCGGGAACAGCGAGAGCTGAAAGCCCCGCAGGAACGCAGTGACGAGGAGATTGAAGCCGTGCCCGCGGAAAGCGTCCGCCTGTAAGGGAAATCAACAGTGATTCAAGTGATCAAAAAATCTAGCAAATGCCACAGATATCCAAGCTGGGCGTTATTGATGAATATAAAGTAGGTGTGAGCATTGTTAATTTTTAGCATATGGCTCTTTACTGTGGTGGCTTCCACATACCTTTTCAAAAAGGTTTCTGGAAGCCTTTCTCCTGTAAGGCCAAATATGATTACGATAATATATTATTATTCTTTCCTTATCTCCAGTTATATTGGCGGATTATTGATAGCTTTAGGAATTGACGATTATTATATGATCAAAAGAATGGACCATGAGGAATATCGAATCATTGGATTTATTTTGTTGACGATATTAATGATTTTATTTCCATTAACGCAATTGGTTGTAGGAAGAATGTTCGGTTTTAATTCCGAAAAAGAGTTTGACCGCTACCTACACGAACCCGTTCGTACAAGTGTAGATAAGAATAGACGCTTGTTTAGGTTAGCATTTGGTGCATTAACTGCTATATCAGTGTTAGCCGTTGCGTATACAATGTTAAAAACCTCCACAGTTCCTTTATATGAATTGTTAAAAGGAAACACTTCTGAACTTGCGAAAATGCGTATTGATGCATCGCGAGGAATAAGTGGAATAGATGTATATATACGGAACATATTTGCGATTGCTTTGACACCGGTGCTTTCTATTATTGCTTTTATATACACAACACAATCTAAAGCATTGTATTGGAAAATTGTATTCTTCTTATTGTTTATGTCATCTTTAGTAATAACTACATACGATTTGGCAAAGTCACCTATTTTCTTTTATGTCATCATGTTGTTGTTAGCGGGTGTATTCACACAAACGTTAAAGTTAAATTGGAAGAAAATCAGTGCCTTTGTTATTTCAGGGACTGTGTTATTAGTAATAATGTATATAGCTATCCAAGGAGTTACAGAGGTAGAGAGCTTTTTGTCTTATAATTCTGGTCCAATCGGAAGAATTATTCTCGCACAAATATCTCCTTTCTTTTTACATTTGGATACTTACTCGCATTCAATCGCTTTCCTTGAGATGAAAGGATTGCCGTCATTTATTGCTGGTATTTTCGATGTTGAACAGGTACGTTCAGCAAGAATGGTCATGGAAAATGTGTTCCCTGAAAATGTAGATAAAGGAACTGGCGGTGTATTAAATACAATTTTCATCGGAGAAGCATTTGGTTCTTTTGGTTATGTCGGTGTTATTGTATGTATTATTTATGTAGCGGCTGTTATTCAGTTGTTATATATCGCTTTCTTAAGACTGCCAAAAACTCCAGTCGTTATTGCATTAACAGTTTACTTTACGATTAATATTCCAAGAACACTAGTTGGTGGAGCAGCAGACTTTTTCTTCAATCCTATTTGGATAATGATGACAGTCGTGCTAGCAGGATTATTTATAGTAGAGCAATATTTTCACGTCATTTGGACATTCCTTATGAGTAAGGTGAAGAGGAAAAAGGTGAAAGCATGAAAAATATCCTTATTTATTATCCTTTTACGATAGCTACAAATCCAAAGAGCGGATCTGCTATCCGTCCAGTAGAAATGATTAAAGCCTTTGAGTTATATGCACAAAAGCATGATTTAGAAATAATCATCATTTCAGGTAATACAACTGAACGTCGTCTCTTGTGGAATAAAGTATTACAGGAGAGAAAGCTAGAGCAGACACTATTCTGTTACTCTGAAAATCAAACGATACCGCTGTGGTTAACTGATGCGGGGCATATTCCAAAGGACTGGAAAATTGATAAAGATGTCTTTAAAACTTTAAAAAAACACGATATTCCAGTCGGAGTATTTTATAGAGATGTATACTGGAAATTCGACGAATTGTATTCGTTAAAAGGGTTAAAGAAATTTATCATGCAATCTATCTATAAGCTAGAAGAGAAGTTTTACGGAAAATATGTGCATACGGTCTTTTTGCCAAGCGATGCTATGGGCAAGTACGTTAATATAAATGCTACTAGAATGGCGCTTCCTCCAGGAGGACGTTTTACAGAAATAAAATCAAGTACAAATGAGATACAAAATCCGTTTAAAGGGATTTATGTAGGTGGTATTAATAATGATGATTACGGCTTACCTACATTAGTGGATGCCTATGATGCGTTAAACAATAGTGGAATTCAAGGTAAATTAGTAATTGTTTGTCGTGAAGATGAATTTAATGATTTACCAAGAGCGGATAAGGACAAGCTAAACAAATCCTATATAGAGGTTAAGCACGTTAGTGGGGCAGAATTACAGAAAGTATATGAGGAAGTAGATTTTGCTTTTATTCCACGTAAACGTTCGGTGTACAATGATTTTGCAGTGCCGATTAAAATGGTGGAATACTTAACAGCAGGACTGCCGATCATTGCAACTAATTGCTCTGCACAAGAAGACTTCATAGCTTCTGGACCTTACGGGGTTCTAACAGGTGATGATGCTGAGAGTCTTGTAGAAGGAATGCAAGCAATCCCATCTCATTTCGCTGAATACAAACAAAATATACAGCGAACTTTTTTACAAAAGCATGCATGGAATGAACGAGCTGAACAAGCAGCGCATGCGCTAATAGGAGGTAACCAATGAAAATTGCGTTATTAGCACCAAGCAGATCCATTCATACTCAAAAGTGGGCGTTATTTTATCAATCCCAAGGAATTGACGTAAAAGTATACACATTTAAAGATCATTACTCTGAGGACAATGCTAAATTAGTACCAACTGTTGTATTACCGAAATCATTACCAGGCAAAGCTTCCTATTTAGCAGCAGCTCCTGCGTTGAAAAAAATGCTGAAAGAATGGCAGCCAGATGTTTTACATTCTCATTTTGTTTCTAGCTATGGATTGTTAGGGGCTATGGTTAATTATAAAAAGTATTTTGTTTCGGTATGGGGAAAAGATATTTTTGATTTCCCTAAAAAGAGCAAACTCAATAAAAAACTAATAGAATTCACATTAAGTAAAGCTACAGCTGTTTTCTCTACCAGTCATGTGATGGCTAAAGAGACAAATTTATATACAAAACGTTTTGTAGAGGTAACTCCATTTGGGGTAGATATTAATATTTTTTATCCGGAAACAGGTACAGAACAATCTACTGATAAAATCATTGTTGGTACAGTAAAAGCACTGGAAGATAAGTATGGAATCGCTGATTTAGTGAAGGGCTTTGCTTTGTTTCATAAGGAATTTTCAAATTCCGAGCTGGTGATAACAGGTGACGGACCACAACGAGCAGAGTATGAGCAACTATCCAAAGACTTAGGTATAGATTCAGTTACTACGTTTACAGGTAAAGTACCGAATACAGAAGTACCAAATGTAATTCGGAAAATGACCATTTTTGCGGTACCATCTACGGAAGATAGTGAAAGCTTTGGAGTTGCTGCAGTGGAAGCGATGGCTTGTGGGATTCCAGTAGTCGTCTCAAATGTTGGTGGACTTCCTGAGGTAGTAGTCAATGATGTGACTGGAATAGTGACCGATAAAGAAAGTCCAGATCAGCTGGCAAATGCGTTCAAGAAGCTAGCAAGTAACGATGAATTGAGAGCTTCCATGGGACAAGCTGGAGTTACACATGTATTGGAACACTATAGTTGGATTGATAATGCGCACTATATGTTAGAGCTATATAAAAAGTATCTATAATCGTATAGAAAGAGAAAGGTGATTGGATATGATTAAAAAAGCGGTTATACCTGCAGCAGGCTTTGGAACTCGTTTCCTTCCTGCCACAAAAGCATTACCAAAAGAAATGTTACCTATCGTAGATAAGCCCAACCTACAATATATTATTGAAGAAGCTATTGCTTCTGGAATTGAAGATATTATTATTGTAACAGGTCGCAACAAAAAATCGATGGAAGATCATTTCGATAAATCCATTGAGCTAGAGCTATTATTGAAGAAAACTGGGAAATTAGAGCTGCTAGAAACAGTAGAAAACATTTCTAATTTAGTCGATATACATTATATGCGTCAAAAAGAGCCACTTGGACTTGGGCATGCTATTTTATGCACAAAGAAATTCATTGGCAATGAACCATTTGCAGTCTTACTACCTGATGACATTATTGATGCGGAAGTACCTGCATTAAAACAAATGATTGATAAGTATGAGCAAGTGCAAAGTAGTATTTTAGGAGTCAATGAAGTACCAACTGAAGATGTAAGTAAATATGGTATTGTTGACTATAGCGAAGCAGATAATAATTTATATACAGTGAAAAGATTAGTGGAAAAACCAGCCATTAAGGATGCTCCATCCAACCAAGCAATAGTTGGTCGTTATATTTTGACACCTGGTATTTTTGAAGAATTAGAAAAAGTACAACCAGATGCAAAAGGCGAAATCCAATTAACAGATGCAATCGATTCCTTGCTCGCTAAAGAGCCTATTTACTCTTATATGTTTGAGGGGAAACGCTATGATGTCGGTGATAAATTTGGATTCCTACAAGCGACATTTGATTTTGCTTTAAAACGTGATGATTTAAGAGAGCCTTTATTGGCATATTTAAAGAATAAATTGAAAGATTAAAACGGTGATTTAAATGCGTATTGTATATTTGTGTCAACATTTCCCGCCAGAAACAGGAGCACCACAAATTCGAGTATATGAAGTGAGTAAGGAACTTCTTGCTCAAGGCCATGATATTCAAGTGGTAACAGCATTCCCTCATCATCCTCACGGCATTATTCCAGATGAGTATAAAGGAAAAAAATATGAGTTTGAAAAATGGGATGGAATTCCTGTTCATCGTACTTGGATTTATCCTTCCAAAAAAGGAACATTTTATAAACGTTTAGTATCGTACTTTTCTTTTACATTCAGTTCGTTCTACGGATTGATGAAAACTGGTAAAGTAGATGTTATTATAGTGAATTCACCGCCTATCTTTTTAGGCTTAACGGGACTACTAGGAGCCAAATTAAAAGGTGCAAAATTTGTCTTTAATGTTGCCGATGTTTGGCCAGAGTCTGCGGTAAAATTAGGATTGGTAAAAAATAAATTTTTTATTAAACTTGCTGAAATTTTAGAGTCATTTTTATATAAGCATTCATGGAAAATTGCTACTGCAACAGATGGTATAAAATCATACATTATTAACCACTCTCAGCCGGAAGACAAAGTATTTGTCTTGCCGAATGGAGTAAACACAACTTTCTTCCAACCAGAAGAAAAAAATGCGGAGTACGTTGAAAAGTTCAATCTACAAGATAAGTTCGTGTTTTCTTATGGTGGTAATTTGGGTTATGCTCAAGGGTTGGAATTTATTTTATACGCTGCAAAGAAAATGCAGGAAACAGTTCCTAACGCTTTCTTCTTAATAGCTGGAGCAGGTCCAGAGGAACAAAAACTTCATGAATTAGCAAAAGAATTAGGACTTATGAACATAGCTTTTTTAGGTCATTTACCTTTAAAAGAAATGCCTAAATTATTCTCAGTGACAGATGTAAGTATCGTACCACTAAGAGACATTCAATTATTTGAAGGAGCTCGCCCATCGAAAATTTTCCCAGCTGCTTCTTCTGGGGTTCCGGTATTATATTGCGGAAAAGGGGAAAGTGCTGAAATTGTGACGAAAAATAATATTGGATTAGTTGCAATGCCAGAAAATGTTGATTCTATAGCGGATACGATGTTCTCATTTGTAGAAATGGATGAGGCAGTGCGTACAGAAATGAAAGAATGCGGACGAAATTTAGCATTGAACGAATACAGCTGGGTTTCAATCGTCAAAGATCTCTTGCATAACCTTACGAAGAAGTAAGCAACTTCCTGATATACATACGACAATATTTTATGTATAATTGGTGAGATTATATTTTAACAGTAAAGTAGGGAAGAATTATGGCTACTTCACGTCATACAAAACGAAAAAAGAAGACGAGAAGAAAATTATTATATACGGTTCTAGTCATTTCGATGGTTTTATTGTCTGGTGTGATTGTATTCGCTACTAACCTATCCTTACAGACAAAAAATGCGACCTCGAACATGTTTGAACCGTTAGAACGAGATAAAGAAAATAAAGCAGAAAGTAAGTTTGATAGTGCGATGGCAGAAGATTCCGCTTTCACATTGATGCTTACAGGTATTGAAAATCAAGAAGGTGCTACTTATGGTAGATCCGACGTGATTATTGTAGCAACGATTAATCCGAAAACGGAAAAAATCTCAATGGTTAGTATCCCTCGTGATACTAAAGTGTATATTCCGGATTTAGGTTATGAAGATAAGATCAATCACTCTTATGCAAATGGTGGTATTAACTATACGATTAATGCTGTAGAAGAGTTTTTAGATTTAGAAATTGACTACTATGTTTCTACTGACTTCCAAGGATTTGAAGATATCGTCGATACAGTTGGCGGTATTGAAGTAGATGTGCCTTTTACGTTTAAGGCTCAGTTAACTGAGAGCTTAAAATGGAAAACGTACACAGAGGGACCTATGGAGTTAAATGGGAACGAAGCGCTTGCTTATGTACGTATGCGTAAAACGGATCCCCAAGGGGATATCGGACGTAATTTACGTCAAAAACAAGTAATTCAAGAGATTATCAATCAAGGCACAAGCCTCGGTAATATTACAAAAATTGATGATATGATTAAGGATGTAGGAAAAAATGTGAGAACTAATATTCCTTCGTCTGATTATTTTGGGTTGATCAAAATGTATCAAAATTTAAAGTCGTCTCCTTTTGAGCAGTTACAAATAACTGGAGATGATGCAACTATTAGAGGAATCTATTATTTCATCCCTGATGAGGATTCTATCGAGACTGTTTCAAAGCAGTTAAAGTTGAATTTAGATGATTTTGGACAAAATGCGCAAAGTGAATTAAATGAAACTAAGACTGCAAATGATTTATCTTTTGGAGAGTAAAATGGAGCGCCTTCGTGGGCGTTTCGTTTTACTCTTTTTTTTTATAGAAATATAAAGAATTGTATTCTCAGGAGAGGTACTGCTTGTCTATAAAATAAATTTGATTTTCTTATATTTAAATGGGAAGGTGAGAGATAAAAGATAAAAGATAAAAGATAAAAGATAAAAGATAAAAGATAAAAGATAAAAGATAAAAGATAAAAGATAAAAGATATGTAATATATGCTGTTGATTTCCGTTACGGTCGGACGCTTTCCGCGGGCACGGCTTCAATCTCCTCGTCACTACGTTCCTGCGGGGCTTTCAGCTCGCGCTGTGCCGCTGGAGTCGCCGACTTCACTTCAATCAATAAAGTGAGTGGTATCAGATAAAGAGATTTGTCAGAGTAATTTAGAGGATAAAGATTCTATGACAGGTGTAGCTTTTCATTGATTTCAATTTATAAGGAAATAGAACAGATGCAGCTGATTTCCGTTTCAGCTGGATGCTTTTCGCGGGTGAGCGATGAGCTATCACCGTCGCTAGCGCGCACTGTGATAGCTCATCTGTCTTACTCATCCCGCCGAAGTCACCAACTTGCACTCCAATCAATAAAGTGAGTGCATCTCGATTTGGTGTTTGGATAGAGCTTATCGCTTAAATAATAAAATATTAAACTCAGTAATAGAATAGATGCAGTTGATTTCCGTGCAGTCGGACGCTTTCCGCGGGCACGGCTTCAATCTCCTCGTCACTACGTTCCTGCGGGGCTTTCAGCTCGTGCTGTCCCGCTGGAGTCGCCGACTTCACTTCAATCAATAAAGTGAGTGGTATCAGATAAAGAGATTTGTCAGAGTAATTTAGAGGATAAAGATTCTATGACAGGTGTAGCTTTTCATTGATTTCAATTTATAAGGAAATAGAATAGATGCTACTGATTTCCGTTTCAGCTGGACGCTTTTCGCGGGGTGAGCGATGAGCTATCACCGTCGCTAGCGCGTCGCTGTGATATCTCATCTGTCTCACTCATCCCGCCGAAGTCGCCAGCTTGCACTCCAATCAATAAAGTAGTGCATCTCGATTTGGTATTTGGATACAGCTCATCTATCTCACTCATGCCACACTCCAAACAATAAGATTCTATGTTTGGATAGATATGAACGGTAATTTGTATAATTCTTTATTCCACTAACTGAATGAGATAGGGTAATTAAAGATGTTGCAGGTTTGACCGATACTTTGTGAGAATGCATTATGTTCCCTTGTATAATATTCGGATATTCTTTTCTAGTAAATTCGAGATATATTACATTTTAATGACAGAATGTCGAGAATTGTAATAATATTGTTATACAAATGAGTAATTTTAGCTTATGCTATAAAACTTGTTTATATGTTAAATTTATAGTACATAGGTTTTAAATTCATTAATTGGATTGTTTTATGAGATACTGTGTTCTATTATGTAGAAAATAAACGTTCTAGGAGGAACAAATGAAAAAAGTAATAGCATCATCTGTATTAGCAACTTCTGTCCTTTTGCCACTTAACCTTCTTGCTAGTGAAGCACCGTCCGTATACGCAGCCTCGAATTCTTCGATAATAATAGAAGATATTCAACAATTGATAGGTAACAAAGCATTAGTTACTGAAAATAATGTCAATATTAGATCAGGTGCGGGTACTGAGTTCAATAAAATATCACAAACTAGCGCAGGTCAGTCGGTTTCTGTACTTGCCAATGAGAAAAATAGTAAAGGGGAAATTTGGTATAAAGTTTCCTTTAATTCGACTGAAGGTTGGATTATTAGTGACTATTTAAAAGTAGCCACAACTGCTGTTAAAGCGTCTGCTACAAAATCTGGGGATTCCTATGTTGGAACAACACAGAAAATAGGGAAAAATGCCACTAATATGAGAAGTGGAGCAACAACTTCTTATAAAGTAGTGAAGACTATTCCTGCAGGAACTTCATTAAAAATTATCGGTGCTTTTACGAATGCTCAAAATGAGATTTGGTTTAACGTAGAATATAGCGGTAAAAAAGGCTGGGTTAGCTCGGACTTATTCGTCTTGAATGGGACTGCGGGAGAAACAGCTACAGTGATGACAGTTATCAATTCATCAACTGTTCATAAAGGTGCTACGAAAAACTATGCGACAGTTTTCACAGCTAAAGCTGGATCAACCCTTACCGTTCACCAAGAGTTTACTAATGCTTATAACGAGAAATGGGTTCAAGTTACATATGCCACTGGGAAAAAAGGTTGGATTCTTGCATCTGCCTTTATAAATAACTCCATTGCAAATAAAGTCGTGAGTAAAACATCGACAGTACATTCTGGTGCTACAAAAAGTTATAAAACTGTAGCAACTATTAATAAAGGTGTAAAACTAGCAATCCATCAAGAGTTTACGAATGCTGCAAAAGAAAAATGGTATCAAGTAACTTATGCAGTGGGTAAAAAAGGTTGGATGTCTGCTGAATCATTTGACAGTGTTTCTACAGTACCCGAACATCCATCAACTGAAACACCATCTCCAAATGGAGATATAGTTACGGAAGAAAATAACTTGAAGGTTTCTGTTTCTGTAGCAAATATGCGTTCAGGTCCAGGAACGACATATGATGTTGTAACACAATCAAAACTTAATGACCAATATGTTTCTTCTCAATATGCAACTGATGCAAGTAAAGAAAAATGGTATAAAGTAGTTTCAGGTAGTGGAGATGCTTGGTTACATCAATCTGTTGTAACTATTGTAGATAAAGGGAACGATACTCCAGTTGTCACTCCAGGGAATGGAGAAACAGGTACAATTCAACGATCTAATGCTTTAATGTATGCAGATAGCAGCTATAATTCTGCTGTTTTAGTAGGAGTAGCAAAAAATACGAAGTATACCGTAGTGAGCAAACTAGTTTCGACGGATGGTACTACTTGGTTAAATATTCAAGCGAATGGAAAGCAAGGTTGGATTCCTGACTTCGAAATAAGTACAAACCTTCCAACTAAGTACGGGACAAAGACTTCTACAGTGTATAACGGAGCAAGTGCAACCGCGAAGAAAGTAGATACAATTTATTTAAGTTCACCTGTACGAATACTACGTACGCTTAACGGGTGGGTAAATATCGAAACACCAGCTGAAAAACGTGGTTGGATTCAAGCATCTGTTCTTTCAGATGCAGCACCAGTTTCAGCAATTTCATTGACTAATGGGAGAACAGAAGTAAGAAATGGTCAAAACTATATGGTTTGGTCTAAACCTAAGAAATTTGACATTACTTACTCAGTACCATCCACAAATGTACTGCGAGTTTATGGTAATTTAACAAGTATCAACGAGATTAAATCGAATGTAGTTGGCGTGAAGAGCATGAAAGTGGAGAAGGTTTCAGGAGGCACATCTGTATTATTAATCACTTTCGATCCTAAATACTCCTATACAATTAGAGATTATAATAACGAACTAACAATCAAAGTAGTACCGAAAGGTTTAGTAGGTAAGAAAATAATTATCGATGCAGGACATGGTGCTTCTGATCCTGGTGCAATAGGTAAAAAAGGAACGAAAGAGAAAGATGTGAATCTGGCAACTGCTCAATTCCTTAAAGCTGAGTTAGAGGCTGCTGGAGCTACTGTGAAGCTTACTAGAAGTACAGATGTATTCTTAGAGCTTTCACAGCGTACGGGTATCTCAAATGCTTCTGACTATGATGCATTTATAAGTATCCATGCAGATTCATTTAATTCTACTTCGAAAGGGACTACAACGTTCTATAATTCGTCAGTGAGTTTTAATGGTCCTAGAAGTTTGACACTTGCGAAGAGTATTCAATCCGATTTAGTAAAATCTATTGGAACTTATAATCGTGGAGTGAAACAGGAAAATTTCTATGTGAATCGTATGAATGAGATTCCATCTGTTTTAGTCGAATTAGCATTCCTTTCAAATCCTACGGAAGAAGCACAATTGGCTACTACGGCCTTCCGTAAAAAAGCTGCAACTGGAATTCGTAAAGGGTTAGAAAACTATTTCAATCAGTAATGGAAGGAAGATAAACGTATGAAAAAGAAATTATTAGCAACAGTTGGTACTGTATTAGGGTTGAGTTTGTTATTAACTATTAATGCACCGACATCAACGAAGGCAGATTCAAATCTACTTTTGGCATCAGTTGAATGGGTACAAGCACAGTTAAATCCTTTGCAAACAAAAGTAGCATCATTAGAAAAACAAGTTGCACAACAAGATGCGACTATCAAACAATTACAAAAAGCAGTAGCGGATGGTGGTACAGTTGTAGTTCCACCAGTCACAACTAATCCTCCTACTGGAACACCTGCTGTAATTTATACTACGACAAGTGCAAAAGTACATTCTGGAGCAACAAGAAGTTACAAAGTAATTTCCACAATTGTAGCCAACAAAGGTTTGACTGTTATTGGTGAGCATAAAGGTGCAGATGGAATTTGGTATAATGTAGAAATTTCAGCAACTGTAAAAGGTTGGATTTTCTCTGGTGATGTATCTACGACCAAACCAGGAAACTTCGTACCATCAAAAGTAATAACAAAAGAAGCTACAAATGTACGTAAAGGGGCAACTACTAATTACACATCACTTGAAACAGTTGCAAAAGGCTCCACATTAACTTATTTAGGGTCATTCAAAAATGCGAATGGTGAAACTTGGTATAATGTTCAAACTCCTAAAGGCAACAAAGGTTGGGTGCTAAGTACGCTGACTGAGGTGAAATAATTGAAGAAAAAAGTAATAGCCATTTTATCAGTAGCAGCACTTAGCTTAGTTTCAACAAATAGTGCATTTGCATATAAGCAAGAAAGCTATTCCAAGCAAATACAAGTAGAAGTACACAATGCTTCCTCGACTTCTCTTAATTTATCAGGAGTGTATAAGCTTCAAAACCTAACAACTAACGAAATGTTCTATGCTTTGCCTAATACACCGGTAACATTTTCTCAAGTGAATGGGGAAGTTTCCATTTATCAAACAGGGGCATCTATGTTTTCGTCAAAGGGGTATGCTTTACATGCATTATCTGGCAACGAAAAGATAGTAGTATTTAATAAAAATGTAGATGGCAAAAAAGGTGCAACAACTGACTATGAAACAGTAAAATCATATAAAGCTTTCCAAGGTGCAAACTATGTGAATGAATTTACAAATGGTAACGGAGAAACCTGGTACTCTATTACGGATGAGCAAGGTATTTCATCGTGGATTCCCGCTAGTAGTGCGAGAGTTGCTGAAGTTTCCTCATTACCAATTGGGAAAGCACCAGATGGCAGAGAATATCGTGGAAGTTTTAATGTTGTTAAATCAGGGGCGACAGTTCAAATCGTTAACCGATTAGATTTAGAAAATTATTTAAAAGGTGTAATTCCAAATGAATCACCAGCTTCTTGGCATATCGAGGCTTTAAAAGCTCAGACGGTTGCAGCAAGAAGCTATACATTGAGTAAAGCTGGTATTCTAAGTAGTACTACGAAAGACCAAATGTATAAAGGGTATTCATCTGAACACAAAAATTCAAATGCTGCAGTAGAGGCAACAAACGGTTTGGTGTTAAAAGCTAATGGCAAACTAGTTCAAGCTTACTATTATTCTACTAGTGGAGGAAGAACAGCAAACATTGGGGAAGTATGGAATAGTGCACAGGTTTCACACTTTGTTTCTGTAGACGATTCCATTGAGGTATCACCATATAAAAATTGGTCAGTGAGTATTCCAGTATCAAATATATTAAAAAAATTCGGATTTGCCTCAACTGATACTTTGTTAGACATTAAGCTGACAAAAGGTGGATCTAACGGTGAAGTTACTGCTGTAACTGCTGTGACATCAACCGGTCAGAAAACAATTACTGGCAATGAAACTGTTATGAGAAATGTATTTTTAGATGCCAACAATGCATCATTAAAATCTAGCTGGTTCGATATATCATTCACGAAACCAACAGGCGGAACTGACCTTGCTATTCAAGGTGCTAAAAGTTCCTCAGAGGTGACATCACTTAAGGGAATGTCTGTTCAAACAGCAAATGGTCCAGTGACGATTCCTGATGGTTCTGTGAAAGTCCAAACGAATGAAGGCATCATCTCCACAACAGGCGTGACAGGTGTCCAAACAGTAACTGTAAACGGTAAAGGCTATGGTCACCGAATCGGTATGAGTCAATACGGTGCCAAAGCACGTGCCGAAGCAGGTTGGACATATGATCGTATTCTAAAACATTATTACCAGGGCACAACAATTGAAAAGTACTAATTAAAAAGGCAGTCCAGAATTTATAATCTGGGCTGCCTTTAATCTATCTTAAGAGAATAATAAAATCTCTTCTATGAATGAGTCTCCGTCTAGACTCTAGCCCCTTGAATCACTATAGCCTAGCAAGTAAAGACAAAAAACACCTTTATTCCTATTCTTTCAGCGCTCGTCGGGGCAATTATAGGCGCTTACGCTTTTTTCCATTAAGGTCTTATAAAGTTTTCGGTATAGTAGGGAATAGATCCATATGTCCAATCTGCAAAGTAAACACCTACTCCTAATTGAGAGTAAGAGGTACTAATGATATTTTTACGATGACCTATAGAATTCATCAGCGCTTCATGTGCAAAGTAAGGACTTGTATAACCCATTGCAATATTTTCACCAGCATTTCTAAATGCGATTCCGCTATCGGCTAGACGATCAAATGGTGATTTTCCTTTCAAATTATCATGATTAAAATAATCATTTAATCCCATATCCACGCTATGAGTTCGTGCAACACTCGCAACCTTCGATGAGCTTTGTAAAACTGCAACTCCCTGTGCTTTACGCTCAGCGTTTGTCAATTCGAATAACAGTGTCTCATAACCTCTTTCTAGTGTAGTAGACTTTTTAGGATAGAGATTAGGATTCTTATCTATCAATTGATGGTCTATTAAATAGATAGCAGAAATTTTGTTGTCACTATGCACATCTATGAAAAAGTTTGCTTCATATTTTGGCAAATTATACGTAATTATTTCAATTGGATATGTATTTCCAGTAGTTTCATAGGTAGTACCCAGTTTACTTTCTAGCTGTGCAATTGTGTTCGATATTGAAACACCATTAAAACTGTAATTCTTATCTTTCGTATAAACGGATGCAACTTTATTGTTTAAATAACTAATTGCATAGAAGCTATTATAATTATTATGATAAATCGATGTGGAAGCACCAAATTCGTTTATAACTGCTTTTTGTTGTGCGCCTAGTTTTGCTGCTGTAGTCGTTTTTCTATCTCCAATGGAAATAGAAGTGGAAGCTGTTTTCACACATTTTAGTTGACTAAGTTTACTTTTAGAAGGTGTTTGATACACAATATCGGCATTATCTCGAATGACTAATCCGCCACCAAGATGATAGTATGTAGATTTATTTGCGTATATTCTGTAGTTTTCTCCCGGTTTAACAGTTCTAGAAAATTCGAACTTTCCGTTTACATTTTTATAAATAGTTGTTGGTTTTTGTATCAAGACTCGGCCGATTTGACCAGGTTTTAGTTGAACACCATCCCAGTATACGATGGAAGGACAATCTGCTGCTTGAGAGATTGCTGGAACTGAGACTAAAGTGAACAATAACATTATGATAATAGCAATTTTTTTCATAGATTCATCTCCTCATAATAAAAGTATAAATCAATTTACCGTAAATTCCAAAAACTCTTTTTCGACAAGTTCGACTTTTGCCTGTCCATTAGTCATTTCAGCCATCCAGTTAATAAAGGTCTCTTCTTCATCTGCTTTTGTAAATACCATTACTTCGACAAGCTCCACATAGTTAATCTCTTTTAAAGGATAGTCCGAGTTGCGAACTTCATTTTCCACTTTTCCTAGCCATGTGTAGTCTATAGAGATCTTCATCAGATGATGCAGCTTTCGTTCCACCACTTTTGCGGCGTCAATTCCTTCTGTAGTAGCTTTCCCGTAAGCTCTGATAAGTCCGCCACCACCGAGCTTAATACCCCCAAAGTAACGAGTGACGACAACAACTGTATCCTGTAGACCTTGTTTCTTCAATACTTCGAGCATTGGGACTCCTGCAGTTCCACTTGGTTCCCCATCATCATTGGCTTTTTGTATATTGTCATGCTCGCCAATAATGTATGCGGAGCAGTTATGATTAGCACTTTTATGCTTTTCTTTGATATTATTAATAAAATTTTGCGCTTGTTGTTCAGTTTCAGCCCGGCTCACATACGTTAGAAAACGTGATTTTTGAATGATTATTTCGCTCTCGCCATAGCCTTGGATAGTATGGTAATCTTTTCTCATAGATATATTTCCCCTCCTGATTCTATTGAAACATAGTTGTAAAGTAATTTTAATTTATTTTTAGTCACTTAGTGCTATAATAGGACATGTCATCATTTGTGAATGAGGACTCATTTGGGCGCATAAAGGAGAAAAAACAGATGACGAATATGAATTTTGAAACACAATCGTTAGATGTTATTTTCGATCGAATGGTCGAAGTGATGGATCATTCGAAAAAGGATATATTCATTATAAGCGAACAGAGTCGACAAAGCTTTGAAGAAATGAAAGTGGAGTTAGAAATTATTCGTGGAGATATCGAAACTGTTATTATAGAAGGAGATTTGCTCGAATCAAAATCGAGGCACTCCCGAAATCGATTAGCTGAGGTTTCCAAGAATTTTGACTCGTACGATGAACCACAAGTTCGCCAAGCTTACGAAACTGCAAATGAAATTCAAATAAATCTTCTCATCAAACGTAGTGAGGAACGTCAGCTTAGACTTAGAAGAGATGATTTAGAACGCAGATTACAGGGCTTGCTAGAAATGATTGAACGTGCCGATCATCTGGTCAATCAGGTGAATATCGTCATGAATTACTTAACATCCGATTTGAAAAATGTAGGAGCAGCACTTGAAAATGCAAAAATTAAACAAGATTTCACCTTGAAAATTATCGAAGCACAAGAAGAAGAACGTAAAAGACTTTCAAGGGAAATTCATGATGGCCCTGCGCAAATGCTAGCGAATGTTCTTCTTAGAACAGACCTAATCAATCTTACATATCAGCAGCGTGGTGGAGAAGCAGCGATGAAAGAAATTTTAGACCTTAAAAAAATGGTTCGTGATGCTCTTTCAGAAGTACGTCGTATTATTTACGACCTACGACCTATGGCATTAGACGATTTAGGTTTAATACCAACGCTTCGAAAGTATATAACGACAATCGAAGAATACAACCCAACAGGTAAGATTAATTTCCAAAACTTTGGAGAAGAGAAAAGACTAGATACCAATTTTGAAGTTGCCATTTTCCGTATTGTCCAAGAGTGCTTAACGAATGGAACTAAACACGGGAAATTTACTGAAGCTTGGGTGAAAGTAGAATGGTTGAAACAAAAGATAAATATTATCGTCAAAGATAATGGAGCTGGTTTTGATCCAGAAGTAGCAAAAGAAAAATCCTTTGGTTTAATCGGAATGAAGGAACGAGTGGATTTGTTAGAAGGATCGATGAAAGTTATATCATCCCCTGGCAAAGGAACTAGTATTTTGTTTAGTATTCCATTAAATGAGGAATAGTAAATATGGCTTTTTAATTATAGGAGGAAATGAACATGACAAAAATAATAATCATAGATGATCACCAACTATTTCGCGAAGGAGTAAAACGTATTTTAGACTTTGAAGACTCTTTCGAAGTAATAGCAGAAGGTGACGACGGCCACGACGTTTTAAGTCTTTACGAAAAATATCTTCCAGATGTAGTATTGATGGACATTAATATGCCTACTAAAAATGGCGTAGAGGCTACAGGAGAATTACTAGTGAAATTCCCTGATGCAAAAGTAATCATCCTTTCTATCCATGATGATGAGTCATACGTATCACACGCACTAAAAACAGGTGCTCTTGGATACATGCTAAAAGAAATGGATGCCAATGCAATTGTCTCCGCTATCAAAGTAGTAGCAAAAGGCGGTTCATACTTACATCCAAAAGTTACTAAGAACCTTGTTGCAGAATTCCGTCGCTTAAGCGAGCGCGAAAACAAAGGGAACTTCCATCAAACAGAAATTCGTCGTCCATTCCATTTACTAACAAAACGTGAATGCGAAGTACTTCAATTACTAACAGATGGCCAAAGTAACCGCACAATCGGAGAAACACTATTCATCTCCGAAAAAACCGTAAAAAATCACGTATCCAGCATCCTTCAAAAAATGAACGTAAACGACCGCACCCAAGCCGTAGTAACCGGCATCAAAAACGGTTGGGTTGAAGTTCGCTAATAACATAAAAAGTATCCCACTCCAATGTTTTGGAGTGGGATTTTGTTTTTGTAAGGTGAATTTGCTATTTGTGAGACCGATCTTGCGGTTTTCCAAAAGTATGTTGCGATTTGCGGTGGCCACCTTGCGATACGAAGTCTTTAATTTGTGATTCACCTGTAACACGTTTCAAGTTGCGATTTGAGGAGGGTATCTTGCGTTTCAACCAAAGTATATTGCGATTTGCGGTGGGCACCTTGCGATACGAAGTCTTTAATTTGTGATTCACCTGTAACACGTTTCAAGTTGCGATTTGAGGAGGGTATCTTGCGTTTCAACCAAAGTATGTTGCGATTCGCGGTGGCCATCTTGCGATACGAAGTCTTTAATTTGTGATTCGCCTGGAAACACGTTTCAAATTGCGATTTGGGGAAGGGATCTTGCGATTCGACCAAATTATGTTGCAATTCTCGGCGGGCACCTTGCGATACGAAGTCTTTAATTTGTGATTCGCCCGGAAACATATCGACAATCAGCAACACTAAAATATAAGTCTATTTCTTCGTGTAATATGTTTTCCCACCAGCTCTATGCATCTGTAACTCCATATTACTTAGCATTCTCGAAGCCACATATATAGAGTCGACCATACAAAATTTTCGGAAGTCTCTATTCGTTATTTTATTATTGATAAGCCAAAAGTAATCGTCCACTGCTTTCTTATGAGCGTTCCGGTCACGCTTATGGCAGCTGGGACATGTCCAAGTTTTACCTGTACGTCGCATTCCCAAAACCCCACAACCAGGACACTCCACTCCCAGCCGAATCTCACTTACATGAATTCGATAATATTCACAAAGTGGGGGATACTCAAAAGCAGACCTATTCTCTAACAATAGCTTTTCGACAACCTCTAACTCCCCAACAGAAAAAATCTCACTACCAGAACTATTGTAAATCTGTGTCACTCTCTCAACCATACTTTCTAACTTATAAATGGGATAATGGGTAGGTTTTTGCATAATGCGGCACGACTTGGCGGTCATGATGACAGCACCAGTCACTTTCATCTGTGGAAGGGTATTACGTAGAAATTCTTTCATGAAGCGAATATGTCGCATCAATTGAAAATACGGATTAAAAATGGGGGTCTCTGTTCCATTCTCTTCTTTATAAAAATCATCTAACTCTTCATTAAAATACAAGCGTCCACTTATATTCTTCGACTCGAGCACTATACAACATCGGTCGGTCACTACAAGGCAATCTATCTGCACTTTCCAATCATCCAGCACCAAACAGACATCCGAGAATACACGAAACTCACCGGCCAACCGCAACTCTCTCAACCTCTTAAAAACCCTCTCCTCACCGCGCACTCCTGCATCCATTTTTCGAATCTCTTCGCGAATAAAATCAGACGACGGAGATCCATCAATCAACCTTTTCAACAAAGCAAAATGTCCACTCAATCCTTCAGCTCCTTTCTACCTATATCTTACATTCCAATGCCGGAATATTCTACCTATTTTAAATGGGAACTTAATAATTGAGTTTTCGTCCTAATTATGACAAAATAACCTTCAGCAGGAGGAGACATATATGAAAATAATCCAAGCAATTACACTCGCGGCCTTCACACTAACGCTGGCAGCTTGCAATAGTAACGACGAAACAGCGCAAAACGCTAATTCCGCAACCGACATCGCTCCAACGAACACACAAACGACAACGGATCACGGTGCAGAAGATAAAAGCGAAACCAATATAGGCTTCGAATTGTCAGGTGACAATATTGAAGAAGCAACAAATGTACCAGAAAAAGAAAAAACGGCATTACTCGAATCTTTCACGGAATACATGGAATCATTTAACGCAGAAGACCCAGAACGCTATATGAACACAATTTCTAAAAATCCAGAAGGCTTCAACTACGACGCTGAAAAAGTCAAAGTAGAAGAAACGTTCAACGACTTTAACACAATCCGTACAGCTGATAATATTACGATTATTGAATATGATAAATCACAAGCGCAAGTATTCTCCAATATCCATACTTCTTTTGAACAAATGGACACAGGTGCTAAACTTGAACAGAACGGACGCCAAGTAACTGTATTCGTCAAAGAAGATGGCAAATGGCTAGTTTCTAGCGTCTACTATATAGGCGAAACAACTGAATAACAACGTATTCCCCAGACATATATGATAAATATCATGTTTGGGCTTTTTTGTGCTTTCATTTCTACCAATTATTCAGTAAACTACAAGTAGGAGTGTGATTTATTAAATGAAGACAGCAATCGTAACCGACAGCACCGCATATATCCCGAAAGAAATTCGTGACCAACTGAATATTCATATGGTGCCGCTAAGCGTTGTCATCGGAAATGACACCTATCAAGAAGAAATAGACATTAACACCACAGAATTCTACGATAAAATCCGTAAAGGTGGAGCGCTTCCAAAGACATCCCAACCAGCCTTAGGAACATTTATCGAAACATATGAAAAGCTAGCAAAAGAGAACGACGCAGTTATCTCTATCCATCTATCTAGTGGTATCAGCGGAACACTTGCTGGAGCAGAACAAGCAGGAGAAATGGTAGCTGACCTTGATGTACGAACATTCGACACAGAAATTTCCTGTATGGTCCAAGGCTTCTACGTACTTAAAGCTGCTGAAATGGCTGAACAAGGTGCTTCACCGGATGCCATCCTACAAGAACTAAACAACATGAAACAAACGATGCGTGCATATTTTATGGTCGACAATCTAGACCATCTTCACCGCGGAGGAAGACTAACTGGCTTCGAACGCGTCATCGGTTCCGTACTGCAAGTAAAACCGATTCTACACTTTGAAAACAAAGTCATTGTACCATTTGAAAAAGTTCGTACGCGTAAAAAAGCGATGAAACGTATTTCGGACATGCTTCAAGAAGACTCAAACAAATTCAACATAAAAGCGACAATCATTCATGCTAACTACGAAAACGAAGCAATCGCATGGAAAGAAGAACTTCAAGCAACAATGCCAAACGTAGACTTCACGATCAGCTACTTCGGTCCTGTTATCGGTACACATCTTGGGGAAGGGTCCATGGGTCTTGGTTGGTACAAGATTAACTAATAAGGAGAATGCTCATGAACAAACAGCTCCAACAATTTCTAACTGGCCGCATATGGCTTCGCGAACACACCCCATTCCCACGCGAAGTCATCGACGCCCACATCGACTCCGGTCACATCCACCTAAAACCTGGTGTCCTCACAAAATCAGATTCAAACCTTTTTTGGCAATCAAAGATGAACACCTGCAACAGATGCCACAATACGAACCCATCCTTATTTCACTCATTCAACTGTGCCCGTTGCAACAAAATTTGTACGTATTGCCGCCACTGTATCCGAATGGGGCGGGTGAGTAGTTGTTCTGAATTACTCCTATGGGACAAGCAGCATGCTCGCAGCGCGAACGCACATGTCTTTGCATGGAGCGGCCAGCTTACACCTCTTCAACAAAAGGCAAGTGAAGAACTACTCGCTAGTGTGGAGCAAAACCAATCCCACCTAATCCATGCAGTATGCGGTGCAGGAAAAACAGAACTCCTATTTCAAGCTATATTTGCTTGCTTACAAGCAGGTAAAAGAGTTTGTATTGCTGCACCAAGGACCGATGTTATTTTAGAGCTATTCCCTCGATTTCAGAAAGTCTTCCCAAACACAACGATCCACGCATTATACGGTGGCTCACCTGACCAACATGGTTTCCCCGAACTAGTCCTTGCCACAACCCATCAGCTTTACCGATTTGAACATGCCTTCGACGTAGTATTTGTCGACGAAGCAGATGCCTTTCCTTATTACGCTGATGAAACACTCCAAAAAGCAGTCACAAAAGCCGCAAAACAAGAAGCTGCCCTTCATTACGTAACAGCCACTCCAACGAAATCATTAAAAACAACCAACCAATCGATTCTAACGAGAAGATATCACGGCCACGACCTTCCAGTACCAAAATTCGTAAGTCTCTGGGGTTACGCTAGACAACTCAAAAAAGGAAAAATTCCTTTGAAACTACAAACCTGGATAAATGGAAAAATAGAAACGAATACTCCTTTTCTCATCTTCCTACCTACTATTGAAATGCTAGAAAACTTCCCAGGAGAATTACCACGAGTCCATGCCGAGCACCCAGACCGAAAAGAACTTGTTATGCAATTACGCGAAAAGAAAACCCCTGGCTTACTAACGACGACCATATTAGAAAGAGGAGTTACGATAGAAAATGTCCATGTAGCTGTAGTCGGAGCGGAGCAGCCCATCTTCACCTCCAGTGCGCTCATTCAAATAAGTGGACGAGTCGGTAGATCAGCGCAGTATCCAGATGGAGACATTACCTACTTTCACCACGGAATAAGCAGAGAAATGGATAAAGCGCAAGATGCGATAGAAGGGTGGAATCATTCATGACGTGTTTAATTTGTGGCACACTTTACCAACCATCAGCTACCTGGTCGAGGCTTTTTATATACGAGTTGGATTCTTCTACTTGCAAGAGATGCTTCGCAAAATTTGAAATTTCAAAGTCAACTATTGATTTTACCGATTTTCTTGGAACTCCTTATGAAGGAGCAGTGGACTCAGTCTTTTGTCTATACTCCTATAACGAACCTATGAAAGAATATCTACACCAGTACAAGTTCCTCCAAGATGTTGCATTAGCAAAAGTGTTTTCGGGGAAGTTACAACAAGCATTTCAGAGGAAAGAAGGCATTGTCGTACCCATTCCGATGCACCCAGAAAAACTAAAGTTACGTACATTCTCTCAAGTGGACAAGCTCCTAAATGCCGCGCAAGTTCCTTTTCAGCAGTTACTCACCAAAACAACATCCGATTCTCAAGGGAAGAAAACAAAAAAAGAACGATTAGAAACAACCAATCTGTTTGAAGTAATAAGTACCATCGAAGCAGCAAATTATATTTTATTCGACGATATATACACAACTGGCGCTACCATCCATCATGCGGCGAAGATATTAAAGGATGCAGGTGCCAAAAGAGTCGACGCAATCACTTTAATAAAAGGGTAACTGGCCGATAAATAAAGGGAGAATATTATTTGGAGGTAACAACATGGGTGAACTAAAAAATTGTCCTTCCTGCGGCGAGTTTTTTAACTATACGGGTTTAAGAGAAGTATGTAACAACTGCGCAATGAACGAAGAAAAATTATACGAAACGGTTTACCGCTTCCTTCGCAAACGCGAAAACCGAGCAGCAACCGTAGAAAGAATTGTAGAAGCTACAGGAGTAGAAGAGTCCTTGCTACATAAATGGGTACGAAAAAACCGTCTTCAACCAGCTATGTTCCCGAACCTAGGCTATCCATGCGATAACTGTGGGAAAATCACACAGTCTGGGAAACTATGCATAAAATGTTCGGACGAATTAAAATCCGGTCTTCGTCAATTTGACGCAGCAAAAGAATTCCGCGAAAAAGTGTCTCAACAAGAAACTGGGACTTATTATTCAGACAGCAAGAAAAAATAACTCTCACCTTGTGTGGGAGTTTTTCCGTGGGATGAATAAAAGAAATCAAAATTGAGTTATACTCAATAAAGCATGAGTATAACTCAAACTCATTATAGTTCCACCAAAAGACCTTCTAATTCCACTAAGTCCTTTAATTCCCAAGACCTATTCCACACAAATCATTCAAATTACTCTAAACACTTCATATTTCCTGCCGAAATAATACATAGACACTTTGAAAAAAGAGGAGGACGAACTTTTATGAAAATCACAAATGTTGGTGTAAACCAAGTAAATCCATACAAACGCAATCAACAACAAGCTGAAAAAGTACAAAATACAACTAAAACAGCCGCAGATCAATTGGAAATTTCGTCTACTGCGAAAAGCATGCAAACCAAATCACCACTTGAAATTAAACAAGCGGAACGAGTTGCAGCTATAAAAGCGGACATAGATGCAGGAACTTACAAAGTAGATGCAAAACAACTAGCATCGAATATCCTGGATTATTACCGTCTATAAAAAGGAGCATACAAACATGTCCATCGATAACATCTTGCAATCATTAACCAAACTAGATATGCTCCACAAAAGCTTGCTAGAGGTTGCATACAAAAAAACAGAAGCTATTAAAACGGGGGACATGGACAGTCTAAACCAACTGCTCAAGGACGAGCAGGCACACGTAGCAGGCATTTCACAGCTTGAACAACAGCGTCAAGCAGAGGTAACGGATTACCTTCGAGCAAAAGGAATTGCTCCTACTGACAACCCAACTGTTGCACTTGTCTTAGAAAATACCAACACAGACGAAGAAAAAGCTCAATTAACAAAAGCACGCAATAACCTATTGCTAACATTAGACACATTAAAGAACCAAAACGATCTAAACCAAAAACTAACATTCCAATCACTTCAATTCGTCAACATGACACTAGATATGCTACGACCAAAGACAGATCAAATGAATTACTCAAAAACCGAAGTAAAAGGTCCCTCAAAAGACAAAACCTACTTCGACTCACAAGCATAAGGAGGCGAACCCATGGGCTCTACATTTATGGGACTAGAAACAGCTAGACGTGGTCTTACTACACAACAATCTGCACTATATACAACGGGACATAATATCTCCAACGCAAATACCGTAGGGTACTCACGTCAACGAGTGAATATGGAAGCAACACTAGGTTATCCAGGAACAGGTCTTAATGCTCCAAAAATACCTGGTCATCTTGGTACTGGTGTACAAGCGCAGTCTGTTCAACGTGTTCGTGATCAGTTTATTGATCGCCAATATCGTCAAGAGACAAGTAAACTAGGATACTGGGAAACTAAATCCAATGCAGTTTCTCAAATGGAAGATATCCTTTCAGAGCCATCTGACTTCGGATTAAACACATCGTTAGATCAGTTTTGGAGTTCGCTTCAAATTTTAGGTACAAGTCCCGATGATGCAAGTACTCGACAAGTAGTTGTGCAAAAGGGGATAGCGGTGGCAGAATCGTTTAACTATATCAGTAAGCAACTAACCGAAATTCAAGAAAATTTAAAAAACGAGATTCTAGTCACTACTAAAGATATGAACTCTATTCTTAAACAAATAGCATCAATTAATGAAGAAATTCAAGCAATTGAACCAAATGGCTATATGCCAAATGATTTATATGATGCGCGTGATGTATTACTAGACGAACTTTCAAGTTATTTCCCTGTAGAAGTTTCCTACGAAAAATCGGGGGGGAATGCATTAGCGATTGCAGAAGGCTCCATGAACATAACTATTAAAACTTCTAATGGTCCTGTAAGTCTGGTAAATGGTAAAGAATTTTCAACTGTCACTGCTAATACCGGAGCTAATATTCCTATAACTGATGCAGAAGGGTATCAACCTTTCACAAGTTTTACTATCTCTGGCTATCCAATACCTATAAAACTTGAAGACTTAGAAGCAAACAAAGGACAAATTCACTCCCTTATTAGCTCTTATGGCTATGGAGAACCAGCAGACAACACAGGCTTCTATCCAGAAATGCTGAAAAAACTAGATGAGTTGGCAAATGCATTTGCAAAAACCTTTAATGATGTTCATACAAATGGTAGTGATCTAAAGGGTAATAAAGGACAAGAATTCTTTATAAATAAAACAGATGAAAACATTAGTACTGGAATTACTGCAAGTAATATAAAAGTTCATAGTAAATTTGAAAAAGATCCCTCTCTACTAGCTGCATCCACTTCGGACCCTATTAATGGGACAACAGGCAAACCTGAACCAGGTAATGGGGCAAATGCATTATTACTTGCTAATATTAAAGCTAAACCAGCTGATGGATTAGGTGGAGCAACTATCCAAACTTACTATCAATCGATGATTGGACAAATGGGAGTTGTAGGAGAACAAGCGAATCGTCTTGCTACAAACTCCGCAACCATCCAGTTAACTGTAGCAAATAATCGTGCTTCAGTTAGTTCTGTATCATTAGATGAAGAAATGACAAATATGATTACCTTCCAACAGGCATATAATGCAAATGCTCGTATGATAACAGTAGTAGATGAAACTTTAGACAAAATTATAAACGGCATGGGCCGAGTAGGACTATAATAGGAGGACTTATACATGCGCGTAACACAATCAATGCTCTCTAGTAATATGCTTCGTAACTTATCCAACAGCTATGGCAAAATGAGTGCATTACAGGACCAAATTAATACAGGAAAGAAAATTACTCGACCATCACAGGATCCCGTAGTAGCAACAAAAGGGATTGGGTATCGTACTGATCTAAGCAAAGTAGAGCAATACCAACGTAATATTGGCGAGGTCAATAATTGGTTAGATAGCTCTGATGATGCACTAGATCATGTAGGTCAAGCAGTTATAAGATTACAAGAATTAGTAACGCAAGCAGCTACTGATTCCAATACATCTGATGACCGCAAAAAAATCCTAGTAGAAATAACACAAATGCGTCAGCAAATACAAGATTTAGGAAACACAAAAGTAGGAGATAAATATATATTCTCAGGTACTAATACACTAACACCTCTTCACGGTGAAAATGGCTTTGCAGAACCTTCCGTATACTCTGGGTTAACAAAAGATGTGAAAATAGAAGTGTATGACGGGGTCGAACTAAAAGTAAATACAAATGGGCATGAGCTTTTTAAAGGAATAGATGATATGCTTGCTAATATAGAAAAAGTCCTAGGTGATGGCAGTACAGGTACTGACATTAGTGGTTTTTTGACAGAAATAAGCAATAAGCAAAATAGTGTATTAGAAAAACGTGCAGATATTGGAGCACGTCAAAATCGTGTCGAAATGATGGATAATCGATTAGCGTCTCAAGAAATTATTGCAACTAAACGTATGTCTGAGAACGAAGACATTGACTATGAAGAAGCAATTACTGATATGGTTACACAAGAGTCCATTCATAATGCGGCACTATCAATTGGTTCAAAAATTATTCAAGCAACGTTAGTAGACTTTTTAAGATAACTATAAAAGCGTATGAACTTCATGTTCATACGCTTTCTTTAAAGGATGATAAAAATGAGAATCCCACAAATTCAAATACAAACAACGAAAGCCGAACTAGGATTATCGATCCAACAACCTCAGCAACAAATAAAACAACAACAAGCAGACATACAAATAGAACAACCTGCTGCTATACTGTCCATTCACACTACACAGGGCGAATTACAAATCGATTCATCTCAAGCTAGAAGAGATTTAGGAATAGTAAATTTCCTAGAATTTGCAAGAAATGATGCACAGGAAGGTCAGCAAGCGGTAATGGCTGGAATTGCACGTCGCGCTCGAGAAGGGGAGATGATGATGAGTATTGAAAAAGGTGGTGGAAATGCTATTCATTCTATTATAGATTCCAGAACTCTTCCGAAACAAAAAATGTTAGGCATTAAATTTATACCAAGCGGGGATGCAGTAAGAACTACATATACCCCAGCAAAGGTAGACATACAAGTACAAAAGAATGATCCTAAAATCAATGTTCAGATTAATAAGCCAGTTCATAATTACACACCAGGTAATGTTAAGGTAGACCTAATCCAAAACCCTTCCATCCAAATTGATTGGGAAGTGTAACACTAGTGAGGAGAATATAAATGAAAATACAGACTGCTTACTTTGATGAAGTAGAAATCGACCAAACCAATATATTAAACTTCCATCATGGTTTACCAGGTTTCGAAGAGGAAACAGAATTTATTTTACTACCGTTACAAGATAATAGTGTCTTTCAAGTGCTGCAATCCGTTCAAACTGTCTCTTTGGCTTTTATAATAACAAACCCTTATGAAATAACTGCAGAATACAGCTTTGTATTGGAGGAAGCAACGATTCATGCTCTACAAATAAAAGATGAAAATGAAGTAGCTGTTTTTGCAATTGTATCATTAAAAGAAACAATCGCTCAGTCTACCGTCAACCTAAAAGCACCAATCGTTTTGAATACTACAAATAAAAAAGCAAAGCAAGTTATTCTAAACAACGAAGACTATTCAATTCGGCACTTAATCTCATCCGAAAGCAAAGAGGGGTGAGCAAATGCTAGTACTATCAAGAAAAGCTGGGGAAACTATTTATATAGGAGAAGACATCGAAATAGTAATCTCTGAAGTAAAAGGAGAACAGGTGAAAATCGGTATACGTGCTCCAAGAAATATAGATATTATTAGAGGAGAGCTAAGACAGGACGTGTCAGAATCTAACACAGAAGCTGTTATCACCAGCTTAGACCTTTTCAAGAAACTTTAATACTAATCTCAAAAAATATTTCAAATTAATTATTAAAACTATTAAACATTAGCAAAACGTTCCGATACTATCTATGTAAGCAAGAGAAACCAGTTCGGCCGGCTTGACTATCTTGTCAACATACTAAACATTGCTCACATGGAAGTGAGCAACACATTCCAAGGAGGAACTTATAATGAGAATTAATCACAATATCGCAGCAATTAACACACATCGCCAATTAGGCGCAGCTAACAACAATCAATCAAAATCAATGGAAAAATTATCTTCAGGTCTTCGTATTAACCGTGCTGGAGACGATGCAGCTGGTCTTGCTATCTCTGAAAAAATGCGTGCTCAAGTACGTGGTTTAGATCAAGCTTCATCAAATGCTCAAGATGGTATTTCAATGATTCAAACAGCTGAGGGTGCATTAGGTGAAACACACTCAATCTTACAACGTATGCGTGAATTAGCAGTACAATCTTCAAATGATACAAATACAGATTCAGACCGTTCAGAAATTCAAAAAGAAGTTGACCAATTAGCTAGCGAAGTTACAAGAATTGCTAATAATACTGAATTCAATACACAAAAACTTCTAAATGGTGGAATTACGCAAGAAGGTCTTGGCGAGAATACATTCCATATTGGGGCAAATGCAGGTCAAAAAATTGATATTAGCATTTCAGCAATGGATGCTAAATCACTAGGCATTTCAAGAGATGCAAATACAGCTACCGCAGCAGGAGCAGGTTCTGTTTCTACAGCTACTGTTGCTAATTCTTTTGGACCTCAAATAGCAGATGGTAATGTTATTCAATTAAATTATACAGCTGCTATAGATGCAGAAGCTGCTACTAGTGCAGTGAAAACTGGTGGCGCTTTAACTGGTACACTAGATATGACTGGTGCAGTCTCAATTGAACTTGGAGGAGAAACGGTAGCATTAGATGATGTAAAATTGTTAGGAGCTAATTTTGATTCAGATAATGATGCAGCAGACCTTCAAGCGGCGTTACAAGCTGATATTGACAGTGTTACAGCATTGGCAGGGAAATATAACGTTGGATTAACATCTGATAATAAAATTACTATTACTCACATAGAAAAGACTGGTACCGACTCTGAAGTAGATTTGACTGCTTCAAATGCTGGAACTTTAACTTTACTTGGATTAGATGATACAGCTGTAAATGGAGATGCCGCAGTAACTGCAGAATCTGCTAAAGTTACTTTGACAGGTACAACAGGTACAACAGCAGTTCAGAGTGTTAATGTTAAGGATACTGATACTAGCTTCACTGTAGCAGCAGGCGATTTTAAAGGGTTAACTGTTAATTTAGCTGGAGCAGCAAGTACATTAACAAATACAGGTACAGCAGATACAGTTACTCTTTCTACAACAGCTACATCAGCTTCTTCAGCATCATTCTCTGGTGGAGCTAAAATGGCAGATGCTGTTACAACAGCAGGTATTGATGTATCATCAAAAGAATCTGCAAATAGTGCAATTACTGTGATTAATAAAGCAATTGAAACAGTATCTGCAGAACGTTCTAAACTTGGTGCTGTACAAAACCGTTTAGATCACACAATCAACAACTTAGGAACATCTTCTGAAAACTTAACTGCTGCGGAATCTCGTATCCGTGATGTAGATATGGCGAAAGAAATGATGAACCAAACAAAAGAATCAATTTTGGCTCAAGCTTCTCAAGCAATGCTTGCACAAGCAAACCAAAAACCACAAGCTGTTCTTCAATTATTACAATAATTTTAGAATATTGGAAAGGGACTCTAGCGCTGCTAGGGTCTTTTTTCTATTCTAAGGAAGGATTTAATATTATGAAAAAGTATAATATAAGCATGATAGTGTACCAAGATTATTATGGCAAAGATATAAAACTCAAGGTTCAAGAAATAGAGCTTAGAGATAATACAGAGGATTCTTCAGGATATTGTGATATTTGTTTGGAGGAAATTAAAGAATTTACATTAGTTGAAGGTGATAGTCGTACTTTTTTCTTTGAGACGGATAGAGGTGTTCACTTGAGTGGAGAAGGAAAGGTTCAATACGACGGAAAAAATGGTTATTGTATAGTTTTAAAAATGATAAAACTAGTCTAGCCCTCATTATATGGACAGTTTAAAATTATGTAATGCAGCCAAATTTAGGTGGAAGTATTGATTTGAAATTATAATAGAAGTATTTTTCTATCCCACAATGTTTTGAATAGACGCATGAAAATTAAAGTATCCAAAAATGCTTGAATTCATGTGAATGTTTCTAATGCTGTGAAATTTCGATTAAGAAAGGAGTAGTATGGATAAAGAAACTCAAGAGTATAGAAAATTTCTTGAAGATCAACTCGAGTGGTGTAAGAAACAAGATCATATCTTAGAGGAAATAGAAGACAAACTGTATGAAATGAAAGAAATAGCAGAGTGCGCTCTTGCAAATGACGTGAATACCGATGAAATTGAGAGATTGAATCATCAGATGGATAACTTGAAAAAGGAAATTCAGTATCTTGAAAAACAGATACACGCTGTTGTACATTAAAACTAGAAAGGTAGTTTTCGTATGGATATTGCATTATTATCAATGGTCATGAGCCAACAGAATGTATGCAACAAGCATCAATGTCCGTTATGAAACAAGCAATGGGCAGTGCCGAAAAGCAAGGTAATGCGCTTCAAAATCTAATGACTACGACAGATGTATCTGCCATTCAACAAGCTGCTCAGCCACATTTAGGTGGAAATATTGATTTGAAATTAATAGAAGTATTTTCGAGTAGCCTTGATGAGAGGTTGCTCTTTATCTTTTTGGAGCAAAATGGGAGAAGAAGATTGTGCTCCGAAAGTCCACCTACTCGCTATTAGTGTGCTGGAAGTTACAAAAAGAGAAACGAATACATAATCAGTAATAACAGAATAATTAGATATATATATTATAATCATAGAAGAACTACCTCTAACATCTACTACAGGTGTTAGGGCTTTTTGTATTTTTATTAAACTATTCAAGGAGGAATTAATCATGGAAGAAAAACAATCAAAAGTAATACAAGCTAAGCGTGTAGATATTGTTTCGATCGCATGATAAAGAATCTTCGCTTATGTATCAAGGACGTAATGTGCGAAGTCCAGCCGATTGCTATAAGTTATTCAAACAGTTATTAGGGGAAATGGACAGGGAATATATCATCTTTATTGGTCTGAATACCAAAAGTCAACCAACCGTACTGACAGTGGCTTCCATTTTCCATTCTTATTTATTATAGCTATGAAGCTTTACTTAACAATTTATTTTTTTAGTTCCTTAAAAAATATTTTTTTTGGACGATATAACCTGTAAGGATCTTCTAATATAGGGAGGCAAGTGTGCATGGTAAATAGAATAACTGAGAGTGGCAATAATTCTTCAATTTCCTTTTCTATTAAGCAAGAAAATATTGGTAGACAAACTATTAGTGAGGGTAAAATGGTTACTCCAGAAATGCAAGATACACCAAAAAATGAAGATTTATCAGTAGAAAATCTTTCCTCTGATAAAGTGAAAAAAATGACAGAGAGCTTAAATGACTTTCTAGAAACTACTAGTACAAAACTAAGATATGAGTTTCATGAGAAATTAGAAAAATACTATGTGACTCTAGTGGATACCGAGACTGATCAACTAGTCCGTGAAATTCCAAATAAGAAGTTGATGGACATGTATGCTTCTATGTTAGATTTTATTGGTGTACTTATAGATAAGAAAATATAGAAAGCCGGTGTTTTTATGCGTATTAGTGGTTTAGCGAGCGGTATGGATACGGAAACGATGGTTAAAGAGTTAATGACAGCTCATCGAATTCCTTTAGATAAATTAAATCAAAAGAAACAATATACAGAATGGCAACGTGATGATTATCGTACTGTCAATCGTACTTTAAATGATTTCAAAACTTTAACAAATGACAGTATGCTAAGACAAGCTACATTTATAAAGAAGACAGTTACCTCTTCTACTCCTGAAGATATATCGATTAAAAATATAAACTCAGTAAGTGATTTTTCTGGAAAGATTAAAGTTAAACAATTAGCAGAGTCAGCTACTATGCAAAGTACCGGAGAAGTTTTTAAATCAGAGGCAGATCTAACGAAAAAATTATCTGATTCTACTCTAGGTCTAGTACAACCCGTTGGAAACTTTAGAATTAATGCAATCAAAGAAGATGGAACTTTCGATTCGACATTAAATGCGGGGTATGAGGTAAAGATAACAGCTGATTCTACCATGCAAAGTGTTATAGATGATATAAATAAGAACTCGGGAGTTAGTGCTTTTTATGACTCTCATACAGGTAAAATTGCATTTACAGCAAAATTCAGTGGAGATGTAAAAGACACATCTGAAACAGTTAAGAACCCTGAAATTGTGTTTTCTGGGAATTATAAATTCTTAGGAATAGAAGAAACAAATGTAATAGCGAATAAGAATGGTAATGGTACCTTAGGATTAAATGCTGAATTCACTTATAACGGTTTAACTACACAAAGACAATCCAACACCTTTAAAATTAATGGCTTTGAAATATCATTAAAACAAGCAAATAATAAAGATATTACGTTCAGCTCATCCCCTGATGTGGATTCCATTTTAGAGTCTGTAACAAAGTTTGTAGATGAATATAACAAGTTAATAGAAGACTTGAATGGTCAAATTAGAGAAACTAAATATAAGGACTACCAACCACTTACTGATACAGAAAAAGAAGCTTTATCCGAAGATCAGATTAAAAAGTGGGAAGAAAAAGCAATGAGTGGAACACTGAAGAATGATAGTATAATTTCAGGAGTTTTAAACCAAATGCGAAATGCAATGAGCTCAGTTGTTGGTAGTGTATCTGGTGCAAATGCATTAAGTAAACTTGGTATTACTACTTCAAGTAACTATTTAGAAAATGGTAAACTGACAATAGATGAGACAAAGTTAAGAGAAGCAATTTCAGCAGATCCAAACCAGGTCTATGAATTATTTGCTGCAGATGGAGCAAAAGATTCCGAAAAAGGATTAGCCAGACGCATCACCTCAGCACTTGATGATGCAAGAACAAAAATTACTACTAAAGCTGGTTCAGGCACTACTACTGTAAACAATTCATTCGTTTTAGGGCGATTACTAGAAGGTTATGAAGATCAAATGACCCGTTTTGAAGATCGTTTAGCTACTATGGAAAGTCGTTACTGGAAGCAGTTCGGTGCAATGGAGCAGGCCATTCAAAAGGCTAATTCACAGTCTACTTATTTAGCAGGAATGTTTAGCACAGGGTCTTAATTAATTAATGAAGAAATATATTAAAGGTGTGGTGTTATAAAATGGTAGTAAATAATCCGTATCAAGCCTATCAGCAAAATAGTGTGACTCAGTCTACTCCTGGTGAGTTAACGTTAATGCTGTATAATGGCTGTTTAAAATTCTTAAACCAAGCCAAAAAGGGTATTGAAACAAATAATATTGAATTAAAAAATACAAACATCCAAAAAGCTCAGAATATCCTTCGAGAGTTTATGGTGACGCTTGATATGTCTCAAAGTGTCTCTGAATCTATGGCGAGCTTATATGAATTTATGATCAATCGCTTAATCGAAGCGAATATTAATAACGATATAAGTAAAATAGAAGAAGTTTATGCATTAACATTAGAGTTCCGTGATACATGGAAACAAGTAATTCAGATCAATCGTCAAAAACAATATGGAACACCAGGTGAAATATGATTCGTGAAAGTCTTATTTCCTGGAGAAAAGCTACTGAAATGTTAATTCGAATTTTAGAAGTTCAGGATGAGGAAAAAAGAGACTCCATTATTGACAAAATGGACAAGTTATTAGAAGAACGGGAAACGCTTAAATCTGCCATTCAAGCTCCTTTTACAGAAGAAGAATTAGCATTTGGGCAAGAATTACTTCCTATAGAAAAGCTAATGACTGAAAAACTTGAACTATTTACTAAAGAGATTCGTTTTGATATTACAGATCAGCAAAAGAAAAAGGTTTCCTTACATGCCTACATGGATCCCTATGCAAATGTGTTTCGAGATGGTACTTTTTACGATAAGAAAAAATAAACAAACCGGCATTAGCTCATGCTTGTGCCGGTTTGTTTATTTTCACATATGAAATGGAGCTTTAAAATGACAACTTTAACAGAAGAACAAACACAATTAGTTCGAGAATATACAGAAATGCTTGTTAATGTTGAGGAAGCATTTGAATATGTAGTGGCAAGCTTTGCAGATTACGCTAAAACAGAAGGTGATCTAATATTGAGCGATATTTTATCTGCTTTTGTTCAACTTATTCAAGTGAATGAGGACTTAACAACTATTTATCATGATAATATGGATGTGCAGAACTCTATTCTTAATTTCCAAGAAGTTGTTAATGCTGCTGAGAAGCTAAACGGTATTTTTGAAAAGTCTCAGGAAAAGCAAGAGGTTGTTCAACAATATCTATTCCCAGCATACAAAAAGTGGTATGAGGCTATTCATCCACAACTAGTCGTGTATACACAAGTATAAAATCAAACCCAATGAGAAAACCTCATTGGGTTATTTTTCTATCTTCAAAACTTATACTCCTTCAACAACCCCTCCAACTTCAAAGCCAACCCAATACTCCCGTCCACCTTCAATTTCCCAAACATAAAAGCAGTAGTACTATTCAAATCTCCTGCAAGTAATTTCATGAAATCTTTCGAGCTCATTGTTAACTTACAATCAGCCTTGGTCGAAGTGTCGTCTGAAACCTCTGCAGTTCCATTTGCCAAAATGAGCTGTTTTACACTTGGATTAACACCAGTTAAATGAAACTCATAACGTACATTTTCATTTTGAATTGGTGCTGGATTATCATTCATCGTTGTTTCGATTAGTTGCCAAGTTTCATTCATCTATAATCTCCCTCTCTATTTATGACTGAATATTCATTCATATTTAATTTTCTCATATTAGTCCCGTTTTGGCGAGTTAATATTTCCTGGGAAATTTTAAAATAATAATGTGAATAGTTAGTAGAAATGGTATTATGAATATAATAGTTAAATAGAAGGAGGGTCTTTATGTTCAAGAAAGTGCTAATAGTAACAGTCTTACTTATTTCATTTGCATCATCTGCTAGTGCTAATACCTTATATGAAGTTAAAAAGGGTGATACCCTATCGAAAATAGCTAAGCTTAATAAGGTGACAATCAATGATATTCGTTCATGGAATAAGTTGACGAAGGATAGTGTTTACATCAAACAAAAGTTAGTTGTGAAAAAGCCCGCTGTTGCGACTAAAACTCCGGCAAAGGTTGTTACTACTAAACCTGTTGTAGTTACTAGTGCATCGAAACAGGAGACAGTAGTTACTCCAGTACAAGTAAAGGATGCACAGCTGATTACTGCACCATTCCAAGAACAAGAAAAGAGTTTATCTGGTAAGGGACAAGCTATGTATCCTTTAATAGTAGATTTTGCAAAACGTCTAGAAGGCATACCGTACGTATATGGTGGTTATACAATGTCGGGGTTCGACTGTAGTGGATTTATTTATTTCTTACATACACAAGCAGGTTTAGATATTACGAGACAAAGTAGTGAGAGTTACTTCGCACAAACATCTGTTGTGTCGATACCAGTTGTAGGGGATTTAGTATTTTTCCAAAATACATATAAACAAGGAATCTCTCATATGGGAATTTACATAGGTGATAATAAGTTTATCCATGCGGGGTCTAAAGGTGTGGAAGTAACGAGTTTAGATTCTTCTTATTGGAAAGAACATTTTGTTTCATTCAATCGATTTAATGCATTAACTGTGAAGTAAGGCAAAGGGGGATTAGACATGAAGTGGACTATCGGTAGGAAGATGTGGCTAGGGTTCATTACTGTTTTAGTGTTATTAATAGCTGTATCTGTTTCGTCGCTTATGACGATAATGGAAACTAGTGATAAATATAAATTTTTGCTAGATGATCGAGCGGTTAAAGTGAATCTAGTAGCAGATATTGAAATTTCTCAAAAAGACACGTCCGGAGCACTAATGGATTATTTACTATTTACTACAGATGCATCCAGAGCAAGTGTAGAGGAACATCAACAAATTACGAATAATTTAACTGCTGAATTACGTAATAAGATGTTTTCAGAAGAGACGTTAGAGATGATGACAGAATTTGAAAAGAAAAATGATATGTTCGCTGCTATTAATGCAGATGCGATTAAAGCGAAAATGGAAAAAGATACTGCGGCGGTCAATAAACTTACTGCCAATGCGAAAACTACAAATGCAGATGCGTTAGTAGTACTAGAAAAAATTGAAAAGTTTTTACAAGACGATATGGATAAAACTAGAGAAGAGCTTACTAGTTATGAATTTGGGGCAAAAGTATTCGTTAGCTCCTTAGCGGCATTAGGTGTTTTACTAGGTGTTATACTTGCATACTTTATCAGTAGAAGTATTTCAGCACCCGTGAAGCGTGTTACGGCAGGCCTTACAGAAATTGCAACAGGTAACTTATTAGTTGATCCTATTGTGATCAAAAATAATGATGAAGTCGGCGAAATGGCCACAGCATTTAATACAATGTCTAAAGACTTAAGAGATATTGTATCGGAAGTTCGAGATTCTTCTACGCAGCTTGCTGCTAATGCAGAGGAACTTTCTGCTAGCTCCGAAGAAAGTTTAGCATCTTCTCAAATGGTAGCGAAATCTGCGGAAGCTCAGATGGTTTCAAGTGAGCAGCAAGTACATCATATGGATTCATCGGTTCAGTCATTAACAGAGCTATCACAAGGAATTGGTCAAATTTCTGTTAGCAACGAAGAAATGCTAGTGGCAGCAAATGATGTACAAAAACTAGTGCATACAGGATCTGATGTTGTATCAGATGTTGCTAAACAAATGGATACTATTCACACAACATTTAATGATACAACTATTATCATGAAGAATATGGCGAAGCATTCCAATGATATACAGACTGTTACTGCTTTAATAACGGATATATCGGAACAAACGAACTTATTGGCATTGAATGCTGCCATTGAAGCAGCACGGGCTGGTGAATATGGTAAAGGCTTTGCAGTTGTAGCGGACGAGGTACGTAAACTTGCAGAGCAATCTAAGAATTCAGCGACAGAAATAGCGTCAATGGTTCAACTGATTCAGAGTGCATCAGGTGAGGCAGTTCTTGCTATCACAGATGGTGGCGAGAAAGTAGAAGCTGGTATCGCTAAAACAACGGAATCCTTAAAGGTATTCCAAGGCATTGAAGAGGCTGTTGGAGAAGTTGGTCTTAAAGTAGAATCGGTTTCTGCAGCTATTGAACAAATACAAGCTATGGCGGAGTCTGTTTCACAGGGCGCGATAGAAGTACAGCGACTTGCAACGCTTGCAGCAGATGGAGCTAATGATACTAGTGCAGCGACAGAGCAACAAATCGCTGCAAATGAAGAGATTTCATCCAATGCACAAGCATTAGCGGATCTTGCTGAAGCATTACAAAATAATGTGAGTCATTTTAAAATTTAAATTAAAACTGTCTATCCTATGTCATTTTATATGGCATAGGATATTTTACTATATTTTTTCGAAATATATGTGTCCAAATACCCCTATATTATGTATAATGATATAGTTACATTAGAATCATATAATAATAATATAAATAGGAAAAAGGGGATACAAATGAAGTTAACAATATCTAAGAAAATGTGGTTTGGTTTTAGTGCTGTTTTACTATTACTAGTAATCACAAGTATTATTACTCAAATAGGAACGTCAATGCTAACGGATAGATACAAAGAACTATTAGATGATGACATTGCTAAGATTGACTTAGTGGAAGAGATTACGGTCATTCAAAAAGATATGGCCACTGCTATATTAGAGTTTGTTATGTTTGGTCAGAGAGAAGCGGTGGATAAGTTCGATGCTGAAATAGAGAAAGGTTCTGTTGCAGCAAGAGCATTAATAGAAAAAGCTCCTGATGCAGAGTCTATGGGGTTAATGAAAGAACTTCAAACAGAAACAGTAAAGTTATTTGAAAGTAATAATAAAATTATTGAGTTAAAATCTGCGAACAAGCCTTTTGAACAATATGCAGCAAGCTCATCGGAAATTAATGCCGGTGTACTTGATATTTTGGCAGAATTAAAACAAGTCCAAGAAGGAAATTTGGCAGATACACGAGCAGACTTAGAAAAGTTTGAGGCTAACACATCAAATTTACTAATCTTATTAACTATTGCAGCAATTATTATTGGAATTCTGATTTCTTACTTCATCGGAAAATCTATTTCTAACCCAATTCAAAAAGTAACAAAAGGTCTGGAAGAAATTTCTAATGGTAACTTAGCCGTTGAACCAATTATTATTAAAAATAAAGATGAAGTAGGCACAATGGCGAAAACATTTAATAAAATGTCGAGCGATTTACAACAAATTGTATCAAGTGTACGCGATTCATCGATGCAGTTAGCAGCAAATGCAGAAGAACTTTCTGCTAGCTCCGAAGAAAGTCTTGCATCCTCTCAAATGGTAGCGAAATCTGCCGAAGAGCAAATGGTCGCAAGTGAACAACAGGTAAAACATATGGAGTCATCAATGAATTCTATGGAAGGTCTTAAGCATGGCGTTTCAGAAATTGCTTCGAGTAACGATGAAATGTTACAAGCAACAGATGGTGTGCAAACTTTAGTAACAAAAGGTTCTTCCGTGGTTTCTGAAGTAGCTAACCAAATGGAAACGATCCATACTACTTTCACTGAAACAACTGAAATTATGAAAGATATGGCTAAGCACTCAGATGAAATTCAAAACATTACATCGCTTATAACGGATATCTCCGAACAAACGAACTTACTTGCATTAAATGCTGCAATTGAAGCAGCTCGTGCAGGAGAATATGGTAAAGGATTTGCGGTTGTTGCGGAAGAAGTTCGTAAGCTTGCAGAGCAATCGAAAAATTCCGCTTCTGAAATTGAGTCAATGGTTAAACTAATCCAAACTGCTTCAGGATCAGCAGTTAAAGCTATAACAACTGGTGGAGATAAAGTAGAGCAAGGTCTTGCAAAAACGACCGAATCTCTTCATGTATTCCAAGAAATTGAAACTAGTGTAGTGGATGTAGTGAACAAAGTAGAGTTAGTAACATCTGCAATTGGACAAATTCAAGAGATGGCTAATTCTGTTACGGAGAGTGCCCAACAAGTACAAACAATTGCTACGCACGCTGCAGATAGTGCAAGTGACACAAGTGCCGCTACAGAACAACAATTAGCTGCAAACGAAGAAATCTCTTCCAATGCTCAGTCTCTAGCAGATTTAGCAGAACAGCTACAAAATGAAGTAAGTCATTTTAAACTATAATTTTCCATGACCCTAAATTTTAAGTTAGATTTAGGGCCTTTTATTGCCTGAAAAATAAATATTTCGACAATAAATGTCTTCAACTTTCAACTTGTATAATTAGGTTTAAGTAGCATCTATAGAGAAAAAGGGGATAATTATGAAATTAACAATCTCTAAGAAATTATGGGGTGGATTTTCAGCAGTATTGGGGCTGTTAATCATAGCGAGTGCTATGTCTATGTGGACAACTTACGACATATCAAGTAAATATGATTCACTAATTGATGAAGAACTGGAACATGTGTCTCTTATCGAGAAAGTGGAACTAATTCAAAAGGACACGTCGACTTCAGTATTAGAGTATTTAATGTTTAGCAAACTAACTTCAGTGGAAAAACTAGAAAACAATTATAAACAAGTGACGGAGATTACAACTTCACTTTCTAGTGATCTTAAAGATACGACTTCAAAAGAGTTAGTAGAAGAATTACAGAAGAAATCTAAACAACTATACGAATCAAACAATCAAATAATTGAAATAAAAAAGAAAAATGGAATGTACCAAAAGAATGCATCCGAATCTACAAAGCTTAACTTGGAGATTGCGGAAGTATTGGTAGAACTAAAATCAAATGTAGAAAATAGAGCAAAACAAACAAGGAACGAATTAAATACATATGTAGGAACTTCTAATATTGTTACACTAATATTAACGATTCTTAGTATCGTTGTTGGAGTACTCGTATCACACTTTATAAGTAGAAGTATAGCTAAACCTATTACTAAAGTGACGAATGGTCTTGTAGAAATTGCAGACGGCAATCTTACAATAGAACCAATTATTATAAAGAATAAAGATGAAGTTGGAGAAATGGCCACTACTTTTAACAAAATGTCTGGTGATTTACAACGTATAGTTTCTGGTGTCCGTGATTCATCGATGCAATTAGCAGCAAACGCGGAAGAACTAACTGCTAGTTCCGAAGAAAGTTTGGCATCTTCCCAAATGGTCGCAAAATCTGCGGAAGCTCAAATGTTAGCAAGTGATGAACAAGTAAATCACATGGATGCTTCAATGCAATCCATGACAGACTTACAAAAAGGTGTTTCACAAATTGCTTCAAGTAATGACGAAATGTTAAAAGCTACAGACGGAGTGCGATCTCTTGTTACACAAGGGTCTAACGTCGTTACAAATGTAGCTAGTCAGATGGATAATATTTATACAACTTTCCATGAAACAACAGAAATTATGAAAAACATGGCAAAGCATTCCGATGAAATTCAAAACATTACTTCCATGATTACAGACATTTCCGATCAAACGAATCTGCTGGCATTGAATGCAGCAATTGAAGCAGCGCGTGCTGGTGAATACGGAAAAGGATTTGCAGTTGTAGCAGAAGAAGTGCGCAAACTTGCGGAGCAATCCAAAAACTCAGCAGCAGAAATAGCAGCCATGGTCCAGTTAATCCAAACGGCATCGAGTTCAGCAGTTAAAGCAATCACTTCGGGCGGTGAAAAAGTGGAAGAGGGCTTAGTACAAACAACTGAATCTCTAAATGTCTTCCATCAAATTGAAACAAGCGTAGACGATGTAGTACAAAAAGTAGAATCCGTTACAATCGCTATAAGTAATATCCAAGAAATATCTAGGTCCGTAACCGAAAGTGTCCAACAAGTTCAATCATTAGCAACACAAGCAGCAGACGGAGCAAGTGACACAAGCGCTGCAACCGAACAACAATTAGCAGCAAACGAAGAAATTTCATCCAATGCTCAATTCCTAGCAGACTTAGCAGAGAAACTTAAAAACGAAGTAAGTCACTTTAAAATATAAATAACACGACTCCTATTGCATATAGGAGTTTTTTTCTTTAGACGTAGAGGGGAATTACGCAAATGCACCGCAATGTTGCGCTAATGACGTAGTACGTTGCAAATAAGACAACTCATGTTGTGCCAACAAGAAAAACGGTGCGAGAAACTAGAAAGTTACGCAAAATTATATCACCCTAATTCTCAAAGATTATAGTCTAACATTCCAGAACTCGTCACAGAGTTATCAAGGGAAATCAGGTATACTTGCGGTAGGGAGTTGTTTCGAAATGTATACATTCATTATTTTCATACATGTGATAAGTGCAGTTTTATCGATAGGTCCATTTTTTGTTCTGTTCCCGTTATTAAATAGGATGAAAGGCAAAAATAAAGAGATGATAGATACTTCATTAGAAGTATTCCAAGCAGCTATTCGTCTAGTTAAACACGCTGGCCATGTGCTTGTTGGGTCAGGGATTCTTCTTGTATGGCAAGGGAACTGGTCATGGACAACCTCGTGGGTGGTTATGACAATCGTCGTGATGGTAAGTTCAATCGTATTCCTTGCAAGAGCATTTAAACCAAATATTCGTGAATTCCGCGCAGGAACGATCGATTTGGATACACTCATTAAAAAATTAAAGTCCAATGTGTGGAAATATATTTTATTGTTATTACTCATGCTATGGTTCATGGTTGCAAAGCCAAATTTGTGGTAACAGACAACCCTTTCTCTTTTTGGAGAAAGGGTTTTTATTTGTCAACTTGTGATTATTGAAGTGGATATTGCGATTTGTAATGCGTGATTTGCGATTCTTCCAAACCAACTTGCGATTCACTGTGTACAACTTGCGAATAGACACTCACAATTTGCGATTCAAAAGATATAACTCCTCCACAACTCTAATATCTTCCAAACTCATGTCATTTTAACAAAAAGTTCACAATTATTTTTTCTTTCTGCGAAATGCGATATATCGCAGATGAAAGCGATTACAAACAAAAAGAATATTCAAAAATAACTGACAATTTAAAAATTGGGTGTTGACGGGGCATTTTAAAGGCGATATGATATCAACAATATATTAATTATTGTGAGAAAATTCACAATGATAAATATTCAAAGCTGCAAAGCTAAACGCTACATAAGCGGAAAGTATAGGAGCGATTGAATTGAGAAGTGACATGATAAAAAAAGGCGTCGATCGCGCCCCACACAGAAGCTTACTTTATGCAACTGGGGTTAAAACGAAAGATTTAGATAAACCGTTTATCGGTGTTTGTAACTCCTATATTGATATTATTCCTGGTCATATGCACTTAAACAAATTTGCCGAAGTTGTGAAAGCAGCTATTCGTGAAGCAGGAGGAATTCCATTTGAGTTCAACACGATTGGTGTAGACGATGGAATTGCAATGGGTCACATCGGTATGAGATATTCACTTCCTAGCCGAGAGCTTATTGCAGATTCAGCTGAAACAGTTATTAATGCGCACTGGTTCGACGGAGTGTTTTACATTCCAAACTGTGACAAGATCACACCAGGTATGTTAATGGCAGCGGTAAGAACGAATGTCCCATCTGTGTTTGTTTCAGGTGGTCCGATGGAAGCTGGTACTTCAGCCGACGGGAAACAACTTTCACTCACTTCTGTGTTTGAAGGAGTAGGTTCTTATAAGTCAGGTGGTATGTCCGCAGAAGAGCTACTAGATATTGAACAGAATGCATGTCCCACTTGCGGATCATGTTCAGGTATGTTCACTGCAAACTCCATGAATTCCTTGATGGAAATGCTAGGAGTGACACCTCCCGGTAATGGAACGATTATTGCAACTTCAGATGAACGTCATCGCCTTATAAAAGAAGCAGCGCATCATCTAATACGAATGGTAAAAGAAGATGTGAAGCCTAGAGATTTAATAACAAAAGAAACGATCGATGATGCATTTGCGCTAGATATGGCAATGGGTGGTTCAACAAACACTGTTCTCCACACATTAGCAATTGCACACGAAGCTGAAATTGAATATAACGTGCGAGAGATTAATGAAGTCGCAAAACGTATTCCTTACTTATCGAAGATTATGCCAGCATCTGATTACTCCATGCATGATGTTCATCTAGCAGGAGGAGTTAGTGCCATTATAAAAGAGCTTTGTGAGATTCCTGGAGCGGTTCATCCAGATCGACTAACGATTACTGGAAAATCACTCTATGAAAATGTGAAAGAAGCAGAAATTACGAATGATCAAGTCATACGCCGAAAAGAAAACCCATATAGTCCTGTAGGAGGCTTATCCGTATTATTTGGAAATATTGCTCCAGAAGGCGGAGTTATTAAAGTAGGTGCGGTGGATCCTTCTATTATAGAGTTCACTGGTAAAGCAATTGTGTTTGATTCGCAAGAAGCTGCACAAGAAGCGATTGATGATGGTACCGTTCAAGTAGGTCATGTAGTTGTTATCCGCTACGAAGGTCCAAAGGGTGGACCAGGAATGCCGGAAATGCTTGGACCGACTTCCGCGATTCAAGGTCGCGGATTAGGAACACAAGTAGCACTAATAACAGACGGTCGTTTCTCCGGAGCATCTCGAGGGATTTCAATCGGACATATTTCTCCAGAAGCTGCAGACGGTGGACCAATTGCTTTAGTTCAAAATGATGATTTGATCACTATTGATTTAACAAATAGAACGATAGATTTACAAGTTAGCGATGAGGAATTAGCTACTAGAAAAGCAAACTTACAACCATTTGAACCAAAGATTAAAAAAGGTTATTTAGCAAGATATTCAAAACTAGTAACATCAGCGAGTACTGGTGGAGTAATGAAAATCTAAGGATAAACTTTACAAACGGTTTTTATAAAAAATAAAATATATAAATCATTGATGAGGCAAAAGTTAAAGGAACCTTGTATTAACAGAGAGTCGGTGTGGTGGGAACCGACAATACAACCTTTAGCGACATCCCCTCGGAGTGAAGTGTTGAACGGGAAACCTTTTAGATACTTCCGGGTGTAGTTTAGCTACTCTCGTTATAAATGGATAGTGGGCAATTGCTTGTTATCTGCGAGGTAGCGGTTGCGCTACGAACTAGGGTGGTACCATGAAAAGAATTTCATCCCTATACAAAAGAACGATGGTTTCTTTGTGTGGGGTGAGATTCTTTTCTTTTTTATACATTTAACTTTAGTCATTTAAAGTGAGAGTTAAGTGAAGTTTTTCAAGCAAACTGGGCGATTTGATTAAAAAGGAGGAATTAATGATGAAGTTGACCGTTGAGGAAACTGAGCAAGTTTATGAAGAGCCAATAACCACACAGGCTCCTACACAGTTGAATGGTGCAGATGTTTTTATCGAAACGTTAAAGAAGCATCAGGTTGAAGTAATATTTGGTTATCCAGGTGGTGCGGTTCTACCTATTTATGACGCATTGTACAAAAATCCGATTAAACATATTCTTGCAAGACATGAACAAGGCGCTATTCATGCAGCGGAAGGATATGCCCGTGTTTCTGGAAAAGTTGGAGTAGTGATTGCTACTTCGGGACCAGGTGCAACGAATTTAGTTACCGGCATTGCCGATGCGATGATGGATTCCATTCCGTTAGTCGTGTTTACAGGGCAGGTTGCTACAACCGTGATTGGTACAGATGCATTCCAAGAAGCAGATATTATCGGTATTACGCAGCCTATAACTAAACATAATTACCAAGTAAAAGATGTAGCTGATTTTCCAAGAATCATTAACGAAGCTTTTCATATTGCTTCTACAGGTCGTCCAGGACCAGTTGTCGTAGATATACCTAAAAATATGGCTACCGGATTGTTCGTAACGCCAAAAGATGAAGATCAGGAAGTAAATCTTCCAGGGTATCAGCCAACGACAAAGCCAAACTTTTTACAAATTCAAAAAGCGGCTCAAGCTATTTCTACCGCCAAACAACCGTTAATCCTTGCTGGAGCAGGAGTATTATTTGCAAAAGCATCAGACGAACTTGCTGAATTTGCTGAAAAATATCAAATTCCAGTAACGAATACGCTGCTAGGATTAGGGGGTATCGAAGGTAATCATCCACTATTCCTCGGAATGGCAGGCATGCACGGAACCTATACAGCGAATATGGCCATTCAAACATGTGACTTACTTATAAATGTTGGTGCACGATTTGATGACCGTTTAACAGGAAATTTAAATTACTTTGCTCCAAACGCTAGAGTTGTTCATATTGATATAGATCCAGCAGAAATTGGCAAAAACGTTCCAACAGAAATTCCGATTGTAGCGGATGCGAAAGAAGCATTAGAAGCTTTGATAGCGCATGAAGCACCGAATGGAAATACAGTCGCTTGGCTAGAAAGCTTAAATATTTCTAAAGAGCAATATCCATTTCATTATCAAGCAAGCGAAGAACGTGGATTGCTTCCACAGCAAGTTCTCGAGCTAGTACATGAGTATACAAACGGAGACGCGGTTGTCACAACAGACGTTGGACAGCATCAAATGTGGACAGCACAATACTATAAATTTAGGTCACCACATAACTGGGTAACATCCGGTGGACTAGGAACGATGGGATTTGGTTTCCCAGCAGCAATTGGTGCACAGCTAGCAAAGCCTGATGCGAAAGTGGTTTCAATTGTTGGGGATGCAGGTTTCCAAATGACGTTACAGGAATTATCTCTATTACAAGAACTGAGAATTCCAGTAAAGGTAATTATTTTAAACAATCAAGCACTTGGTATGGTCCGCCAGTGGCAAGAGACCTTCCACGGTGAAAGGTACTCACAATCATTAATTTCGGTTCAACCAGATTTCGTGAAACTAGCGGAAGCTTACGATATCAAAGGGTATAAAATTGAAACGTTTGAAGACGCGAAAGTTCAGTTAAAAGAAGCATTAGAATCAGATGAGCCAGTATTAATCGATTGCCGAGTAGTACAAAAAGAATTAGTCTATCCAATGGTTGTTCCAGGCACAGGCCTACATGAAATGATTGGGGTGAAGCCAGAATGAAACGAATCATCACAGTAACCGTGATCAATCAAAGTGGAGTACTCAATCGTGTGACTGGCTTACTCATGAAGCGTCAGTTCAACATTGAAAGCATCACAGTAGGGCATACAGAAAATCCGCAAATTTCTAAAATGACATTTGTCGTAAATGTGGAGGATGAACAAAAGCTTGAGCAGCTATTAAAGCAGCTACAAAAACAAGTAGATGTTCTGAAAGTAAATGATATTACCGAAAAACAAATTGTCGTAAGAGAACTGGCACTCGTAAAAGTCGCGTCGCCACCAACTGTAAGAGCAGAGGTTAATAGTATTATAGAACCTTTCCGTGCTTCTATTATTGATACTGGTAAAAACGTAGTCACTTTCCAAGTAACAGGTAGTCCAGAAAAAATTGATGCATTCATCGATTTGCTCAAACCCTATGGCATTAAAGAACTAACAAGAACAGGCGTAACCGCATTTGTTCGCGAAACACAAAAAGTAAACGGCCCGCAGCTATCCATTTTAAAATAATAAAAACTCATTTGATTGGATTGTAATGTGGGACCGCCCGCGGAAAGCGTCCGCATGGAACGGAAATCTTTAGAAGTGATTAATGAATAAAAAATATAAAAAAACCAAATTCGAGGAGGAAATAACAATGGCTAAAATGTATTATAACGGTGATATCAACGAAGGACTTTTACAAGACAAAAAAATCGCAATCATCGGGTACGGATCACAAGGTCACGCACACGCACAAAACCTGAAGGATTCTGGATTTGATGTAGTAGTAGGTATCCGTGCAGGTAAATCATTCGACCAAGCAAAAGAAGATGGTCTAGAAGTATATTCTGTAAAAGAAGCGGCAGAAAAAGCAGACGTTATCATGATCTTATTGCCAGATGAAAGACAAAAAGCAGTGTATGAAGCAGAAATTCAACCTTCATTAAAAGCTGGCAAAACATTAGTATTCGCACATGGCTTCAACGTACATTTTGGTCAAATCGTTCCTCCAACAGATGTGGATGTATTCCTAGTAGCACCAAAAGGTCCTGGTCATTTAGTGCGTAGAACATTCGAAGCAGGAGCAGGAGTACCTGGATTATTTGCAGTTTACCAAGATGCAACTGGTCAGGCAAAGGATCTAGCACTTGCTTATGCTAAAGGTATCGGAGCTGCACGTGCAGGCGTTCTAGAAACAACGTTTAAAGAAGAAACGGAAACAGATTTATTCGGAGAGCAAGCGGTACTTTGTGGTAGTACAACTGCAATCGTTAAAGCAGGTTTCGAAACATTAGTAGAAGCAGGTTACCAACCAGAGCTTGCTTACTTTGAAACTTTACACGAATTAAAATTAATCGTTGACCTTATGTACGAAGGAGGAATGGCTACAATGCGTTCTTCCATCTCAGACACTGCAGAGTGGGGAGATTTCGTATCAGGACCACGTATCATTGATGCATCTGTTAAAGATCGTATGAAAGACGTATTAACAGATATTCAAGACGGTACTTTTGCAAGAGAATGGATTAAAGAAAACGAAACAGATCGACCAAAATATAATGCTATTAAAAAAGCAGAATCAGAGCACCAAATTGAAGTAGTTGGAGCTAAATTACGTGAAATGATGCCTTTCATCAATGAAGGGAAAAAAGTCAAGAAAGAAGTGGTGACTAGTGCGCAAAATTGAATTCTTTGACACAACTCTACGTGACGGCGAACAATCAGCTGGTATTAATTTAAATACAAAAGAAAAGTTAGAGATTGCTCGTCAGCTAGAAAAGTACGGTGTTTCCATTATTGAAGCAGGGTTTCCTGCTTCATCCCCTGGGGACTTCGAGGCAGTTAAGCTAATTGCAGATACGGTGAAAAATTCAGTCGTTACTGGTCTAGCTCGGTCGATTAAAAGTGATATCGAAACTTCTTGGGAAGCATTAAAAGGTGGAGTGCAACCACATCTTCACACATTTATCGCAACTTCACCGATTCATATGCAATATAAGTTAAATAAAACACCTGAGCAAGTAATCGAAATTGCTGTGGAATCTGTGAAACTAGCAAAAAAATATTTTCCACTTGTGCAGTGGTCTGCAGAGGATGCAACTCGCTCCGACAAGGATTTCTTAGTTCGCATTATGAATGAAGTCATTAAAGCAGGAGCAACAACAATTAATATTCCCGATACAGTGGGCTATGCGAGTCCTATTGAATACGGAGCTCTCTTCAAATACTTAAGTGAAAACGTAACAGGTATCGAAAAAGTGAAATTATCAGCTCATTGTCATGATGACTTAGGAATGGCTGTAGCTAATACATTAGCAGCTATCGAAAATGGAGCAACGCAAGTAGAAGGTACGATTAATGGTATCGGTGAACGTGCGGGTAATGCAGCACTGGAGGAAGTAGCTGTTGCACTACATATTCGCAACGATTATTACCAAGCAGATTCTGGCATTATATTAAAAGAAACAAAACGTACTAGTCAACTAGTAAGTCAGCTTACAGGCGTTGTAATTCAGCCAAATAAAGCGGTTGTCGGAAAAAATGCATTTGCACATGAATCTGGAATTCACCAAGATGGCATGCTTAAAAACCCGGAAACGTATGAAATCATTACACCTGATCTAATCGGTGACGTAGCTACTGAACTCGTTCTTGGAAAACATTCCGGTCGTCATGCTTTCTTCTCGAGAGCGGCGGAAATGGGCTTCCAGCTAAGTGATGAGAAACTAAATGCCGCATTTGTCGCATTTAAGAAACTGGCAGATCGTAAGAAAGAAATTGCAGAAGAGGACTTATTTGTTTTATTAACTGATCAGCAAGTGAAGAGCGGAGAAGTGGAATTGTATGAATTAGAGGAATTAGTCGTCCACTATGAAAACAATGTCCCAACCTCTACGATTACTGTAAAAGTACCAACAGGTGAACAAGTAGTGGAAACTTGCGCAGGTTCTGGTGCAGTAGAAGCTATTTTCAATACACTAGAAAAGATTGTGAACGGCGAAGTTCGCATTTTAGATTACCGTGTATCGTCTGTATCTAAAGGACGCGACGCACTCGGTGAGGCAGTAATCAACTTAACATTTAACGGCAAAACATCCACGGGTAGAAATGCTTCCCAAGATGTATTGAAAGCATCTGCCAGAGCGTATATCAACGCCATCAATCGTCAATTAGTAAACGTTCAAATAAAAGAACAAGCTGCAGTAGGGCAGTGAATAGGTGTTTGTAGTGAAAGGTGGCGACTCCAGCGGGATAAGCGAGTAAGTTGAGATCCTGCAGGGAGAGTAGCGAACGAGGAGGCTCGACCTCGCCCGCGGAAAGCGTCCGCCTGTAACGGCTCAAAAGCCTTTTAAATCAACTTAGTAAATAAAAAAATGGGAGTGAATGAGATGGAAAAAACGATAACGGTATTACCGGGAGACGGAATCGGTCCAGAAGTAACAGAGGCAGCAGTAAAGGTGCTTCAAGCAATTGCAAAACGTTATAACCATACGTTCAACTTGCAATACGGATTAATAGGTGGAGCAGCAATTGATGCTTGTGAAAACCCACTTCCAGAAGAAACAATTAACGCATGTAGTCAAAGTGATGCCATCCTATTAGGCGCAGTAGGTGGGCCAAAATGGGATCAAAATCCATCTCATTTACGTCCGGAAAAAGGTTTGCTAGCTATTCGTAAGCATTTTGGATTGTACGCTAATATTCGTCCAGTCAAAGCGATTCCTGCATTACTAGAAGCTTCTCCACTTAAAAAGGAAGTAGCAGAATCAGTAGATTTAGTCATTGTACGCGAGTTGACGGGGGGTTTATATTTTGCTGAACCACGTAAGAAAACAAATGATTACGCAGTCGATACGTTAGTTTATACACGCAATGAGATTGAACGAATTGTAGATACTGCCTTCCAATTAGCAAGAAGTCGTCGGGGCAAGCTTGCTTCTGTGGATAAGGCGAATGTATTGGATTCTAGTAAATTATGGCGTCAGATTGTGGAAGAGAAAAAACAAGGATATCCAGATGTGGAAGTAGAGCATATGCTTGTCGATTCAACAGCGATGAAGCTAATTACGAAGCCAGATTACTTTGACGTAATTGTAACGGAAAATATGTTTGGAGATATTTTAAGTGATGAAGCTTCCGTAATCACTGGTTCTTTAGGAATGCTGCCGTCTGCAAGTACGCGTGAGGATGGTTTTGGTTTATATGAACCGGTCCATGGCTCTGCTCCTGATATCGCTGGGCAAAACAAAGCAAATCCAGCCGCTACAATTCTTTCAACAGCAATGATGCTACGTGAGTCTTTCCAAATGGAAACAGAAGCAGCAGCTATTGAAGAAGCAGTATTCAATGTATTAAATGATGGTAACTTCACAAGTGACCTAGAAATAAAAGGAAAACGAGTGCTTTCTACTACAGAATGGACTTCAAAAGTTTTAGAAGAATTAGACTCAGAATTTGTATCAGATAGTATTATGTTTTCTTATGTCTAACCAAAAGGAGAGAAACTAAATGGCAAAAACGATTATTGAGAAAATTTGGGATGAACATATTGTGTACGAGGAAGAAGGTAAACCAGACCTTCTCTATATCGATTTACACTTAATCCATGAGGTGACATCTCCCCAAGCGTTTGAAGGGTTACGACTGAATAATCGTAAGGTGCGTCGGCCAGATCTTTGTTATGCAACGATGGATCACAATGTCCCAACTCGAAATAGAGAACAGATTAAAGATGTTATCGCTCGTAAACAAATTTCTACACTTCAACAAAACTGTGAAGAGTTTGGCGTTCCACTTGCCAATATGGACCATCCGGACCAAGGGATTGTTCATATTATCGGACCAGAGCTAGGTCTAACTCAGCCTGGTAAAACAATTGTTTGTGGAGATAGCCATACATCTACACATGGTGCATTTGGTGCCATAGCTTTTGGTATCGGTACTAGTGAAGTGGAGCATGTACTTTCAACGCAAACTTTATGGCAAGCTAAACCGAAAACAATGCAAATTAAAGTGACGGGTGAGCTTGGGTATGGCGTTGCTGCAAAAGATATTATTTTAGCAATCATTGCGAAGTTTGGTATCGATATGGGTACAGGTTACATCGTCGAATATACTGGCGAAGCGATTCGAAAGCTATCAATGGAAGAGCGTATGACGATTTGTAATATGTCGATTGAAGCAGGAGCACGTGCTGGTTTGATCAGCCCGGATGAAACAACAGTTGAATTCCTTAGAGGGCGTGAGCATGTACCGGCAGGGGAAGCTTTTGAAACAGAAGCAGCTCGTTGGTTAGCCCTAGCAACGGAAGAAGGGGCACTTTACGATAAAACGGTAGAAATTTCTACAGATGAAATTGAGCCGTTTGTCACATGGGGTACCAATCCTTCGATGGGTTCTGGTGTATCGCAAAATATTCCATACACATCCGATTTTGCTGAAATAAGTGACCAACAAGCACATGAAAAAGCATTAGCTTATATGGGACTAGAACAAGGGATGCCGCTAGAGGACATCGCTATATCAAATGTATTTATCGGATCGTGTACAAATGCACGCTTAAGCGATCTTCGCACAGCAGCAAATGTTATTGCAGGTCGCAAAGTACATCCCAATGTCACTGCGATTGTCGTTCCAGGGTCCCAAACGGTTAAAAAACAAGCAGAGCAAGAAGGCATCGACCAAATATTCCTTCATGCAGGATTTGAATGGCGCGAATCAGGCTGCAGTATGTGCCTAGCGATGAATGATGATATCGTTCCAGCAGGAGAGCACTGTGCATCCACTTCTAATCGAAACTTTGAAGGCCGTCAAGGTGCGGGTTCGAAAACACATCTGATGAGCCCAGCAATGGCAGCAGCTGCTGCAATCGAAGGTCATATTGTAGATATTCGCAAATTTGGACTAGTAAATGCATAAGGAGGAGGAAACCAAATGGAGCCTATCAATGAAATTAACAGTGTCATCACACCTTTAAATCAAAAAAATGTAGACACAGATCAAATTATCTCGAAAGAATTTCTAAAACGTATCGAACGTACTGGATTTGGAAAATACCTATTTTACCACTGGCGCTTCGATGCGAATGATCAACCAATTAAAGACTTCGTATTAAATGATGAACGATATAAAGAATCTACAATTCTAGTAGCCCATGATAACTTTGGATGTGGCTCCTCCCGTGAACATGCTCCTTGGTCCATCTTGGATTACGGATTTCGAGTAGTCATTGCACCGAGCTTTGCGGATATCTTCTATAATAACTGCATGAAAAATGGAATTTTACCGATTAAGTTATCGGTGAGTGAAGTGGAAGCCTTGCTAAGCAAAGAAGTATATAATGTCGCAGTTAATCTAGAAGTGCAAACCGTAACAGGCGAAGATGGTGTGGTATATTCATTTGACATTGATCCATACCAAAAGAAAATGCTTCTAAATGGATGGGACGAAATTTCGTTAACCTTCCAATATGAAGATAAAATTAAAGCTTATGAAGACAAAAGAATAGCTAATTAGCAACTCGAAAACACCACTCCCTGATTGAGGAAAGTGGTGTTTTGATGTTTTACAAGAAGAGTGATTATAATATTGCGAGAGTTGCGTAAATCGAGGTATACGTTGCGTATACGACGTAAGATGTTGCGAATAATAAAAACGATGCGCAAAACTGTAATGCTCCGATTTAATCCCACCATTTGCGATTTGTATCGACTAACTTGCGATTCCGCACAATCATCTTGCGATATGTATCAACTAACTTGTGATTCTGTCCTCAGACCTTGCGATTAACACTAACTAATTTGCGATTCACCATTATTACAAGCTCATCCTAAACTCTTCTCTTGACTTTATTAAGTAACTAAAATATAATTACTTACGAAAAGTAACCTATATAAATAACTGGAGGAATCAACATGAAATATCATAAAAAACCAAACACATTTGTAGAATTAGTAGAGTTAAAGGTAGCAGATCTTCAGCGTTCCGTAGAATTTTATGAGAATATCATAGGCTTTACAATATTGGAACAGCAAGCTAACAAAATATATCTTACTGCTGATGGAAAAACAGCACTTCTTTCTATTGAACAACCAGATGATATTATGCCAACTCAACAAAAGACAGCGGGATTATATCACTTTGCGTTATTATTACCAACACGTGCTGATTTAGGGGCAATTTTAAGATATTTTTCTGAGCTTAACATTAGAGTGGGAGCAGGAGATCACTTAGTTAGTGAAGCACTATATTTAAATGATCCTGATGGAAATGGCATTGAGATTTATACTGATCGTCCAGATTCTGAGTGGAAATGGGAAAATGAGTATGTGGAAATGGCTACCCTTCAAATTGATGCACAAAGTATTTTGACGGAAGGAGCTAATACCCCGTGGAATGGTTTGCCAGCAGGAACTGTAATGGGACATATTCATTTACATGTCTCTGAACTAGACTTAACGAAAGACTTTTACAATGCTTTAGGTTTTGATGTGATGACTCCTAATTATCCTGGTGCATTATTTATGGGAGCTGGTAAATACCATCACCATATTGGATTAAATACTTGGGCTGGAATTGGAGCACCTCCTACACCAGAAAACGTGGTTGGGTTAAAAGCATTCTCTGTCGTTTATCCTTCAAATGAAGAGCTACAAATAGCAATTACGAAAGTAAAAGCATTGGGATCAGAAATTTTTGAAGAAAATGGTATATACACTGTTAAAGATCCTTCTCAAAATAAAATTAAATTAACTATAAAATAAACAAATGACTCCGAGAAAATCGGAGTCATTTTTGAATCTTCTCCCTCTATCTATAGCTTCAACAAATTTCTTCTCTCGCATCTTCATTTCGTTCGTTTTTGAAATCATCTATCTGTGACAAAATATACTTCAATTCGATCTTCCAAACCTATATAAGGTATTTTGTTGTTTCTTGCATTTATATCGGCACCTCTAATCAGAGTATTCGACAGGTTAATACATAAATTAAAGAGAAAACAATTGAAATTTTACTAAGACTATTAGGTTACACCGAAAGCTCCTTTGTAAATTTGTAAAATCCTTGTGAAGTTTCAGAAAACACACTCATTTAAGCGAGGTGTTATGCTATATTTCAGTGGGAGGTCGGAATACCTGTGAAAAAATGGTCTACTATACCACTGCGAATGAAGTATTTAATTGCAATTTTTAGTTCCTTTATCTTATTTGGGGCGATGACTGTCTTATTGATTTTCCAAGTATTTCACAACCAAGATTTAGCTAATGATATGGAAGTCTACTCACAAAATGTCGAGAGTGCGGATATTATGCGATCGGAGGTAGCGAGTTTATATATTGCCATTTCCAATTTTGCTGGAGATCCTCTAGAAGAGTTTGACAAAGATTATGAATCGACAAAAGAGAATCTAGTTAATCTACAAATTTCTTCAAGTAAACAGATGCCCTATGTAGATTGGAAAACTTTCTCAGAAACCTTACAATCAATACAAACTACATATGAGAATAACTTAAAGGAATCGGTTATGAACAAAGAAAATGTCGCCAAACGAAGACAACTTCAGTCCATCAATGAAAAGTACGTAAGCCTGACAGTATTGCTAAAAGACGCTAGACAACTTGAATCTGACAAAAGAATTCTTTTAATAGAAGAAATGTCAGAGAGCCAGAAAAATACAATTTATATTGTCGTTGCCTCGTTTCTAATCGCGGGATTACTATCACTCGCTCTGGTATTATTAACAAATCGACAAATTAAGACTCAGCTTTCGCAAGTAGTACTATCTGCAAAAGATATATCTCTAGGAAAACTAAATAGTGAACCAATACACATATTAACAAACGATGAAATAGGAGAAGTATCAAAAGCGATGAATGAGATGAGAGCTAATCTTATTAACATCGTAAAAACGATTAAACTTACTGCAGAAAATCTAAGTGCTAATAGCGTAAAGCTAAAGGGATATTCTAAGAATACGGTCGATAGTACAAATACCGTTAAACTAGCTATCCATGAAACTGGTGGAAGCATGCGCAATCAAAAAGAAGCTTCTATCGGTATCCGCTCCTTTCTAGAAGAATTCTCCTATACTTTTGATGAAGTAACAGAGAAGGTTATTAAGTTAAACGGGGATTCAGCTATTGCTGTACAAATGGCGGATGAAAGTGCACTGGCATTGAGAAAAACGGCTGTAGAGTCTGCAAGGTTACGAAACTTATTTAAAGAAGCAGATCAAGAAAGAAAGTTACTTCAAGAAAGAACAGAGGAAATCGCTAGAATGACCACAATTGTACAGGCGATTTCAAAACAAACAAACCTCTTGGCACTGAATGCTGGCATAGAGGCTGCTAGATCAGGTGAAGATGGTAAAGGATTTGCTGTTGTAGCTGCAGAAGTGAAGAAATTGGCAGATGAAGTATCTGGTACAGCAAATACTATACGTCAAATATCCAATTCGATTACTCAACAAGGTACTCAAATGGCAAATGTGTTTGTCGAAGGAATGGAAACTTCCAAAAATAATGCTGCAACGTTTAAAATGTTACATCAAAAGATGGATAAAATAGTTTCCTACATAAGAGATTCCAAGTATCAAAACGACCATATGAAAGATTCTATGTTAACTATTGAAAAAGAAAAGAATACTTCTGAGAAACTCATTTTTGCATTAATAGAATCGATAGAATCTAACACAGTACAAATGGAACTAACAGATGACATGCTTCTAGCTAATGTTCAAAATATCGAAAAGCTATCTAAATTGATAAATGATGTGAATGAGCAGGCAATTATTTTGGAGAATTCAAGCACAAGATTTGTAATATAAACTCTACCTAACAAGTAATCTTTTTTATACTTGTTAGGTTTTTTAAATGCAAACCCTTGGAAATACTCGTTTTTCTTTGTAACACAATTGTTACATAACTGTAAAATTAAAAAGGTTTAAAGAATGGTAACATGAGTTTAGAGAAATAATCAGAAAATTTAAGACCTTGGGGGAACACGATGAATTTGAAATCTATGTCGCAAAAAGTCACGGCTATGTTACTATTATCTGTTCTCTTAGTAACAGCACCATTCGCAGTAAATACGCAAGCCGCAAGTTCTGTTAACTCATCTGAATTAGTCGCAACAGCTAAAGATTTAATTGGAACAAAATATCGTGGTGGCGGTACAACAAAAGCAGGTTTTGATTGTTCAGGATTCGTAAGTTATGTGTATAAAGATTTAGGAGTAAGCCTTCCGAGAACATCTTCTGGAATGTACGCTTCGGGTTCTAAGGTAGGTAAAAGTGATTTAGCTTCTGGTGACCTAGTATTCTTTAATACAGCTGGTAAAGGTGTATCGCATGTTGGTATATATATTGGTGACGGGAAATTTATCCACTCATCCTCTTCAAAAGGTGTGAAAATCGATAAGTTAAGTGATCCTCATTATTGGGGAGACCGCTATGTAGGAGCTAAACGAATTGCTGATGTAACAGTAGCGATAAATAAATAAAACATATACATGTCTGTTCTATCGTATAATTTACGGTAGAACTTTTTTGTTTCTTAAAATAGTGTAAATTATCTCATATCATTTGATAATTCTTTCCTCATTATGCATAATGAAGAAATATAAAATTTAAAAATATCGGAAGGAGAGGTGGATTTGAAGTATAATCGCAATGAATATTTTCGTTATACATTTGAAGAACCCTGTGACGCAACCTTTCGTCTAATCAAGCAAAATGAAGGCAATGTTGGTGTGGAGTTATCAAACAAAGGTGCCTGCAAAATCATAGACATAAGTCCGAATGGCTTGAAGTTGTTTAGCGAATTATTTATCTCCATAGATCAATTACATCATGTGGAATTGAATTTCACGTTAGATACAAATCCTATTTCCATGGTTGGAGAATTTGTATGGTCCCACCGCAAAGCATGGGGCCATGAGTATGGTGTTAAGTTGGTTGGAGATAATGAAAGTGAACAAATGATTATTGAAGAGCTAAAAAAACGTAGACGGAAAGAAATGGAACTTAAAAAGTAAAAAATATTACAAGTTTCGACAAAAATTAAATAAAAACTTTAAAATAAGAAGGATATTTTAAAGGTGGTGTTGAAATATATATATAGAGTTAAATTAAAGGAGGAGTTTTCATGCTAAACTTTAACATTCGTGGAGAAAATATTGAGGTGACTCCTGCAATACGTGAGTACGTTGAAGGTAAGATTGATAAAGTAGACCGTTACTTCAACGAAGAGATTCAAGCGACTGCAAACGTTAACTTAAAAGTGTATAACGACAAACAAACAAAAGTGGAAGTAACAATTCCTATGAAAAACTTAACACTACGAGCAGAAGAACGTAATGCAGATATGTATGCTGCAGTGGACTTAATCGTAGATAAACTAGAACGTCAAATTAGAAAATATAAAACAAAAGTAAATCGCAAGTTCCGTGAGCGTGAAGGTGTAGCTACATTTTTTGCTACAATCGATCCACCTGAAGGAGCAACTGATCATTCCGAAGAGGATGAATATAATATCGTCCGTACAAAACAGTTCGACCTAAAACCAATGGACCAAGAAGAAGCGGTATTGCAAATGAACATGCTTGGTCATAACTTCTTCATCTTTACAGATGCTGAGTCTAATGGTACTCATATCGTTTATAAACGCAGAGATGGAAAATACGGCTTAATCGAAACTAACTAAGCCTTTAAAGCTTATATCCAACTCTCCTCGTAACTGCGAGGAGAGTTTTTTGATTTAATAATGGACCTTATTTGCGTGCCTTTAGAACGAATGGTAAAATGTAGAGTAAGATATTAAATGGGAAGTGAAAATAGATGCTGGGTGTATTAAACAAAGTGTTCGATTTGAATAAACGTGAACTAAAACGCTTAGAAAAAATTGCGGATAAAGTAGAAGCATTAGAAAGTACAATGGAAGCCTTAACTGATGATGAACTTCGTGGGAAAACAGACGAGTTCCGCGGACGTTATGCAAAAGGAGAAAGCATAGATAGTTTATTGCCAGAAGCATTTGCAGTAGCACGTGAAGGATCTAGACGTGTACTTGGAATGTTCCCTTTCCGTGTTCAAATTATGGGAGCAGCTGCTCTAAACGAAGGTAATATTGCGGAAATGAAGACTGGGGAAGGTAAAACACTAACTTCTACATTATCCATTTATTTAAATGCAATTACTGGTCTTGGTGCGCATGTTGTTACGGTCAATGAATACTTATCTAGTCGTGATGCTGCGGAGATGGGAAAATTATATAATTTCCTAGGTTTAAGTGTGGGATTAAATTTAAATTCCATGTCCAAAGAAGAAAAACGTGAAGCTTATGCTGCGGATGTTACGTATTCGACGAATAATGAGCTTGGGTTCGATTATTTAAGAGATAATATGGTGTTATACAAAGAAGATAAAGTGCAACGTCCACTTCACTACGCTGTAATTGATGAAGTTGACTCCATCTTAATCGATGAAGCTAGAACGCCTTTAATCATTTCTGGACAAGCCAATAAAGCAGCACTTCTTTATAAACAAGCAAATGCATTTGTACGTACCTTAACAAAAGAAGTAGATTATTCTTATGAAGAATCTACAAAAGGTGTAACACTAACGGATACAGGTGTTGAAAAAGTAGAAAAAGCTTTCAATATAGATAACTTATTTGACTTGACTCATGTGCGTTTAAACCATGCAATCAATCAATCACTTAAAGCTCACGCTTCTATGCATTTGGATGTCGACTATGTCGTTCAAGAAGGTGACATTGTAATCGTCGATTCGTTTACGGGTCGTCTGATGAAAGGTCGTCGTTACAGTGATGGTCTTCATCAAGCGATTGAAGCAAAAGAAGGCTTAGAAGTTCAAAATGAGTCAATGACAATGGCTACAATTACATTCCAAAACTTCTTCCGTATGTACGATAAGTTGTCTGGTATGACAGGTACGGCAAAAACAGAGGAAGAAGAATTCCGTAATATATACAATATGAACGTTATTGCTATTCCAACAAATCGTCCAATAGCAAGGGATGACCGTGCAGATTTAATCTATGCTTCTATGAATGGTAAATACGAAGCAGCAGCGGCTGATATTGCAGAACGCAATAAAAATGGTCAACCAGTTCTAATAGGTACTGTTGCCATTGAAACCTCTGAAATTATTTCTAAATTGTTAACTAAACATGGCATTAAGCATAATGTATTAAATGCCAAAAATCATGAACATGAAGCAGAAATTATTGCGACTGCGGGACATTTAGGTTCTGTAACGATTGCAACAAATATGGCTGGTCGTGGTACAGATATTAAATTAGGTGACGGTGTCATTGAAGTTGGTGGATTAGCGGTTATTGGTACAGAACGACATGAATCTCGTCGTATAGATAACCAATTACGTGGACGTTCTGGTCGTCAAGGCGACCCAGGGGTAACACAGTTCTACCTATCGATGGAAGATGAGTTAATGCGCAGATTTGGTTCCGATAATATGCGTGCCATGATGTCTAAGCTTGGTATGGATGACTCACAGCCAATTCAATCTAAAATGGTATCTCGTGCTGTGGAATCAGCACAAAAACGTGTAGAAGGAAATAACTTCGATTCACGTAAGCGTTTATTACAATATGATGATGTACTACGTCAACAACGTGAAATCATTTATAAAGAACGTAATGAAGTACTTGAAACAGAGAATATGCGTGTACTAGTTGAGTCGATGCTATTTGGCGCAATTGAACGTTTAGTTTCTACTCATACAAGCTCTGAGAATAAGGCAGACTGGAGCTTAAAAGGGATTGAAGATTATGTTCAAGCGAATTTATTGCCTGAAGGTGTCATTACACAATCAGAATTAGAAAGTTTATCTTCTGAAGAAATGATCGAAAAAATCAAACAAGAAGTTATAAGTTTCTACGATGCGAAAGAAGAAGAAATGACTGCCGAACGTATGCGCGAGTTTGAAAAGGTAGTATTACTTCGTTCTATTGACTCTAAGTGGATCGATCATATCGATGCAATGGATCAACTTCGCCAAGGAATTCATTTGCGTGCATATGGGCAAACGGATCCACTTCGCGAATACCAAAGTGAAGGATTCGCTATGTTCGAAGCAATGGTCGATTCCATCCAGGAAGACGTTGCTAAATACGCGATGAAAGCAGAAATTCGCAATAACTTAGAACGTGAAGAAGTAGCAAAAGGGCAAGCTGTAAATCCAAAAGAAGAAAGCGGCCCAGCGAAGAAAAAACCTATGCGTAAAGAAGTTTCTGTCGGACGAAACGACCTATGTCCATGTGGTAGCGGCGAAAAGTTCAAAAACTGTCACGGTGCAGTAAAATAATATAAAAAGCACAAGACGCCTGTAACCCTCGACCGGCCTTGGAAAAACTTTATCTTAATCGTAAAGCGACTCGAGAGGTTGGCGTCTGAAGCTAGCCACAAAGAAATGCAGAATGCGTTCACATGTCGTTACAAAGTTATTGTAACGACAAGGTTTGCGCTATAACTAGACACCAGAAAGTCGGAGGAATACAAATGATAGAAATTGCAACAGTACGTAATGAACTAGATAGAACTTCAGGAAAGTTAAAAGACTTTAGGGGGTCTCTTTGACTTAGAAAACAAAGAGGTTCGTATTCAAGAATTAGAGGAGCTAATGACATTTCCTGATTTTTGGGATGATGCACAAGGAGCTCAAAAAGTAATAAATGAAACTAATGCTCTAAAAACAATAGTAGAAGAATATCGTTCTCTTGAATCTACGCAAGAAGATTTGGAAATGACTTTGGAATTGATCAAAGAAATGCCAGATGAAGAGTTGCAAGAAGATCTTGGGAAAGAACTCAATGAGTTTACAAACAAGCTGAGTGACTTTGAATTACAAATGTTACTTAGTGAAGAATACGATAAGCATAATGCAATTTTAGAATTGCATCCAGGTGCGGGTGGTACAGAGTCTCAAGATTGGGGTTCTATATTGCTTCGTATGTACCAACGATGGGCAGATAAACGCGGCTTTAAAGTAGAAACGATTGATTATTTACCTGGAGATGAAGCTGGTATTAAATCGGTAACACTACTCATTAAAGGACATAATGCATATGGCTATCTAAAAGCGGAGAAAGGCGTTCATCGTCTTGTACGTATTTCACCTTTCGACTCATCAGGGCGCCGTCATACTTCATTTGTATCCTGCGAAGTAATGCCAGAGTTTACAGATGAAATTGAAATTGATATTCGGACAGAAGATTTGAAAGTTGACACTTATCGTGCAACTGGCGCTGGTGGACAGCATATCAATACAACTGACTCAGCCGTTCGTATTACCCATTTACCAACAAATACGGTTGTTACTTGTCAGTCAGAGCGTTCGCAGATAAAAAACCGTGAGCATGCGATGAAATTATTAAAATCAAAATTATATCAATTGAAGATCGAAGAACAAGAAGCACAGTTATTAGAAATCCGTGGGGAACAAAAAGAAATCGGATGGGGAAGTCAAATACGTTCGTACGTATTCCACCCATACTCCATGGTAAAAGACCACCGTACAAATGAAGAAAGCGGTAATGTTCATGCCGTTGTAGACGGTGAAATTGATCCGTTTATTCACGCTTATCTACGTTCGAAAATAAACTAATAGACGTTTTAGAAACCGATGTTATAATTATATAGCATCGGTTTTTTAATTTTCGGAATATAAAGGACAGGGGAAAGAGTAATGAATATTAATGAGTTGAAAAATGAAGACTTACAGAGAAAAAATGTCATTTTATTTTTAGCTTACGCATTAGCAGCAGGTTTAGGATTACTTGTTCAAATTATTATTCAACAGGCAGTAGTTGTCATTATTTCAATTGGAATTCCATTTGTCATATCCGTAATTATGTTTATTATCGCTCGAAAGTCGATATATTTCGCACGTATATTCCCATATTTCGCCATACTAGCTGGGGCTATTACAGCCGTCAGCATGAGTTATTTCAATGAAGTAAGCATCGCTACAATCGTTTTAGCACTTTTCATACTAATTCTAAGCAGTTTACATTCAAAGCAGAGTATTTTTGTATACGGTTACATTTTATGCGTGTTCGCAATGATATTAAATGTAATGTGGGATGATTCAGGTATTTTTGAAGGACGAACTGTGAATATTTTCTTCATCCAGTTCATAATGGCACTAGGTATCTTCTTACAAGTAAGGCAAAGTAAGAATCTATTCACGAAAGTTGAAAAACTTTTAGAAGATGCTAAAGTTAAATCTGATGAAGAAACATTTCTACATCAAAAACTGGAAACTGCAGTGTCTGTCATTACATCTAATTTAGAGCAAATTCGTACGAATACATTTAATACAAACAATGCACAGGCAGAAATGCTTGTTGCGGTAGGGGAAGTAAGTATTGGTTCTCAAAAACAAGCAGATCATGTAGTGGATATTGTTAAATCTACTGAGGCCACTTCTGATTCAGTAAAAGAAATGGCTGGACATTTACATGAAATCGTCAAACAAGCTGAATTTGCAGAACAGAATGCTTCGGACGGTTCTATAGTGATGGAAAAGATGAAAAATGAAATTGATGAATTCACCGTATTTTTTGTGGAACTAAATAAAACATTTAACGGTCTTTCCGAAAAAATTAATGAAACAAATAATTTTGCGAGTGATATTCGCCAAATAACAGCACAAACTAATCTTCTAGCCTTGAACGCATCTATAGAAGCCGCAAGAGCTGGAGAACTTGGAAAAGGGTTTGCCGTTGTGGCAGAAGAAATCCGAAAGCTTGCTGGTGTCACTGATCAGTCTCTAGAAAAAATAGATGATAATTTAAACCAATTAAACAAATACAATCAAGAAGCTCTTAAAAAGTTAGAAAATGGAGTAAATCAAATCTATGCACAAGTTTCAACAGCCGATAAATCAAATAAATCATTTAATAAACTTCATGAAACAATGAAGAAACTGCAAAACGAGTTAGCTAAGTTCTTAAAGGATGTAGATATTATCTCCAATAATACAGAATCCATTAATATTAGTACGAGTGAATTTGCGGCTATTATTGAAGAAAGTACCGCGACTGTAGAAGAATTCAATGCAACACTTGTGCAAATAACAGAAGATCAGCAGGCAATTGCCAACTATATCGACGAAACATACAAAGAAGCCCAAAGCATTAATACAAAATAGTTACTTAAAGAGTGTGTCTTAGGACATGCTCTTTTTAAATACAAAGTATATAAAAATATAGAGTGAACACTGTAGTTCTTGGAATACTGATTTCCATTTCAGCTTGGCGCTTTCCGCGGGCGAGGCCGAGCATCCACGTTCGCTATGCTCTCTGAGGGATCTCGATTTTCTCGCTTATATGCTGGAGTCGTATTAACTATTAATTATAAATGAGCTTATCTAAACATGATAAAAGGTAAGGTTACAGTATCTAACATATTTGCCTAGAATGTTAGTTACCGATTTATACGGCATATTGTCCGAAGGCAGTCAATTTAATAGTTACGTATTGTAATAAAAACACAAATATGGTGTACTTGGTGATTGGTGCGGAGGGAGGACTCCAGCGAACTAGCATGAGTTGAAAGCCTCGCAGGAACGCTTATAAGAGGAACTAAGGCTAAGAACGCCACTTCGTGTGGCAAAGCCTTCGTGACCAACATCCTGTTGGCCCGAGGAGATTGAAGCCATGCCCGCTGAAAGCGTCCGTCCATGAGCAGAAATCAACTTTATAATTATATTTTTAATCACTTATCCATGAACTTGAAAAAATTGTATGTATAACTCACTGTTTTGGAGAGATAACATCTATATAAGACAATCCACAACTCTCCTTTTCATCCACTTCACCTCGTCAACACGCTATCTTGTTGAAGTTCACAAATTACTTTTCACTTGTTATACTAGTGCAGGCAAACAAAGAATGTGGATGAAAGAGGAATGAAATGGAAACTAATATTAATCGTAGACAATATAAAGAACCACACCCCATTATTAAAAATTCCAAGGATTATGTTTATGTAATCATTGGTGCAGCTATTATTGCGATCGCATTCAACGTTTTTTTGTTACCGAACCAGGTAGCTTCTGGTGGAGTTAGCGGAATTAGTACAATCTTAAAAGGAGTCTTTGGTTGGGCGCCTGGACTTGTGCAATATGCATTTAATATTCCATTGTTTATAGCAGGACTTATATTTTTAGGCGCAAAATTTGGTATTAAATCGTTTGTCGGTACATTAGTGCTACCAGCAGTTGTACTATTGACGGCTGCCTGGGAACCATGGACGATGAATCCATTACTTGGCGCATTGTTTGGTGGAATTAGTGTTGGTTTAGGTTTGGGTATCGTTTTTAGAGGTGGCGCATCTACAGGCGGAACAGATTTAGCAGCACAAATTATTACGAAGTATACGGGATTCTCTCTTGGGACAAGTGTGCTGTTAATAGATGGATTGATCGTACTTAGTGCAGCTTTTGTTTTTGATATTGAAAGGGCCCTTTATGCGTTAATAGCATTATTTGTTACCACTAAAACGATTGATCTTGTGCAACTAGGTTTTAGTCAATCAAAAATGATTTATATTATTACGAATAAACAGGATGAAATTAGAGATGCTATATATACCGAGATTGATCGCGGTGTAACGAAACTTCCAGCTTATGGTGGCTATACGAATGTGGAAAGACCAATTTTAATGGTCGTGGCTTATCAGACAGAGTTCACAAAGTTGAAACATATCATTAAAACTATTGACCCTGCTGCTTTTGTCATAGTTTCGGATGCCTATGAAGTACTGGGAGAAGGTTTCAAAAGATCATAAGTAAGGTATAATGAGTATGCAGATTAAATTTAACTTAGGGAGGTAATAACATGAATAAGAAACTCTTAGCTTTAATATTTGGAGCAGGATTAGTACTTGCTGCATGTGGTGGCGGAGATGATAAAGCTGATAAAGATACATCAACAGACTCTGGCACTACAACTACTGAAACAGCTTCAGTTGACGCAGAGAAAATTGTTAGCGCAAAATGTATTAGCTGTCATGGTCAAAACTTAGAGGGACAAGGTAACTTCCCGGCCCTTAACAATGTAGGTTCACGCCTATCACAAGATGAAATTTTAAATGTAATTGAAAACGGTAGAGGCGCAATGCCAGGAGGTATTATTTCTGGAGATGACGCAACTGCAGTAGCAGAGTGGTTAGCTGCTAAGAAATAATCTTTGAAAGTTAACAAACGAAATCAGCTGCTCTTTGAGTAGCTGATTTTTTTATTGAAATAAAAGAAGGAATCTTCTCACATAATGTAGAATATGGGGTAGTGGGTACAAGGTATGTAAGTGAAATTTACTAGTTAGGATAAAACGTAGATTCGACTTTAGACAATTCCCCCTATAATTACCTATAAAATGAAATCTAATTGTAACAAATAATAGCGTTTCTAATGTTATAATAGGCGTGTTGCATTTTATGACGAATCTAAATAGGTGGTTTATTAATGATAGAAATGATAAATGTCTACAAGAAATACCCAAATGGTATTGTTGCCGCAAACGGTATTGATGTAAAGATTGAACAAGGTGACTTTGTCTATGTAGTTGGACCAAGTGGAGCAGGAAAAACGACATTCATCAAAATGATGTATCGAGAAGAACGCCCAACCTCAGGAGATATTTTAATAAATGGTATCAATTTAGCTACTCTAAAAAATAGTAAAGTTCCACTTTTAAGACGCCAAATCGGTGTAGTGTTCCAAGATTTTAAATTATTACCACGTTTGAGTGTTTATGAAAATGTGGCGTTTGCATTAGAAGTTATAGAAGAAACACCAAAAGTGATACGACAAAAAGTTATGGATGTATTAGAACTGGTAGGGTTGAAAGGCAAAGCAAGAATGTTCCCAACGGAGCTTTCAGGTGGAGAACAACAACGTGTGTCAATTGCAAGATCCATCGTCAATAGACCCAAACTTGTCATAGCAGATGAACCTACAGGAAACTTAGACCCAGAAACCTCATGGGAAATTATGAATATATTTAAAGAAATTAATGCTCGAGGAACAACAATTATTATGGCAACTCATAATAGAGAAATTGTTAATACTATTAGACACCGTGTTATTGCAGTTGAGGGTGGATTAATCACTCGAGACGAATACGGAGGAGAATACGGTTATGAAGGGTAGAACATTAGCAAGACACTTTAGAGAAAGTTTAAAGAGCATCAGTCGTAACGGATGGATGACATTTGCTTCGGTTAGTGCGGTAACAGTTACATTATTACTTGTCGGCGTTTTTGTCATGATTATGATGAACTTGAACAAAGTAGCAGATGACTTGGAGAAAGACGTAGAGATTAAGGTCTATGTCGAATTAACAGCAGATGAAGCAGCTATTACAAAGCTAGAACAAGATATTAAAGACACAACTGGAATTGAAGAAGTTACATATTCTCCAAAAGGAGAAGAATTAAGTAAATTAGTAGTTGATTTTGGAGAAGATTTACGATTATTTGAACAACAGAATCCACTACATGATGTGTTTTATGCTAAAGCTACCAATCCTCAGGAAACAGAAAAAGTGGCAGCAAAATTAGATCGTCTCGATAATACGTTTGAAGTTAAGTATGGGGAAGGTAAAATAGAAAAACTATTCTCCTTCTTGAACACAGGGAGAAATGTTGGATTAGTGCTAATCTTGGCATTACTATTTACAGCAATGTTCCTAATATCTAACACCATTCGTATCACAATTGTTGCAAGAAGAAGAGATATCGAAATTATGAAACTAGTAGGAGCAACGAATTGGTTTATTCGTATTCCATTCATCTTAGAGGGTATGTGGCTAGGGATTTTAGGAGCTATCATTCCTATAACATTAGTTACAGTACTCTACTCTAATATCTATAAATTGTTAGAGCCAAAATTAGAATCAGGAAACTTATTTAAACTGCTCGAATTCTCGCCATTTATTTATCAAGTAAACGCATTAATATTATTAATGGGTGTACTTATTGGTATCTGGGGAAGTTTCATGTCGGTTCGTAAATTTTTACGGGTATAATTGGTAAATTGAAGGGAGCAAGATAGGTTTTGAGAAAACAGTCTAAATGGATGCTAAGAATTATGGCTATAGCTACTACTGGGGCGCTTTTAATAACGACTCCTAGCGCTTTAGCGAATACTCTAGATGATTTAAAACAAGAACAAAAACAATTAGAGCAAAAGAAAAATAATATTGACTCAACTATCAAACATACAGAAGGTAAGATCGATCAAAATGTATCGAAAATAGATCAAATTATGGCTCAAATTAAAGAGTTAGATACTAAGATTATTAATACAGAATCACAGATTTCGGAAGTATTAAACCAAATAAAATTAACAACTACTGAAATTGAAAAGTTACAAGCTTCTATTAAAGAGCTTGAAAGAAAAATTGAAGAACGCGATCAACTACTAAAAGAACGTATTCGTGCTGTTCAAGTAAGCGGAGGATCTGTAAGTTACCTAGATGTTTTATTAGGGGCAAATAGTTTCATCGATTTTATCGACCGTTTTTCTGCTGTCAACACGCTGATGGATGCAGATCGTACTATCTTAGAAGAGCAAGCAAATGATAAAAAGCAATTAGAAGAACAACAAGCAAGTTTAAACAAAAAATTGCAACAGCAAGAAGATAGCAAAAATGAACTTTTAAGTTTAAAGGCCTCTCTGGATGGACAAAAAGCTTCTAAAGGTAATTTAGTAGACCAACTAGAGGTAGAACAAGCAAAATTACATGAAGAAAAAGAAGTTTTAGAAACGGAATATGACGAAATTCTAAACTTAAGTCAAGAAACACAAAACAAAATCGTTTCTGAACAAAAAAGATTAGCAGAAGTTGCAAGAAAAGCAGCTGAAGAAAAGAAACGTAAAGAAGCAGCAGAAAGACAACGTCAGCAAGCAGCTAGTGGCGGTGGCGGTGGCGGTGGTTCTTCAATAGCCATTCCAAATGTCTCTGCTGGGGCATGGACAAAACCAGCATCAGGTCGATACACTTCTGGATATGGTAGTAGAACACACCCAATTTCAGGAGGAGTAAAAACTCACTACGGTATTGATATTGCGAACAGTACAGGTACACCAGTACTATCTGCTGCTGATGGAGTTATTTCTTACGCTTCTCCACTGAGCACATACGGGAATGTAATCATGGTGACACATTCTATTGATGGCCAGACATTTACTTCTTTATATGCGCATTTAAGTAGTATTAAAGTTAGTGTTGGACAAGTTGTATCAAAAGGTCAGATTATTGGAGCGATAGGTACTACCGGAAATTCTACTGGACCTCATTTACATTTTGAGATTCATATTGGAAACTGGGAAGGTATGGCCAAAAACTCTGTTAACCCACTGAGATATATTTCATTATAATAGTAACCAACGCTTTTCCATTCGTGGAGAAGCGTTTTTTTATTGTAGATTTCATAATAGAATTCAAGATAGCTTATGGAAAGGTACTACTATGATTTACGTTCCGTGCGTACGCTTTCCGCGGGCGGTCCGTGAGCCTCTTGCAGAGTCTCACCTGGACACGCTGTTGCCGCAGGAGTCGCCGCACAGCACTTCAATCAATAAGTGAGTAGTGTTAACTTTAAAATTGAATTGATTGAGTAGTATAAAAACGATGAATTGGAAATTTTAATATAGAAGGAAAAAACAGCAAATAACCGATTGTAGTAAGTAATAAAAGGCAGTTACTACTGTGATTTACGTTCCGTGCGGACGCTTTCCGCGGGCGGTCCGTGAGCCTCTTGCAGAGTCTCACCTGGACACGCTGTTGCCGCAGGAGTCGCCGCACTGCACTTCAATCAAGAAGTGAGTAGGTATTAACTTTGAAATTGGATTGACTTAGTAGTATAAAAACGATGAATTGGAAATTTTATTATAGAAGGCAGCAAATAACCGATAGTAGTAAGTGACAAAAGGCAGTTACTACTGTGATTTCCGTTCCGTGCGGACGCTTTCCGCGGGCGGTCCGTGAGCCTCTTGCGGAGTCTCACCTGGACACGCTGTTGCCGCACTGCACTTCAATCAATAAGTGAGTAGGTGTTAACTTTAAAATTGAATTTATTTATTAGTATAAAAACGATGAATTGGAAATTTTAATATAGAAGGCAGCAAATAACAGATAGTAGTAAGTAACAAAAGGAAGTTACTACTGTGATTTCCGTTCCGTGCGGACGCTTTCCGCGGGCGGTCCGTGAGCCTCTTGCAGAGTCTCACCTGGACACGCTGTTGCCGCTGGAGTCGCCGCACAGCACTTCAATCAAGAAGTGAGTAGGTATTAACTTTGAAATTGAATTGACTTAGTAGTATAAAAACGATGAATTGGAAAAGGTTAGTTAAGAGAAGATGATTCAGATCTAAAGAAATTAAATCCAGTATCATCAGTGGTACTTAGGATGCGCGCCTTTCAAGCCGCATGAGCGCGAAGAATGAGACTTCCTAAAGGATGAAGGAGCTGAAAGCGGCCATCCTAGAAGGTTCATGCGTAGCGTGGGGCCAGCGCACATCCGTTTAGAAGACATTTCATTAATCATTTACTCACTCAGGAACGTTAAATACAAGCGGACCTGATTCAAATACTCGCATAATTCACTAGATACTGGCGTTCACAATGGTTTTACTCACCCTGCATACTCGCGAAACGGAAAAAATTGTCATAAATTAGCAAGAATGATTACTTTCTAATGATTTGTCTCTTTAGAATAATCTTCTCTATGTCATCAGCAGAAACTAGGATGTGCGCCTACCAAGCCGCATGAGAGCGAAGAATGAGACTTCATAAAGGATGAAGGAGCTGAAAGTGACCATCCTGGAAGGCTCATGCGTAGCATGCGGCCAGCGCCCATCCGTTTAGAGAAGATTTTCATTAGCATAAATATCATTTACTCACTCAGGAACGTTAAATACAAGCGGACCTGATTCAAATACTCGCATAATTCAATAGATACTGGCGGTCACAATGGATTTACTCACTCTGCAAACTTATTTACTCGCGAAACGGAAAAAATTCTCTAATAGCGGAACATAATTACTTTCTATTGTTATATTGTCCTTTTAGAATATCTTCTCTAATGTCATCAGCAGAAACTAGGATGTGCGCCTTCCAAGCTGCATGAGCGCGAAGAATGAGACTTCCTAAAGGATGAAGGAGCTGAAAGCGACCATCCTGGAAGGCTCATGCGTAGCGTGCGGCCAGCGCCCATCCGTTAGAGAACATTTTATTAGCATAAGAACAATTTAGTATGATCAGTGGTACTTAGGATGTGCGCCTTTCAAGCTGCATGAGCGCGAAGAATGAGACTTCCTAAAGGATAAAGGAGCTGAAAGCGATCATCCTAGAAGGCTCATGCGTAGCGTGCGGCCAGCGCCCATCCGTTTAGAAAATATTTCATAAGCTTACTCTTCACTACATAGTCACAATTGCAACTCTTTTAATTCGTATTTTAGGCAACGGATAACATATAATAAGGGCAGAGAAATATCGTACCAAGTAGGAGGTATTATATGAAAAAGAAAATAATTGCGCTAGTAGTTATTGCTGCTCTAATAGCGATAGCCACAATATCGTTTGTTAGAGGTAATATCGATGAACAAGAAGCATTTGCAGGGGAGCAGATGGGCACAGATTTGGCAAACAATCCTGCCAACGAAGGTTTAGGTCAAGGGAATGTGGCACCTAACTTTACACTCACGACATTAGCTGGCGAGGAAGTTACGCTCGCAGATTATAAAGGGAAGAAAATAGTTTTAAATTTGTGGGCAACCTGGTGTGGACCATGTAAAGCAGAAATGCCACATATGCAAAACTATTACGAAGATATGGCAGAAAAAGAAAATGTAGAAATTTTAGCTGTCAATTTGACAAGTAGCGATGTTGGAATTGATAAAGTGAAAGCCTTCCAAGATGATTATGCACTTAGCTTTCCTATACTTTTAGATGAAGATGGGGTAGTTGGGGAAGCCTATCAAGCGATTACAATACCAACGACGTATATGATAGATACGACAGGGACCATCCAAAATAAGATTGTTGGTCCAATGGATGAGCAAATGTTAGCAGACTATATAAGTAATTTAAAATAAGAATCGATTTTTGGGGCAAGTATTAAACTCCTCTTTTCACACATATATTAGTGGAAAAGTAGGAGGTTGAACTTGCGCAAAAGTCGATTTTTTCTTTATGGATTGCTAGTCGTAGTTGTTTTAGGTATCGGGTATATGTGGTTGATGAAACCATCAGCTACAGAACAAAAAGATGTAAGTAATAGTCAAGTCATTGATGAAGCGTTTCAATTGATCAAAAAAGAAGCAGTATTCTCCAAAAATGACAGTCTGCTTGTTGAAGGAGCCATTCGTGGTATGGCTGAGGCATTAGAGGATCCGCATAGTACGTATTTAACTATGGAAGAAGCAGCGAACCAAGAAGCATCACTAGCGGAGGAACGGGTTGGAATTGGAGCGGAGATTATGCTTTCGGCAGGAAAGTTTGTCGTAGTAGCACCTTTAAAAGATTCACCTGCTTTTAAAGCTGGCTTAAAGCCTCAAGATGAAATCGTTCGAGTAAATGAAGAAAGGGTAGAAGGGAAGTCAATGACGCAGTTAATGCAGTTATTAAGCGGTAAAAAAGGTACTAGTATCAAAATGACTGTATATCGGTCTAGTGAGAATCGCCATGTCGAATTACATATGAAACGGGACACGATTGCGATGCATACGGTTTCCAGTGATGTTTATGAAGTAGATGATTATTCACTAGGTATTGTCAATATTTCATTATTTGGAGAGAAGACTGGAGAAGAATGGGAGAAACAAACGAAAGCTTTAGTAGAACGAGGAATAGATGGACTTGTAATTGATGTTCGAGGAAATCCAGGTGGTTATTTATATAGTGTTTCGACAATAATCGGTACTTTACTACCGAATGGTTCCACTTTTGCTTATATGCAAGATGCCAAAGGGGTTTTGGAAATGCTAAATACTGAAAAAAAAGACAATCAGTATTTAAACAAGCTCCCGGTGGTGTTGCTACAAAATGGGGGTAGTGCTTCAGCAAGTGAAGTATTAGCCGGGGCTTTAAAGGATAATAAGCGTGCAATGATTGTTGGCGAAAAAAGTTTTGGTAAGGGGACAGTGCAAGAAACACACCCACTTCAAAATGGAGGGAAGCTTAAAATCTCCACTCATAAATGGCTTACTCCGAAACAAGAGTGGATCCATCACAAAGGAATTCAAGCAGATTTACAGGTCGAGCCAGATGAATTATATATGATGGATATAAAATACTATCAAGGGAATTTTCATGTGGGAGACTTCGGGGAGGAAGTAAAGTATGTTCAACAAGTATTAGGGGCAATTGGTTATAATATCAGTCGTCAGGATGGATATTTTGATGAAGATACACAGGATGCTATTGAAAAGTATCGACAAGAGAGAAGCCTAGACGAGTATAACGAGATTGATGATGTATTATTTCAGTCATTATCAAAAACTATTCTAGATTATAAAACTAGTAGAGAAAACGATAAACAGTTCCAAATGGGAGTAAGTTATTTACTTCACGATATCAAATAACAAAGTATATACGAAAATCCTATACGCAAAGCCCTCTACGTTTGTTACAATAATAGGAAGTATAGTTGTAAGTGAGGGGATGCGTATGGTGCAAGAAGTATTAATCGAATTGGTTAAAGGAATTGGACGTTTTTTCCTCCATCCAGCAGTATATGTTACGCTTCTCTTCTCGATATTGATCGGATACGTTCGCGTTAAAAGAGAAAGAAGACAATTTCGCACGAGGCTACTATGGGGATGGACCGAGGCAAAAGGGTTCTTGCTAGATGGTATCATTTGGGCACTTATTTTATCAGTTATTAGCGTAGCTATCGGATTAGTTATTCCTAATTCATGGCTATTGATATATAGCATGTGGATGCTATTATTTATACTATTGTTTACGTATCAGTTTGGTTCTGCTATTTATACAATTGCATTAGGTACGGCAACTGCCTACGCTATGTATACATTTAACTGGAGTTTAGACGTATTTACTTGGACTGTTTCGGGGCTAGATATTCTTCAGGCAGGAATTGTGCCAGTTGCTATAATTGCTGGATTGTTACTCATTGTAGAGGGCGTCCTTATTCAAAAGCATGGGTCAGCTCAAGCTTCACCAAAACTGGTTACTACTCATAGAGGTATCGAAGCGATTGTATATCATGTGAAAAAATTATGGTTATTACCTATACTACTGGTGATCCCGGGGGATGTTATTCCTACGTATTTACCTTATTGGCCACAGTTTACATTAGGAGAAACTGCTTTTTCTTTCGTTGTATTTCCATTTGTAATTGGTTTCCAACAAAAATCTCAACATTCTCTACCGATTCATTTTTTTGCTGGGTACGGTAAAATTGTTTGGCAACTAGGAATTGTTATTACAATAATTGCAGCGATCGGTTATTTTGAGCCATTAGTAAGTGCAATTGCTATACTAATAGGTGTCATCGCGAGATTGCTAATAACTATTATAAAATACCAACAAGAAAAAACAGGGAACTATGCTGTATCGCCACAATCGAATGGTGTTATGATTGCAGGTGTGCTTTCTGGATCTCCTGCCGAGAAAATGGGTCTTTTAATAGGAGAACGTATTGTTAAAGTGAACGGACAGAAAGTTGAAAACGAACAGGAATTATATGAAGCAGTTCAAATAAATGCTGCTCATTGTCGCCTAGAAGTGCTGGATTCAAACGGAGAATTACGTCTTCGTCAGCACATACTATTTAGACATGATCATTATCGACTAGGTCTAATCTTAGTTAGATAGGAGAAGCTATGGAATCACTATCAATCACAACTCAAATAATATTGGCTATTTTTGCTCCGGGATTAATGGTCGTGTTATTTACACGTATCACTTTCAATCATTATGTTGCGCTAGTATTAACCGTAGCATTATTCGCAGCATCGGTCTACGCAGGCTATACACATAGATGGTGGATTTATGTGATTGACGCTGCATCCCTTACATTAGGATTTTGGTATAGTACCAATATGAAAACTAGTAATAATAAAGAAAATCCGCCTCTGTAAAGAGAGCGGATTTTTTGTTCTAAAAACTATGTACAAACAAACGGATTAAAATATCAAGCTATATACGGCTAAAACTCCAATTGTTCCAAGAACTACAATCATCACATTTGAAAATAGAAAAGCTAAACTAAACGCTACGGCTGCTCCTATTAAGCCAAATAAAAGATTGTCTTGTTGGACGTATAAAATAGCTGGGAATATTAAAGCTCCTAATACTGCATAAGGAATATTACGCAATACCCCCGATACGACTGGAGGCAATTCTTTCCCTTCTAAAAAGGTAAGAGGAAATGCCCTTGGAATATATGTCACCAGTGCCATTCCAAGCAAAGTCCACCAATACCACATCCCCATTTTGTTAAGCCCCTTTCGGTAAGTTTTTCCCTCTTTTTGCATAAATGATTTCAATTAAAATAGAAGATACCAATGTAGCAACTAAGATGGACCAACCAGTTGATAATAGCCCGGTCCAATAAAAGAAACCGTTAATTACGGCAGCTACAAGCGCAAGCATTACCACTTTACGATTTCCACGCATAGATGGAACAAGCAATCCAACAAACATCGCATACAAAGCAATGGACATTGCTGCTTGTAAAAATGCAGGGAGATTTGCGCCAATGACATGTCCAACTGCGGTAAATATAACCCAGCTGCTATATGCAATTACAGCTACGCCAAAAGCAAAGGGAGTAGCTATTTTACTTTCTTTTTGTGTAGCTAATACTGAGAAACTCTCATCTGTAATACCAAAAGCATAAATCCCTTTGACCCATCTTTTTTCACTTTGCATCTTTTCATTAAGTGCAGCCGTCATTAAGAAGTGACGAATATTAACGACAAATGTATTTAAAACGATTAAAATAGGGTCAACCCCTTTTGAAATTAGTGTGAGGGACATATATTGAGCTGCTCCTGCATAAACAAAAATACTCATCGCGGTTGCTTCCCAAATAGACAGTCCGGTCGTTTTTGCTAGCAAGCCAAATGTCAGTGCAACTGGAAAGTAACCGATTGCTATACTGACTCCAGCTTTCAAACCCGATAAAAACGAATTTTTATTCACAAAATGTTCACCACCTAAATGCATAATCATCAAATTATACTATAATTAGAGAGTTTTATGTACAGCAAAAATGGGAATAGTATAAATATACATATTTGGAGGAGAGCCAAATGCCGGAATGGTTTTCATTAGAAACTTTAACTAACTTAACACATGATTATCGAGCACTTGGACCGCTAATTGGTATCTTATTACCTTTTTTGGAAGCCTTTCTTCCATTTTTACCTTTAGTCGTTTTCATAGTAGCAAACGTCAATGCCTATGGATTATTGTTTGGATTTTTAATATCCTGGATAGGGTCTGTAGCTGGTTCCTATGCAGTATTCCTAGTCATCCGAAAATATGGACGAGCTCGCGCATTAGGTTTTATTACAAGACATATTAAAATTCAAAAATTAATAAAATGGGTAGAGCGAAATGGATTTGGACCACTCTTTTTACTCGTTTGTTTTCCATTTACACCTTCTGCTCTAGTTAATATTGTTGCAGGTCTTTCAGATATGAAGAAAAACACATATTTCTGGACACTGGCATTAGGTAAACTCATTATGATTTTCGTTGTTAGTTTTATTGGATCTGACATCAAAGCATTAATCACTCAACCAATTAGAACCGCTATTGTTATTTTGGTAATTGCTATACTATGGTTTGTAGGTAAGGCAATTGAAAAGAGATTAAATAAAAAAGTAGAGGCTGATTTTAGATTGATTAGCAGCGAACGAAAAAACAAAAGAGGAGAAAGTCTTGAATAATGTGAAAAAAGAAATATGGGAATGGTTGGCAGCACTTGTAATAGGTATTTTAATCGTGACACTTGTCAAAGTATTCCTCGTGACAAATTATGAAGTAGTGGGCCAGTCAATGATGCCCACATTAAACGATAAAGATAAGGTAATAGTTAGTAAAATGACAGAAGTTAAACGCATGGATATTGTGATCTTCCATGGTGATCAGCAAGAAGATTATGTAAAACGTGTAATTGGTCTGCCAGGTGATACGATTACCTATGAGAATGATGAGTTGTTTATAAACAATAAAAGAATAAAAGAACCTTATTTGCAGTCTTATAGTGCGTTCAATAATCCAGATGAGAACTTTACTGGTGATTTTGAATTAGAGGAACTAACAGGAAGTCAAAGGGTTCCGTCTGGAAAGTTATTTGTTCTAGGCGATAATCGTATTTCTAGTATGGATAGTCGATATTTCTATTTTGTAGATACTGAAGAAATTGTTGGTACGGTAAAAGCACGCTACTGGCCAATATCACAAGCTACATCCCAATTTTATTCCGAATAATTTCCCTCTCTGTAGTATGTTTTGTACAATAGAGATAGGAGATTATTCGGTTTTTTAATATTCCACAAAATATTGGATAACTCTAGCATTCACAAAAATTATATTCAGCATACTAAGCAAATTAATAGATTGTTCCTAGAAGGATATGTTGCCTCACGCTACACATGAACCTTCAGGAAGCCGTTAAAGCTCCTTCATCCAGGATTATTTATCCGTCCTGAGAGTAAATGAGCACCGAGAGCAAGTAACGAATAGCAGTGCAAGTAACCAGTAAAAAGGTTGAGATTTCATTATAAGATATTAAATCACTAGAAAGGAGATTGAAAACCCAATGTCGCTACGAATAGTCAGTGGCCGATCAGGCTCTGGAAAAACAACTTTTATCCACGAAGAAATAATCACAGCTCTACAAAAAGCTCCTATAGGAGACCCAATATTCTACATAGTACCTGACCAGATGTCCTTTTCCAGTGAATATGACCTTGCAGCCGAATCCGGACTACCTGGGCTAATTAGAGCACAAGTAACGACATTTAAACGACTAGCATGGCGCGTGCTCCAAGAAACAGGTGGAATCGCTAAAGAAGAAATAAGTGGCTTCGGTTACCGAATGCTCATTCGTAGCCTACTTGAAAACCACAAAGACGAATTTACACTATTTAAACGAGCAGCAACCAAAAGAGGATTTACCGATCAAATTGAAGTATTACTAAAAGAGTTTAGTAGATACTGTATGGACTATTCCACAATGGCAAATGCACTAAACAATTTAGAAAATGTAAATGCACCCAAAACACTTATTGATAAATCCTCTGATATCATGCTGATGCTTGAAAAGGTAGAGCAAAAATTAGGCGTTAGCTACATTGACGGAGAAGGATACTTAACCTTATTAGCAAATAAAATAAAAGACTCTAGCCTCCTTGCAAATACAGATTTATATATAGATGGGTTTACTTCATTTACGCCGAGAGAATTAGAGATTATCGAGCAATTAATGAAACAAGTAAAACGTATTACCGTTGCCCTTCCTATGGAATCATTACAGGATGCAGTAGATGAACAATCTCTTTTTTATCAGCCTGCCAATACATGTGCAAGATTATTAGAAATAGCGCAGATGGAAAAGGTGGAAATTGAAGAGACTGTACATCAATCTGAACAGAAACGATTTAGGTCACCAGAAATTGCTCATATAGAGGCAAATCTTGATAAGCTTCCTCCTTTGCAAGCAAAATCAGAAGGAAATATTCACATAACGGAAGCTGCCAATCGTCGTGCGGAGATGCATGCTATAGCAAGACACATACGTGAGCTCATGCAACAAAAAAGTATTCGGTTTAACGAAATGGCTATTTTGCATAGAGATGCTGATACATACGAAGGTTTAATCGAGACTATTTTTCCACAGTATGATATACCGTTTTTCATAAGTAAAAAGAAACCGATGTTACATCACCCGCTCATTGAACTTAGTCGAACTATTCTTGAGATAATCCGAACAGACTGGAAGTATGAACCAGTTTTTCGTGCAGTGAAGACGGATTTGTTTTTCCCATTAGATGCTTCTAAAAAAACTTGGAGAGAGCGTGCTGATCGTTTAGAAAATTTTGTGTTGGCATTCGGAATTTATGGAGATAGATGGCTAGATGAGAGACGCTGGGTTTATAAAAAATATCGAGGCTTAGAGTTTTATTCCAAAGTCCAAACAGATGAAGAGAAGAGTATTCAAGCTGATATTCATACAATGAGAGATTTAATCGTCGAACCAATAAAACTTCTTTCCGATCAGCTGAAACAAAGTAGAACTGGTAAGGATTTTGCAATAGCTATTTATACATTTATAGAGGCACTTAACGTATATGAAAAGTTACAAAGCTTAAAGCAAGCGGAAGAAGAAAATGGCCAATTGCTTCTAGCTTCCGAACATGAACAAGTGTGGAACGAATGGGTAAATGTAATAGACCAATTTGTCTTGATGTTTGGTGAAAAGGAAATGTCCTTGGAGGAAGTAGCGAAAATTTTAGACGAGGGTTACGACCAACTTACTTTTTCGGGCATTCCGCCGACGATTGATCAAGTAATAGTTGGAAATGTAGATATTATTCGGCTCACAAATATTAAAACAGCATTTGTAGTAGGTGTTAACGATGGAGCATATCCAAAACGGATGGACCATGAAGGGTTATTAACAGACACTGAGCGTGAATGGTTCACGCAAATTGGCTTTGAACTAGCACCTACATCGAAAATGCGTTTAATGGACGAAAACTATTTAATATACAAAGCCCTCGTAACCGCATCTCATTTCCTATACGTATCGTATCCGATGGCAGATAACGAAGGGAAAGCGCTGTTGCCTTCCTTGTATATAAAAAAACTTCATCAGATGGTAAGCGACTTACCGGTCGAAATAGCTGTTGTGGATCCAAGTGATATGCTCTCGGATGAATTAGACTTAACTTCCATTAGTCATCCACGCCCTACATTACCCTATGTGGTTATGCAACTTCGAGGAGCACTAGCAACAGGTAAGTTAACTGAAGTGTGGCAGTCCGTTTATCAATATTATTTAGAGGATCCATATTGGTCCAAATTATTGAAGAGAATTACGAAGCCATTAATCCATGGCAATAAAACCGAAAGATTAAATGAAGAAATGACTGCTGCTTTATACGGAGACACAATGATTTCTAGTGTGTCTCGGGTAGAGAAATACTATAGTTGTCCTTTTGCACATTACGCATCCTATGGTCTAAAGCTAGAAGAGCGTGCGGAGTATAGATTAGAAGCACCACAAATGGGAGACTTATTCCATGCGGCGTTAAAATGGATTGCGGATGAAACGAAGCGTATAGATATACAATGGTCTGATTTAACCCGCCCGCAATGCCACCAGCTTGCTAGACAAGCGGTCGATTATATTGTGCCTGTTTTTGTCCACCAATTGTTATTAAGTACAAACCGCTATCGATACATTCAACGAAAATTGGAACAAATCGTTGCTAATACGTTAATCGCTTTAAGTAGACATTCTAAAGGCTCGGGCTTTGTCCCGATAGCTATAGAAGCAGGGTTTGGTCCTGGAGAGGTATTGCCAGCTTTAGAAATTCCACTGAAGCGGAACCGGAAGATGCAATTACGCGGTCGAATTGACCGTGTTGATGCAGCTAATATTAACGGCAATATGTTTGTTCGAATTGTCGATTATAAATCTTCTAAAAAAGGGATTGATTTGAATGAGGTTTACCACGGTATTTCTCTTCAAATGTTAACTTATTTAGATGTCGCTGTTGAAAATGCTGATGTGTGGCTACATGAAGATGCTGATCCAGCAGGAGTTTTATATGTGCATATGCATAATCCATTTATCCAATCACAAAAAGAAATGGAAGAGGAAGAACTTGAGGATGCTATTTATAAATCATATAAAATGAATGGCCTTCTACTTGATGATACTGAAGTAATTATGGAAATGGACGACCAAATCTCAGGATTTTCAAAGGTTATTCCCGTACGCATGAACAAAGACGGAAACTTATCGAAATCATCGTCCAAAGTAGTAGAACCGGAGCAAATGAGATTACTACAGTCCTTTGTTCGTAAAAAGCATGAACAAGCAGGAAACGGGATGAATGCTGGCGATACTAGAGTATTACCCTATCGAATAAAAGATAAAATGCCATGTAATTATTGCTCGTTCCGTAGTGTTTGCCAATTTGATCCCGCGGATCCCGCACAACAAGTACGTGCATTAAAAGTGGAGCAGCCTGAAATAATAGCTGAAAAAATACGTGAGGAGATGAGTCCACATGAACATTCCTAATATGCCAGCAGAGTTAACATGGACACCTGCACAATGGAAGGCTATCTGGGCAACAGGTGCTGATGTACTTGTATCCGCTGCTGCAGGATCGGGAAAAACCGCTGTTCTCATCGACCGACTCATACAAAAAGTCATTGCAAAAGAACAACCGATTAATGTCGATGAGTTACTGGTTGTTACTTTTACTAATGCTTCGGCAGCAGAAATGCGCCATCGTATGGGAGAGGCCCTTGAAAAGGCTATTGCAAATGATCCAACATCGAATCACTTACGAAAGCAACTAAGTCTATTAAACAAAGCCCAAATTTCTACATTGCATTCATTTTGTTTAAATATTGTTCGACAATACGCTTATATGCTTACGATAGATCCAGGATTCCGTATCGCAAATGAAACAGAAGCTGCAATTATGCGTGACGATATGTTAGCAGAAGTGCTAGAAGAAGCTTATCATGTCGATAATCCAGAACCTATGTATCGATTATCGGACAGTTTCACATCCGATCGTGATGATCAATCCATCGAAGTGATGATTGAAAAGCTCTATTCTTATTCACGCGTTCATCCGGAACCAGAGAAATGGTTACTGGCAATTCCTGAAGCATATAATCTTTCGGAAGACATGATGATTGATGAGTTATCATTTATTGGCTCATTGAAACTTGCGATCATACATCATTTAGAAGAGGCAATCGCTGTAACTGAAGAGATTCGTCGACTTGCAAACGAACCAAATGGGCCAGCACCTCTTGCAGATACTGCGGTAATCGACCAGCAAATGATTCAAGAAGCAGTTGACTTGATGAAAAATAGCTCATGGCAAAATGTTTTTCATTATTTCCAGGGCATTAAATGGGGAAGAGCGGCAGCGATAAAAAAAGATTCTTGCGATGAAGGATTGAAAAACCAAGCGACTAACAAACGTACGAAAGTGAAGAAAATCATTAATGACTTAAAGGATAATTATTTCACTCGAACACCTGAAAGATTGTTAGAGGAAATGCGTTTAATGGCCCCACAGCTGCAAAAACTAGTGGAATTGACTATAGCATATGGGGAACGTTATACCACAGCTAAAAATGAAAAAGGTTTAGTCGACTTCTCAGACTTGGAACATTACGCATTAGATATTCTATCGGAGCAGGGTGAAAATGGTGAACTCATTCCTTCCGAAATAGCGAAGGAATATAAAGCTCGTTTTAAAGAAGTGCTAGTGGATGAATATCAGGATACAAATTTACTACAAGAAACCATTTTACAATTTGTGAAAAGTGGAGATGAAAATACTGGCAATATGTTCATGGTAGGGGATGTAAAGCAATCCATTTATCGTTTCCGTTTAGCGGAGCCAATGCTATTTTTAGGGAAATATCTCGCATTCAACGATCTTCCAATCGATTCTGGTATCAAAATCGATTTAAATGCCAATTTCCGCAGTAGAAAAGAAGTATTGCATGCAACGAACTATATTTTCAGTCAAATAATGGGTGAACAAGTTGGGGAAATTCAATACGATGAAGCAGCTTCGTTAAAAGCTGGAGCACCATATGAAGAAATCGAAACTCCTGTTGAACTGGCACTGTTATATGAAGTGGAAGACGGTAGTGCTGAACCAAATGAAGATGACGAAGAAACAATCGAAGTAATGACAGAGGAAGAACTTAAAAAGTCACAAGCTGAAGCGCGATATATTATTTCAAAAATAGACGAACTGATTCGATCCGAAGCTACTGTCTACGATCCATGGAAAAAAACTCATCGCCCCGTCCGGTATAGCGATATGGTCATATTAATGCGGTCGATGACATGGTCAGGAGAGGTTACAGAGCAATTTAAAGAAGCGGGTATTCCACTATATGCAGAGCTTTCGAAAGGATATTTTGAAGCAATTGAAGTGCTGATCATGCTACATACGTTGCGTACAATAGATAATCCTTATCAAGATATATCACTTGCATCTGTACTTAGATCGCCGTTTGTCGGTCTTACAGAATCTGAGCTTGCACTTATCCGGTTAACTGCTCCAAAAGAACCTTTCTACGATGCGATGAAAACCTTTGTGTCTACCGGAGGAGCTGGACTGTCGTCTGATACTGCTGAGAAGCTACAAAGATTTTTACTTCAATATGAAGATTGGCGCGATTTAAGTAGGAGAGGCTCACTTGCCGATTTAATATGGCAGATTTACCTAGATACGCATTACTATGAAATAGTAGGTGCGATGCCAAATGGTAAGCAAAGACAAGCAAACCTTCGTATTCTACACGACCGTGCAATCGATTATGAGAAAACTTCTTTTCGTGGGCTGTTCCGCTTTTTACGTTTCATCGATCGTATGCGTAAACGAGGGGATGACTTAGGTGCTGCACGCTCTATAGGAGAAAAGGAAAATGTTGTTCGTTTAATGACTATTCATTCTTCTAAAGGATTGGAATTTCCAGTTGTGTTCTTAGCGGGAATGGGTAGGCCCTTTAACCAAATGGATTTTAATGAAGCTTATTTATTTGACCAATCTTTTGGACTTGCAGTAAAAGCAATTGATCCTGACAAGCGAATTTCTTACACTTCATTGCCATTTTTGGCTATGAAGGAACAAAAGCAAATGGAATTGAAAGCTGAGGAAATGCGAGTTTTATATGTAGCAATGACACGTGCGAAAGAACAATTATTCCTCATTGGGTCTATAAAAGATTTAGCAAAAACGTTAGAAAAATGGGTTGATGCCCAAAATGTTTTGAGTGAAGAAATGTTACCGGGTTATATGCGTGCGAAAGCAAAAGGGTATTTAGACTGGATTGGTCCAGCTTTAGCAAGACATACAAATTTCAGGCAGCTATCGGAAGTAAATGAAGCAAATCTCGTAGATAGCGAATCAAAATGGAAGATTGTTGCTAAATGTGTAGATGATTTAAAGCACACTGTACAAGAGGAAGAAAAAGAGGCTGTTTTACTTGAGCAGCTAATAGATCCATCAAAAAGTGTTTATTCACAGGAAATTAAGGACCGTTTCGATACACCATATGTCCATGAAATTTCTACTCATAAACGTTCAAAGCAAACTGTTAGTGAGATGAAGAAAATTCAGCAGCTAATGGAACAATCGGACGATGACTATTTTAAAATGTCTGGTCCAACTAATCTAAAAAAAGTTGCGAAGCGTCCTTTCTTCCTGCAGCAGGAAACGGCTTTGACAGGTGCAGAAGCAGGTACTGCGGTCCATGCATTTATGCAAAATGTCGATCTTCAGGAACAAAAAAATGAAGAGCAGGTTCTCCTTTTTGCAGAAAGGCTGGAAGAACGTGAAATTTTAACGAAAGCTGAACGAGCTGCTATAAAACCTAAGCAAATGGTTTCCTTCTTCCAGTCAGAAATGGCAGAACGTCTACGAAATGCGAAAGAAATTATGCGAGAGTTTCCTTTTACGTATGCATTAGAAGACGCAGATGGAGATAAACAAATTATCCAAGGGGTCGTAGATTGCTTGTTTTTGGAAGAGGATGGTCGTTGGGTTTTATTGGACTATAAAACAGATAAAGTAAAGCATTTAGTTAAGGACGACTCCATATTACAAAAAGAGATGCAACAACGTTATCAGCTACAATTGTCTCTTTATACACAGGCAATTGAGGCAATACTACAAGTAGAGATAAAAGAAAAAGTACTATACTTATTTGACGTAAATAGAACAGTGTCATTTTAGGGGGAAAAAGCTTGTCTATTAAACCAACAGGAGTCAATGAACGAATTATTTCGATAGATGTCATGAGAGGTTTTGCTCTACTCGGCATATTTGTCGTTAATATGCTATTTTTCCACTCTCCATATATTTATATAAATCCGTATACTTGGTTTCAAAACCCAAGTGATTTTGAAACGTTTAAAATGATTGACATTTTTGTACAAGGAAGTGTATATCCACTGTTTTCCATGTTATTTGGTTACGGTTTGGCTATGCAATTTCTGAAGTCTACGGCTAACGGCGGTCCATTTGCCAAATTTGCCGTTCGACGATTGACTGTATTGTTAATAATCGGATGTATTCATGCGTTTCTTATTTGGGCCGGTGATATTTTGATAACTTATGCCCTAGCAGGATTTGTATTAATACTGATGATTAGATTAAAGCCAATTTGGTTACTATTCATTAGTATCTTCTTATTCTTAATACCAAATGGATTACTTTATGGTTTAGTTTATCTAGGATCTTTTTTAGAGCCAAATGCCACGATTATTTATACTGGCATTCAGGAAATTGAAGCATCTATTGTTGCATATGGCCAAGGATCATGGGGCGATATTTTCTCTCAACGATTAGCAGACTGGTTATATATGAGTGGAAATGGACTCATCGTCATTTCGATGCTATTTACTATCGTTCCCTTCCTACTACTAGGTGCAGCAGCAGCAAAATGGAAGCTTATCGAAAGAGCAAGAGAATTAAAAGTATATTGGATGATTACAGTGTTAGTAATGTTAATAGTCGGTACTGTTATTAAATGGCTTCCATATTTACTAGAAGCAAACTTATTTACTATGGGTATCCAAGATACTTTTGGAGGACCACTTCAAGCAATAGCCTACGCAGGTATAATTGCATTAGTTTGCTCGATTCCTTTCGCAGCAAAAATACTTTCACCAATTTCGAAGGTTGGTAGAATGTCGATGACGACCTATTTAATGCAATCTATTATTGCGACTACTATTTTTTATGCTTATGGATTCGGATTATACGGGAAAATCGATTTAAGCACAGGAACGTGGATGGCTATAGGGATTTATGCTTTTCAAGTAGTCTTTGCAGAGATTTGGTTTACGAAATTTAAGCAAGGTCCGGTAGAAATGTTATGGAGAAAACTGACTTATTCGAATAATTAGTCGAAAATAGATGAAAATGAAGTTAATTTGTAATAGACTAAGAGATAGATTAAAACTTTTAAGGGAGTGTCCATCAAATGAAACTGTTATCATACCGTTTAAACGACAAAATTTACTTCGGACCAAAAGTAAAAAAAGAAGAGGCAGTATGGGATGTATTACACATTCAGGAGACGCTCCAAGTATTACCCAAATTTCCCACTACTATTATAGATGGAGTAGGTTTAGGGATGGATTTTCTCGAACAAATCCGTAAATTAGTAGAAGCGGCATCAAAGGCTGAACAGCCAAATAACTTCAAACGTTCCTTTACAGAAATAGAGTGGCTTTCACCAATTCCACGAACACCAAAAAATATTATGGCAATTGGTAAAAACTATGCAGATCATGCAAAAGAAATGGGTGGAACGGCAAGTCAATTTGTTGTATTTACGAAATCTCCCACTTCCATTGCAGCAGATGAGCAAACTCTATCATTACACGCAGATATTACAAATTCCTTCGACTACGAAGGCGAGCTAGCTATTGTAATCGGTAAACAAGGAAAAAATATTCCAGAAAAATTAGCTTATGATTATATATTCGGTTACACAATTGCCAATGACTTAACTGCGCGTGATCTACAAACGAAGCATCAGCAATATTTCTTAGGGAAAAGTCTTGAAGGGTCATGTCCTATGGGGCCTTATGTAGTAACGAAGGATGAGTTACCAAATCCACAGGAGCTAGTTGTTGTGACTAAGGTAAATGATGAGATTCGTCAAAATGGTAAAACTTCCGATATGGTGTTTTCAGTGGAACAAATTATTGCCGAGATTTCTAAGTCTGTTACCCTCGAGCCAGGTGATGTTATATTAACTGGAACACCGGCTGGGGTCGGCAAGGGATTTAATCCACCACGTTACTTAAAATCAGGAGATGTAGTAAAAATATCTATTGAAGGAATAGGTACATTAGTGAACAAATTCGAGTAACATGGTACACTAAATAGGATAGTAGTAAACTACAAGTATATTGAGGTGGAAAAAATGGATTTTCTAGCAAGAACAGATTTACACATTACCACTTGGGTAGTCGCACTAATCCTATTTTTTGTAGCATTAGCGATTGCTAAACCTAAAGTAGTTCATATGATTTTACGTTTGTTCTACATCCTAATCATCATTTCTGGGGTTGCTTTGTTCATCAAGGGCATGGACTTTGGTGAAGGAATGCTTTACGGATTTAAGTTCCTAGCAGGCATATTAGTAATTGGAATGATGGAAATGACTTTAGTGAAAAAGGCAAAAGGGAAACCGTACACAACTTTCTTAGTGTTAGTATTTGTTTTCTTCTTGATCGCACTTTTCCTTGGGTTCAAATTACCAATGGGTATCAACTTTTTAGCATAGGTTTTGGGAAGCTTTCACTTAGTGAAAGCTTCTTTTCATTTTATTGATATTGTGCTATTTTGAGAGAATAAGAGAGGGGGAGCTTTAGGTGGGAATAACATTGCTAATATTAGTCATTGTTCTAATGCTTGTTTTTGTAGGTGCGTCAGTTGTCATTGCAAATCTACAAAAAAACAATACTGATTCTCCTGGTGAACTCCAATCACATATCCTTCAAGAATTTCATAAAATCGAGAAACCACCAGAGTGATTGGTGGTTTTGTTTTTTATAAAAGTGTACTGCGGACAAGGGAATTGGAAAAAGGAACAGATGGTGTTTTCAGCCTAGCAACATCTCAGAAAGTCACTCGGTAGTCGTAATGTAAAACATTGTTATAAAGCACTAGAAATACTTTTAGTATAGCTGTCACAGTTTGGACGAAATATAATAGATATTTAATGCTTTAATGGCGAAACAATAGCGATTAAAACAGAGCTTTGTTAAAATGAAATGTATATGCGTCAAAGGAGGATTTACCTTGAAGTTTACAAAATGGATTATAACTGGATTGCTGATGAGTAGTCTTTGCCTTACAACAACTCAGGTGAGCAATGCAGAAACGAATAACTCTATACATAACGAAAGTATTTATGATCTATATGTAGATCGTTACTTCAATAAATTAGGAACGAATGATTATGAGGTCAATCCCAAAGATCCCAATGCATTCGCAGGTGGGGACTTTCTAGGTGTTTTAGAAAAGATGACACATATTAAAGATATGGGTTTCACTACAATCTCTATTGGTCCTGTTTTTTCTACTGAATCTTATGATGGAAAGCGAATCTTGGATTTTGAAGAACTAGAGAGACACTTTGGGACAACGGAAGAATTTAACGAGTTATTAGATGAATCACACAAAAAAGATATGAAGATTATGGTTGAATTTCCTCTAAATAACTTTAGTGACCAACATATTTGGTCAACCGACAACAAAAAGAGTGATTGGGTACTATCAACAGAAAATGGTCAGATGCAATTGGATTTGACTAATAATGATGTACAACAGGCTCTTATTGATACCATCGTAAAATTTGCAGAAACCTACAAAATTGATGGAGTTAAATTGTCAGAGTTGGAGGGAGCGCCAACTGCATTTATTAATGATTTAATCGCTGCAGTAAAAGAAGTTCGTGATCCTATGTATGTCATCGCACTCGAAGAGTCAGAAGCGAATTTTGACTTGGACTATTCAGAACAGCAAATGATAGATTTCCGGGATACTTTCAAAAATACAGATTTACCTTCAGAGTCTATTTCTTCCACAAATGAAGATAGCCTTGTAATGGTGGATAATTTGTTAACAGAGAGAATTACGTATCATAGTGCAGTGGAAAATATGTTCCCGCCTACTCGCATTAAGATGGCAATCGGTACAATTCTTACATTACCAGGAGTACCATATATGACATATGGTACGGAAATAGCGATGAATGGTCAAAAACCACAAGATAGCCACCAAATCATGAATTTCCGGGTAGATGAAGAGTTAATTGAATACTTAAAGGATATGGCCTCCATTCGCACAAAGTCTGAAGCAATGCGAACTGGTAAAATGGAATTATTAGAAAACAAAGATGGTTATGCAGTATACAAACGTTCTTCGGATGAAGAAACATTTTATGTGGTAGTGAATAATACAAGTGAGACCAAAAGAATAGATCTTTCTAGTGATGAAATCGGTGAAGATAAAGAACTGCTTGGTTTATTTGAATCGGATATAGTCCGTGCTACCGATGATGGTTCTTACCGTTTAGTATTAGATAGAGAGATTGTCGAAGTATATCAAGTTAAAGATGATACAGGACTAAATAGTGCTTATATCGCTGCAATGGTCATTGCTTATCTACTGTTTATGTTATTTTTGATCATTGTTTGGCGTAAAGGGAAACAACGCCGAGTAGATGAAGAAAAAAGTAAATAACTAAAAAAACTGTCCACCTGTATTTACGGGTGAACAGTTTTTTTGTGGGACTGCGAAAAACTATTTTTTACTAGGGAAATTATGAAGAGGTGGAGATACCAACCACCCTTTACTTTTATTTAAGCGTAGAATTTTTGCACCAATTTGAGTTTTAGCTATATGAAATTGTCCGTAAAGCATAGCAATATCTTCGCGGATACTTTCACCCATTACTTTGCTACATGCTACTAGTCCAGCAGCTGAATCCATGGCTAATGCCGCTCCAATTTCAGGGTCATTAAATCGTGCACCAACCGGAATATCTTCAAGTCGAGCATCTGCGCGAGCAGGGGGTGCAGGTGGTAAACCAACGGAATTTACTTTTAATATCTTCTCAATTTGTTTATTTTCTTCTTCCATAGCTTTATAGCACTCTTCTATCAACTGTTTTAGTTCATCATCACCTGCATGATTATAAAAAGTTTGATATGCGGCGATTAACCCGTTATTAATTACTAAGTTTGACCACAGAGCATATACTTCACCGTAATGTAAAGGTTCTTCTTTTGGATTACCACTCAAAATTCCCATTGTCTCACTCCTAGTTTATATTTTCACAGAATTTCTCCATGTAAATGGTAGTATGTGAAGTAAATGAGAAAGTATTCTCCAAAAAAAATAAGATCTACATAAACTATAGATCTTACTTTAACTTTTATGGTCGTTTATTTAAGAAAAACAGTCCCATTGTTCCTGGACCAACGTGCGCACCAATAGTTGAACCGATGGAATATATTTCAATATTCTTCGGATTGAATCTTTCTACAATCATTTGCTTTAAATCTAGTACTGTCGCTTCATCATCACTATGACAAAGAGCGATCGTCTGTTCACTTATAGTATCTCCTCGTTCATCCATCATATCAAGCATACGCTTCAACACTTTTTTACGTCCACGAATTTTCTCTAAAGGCACGAGTTTGCCTTCTTCTACGTGGAGCAGTGGTTTAATATTAAGTAACCCTCCAACAAATGCGCTCGCTTTAGAAACTCTCCCACCACGTGCTAAATAATCTAAATCCTCCACGGTAAATAAATGTTCCATATGCTCGGCATGAAAATGTGCTTTTTCAATAATTTGAGCCGCATCCATTCCTTCATCACGCAGTCTAACTACTTCTTTAACGACCAAACCATATCCTAGTGATGCACATTGAGTATCGATAATCGTCAGTTTTAAATCTGGATACGTTTCTAATAATTGCTCCCGCATCATCATAGCTGTGCTGTAGGTTCCGGAAAGAGCCGATGAAAATGCAATATATAATCCTTCTTCTCCTGACTTTGCAAGATCTTCAAATAAGCGCAAAAATAATTCAGGTGAAACTTGTGAAGTTTTTGGATGCTTCCCTGCACGTATTGCAGCATAAACTTCCGAAGAATCAATACTAATAATATCCTCGTATTCATCTTCCTCAATATGAACTCTAAGTGGTGCTAAAAGAACGTTATTTTCTTCAAAAAAACTCTTAGGTAAATCTGAAGCACTATCAGCAAATATTCTCATTTCCCATCCTCCTGTAACTCTATTTATTTGAGTTAATTTCATAATTACTTGTTTCAAATATAATATAACTTTTGCGTGGCATCATATTTTTATTCATTTTTAGAAATTGTTGATTTAGGTTGTTGGAGGGTAAAGCGTCCGCCTGGAGTGAAAAACAGCAGAATCTATTTAGTTAAGTTTAATCTTTCTATTAGAAATTCTGCAATACCATCTTCATTATTCGTTAAAGTTACTTCATTGGCGATGGATTGAAGAGGACTAATTGCATTACCCATAGCTACTCCAACACCAGCATATTCTATCATTTCTAAATCATTATCTTCATCACCAAACGCAATAATACGTTCCTTTGGTATGTTTAAGAACTTGGATACTTGGGAGAGTCCAACCGCCTTATTTAATCCATGGCGTACAATTTCAATAACATCCCAAGGTGCACCCCAACGACGATGATCGATTACTTCCGCGTGAACATCTCTTAAATGCTGGCGTACTAAATCGACCGAGTCTTCTTCTGCATGGATTAGTAAACTAGTTGGGTCTGTTTTCAAAAGGCTGCGTAAATCTCCGGTAGTTACCTGTGGATTCCCTAATGAAAATGCTGAGAGTATTTTTTCATCGTGATAATGTAAATATACATCATCTAATACCTCCGCGAGCATATTTTTGATGGAATAACCTTCTACCGCTTCAACTACTTGTTTGACAACCTTTAAATCTATCGGTGTATGTACAGTTTTCCATGAGGATCTTCCAGGATGATGAACAAATGCTCCGTTAAAGTTAACAATTGGTGTACTCAAACCGAGCTCTTTATAATACATTTCACTGGATCTATAAGGTCTACCAGTGGCAATCATTACTTCATGTCCCTCATTTTTTGCCTGCTGAAGTATATTTTTAGTTTTTGTTGAAATTACTTTTTCATCGGTCAATAAAGTACCATCTAAATCTAACACGATTAAATGTGGTTTCATAAAAAAAACTCCCTTCTATCTTACTTTAAAGTGTATCGTTTTCAATGAATAACGTCAAAATGTAAAATCAGCCTCTTTGAACTCTTAAGATTACTTTGGTAGAATAATGATAGAAGAAAGGCGGGATAGCAATGATAGTTACTACCGAGGCATGGGGAAACATTCCGTTATTACATATTTTTAAAGAAGAAACAAAAAATGATGCTCCAATTGTCATCTTTTTACACGGATTTGAAAGTGGAAAAGAGCATAACCTACATTACGCTTACCAACTTGTACAACAAGGCTGTCGCGTCATTTTACCAGATGCACATCTACATGGAGAACGAGATGAAAAATTAGATGAAGTAGAAATAAGTCTTCGTTTTTGGGAAATTGTTTTAACTTCTATCGAAGAAGTTGGGCATATTAAGCTTGAGTTAGAAAAACGTGGCTATTTCACAGGTCAAAAAATTGGTATAGGTGGAACGTCAATGGGTGGTATTACTACTCTAGGCTGTTTAACAGTCTATCCATGGATTGACGCTGCTGCTATTATGATGGGTACGCCTGGTTATGTAGAACTTGCGAAAGGACAAATTGCTTCCGTTGAACAAAAAGGATTCAAAGTACCATTGAATGCGGTTGAACGAAAAAATATGTTCGACACATTAGCTACTTTTGACGCATCAAACTATCCTGATAATCTTATTGAAACGCCATTATTCTTCTGGCATGGAGAAAAGGATCCTGTAGTACCATATGAACCAACTGCCCAATTTATCGCTTCGCTTAGAAAGCGATATGATAAAAAGAATATAGTCTTGATGAACGAGAAGTCAGCGGGACATGCAGTATCACGAAAAGGATTGCTAGCTTCTATGCAGTGGCTTGCGGATAGTTTGGCATAAACTGTTGAGTTTGATATGATTGATATATAGCCTGTTAAGCGGGATAAAAAGAGGAGGTTTTCAATATGAGTCAAGATGAAGAACAAGACATGAAGGATAGTATGATGGCCGCTCTGGAAAATGTTATCGACCCTGAACTAGGCATAGATATTGTCAATTTAGGTTTAGTATATGATGTGCAATTAGCAGATGAAGATATTGCAAAAGTTACCATGACATTAACATCAATCGGTTGTCCAATGGGTCCACAGATTGTAGATCAAGTAAAAACAGCACTTAGTGAACTACCTGAAGTAAAAGGAACAGATGTGAATGTTGTCTTCAATCCACCATGGTCAAAAGACAATATGTCTCGCTACGCTAAAATAGCACTAGGAATTAGATAATAAAATACATCGAGTAAAAAGTCGAATCCTAGTAGATTCGACTTTTTATTATTAAGCTCCACAATAGTGCCCTGAGTTAAACACGATTCCACCTAAGTTTCACCTTCCAAAATCCAAACAAAAAAGCCGCTGAATTAGCTCAGCAGCTAGTCAATTCGACAAATATGTAATGGACAGTTATCACACTCAACTTCTGTGCGTAAAAAAGGTAGATTATGAATTGTAATCATACCATTATCTAACGATAGAACCTTTTTTTTCTTTAAGTCATTTAAAATCCGATTTACAACTTCTCTGCTAGTAGCACAAAAGTTGGCCAACTCTTGATTGGTCAATGCGCGATCTATTAGTATACCACCATCCACTTGTTTTACCCCATACGTATTTGTTAATCGTATTAATGTGGACAATAACGCACCTTTTTTCCCATGGAGCAATAAATCTCTTAAGCGAGTTTCGTTTTTTAAATTATGCACTTGTAGGATTTGAAGCCATTCTTTCATAAGAGTAGAATCATCCGATAAGTATTTTTCCAATGTAGAACGAGATAATACTAATAAGTGGGTAGGTTCTACTGCATTTGCCGAAACGGAATGATACAAAACTTCGCAAAAAATAGAAGTTTCTCCTATAATCGTATTATTTCCAGTAATTCTCAAAGTTAATATTTTTCCGCTTTCTGTATCCTTACTTATGCGAATGGTACCTGTTTTTACAAGAAAAACATCTTCTGATCTTTCACCTTCTAAGAAAATGGATTGATCTTTATCTACTTTTAAGTTGACTCCATATTGTTCGAATAGTGCATGTATACCTTGTGAATTGGAACTTTGTTCATTCATAATTATTACTTCCTTTCCGATATTCACATTTGTTTTCATATGTGCACTTTCATATATAATAGCATATTTAGGTAATTTACTTAACCAAATATCATGCCATATTTCTTTACAAAGGTTATAGGAAAAACGTATACTTATATTAGTCAAAGAAGGTCAAACTATTTCGCGAGGAGAGGTTTGTAAAATGCAAATGAAACAGCAAGATGAAAAAAGTCCTTTAGAAACGTACGGTAGAAATCTAGTAAATGCAGTCAAAGAGGGGAAAATGGATCCTGTTATTGGGCGTGATCAGGAAATAAGGGATGTTATTCGAATCCTATCGAGAAAAACGAAAAATAATCCTGTATTAATAGGCGAACCAGGGGTAGGGAAAACGGCAATTGTAGAAGGACTAGCCCAGCGAATTGTACGTAAGGATGTACCAGAAGGCTTGAAAGAGAAACAGATTTTTGAGCTTGATATGAGTTCGTTAATCGCTGGTGCAAAATATCGCGGAGAATTTGAAGAACGCCTTCAAGCCGTTTTAAAGCAAGTGAAAGATAGCGAAGGACAAATTATTTTATTCATCGATGAAATTCATACGATAGTTGGCGCAGGGAAATCTGATGGTGCAATGGATGCCGGTAATATGTTGAAACCAATGTTAGCGCGCGGGGAATTGCATTGTATTGGAGCTACAACACTCGATGAATATCGAATGTATATTGAGAAGGACCCAGCACTGGAAAGACGCTTCCAACAAGTAATGGTCAGAGAACCTTCTATAGAAGATACAGTTTCTATTTTACGCGGACTGAAAGAACGCTATGAACTACATCACGGGGTGCGAATCCATGACCGAGCAATTGTAGCAGCGGCAGAGCTTTCAAATCGCTATATAACAGAACGGTTTTTGCCAGACAAAGCAATCGATTTAGTTGATGAGGCTTGCGCGATGATTCGGACAGAAATCGATTCAATGCCGCAGGAACTCGACGAAGTTACAAGAAAAATGATGCAGCTTCAAATTGAAGAACAAGCGTTAATGAAAGAAAAGGATGCCGCAAGTCAAAAAAGACTAGAGCAATTGCGTAAGGATTTAAAAGAATTAGAGACTTCAACAAGTGAAATGCGAACAAAATGGCAGCTAGAAAAAGAGGCTATTCAAGTAATTCAACAAAAACGAGAAGTACTGGATCTCTATCGCCGAGAATTAGAAGAGGCGGAAAATCAATACGATTTAAACTTAGCAGCAGAGCTTCGCCATGGTAAAATTCCCACATTAGAAAAAGAGCTTCAAGTGTATGAAAACCAAGTAAATGAAGATACAGAAACTCGTCTATTACGAGAAGAGGTAACAGCAGAGGAAATTGCCTCTATTGTTTCAAGATGGACTGGTATTCCTGTAACAAAGCTGGTAGAGGGAGAAAGAGAAAAGCTTTTACGCTTGAATGAAACATTAGGAGAGCGAGTAGTTGGACAAGATCAAGCTGTCCAGTTAGTGACAGAGGCGGTTTGGCGTGCAAGAGCAGGTATTAAAGATCCTCATAAACCAATTGGATCTTTCTTATTTTTAGGACCTACGGGAGTTGGTAAAACGGAACTTGCTAAATCATTAGCGGCAAATTTATTTGACTCTGAGGAGCATTTTATACGTATTGATATGTCGGAATATATGGAAAAGCACAGTGTTTCTCGTTTGGTTGGAGCACCTCCAGGATATATCGGGTATGAAGAAGGCGGTCAATTAACAGAGGCTGTTCGTAGAAATCCGTATTCAGTCGTGTTGCTCGATGAAATAGAAAAAGCACATCCAGATGTCGCAAATATTTTATTGCAATTGATGGATGATGGACGAATAACGGATAGCCAAGGTAGAATTGTAAACTTTACAAATACAATTGTCATCTTAACTTCTAATATTGGCTCAGGGTACTTAGCAAATACAACTGGGGAAGTATCGGAACAAGATGAAAGCCTTGTGATGAGTGCATTACGTGAACATTTTAAACCAGAATTATTAAATCGCTTAGATGATATTATTATGTTCCATTCCTTAACCACGCATCATTTCATAAAGATTACAGAAAAATATGTGAAACAACTTCAAAGTCGTTTGCATGAACAAGAAATTGAGTTGCAAGTAGATGATTCGGTAATACAGTGGATTGTTGAGGAAGGTACAGATGCAGCATTTGGTGCAAGACCATTGAGAAGGTATATTCAACGTTACTTAGAAACGGCAGTAGCTAAACTTCTAATCGGTGGTACTGTTCTACCTGGCAGTAAGGTAGTTGCTAAAATGGAAGAGGATGAACTGAAAATCATGATGGAAAGTTAATAAAATCATGAAAATTAGGAAAAACTACAAGAAAACCAGACAAAAAGACGCGCGGTCCTCAAAAAACAGAAACGTAGATATGCCGTTGATTTCCTCTGCGAGCGGACGCTTTCCTCGCTTACGCTCAGTCCAGGGTCTTCAGCTCGCGCTGTGATGTGCACCCAAAATGTTGGACTTAAACTAACTTGGGGGTGCACGTTATGAACATAAAAAAAGCAGATGTAATTGATGCCTTTTTTGAGAAAGGAATGTCATTAAGAAAAATCGCACGCGACCTGGGTGTCGATAAGATGGTTATTAGTAGTTGGATAGAAATCTATCGATTTCAT
>NZ_FOXU01000010.1 GCF_900115805.1 Psychrobacillus psychrotolerans
ATTTCTATCCAACTACTAATAACCATCTTATCGACACCCAGGTCGCGTGCGATTTTTCTTAATGACATTCCTTTCTCAAAAAAGGCATCAATTACTTCTGCTTTTTTTATGTTCATAACGTGCACCCCCAAATTAGTTTTAAGTCCAACATTTTGGGTGCACATCACTATTCCCACTGGAGTCGCCGCTCTGCGCTCCAATCAATTTGATCCACTATCCCTACATTCACTTGGAGTACTCTTATCATCTATGCAGAAACTATGCTCTATATTATTGTTGAGTACTACTCACTTAATTGATTGTAGTGCAAGTCGGCAACTCCGGCGGGAACAGCGTTAGTCGAAGACCCCGCAGCGCAGCGAGGAGGCTGAGGCAACGCCCACGGAAAGCGTCCGACTGAAACGAAAATCAGTAGTATTATTCATTCTTTAAAGTTTTGTACGTGTTTGTTTTTAAAGGACTGGGCGTTTTTTTGCTTGGTTTTTCTTATGAAGTTAAAAGGTGGCACAATTAGTTATAAATACATACCTAAAACCCCCTACCTCTAACCCCCTAAACCTAAAATCCGTTAAAATATAACGGAAAATAAATTGATTATCGTAAAAAACTATTCTAGTTGAACATTACTTTATTTTATATGCTTAAACCATCATTTACGAATTGCATTAAGAAGCTGGAAAAGATCCATTAGTAACATGAAAATGTAAACGCTATCAATTTTGTGTGTACCACATGAAAATAGGAGGGGCTTCATCATGAAAGTCATTTTAATTGATGCAGAAAATTTAGAGGCTGTACAACGGAAAAGTGAACAGAGCGTGATGGCACTCGGTTTTTTTGATGGACTCCATAAAGGCCATCAAACCGTTATTCAAATTGCCAAACAACACGCATCTAAAAAACAGTTGCCACTGGCTGTGATGAGTTTTTTTCCTCACCCAAAAACGGTTATAACGAATAGCAATGTGGATTATTTAATGCCCATAGAAGAAAAAACCCATCAATTAAAGAAGTTGGGCGTCGACTTACTTTATATCGTTCATTTTACAAAAGAATTTGCCTCTTTAGCCCCTCAGACATTTGTTGAACAATATCTTATGAAGCTTGGTGTTAAAGTTGCTGTCGCTGGTTTTGATTATAAATACGGTTTTAAAGGTGAAGGACAAGTGCATATGATTGCTGAACAAAGTCAGCAACAAATCCAAGTAGTGATTGCTCCAAAAGTCGAAATGGCTGGTGAAAAAATTAGTTCGACTCTTTGTCGTAACTTATTAAAAGCTGGTCATGTTGAAAAAATTTATGCACTATGTGGCCGACCATATTCAATTCAATACGACTTACAAGAGGGCATTGAGCCTTATTTTACACTACCAAAACGAGGACATTACAATGTAGAGATTCATACTACACAACATATATATTCAAACGTTATTGAAGTGATGGATGAGCATTTCATTAGAGGGGTCAATATTCAAAGTAGTGACAAAGTCAAAATAGTATTTTATGAAGCTGATCCTTATTACATGAAGGAATTAGTAAATTAAAGGGTGGGAAGCAATTGAAAAAGACAGAGCTATTTCAACAATTATTGAAAAATCCAAGTACGTTTATATTACCAGGAGCTTTTGACGGCATGACGGCACGTATTATCGAAGAAACGGGATTTCCAGCAATCTATGCAACAGGTGCAGGCATTTCTAATGCGCAACTTGGTTGGGCGGATGTTGGTTTGACTACTGCAACGGAAATCGCCCAAGTAGTTTCATGGATGGCAGATGTGACGAATATTCCAATTGTTGTAGATGCAGATACAGGTTTTGGTAATGCGATTAATATGCAACGAACAGTAAAAATGTTGGAACGGGCCGGAGCGGCGGCTATTCAAATTGAGGATCAAGTGATGCCCAAAAAATGCGGACACTTTAATGGGAAATCGGTTATTTCTAAAGAAGAAATGGTTGGCAAGATTAAAGCAGCTTTAGATGCACGAATAGATGAAAAATTAGCGATTATCGCCAGAACCGATGCGGTAGGAGTATATGGAATTGAAGAAGCATTAGAGCGAGCGAATGCCTACAAAGAAGCTGGAGCTCATGCTATTTTTGTAGAAGCGCCGACAGACATGGAACAACTTTTACGGATTCCAAAAGAAGTCCCTGGTATTCCACATATTATTAATTTGGTTGAGGGTGGTAAAACGCCACTTGTTTCTCGTCTAGAGGCACAAGAAATGGGCTTCCAAATTATGTTATGTGCTAATACAGCTTTACGTGGGGCAATAAAAGGAGCGGTGGAAGCTATGAAATTATTACACCAAGAAGAGTCCCAAAAAAATATGAATGATTTAATCTGCTCATGGGAACAACGTCAACAACTATTTAAGTTAAAGGAAATTCAACAATTAGAGGTTCAATATTCTGGTAAGTAGAAAGTGAGGAAGCGTATGACAAAAGTAGATTACGATATTATTGTTGTAGGTTGCGGTGCTGCAGGGACATCCGCTGCATTAGCAGCCGCAGAAGAAGCAAAAGCACAAAATCTAGATATTAAAATTGCAATTTTAGAACGGGCATCTTTTGAGGAACGTGGAGGGAATACACGTTGGACTGCTGCTTATATGCGAATGGAAAATATCGATAATCCTGCACCAAACTTCATAGAAGATATGTTGAAGTTTTCGGATTATTACGCAGATGAGCAGTACATACGAATATTACATGAAAATGCAGGTTCGACATTGCGCTGGGTAGAGTCGAAAGGTGTAGATTTCGATTTCTTACCTACAATGTTTTTAACGGCTTCTAAACCACGTTTGTTACCTGTTGGTGGTGGTCGTGCTATTGTTGATACACTTAGCCTTCGTGCTCGTGCCCTCGGTGTAGAAATTATCTATGAAACGACTGCATGGGATTTAGTACTCGACGATTCAGGCAATGTAAAAGGTCTTAAAGTACGTATTGCAGAAGGAGAAACACTCACCTTGTCGACTAATGCAGTGATATTAGCAGCAGGAGGCTTTCAAGGAAGTCATGAGATGATGGCACAATATATTGGCCGTCATGCACATAAAATTCCTACCGTTGCTGAAGGTGGATTATTTAATAAAGGTGAGGCCATTCGTATGGCATTACGAATTGGTGCAAAAGGGCAAGGACAATTTGATGCTTTCCATGCGGAAACTGTTGATCCTCGTAGTAAAAGGGAAGAAGCAGGGGTCATGATGTACCCATATGGTATTTTAGTAAACCAACAAGGCGAGCGTTTTGTCGATGAAGGAGAAACGACGATTGATGAACAATATGAAGCCGTTGCTCGTAAGATTTTCTACGAATGTGAGGGTCACATTGCTTATATGATTTCGGATCAAAAAATGTACGATATACCTGGCCATGAAGAAGCATTGCAAACAGAAGTCCCTCCAATTGTGGCAGACACAATTGAGGAACTAGCAAAAGCGTTAGACATTCCAATAGAAAAATTATCTAAAACGGTAGAGGGATTTAATGAAGCTTGCCCAACAGGGGAATTTTTATTTAACCAAAAAGATGGATTAGCAGCGACAGAGATCTCACCGCCAAAATCGAACTGGTCCATTCCTATAAATAAAGGTCCATTTATTGCATATCCGATTATTTGTTGCAATGTATTTACAAATGGAGGGCTAGCAACGGATACAAATGGTCGCGTCTTATCAGGAGACAATCATCCAATTCCGGGGTTATATGCAGCAGGAGAAACATCTGGGCTTTATTATGGGAAATATCCAGGAGGCACATCAGTATTACGTTGTTTAGTATTTGGAAAACGTGCAGGAGAACATGCCGTCAACCTGATCACTTCACAACAAAAAGCGTATTTATAATGGGGGAATTAATATGCTATTGAATGGAAAAGTGGCCCTTGTTACAGGTGGTGGTAGAGGTATTGGACGAGAAACATGTTTGTTACTTGCTTCTCATGGAGCACATATTGCGGTCTGTTCTCTTTTTGAAGAAGAGTGTCAAGAGGTTGTCGATGTCATTAATAAGCAATACAAAGTCCGAGCAATTGCAGTACCCTGCGATGTAACGAACGAAGCCCAAGTAAAAAAAGCATGCGCCTTCGTAAAAGAAGAACTTGGCCCAGTAGATATATTAATAAATAATGCTGGCACAATGAGCATGTTACCTTTTGTAGATACAACGACAGAGGAATGGTTGCGTGTACATGATATTAACGTGAATGGTCCTTATTACTTCTGTTCTCAAATTGTGCCAGATATGATTGCTAAACAAGAAGGAACCATTATTAATATTTCATCTATTTGGGGAACAAAAGGTGGGCCAAATCGTAGTGCTTATATTTCATCAAAACATGCAGTTATTGGTTTTTCAAAGGCAATAGGAGAAGAATTAAAACCATATGGGATCCGCGTTAATGCAGTATGTCCGGGGCCAGTAGATACGAGAATGACGGATGAATTAGGTCCCGATTTAGATAAAACAGGATGGTTACAGCCTATTGATATGGCAAATGTTATTGTCAATATCGCATTACCGCATAGTAAAGCGATAACCGCTGCTTCCATTGAAGCGTTCGGAACTGGAATGCCAGTAGGTCTTACAAAATAATAAATTAAAGGGGATAGAGAATTATGGAACAAACATATACTTTCACACAACAAACAATTACTTTAAATTTGGCAAAACAAATGCTAGAAGCTGCAGAGAAAAAAGGAATTGAACTTGGTATGAAATTTGCCATTTCAATTGTAGATAAAGCAGGGAATTTAAAAGCATTTTACGCAATGGATGGAGCACCTGTCTTAGCGCTAGAAATTGCTCAAAATAAAGCATTCTCAGCCGCAGCATACAATCGTGCAACACATGAATGGTATGACCGCTTAAAAGATGATCCACCTTTATTAACAGGTCTCGTGCATACAAATCGTCTAGTTATATTTGGTGGAGGTTATCCAATTCTAATTAACGGTGAATGTGTCGGTGGAATTGGAGTAAGTGGTGGACACTATTCACATGACATGCAAGTATGCGAAGCGGGCTTGGAGATTCTAGCGGTATTAACAAAGGAAGCTTAAGCCTATGAAAGCAGTTGTAGATATTGTAATTATCGGCGCTGGTATGGCCGGTCTTTGCGCATCAGTGGAAGCCGCTGCTGCGGGAGCGAGTGTGATAGTTTTAGAAAAACAACCTCAAATTGGTGGTAGTTCATTATTAAGTGGTTGTTTTATGGCATTTGCAGGAACAGAATTTCAAAAACAACATGGAATTACTGATTCAGCAGACAGTTTAATAGAAGATATGTTGCAAGTTGGGCAGTATAAAAATGATCGTACTCTCGTTGAAACATATGGACAGCACCAGTTAGAAACATACAATTGGCTTGTTAATCAAGGTGTACAATTTATAGATTGTCAAGCAGTGAGTGGCCATACAAACCCACGTGGGCATACGATTGTCCCCAATCAGGCAATTGATATGTTAAAAAGTAGAGCAATCGAACATGGCGCAAAAATATATACGGATGCTGTAGTTACTCGTCTAGAAAAAAGAAATGAGCGTGTTGAGCAAGTCCATGTAACATATAGAGGTCATTCATATGTTGTGGAAGCACGTAAAGGTATTATTATCGCCTCAGGTGGTTTTTCCCGTAGTGAAGACTTACTTGAACACTTTGCTCCCGGGCTAACTAATACAATACGTTTGGGTGGAGTAGGAAACACAGGGGACGGCATCAGGCTTGCATGTGAACAAGGTGCATGGTTACGAGATACTCCATATTTAAAAGGCACATACGGATTCCATCCTAGCTCTACGAATGACAATAAACGCCAAGCTCATACTTTTTATAAAGGAGGCATTATTGTGAATGAGCAGGGCGACCGTTTTGTAAATGAATCTATCTCCTATAAATTACTAGGAGATGCAGCATTACAACAGTCGGATCAAAGTACTTTTCAAATTTGGGATCAAACAGTAATGGATAAAGGTGTAAAAGGAGATGCATTGTATGATTTTGCATCACTTGAAGAACTAGGTTTAATGGAACGTTCTGAATCTATCGAAGCATTAGCAACAATAATTGGAGTTCCACCCTCATCGTTACAACAAACGATCAGCAGTTATAACGAAGCGGTCGATACAGGAAATGACGTATTGGGTAGAACAACACTTACGCATACATTTGGAAAACCAACAAAAATTATAACAGCTCCTTTTTATGCGATGAATACCTCAACGGCCATGCTAGCTACATATGCGGGTGTAACAGTGAATGAAAAGGCAGAAGTGTTAAATCCCTTTAATGAAAGTATTCCAGGTCTTTTTGCGGCAGGCGAAGTTGTAGGGGGCTTCCATGGTGCAGGATATATGACGGGTAGTTCACTCGGAAAGGCAGCAATATTTGGTCGCATAGCTGCTAAACAAGCAATCCAACAATCGAATGTAGAGGAGGCGTTGGTGTGAAAATTTGGCACCAAAGTTTAACATCCATTGAAGACATTCCAGTTTATCGAGATGCTGTTGTAAATCATTTATCTAAAATCGCACGTCCAGATGTAGATGTTGTGTTACATGGTATGTCGAAAGAGACTTATCCCCAGCAATATCCGGGACATTTTATAACGTACAATTATTTACAAAGTTTGCATAAGGAACAATTCATTAGAAATGCAATGATAGCTGAAAAAGCTGGCTATGATGCCGTTTTTATTGGTACGATTCCTGACGTAGGGTTAATCGAAGCACGATCAATTGTTGATATTCCTGTGATAGGTTACGGGCAAGCATCGATGCATATTGCGTCGATGCTTGGAACAAAGATTGGTATTGTGAATTTTCTAGCTCCACTTGTTGACCAGTTACGTTTCAATGCTCAACAATACGGCTTGGGGGAAAAGGTAGGTCCGATCATCCAGGCGGATATTGGCTTCTATGATATTTTAGAGGGCTTTGACAATCCACAACCGATTATCGAAAAGTTTACAATAGCTGCTCAACAAGCTATAGCGCAAGGTGCGGATATAATTATTCCTGGTGAGGGGCCGATGAATATTTTCTTGGCAAACTTTGGTATTCATCATGTGGACAATGTGCCGATAATAGATTCCTTTGGGGCAGGTATTAAAATGTGTGAAACGATGGTAGATCTATATAAAATCAGTGGAATGTCCATGGCCCGCACAGGATTTTTCAATGAAAAACCACCTGCTGAAGTTTTAGAAAAGTTACGCAGTTATTATAACCTACCAGATGTGTCAGCTGATATGGACTTTGGTTTATCAATTCGTTCAGTAACCAGTTCAGTATAAATAAGAGAGCATCTTTCTACACATCCAAGTGTGTAGGAAGATGCTTTTGTATTCTACATTGATGAACTAAAGTAGAACTTATATAATTTTTCTGAGAGTTTAACTAATAGATTTACTCAAAAGTGAAAATAGAGAGTAAAGAAATTATAATTTCTAGTAAGTGTTCCTCCTAAAAAATAGACTCTCGCTTTTTTTATAAAATAATCCTAACCTGTATGCCATATGGGTTGGACTGCAAACACCATGGAATTATTAAGAAAAAGGTGTTGATCAAAAATAGCTGTCGTCCCCTTATTATAATATATCTTTGAATTTCTTATATTTTTAGTATAATAGAAATGTAAGCGTTTTTATTTACAAAGGGGATGAATGAAATGAATTTTGATTTAACACAGGAGCATAAAATGATCCGCAAAACTATTCGTGAGTTTTCGGATGAGGTTGTAGCGCCAGGAGCGATTGAGCGCGATAAGACGAAAGCTTTTCCAAAAGAAATCTTTAAACAGTTAGCCGACATGGGGATGATGGGCTTACCGTTTTCAGAAGAGTATGGCGGAGCAGGTGCAGATACTGTTAGTTTTGCAATCGTGACAGAAGAGTTGAGTAGAGCATGTGCTTCTACAGGAATCACTTATTCTGCACATATATCGCTTGGTGGAGCTCCACTTAATCTATTTGGTACAGAAGAGCAAAAACAAAAATATTTGGTTCCAGTATGTACAGGGGAATCCTTCGGGGCTTTTGGTTTAACGGAACCTAATGCAGGATCAGATGCAGGCGGTACACAGACAACGGCTAAAGAAGATGGCGATGATTATGTTATTAATGGAAACAAAGCTTTTATAACGAATGCTAGCTATGCAAAACACCTAGCATTAACAGCAATTACGGATATCAAAGATGGTAAAAAAGAAATTTCTGCAATAATTGTGCCTACGGATGCAGAAGGCTTCTCTGTTATTGATAATTACGAGAAGATGGGTCTAAATGCATCTAATACAACTGAGCTAGTATTGGAAAATGTAAGAGTACCAAAGGAAAACCTACTAGGGGGGAAAGGGCAAGGATTCAAGCAATTCCTTGTAACTCTTGATGGTGGCCGAATTGGTATTGGAGCAATGGCAGTTGGAATTGCACAAGCAGCTTTCGACAGAGCGCTACGTTATTCTAAAGAGCGTAAGCAATTTGGAAAAACACTTTCCGAGTTTCAGGTAACGCAATTTAAATTGGCAGATATGGCGATGAAAATTGAGCTAGCACGTACAATGGTCCATAAAGCGGCATGGTTGAAAGATCAAGGACGTGCTTTTGGGAAAGAAGCTTCTATGTGTAAACTATATGCATCCGAAATAGCAATGGAAGTAGCGGATCAAGCTATTCAAATACATGGTGGATATGGCTATATGAAAGAGTACGAAGTAGAGCGCTATATGCGAGATGCTAAATTACTAGAAATTGGGGAAGGAACTTCTGAAGTACAAAGAATGGTAATTGCTCGACATATTGGGTGTTGATAGTAGAAAATGAGCTAAGATTATGTCTAAAATGTCACAATCTAAGAAAACTTCTCTCCTAAGACTTTTAGTTTTCTTAAGAATGCAGTACAATATTAATGTTGACTAATTCTATATTAGAAAAGATTGTATTAAAAGGGAGGGTTAATTATGCAAAAAAATCCAATAATTCCATTTATCTTAATTATGGCTTTTGGTATTGGTTTAATTTTCTTCTTGTCTATGGATGGTGTAGGAAACAAAGAAGAAATTGCTGCAACTGAAGAGCATGCAGAAGGAACTGAAGGCGGAGAAGCTTCAGCTGGAGAATTTGATCCAGAAGCTTTAGCTCAAGGGAAATGTATCGGTTGTCATGGTAATAGTTATGAAGGCGGCATGGGTCCAGCTTTAGTTGGAACTGCATTGTCTGAAGACGAAGTAAAAGACGTTTTAGCAAATGGTAAAGGTGCAATGCCAGCTGGATTAGTACCTGAAGAAAACATTGACGCTATGGCGGCATGGGTTAAATCTTTAGAATAGTATGTAACTAAAAGACCTTTGATTCTGTAAAAGAATCGAGGTCTTTTTTCTTTTTTGCTATAATAGTTAATGAAGAGGTGTTGAAACAATGAATGCAAAAAATTTGTCGACTAGACTGAGAACAGTCGCTTCCTTTGTAAAAGAAAATACTACTTTGGCGGATATCGGTAGTGATCATGCTTATTTACCATGTTTTTTGGTACATGAAGGTGTCATTTCTAAAGCTATTGCCGGAGAAGTAGTCAAAGGTCCATTTGAATCTGCTCAAAAACAAGTAATAAGTGAAGGACTTCAAAATAATATTGATGTTCGTTTCGGGAATGGTTTAGAGGTCATCACGGCTAACGACAATGTCCAAACGGTTACTATAGCTGGAATGGGTGGTCCGCTTATAGCTTCTATCTTAGAAACCGGAAAAGAAAAACTTACCACTGTGGATACATTAATCTTACAACCAAATGTTCATGCGAAAGCTATACGAGAGTGGGCTATTCAAGAACAATGGAAGATAGACCAAGAAGTAATTTTAGAAGAACACGATAAAATTTATGAAATTCTTGTATTAGTAAAAGGGCAAATGAAACTTTCGGAAAAGGAATTATTAGTTGGACCAATTTTGAGTAAAGACAAATCGCCTGTATATCTAAAGAAATGGACCAATGAGGTAAATGAATGGCAACGGATTGTAGATGAGCTTAACAAATTACAAGGAACTGAAGTACAGCAAAAGAAACAATTACTCGAAAACAAAATTGCCTTAGTAAAGGAGACTTTATAAGCGATGAAGGAAACAAATGGGCAACATATTATTTCCCTTTTCGAACAATGGGCACCAAAGTCTTTGGCAGTTGAAGGAGATCCAGTAGGTCTTCAAATTGGGACTCTTAACAAAACTATAACTAAAGTGTTGGTTACTTTAGATGTAAATTTGAAGACAGTAGAAGAAGCTATTGTAAATGGTTGTGAGCTAATTATTGCTCATCATCCTCCTATTTTTCGAGGATTGAAAAATATGCGAACAGATTTACCTCAGGGTATGTTAATAGAGAAATTGATAAAGCATGATATTGCTGTATATGCTGCGCATACCAATTTAGATATTGCTTCAGGGGGGGTAAATGATTTACTTGCTACTGCTTTGCAACTAGAAAACATAAATATTCTAGAGCAGACTAGCTCTGAACAACTAATGAAGCTGGCGGTCTTTACTCCTAAGCAATCAACAGAGCTAGTTAGAACAGCATTAGCAATTGCTGGTGCTGGTCAAATTGGAGATTACACGGATTGTAGTTTTACTTCAGAAGGAGAAGGAAGGTTCAAACCGTCTAGCTTAGCAACTCCTTTTATTGGACAAGCGAATGAATTAGCAGTAGTAGAAGAAGATAAAATAGAGGTTGTTTTTCCTATCTCTATGAAAAGTAAGGTGTTAAAAGCATTACTGACAAGTCATCCATATGAAGAACCTGCTTATGACTTAATATTGCTAGATTTAGAAGTCAATGAAAAAGGTCTTGGGAGAATTGGAACACTATTGCAAAGCCAAACATTAGCTGACTACGCAGAAATAGTTAAAAAACAACTGAATGTACCTTTTGTTCGAGTGGTAGGAAATTTGACGAAGGAAGTTAAGAAAGTTGCTGTTCTTGGTGGAGATGGCAATAAATATATACAGAGTGCTAAAAGAGCTGGAGCGGATGTGTTTGTAACAGGTGATTTATATTTCCACGTGGCACAAGATGCAGAAGCTATAGGTTTAGCAGTTATAGATCCGGGTCATCATGTGGAACAAATTATGAAAATTGGTGTTGCGGAGTATATGACTAAGGTTTGTATGCAACACAAACTTGCTGTTGAATTCATCCCATCCAACATTTCAACGGAACCCTTTCAATTGATTTAATAGAATATAAACAAAAAAGCTGCTCTCTAGTGAGCAGCTTTTTTTATTTAACTGGATAAGGTTCAATTCGATCTACTGGTTTTGGTACTTTAATTTTAGGTAGAATTTTGGATGGTATTGTTTTTTTCGTTGTATCGTGAGTTTCCGGGTCGTTTGGATCATACTTTTCTAAGAATTGAATAACTTCTTTTACTATTGGAGTAGGTGTGGAAGCACCTGCTGTCACTGCAACATGAGAAATATTATCCAACCATTCCAATTGTAGTTCGGAAATGTCGCCAATTCGGTAAGAAGGTGTTCCAGCGATTTCCTCTGAAACTTGTGTCAATCTATTAGAATTGTTACTCATAGGATCTCCAACTACTATTAAAAGTTCCGCATCTCCAGCTTGTTCAGCAACCGCTTCTTGACGAACCTGAGTAGCCAAACAAATTTCTTTATGGACTTCAATATGAGAGAACTTCTCTTCTAATTTCTTCATTAAATCCACAACATCCCATTGAGACATTGTAGTTTGATTGGTAACGAGTAATTTATCGGTCTTAATAGTTAAATTCTCAATGTCCTCTAACGATTGAACTAGATGTACCTTGTCTGGAGCTACACCTATTGCACCTTCTGGCTCTGGATGACCTTTTTTACCAATATAAATAATGTCATAGCCTTCAGCTGTTTTTTCTCTTATGAGATCATGCGTAACTGTAACATCTGGACATGTAGCATCTATTGAAACAAGGCCCTTTTTACGAGCTAACTCTTTCACTTCTGGTGAAACACCATGTGCGGTAAAAATAACCGTACCTGTATCGACTTTTGATAATATATCTAAGCGATTTTCTCCGTCTAACGTAATTATGCCATCCATCTCAAATGCATCTGTTACATGTTTGTTGTGGACGATCATTCCCAAAATATATATTGGCCTTGGCAGAGAAGTATCTAATGCAGCATTTCGAGCAATTACCATTGCATCCACTACACCATAGCAGTATCCTCTAGGCGAAATTTTTTGAACTAACATTTACGTAACTCCCTTCAATACGAGCATACTCATATTATAACGGAGCGGCTAGACGATTACAAAACTTTAAATTGGAGGCTGGAAAATTCTAGGTATTGATGCTCCGTTTGTTAGAGAAGCAGCAGTACTAGTTGCTCTCGCAGCTGTTGAAGCAGCTGTAGCAGCACCTAAATTACCAGTAACGGCAGTAGTAGCAGCTGGTACAGATTGAAAACCACGGTATAATTTTAACAGTGCCGGTACATTTTGTATCATAGGAGCAAATTGTCTAACCATTGGTGTAAGCTGCTGGGCAGTATTTAAGAATTTGTCGGCTGTTTGTAGGTAACCCATAGTTTTCGATACTGGTTGACCTTGTTGAAAGCCTCCTGTTGGAGCAGCAGACTGAAATTGACTAAAAAAGTTAGTAGCCGGACCTGCAGGTGCAGTTGGTGGTGGAGGGGGAGCAGCCTGATTCCCTCCCCAAAAATCAAAAGAATTATTTGGAACATTCTGAGGACTTGAATTAGACATGCCAAAAAAGTCATTTCCCTGATTTTGGGCAAACGGATAAAAAGATTGGTAACGCATTTTTTCATCTCCTTTCGAACAGCAAAGACTATTATATTCTATGCAAATTGTACGTTTTATGTACAATCGTGGTACAATAAAGAAATGTGAGGGAGTGACGTACAATGTCAAAATATACAGATTATAGTTTTCAGCCTTTTTTATTAGATGCAATAGAAAAATTAGGCTTCCAAGAACCAACGCCAATTCAAAAAGAAATGATTCCACTTGTATTAAAGGGGAAAAGTGCGATTGGTCAAGCACATACTGGAACAGGAAAAACACATAGTTTTTTAATCCCAATTGTTGAAAAAATAGATGCTAGTAAAAGAGAAGTACAAGCAGTTATTACATCACCAACAAGAGAGCTTGCAACGCAAATTTATAAAGAGTTGAACAAGCTAGTAGAAGGCACAGATATTCAAACAAAATTATTCATTGGTGGAACGGATAAAGCTCGTTCAATCGAAAAATTAAAAACTCAACCACAAATCGTAGTTGGAACGCCAGGTAGACTTCGTGATCTTACTGTAGAGCAAGCACTACTTGTTCATACAGCAAAAGTTTTAGTTGTAGATGAAGCTGACTTAGCTTTCGATCTTGGCTTTATCAATGAAATTGATCAATTTGCATCTCGTATGCCTGATAAATTAGAAATGTATGTATTTTCTGCTACAATTCCAGAAAAATTACAACCTTTCTTAAAAAAATATATGGATTCACCAGTCCATATAAAAATAGGCGAGAAACGTCGAGTAGCAGAGGGTATTGAATTTATTGTAACTCCGGTTCGAAGCAAATCTAGAAAGAAACGCTTGTTGGATGTAATGGAAGGTATTAATCCATACTTAGCCATTATATTTACAAATACGAAACAACATGCAGACGAAGTAGCGCATTATTTAGAAGGAAATGGTGTCAAAGTTGGTGTTGTTCATGGCGATATTTCACCTCGTGATCGTAAACGTGTGATGAAACAAATACATGAACTAGAATTCCAATATATCGTGGCAACCGATTTAGCTGCTCGTGGTATTGATATTCCTGGAGTAAGCCATGTGATTAACTATGAACTTCCAGATGATTTAGAGTTCTTCGTTCACCGCGTAGGCAGAACAGCTCGTGCTGGCATGACTGGGATTGCAATTTCATTATATGAACCATCAGACGAAGATGCTTTAGTGCGCCTTGAAAAAATGGGGATTCCACTAGAGCATAAGGATGTCGTTAATGGTGAATGGTCTGAACTTAAAGAACGCCATGCACGTAAAAATCGTACAAAAAATGAAAATGAAATAGATGCAATCGCTAAAGCCCAAGTCCGTAAGCCTAAAAAGGTTAAACCAGGCTACAAACGTAATATGAAATGGGAAATGGATATTGTGAAGAAAAGAGAAAGACGTATTAAAAACCGCAAGAAATAAGGAGTTGTCATCATGTTATTAGGTTCACATGTTTCGATGAGTGGAAAAGAGATGCTACTGGGTTCAAGTAAAGAGGCTGTATCATATGGTGCAAATACTTTTATGATTTATACAGGAGCACCACAAAATACTAGAAGAAAACCAATTGAAGAATTGAATATTGACGCTGGTATCGCTCATATGAAAGAAAATGGGATGTCCAATATCGTCGTGCATGCTCCTTATATCATCAATTTAGGTAATACAACAAAACCTGAGACTTTTGCTCTTGGTGTAGAGTTTTTACAAAAGGAAATTGAAAGAACTGCTCATATAGGTGCTACTCAAATTGTATTGCATCCAGGAGCTCACGTAGGAGCAGGAGTAGAAGTGGGTATTGCTAGAATTGTTGAAGGTTTAAATGAAGTGCTGACAACCGATTGGCCTGTTCAAATAGCTTTAGAGACAATGGCTGGAAAAGGCTCAGAATGTGGTCGCACTTTTGATGAACTTGCACAAATTATCGATGGTGTTGTAAATAATCATCGATTGTCCATTTGCATGGATACTTGTCATATTCATGATGCTGGTTATAATATCGTGGAAGATTTTGATGGAGTCTTAAATGAATTCGATAAAATAATCGGTATTGATCGTTTAAAAGTACTTCATATCAATGATAGTAAAAATGTATGTGGAGCAGCAAAGGATCGACATGAGAACATCGGTTTTGGTGAAATTGGATTTGATGCTTTGCAATACATTGTGCACCATCCTCAATTGATGGAAATCCCTAAAATTTTAGAAACGCCTTTTGTTGGTGTAGACGCTAAATCGAAGGAAGCTCCATACAAGCATGAGATTGAAATGCTTCGCTCAAAACAGTTTAATGCAGAAGCAATAGATGCGTTGCGCTAACATGCAAGAGCACGATCTTTTCAAATTAAACGCTGTTTTCTAGATGATTACCGAGCTGGTTTATAGGGGTGTTGGTTGGTTGTAACGAGATGTTACAACCAACCAACATCTCTTTTTTTCGGTAATCTGTGTATGGTGTTTTTTATATACGTCGCCCACTAACTTCGGTTCACAAGAGGCGAGGACGGTGCAGCGTTCATTTGTATCGGAAATCAGTAAGTATTATTGTATTGCAATTACCTATTTTAGAAAGAAATTTTCAGGTATTAACTTCTTTCATCCAAAAGAAGTAGGTGCCTTTTCTTTAATTTCTTTATAAAGTTCCATAGCACGTTGTTCCCCAAGTATTTGAATTAGTTTTTGTTGGATAGCAAGCGGAACGCCAAATAAAAGCCAGGAAAGGGAAATTTCTTTTAGTAATGGATAGACACTTTTTAATTCTTTGTCGGAAATTTCTATATCAAAGCCCTTTACGATTGTCTTAAACTCCTTAATAGAGCATGTTTGTAACTGTTGAACAAATTTATGGATATCCAGAATAACATCCTTCCAAGTAATTTTTATTTACACATGGTGCAATATGGACTATACTAATACTTTGTAAATCGTAATCATTATTAATTAGAATCGAGGAAAAATAATGGGAAGCCCATTGATCAACTTACATAACATTTCGTACCAATACGAACAAACTAAGGCATTAATCGATATTAATCTTACTATTGCAGAAGGTGACTTTCTTGCGATTATTGGACCTAATGGTTCTGGTAAGTCTACATTATTGAAAATAATACTAGGATTATTAAAACCAACGAGCGGTGAAGTACTTCTTTTTGGGAAGCCAGTTAATCAGTTTAAAGAGAAAGAACGCATTGGGTATGTTTCACAAAAGTCCAATTCGTTTAATACCGGATTCCCGGCAACGGTGACTGAGGTAGTTAGAAGTGGTTTAGTAAAGAAGACAGGGTTATTTCATCGATATCCTGCAAATGTTAACAAACAGGTAAGACAAGCGTTAAAATCAGTCGGTATGGATGAATATTCTATGAAAAATATTGGCGATCTTTCTGGAGGACAGCAACAGCGTGTTTTTATCGCTAGAGCATTAATCAGTAATCCAAATGTATTGATACTTGACGAGCCAACCGTTGGAGTAGATAGCAAAAATGTAAAATCTTTTTATAATATGTTAAGTCATTTAAATCGGGAACATAATATTACCATTGTGTTAGTTACCCATGATGTCGATGCAGTATCCAAAAGTATAAGTCACGTTGCTTGTTTGAACCAGCGAATTCATTTTCATGGTTTTAAAAATGAGATGGACCAGATGAGTGATGAACAATTAGAGGCTTGGTATGGACACGCAGTTCGTAAAGTCGATCATCAAAGTGAGGTAAAATCATGATTGACTCTATTTTTCACTATGAATTTTTACAAAATGCTTTTGCCTCAGGTCTAATCATCGGTTTTATCGCTCCACTATTAGGGGTTTTTATAGTTGTTCGTAGACTTTCGTTGATAGCTGATGCTTTGAGTCATGTAACATTGGCTGGTATTGCTGGTAGCTTATATTTGAGTCAGTCTGTCGGGGCATTGGCCCTATTAAACCCATTATATTTAGGAATAGTCGCATCTGTGACTGGGTCGTTGTTTATCGAGAGATTAAGAAGATTATATAAACACTATGAGGAACTTGCTATACCTATTATTATGTCTGCTGGCCTCGGTTTTGGAGCAATTTTCATCTCATTAGCAGAAGGATTTAGTTCGGACCTATTTAGCTATTTATTTGGTTCCGTATCTGCAGTAAGTCGTCAGGACTTGTGGATTATTATAGGCATTGCATTAATTGTCATAGTATTTTTAAGTTTATTTTTTAAAGAATTATTTGTACTTTCTTTCGATGAGGAATATGCGAAAGCATCAGGACTTCCTGCTAAATGGATTCATGTATTATTTATGATTGTGACGGCATTAGTTATTGCAGGGTCGATGCGAATTGTAGGTATCTTACTCGTTTCCTCACTTATGACACTGCCGGTTGCTGCTGCTATGCGTATATCCAAAAGCTTTAAACAGGCAATTTTGCTATCCGTTATATTCGGTGAGTTGTCTGTTATTGTTGGATTGGTTAGTGCATTTTATTTGGATTTAGCGCCAGGTGGAACAATTGTTGTTACTTCAATTATCATTTTACTTCTAACTATTTTTTCTAAAAAGATAGGGAGCAAGGGAGCTGTTTCAGGGTGAATATAGAAAAAGCATGGGATATTTTAAAAAATGAAGGATATAAAAAAACAGATAAACGCGAGCAAATACTAAGCATTTTTACCGAAACGGAAAAGTATATAACTGCTAAAGATATTCTGAATGTGATGAAAAAAGAACATCCCGGGATGAGCTATGATACAATTTATAGAAATTTAAGTACCTTTGTAAATCTGGGCATATTAGAAGAAACCGAGTTAACAGGGGAGAAACATTTTAGAATGCAATGTGAGGCTGATCATCATCACCATCATTTCATCTGTATGTCCTGTGGCAATATTAAAGAAATTCCATTTTGTCCAATGGAAGTATTGCAAAATGCTATACCAGGCTACGAAATAGAAAACCACAAATTCGAAATCTATGGCAATTGCCCATCCTGTCATTAATAAAAAGTAGCGTAGACCAGTATAAGGTCTACGCTACTTTTTTTTGTATATTGCTTAATCACTCAATCCAACGGATGTATTTTCATATTCCTTGTTCATAAGAGCCTTATATATAAAATCTGCTACATTTGCTCTAGTAATAGTTCTACCTGTGCTAGGCACACCCGTTAAAGCCTCTTTATAAACACCTGTAAATTCTTTATCGTTCAAACCCATAGGGCGTACAATTGTAAAGGTTAAATGATTATTTCTTATATAACTAACTGCATTCGAGTGATCAGTTAGCACATTTTTAAGCATTTTTATCATAAATTTGCCCATTAAACCTGGTATCTCATTTTCTATTCCTGCCGAAGCAACATAGACAATGCGTTGGACATTATTAGCGACCATTCCGTCAACAACATTCTTTGTCATATCTTCTAACTGCGTAGATTTTTTCATACCGGTTGTAGAGCCTAGACAAGAAATAACAGCTTCCTTACCTGCAATAGCTTCTTTAACGGCCGCTTTATCAAAAGCATCACCTTGGATAATAGTTAAACGTTCATGCACTAATTCTAATTTCGAAGGGGACCTCACAAAAGCGGTAACTTCATGTCCTTTATCTAAAGCTAGTTTAGTAAAATGCTTTCCGACACCACCATTTGCCCCAAATACAATAATATTCATACTCTATTCTCCTTCATATTTAAGATAGCATTGCTCTAGTTATTTTAATGTTAAAAGTAAACAAGTTCTACCTAATAAAAATAGAGTATAAAACCTCAGCGATTTTATACTCTATTATCTATTTCAGCTAGCCTAACTATTCACATGAAACTCTGAAGTTTTACTTTATAGCCATTGAAAATTCTTTTTCAATCCAGTTATTCGCTTCAATCCAATTATTCACTCGGATAACACGAGATGGTACTGGCAACTGATTATATGGTGTATTAAATAATATTACGGGAATATCAAGTTCTTCACTAATTTCAACGGCATTATCGTGTTTGTCTTCAAAAAATGCATGAACACCATGTCTTCGAGCCGTCTCTATTTTGTTATGTGTGCCAATCAGTTCAATATGATCGTATAACAACTCTTGTTGTTTAAACCAATCTAGTGTAATGTCCATGACATTGTCACCACGAGCAGAGATAAAATATAACTCGTATTTTTCTTTCCAAGCAGATAATACAGCGTGTGCATCTGGTTGAATAGGGGATGTGGCATAAATAGTAGCTTCAGCTTTTTTAAACCATTCGTAAAATTCTTTTTGACTTACTGGAAATGCCTTCGTTAAATCATATTCTTTAATATCTTCTAACTGTAAATTACATTTAAATGCTTCGTTAATATGAGGAAGCAAAGAAGTAGGGGATGTTACTGTCCCGTCTATATCGATACCAAATCGTATATTCGTCAATTACACCATTCCTTACACTTGTGTTTTTTCTTGCTTTTGCTGCTCTTCTAGCTCTTTGTTTGCAAAATATTCTGCAGCAAGTTTGTCTATTTCTACTTTAAGTTCTTCGACCATTGTTTCTTCAGGTACTTTACGCACTGTTTTGCCTTTCATGAATAACAGACCTTCACCACGTGCGCCTGCGATCCCTATATCTGCCTCACGAGCTTCTCCTGGGCCATTAACTGCACAGCCAAGTACTGCAACTTTAAGAGGGGCTTTAATGTGCGAGATATATTCTTCTACTTCATTTGCAATTTTTATTAAGTCGATTTCAATACGTCCACAAGTAGGACAAGAAATTAGCGTAGCTGAATTAGAAGATAGTCCGAAAACTTTTAGTAATTCGCGTGCTACTTTTATTTCTTCTACTGGGTCTGCACTTAAGGAAACACGCATTGTGTTACCGATTCCCATGCTTAAAAGTGTACCCAATCCAGCGGCACTTTTGATTGATCCTGAGAAAAGAGTACCAGATTCTGTAATTCCTAAGTGAAGAGGGTAGTCAAATGCTTCGGATGCTTTACGATAAGCCTCTACAGCCAATGTAACATCGGATGCTTTCATGGAGACGATGATATCATGAAAGTCTAAATCTTCTAGTATTTTAATATGATGTAACGCACTTTCTACCATTCCATCTGCAGTTGGATAACCATACTTTTCTAAAATTTTTCTTTCAAGGGAACCAGCATTTACTCCTATACGAATTGGAATACCTTTTGCTTTAGCTGCATTTACAACTGCTTCCACTTTTTCTTTACGGCCAATATTACCTGGGTTTATACGTATTTTATCAGCACCCTGCTCTATTGCGATAAGTGCTAACTTATAGTCAAAGTGAATATCTACTACTAAAGGAATATTAATGCGTTTTTTTATCTCGCCAATCGAGTAAGCTGCACGTTCATCTGGACATGCGACACGTACGATTTGACAGCCTGCTTCTTCTAAACGTAAGATTTCAGCAACTGTTGCTTCTACATCATGTGTTTTTGTTGTTGTCATACTTTGTATAAATAGCTCGTTGCTTCCACCTATTGTTAAGTTTCCAACTCGTACTGGACGAGTTTTGGAACGATGTATTAATCCGCTCATGAAATTCTCTCCTTCTTGAGGCATATGCCATCACTATTCACCATTTTATCAGTCTTTCCAATGAAATGACAAGAAAGAACGCTCTATTTTACATTATTTACATTCAGTTGACGAAGTATAGGTAGGTAAAAGAACATTTTCGCCTGCTTTAAACGCCTGATTTATAAAATGTGGATTAAGCGTGTAGAAGTCAGTAAATCTCTCCGTATAGGTGATTGTTTCACTAGAAGGATATAGGGCAAATAATGAATGTAGTGTATCTCCAGCCATAACTTCCACAGTTATATAATCTAACTCTTTCTCACATGTTACTGGTTGAGAGGAGTAGGCTAGTGGGATAGTTCCTTCGATCAAATCTACTTTAATAATATAGAAAGAAACTAGTAATAGAATAGTTGCTACAAATATTTTCATAAGAAAACCCCCTTACTCTAATCTATGCGAGGTAAGGGGGTACTATGTATTATCTTTTCACTGGATAGTATTTAGTCGTTAAAAAGATAATTATCAAAGTTAGTGTATAGATTACTAATTGAAGATAGTTGTTTGAAACTTGTAAAATAGCCAAAATAATAGAGATTATCATTGGAATTGTACTTGCAAAGAGAGTAGTTCTCCAAATATGACGAAATTCACCTTTTCTCTTTCTAAGCAGAAGAATAATACTACCTATATATGCAAATATACTTATGCGAACAAAAATTAACAAAGTGTTTAATACAAATAAAAATATAAAGGAGAATGGATATAAAAGCCATTGAATCTGGGAAAAATATTCTAGTAAACCTTCCATCGATTGTTGTTGGTCAGAAATTCCGTTGATGAAATAAATAAAAGAGATAATGGACATGATAAATATATAACTAAATATATATTGCATTACTTTGCCAATCGGTATAAGTCGAAAAGCGGCCATTTTTTTAGGACTATGTAAGCTAGATTGAAATAATTGAAATAAACTCAAATGTTGTCACCCTTTCAATCTCATTCTAACATTAAGCAAATAAAAACATAAAGTAGCATTTGCATTGTTAAGAAATTGTAAAGAATGTTTTAATCTATTTACAATACCTTACTGACTACTGAATAATAGAGAAGTATGTGAAAATTGTCGAAAACGGGAGTTGAGTATAGAGTGGAATTAAATTGGCAGGAAATACTCTTTCAATTTTTTGGTGGGCTGGGTATTTTCTTGTTCGCAATTAAATTTATGGGTGATGGTCTTCAAAAAGCTGCAGGCGATAAACTTCGTGATATTTTAGATAAGTATACGACTAACCCGTTTATGGGTGTATTAGTAGGTATAATTGTTACTGTGCTTATTCAATCTAGTTCTGGTACAACAGTTATTACTGTTGGTTTAGTTAGTGCTGGATTCATGAAGCTCCGACAAGCAATCGGTGTAATCATGGGTGCAAATATCGGAACAACTATTACTGCCTTTATCATAGGTTTCGATGTAGGCGGCTATGCTTTACCTATAATGGCTGTAGGAGCATTTCTATTGTTTTTCTTTAAGAAAAACAAAGTGCAGAATCTAGGCGAAGTTATTTTTGGATTTGGTGGGTTGTTCCTTGGTCTTGAACTAATGAGCGATGGGATGAAACCACTGAGAGAACTGAGCACTTTTACTGATTTTACACTTAGCATGAGTGATAGCCCTATTCTCGGAGTATTAAGTGGGACTATTTTCACGTTGGTCGTACAGAGCTCAAGTGCAACTGTGGCGATTCTTCAAGGACTTTATGCGGAAAACCTTCTTTCTTTACAAGGATCACTTCCAGTTTTATTTGGAGATAATATTGGTACAACTATTACAGCGATACTTGCTTCTTTAGGTGCATCAGTTGCAGCTAAGCGTGCTGCGGCTACACATGTATTATTTAATGTAGTAGGTAGTATTATATTTTTAATATTGTTGACACCTTTTACAATGTACATTGAGTGGATTTCCGGTGTACTTGATCTGGAAAATAAAATGCAAATAGCATTCGCACATGGATCATTTAATGTAGCCAATACAATTATTCAATTCCCGCTTATTGGAGCATGGGCTTATCTCGTTACTAAACTTATCCCTGGTGAGGATGTTTCAATCGAATATAATCCAAAACACTTAGATGTTCACTTTATTGAACAATCACCATCTATCGCTATTGGTCAAGCAAAAGAAGAAATATTGCGAATGGGTGCATTAAGTGTGCAGGGATTAGAAACGACATACGCTTATTTAAAAACAAACCTTAAAAAAGATGCAGATTTAGGTTATCAAATAGAAGATGCATTAAATAACTTAGATCAAAAAATTACAGATTATTTAGTGAAAATCTCATCACAACCTTTATCGGTACAAGATTCTAATAGACATAATATATTAATGGACACAGTTCGGGATGTAGAAAGAATTGGAGATCATTTTGAAAATATCATAGAATTAGTCGATTATAAAGAAGTGAATCGTTTATTCCTTACGGAAGATGCTATAAAAGATGTTTCGGAAATGTTCGAGCTTACAATAGAAACTGTTTCTATATCATTGGAAGCATTAGATACGAGCAATGTCGAATTGGCGAAAAAAGTGTCAGAACAAGAGAATGTAATTGACAAAATGGAACGTCAGTTTAGAAAAAATCATATTCTACGTGTGAACCAAGGCACTTGCTCTGGACAAGCAGGAATTGTTTTTGTTGATATTTTAAGTAATTTAGAACGTATAGGCGATCACGCTTCCAATATTGCGGAAACTGTATTAGGTAAAAGAATATGATAGATATAATTGGTTGGATATTCATCATTTTATGTTTTATCGTTGCTTTTATCGGCACGTTTTATCCTATAATCCCATCGGTTGTGTTTATGCTACTGGGATATGTTGTATATGGATTATTTTTCTCTTTTGCAGAGCTGACCTGGTTGTTTTGGGTAATTCAAATTCTTTTTGTTGTATTACTATTCGGAGCGGATATGGCGGCAAATGCTTTTGGAGTGAAAAAGTTCGGAGGGACCAAAGCTGGAGTGTGGGGAAGTACTGTTGGGCTCCTTTTTGGCCCATTTGTTATCCCTGTAGCGGGTATTTTAATAGGACCCTTTATTGGTGCTGTCTTGGCAGAACTGATTGTGACACGGCTTGGTTTAAAACAAGCGATTAAATCAGGAGTAGGTTCTTTAATAGGATTTTTAACTTCTTCAGTAGTAAAGATTATTGTTTTAGTGATAATGCTTATTGTGTTTATATTCTTTGTGTAATTTCAGTCAAAAGTATGATTATAATTATTTTAGTCGATTTTAATTGAACGATTGTTCATAGTTTGATACGCTAATACATGGAAAGAATTTTCTAAAATATTCTTTAGGAGGAAACAATAATGGCATATGAATTACCAGAATTACCTTACGCATATGATGCACTAGAACCACATATCGACAAAGAAACGATGAATATTCATCACACTAAACACCACAATACTTACGTGACTAACGTAAATAACGCACTTGCAGATCATTCGGATCTACAAGGCAAATCAGTGGAAGAGTTAATCGCTAATTTAGACGCTGTTCCAGAAGCAATCCGTACTGCAGTTCGCAACAATGGTGGCGGACATGCTAACCACTCATTATTCTGGCAAATCTTATCTCCAAACGGTGGCGGAAATCCAACAGGAGAATTAGCTTCAGCAATCGACGCTAAATTCGGTAGCTTCGACGCATTCAAAGAAGAATTCGCTAAAGCTGCTACAACACGTTTTGGTTCAGGTTGGGCTTGGTTATCAGTAGCTAACGGAGAATTAGAAGTTTCTTCTACAGCAAACCAAGATTCACCGATTATGGAAGGTAAAACTCCATTATTAGGTTTAGATGTTTGGGAACATGCTTACTACTTAAACTATCAAAACCGTCGTCCAGACTACATCGGTTCTTTCTGGAATGTAGTAAACTGGGATGAAGTATCTAAACGTTTCACTGCTGCAAAATAAGAATTTTGCTAAAGTAACGTAACATCTATAATAATTGAAACTTTGCACACACTTTTTCGTCTAAAAGTGTGTGCTTTTTATGTTACACTGTTCATATGTAAATTATTTAATAAAGAAGGTGAACTCATGCGAAAAATTCCAAATAAACGTGCACAAAATATGAAGGCTAAACAACGAGCAAATATTACATTTCGTATGAACATACTATTTTTCTCGATATTTATCCTCTTTACTATGCTAATACTCCGATTAGGCTATCTCCAAATTGTTAAAGGTGAAGATTACACCCGAGAATTAGCCCGTACCGAGGAAGTACCAGTAAACACTAGTGTTCCCCGTGGTCGTATTTTCGATAGTGAAGGACGTATAATGGTTGATAATCTTCCACAGCGAGCTATTACATATACCAAAATGCAAACAACAAAATCCGAAGATATGTATGAAATTGCAGAAGAACTAAGTCTATTAATAGAAAAAATACCAGCAGGAATTACAAAGAGTGATTTGCAGGACTTCTGGTTAAAAGAAAATCCAGAGGAAGCTCTCGAGTTAGTGAGTGATAAAGAGAGAAAAAAAATAGAAGCAAATGAAGACTTAGACAAAAAAGAGAAAAGTAAAGAAATCAATCGTTTAACTAGAAGCAGAATTACGGAAGAACAACTGAATTCATTTACCCCCGAACAATTAGAAATCATTGCTATTTATCGAGTGATGGCTTCTGGTTATGCATTATCTCCTCAAATTATTAAAGGAGATGACGTTAAGGAAGAAGTTTCAGTGGAAGAATTTGCGCGGGTTTCTGAAAGACTTGGAGACTTAGAAGGAGTAAACACCACGACAGATTGGCGCCGAGTGAAAAATTCATCACTGGCTATCCTAGGCACCACAACACTACCGAAAATAGGTATTCCAAAAGACCGCTTAGATTATTTTCTAGCTCGTGATTATTCTCGAAATGATCGGGTTGGTACAAGTTATATTGAACAACAGTATGAAGAAGTTCTTCAAGGTCAAAAAAGTGTTGTAAAAAATATTACGGATGGAAAAGGAAGAGTAATTGATATTCAAACTGTTTTTGAAGGAGAGCCAGGCAAAGATTTAGTGTTAACAATGGATAGTGAAGTTCAATTAGCACATGAAGAAATTCTTGCAAAAGAACTACTTAAATATAGCAATAGCTATGGTGGTAAGTATTTAAAGCATGCTTATTTTATAATGATGGATCCTTACACGGGTGAGGTGCTTTCCCTTGTTGGAAAACAAGTCGGGAGTAACGAAAAAACGGGAGCAAAAGAAATTCAAGACTACGCATTTGGTGCATTTACTAATGCATATGAAATGGGATCTACTGTAAAGCCTGCTACTGTACTTACAGGTTATCGCGAGGGTATATATTCCATCAATGCCACGTTAGTTGATGAACCTATCCGGATTAAAGGTTCAGCACCTAAGAGTTCCGTATTTAATAGATCTGGTAGCATTCGAGTGAGTGATTTACAAGCGTTGGAACGTTCTTCCAATGTGTTTATGTTTAAAACTGCATTTGGAGTAGCTGGTAAAAACTATGTGCCTAATCAGTCTATCAATTTTGGAACGGAAGCCTTTCTTAAAATGAGAAGTGGTTATGCTCAGCTTGGACTTGGTTCATTAACTGGTATTGATCTGCCTGGAGAGGTAAACGGGGAGACAGGTGGATTTGCAGATGGTAAGCTACTTGATCTGAGTATTGGTCAGTATGATACGTACACTACATTGCAGCTTGCGCAATTTGTTTCTACCATAGCAAACGGAGGAAACAGAATTCAACCTCATGTAGTCAAAGAGATTAGAGAACCTTCTGAAGATGGTGTTCAATTAGGGTCAGTAGTAAAAGAAATGACTCCAACCATTTTAAATACTGTAGATAACTCACGTGCAGAAATTGAACAAGTTCGTAAAGGTATGCAACGTGTGTATTTTGGTGATAAAGGTACAGCTAGAGGCGCATTTGCAAATGCTCCATTTACAGGTGGAGGAAAAACAGGAACTGCTCAAGCTAGCGAGTATGATCGAGATGCAGGGCATTCATTTAATACTGTAAATTTAACGCATGTTGGTTTCGCACCATATGATAATCCTGAAATTGCATACGCACTTGTTATCCCAGATGCTTCCTTAGAATCATCATACAAAACCAATTTTTCTACAGCAATAGCAAAAGAGCTTGTGGATAAATATTTTGAAATTAAGAAAAAAAATAAAGAGACAACCGAAATCGATTCAACTTCTACTTCTCTTATAAAACCCGCATTTACAAATGCTAAAATTGATGAAGAAGAAAACGATTAATATAATTTACTTAACAAAAAAAGGAAGTGACGAGATCACTTCCTTTTTTTAATAAGAATAAGAAAGTATATAAAAGCAAAGCGTTCTTCTTGAAGTGGGAAATCAATGGCATATCTACATTACTGTTATTTAAAACCGGGCATCTGTTTGCTCGGTTTTTTTATAGCATAAAAGATTTGTGATTGTTAGAAAAAATAACTTTTAACCCAACAAAGTTAGGCGCTAGAAGGTGGAAATTTATCTTCTGGCGCTTTTTTATGTCTAGCATCTTTTTTTCTTCTATATAAAAGTTTTTTACCTTAAGCATTTGCTTTGAACTCTCAAATTTACTCTCACCCCTATTTACAAAAGCTTTACACTCCATTCATACGGTCTAAATATAGAACCTATAAAGTAAATCTTGTAAGTAAAAGAAAACAAAACAACACATAGGGGGATTTACCTGATGAAAAGCTGGAAGTATTTAATGATGACAACAATGGTTGGTTCGGCACTGGCACTAGGAGCTTGTGGAGATGATTCAACTGCAGATGAAGTTGAAAATGAAACTGGTACAGAAGAAGCAGCAGCAACAGGTGATACTCAAGATGAAGCAACTCTAGAAGGACAAGTATCCGGTGATGGTTCAAGTACTGTAGCACCAATAATGGAAGCACTTGTTGAAGAATACGCAGCAGTACAAGAAAAAGTTAAAGTAACTGTGGGTGTATCGGGAACTGGTGGAGGTTTTGAAAAATTCATCGCAGGCACAACAGATTTCTCTAATGCATCTCGTCCGATTAAAGATGAAGAGAAAGCAGAATTAGAAGCAGCAGGAATTGATTATACAGAATTTAAACTTGCAAACGACGGTTTAACAGTTGTTGTAAGTAAAGATAATGATTGGGTTGAAGATGTAACAGTGGAAGATTTAAAGAAAATGTGGATTGAAGATGGAACAACAAAAAAGTGGTCGGATATTAATGCTGAATGGCCAGATGAAGAAATTATTTTCTACTCCCCTGGAACAGATTCAGGAACATATGACTATTTTGATGAAGTAATTTTGGATGAAGCTGACCTTGTAAAAGCAGCAACACTTTCAGAAGATGATAATGTTCTAGTACAAGGTGTACAAGCGGATAAAAATGCAATCGGCTTCTTCGGTTACGCTTACTACTTAGCAAACCAAGATACATTAAAAGCAGTGAAAATTGAGGGTGTTGAGCCAAATAACGAAACAATTGAATCTGGAGAATATTCTCCATTATCTCGCCCATTATTTACGTATGTAAGTAACAAAGCATTAGCAGAAAATGCTGCGTTATATGATTTTATGGAATATTCTCTTGAAAATGCTGGAGATATGGCTGAAGCGGTTGGCTATGTTCGTCTTCCAGATACTGAATACGAAAAGGGTCTATCTACTCTAGAAGCTTTAAAATAAGCGAGTAAAAATTGTAACTTCAATTTGTGAGAGATGTACTTTACTAATAAGGGTTGAAGCATGTGCTATTACAGCCTGTTATACCGGGGAAATTGGTAAACGGAAAAGGTGTGGAATGGGTAGCTTCTGCTACTCATTTCTTGCGTTTTGGTAAAAGGGGGATTCACAGTGGGTCAAAAGCATAGCGCTGACAAGCTTTCAGTACAAGAGCTTATTCAAAATTCAAGTGGTAAAAAGCAGAGAAAAATAATAGAAAAGATGATTCCAATCATCCTTTTATTGATCGCTTCTGTATCTGTACTAACGACATTTGGTATTGTTGGAACACTAATTGTTGAAACGGTCATATTTTTTAAAGAAGTAAAAATACCTGACTTCTTATTTGGTACCGAATGGTATCCATTTGCAAATACTGAACAATTATTTGGAATACTACCACTGATAGTGGGAACTTTAAAAGTTACTGCTATTGCGGTTGTAGTTGCTGTACCCTTTGGTATTGCTTCAGCAATATTTTTGAGTGAGTATGCAACTGATAAAAGTAGAAGAATTATTAAACCTGTTTTAGAAGTGTTAGCAGGAGTTCCAACTATTGTATATGGATTCTTTGCTTTAACATTTGTTACACCTTTACTTCAACAATTTATACCGGATTTAAAAATCTTTAATGCGCTAAGCCCCGGTATAGTTGTAGGGGTTATGATTTTACCAATGATCGCATCCTTATCAGAAGATGCAATGTCCTCTGTACCGAATTCGATACGAGAAGGCGCATTAGCCATGGGTTCTACTAAATTAGAAGTAGCATTAAAGGTAGTTCTACCAGCTGCACTTTCAGGAATAACAGCTTCGGTAGTTTTAGCAGTTTCAAGGGCAATAGGTGAAACAATGATTGTTTCTTTAGCTGGTGGCTCTACACCAAAATTTGATTTAAATATTACAGAATCAATTCAAACAATGACAGCGTATATTGTCCAAGTTTCTTCAGGTGACGCAGGTTACGGTACAACTATTTATTATTCTATCTATGCAGTTGGATTTACGCTATTCCTCTTTACTTTGTTAATGAACTATCTTGCTCACGTTATTTCCAAAAAGTATCGGGAGGAATATTAATATGAGATATGTGAATCATGAAGCAGTAGTAAAGAAAATGAATAAACGATTAATAGTAAATGGTATATTCAAAGCTATCTTTTTAGCAGCAACGTTATTTGCATTATTAGTTTTGGGAGTACTCTTCTACCGCATCATCTCCCAAGGGGTAGGTTATTTAACTCCTGAATTCTTCCAAAACTTTGGATCTCGTGTACCCGAAAAAGCGGGTATTAAAGCAGCGCTAGTTGGCTCAATATGGTTAATGTGTGTAGTTGCTCCAGTATCTATTATTTTGGGAGTTGGGACAGCTATTTATCTGGAAGAATACGCTACAAAAAATAAGTTGAATAATTTTATACGAATGAATATCTCAAATCTAGCAGGAGTTCCTTCTGTTGTATTCGGTTTACTAGGGTTAACAATTTTTGTTCGAGCATTAGCACTGGGAAATAGTGTATTAGCTGCCGGCTTTACAATGAGCTTATTAATACTGCCAGTAATAATTGTGGGGTCGCAAGAAGCAATTCGAGCAGTTCCACAAGATGTGCGTGAAGCTTCCTATGGTATGGGAGCTACAAAATGGCAAACAATCATTAATATTGTATTGCCTTCAGCTATACCGGGAATAATAACTGGGGCAATTTTAGCGCTTTCACGTGCTGTTGGAGAAACAGCTCCTTTGGTAGTAATTGGTATCCCAGTAATTGTTCACTTTCTACCCGATAATTTACTTAGCCAATTTACAGCTTTGCCAATGCAAATTTATGATTGGGCAAAAAGGCCGCAAGAGGCTTTCCAATACGTTTCATCTGCAGGTATTCTCGTACTTATGATATTCTTGCTTCTGATGAACTCGGTTGCTATATTTATTCGAAATAAATTCCAAAAACGCTATTAAATACGATGAATATTAGGAGGAACTAAATGATGGTACAAACGTTGGAAAAAGGGACCGCAAAACAAATGGTAGCTTCTAGCATTGTTTACGATACGCAAAAGTTAAACTTATGGTACGGGAATCATCACGCGCTAAAAAATATAGATTTACAAATTAAGGAAAATGAAGTTACTGCTATAATAGGGCCATCGGGTTGTGGTAAGTCAACATATATTAAAACGTTGAATCGTATGGTAGAATTAGTGCCAACGGTTAAAACATCCGGAGCAATCCTATATCGTGAACGAAATATCTTTGATGCAAATTATGGAGTTGAAGAGTTACGTACAAAAGTAGGAATGGTATTTCAAAAGCCTAATCCTTTTCCTAAGTCCATTTATGACAACATTGCGTATGGACCAAGAATTCATGGTATAAAAAACAAAAAGGTTTTGGATGAAATTGTAGAGAAAAGTTTACGCGGTGCTGCCATATGGGAGGAAGTTAAAGACCGATTAACTACAAATGCCTATAGCCTATCAGGTGGTCAGCAGCAACGCATATGTATCGCTAGATGTCTTGCAATAGAGCCAGATGTTATACTAATGGATGAACCAACATCTGCACTAGATCCAATTTCTACACTTAAAGTAGAAGAACTCATACAAGAATTGAAGCAAGACTATTCCATCATTATAGTGACGCATAATATGCAACAAGCAGCACGTATATCGGATAAAACAGCATTTTTCTTAAATGGGGAAGTGGTTGAATTCGATAAGACAGATGTTATTTTTTCAACGCCTGAAGATAACCGTACAGAAGATTATATATCTGGGCGTTTTGGATGATGAAAGGGGTAATTTAAAATGGTTGGAAGAGAGAAGTTTGATGCAGATTTAAACTTTGTTCAATCTTTGTTACTAGATTTAAGTAATGCAGCTATTGATAATTTAGACAGCTCAATGAATTTTCTTTTTCAGAAAAATATTGAAGGTGCTCTAGCTATACTCGAAAATGATGAGCATATTAACCGTATGGAAGAAGAAATAAATGATCGAGTAATTTTATTAATAGCAAAACAACAACCGGTAGCTACTGATTTACGAAGACTAATGGTACTTGTCAAAATTGCAGCTGATATGGAGCGAATTGGTGATTATGCATGTAATATTGCGAAGGAAACAATTCGTATAGGAAAAGACGAGCATATTGAGCCGATTGTTTTGCTTGATGAAATGCGCAATAAAACGATTAAAATGCTTAAACAAGTTCTGGATGCCTTTACAAACGAGAACATGGAAGAAGCTAAAACTATAGCCAAACTAGATGATGAGGTAGATGAAATGTATGGGCATATTATTAGAACCTTGCTCAACACAGGAGTTAATAATCCTGCTCAACTAAGCCAAGTTACTCAATTATCATTTGTATGTCGTTATTTAGAACGGTCAGCAGACCATGCAACTAATATTGCAGAACGCCTTTTATATTTATTAAAAGGGAAACATTACGAGTTAAATAATTAAATAAGTGATTGTTAAAAAACGGTAGATACCTAAATGGTGTCTACCGTTTTTTTAATGATTTAACGTATAAATTAAATTTTGAGCATTTGACTCAGATATCCAGGTATTAAAAAAAGATCTATAAAATAGATATTACTGATTTCCGTTTCAGGTGGAGAACAAAGGTTAAGAGCACCACGGCCTGTGGGAACACCTTTGTAACCAACATCCTGTTGGCCTCCGGAGGCTTTGCTTCAGCCTCCTAGTATCATTTCTCTAGTTACCCAAAATGCCCTAACCTATTACTAAGGGTTATAGGAGGACGACGGCCAGGCAAACGCCATAAGATTACCGAAAAAAAAGGGCTGCTTTGTTGTGACATCCATCACAAAAAACCAGCATCCCTAAAAATTTCTCGGTAATCGTATAACAATACTTCTGTCCAAAGTCCTTGGAAAACAATAAAAACACGTTTTGACCTTTTAGCGTGTAATAGTTTCAGCAATTTGTTTTAAAGACATGGAGGAATTAAGCTCGTAGTTTCCAACTTGGACGCGTCCTGCTAATCCTTGATCAGACAAATAATTATCCATATCGACTTTATTTAAAATGATGCCAGCATCTGCTAGTTTTTCACTAATTTCAGAAGATGTCATTCCTACTTCGATAGAAAGAGTCATCGATGCAGCTGTAGGAGCTTGTTCCTCTGTTGTTTCAGTTTCAGCAGTTTCCTTGGGAGCAACTGTTTGAACTTGTTGTGCCGCATTTAAATCAAGCTGTAGCTCTGCTAACTGTTTTTTTACTTCAGTAAGTTCCTGTTGTGCCTGCTTATAAGCTTCGTCTGTAGTTGTAGCAGTGGAACTAATACTCTCTTTTTCGACAAGTTCTTCTATTTGAAATGCAGCACCAGCAAGAAATAATCCAATTCCTATATTTCGAATGGTTTTATTCATTACTTACCACCACCAATTACATATTTAACTTCATCAATGGTTAATGAAGAGCGCACGCTAATTTCATTTAACGAAAAACCTTGTTTATGTAGCTCTAAGACTTGGTTTTTTATAATATCATGGATAGCCGGCTTAGTTTGTTTTTTCATTGGTGTAGAGACTTTTGTAGATTCGATCAGTAATTCTTCTTCTATTACTTTAAGTCTACGTTTAATAGTACTTGTTTCCTGATAAACTGTGAATGATAATTCCTCTAACTCCGACTCCACTTTTTTGGAGGGATCCTTGAAGAAAAAAGAAACTGCGATTAGTACAATACCTATAATCATTATAATGATGGAAAAGTCCATAATACTCACCTCTTATTGTTATATTTCTACACTTATACTAACATATTCGAAAAAACTTTGAATAAATTCTTGCATTAATAGTAGATTTTATTTTGATGTATGCTATAATTGGTTAGTCGTATAAATCATGCTCAAGTTTTATATTTAATCCTGACAAAGAGTGGGAGGGACAACCATGCGCGTTAATATTACACTAGCTTGTACAGATTGCGGAGAGCGCAACTATATTTCTAAGAAAAACAAGCGTAACAATCCAGAACGTCTTGAACTTAAAAAATATTGCTCTCGTGATAAAAAAATGACTACTCATAGAGAAACTAAATAATAACCTAAACCAAAACCGATTATGGTTTTGGTTTTTTTCTATTTCTTGGAGGAATATCGATGACTAAGAAAATTATGAGAAATGCGATGAAAAAAAAATTAACCTCTTTGGATCAAGTAGCATATAATAATCAGTCCAAACAAATTGAAGAAAAGTTTTTACAACAAATAGCAGATTCAGATAATACTACAATCGGATTAACAATATCTAGCTTCCCTGAAGTGGATACATGGAGTATAATAAAAGAGTTATGGAGTATAGGAAAAAAAGTAGTAGTACCTAAATGTACACCCATAGATAGATCCATGATATTTTATGAAATACAAAGTTTTGACCAATTAGAACGAGTTTATATGCATTTACTTGAACCAAATCCGCTGAAAACCAAAGCAGTTGCTTCCCAAAACATCGATTTACTCGTCGTACCTGGAATAGTTTATAGTCAACAAGGCTACCGCATTGGATATGGTGGAGGCTATTATGATCGTTTCTTAACGAAATTTAAGGGAGATACTTTATCATTGGCATTTGATATACAAGTTGTTAATGATGTTGAATACGATGTATTTGATCTACCCGTTAATAAGATAATTACACCAACGAATATTTTTCAATGCAAACAGATTCGTGAGAAGGATGAAATAGTATGAATTCAGTATACGACGTTATGCAACTTTTAAAACGATTTGGAATATATGTCTACACGAAAGATCGTTTAGCCGATTTAGAAATGATGGAAGATGAAATAAGAGAGCTATATAAAATGCAAATGATTGAGTCGAAAGACTTTCAAATAGCTATATTATTATTGAAACAAGAGCAAAGTAGGAGCAAGATTTAAAGGACATCAGAGGCGATTAAGCTCTGATGTTTTATGTTTTTATAAATAAGTGAAACTTTTTACGGGTTGAATCCGTCTTATATAGGGTATGGTATAAAAGACTTGTACAATTCTATCATAATCATTGTTCTTTTTTATTGATTTATTGTTAAGAAAGGATTAAGATAAGTTCTGTTACTTTGAAATAATTATAAAATATAGATTGAAAAAGGGGAGGGTGTAGGCATGATGAAAAAAAATTGGCCAACACATTCTATTCTAATTCTTGCTATTGTGGCAACTTGGATAAAAACATATATTGTTTACCACACCAGCTTTGACATGGATATTGAAAATACGATGCAACAAGTGATACTCTTTTTAAACCCGCTTAGTTTTTTACTATTTATCTATGGAATTTCATTGTTCTTTAAGAGTCCTAAAGCTAGAAATAGATATATAGTAATTACAAGCATAATACTTTCTGCTATTGTATATGCCAATGCGGTGTTTTACCGTTTTTTCACGGACTTCATTACAATACCAGTACTATTTCAAACAAGTAATTTTGGTGACTTAGGTTCATCTGCAGCTGAAAGTATCTTTTTGACTGATATCTTCTATTTCACAGATGTTGCAATCATCATTATTGCATTGAAGTGGTTGAAAATCGGAGCAGAGGTTAAGCTAGTTAAACCAGCTGTTAGAAGAGCATATTTTGTTATAACTGCAGCAATTTTATTTTTAAACTTAGGTTTATCTGAAATTGAACGACCACAACTATTAACAAGAAGTTTTGATCGTGAAATGCTTGTAAAGAATATTGGTCCATATAATTATCATTTATATGATATTTATATCCAATCTAAATCACATGCGCAAAGAGCGCTCGCTGATGGTAGTGAATTAGTAGAAGTAAATAACTATGTTCGTTCTAACCAAGTAGATGCAAATGAAAAAATGTACGGAGTAGCTAAAGATCGTAATTTAATCGTTGTTTCGATGGAGTCCTTACAATCTTTCGTTATTAATAATGATATGAATGGTCATGAAGTAACACCGTTCTTAAATTCATTAACGCAGGATAAAGACACATATTATTTCTCTAACTTTTATCATCAAACGGGCTTAGGGAAAACGTCTGACTCTGAGTTCTTACTAGAAAATTCACTATATCCACTTGGTGGAGGAGCGGTATTCTTTACTCATAGTGGGAATACATTCCATTCGATGGCGGAAAGCTTAGGCGAAGAAGGATATTATACAAATGTATTACATCCTAATAACAAAAGTTTCTGGAATCGCGATATAATGTACAGAGCATTGGATATCCAAAAGTATTATGATGAACAAAGTTATGTTGTGAATGAAGAGGATGCAGTTAACTGGGGTATGAAGGATATACCTTTCGTAGAACAATCAGTTGATTTGATGGCAGATATGCCTCAGCCGTTTTATTCTCGTTTAATCACCTTAACAAATCATCATCCATTTACACTGGATGAAGAGGATAAGTTGATACCTGAATATGATTCCAACTCAAATACACTTAATAGATATTTCCAATCGGTTCGTTATATGGACGAAGCTTTGAAAGTGTTCTTTGAAGATCTAAAAGAAAAAGGTTTATATGATAATTCTATTATTGTTATGTATGGGGATCATTATGGTATTTCTGAAAATCATAACAAAGCAATGGAGCAATATTTAGAAAAAGAAATTACACCATACGAATCAGCGAAACTTCAACGTGTTCCACTATTCGTTCACATTCCAAATAGTGGCGAGGGTAAAGAAATGACCGAAACGTCTGGTCAAATTGATTTACGACCTACGATATTACATGCTTTAGGTGTAGAAACTTCAAAAGATATGCAACTTGGTGCAGATATGTTCTCTGAAGAACATGAAGAATTTGTTGTGTTCCGTGATGGTGGATTTGTAACAGATAAGTTTGTTTATGCTGGTAATGCTTGCTATGATAATGCGACAGGGCTACAGATTGAAATAGATAGCTGTCAGCCATATATAGATAGAGCAACGCAAGAACTTGGCTATTCCGATCAAATTATTAATGGTGATCTATTACGCTTTTATGATTTGAAAACAGGAAACTTGTTGTTAGATGAAGCAATAAAAGAAGACAAATAAGCTAAAGCACAGACATATTTTTTGTCTGTGCTTTTTCTTTGAAACAAAATGAATTTAAATTCGTCTAATACGTTGTGAAGGGGGGAGTAGGTTGAAAAAAACTTTGATGTTATTACTTTGTATAGGATTCCTGCAAGGTTGTAGCGAGAAGGAATCTGGCAATGATACAGTAAGACAAGATGTTGATAGTGAAATACGAGCAGATAGTGCTGAAGTAGGGAAATTAGCTAATCCAGTTAAACCTTCCATATTGTTGGATAATAATGCCTTCCATAGTGTGGTAGGGTGGATGTCCAATGATGAAATAGTTTTTGTTATTGTTGAAAAAGGACAATGGATGATTAGAACTTATACTGTATCAACGGCTAGTTGGAGAACGATTTATTCTACAACTACTCCTATTATTCAAGCTACCATTCATCCTTCAAAAGAAATGATTTTATTACATACTTCTAAAGATTCATCCTCTGCAGAAATTCAATTTTTACATAAAAATGGTTATATTATTCAGAGCCTTTCGTTTGAATCGGCAGAAATTTATATGGATTGGCATCCCACTAATCCGAATTTAGTTGTGTTCTCTACATTTTATGAGGACTGGACTTATAATACATTTGTATATGACGGCGCTACTCAAGATTTAACATCGATCGAAATAGAAAATCCGTTTGTGAAATGGTATGATGAAGAGAATTTAATGGTATTTAGATGGTCGGATTCTGCCTTAGATGGAAGTGAACTTTTCCTTTACTCGAACATAGATGGGACTCTGAAAAGTACTGGTGAAGAAAAGATATTGGATGTGACGAACATAGGGGAAGCTCTGCTATATGTTCAAATAAACGAAGAGAACAAACAATTTGAATATCGTTTGGAAGAGAATAATGGTAAAAGAGAATTTAAATGGGCAACGCCAGCAGTCTCTAATTACTCTGAGTGGGTTATTCCTTCTTTTTCAATCGTTTCTCCACAAGAATTACTGTTATTAAACGCTAAAGAATCTCGTAATCAGGATGATCCAAGTCAAAAAAGTATACTATCGAAGATTTCTTTAGGGGGTCAAAACATATTAGGTGAAGTAGAGGAACAATCTATTACGTGCTCACCCAATGCTAATATTTGTTTGGGTGGTTATACAAAAGATAATTGGATTCAAATAGAGCCGCTAAAAGTTGAGAAGTGGATTTATTTAAATGAATAGAAAAAAGCTGCTGTACATATAAAAAATGTACAGCAGCTTTTTTAATTACGTTTTAGTGTAAGCTTGGTGGGAAACCTTGTTGCACAATTGTCATGACAGTAAAGAAGCCAAATACAGCCAATGTACCAAAGTTAAATAGAACACCTAAAACATTCTTTTCTTTAAAAGCTTGATAAGTACCAACTACAGCTAAAAATGTAACTAGTCCAAAAATAACCATTAATAAGTTCATAAAAGACACTCCTTTCGACATCAGAAAATGAATGTCGCATTTGCATATTTCTCTTCTATTGTAATTCTAATTTGAAGTTTTGTCGAGTAGAAAAGTGGTGAATTATCGTATAAGATTAGAAAGAGGTGATTTTATGTTAAACGTTCGAACTTATCCGTTAGGTTATATTCAAACAAATTGTTATATTGTTTCAAATGCTACGAAACAATGCTTAATTTTTGATCCGGGGGGAGAAGGAGACAAGTTAATTAGTGAGCTTCATCGATTAAAGATGAACCCGTTGGCGATTATATTAACCCATGCACATTTTGATCATATTGGAGCCGTCGACCAAGTGAGAGACAGTTTTAACATCCCAGTGTATATCCATACTTCTGAGAAAAAGTGGTTAGTGGATCCGATTAAAAATGGTTCAGCCAAATATGCAGAAATCCCATCTATTATTTGCAAAGAGGCAGATGTATTGTTGAATAAGGAGTCAGAGTTAAAAATTGGTGATTTTCAGATGAAGTTAATACATACTCCCGGGCATTCGCCAGGTAGTTTAACGTATTATTTTAAAGACGATGACTTTGCGATTGTGGGGGATACGCTTTTTCAAAATAGTATCGGTCGGACAGACCTTCCAGGGGGTAATGAATCCGAACTTTTGAAGGCTATTCATACAAAACTGCTTACATTACCTGAAACCACTCTAGTTTATCCAGGACACGGTTCATCCACTACTATTGAAGCAGAAATGGAATCGAATCCGTTCTTAAATGGTTTTTAAAAGGTTCACATAGTTTTACCCTTTTAGTTGGAGAAAATACACAAAAAGCAGCTCATTGAAGTGAGCTGCTTTTTGGTGAACAATTATTAATGTCCCGCACCTGGTACGTGCATGAATGTCGTGTAATATGTAAAACCTGCGAAGAAGAACATTAAGTAAGCTCCGAAGATGTACATATACATACGTTCCGAAAGGTTTAAAAACCCTAAAAGAAGGAATAATCCCGTATTTGCTAAAAATAGTAAAGAAGCTTCTGTCATATCACCTAAATAAAACATAACTGCAAAAATCCCTGTCCAGAAAGCCATTACTTTATACATATTGCCCATTTGTAGTCCCTCCTTTTACAACCATACAAATAATTCTCATATTTATTATAAATGAAAGTGATCGTACATGTAAACTGATTATTAGTTTTCTTTACACATTATACTCTCTATTGTCACAAATATGTATTATCTATGCTTTCATTATAGGACTTCTATTTGATATACGCAATTGCTACATTGTTTTTGTTTACTTTCAAGCTGAATAAATTCGTTATTTGGGAACAAAGCATCAAACTGGCCTTTTAAAAATGATTCGTGAATACTGCAAATAATATGGGGATGATTAGTTAGTTGACCTTTAAAAGGACAATTAAAAATAGAGAATGTAATAATTTGTTTATCGTCTTTTTTTTCGATATTTGGGATATATCCTACAGCGAGAGCAGCAGCAGATAGTAATTCTATTTTTTGGTCGAAGCTTTGATCGTTTATTTTGGCCTGTTGCATAGAATCGTATCCCGAAGTATAACTAATATTTTTTGCTTTTTCGAGCGCTTCTGTACCCATTGTTTCCACTAACTCTAATAACCAGCCTAGTAACAAATGATTTTCTTGTTTTGGAAAACTTAACTGAATAGGTTGATCTGCAACGGTATATACACGCGCTGGTCTACCGCCTTTTTTGTTGTACAGTAACTCCGAGGTAATTAATTTAGTTTCATTTAGCTTGGTTAAATGTAATCTTGCAACATTAGGGTGTATGCCGAATCGATCTGCAATTTGCTGCACATTTACTGATTGTACTTGCTTAACAATATACAAATAAATTGAATACCTAGTTTCGTCCGCTAAAGCATTAGTTAGCTGTAAAGTATTTGGCACACAATTACCTTCTTTCTTCTATTAGTTATTATTATAATCAATCACATAAGAATAATAAAATAATTATAATATAACAGAAAATTTAAAAAACTACTTCCAATTTTAGATGTAAGCCAGTATAATAATCGGTACAAGCTGTTTTGCGGTCACAACTTGTATCTGGGGAAAGGAAAATTATGCAACAAGTAGAAAATGTTATTGAAGAAAAATGCTTTCGACTACTTAGAAAAGCTCATAAATTCGGTGCTTCCGATTTACACATGATTCCTAACGAAGATAGTTATACTTATTTTTTTAAAAAGAATTCTCAAATGTTTGAAGCGGGTAAGCTACCATTGAACATTGGAGAACGCATCATCTCATTCTTCAAGTTTCTCTCCTCTCTTGATATCAGCGAAAAAAGAAAACCACAAAGCGGTTCCTTTCAACAAGTATTTAACTCTCATAAATTCTCATTTCGTGTGTCTACACTTCCCTCCATTTTTAGCAAGGAAAGTATGGTAATTCGTCTCCAACAACATGACAACGCTAAAATTATTCATTCCCTCTCTCTGTTTAGAGATGCAACAGAAAAAATTGTAGAACTTGCCAATAATCGTCAAGGTTTGATCTTATTTGTAGGTCCTACAGGCTCTGGAAAATCCACCACTATGTATTCACTCACCAAATATTGTTCAGAAAATTTAAATCGACATGTCATTTCGTTAGAAGACCCAGTCGAGAATAGCCAGTCCCATTTACTTCAAATTCAAGTGAATGAACGGTCTGGAGTGACTTATTCGACTGGTCTAAAGGCTATATTACGCCACTCACCAGACGTTATTATGATAGGAGAAATTAGAGACGAGTCCACAGCTAAAGCAGCAATTCAAGCAGCGCTCACAGGCCATCTTGTCGTTTCAACTATTCATGCAAAGGACGGTGTGGGATCTCTTTATCGTCTTATCGATCTAGGGGTAACCTCAGAAGAGCTAAAGCAAACAATTACCGGTATTGTTACGCAAAGATTAGTTATTGCATCAAAAAGCAGTGAATCTGAATTATCCGCAGTTTTTGAGATTCTATCTGATGATTTGTTAGAGGAAGCATTTCAATCTATGTATATTGGTAAAACTTATCATATTCCCTATCAATTTTCTTTATCCTACCAAATAGAGAGAGGGGTTAGAGAAGGTGTTATTGAAAAAGGTTAAAGCTTATTTGGAAAGGAAGCAACAAACAATTCCTCCAAAAATGCATTCCTCTTTTTTGAGTAGATTAAGTGATCTCTTAAAGGAAGGTTATACCTTTCATGAATCCATTACTATGTTGTTGCCCTTTCATGTGAAAGACTCACATACTGTTAGTAAAAGAATTACGGATGTACAACGAAATGGATTAAATGTGGTCGATGTATTTAAATTATTAGGTTTTCCAAATAGATTATTGTTGCCATTGAACCTCGCTTCTGTACATGGTCAATTACAACAGACGATTACTGTATTAAGCATAAATACTGCCTTTTTTGAAGGTGCCAAGAAACGTCTAAATAACTTATTGATGTATCCTATCTTTTTGTTTTCAATCCTATTTTTATTGTTTACGATGTTTAGAATTTACTTCATGCCTAATATGGAATCGTTGATTGGTTCAAGGGGAAATGAGTCTTCGGATAATTCTTTAGCTTGGACAGGTTATCTTCTACAAATGCCAAATATATTTATCTTCGCAGCAATAATTGGATTCAGTTTGATTATTTTATCCTATCTTGCCATACAAAGACTTTCATTAGAGAAGCAACTCCAAATTTATTTGAAATTACCAATTGTGAAAAGTTGGTATCGATTGCTTCTTACAAGAGTATTTGCAAGAGAAATGGGTGGACTATTGGAGAGTGGCATGTCGTTACAACAATCATTTGAAGCACTTAACTACCAAAAGGAGCATCAAGTTCTTCGCTATATCGGGGAACAGATGAAAGACAAGGTAGTACATGGTGAATCATTCTCACAGGCCGTGTTCCTTTTAGATTCATTCACAACCGAATTATTTTATTTTGTTGTACATGGTGAAAATAGTGGTTATTTAGGAAGAGAACTATCTCTCTATAGTGAGTTTCTTAGTCAAGAAATAGAAAGTAAGCTATCTCGCTATATAAGTATAGTTCAACCAACGTTATTTTTAATATTAGCGATATTCATCATTGGTGCTTACTTGGCTATATTATTGCCTATTTATAACATGATTAATATTGTATAAAGGAGATATTATGAGAAAATTACTGAAAAATAACAGAGGCTTCACTTTAGTTGAAATGATGATAGTTTTGCTGATTATTTCTGTATTAATCCTTATTTCTATTCCAAATGTAACAAAGCATTCTGCAAGTATCGATGAAAAAAGTTGTCAAGCCTTTGTCAAAATGTTGGAGGGCCAAATTGCGGCTTATAAAATGGATCATAAGAAAATACCTACACTAGTGGAACTTGAAGAAGGAGATTATTTACCAGACAAAAACACAAAATGTCCTAATGGGGACAACATTACGATCAATTCCACAACAGGGAAAGTGACTAGTGGCTAACTTCGTACAGTATAAGTTTAAGTCTGACGAGAAGGGATTCACAATAATCGAGATGTTGCTTGTTTTATCAATCGTTATGGTTGTTTCTTCTTCAGTCATTTTATTGTCAGCATCTAAGCTGGAGGAAATGGAGGAAGAGAGATTTTATAAGCAACTGCATTTAGATATCCAGAGAATTCAAGCAATCTCTATAGGAGAAAACAAATATACCTATATTTATTTTATTAACAATCGAAGGAGTTACCAAGCAAGATCGGCTAATGTCATATTGTTTGAAAAAGAATTACCGAGGAATATGCAATTAGCAGATGAGAGTACGATCAAAACTATTTCCTTTCATCCAAATGGTAATCTTAACAATTTTGGAAACTTATTATTTGAAACAGAAAGAGGGGAGAAGCGAATAACTCTATATATAGGTAGAGGTGTTATAAATTATGAAAAATAGTGAAGGCTTTTCTTGGCCAGAAACAGTTTTATCTTTGAGTATCATATTTATCATTACTACGACAATTTTACCGTTTCTAAATTATATGGTTGTGCATTTAGAAGATAAAAAAAGAGATTATCATTCATCGCTAGTTATGTATGAAGTTTCAAAGATGTATACCATAGAAAATATGAAAACTGGAGGTATGCAAGTGAATAAGATAATGTATTCATATGAAATTAGTAGCGAATCAATTTGTATAGACTATGATGGGATGCAGGAAAAGAAACATAAATGTGTTTCCCTTATCAAATGAAAATTCGAGATCAGTCAGGATACACTTTACTGGAGGGGATTCTCCATTTAGCAGTATTTATGCTATTCGCTCAGGTAGTGGCTGGCACTATGTGGTGGATGACGAACGCCGAAGCAAATGTGACAGATACGACAGAAACAGAATGGGCTTTGTTCATCCAATATGCAGATTCGTATTTAACCGAAGTAGACTCCATCGCTGTTCATGATAATTCGAAAGGAATTACGATTGAAAAAAATGAAATGAAATACAAATTGGAATCCTATCAAAACGTTATTCGCAAAACAAAAAATATGGACGGTCACGAGCATATGTTAGTTAATATTGAATCTTTTTTTGTTGAAGTGATAGGAAACTCACTACGAATGCGAGTGGTTTTTTTAAATGATGTAGAAAAGGAGCATGTTTTTTATGTCACATATGCTAGGTAATGAAAGAGGAGTATTTTTTCCGGCTGTAGTTATTCTTTTAATGGTTGTGACAATCTTCTTGCTGTCTATTACTGCTGCTTATCAATCCAAATATCAGACGTATACTGCTTTAGAAATGTTTTATACAGGTGCAGCCATCGAAAAAATAGAGCTGTCCCATCGACAAAATTCGCAATAGTTGTTCATAGGGCTATTTTTATAGTTGTAATAAAAAAAGCCACTCACTATAATAAAGAATAACTTGATGGTGTTGCGGCGCCGAGAAAATTGGAATTTAGTGAGTTGGTGAATCATGTATAAGGTATATTTAGTAGGATTTATGGGAAGTGGTAAAAGTGCAATCGGTAGAAGATTGAGCTTTTTCTTAAAAATGCCTTATTACGATATGGATAAGGAAATTGTTAGATTACAAAATAGAACAATCCCTGAGATTTTTGAACAAGAAGGCGAAGCGTACTTTCGAAAAGTAGAGACAGATTTTCTTGAGAATTTCCGAAACGAATCTTGTATCATTTCGACAGGTGGTGGCGTTGCCATGAGCGAAAAAAATATTGAAGTGATGCGAAGAACTGGGCTTGTATTATATTTAGATGCCACTTTTGAAGATATTTGGATGAGAATTAAAAACGACAAAAATAGACCGATTGTGCAAAACAGTACAAAGGAAGAATTAGAAAGATTGTATAGAACGAGGAGATGGTTCTATAAAAAGGCTGCACATATTTCAATTCGAACAGAACATAGACCTCTTAGACAAATTACAGAGTATGCAGGATATCAAGTGAATAGGCTTAAAGGCGAATGAAATCTTAATAATATCCTAGTAATGTTCGTGTTTTACTAATTTTATCAAAAAGTATTGCTTCTGAATTACTTGAATGTTAGGATATAGACAAAGAGTGAGTTATACAGATATCGCGGATGATTATATGGGGAGAGAACGTACTAGCTGCGTCGCCGAAGGAGCAAGTAATGAAAATTATGAATCTCTCAGGCAAAAGAACTCGTATAGGACGCAACTCTGGAGAGCGCTTTCGTTTATCCTACGTAAAGCCACCAAAGAGGAAAGCCATTTTTGGTAAACTTTCAGGTCCCAGGACAGAGAACCCTTGTTTTTCCAAAGGGGTTTTTCTGTCCTTTTTTGTATGGAAATGTGAAGGAGGAGATTATTTTGGCAGAACAGTTGAAACGAACACCTTTATTTGATGTATATGCAAATTACGGAGGAAAGACGATTGACTTTGGAGGTTGGGAGTTACCAGTACAATTCTCTAGCATTAAGGCGGAGCACGAGGCAGTGAGAACGAAAGCGGGATTGTTTGATGTTTCTCATATGGGTGAAATTATCTTAACGGGCACAGATAGTGAAGAATATCTTCAAAAGATTATGACGAATGATGTCTCCAAATTAGTAAAAGGCCAGGCTCAATACACAGCTATGTGTTATAAGGACGGCGGAATAGTCGACGATTTGTTAATTTACAAAATGGATGACAATCATTATCTTCTAGTTGTAAATGCTGGGAATATTGAAAAAGATTTTAACTGGATGCAGGAAAATGCTTCAGGTGATGTAACATTAGTAAATAAATCAGAAGATTATGGTTTACTTGCTTTACAAGGTCCGTCAGCGCAAGGCATTTTACAAAAGCTGACTACTCAAAATTTAGACGAAATAGGATTCTTCCGTTTTGCAAATAATGTCGATGTCGCGGGTAAAGATGTAATTGTGTCTCGAACTGGCTATACAGGCGAAGATGGATTTGAACTATATGCATCTGCAAAAGATTTAACAGACCTATGGAGTAGTATTTTAGATGCTGGAACCGAAGAAGGTATATTACCCTGTGGTTTAGGTGCGCGTGATACTTTACGTTTTGAAGCCTGTTTACCACTGTATGGTCAAGAACTGACAAAAGATATTTCACCACTTGAAGCTAATATCGGTTTTGTTGTGAAACTTAAAAAAGAACAAGACTTCAATGGTAAATCCATATTGCTTGAACAAAAAGAGAACGGTGTACAAAGGAAGAGTATTGGAATCGAAATGATAGATAAAGGAATTCCTCGTACGGGATATCCAGTATTTGTAGATAATAAGCAAATTGGTCATGTAACATCTGGTACACAATCACCTACATTGAAGAAAAATATTGGTTTAGCTTTAATTAACGCAACATTTGCTGAACTTGGGCAAGAGGTCGAAATTGAGATAAGAAATAAACGATTAAAAGCAATTACAATAGCAACTCCGTTTTATAAAAGAGAAAAATAAGACTTAGAAAGAGGTTGTACATTGATGAAGCATCGTTATTTACCAATGACTGAGCAAGATCAAAAAGAAATGTTAGATGTAATTGGCATTTCTGCAATTGATGAATTGTTTGCAGACATTCCTGAAAAAGTTCGTTTTAAAGGTGAGTACAATATTAAACCTGCAAAAGCAGAATCTGCTCTATTGAAAGAATTGAGCCAGCTTGCTGCAAAAAATGCTGACAGTAAACAATATGCTTCCTTTTTAGGTGCTGGTGTTTATGATCATTTCAAGCCAATTATTGTAGATCATGTTATTTCTAGATCAGAGTTTTATACTGCCTATACTCCGTATCAACCTGAAATCTCTCAAGGTGAACTTCAAGCAATTTTTGAATTTCAAACGATGATTTGTGAACTAACAGGAATGGACCTTGCGAATTCTTCTATGTATGACGGTGGTACGGCACTAGCAGAAGCGGGCAACCTTGCTGCAGCTCATACGCGTCGCAAAAAGCTACTCGTATCAGAAGCAACACACCCAGAATATATAGATGTGGTGAAGGTGTATGCAAAAGGACAAAATATTGAAGTAGTTACAGTGCCAATGAAAGATGGAGTAACTGATTTGATAAAATTAGAAGAATTAGTAGATGAGGATACTGCTGGAGTAATGGTTCAATATCCTAATTTCTTTGGACAAATAGAGGATTTAGCAAAAGTAGAGCAATTAACCCATGCGCAAAATGCCTTGTTCATTGTTTCGGCCAATCCGTTAGCGCTTGGTGTCTTAACACCCCCCGGTAAATTTGGAGCAGATATTACAGTTGGAGATGCGCAAGTATTCGGGATTTCCGAAGCTTTTGGTGGTCCACACTGTGGGTTCTTTGCAGTAAGCACTAAGCTTATGCGTAAAGTTCCAGGTCGTTTAGTAGGTGAAACAACAGATGAGGAAGGTCGTCGTGGTTATGTACTAACTTTACAGGCCCGCGAACAGCATATCCGCCGCGATAAAGCTACATCCAATATTTGTTCAAATCAGGCATTAAACGCACTTGCAGCTTCCGTTGCGATGACAGCACTTGGTAAAAAAGGTGTTAAAGAAATGGCAACTCAAAATATTGTAAAAACACATTATGCAAAACAATCCTTTGAAAAAGCAGGATTCGAAGTGCCGTATCAAGGTGCGCATTTTAACGAAATTGTTGTAAAAGTAAATGGTTCCGTGGCAGATGCAAATAAAGTACTTCTTGAAAAAGGAATGATCGGTGGATTTGATCTAGGACGAGTGAACGCAGATCTTAAAAACCATGTATTAATTGCTGTTACAGAGCAGCGTACGAAAGAAGAAATAGATGCACTCGTGCAAGAAATGGGGGCTCTTCATGCATAAAGATAATCAACCACTAATTTTTGAAATTACGAAAGAGGGTCGTGTAGGTTATAACCTACCTGAACTAGATGTACCTGAGGTAGATTTATCAACTCTATTACCAGAAGGTATGCAGCGCGTGGAAGAAGCTGAATTGCCGGAAGTATCCGAACTAGATATTATGCGTCATTATACGGCTTTATCTAACCGAAATCATGGGGTGGATACAGGATTCTATCCGCTTGGTTCTTGTACGATGAAGTATAATCCCAAAATTAACGAATCAGTTGCACGTTTCCCTGGGTTTGCGAATATTCATCCATTACAAGATGAGGCTTCTGTTCAAGGCGCAATGGAGTTAATGTACGATCTTCAGGAACATTTGATCGAAATCACTGGGATGGATGAAGTGACACTTCAACCAGCTGCAGGTGCACATGGAGAATGGACTGCGCTCATGATGATTCGTGCCTTCCATGAAGCAAATGGGGATACCCAGCGTACAAAAGTAATTGTACCTGACTCAGCGCATGGAACGAATCCTGCTTCCGCAACAGTTGCAGGTTTCGAAACGATTACCGTCAAATCAAATGAGGAAGGCTTAGTAGATTTGGAAGATTTACGTCGTGTAGTAGGTCCAGATACTGCTGCGTTGATGTTAACTAATCCTAATACATTAGGTTTATTCGAAGAAACAATATTAGAATTAGCAGAGATTATCCACGGTGTGGGTGGTAAATTGTATTATGACGGTGCAAACTTAAATGCCGTTATGTCAAAAGCACGTCCTGGAGATATGGGCTTTGACTGTGTTCACTTAAACTTGCATAAAACTTTCACAGGTCCACATGGCGGCGGAGGTCCTGGTTCAGGTCCAGTTGGAGTTAAGGCTGATTTAATACCGTTCTTACCAAGCCCGGTACTGGTAAAAGAGGATGACAAATATACATTTGACTATAACCGTCCGCAAACAATTGGAAGAGTTAAACCATTCTACGGAAACTTCGGTATAAATGTTCGTGCCTATACGTATATTCGTTCAATGGGTCCTGATGGTCTTAAAGCTGTAACAGAGTACGCTGTATTGAATGCAAACTATATGATGAGACGATTAGAGGGACATTTCGATCTTCCTTATAACCGCCATTGTAAGCATGAATTCGTACTAAGTGGTCGTCGCCAAAAGAAACTGGGCGTTCGTACGCTAGATATGGCCAAACGTTTGCTTGACTTTGGTTATCATCCACCTACAATCTACTTCCCATTGAATGTAGAAGAGGGTATGATGATCGAGCCAACAGAAACGGAGTCAAAAGAAACTTTGGATGCATTCTGTGATGCAATGATTCAAATTGCCAAAGAAGTAGAAGAAAATCCAGAAATCGTTCAAAATGCTCCTCATACTACAGTTATTAACCGTTTAGATGAAACAAAAGCTGCGCGTAAGCCGGTATTAAGATATATAAAAGCATAAAAGAAAAAGGGTGTGATTCTTCCAGGATCACACCCTTTCAGACTGTAGATAAACTTAATTTTAGATGTATAGAGTTGCATATTAAACTCGGCAATGCTCACCACTTCGCTTTCCGTGGGCTTGGCTTCAGCCTCCTCGTCACTACGAAAAACATATGCTCCTGCGGTTACTCGTCGCAAAGACATTGGTCAAACAAAGTTCGACCAATGTCTTTCCTGCGGGGTCTTCAGCTCAAGCTATTCCCACAGGAGTCTTCGTGGTGGACCTTGCCTTATATACAGTTCCAATAGAGTATGCAATATCTTACTTTTAATAGGATGAATAAAACCCTTATGAATATTTATTACTATTCATAACCGTTTATAAAAATACCTTTGTCGTCAAACTGAAAGGGTGTGATTCTTCCAGGATCACACCCTTTTAGTTGTATCTATTAGTACTTTCAATTGCTGATAAAACACTTAATATGTTTCTAACTATCACACCCAACCTATATTGAGTCCGGCTTTTCTTTTCGAGCATGTAAACATATTCCTTTGAAGGACAAACTACTCTATTAAAATATAAAATTCTTATTGTAACTTTATATCCATATACGTATACTATGACTGTAAACTAAAAACTTTACAGGTGTAAAGACAACTATGTTTGATTAGTAATGACAGAAAACGAAAGGCTCAACTTCTGAGGGTAGTTGGGTTCAGTTTATGTTCATGTTGGTCCTAATCGACGTTGGTATCTCTTATTCTTTATTTAAGTTCTAGTATTGGGTTATTGCTAGAGAAAGAAGAGTATGCTTGCTTTTTAGCCTATAAAGGATTAGTTTCGCTTCCGAGTATTCTACGACTTTTACAAGTAGGTATCAGAGGAAAATTTAAACTTTTTGGAGGGTACGATGAAAAACTGGACGAAATTTGAGCTAGGTTGGCTAGGAGTCTTTACTTTAGTAAATATTTATTTATTTTTTGCATGGGGTGACTCGTTGCTGGGTTTGATTAGCTCTCTGACAGGGATGCTATGCGTTGTTCTAGTAGCAAAAGGTAAAATCAGTAATTATTACTTTGGGATTGTCCAAACTGGAACATATGCATACATATCCTATACATACGGATTATATGGAGAAGCGATGTTAAATGGATTGTTTTACTTTCCGTTGCAGTTTGTTGGAATTTACTTGTGGAATAAAAATAAAGTTGATCAGTCAACAACTGGAGAGGATGTTAAAGTAAAGACTTTAACCAAAATACAGTGGATGCAGTTAATTGTAATTGCTGTTATAACTTCGGTTCTTTATGCATACTTCCTGCATCTAATTGGAGGGCAACAAGTAAGAATTGATTCAGTTGCTGTCGTGTTATCCATTATTGCTCAAATTTTGATGATTAAACGATATGCGGAACAGTGGGTGTTGTGGATTGTCGTCAACGGATTATCCATTGTATTATGGGCTATTACATTATTGCAATCAGGTGGAAACGATTGGTCGATGTTAGTGATGTGGACCGCATTTCTCGTTAACTCAATATACGGATATGTAAATTGGATAAAAATGAGCAAAGAACAAGACGACGTGGGGGGATTAATGGAAAGCGAAAGCAAACTTATATTGGAGGGGTAATATTATTCATCATAAAAAGGCTTGTCAATTAATAATTGGCAAGCTTTTTTAGGTTATCCTAAAAACTTTTCAGCACCTTTAATCGGGGTATACCTAGTGTTTTTGAGCAATAATAGGATAAATCCATTTATCCACTACAAAAGCTATAACAATACCAATACAATACCGTAGTAGATCTTTTCCAAGAAAACCTTTACCGAGTATTAGAGCACCCAGCAAAGTATCACGTATTGTATTAATCCAATTTGCTTGATACAGCTGACTAAATTCAACTATAAAACAAAAAATAACACTTAGATATAATGCTACATACTTACTTCTGTGTACAAAGAAAAAACGAAAAAGAAAATACACCATCATTGCCCATACTGTATCACCGGCATGACTTTGGATGAAAGGAGGCAACGTATTAAAATATCTACTACTCAACCCAAGGGCAATAGTGAGTATAACCGCAATTACGTAAAAAATCCTTTTCGGTTCATTGGTAAAATGCAAATTTATCACTCAGTTCTTCATTAGTAGTTAAATCCAATAGAGTTTTCATCATTTTCCCAGTTGTTTTTATTTGATCGATTATTTTGCTTTGTTAGTTCTTCTATTCTCTTCTCGTAATCCAAGTTCCCATCATAGTGCCAGTTTAGCGCAACGGACATATATAGTTCGTTTAACTGGGACATAGACAGCCCTTTAGAAAGCTTGGCCATCTCTTTCACTTGGTCGTCAGAGAGTATTCCTTTGATATCTAGTTTGCGTAAATAATCTTGTCGTACTTTTGCTGTTGGAGAAGGAATTTCATACGCTCGGTCAAAACGACCAGCACGGTTAATAAGCGCAGGATCAATTTTTTGAGGGTAATTGGTTGTCCCTATGATAAATAGTCCTTCTCTGGATTGGGCACCGTCTAGGGTGTTTAAAAAGACTGAACGAGTATATTCAGGCATGGAATCTATATCTTCAATAACTAAAATAGCAGGTGCTAGTCTTGTCACAATACCAAATACTTCTTGGATGGAATGACTACCCGTAAACTCTGTAATCTGCCAATAGACAACCGGAGCTTTCGTTGATCCAGTAATTGACTTTACTAAAGTTGTTTTACCATTACCAGGGGAGCCATAAAGAAGAATACCTCGCTTGTAGGGAAGTCCATATTCTTTAAAGAAATACCCATCTTGTTTAAAAAACTCATCAATGGAACGAAAAATATCTTGTTTAATACTTTGAGCTAGAAGGACATCGTCTCTACCCACAGCTGCCTGCTCTCCATAATTTCTCCGTTGGACACCATTTTCTGTATCCACCAGATAAGTTACAGACTGCATTAACAATTGTCTTAGCTTTTCGTTAATTTCTTGTAAGAAACTCAAGGCTTGATCTACGGAAGTTGAAAAAAACTGATATTCTGGCCAGGTATTTCCTCCAGAATAGTTAAATGCAAGAGTTAAGGCCACATTATATTGTGGAAAGAAAATAAGATTGTTTTCAAATGTTTCTACAACTTCTAATTTATTCTCAAAGCTTAATGGAGACTTACTAGAAATCTTACGCTGAGCCTTTGCTTCGAAAATAGAACATAGCACTTCGTATGGAAGTAAGCCTTTTTCCATCATATCTAACAAATTTCCCTCCAGTTGAAGAATGGAGTCGCCAATATCAATTACTTGCCAATCTCCTGTTGCCCGTTCATTCAACGTAGCAATAATTCGTCTTGAAACAATAGCAAAATCATCATAATTTGGGTGAGTGATTCTAAAATCTTCTAAATGAGAAAACAAAATGTGTTTTTGCATCTAAACCCTCCAGATTGTGTGGATGAAAGAAAAAAGGTTCCTCTGTTTAGAAGAACCTTATGTATTACTTAGATTTAACTTTACCTGTCCAAGCTTTGAACCCACCTTGGAGCTGGAATAACTGTGTATATCCTTTTTTCTTTAAAAACATTGCTGCACGCGCACTTCTTGCACCACTTTGATCATACAAGTACACGGGCTTGTCTGGACGAATTTCTTTATAACGCTGACGAAATTGAGTAGAAGGAACATTTCTTGCTCCTAAAATATGTCCACCATCAAATTCTTTTGGTTCACGCACATCAATAAGCTGTGCTTTACGGTAACCCTCAATAAATTGTTCTTGCGTGAGATTGGTTACAGTTTTCTTTAAACGATATGCCGAGATTCCAGCATAGACTAAAAAGGCAACAAGTATAGCGATAACGAAGTACAATAATTCTAACACGGTCTTTCCCCTCTCTATGTTTCCTATTCATTATAAAAGAAGTGCTAGATACAATTCAATCTATTTGATAAAATGATACACGTTGTGAAGGGAGAGATTAAGGTGGAAAAGACAAAATGGTACTTCATAAATTCTGGCCCCTGCAGTCCATCATACAATATGGCGTTGGACGAAGCCTTACTGGATTGGCATAGTGAGGGTCTTATTCCCCCGGTTATTAGATTTTACGAATGGAATCCAGCAACATTATCAATTGGTTATTTTCAAACTGTGGAAAAAGAGATTGATATAGAAGCAGTGAAAAGATTAGGACTTGGTTTTGTGCGTAGACCTACAGGGGGAAGAGGGGTACTTCACGAACATGAACTTACATACAGCGTAATCGTTACAGAGAGTTATCCAAGTATGCCAGCAACTGTAACCGAAGCTTATCGTGTTATTAGTGAGGGTTTACTGCTAGGATTTCAAAATCTTGGTTTAAACGCTTATTTTTCTGTTCCGAATACAGACGAACAGAAAGAAAATTTAAAAAACCCAAAATCAGCAGTTTGTTTTGATGCACCGAGCTGGTACGAATTAGTCGTCGAAGGAAAGAAAGTTGCTGGTAGTGCACAAACAAGACAAAAAGGTGTTATTCTACAACATGGTGCAATATTACTTGATCTTGATGAAGATAAATTAATTCAAACGTTTAAATTCGCTTCAGAAGAGGTAAGAGAGAAAGTGAGAAAAGGCCTATCTCAAAAAGCTGTCTCCATTAACAAAATAATATCAAAACCGGTAACAATGGAAGAATGTAAAACGGCTTTTAAAAAAGGATTTGCAGATGCCTTGGAGATAGAATTGGTCGAATATAACTTAACGCAAGAACAGAAGAATTACGTAAAACAACTAGAAGTGACAAGATATGCTAATGATAAATGGAATTATAAAAAATAAAAGTAACAATGTCTTATAGTAAATTCGAAAACTAGGAGTTAGGGATTATATTAATTAATCCTGACTAGTTTCGCTTTACTCTTCAATATATTGTGTCGTATTATAAATGAAACTACTACATGTTGTGTCAATTGCGATTTGTAGAATGGAGGAAGAGTAAATGGTAACAACTAAAAATGAAACGAACCTTACTTTAAATGTTGAAGCATTAAACAAAGATATCCAATTATTTCCACAAGTACATTCGATCACAGAAGATATGACACTTACACATAAAGGTGTGTCGAGACTTGTCATGATCGATCGTTATTCCTTTAAGGATACGGAAAAGAAAACGTTAAAAGCAGGAGACTTTGTTGTTCTAACAGTTAAAGAAGATCCTAAATTTCCAGCGCGTGGTCTAGGGTATATCGTTTCGATTAACGAACAAGCGAAAACAGCTGAAGTGCAAATCGAGGAAGATTACCGAAGTGCGATTGACGATGCTGCCAAGATCGAATCTGGAATTATTACTCGTCCTTTAAGTGTGATTGAAAAACCTCTTGAAGTATATTACGAGCAAATTGCCAAAAGAAACGCGACAGGACTTGCGTCTGTAGAAAAAACAGAAGAAAAACGGGAAGAATGGTTTGAGAAATTCTACCAACAACTAGTTTCTTTAAAATTCATCCCAGCTGGACGAGTACTATATGGTGCAGGTACGGGAACGGATGTTACTTATTTTAACTGTTATGTGATGCCATTCGTTGCAGATTCGCGTGAAGGGATTAGTGATCACCGCAAACAAGTTATGGAAATTATGAGTCGTGGTGGTGGAGTTGGTACAAACGGTTCTACTCTAAGACCAAGAAATACGTTAGCTCGAGGAGTAAACGGAAAATCATCTGGTTCTGTTTCATGGTTAGACGATATCGCTAAACTAACTCATCTTGTCGAACAAGGTGGTTCCCGCAGAGGTGCACAAATGATCATGCTAGCAGATTGGCACCCTGATATTGCGGAATTTATAATCTCTAAAATGCAAAACCCTCGTATTTTACGTTTCTTGATTGAAAATACAAATGATGAAACGATCAAACAACTCGCGAAGGACAAGCTTAAATTCAAACCACTTACTGTTCAGGAAGAAGCGATGTATCAAGGGATTATCAATTACAAAGCTATTCCAGGTCTAGGTGGATTTAATGCAGAAATCATTCGTGATGCAGAAACAAAATTACGTGATGGCGGAACTTATTCCGTTCATAATTCTGAGTTTTTAACTGGTGCAAATATCTCCGTGACGCTGACGGATGACTTTATGAAAGCAGTAGAAGAAGACAGCGACTTTGACTTGCGTTTCCCGGCAACTGAAGCTTATTCTCCAGAAGAAATGGATTTCTACAACGAAAATTGGCATAAAATTGGCGATGTTCGTGAGTGGGAAAGAATGGGCTATGAGGTTCGAACTTATCGCACAGTAAAAGCGAAAGAACTTTGGAATTTGATCAATATTTGTGCTACTTATTCTGCAGAACCTGGTGTTTTCTTCATCGATAATGCAAATGAAAAAACGAATGCTACAGCATATGGACAAAAAGTTGTCGCTACTAATCCTTGTGGAGAGCAACCACTTGCACCATATTCTGTGTGTAACTTGGCTGCTGTGAATTTAGCACAATTTGCAAACAAAGAAACTAAGACTGTGGATTATGAAGCGTTAAAAGAAACAGTAAGTGTTGGTGTACGTATGCAAGATAACGTTATCGATGCAACTCCATACTTCTTAGAAGAAAACAAAGTACAAGCACTTGGTGAAAGACGTATAGGCTTAGGTGTTATGGGTCTTGCCGACTTGTTAATCTATTGTGAAAAAGAGTATGGTTCAGATGAAGGTAATGTTTTAGTAGATGAAATCTTTAAAACAATTGCGATTGCAGCATATGAAACATCAGCAGAACTTGCTGTAGAACGCGGAAGCTTCCCGTTCTTAACTGGTGAGACAGAAGAGGAAACTAATCGCTTGCGTAAGGCATTTACGGAAACAGGATTTATGAGTTCAATGCCAGAAGACATTCGAAATTCTATTTTAGAGAATGGTGTTCGAAATTCTCATTTGTTAACAGTCGCACCTACAGGTTCAACTGGAACAATGGTTGGTGTTTCTACTGGACTTGAGCCGTATTATTCATTCACTTACTATAGAAGTGGTCGTTTAGGTAAATTTATAGAAGTGAAAGCAGACATTGTGCAAGAATATTTAGGTAAAAATGAATCTGCTGAAGAAGAAAATCTCCCAGAATGGTTTGTTACTGCGATGGAACTTGCTCCTGAAGCTCATGCAGATGTGCAATGTATCATTCAACGTTGGATTGACAGTTCTATTTCTAAAACGGTTAACGCACCACGTGGATATACGGTTGAACAGGTTGAAGGAGTGTACGAGCGTTTATATCGTGGTGGAGCTAAGGGTGGTACTGTGTATGTCGATGGAAGTCGCGACTCACAAGTTCTGACGTTAAAAGCAGAGGAAAACACATTAGAAGATCATCCAAAAGAAGAAAGAGTAGAAAAAAGACATGTAGTTTTAATAGATACGATTCAAGATTTACGCTCAACCAATGTAACGATTGGTTCCGAAGTTGGAAATACATGTCCTGTCTGTCGTAAAGGTACTGTGGAAGAAATGGGTGGATGTAACACATGCACCAATTGCAATGCTCAACTAAAATGTGGGCTGTAAAGTACAAAAGCCTTAACAAATTTCACGTGTACTAAGATATGATCGTTCCATGGATCTCATATTTTTCTATAATAATTCTAAAGCACAAGCTGATAAGTTCTCTTATCCCTTGTGCTTTTATTTTGTTGTAATGTTTAATTACTAGTTCTTTCGCTTAAACTATAGGAAAAACAAAGGAGATTTACATGAAAGGATTATCGATTATTACTAGTATGGTCGCTGCAATGGGAACGACCATTCTATTTAAAATGTTGGATTATTTTCAATTCATCAAGTGGAATCCTATCGGATATACGAAAACTTTCCTCTTTTTAAAAGGGACCAATGTATATTTGAAATGGATTATTTTATTTTTAGTCATCTGGGGAATTTGTTTTCTTCTATACTATTTAGGATTATTATTTATTAAAATTCCAGTTTCCATCACTAGTTTTACCATAGGCCTCATCATTGCGATTGTACTTGAATGGATTATTTTAGATGCAGATTCAATAGAGAAAACGATAAAAAAAATATCGATCCCTTTTATCTGTATTGTTATAGTAGCTGTTCGTTTCATCATGGAATCGGCGATATTTCACTACAAAGATAATCCTCTAGAAAAATGAAAAATTTACCGCCCTCACTTACTATGATAAAATATACAAAGAAGTAATATAGAAAATGAGATGAGGGCTAAAAATGAAACTTAGTAAATTACGTGCAGCACTTGAAGAAAATGGAGTAGACGCTCTGTTAATTACGAATGGTCATAGCATCCGCTACATGACAGGATTCACTGGAACAGCTGGTGTCACAATAATTTCTAAAACAGATGCAGTGTTTATAACAGATTTTCGTTACACAGAGCAAGCCGCGAGTCAGATTAAAGATTTTCGTATAGTACAACATAAGAAAACAATGATGGAAGAAATTGCTACACAAGTAACAGATATGGGGATCAACTCATTAGGATTTGAAAAAAATGATGTGACGTATAGCGATTATGAACTATACAAGCAAGCTGTACAAGTCGATTTAGTGCCACTTTCAGGTCTTGTTGAAAAAATTCGCTTGATTAAGACGGACGAAGAGATTAGTATAATAAAGGCAGCTTGTCGTATTGCTGATGAAGCATATGAGCATATCGTTACTTACATAAAACCAGGTATGACTGAGCTTGAAGTATCGAATGAATTAGAATTTTTCATGCGCAAAAAAGGAGCAACTTCTTCTTCCTTTGATACAATAGTAGCTTCTGGAACACGTTCAGCACTTCCGCACGGTGTTGCTACGGATAAAGTCATTGAAAATGGAGATTTTGTCACATTAGACTTCGGTGCATTATACAATGGGTATATTTCGGATACGACACGTACGTTGGCAGTTGGGGAACCAAGTGATCAATTAAAAGAAATCTATCAAGTAGTCCTTGATTCTCAACTATTAGCTTTAGAAAAAGTTAAACCAGGAATGACTGGTAAAGAAGCAGACGCTATCGCTCGAGATTATATTGCTTCAAAAGGTTACGGGGAAGCATTTGGTCATTCGTTGGGTCATGGGATTGGTTTAGAAGTGCATGAGGGTCCTGGATTGTCATTCCGTTCAGATATCGTTTTGGAGCCAGGTATGGTTATCACGATTGAACCTGGTATTTATCTGCCGAATATTGGTGGAGTAAGAATCGAAGATGACGCTCTTGTGACAGAGAATGGTTTAGAGAAGCTAACGCATTCAACAAAAGAATTACTAATCTTATCTTAATTTGGAGGAAAAATAATGATTTCAGTAAATGATTTTAAAACAGGCTTAACAATTTTAGTGGATGGTGTATTATATCGAGTACTAGATTTCCAACATGTAAAACCTGGTAAAGGCGCAGCATTTGTACGTTCTAAGTTGAGAAATTTACGTAACGGTGCAGTAAACGAAAAAACTTTCCGCGCTGGAGAAAAAGTGGAAAAAGCACAAATTGATAACTTTAAAATGCAATATTTATATGCAAATGGTGATCAGCATGTATTTATGGATACTGAGTCTTACGAACAAATTGAGTTAAATGAAAACCAAATCGAGTATGAATTAAAATTCTTACGCGAAAACATGGAAATACATGTAATTCAATTCCAAGGGGAAACACTAGGAGTAGAATTACCAAAATCAGTTGTTCTTGAAGTAACGGAAACAGAGCCAGGTATCAAAGGAGATACGTCAGGCGGCGGTTCTAAAACTGCTAGTCTTGAAACTGGTTTAGTAGTAACGGTTCCATTGTTTATCAATGTTGGCGATAAGCTAATCATCAATACAGATGAAGGTTCATACGTATCAAGAGCACAATAATTTAAAACTATATTCGATGAAGGGTCTCACATTTGTGAGGCTCTTTTTTTACAAAAAAATAGCAATAAAGATAGATAAAAATGAGCTAAGAAAAAGGCTTTACTTCTTATTGAAATAAAGCACGGACGGTAGTTGCACAAGGAACTATTGAATTTTAAGATATTTTTCATAACAAACACATTCATGAATTCGTTGGCTAGATGTTTTAAACTGTTCCATCTCGTCTCCTACATAGTGTGCAAATGCATTGACTAAATGGAGTTTAGGGATGTTACTTTGAATTTTATTTTTCATTTCTTTTCCTTCCAAGTAAATATGGTAGTATGAATGCACTTTATGGAACAACATTTTTTCATACCAGTTCCGTACCCAAGGGTCATCTCTAGTCCAAGCTTCAAAACGATTTAGACCGATATTAATTGCTTGCTTTTCCGCTGCATGAAGTAGTTTCTCGCCAATTCCTTGTCGATAATAATCTGGATGAACAGCAATATGCCAAATCATTCCTCCTAAACCTTCTCCTCTTGAACAAACGGTCTTTTCTTCCTTTTCATACTCAACGTCAATGAGTCCAACAATTTGTCCGTTTAATTCTGCAACTAATTCGATTGCAGGATTTTCATAGCTTTCCTTTTTGTTTAAAACATTATCAAAATAGGCTGTATGCAAAAAAGATAGCACTCTACATCGAAGCCAACCTATTTCATCAGAATCTTTATATGCACGAATGATCAACTAATATATTCTCCCCTTCATACCAAATTTAAGAATTTGTTTGTTTAAGTTAACATCAATACCTCTTAAATAATTCGACTAAGAAAATCAAAACCCTTTCTTTACTAGAATATAGATCTAAGTATTCATCCTCATATGCACTTTTCTTTCATATTACGCTCTACGCTATCATATGTTGTTTGTATGGAAGGGGGAGGCATTGTGGAACTTCACGATGTACTTCGAGTTGCGGGAATTGGTATTTTAATAGCTATTCTTCACTTATTTTTTGAATCTACTGGCAAAAAGGAATTTGCGTTTTTTTTATTTTTCGTTGGTTATATCTATATGACAATTGAATTATTGCGACTGTTAAAACTTTTCTTTTACGAAATATCTACATTTTTAGAATGGCTTATGATGACGAGTTAGCCTATGATCATTTACATAACAATCATTCTAGCATTTGTGCTATTGCAGCTTATAAAAGAAATTTACCCTCGCATTCATACAATTGTGTATACAATCTACATCTTTCTCTTTTTAACTTATATTTTAACCGTATTTATCATTCCTTTGGTCTCCCAGTATATCAACGTATTACCAACTAATCTATTACCGGTCTTCAAACTACTGACATTCTCAGTCGTACTATTGTTCCTTTCGCAAATAATTGAAGACCTGCTTTTGGACTATGAATATACAAGCCTGGCATCGTTATTTACTTTTACGACCAAAGCTATTTTACTCATTGTCTGGTTGAATCATATGCAACAATTTTACGACAAGTTTATATCAATTTTGGGACTACTCTCTTGAAGGAATGAACAGCAATGGAAGAGATGCTTATGTCTTTAGTGCAACCGGTTAAAGAGGTAGCACAAACTTTTTCGTACATGCTATTATTTGGATTTATCTTTATTTGTCTGGAATGGTTTATCCCGTCGAGCAAGAAATTATTGAAATTGTTATTTATGTTAATAATATGTATCTATTGTTTAGAGCCAGCTATCCGCTCTTTAGAGATGATTCAAGCGATGACTAAAGAATTAGTGACTCTCTTCTTAGGAATTTATCCAATCTTAACGCTAGGGATTGCAGCTTCTGGAGGAGCGTTTTTGATAACCTCTTGGAATCCAGCAGTTATGCTATTTGCCTCATTTACTACCGTGTTAGCTGGGAAAATATTAATACCTGCTATAATGGCTGCGTTTATATTTGATTTGATCAGTAGAATTCATCCTCCAACTTCTTTTGCCAAAATGGCTGATCTCATCCGGCTAACTTTAATAGGTTCTACTTCTATTATTCTACTGTTATATAGTATTTTCATGTCCGTCAATGGTGTCATAACATGGTCTGTAAGTGGAACTGTCAATGAGACTGTAAAAAGACTTATCCAAAATAATATTCCTTTTGTTGGATCTTTACTAACAGAAAGTATTAGTACGATGAAAAATTTCTCCTCATCTGCTTCGGTTATAACCGGAAATGCAGTAATTCTATCAGTGCTAATGTTAGTGTCTATTCCAACGATCCAAACAATTCTCATTGCTTTTCTATATCGTTTACTTAGTGCTATTTTGGAACCGTTTGTAGAAGGTAATATAAGTGGATTGTTAGATGACATTGGAAAAACGCTATTTGTACTATCTATTATTTCGGTATTAATCGCGTTTACATTTTTCTTCACAATTATATTAACCATGCTATTTGCAAAACTACTAATAAGTGGGAAAGGATAGTAACCATCGTTACGACACTTCTCTTTGGTATTTTAATAATTGTTCTAGTCGGTGAGTTTCTTTCTATCTTATTGGAGCATACAGATACGGAACGAAATGGATTTCTTGTAAAAATTGCAATTATCTATTGGATTCTGAGCTTTCTCTTCATATAAACAGGTTGTCTTGCATAAAGTATTGTATCCAGCATGAAAAGAAGGGTGAATCAAATTTCATTAAAACAAAAACCCACTTTTCGTTTTGTTGTTATTTGTATAGCTGTCCTTTTCATAAGTCTTCTTTTTTCTGATTTACTCACTCGTGATGAGGGGAAGGTTGTTAAACCCGAAGAAACTGTCAACCAAACTACAGAAAACCTAACTTCGATTTTAGAGAAGATAAACGGAGTGGGCAAAGTTGCAGTGTATTTCCATTACGAAGAGAGCTCTGAAAAGAATGCGGAAAGTGATTTATCATTTTTCCAGTGGACAAGTGAGACTAAAAAGGACAAGGAGAATTTGATTGGAATACTAGTAGTTGCGGAAGGGGCGAACGACAAACGTATACAAAATAGTTTGATAAAAACACTATCATCTGTATTGCAAATATCTCCACATCGAATTGTGATAGAAGAAATGGAATTGGAGGATAAAAAATATGAATAAAAAGAGATCTGTATGGTTTTTAACATTATTTAGTCTAGTTGCAGTAGTAACAGTTTTTTATGTATCGGATCAACCATCACCATTCGATGGAATTGCTCTATTTTCCGATGACACGATAGATGAGGTAGGACTAGTAGAAACGTCATCAACAAATGAGGAATCATTCGTTTCACAGAGCAATGCATTTGAAGAAATGAGAATGGAAGTTACAGAAAAACGTAGTCAATTACGCGATCAGCTAACTACAAAAGTAGGTTCCAATGAATTCACAGCAGAACAAAAAGACGAGGCATATAACAAAATTGAAGAGTTAGTTAAAATAGATTCTACAGAAGCGATGCTGGAGTTAATCATCAAATCATTAGGTTACGATGATGCATTAGTACGAATCGAAGAGAGTGATGTTTTAATAGACGTTGTTTCTAACGAACAATCAACTAAAAAAGCATCTGAGATTATTTATGCAGTGAAACGTGAGTGGCCAAAAGCATATAATGTTGAAGTAAACTTTGATGGCGAGTAAGCTAAATAGTAATTTTGAAGAGTGCCTGAATAGGCGCTTTTTTTTTGATATAAACCAAAAGGAAGAAAATATAGTATAAATATGCTTTTGAAGTTATTGTTATTGATAAAATAAGCAAAGACTAAAATGTTTTTGAAACCCTCTAACAAAGGACTTTCAATATATTGATAAGGCATCATTTATTTATTATTTCAGAATAATTAGCTCTATCTATTTCAAATTTGCGAAAAAAAGTCTAAAATAGAATATGGAGCTATAAATAATGTAGATTAAAGGGGATTAAACAAAATGAAGATACAAGAAATTAGAGAAATTATTAAACTAGTAGATCAGTCTTCTTTAGATGAATTTTTATACGAATCAGAAGGCACTAAGATTAAATTGAAAAAGAATGAAAAAGGTTTTGTAAATTCTACGAGTGAAACGTTTGAGAGCTCATCTATAATCGAACAACCAAGACAAGTAGAAGTAAAAGCACCAGTCGCTCAAGAAGCACCAAAGCAACAAGTTGTAGAAGAAGCTACTACTGAAAGTGTTGTGGATAGTTCATTACATACGATTATTTCACCAATGGTAGGAACATTCTACCAATCTTCATCTCCTGATACAGCAGCATACGTAGAGGTTGGTACGAAAGTATCTGCTGATTCGATTGTTTGTATCGTGGAAGCAATGAAGCTGTTTAATGAAATTGAAGCTGAAATTGACGGGCAAGTAGTAGAAATTCTTGTGAAAGATGGACAATTAGTTGAATATGGTCAACCTCTGTTCCTCGTTAAAGGAAACTAAGAAGGGAGCTAGGATGATGAAAAAAGTACTAATTGCCAATCGCGGAGAAATAGCTGTCCGTATAATACGTGCATGTAAAGAATTAGATATTGAAACAGTCGCTGTATATTCAGAAGCGGATCGGGAAGCGCTTCATGTTCAGATTGCTGATGAGGCATACTGTATAGGACCAAGACTCTCGAAGGATTCTTATTTGAATTTCTCTAATATTATTACTGTAGCAAAACTTACCGGTTGTGATGGAATTCATCCTGGTTATGGGTTCCTAGCAGAAAATGCGGAGTTTGCTGAGCTTTGTGAAGAATGTGATATTAAATTTATCGGACCAACTTCCTCTGCCATTAAAAGTATGGGGATTAAGGACGTTGCAAAAGAAACAATGCAAAAGGCAGGAGTTCCAACAGTGCCTGGATCTAAAGGTATTGTAGTAACAGATGAAGATGCATTGAAAGTGGCAAATGAAATAGGCTTTCCTGTAATTATCAAAGCAACAGCTGGAGGCGGCGGTAAAGGTATCCGTGTTGCAAAAGATGAGGAAGATCTTCTAAATGGCATTAAAATAACTCAAAAAGAAGCAGCAGCGGCATTTGGTAATCCTGGTGTTTACTTAGAAAAATACATTGAAATATTCCGTCATGTAGAAATACAAGTGTTAGCAGATGGTCATGGAAATGCAGTTCACTTAGGTGAGCGAGATTGTACCGTGCAGCGTCGTATGCAAAAGCTAGTGGAAGAAGCCCCTTCTCCTGCGTTGTCAGAAGCGCTTCGTGCAGAGATGGGTGAAGCAGCTGTAAAAGCCGCACTTGCTGTTGGATATGAAAGTGCAGGCACTGTAGAGTTTATCTTTGATCATATAGCTCAAAAATTCTACTTTATGGAGATGAACACACGTATTCAAGTGGAGCATCCTGTTACAGAAATGATTACAGGCGTGGATCTGATCAAACAAATGCTCTTAGTGGCATCTGGCGAAAAGTTGCCATTCGAACAAAAAGATATTAAACTTAATGGATGGGCAATTGAATGTCGTATCAATGCAGAAAACCCTTCTAAAAACTTTATGCCTTCACCAGGATTAGTTGAATTTTACTTGCCTCCAGGTGGATTAGGAGTTCGGGTAGATTCAGCTGTATACCCAGGTTATACGATTCCCCCGTTTTATGATTCAATGGTTGCAAAGCTTATTGTTCATGCAGCAACTAGAGATGAAGCAATTGCTAAAATGAAACGTGCACTAAGTGAATTTGCGATTGAGGGAGTCGAAACTACTATTGGATTCCATTCGAAGCTCATGAATCATGAAGTATTTAAGTCAGGAGATTTTGATACGAAATTCTTAGAAAAATATGATGTAATGAATTCATAATAAGGAGTGAATGATATGACAGAAACTACTGAACAAAAGTTTGTTCAAATGACTCCTGAAGGAAAAGAAGATCTAGGGACAATTGAAATAGCTCCCGAAGTAATTACTGTAATTGCTGGTATTGCTACAACCGAAGTAGAAGGAATTGCTGGTACACGAGGCAACTTTGCTGCAGGTGTAGTGGAACGTCTAGGTAAAAAAGTACATGGTAAAGGGATCAAAACGGAGATAAACAATGATGGCTTGTTTATAGACGTATATTGCCTAGTAAAATATGGCTCTTCCGTTCCTAAAGTTGCTAGAGAAGTACAATCTCAAATTCGTCAAGCAATTGAAAATATGACGAGTTTAACTCCTAAAGAAGTGAATGTACATATTACAGGTGTACAATTCGATACAGTAGAATAAAAGAGAAAGAGCTATTAGTTAGATAGCTCTTTCTTTTTTTGCCTTTCTAGTGCGCATACTACAAAAAAATATGCTATGATTGTCTAGATAGTTACATTTAAAGGAGAACTAAATTATGAAACGAAGACAAGCTCGAGAATTAGCATTACAAGCACTATTTCAATTAGATAATCATGAAATTTCCATAGAAGAAGCTATTGGGCATGTGACGGAAGAGACAGATCCTTTCCTAACTCAAGTAGTAACTGGAGTCGTGAATTACAAAGAGGAAATAGATGCAACATTAACAGATAAATTAGAAAACTGGTCGCTTTCCAGACTTCCGAAGATTGAACGTACAGTGCTAAGAATAGCAGTATTTGAATTACTTTATAACAAAGAAACTCCAGCTAAAGTTGTCATTAATGAAGCACTAGAAATTTCTAAAATATTTGGTGACGAAAAGTCAAGTCGTTTTGTAAATGGTGTTTTATCTAAATATACTGAGCAATAATCTACATTGCCTTAAGGAGCTTATGAAGTGTCTACTACAAAAATTGATGGAAAACAAATTGCAGGTTTAGTTACAGAAAAAGTGAAAGAACGTGTGGAGAACCTAAAATCTAAAGGTGTCGTTCCAGGATTAGCAGTAGTTTTAGTAGGTAATAATCCGGCCTCACAAACATATGTAAACAACAAAGCAAAAACGTGTGAACGTTTAGGTATGTATTCCGTACAAATAGAGTTGGACGAAAATATTTCTGAAGTGGAGCTTCTTAAACAAGTAGAGGCACTAAACGTTGATGACAAAATCCATGGTATTTTAGTTCAATTGCCTTTGCCTCCTCAAATTAATGAGGACAGAGTAATCGCAACTATCTCACCACTAAAAGATGTGGATGGTTTCCATCCGGAAAATGTGGGAAAAATGATGATTGGTCAACAATCGTTCCTTCCATGTACACCTTTTGGCGTAATGAAATTACTTGAATATAGTGATGTAGAAATTGCAGGGAAACATGCTGTTATTATTGGTCGCAGTAATATTGTTGGTAAACCAATGGGACAATTATTGCTACAAAAGGATGCTACCGTTACATACTGTCATTCTAGAACAAAGGATTTACATTCTTTTACGAAACAAGCGGATATTTTAGTTGTAGCAACTGGTAGAACTAAAATGATAGATGCAAGTTATATAAAAGAAGGTGCTGTAGTCATTGACGTAGGCATTAACCGCGATGAGAACAACAAGCTTTGTGGTGATGTGGATTTCGAATCTGCTCAAAAAGTAGCTTCTAAAATTACTCCAGTTCCTGGTGGGGTAGGTCCGATGACAATCGCAATGCTAATGGAAAATACTTGTTTAGCGGCTGAAAATACATTAACTAATAAATAATTGTGGAGCTGTTTTTCTATGAAAGACAGCTTTTAAATTGAATGACAAATACAGTGAGCTGCTAATCTGTTAATGCTACTGATTTCCGTTACATGTGGACGCTTTCCGCGGAGTGAGCGATGAGCTATCACCGTCGCTACGCGTCGTTGTGATAGCTCATCTGTCTCACTCATCCCGTTGGAGTCGCCACATTTCACTTCAATCAATTAAGGGAGTAGTACCTATCAATAAGATTTTGCGAAGCCTATGCTAAGAAGAATTAGATTAAGATTTAGGTCTAGATAAATCGATCTTGTAATCACTGTTGAATTTGAGAATGCTCTATTTTTATCTGCTATTTTATAAATGATTCAGTAAGTGAGTAAGTTTCGTAATTACTAATTTTAATATAAAATACGAGTTTTTATGTGATATTTTATTTAATTATCCTTTTATACAAAGTGGATTTCGTTGATTGAAGCGGTGCCCACGGAAAGCGTCCGCCTGAAGCGATAATCAACATTGTTCGGATTTCACTGTTTCATATGTCTTATGAGATTGACTCAAGTAAATTTATTTTTATACTAATGGAGTTGTTTTTGTGACTACAGAACCGGGTAAATACTTAACTGTAAAAGCCTTAACCAAATACATAAAGCGAAAATTCGATGCGGACACGCATTTACGAGATGTATACGTAAAAGGAGAACTATCTAATGTGAAAGTTCATTCTAGCGGACATATCTATTTTACGCTTAAAGACGATGCTGCTCGAATTACTTCTGTTATGTTTGCCATGAATGCCAAAACATTAAAGTTTGTTCCTGAAAGTGGCATGAATGTACTCGTAAGAGGAGATATAAATGTATTCGAGGTAGCTGGACAATACCAGTTATATGCTGCTACTATACAGCCGGACGGTATAGGGGAGCTTTTTTTAGCATTTGAACAATTAAAAAAGAAATTGCAACAAGAAGGACTCTTCCATCCAAGTCGCAAAAAAGCCATACCAACATTTCCGAAAAAAATTGGTGTGGTCACTTCTAAAACCGGAGCAGCTATACGAGATATCCTCACTACATTGGAACGCCGTTATCCTATTTCTGAAGTAATCGTATATCCTAGTATCGTTCAAGGACCTCAAGCTGCGCCTTCTATTGTGAAGTCTATTGAAAAAGCCAATCGAACAGGCGATATAGACGTTTTAATCGTAGGACGAGGGGGAGGTTCTATTGAGGATCTCTGGGCTTTCAATGAGGAAGTTGTAGCTAGAGCTATTGCTAACAGCGAGATTCCAATCATCAGCGCAATTGGTCATGAAACAGATACAACTATTGCTGATTTCGTTTCTGATTTAAGAGCTCCAACCCCAACAGCTGCAGCTGAAATGGCAGTACCTAGCAAAGAAAATCTAATGCAAAATATTTTATCATTTCAATCGGCTAGCTTACACTTCATTACGAAACGTATAAAAGATGAAAAAAATAGATATAACCGGGCTATGGAATCACCTGTACTGGCAACCCCAGAGAAATTATATCGTCCTTTTATAGAAAGGTTTGTTCGTACGGAACAGCAGCTACAAAGAGAAACTAGTTTTCTCTTTAAAGACAAACAACGTGATTTTTTACAAGTTCAAAATAGATTTTCTCAATTATCTCCACAAAAAGTAATCGATCAACATCATAAATCTGTACAATCTGTAACGAACCAATTGAACCAAGCTTCACTATCCACATTTGAAAAACATCGTCAGCAATTTGTTAGTTCTATTCGAACATTAGAAGCGTTAAATCCATTAAAGATTATGGATCGTGGATACAGTATTATATACAAAGAAGGTCAACTAGTTAAATCCGTAGAAAATGTAAAAAAAGATGATTCTATATTTGTTACATTACAAGATGGTCAATTAGAAGCAATCGTTAGGCGAGTTGAAGTGAAAGAAAGTGAGGATTAATATTTATGACTAAAAAGGAAATTCTATTCGACGAAGCAATGCTGCAATTAGAAAATATCGTTCGTCAGTTAGAACAAGGCGACGTACCTTTAGAAAGTGCTATAGAGTTGTATCAAAAAGGTATGGAGCTTTCTAAAGTTTGTAGTGACAAATTACAAAAGGCAGAGAAACAATTAGTGACATTTATGGATGAAAACAAAGAAGATGCTGGTGGAGTCCATGAGTAATTTATTAACTTCATTTATTGAAACCAATCAGCCACTTATTGATAAAACATTACATGATCTTATAAAAGATTTAAAGGCACCTCAGCCTTTAAAAGATGCTATGCTCTATTCACTTCAAGCAGGCGGAAAAAGAGTGCGACCACTATATACACTTGCAGTTTTAAAAGAATTGGATGTTCAAAATGAGGATGCCATTATTGTGGCAAGTACGATTGAAATGATTCACACATATTCGTTAATCCATGATGATTTACCTGCGATGGACAATGATGATTTACGTCGCGGAAAGCCGACCAATCACATTGTATTTGGGGAAGCACTGGCTATATTAGCCGGAGATGCTCTTATTACACTTGTTTTCGGTATAATTGCGAGACTTCCAAATATATCACCAGAACTTAAAATAGCTTTAATAGATAAGTTTAGCTTCGCTGCTGGAGCTGAAGGCATGGTTGGAGGCCAAGTATTAGATATGCTTGGGGAAGGTCAAACTTTAACTTTGGAGCAGCTAGAAGAGATTCACTTGAACAAAACAGGTGCATTATTGTCTTACAGTATTTTGGCGGGAGCTATTATTGCCAATGTGTCCGAGGAAGTAATGAGTGCATTAAAAGAATATGCTTTTCATATTGGGCTGGCGTTCCAAATTCAAGATGATATTCTTGACTTAGAAGGTACATCAGAGCAATTGGGTAAAACTGCGGGGAAAGACTTAATAAGCCAAAAAAATACATATCCTTCAATTTTGACAATGGAAGGTGCTAAAAAAGAGCTTCAAAATCGGTATAATCTAGCTTTCCACGCATTAGAAAGTATACAAATGCAGAATGGTTTACTAGTAGAATTCGCCAATTATATTACGAAAAGAACCAAATAGTAGCTAATAATTTTGTTTTTTAGCCGTTTATTGCTATGATATTAACTAGTTGTAAAGAAGGAAATCTAATAGAAGGTGTGTGATGGCAATGGATTTAACTTCAATTTCTAGCCCATCCTTTTTAAAAAGTTTAGATAATGAACAATTAAAGGAACTTAGTGAAGATATTCGATCGTTTTTAATAGGAAATTTATCCGTAACTGGTGGGCATATTGGGCCAAACTTGGGTGTTGTAGAACTGACTATAGCTTTGCATAAAGCATTTAACAGCCCAGAAGACAAATTTCTTTGGGATGTAGGACATCAAGCATATGTCCATAAAATTTTAACTGGGCGAGCGGATCAATTCGATACGTTACGTCAGTTTAAAGGATTATGTGGATTTCCAAAGCGTATTGAAAGTGAACATGATGTTTGGGAAGCAGGACATAGCTCAACGTCCCTTTCAGCTGCAATGGGTATGGCAAAAGCGAGAGATTTACAAAACAAGAAAAACTATGTGGTGCCAATTATAGGTGATGGTGCACTAACAGGTGGTATGGCGCTAGAAGCATTAAATCATATCGGGCATGAGCAAACGGATATTACCGTTATATTAAATGATAACGAAATGTCTATTGCTCCAAATGTAGGTGCTCTACACAATGTATTAGGAAGACTGCGTACTCATGGAACTTATAACAAAGCAAAAGATGAACTAGAATCATTGCTGAAAAAAATTCCAGCGGTAGGCGGAAAGCTTGCAGGAACTGCAGAACGAGTAAAAGATAGTCTGAAGTATTTACTAGTTTCTGGTGTGTTTTTTGAGGAACTTGGATTTACGTACCTTGGACCAATCGATGGCCACGACTTTGAAGCATTAGAAGAAAACTTACAATATGCGAAGAAGATGAAAGGACCGGTACTTTTACACGTTATTACGAAAAAAGGTAAAGGCTTTAAACCAGCGGAGCTGGATAAAATCGGCACATGGCATGGAACAGGACCTTATAAAATGGAGACTGGGGATTTGATCAAATCCGCATCCAAAGGTCCTTCATGGAGTGCACTTGTTGCAGAAACAGCAAGGAAGCTTGCAAGAACAGATAAACGTATTGTTGCGATTACTCCAGCAATGCCAGTCGGATCTAAATTAGAAGGATTTGCATCTGAATTTCCAACTCGTATGTTCGATGTAGGTATTGCAGAGCAGCATGCTACTACAATGGCTGCTGGTATGGCTGCAGATGGTATGAAGCCAATGCTTGTTATTTATTCAACATTCCTTCAACGTGCTTATGATCAGATGCTACATGATATTTGTCGTCAAAACTTAAATGTTGTAGTCGCAATTGACCGAGCTGGTTTGGTTGGAGCAGATGGAGAAACTCATCAAGGGGTATTTGATATTTCTTTCTTACGTCATATGCCTAATATGGTTATTATGATGCCTAAAGATGAAAATGAAGGACAGCATATGGTTAAAACTGCCTTCGAATATTCTGATGGACCAATAGCACTTCGTTACCCAAGAGGAAATGGTCTTGGTGTACCAATGGATGAAGAATTGAAAACAATACCAATTGGTACTTGGGAAGTACTAAAAGAAGGTACACAGGCAGCTATCCTAACATTTGGAACAACAATTCCTATGGCTATGAAAGCAGCAGAGGTACTTGCAGAACATAATATTTCCGTTGAAGTGATCAATGCTCGTTTTATAAAACCACTAGATACAAAAATGCTACTAGACCTTCAAGCGCGTAATATTCCAATTATTACAGTGGAAGAGAGTGCGCTTCAAGGTGGTTTCGGTAGTGCGGTGCTAGAAGTTTATAATGAGAACAACCTGCAAGTAAATGTACATCGTATAGGAATTCCTGATATCTTTATCGAACATGGCGAAGTAAATCAATTACTGGAAGAAATTCATGTGACTACGGATGAAATTGTCAAAGTAGTGACTAAAAAAGTGAATGAGCCATCTAGGTACATTCCGTCATGACTAAAATTCCGAAAGAGCGCGTAGACGTACTACTAGTAGAGCAAGGATTATTTGATACGAGAGAAAAGGCTAAACGTGCGATTATGGCAGGGCTTATTTATAAAAACGAAGAGCGTATAGACAAACCTGGAGAAAAGGTGGAAAACACCTCTGTTTTAACTATAAAGGGTCAGGTATTAAAGTATGTTAGCCGCGGTGGATTAAAGCTAGAAAAAGCGTTAGAACAATTTGACTTGAATATTGAAAACAAAATCATGCTTGATATCGGTTCTTCCACAGGTGGATTTACAGATTGTGGCTTACAAAATGGAGTCAAGCATGCTTATGCTTTAGATGTAGGAAGCAACCAGTTAGCTTGGAAAATTAGACAAGATGATCGTGTAACTGTTATGGAAAAAACGAATTTTAGATATTCAACACCTGCAGATTTTTTAGAGGGCTTACCATCCTTTGCATCGATTGATGTATCATTTATTTCGTTAAAGCTTATTTTTCCAACTTTAAAAACAATTTTAGTACCTAATGGTGATGTTATTGCCCTTGTAAAACCTCAGTTTGAGGCAGGCAAAGATCGAGTGGGGAAAAAAGGTGTAATTCGAGACAAAGCAGTGCATATCGATGTTTTGAATGATATAGCTAATTTTGCAGAAAGTCAGCACTTTCAGCTAAAAAGTGCTTCTTTCTCTCCTATTACGGGTGGAGAAGGAAATATCGAATTTTTATTTCATCTTACGAACATTGTCGATGAGGAGTTCTCTCCGCATCAGATCGATTTCGATAAACTAGTAAGCGAAGCACATCAACTCCTTAAATAATCTTGCGGCTCTTGTAAAAGAGTCGCTTTTTTCTTGTTACTTTTCTAAACCAATGCTATTGTATAAATTAAATAGTATAAATATACAATGAGGTGAACCCCATATGAACAAGGGACAACGACATATTCGCATAAGAGATATTATTGCAAAACACGAAATCGAAACACAGGATGATTTAGTAGACTCTCTAAAGAATGCGGGATATAATGTCACGCAAGCTACTGTTTCGAGAGATATTAAAGAACTTCATTTAGTAAAAGTACCGTTGCCAAACGGTAATTATAAGTATAGTTTACCTGCAGACCAACGCTTTAATCCTATTCAAAAATTGAGAAGAGCCCTGTCTGATGCATTTGTTAGTATCGATGGTGCAAGTCATTTTTTAGTGATGAAAACGTTACCTGGTAATGCTCATGCAATAGGCTCCTTAATAGATTACTTAGACTGGCCAGAAATTCTGGGAACTATTTGTGGAGATGACACTTGTTTAATCCTATGTAGAGAAGAACAAGACAGTCTAGTTATTAAAGAGCGCTTACTCGAAATGCTCTAAAATGAGGTGAAAACTATTGTTGAAAGAACTAACGATAAAAAACTTTGCCATTATTGATGAATTGACAGTTAGTTTTGAAGAAGGGCTTACTGTTCTTACAGGAGAAACTGGAGCAGGGAAGTCTATAATTATTGATGCGGTACATTTGTTATGCGGTGGTAGAGGCTCACATGAATTTATCAGACATGGCGCTAAAAAAGCAGAATTAGAGGGTTTGTTTTTAATAGCTAATCCCAGCCATGGAGTGATTAAAAAACTAGAGGATATTGGGATAGATTTTGAAGACGAGTCTATTATTTTACGAAGAGATATCAATCTTTCAGGAAAAAGCGTTTGTCGAATAAACGGGAAACTTGTAACTATCGGTATTTTAAGAGAAATTGGTGCTTCTTTAATAGATATCCACGGCCAACATGAGAGCCAAGAATTGATGGATGATAAGGCACATATTCATCTATTGGATCAATTTGCAGGAGAAAGCTTAAAAGAAGTAAAAGATTCTTATCAAGAACTTTATAAGCAATATAAAAAATGGAAAAAAGAGCTAGACAAACTATCAGAGAATGAACAACAGATTGCACACAAAATCGATCTGTATACATTTCAGGTTGAGGAAATTGTTGACTCAAACTTAGTTATTGGTGAAGAGGAACAGTTACAGGAACAGAAAAAGAAATTACAAAATTTTCATAAAGTATTTGATAAGATGAGTAGCGCCTATGATGCCATACTAGATGAATCTAAAGGGTTGGATTATATAGGAACTGCTATGGCAGATCTTCAAGATATCGCAGATATGGATAAGAATATGCAAGAGCTAAGTGAAAATGTATCGTCAGCATTTTACATATTACAGGATGCAGCTTATCAACTGAAAAATGAGTTGGATGAGATGGAATTTGATAATAACCAGCTACAAATTGTAGATGAACGTTTAGCTACTATCCAAACGTTAAAACGAAAATATGGTCCCTCTATTGAAGAAATACTTGCATACAAAGATCAGATTCAATATAGTTTAGACCAATTAGTGAATCGTGATGAGCAAATTCAAAAAATGGCTGAAAAAATACATCAAATTGAAATTGACTTGGAACTAGAAGCAACGGATTTAACAGATAAACGTAAAAGCGCAGCAAAACGATTAAGCGTTGCTATTATGGAGCAATTACAAGAACTATATATGGAAAAGGCCACTTTTTCGGTTATGTTTCATGAGACTGTTAAACCAGTTTACAATGAAAATGGATTAGACGATATATCATTTTACATTTCAACAAACGTAGGGGAACCTTTGAAAGCATTAACTAAAATTGCTTCAGGCGGAGAACTTTCTCGAATGATGCTGGCACTCAAGAGTATCTTTTCCAAACATCAAGGTATCACATCCATTATTTTTGATGAGGTTGATACGGGAGTAAGTGGACGAGTTGCTCAATCGATTGCAGAAAAAATTGCAGGAATTGCTTCGAATTCTCAAGTACTTTGTATATCTCATTTACCACAAGTTGCTGCAATGGCAGATCAGCATTTAATGATTAAAAAAGAGGTAAGTGGAAATCGAACGTTTACTGTTTTAGAAGAAGTGCAAAACGATAAACGAGCGGAAGAACTTAGTCGCATGATGTCTGGGGCAGAAATCACAAGCACAACATTACAGCATTCGAAAGAACTATTAACTTTAGCAAAAGATCGAAAAAAAATTATTAGAAACGTCTAAAGACCTTATTTAACTAAGGTCTTTTTTTTATCAATTATTTACCTATCATAGCCGACATTTTCTAGGACATAGTATCAATATAGGGAGGTGAAATATGCAGAAAAACTATCGAAAATGGTCGCTAATGCCACTACTCTTCTTTACTTTATTCTTCGCAAACAATTCAGCTTTTGCAGAACAGACTTCAGTAGTACCACTCGGACAGTCCATTCAAATTGATTTACATTATGGTACCGTTTTTGTAAATAATGATGTTTTAATTTCAGATGATGAATGGCTGCGTACGGGTGACTCGATTCATCTGATCAACAACAAGCCAGTGACAAATCTAATTGACGTAAAAAGTCATTTAAAAGATAGTACACAAATTATTATCCAGTATGAGCATAAAAAAGAAAAGTATACGAAAAGCATTACTCCAAATCAAATGGTGAAATTACTTCCATTTTTGAGAGATGCAACAGAAGGTATTGGTACTTTAACTTATTTTGATCCAAATACAAAAGAATTTGGTGCCTTAGGTCATCAAATAGTGGACCAACAGTCTGGAATTACTCCGAATTTCTCGGAAGGTTCAATATATTTATCATCAATAGAGCAGATAAAGAAAAGTACTCCAGGAAATCCTGGCTATAAAATAACCTCCCACACTTCAAATACGCTACCGATAGGTGGAGTAAATGAAAATAATGTATACGGTGTTTTCGGAAAATTGGACAATAGTGCATTAGAAAATATATCTATGCAAGAGGTAGAAATTGTAGATCCAGAAGAAATAGTGACAGGTAAAGCAGTTATGCGTACCTCCATCGATGGTAAAAAAGTTCAGGATTTCGCAATAGAAATTTCTTCTGTAGAAGGTCATATATTTCAGTTTACTGTAACGGACAAAAAGCTCATAGAAAAGACAGGTGGAATCTTACAAGGTATGAGTGGGAGTCCGATTATGCAAAAAGATAAACTAATTGGTGTTATTACTCATATGTATGTGGATAGACCAGAAAATGGTGCTGCGTTAGCGATTACGGAAATGATGAAAAAGAGTCCATGAATAAATAAAGGGGTAGACCGAAATTTAGGTCTACCCTTTTTACACATTTAGGTATAATATGGATATAAAGATAATTCGACATCAATGTTATAATATTCAAAACTTTGTCGCAACGTAACGAAACTGTATTATAAAAGCCTTATTTTTAACAACAATAAAGGATTTGGGCGTATTAAAGAGAATAATACCTGAGTGAAAAATTACAAAAGGTGGATGAGAAAATGGAAAAGATAAAAATTGCAATTGTGGATGACAACAAAGACTTAATTCGTACGATGGAATCTTATTTCGATCAACATCCGGAAATTGAAATAATTGGAACAGCTGTTAATGGGAAACTTTGTTTAGAGCTTTTGGAGTCTACTCAACCAGATGTGTTATTACTCGACATTATTATGCCTCACTTAGACGGAATCGCCGTTTTAGATAATCTACAAAGAGACAATAAACTTAAAGATATCCATGTAATTATGCTTACCGCTTTTGGGCAAGAGGATGTTATGAAACAAGCAGTTGACCTGGGTGCATCTTATTTTATGCTTAAGCCATTTGAGTTTGAACGCTTAGTAACACAGATTAAACAAGTAGCAGGCAAAAAAGGCTTTGTTCAAGAATCACCTGTTAAAAATAGCCCTGAAAAAGAAGCTCTACAAAATAAGCGAATGATTGACAATATCATTACGAATGTTATTAAAGAAATTGGCGTACCTGCGCATATTAAAGGATATTCCTATCTGCGTGAGGCTATACAAATGGTCTACAGTGATATCGAATTATTAGGTTCCATCACGAAAGTCTTATATCCAGAAATAGCTAAAAAGTTTCAAACGACACCATCCCGTGTAGAACGAGCAATTAGACATGCAATCGAGGTTGCGTGGAACCGTGGAAACTATGAAACTATTTCTAAATTATTTGGATACACCGTCCACCACCTAAAATCCAAACCTACTAATTCCGAGTTTATCGCGATGATCGCAGATAAGATTCGTATGGAGAATATGGCTAGTTAAATTTTACTGTTTTGGATGCTTAATTTTTAACTTCAAAAATACTCCTTCTAAAGCCAACGGATTCTTTATTCGCTGGCTTTTTAATATATTAAATTTTGAAGTCCAAACCTACTGTGCGTACAAGTACTTTTTACGTTGAAGAAATATCTACTGTTAAAGACTTTATACCCTTTATACGAGAAATTAGTGTGACTATTTATCTGTATCAGTTTATAGTTCCAAATTTTTTAGCAAAAGCTGTTAGGTAATAATAGCGATATATTTAGTTTAATCAAAATATTTATTCCACCTCTTTCGATACTGAGTATAATAATATTGAGAGGAAGTGTTGCAAGTTATGATAATTATAGAAAATGATGAAATAATACTTTCTACAGATAATGGACGAGTATTTATGACTATAAAAAAGGAACGCTATAATTTAAAAAAGGTGGATGAATTAACTAGAAATCATCCAAGACTTAAAATATTAGATTTTATGGCTGTAAAAAAAGCAGTTGAGAGCGGTTCTCATGAGCCAATAGAGTTGGGCGCTTGGATAGATAGTATGGAATTAGAAATAAGCAGTGATAAAATGCAAGCGTTTCTCACTATATATGAATCTCCAAAATTTATACAAGATAACCTAGAGAATCTTCAAATGAATATACATAAGCTTCTACAAGACAATCACATTATATTCGGACAACGGTCTTTAGATTTAATGTCGATTAAAACAGGTAAATCCTACATAATTGCAGAGGGACTTCCACCTGAAAAAGGTGCCAATGCCAAAATTACTTATTTACAACAAGCGGAAAAAACACCAGTGATCAATGATGACGGGAAAGCAGATTACTTTGATATGAACTTCCTCGTAGAGATTAGTGAAGGATCTTGGCTTGGCGAAAAAATCCCTGCTCAGCAAGGTGTGCCAGGTAAGAATATTTTCGGAGAGATAGTTCCTCCTATAATGGGTGATGATTCGCTGTTGAAATATGATACTAAATCAGCTTATGAAGTAGAAGAAGAAGGGAAGACAGTCCTTCGTTCTAAAACAAAAGGTGTAATAGGAGAACTTAATGGAGTGCTTACGGTACAAAAGCATCTAGTTATAGATGGCGATGTTGGACTGGAAACAGGAAATTTAAAATTTGATGGATCTATTCAAGTTAAAGGAACGGTAATGGCTGGTTATTCCATAATAGCTTCAGGGGATATCTCCATTGATTCCAATGAAGGTGTACATGCAGCTGAACTGATAAAATCTACTGAGGGAGATGTGTTCATTAAAGGTGGTATCTTCGGTAAAGGGATTACAACGATCGAAGCCCATCAAAATATTTTTGTTAAGCATGCAAATGAATGTACATTAGAGGCAAAAGATACTATACAAATAGGATCTTATTCTCTAGGAGCTACAATTTTTTGTGATAAACTTGTTGTAGATGAACGTAAAGGGAAAATTATTGGTGGTAAAGCGATTGCTATCAATTCAATTAGTACTGCATATTCTGGTAACAACTCAGAAAGAAAAACAGAGTTGATTGTACAGGGAATTGACCGTAAAATTTTAACGGAAAATGCTAAAACTAAAGCACAAGAAATGATGAAGCTACAGGAAGAGACAACAAAGCTCAACTTTAGTTTAAGTCAATTGAACCAATTTAAAAGCTCTATGTCTGTTCAACAAGTAGCCTTATACGAGCAAACTAAGCAAAAATACAATGAAACCAAGCGTAAAGTAAAAGAGTTAGATGAAGAGATACAGCGGATCTTGAAAATGTTAAGACAAACATCGGATTATTTCATCGATATTAAAAGAGAAGCAAATCCTGGAACTGTTATTCAAATTGGAAACAAGTCTTCCTATTTAACGAAGCAAACTAAAGGGAAATTCAAATTGGAAAATGGGGAGTTAAATGTCTAATATACCTGTGTATGCTCACCGTGGAGCTCCAGTCAAAACAGTAGAAAATTCTATGAAAGCTTTTAAAAGAGCTGTGAAACTTGGGGTAGATGGGATTGAACTAGATTTACAGCTTTCAGCAGATGGCGTGCCCTTTGTCACGCATGATATCGACTTTTTTCGACTTGCCGGAAACAAGCGAAGAATTACGGATATGCTAGCAGAAGAAATTTTGCAACTAAAGCTTGGTCGAGTGTTTTACCGTAAATTTCTCTATTCCCGAGTTGTGACATTTGATGAATTCATTCGTTTTGTGACACCCTTAGGAATTAAGTTAAATGTTGAATTGAAAGAATCCTTTCTAGGGAAAAATGAAAAGATTAGAGAAGTTGTAGAAATGGCATCACCAATTGCAGATGTTCACTTTTCTTCTTTTGAATTTAGTGTACTACAAACCATACATGCGATGAAAAGTGATGTCCAAACAGCTTTTATAGGCAAAAAAAATTCTGATTGGGATTATGTGTTGTCCATTAAAGAAATAGATGCTATTCACTTCAATAAAAAATTTTATGATACTGATTTGATGAGAAGAGTGTGGGATGCTGGTTATCCGATGCGCTTTTATAACATTAAGGGGAACGAGAAGTATATTCAACATCCACATGAGTCTGTCATTGGATGGATTACTGATTATCCTGAAAAAGTGTTGCAACAACAAAAAAGACGCTGACTATTATAGTCTACGTCTTTTTCTTTTGAAATCGTGGAGCTACTTTCCCATTTTTACGATCACGGTTCAATAGGAAGCCTGCAAAGAAGCCTAATCCAAGAACTGTAAATATTAATCCGCTTATAAATTGAATGGCCAAGCCACCAATAGGGAGGATTTGCAATCCGAAAAACGTATCTCTCATTAATTTAATCCCAAATGCTGCTAAAATTCCAGGAATTAATAACACGATTAAAGCCGCTAAACGAGCCATTTTTTTCACTCCTGTTCCTACTAATTTAATTTTACTATCAACAATATGATTGTCAACGAAAGAAACTTGCGTTATGATAAATGAGAAGTGCAATAAGTTGCAGATGATTAATGGGGGTGTGCATATTCTTGCAAAACATAATAATAGTAGGCGCTGGTAATGGAGGATATGCACTTTTGAAATTAATACAACAAGCTGAGTACCTTCAAGTAAAAGCTATTGTAGACATTGATGAAACTGCTCCCGGGTTAAAACTTGCAAAAGAGAATAATATTCCTACATATACAGATTGGAAACCTCTCCTAAATGGAGATATTCAGATCATCATTGATGTCACTGGAAACAAAGAGGTATTTCATGAGCTTCTTGCAAATAGACCTGCCACTGCGGTATTAATACCAGGCGAAATCGCCAACTTAATTGTTTCACTTTTAGAAGAAAAAAATAAATATATAAACATTATTGATCAAAAAAAGATGATGCAAGAGTTAATCTTCAATTCAATTGAAGAAGGTATGATTGGTATTGATGATCAAGGTATCGTGAATTTATTCAACAAAAGTGCTGAAAAAATGACGCATATATCAGTCGGTAATGCCATTGGAAAACATGTGCATGAGGTAATCTCATTAAGTGAATTACCAAGAGTGTTCGATTCAGGTAGGGTTGAGCTAAACAAAGAACTTATTCTTGAAAGCGGTACCAAAATTGTTACCTCGCGTTATCCGATGATAGATGAAGCGGGAAAACAGGTTGGTGCAATTGCAGTTTTTAAGGATATTTCGGAAGTAGTTCGACTAGCTGAAGAGATTACTAACTTAACAGAAATTCAAAAAATGCTAGAAGCGATTATTTATTCAAGTGACGACGCTATTTCTGTTGTGGATGAGGAAGGTAAAGGGATTCTTATTAACCCAGCCTATACTAGAATAACTGGCTTTAGTGAAGCAGAAGTAATTGGGCAACCCGCAACGGCAGATATTTCTGAAGGGGAAAGTATCCACTTGAAAGTGTTACAAACTCGTAAACCTATCCGTGGTGTAAATTTACGAGTAGGAAAACAGAAAAAAGATGTAATCGTCAATGTCGCACCTATTATTGTTAACCAACAACTAAAAGGTAGTGTAGGTGTTATTCACGATATGACGGAAATGCGTGGCTTAATGAAAGAATTAGACCATGCACGGACACTCATCAGAACGTTAGGCGCAACTTATAGTTTTGAAGATATCGTCGGCACATCAAATGAGATAAACTTTACAATTGAGCAGGCTAAGCTAGCGGCAAATGTTCCGATAACCGTTCTCTTAAGGGGAGAGGTCGGGTCTGGAAAAGATTTATTTGCGCTTTCGATACACAGTGAAAGTGAACGGGCAAATCATCCGTTCCTTCGTGTTAATTGCAGCTCTTTGGAAGAGTATTTGTTAGAAACTGAGCTATTTGGTTCGGAAAAAGATGGATATATACAACATGGTTTTTTTGAACAAGCAACAAATGGAACCATTTTCTTGGATGAAGTTGGGGAACTTACGAAAAAGACACAAGCCAAACTGCTCCGTGTTCTTAGAGAAAATGCAATCATTCGAGTGGACGGGGCGACATCGATACCAGTGGATGTGCGAATTATAGCATCTAGTAGTTTGAATCTCGAAAAAGCCATGCTAGAAGGTACTTTTAGAGAAGATTTCTATTATCAATTGAATCGAATGCCCATTCATATTCCTTCCTTGCGCAATCGTAAGCAGGATATTCCGGCAATCGCGGAACATTTACTTGTCCGATTAAATCAAGAATTTGGTCGCAATATAGAAGGCTTTTCAGAAGAAGCAATGGGAAGTTTACTATTATATGATTGGCCGGGGAATGTACGAGAGCTAGAAAATGTTATAAGTCGTTCGATGATCTTTTTGCAGCCGAACGATCGAATAGTGGAAGAGCATCACTTACCAAAATCAATGCTAGTCTTACCAAATGAGGACAAGGGAGAGACTTCACTTGGTACGCTAGCGGAGCAAATGGATGAAATGGAAAAGAAAGTATTGGCACAAACATTGAAAGTTTGTGGAGGAAACAAGTCACAAACTGCCAAACAACTTAATATTTCACTCCGCACATTATATTACAAGTTAGAAAAATATCATTTAGCATAAATGGGATCACTTCAAACAATAGGGGTATTGAATATATAAGTTAGACCCATTTAACTACTAGGAGGAACTACACATGGAAATCTTTAAATATATGGAAACTTACGATTACGAACAATTGGTATTTTGCCAAGACAAAACTTCAGGGTTAAAAGCAATTATTGCCATTCACGATACTACTTTAGGGCCTGCACTTGGTGGGACACGTATGTGGAACTATGCTACGGAAGAAGAAGCTATTGAGGATGCATTGCGTCTTGCAAAAGGGATGACTTATAAAAATGCAGCTGCTGGTTTAAATCTCGGTGGCGGTAAAACCGTAATAATCGGAGATCCATTAAAAGACAAAAATGAAGAAATGTTCCGTGCTTTCGGTCGCTTCATCCAAGGGTTAAATGGTCGTTATATTACAGCAGAAGATGTTGGAACAACTGTAGCAGATATGGACTTAATCCATGAAGAAACGAATTATGTAACAGGTATTTCAGAAGCATTCGGTTCATCGGGTAACCCTTCACCAGTAACAGCTTACGGAGTTTATGTAGGGATGAAGGCTGCGGCTAAAGAAGCATTTGGTTCAGATTCTTTAGAAGGTAAAACGATTGCAGTACAAGGTGTAGGAAACGTTGCATATACTCTTTGCGAATACCTACACAAAGAAGGCGCGAAACTAATCGTTGCAGATATTAACCAAACTTCAGTTGACCGTGCAGTAAATGCGTTCGGTGCAGTTCAAGTAGATGTAAACGATATTTACTCAGTAGAAGCAGATATCTTTGCTCCATGTGCTTTAGGTGCAATTATTAATGACAATACAATCCCACAACTAAAAGCAAAAGTAATTGCTGGTTCAGCAAACAACCAGTTACGTGATACTACACACGGAGATCTAATCCATGAAATGGGCATTGTTTATGCACCAGATTATGTTATTAACTCAGGTGGCGTTATTAATGTAGCAGATGAATTAAATGGATACAACGCAGATCGTGCGATGAAACGTGTTGCTACTATTTACGATAAAATTGAGCGTATTTTTGAAATTTCCAAACGCGATGGTGTGCCATCATATGTCGCTGCTGACCGTTTAGCAGAAGAAAGAATTGCACGTGTAAGTAAATCACGTAGCCAATTCCTTCAAAATGGCAAACATATCTTAAACGGACGTTAAGAAAACAACTAATTTCATCTAATGAACTAAAGTAGGCCGTCTTTCTTTTAAAGTAAGCGGCCTTCTTAGATGAAAATTTAAGGAGATGGGTCAGTTGGCAAAAGATTATGATGTAGTAATTATCGGTGGCGGTACGGGCGGATATGTTGCTGCTATACGTTCAGCTCAACTTGGATTAACAACAGCAATCATTGAAAAAGGAAATTTAGGTGGTACTTGCTTACATAAAGGGTGTATTCCGAGTAAAGCATTACTTCGTAGTGCCGAAGTGTATGCAACTACTAAAAATCATGCAGCAGATTTTGGGGTAAATACGGGAGAGGTAACACTCGACTTTAGTAGAGTACAGGCGCGTAAGGAGTCTATCGTCAACCAATTACATCAAGGCGTACAAGGCTTGATGAAAAAAGGAAAAATAGATGTCTACGAAGGTACTGGAAGAATGTTAGGGCCATCAATCTTCTCCCCTTCACCAGGTGGAACTATATCGGTAGAGATGAACAGTGGCGACGAAAATGAAATGCTTATACCTAAAAATGTAGTAATTGCTACTGGCTCTAGACCACGAACTTTACCGGGATTAACGATTGACGGAGAATTTGTGATGAGTTCTGATGAAGCACTTGCTATGACAGAGTTACCGAAATCTATACTAATAGTAGGTGGCGGCGTAATTGGAATTGAATGGGCATCGATGCTTAATGATTTTGGGGTAGAGGTCACAGTCGTTGAATATGCAGATCGTATCATTCCGACAGAGGATAAAGATGTCTCGAAAGAAATGCAAAAGCTGCTTGCTAAAAAAGGGATAACATTTGTAACGTCCGCAAAAGTACTTCCAGAAACATTAGAAACAAAAGAAAAAGAAGTGCAAATTTCTGCTGAAATAAACGGTGAAACAAAAACCTTTGTAGCACAAAAAATGTTAGTTTCTGTTGGCAGACAAGCTAATGTAGAAGGTATTGGCATTGAAAATACAGATATCGTTGTAGAAAAAGGATTTATCCAAGTATCAGAAACATTCCAAACAAAAGAATCTCATATATATGCAATTGGGGATGTAATTGGTGGACTTCAACTGGCACATGTAGCTAGTCATGAAGGAATTACGGCGATGGAACATATTGCTGGTAAAGAGATCACTCCAATTGACTATGCATTAGTTTCACGTTGTATCTATTCAAATCCGGAAGCTTCCAGCGTAGGTATTACGGAACAACAAGCTAAGGAACAAGGATTTGATGTGAAGGTTGGTAAATTCTCATTTAAAGCGATTGGAAAAGCACTAGTATACGGCGAATCAGATGGATTTGTTAAAATCGTTGCAGACAAAGCGACAAATGACATTCTAGGCGTTCATATGATCGGTCCACACGTTACTGACCTTATTTCAGAAGCCGGCTTAGCAATGGTTCTTGATGCAACACCATGGGAAATTGCCCACACCATTCACCCGCACCCAACTCTAAGTGAGGTAATGGGAGAAGCAGCACTAGCGGTAGACGGAAAAGCCATTCATAACTAGAAAAGCGGCATACGCCGTTTAGCAGCGAAAAGCGTTGGAAGACTTGAAGCAAAGGCGTCTTTTGCCTTTTCTACAAGTCTGAAGCAATCGAGCTACTGGCGTCTAGTGCTAGCCAACTAGAAAAGTGTGTAAGCCCTATGCTAGCCTAGCTATCCTAAGGTGCTTAAGATGTCCAATATTAGATAATGCAAGGATTAAAGTAAATACAAAACTGCTTGTCTATTAATAAAGGGGGAGTACTAATGACAAATCGTCATGCTGAATTAGGTTTAACAAATGAAGATGTGTTAACAATGTTTGAAACGATGCTAATGGCACGCCGTATTGATGAGCGTATGTGGTTATTAAACCGTGCTGGAAAAATTCCTTTTGTAATTTCTTGTCAAGGTCAAGAGGCAGCGCAAGTAGGAGCTGCTTTTGCGCTAGATAACACAAAGGATTATATTGCACCTTACTACCGTGATATGGGAGTTGTTTTACACTTTGGAATGACTGCCCAAGATCTAATGCTTTCCGCTTTTGCAAAAGCGGAAGATCCAAATTCGGGTGGTCGTCAAATGCCAGGACATTTTGGTCAAAAGAAAAATAGAATTCTAACTGGTTCTTCACCTGTTACTACTCAATTACCACATGCTGTGGGAGTCGCATTAGCTGCGAAAATTGAGAAAAAAGACTTCATTACATTTGTAACACTAGGAGAAGGATCTTCTAACCAAGGGGATTTCCATGAAGGTCTAAATTTTGCAGGAGTTCATCAATTACCATGTATTACAATGGTTGAAAACAATAACTATGCTATTTCTGTACCATTTGAGCGTCAAGTTGCGAGTAAAACGGTTGCAGAGCGAGCATCTAGTTATGGAATGCCTGGTGTGACGGTCGACGGCAAAGATCCAATCGAAGTTTACCGAGTGGTGAAGGAAGCTGCAGATCGTGCGCGTAATGGCGGTGGCCCGAGCTTAATAGAAGCAGTAACTTATCGCTTAACAGCTCACTCTTCAGATGACGATGACAGACAATATCGTACTGCAGAAGACATTGCAGAAGGTAAAGCGTTGGATCCACTTATTACATTCGCAAAATATTTGCGTGATTTAGATATATTACCAACAGAATTAGAAAAAGAGATTAATGATCGCATTATGAAAGAAGTAAATGAAGCAACGGATTACGCAGAAAGTGCTCCATATGCTTCACCAGAAAGTGCGCTATTACATGTGTACGCTGAAAAAGACGGGGGGAACGCATAATGGCAATCATGTCTTATATTGATGCAATCACACTTGCAATGAAAGAAGAGATGACTCGTGATGAACGCGTTTTCGTTCTAGGGGAAGACGTTGGTCGTAAGGGTGGAGTATTCAAAGCGACAAACGGTCTCTATGATGAGTTTGGAGAATACCGAGTATTAGATACGCCTCTTGCAGAATCTGCGATAGCTGGAGTTGGTATAGGAGCGGCAATGTACGGACTACGTCCAATTGCAGAAATGCAGTTTGCTGACTTTATCATGCCTGCTGTTAACCAAATTATTTCCGAAGCGTCACGTATTCGTTACCGTTCTAACAATGACTGGACTTGTCCAATCGTTTTCCGTGCACCATTTGGTGGGGGAATTCACGGAGCACTTTATCATTCTCAATCGGTAGAAGCAATTTTCGCTAACCAACCAGGCTTGAAAATTGTTATTCCATCTACTCCATACGATGCTAAAGGTTTGTTAAAAGCAGCTATTCGCGATGAAGATCCTGTCATGTTCTTTGAGCATAAACGTGCGTATCGCCTTATCAAAGGGGAAGTTCCTGAAGAAGATTACACTATTGAAATTGGGAAAGCAGATGTGAAGCGTGAAGGGGAAGATATTACGGTTATAACGTATGGTCTTGCTGTTCATTTTGCATTACAAGCTGCCGAACGTTTAGAAAAAGACGGTATTTCTGCACATGTTTTAGATCTACGTACTATTTATCCTTTAGACAAAGAAGGAATTATAGAAGCCGCTTCTAAAACAGGGAAAGTTTTGCTAGTAACAGAAGATAACAAAGAAGGTAGTATTATCGGGGAAGTTGCGGCTATAATTGCAGAAAACTGCTTATTCGACCTAGATGCACCGATTATGCGTCTTGCTGGTCCTGATATTCCAGCTATGCCTTATGCACCAACAATGGAAAAATTCTTCATGATCAATCCAGATAAAGTCGAAAAAGCGATGCGTGAGCTAGCGGTATACTAACTTCATTAAGCAAAAAAAAACTTTGCCGAATGAAGTTACTGCCTCCGGCGGATGTCACAGATTTTTTAAAGGAATCTATCGAGCAAGCTCGATAAAAATCTGGACACAAATACGCCAAGGCGAATTTGATAAGGAGGAACTCGAATGGCAATTGAACAAATCAAAATGCCCCAACTAGGCGAAAGTGTAACAGAAGGAACAATCGAGAAATGGTTAGTTAAACCAGGCGATCACGTAAATAAATACGATGCATTAGCTGAGGTAAATACAGATAAAGTAACAGCTGAAGTACCGTCCTCTTTTACAGGAATTATTAAAGAGTTGATCGCAAACGAAGGAGACACATTAGCTGTCGGAGAAATCGTTTGTACGATAGAAACAGAAGGTGGAGCTTCTGAAGAAACAGTAGAGGTAAAAGAGGCTGCACCTGAAGAGCCAACTGCTGAAACTGTTAAACCTGCGGAAGTACAAAAGCATGCTGCGCCTGTAGAACGTGAAAAAGGTGCCAAAGCACGCTACTCACCTGCAGTGCTGAAAATTTCACAAGAACATGGAATCGATCTTTCTTTAGTTACTGGTACAGGTAACGAAGGACGAATCACTCGTAAGGATCTACTGAAAATTGTTGAAAGTGGAGAAATTCCAGTAGCAAAAGTAGAGCAACAAGCTGTTTCTACGCCATCACCAGCAGCTGCACCTACTTCAGCTCCATCACCGAAAACAGCAGTTCCTAATGTTCCAGTGGCAGTGGGAGATATCGAAATTCCTGTAACAGGTGTTCGGAAAGCAATCGCGGCAAATATGCTACGTAGCAAACACGAAGCTCCTCATGCATGGACAATGATTGAAGTAGACGTTACGAACATGGTTCAATACCGTGACTCGATCAAGCATGAATTTAAACAAAAAGAAGGATTTAATGTTACATACTTTGCTTTCTTCGTGAAAGCTGTATCGCAAGCATTAAAAGAATTCCCAATGATGAATTCTATGTGGGCTGGGGATAAAATCGTTCAGAAAAAAGACATCAATATTTCTATAGCAGTAGCAACAGAAGACGCGCTATACGTTCCAGTTATTAAAAATGCGGACGAAAAAACGATTAAAGGTATTGGTCGTGAAGTAAACGAACTTGCTGCAAAAGTCCGTTCAGGAAAGTTAAAATCAGATGAAATGCAAGGTGGTACATTCACTGTAAACAATACTGGATCATTCGGTTCTGTTCAGTCAATGGGAATCATCAACTTCCCACAAGCAGCGATTTTACAAGTAGAATCTATCGTGAAACGTCCAGTTATTATGGATGGTGGCATGATTGCTGCGCGTGATATGGTAAACTTATGTCTTTCATTAGACCACCGTGTACTAGATGGTTTAGTTGCTGGTCGTTTCCTAGCACGTGTGAAAGAAATTCTAGAAAATATCACTAAAGAAAATACATCGGTTTATTAATAAATAGTTAAAAAAGGTAGTGCTTTTTAGTAACGGGTTCAGTTAATGGGGAGAAAAATGCTATTAACGAATTAAATGGCAAGTACAAACGCTCAGAAAAAAATCTGAGCGTTTTTTGACGTATATTTACTATTCTCATATTACTAAAGCACCCGTTAATGTAAGTGTAACATTTCACAAACAAAACTCTCTCACGAAAAATGAAACTCTTCGGTTTGTTGAACGTATTACAAATATACCTATAGTGAGTAAATATATAACTGTATTGGCAAATCATTTTTACTTTGTTTTATGCTAATTTGGAGGAAATAATTTGTTAAGACCAAATAGTGAATATGCCTCTTATTCTCTAATGTTAAGTGTCATTGCTGTTGGTTTGATGCTTTCTCATTTCATATCTTCTTTAGAATTGTTTCCTTTCATTTTTGATATAGGTTTCATCTTCTTGGGGATATCATTTATTCTATCTTCAAATACCGAAGTAAATTGTAAAAGATCATTTTATCTCCATTTGATATGTGGAACTGTAATTATTATTCTTTCTTTGTTCAATATTTATAAACAACTTTAATTTACATAAATCAATTAGCGTTTTACTTCCTACTTTTAGTAAAGCAGCTTAATTTAAGTGAAAGTTTTCACAAAAAACTATTACAAATGAAGTGGTACTTTCCAATGAATAAGCATTCAGCTATAGAATTTATAAATAAAATAAGGAGGTAAAATGGTGAATATAAGAAATAAAACTTGGCCCAAAACCTTTGTGATAGTTACTGGAATATTTTTGTTTCTAGTAGTTGGATTAGTAGTTGGAGCTTTCTGGACTTTCGGTGAATTTAAGGAATCATTAATCCCCGATGAAAAAGAAGAAGAAAAGATAATTGATCAAGCAGAACAATACCTAGTAACAAAATATCCAAAAATGGAATACGAAATTTCATATGTCCTCTATGATATTGGGGAGAACTACGGTAATTTCGATTATGCTGCAGTAATATTAAATACAGAAACACAAAAGTCATTCATGGTTTATGAAAACAGATTTACCAAAAAAGTAGAAGATGATATATCCATTCAAGAAGCAACAGAATTCATTGAAGAGGTAACACCGAAGGTTAAAAGTTATATAAATAAAAAATTCGGAGAAACACAAGGTATAGCATTTACACCCACGGATGATATAGGAGGCATACCTTCACTTAATGTCAGTTTATATAACAAAAAAGAAGAAATAAACGTAGAAATGTTTCTATCTTTAATTGATTTTCTACAGCATGAATTGAATATTGAACATGCATCTGTAAATATTATGTATGATAATGATGCTGAAACATGGTCTAAAGAATTTTAACATAAAAGTTACATCTAAATTTGTGTGGCTTATTTTTGTTGCACGCTTTATATTTTGATAAATACACAACTAGACTGCACCGTTAGTTCAATAAGAAAAAGCTACCCTTATAGGCAGACACTTGTGAGCTAAAGCACCTCGTTATTGAAGAAGGATTACATCTTTATTAAGTTTCTACTGTGTTCTACCTGATAGATGAAAAATTTATTATGCCAATTAGTAAAAATAATATACTAACTGCCCATAAAACTCCTGCAATTCCAAGACGTAGAGAAATTTCTTCAGATGCCATTGGATGGTTAACATCAAAACTAATTGCATTTAAAGAAGGCTTTACTCCTTCTTGAAGTAAAGCATCCGTTAGTTAATAATATTTTCTTTTGATTAATATCGTTTTTTTAAGTTTGGAAATTTATTGTTATAAATTTTGTCCCAAATTTTTAAGGCACTTGGATAACAATTATTAATTGAAGGTATTCTACTTCTACTCCTCGAAAACATTTCATCAAAGACCTCATGTATCACTACAGCTAATTTTTCAACAGATGCAGTTGGTAATCGCGATACAATGCGACTTATTTCTGGATCATATTCATCCTCAGATGAGAAACTTAAAAAGTTCATCGGGTCCCAATCATTAATTACTTCTTTTACAATTTGGTAGTGGTTCATAATATCCCTCTTTCAAAATGTATTTTTAGTGATTTATGTTACACCCCTATTTAGCTAACTTGCGGCGTTAGTTTAAGTGAAATCTCTCACAATTTCTATTTAGATTAACATAAAAACTCCATTATTTTTGCGGACATCACATAAATTTATTTAGTTTCAATTCGCTTGTGAATTGATGTGCTAATTCATTTGTTAACCCCGTTAAAGATTGATGTAACAACAAAAAAGGAGACACCAACTCATATGTGAATTTTTTCTCCAATTTGAACGCTATTTAATAATTTCTCCGCATAATCCGAACCCGTTAGCTTTTTAGCACTGCTTTCGATCTTATTATTTCCTCTTTTTACTAAAGCACACCTTTATTGAAAAGTAGATCTAAATCTTCCTTTGCAATAAATTTATTAAATAGTACATAAGAGATATCAAAAATGATAGAAGTACAATGATTATTGTTCCTATTGTATAAATGGCTGTTTCGGCATAATCACCACCATCAAACACTCCAGCAAATAGAAAAAATAAAATTACACTAGCCACTAATGTTAAGCAAAATATACTAATATACTTGGACATATACTACCCCTTTGCAACTCAACTTTATTTACTATAGTTCAATAAGAAATACTTTAATTCTGATAGAAATAAAACCGATGATGTTAGCTTAATATAATAGTCTACTTATTTTTCAGGATACATTGGAAGCGTTCCACACCTGGATACTTTTCTCCCAAACTCGTTATTTTAAATCCGTAATTTTCATAAAAAATTACAGCTTCTTTATCGGTTTCAGCAATAACAAAAGGTACTGGATGTTTAACTTTAATAAAACTAATCATTTTACTTCCTAGACCTTTTCCTCTATGGTTGGGAAATACTGCAATATGTTTAATTTCACAGCGCTTGAAATCTAAAATCTCTATTCCTATACAACCAACGACTTCATCTTCAAAGATATATCCATATAACTCTCTAACTGGTGAGTGGATATATAATTCGTATTCTCGATCGATATTCCTTTCCGAGGTTGCGAAGGATAAAAGTTTTCTCAAGTTTGGTTGAATAAATGGTGATATCATTTCTTCCATAAAGCACATCCATTCTTGTATTACTTATTTCAATAAAAAAGGCTGTATTTCCATATGTAATAAGCAAAACAGTAGTTGTGCAGCGACTAGAAGTTTCGTCCTTAACTTAACGACTCACCATATTGACGTCTTTATTTATTTGTATTTTAACATAAACCTCCATTTGGTTTGTAACACGAAAATGCCATATGATTACTGAAAAAAGAGGAGCTAGTTGTGACGACTCTACAACCAGTTCCACTTAGGTTCTATATTTCCAACATATTTTTCCCCTTAGGCTTATATAGCTAAATCCAACCTTTATCCAAGAGAAGAAGTAGATAACTACCTGCACAGAGAAAAATTGCTACTTCTGTTAACAAAAACATCGAAAATTCAAGGGAAGTAAGCTTTCTTTCTCTTTTCGTTTTTTTAAAATGTCTATAGTAATAGAGAGAACATAGAAGTAGTATTATTGCCGAGATTTGGAATATATTTTCCAACAGGCTAACCAAAAAATCATCTCCTCACGTTTAGATTGAACTGTTAAGATTTTATGTCTCCATAGAATTTAAAAGAAGTAGAAATTTTAAAGTGCCAAGGTGGTTAGCTATTTACTTCAATAATATTTCTATTATCAAGTCCCTTTCGTTTACTTTTTAATTTTAATTCGATAGCATTTGAAAAGAAACGTATTAAACGAGCATTTGTTGAAGGGGAGATATATAGATGAAACTAAGTGTATTAGATCAAGCGCCAGTCACATCTGGCAATACGGCAGCAGGGGCATTAAAAAAAGCAGAAGAATTGGCTATTTTAGCAGATGAACTAGGCTATCATCGTATGTGGATGGCCGAGCATCATGGAACCGATGCATTTTCAAGTTCTGCACCGGAAGTAATTGCGGCTCACTTAGCTGCGAAAACCAAAAAATTACGTATCGGTACAGGTGGCGTGATGATGATGCACTACTCACCATTGAAGTTAGCGGAGGTTTTTAAAACCTTAAGTGCACTTTCTCCAGGTCGTATTGACTTCGGTGTAGGAAGAGCTCCAGGCGGAGATAATCATGCGATGTATGCTCTTTCGGAAGGTCGTCCTCCATTGGTCAACAATATGTATGAAAAGTTAGCAATTGCCCTGCAACTGATCAATGATGAAGTTCCAGAGGATAGCTTATACAACAGAACGATTGCCAGTCCTTCTAAAATCGTATTACCAGAAGCTTGGTTACTTGGCTCCACTGGTAATAGTGCTGTACAGGCTGGAAGAATGGGTCTTGGCTATTCGTTTGCACAATTTTTCCAAGGTGGTATGACTCCAGCGATATTAGACACATATCGTAATAACTTCACGCCGTCTGCTTTAATGGAGAAGCCAGAGATTAATGTTACATACCTTGTAACGGCTGCAGAAACCAAGGAAGAGGCTGAATTTGAAGCATTACCTCAGGACATTGCACGTTTGTCTCTTATGAAAGGGCAAATTCGTTCATTAATGACACCAGAGGCAGCGCAAGATTATCCGCTGACGGAAATGGATCGCATGATGATTCAAGAAAATCGTAAAATTCATCTAGTCGGTTCTGCAAAAGAGGTAGCAGAGACTTTACAGGAAGAACAAGGTAATTATGGTTTCGATGAAGTCATGATTTGTAGTATTCCGCATTCGCAAGAAAAACGTTTAAATGTTTATCGGTTACTTGCAAAAGAATTGATGTAGATAATAAAGATTAGACACGTTCATTATGAGCGTGTCTTTTTATTAGGAAATCTGTGATAATCGATCGATGATGTCTAATAATCGATTGATGGAATCAAATAATCGATCGACGAATACCGTTAATCGATCAATAGAAACCGATAATCGATCAATCACCTTCCATAATCGCTCCATCATTGTTATGTACACTTTTGAAGATCATTTTTTCAGCGGCCATTAATTCCCACTTGAAATAAGAACAAATGTTCTATATGATAAGTAAAAAAGAGAGATGTGATAACATGGCTAACTTTGAAGAAGATTGGAACCAATTGGATTTATCTCGATTGCAGGATCGTGGGTCGAAAAAGTGGGTAGCAATGATGTTGCCAGAGCATGTGAAGATGCTTCGAGAATATGGAGAAGAGATAAAAAAAGAGCCTCGCCCAGATTTAAATGAGTTTGACTATGAAGTTATTCATGATCAAATCGCACTCGCAATGCAACGAAACGTCGAAATCAAAATAAAACGGTGGAAAGAGGGAGAGTTTATCTATAACCGCGGTACGATCCAATGGATTGATTTGAGAAAGCGAACAATTGAAATAGAGGATCCTTTTCGCTCGTTTGAACTATCAATTGACGAAATCGTAGACGTCACCTTATCGGAATAGTAATTACGAATGGCATCATCCTTTATACATGGATGATGTTTTATTTATGAATAAATAAAAGAAGGATTTGAACCAGGAGATGTAGAAAGTAATCCAAAAGACTTAAAGTAAGTGAAAGGAGAATAAAATGATAAAAGCAGTTCTGTTCGATTTAGATGGTACTTTACTCAATAGAGATGAGTCATTAAAGTTGTTTGCAGATAAGCAATACGATAGATTTAGTCACCTCATAGGTCCTATTACAAAAGATGTGTACACAGCAAGGCTTATACAATTAGACAGTCGAGGATATGTTTGGAAGGACAAAGTATATAGCCAATTAGCAGAGGAATTTGGAATTACCAAAATTACTTGGCAAGAACTACTGGAAGATTATTTGAGTGAATTTAAGTATTGTTGTGTACCCTTTGATAACCTTTTATTAATGCTAGAGAAATTGAAGGAGAGAAAGATGTTAATAGGGATGATTACGAATGGATTCGGTCAGTTTCAAATGGACAATATAATGGCTTTAGGAATAGAAGATTATTTCCAAACAATTTTAATTTCTGAATGGGAGGATGTTAAAAAGCCAGATCCCCAAATATTTTTACGGGCTGCCGACAAACTTGGGCTCCAACCAAACGAATGCGTATTTATCGGTGACCATCCAGATAATGATATGCGAGCGGCTAAACATGTAGGGATGAAGGGTATTTGGAAGAAAGATATGCAATGGAAGGATGTGGATGTTCAAGCAGAGTATGTTGTAGATAGTCTAATGGAAATCCCAACTATAATCGATGAGTTGGTGGGAGGTAAAAACGGAAAATTGTCCGTTTTGTAATCCTTATAAAGATTAAAACAGAATATTGTATTTGGAAATGAAACTAGCTATTTTTTCAGTGGAAAAACGAGCCAGATATATTAATGGGCTGTGGTGTCATAGTTCCGATAACACATCATAAAAATGTATTTGAACTGAGGAAATAATGGAACGATACATATGAATTGCTTTTAATGGCAAAAGAGTACCTTGATGATTTGCATCTGCCAGGTGGGATTGCCATCTACATATAATACCGAGATGTATAATGATAAGCCTTTAGCTGGAAAGGTCAAATAAAGTTTAAGGGAGGGAAGGAGATGAGAAAGCAAGTAATAATCTTGCTCATATTAGCTAGTATTTGTATAAAACCAACCTCTATCTTTGCAAATGGCACGAGTTATTTTGAAGAGCCTACCACTCCTACTGGACATGTCTTACCACTGGAGGAAAGTGTGATCAGTATAGAGGGTGAAAAATTATATATAGAAATTGAACAAGAAGGAGAAGTATCCCCCTATCAAATGATGTTTGCAAATATTCGAGTAATATATGAAATGGAAAACAAAACGGAAGAAGATCTTCTAGTACCTATAGCATTCCCACAGCCAGGTGTGTCAAGCGAATGGAGTGTAGACTTAGATGGAACGGATATCTCTATAACCGGTAATGCTCCTTTTTACCCAGAAGAATTAATAGGGAATAAACCACACAGGGAATGGATCGATCCAAGAACAGGGCAAACATATTCCTTTAGAGGGTATGATCTAATAGGAGCATCCGGTAAATTAGGAGCAAAAACATTTAATATCACTTTGAATGCAAAGAGCAGACATACGTTAACTATTGAATACAAAGCAGATTTAGGTATAGATGAGAGAGCCAATCTCCATCCTATTTACCGCTTAGATTACCTACTGCATCCAGCGTCCTATTGGAGTGAATTTAAAAACTTAGACATAGAAGTTAAAGTTCCAAAAAGGGCTAGTGTCTATGTCAATTTACCATTACAAAAAGAAGGTAATACGTATGTAGGGGCGTTTGATACACTTCCTGAAGGAAATCTCGTAGTATTCCTATCTCCGCATTCTGGTTTACTGTTTAACCTTTTTACTTCTAGAAGTGTAGCTCTACTTGCACTTGTTATAATGCTACCCATTTATTATGTGATAATCCGGTTAATGAAGCGAACTTCCCTAAAACATCAAAAGGGCATATCACTAATTATTTTGGGGGTATTTGCTTTAGCAGGTTTGGATATCGTAAGACATAAAATACTAGGATACCCAATAACTATAGTTCAATATATCCTTTACATCATATGCTTATTAATTTTATGGTGGATGTGGAGTCGAGTATTTAGAAAGAATGGAAAGTTATAGAGAAATAATAACGACTGATTGTATAAGTATAATCCGCAAGTTAACACATGATTTTAATGTTGAACTACTTGAAGATTCTTCACAAGGAAAAGTGATATTAAGAATTACGTAGAAATACAAGAGTAGGTGAAGAAATGCAGTTTTCAAAGTTAGTTATAGAAACGGAAAGGTTCATCATACGTCCTTTTCAAAAAGAGGATTATAGTAATTGGTACGAGCAGTTTGACAACAGAATGCCCTCACAATATACATATGATGATGGTCGCCCTTTAAATATGCCTACTTCTACTGAAGAATGGTTTGTTGAATGGATTGAAGGCTTTAATGAATTAGCTAAAAAAGATGAAATGTACATTCTTGGGATATTCCGTAAAGAAGATGGAGTAAACGTTGGAAAAGTTGAACTTATAACTATTTTACGAATGGATTACCAGTGGGCCATGATGGGTTACTCCATTCACAATCAGTATTGGAACAATGGGTATGGTTTGGAAAGTGTATTAGCAGCTACTGAAGCTTTCTTTTCCACTTTGAATTTTCACCGAATTGAATTACATATTAATATCGATAATTATCCCTCGATACGTCTCGCTGAAAAAGCTGGATTTATCTTTGAATGTGAAAGAAAAGAGTTTTCGCTAGAGAATGATCAGTGGACTGACTTTTTGATTTACTATAAAAATCATAAAATAGAATGATATAAACAAAAATTGTACATAAATAACCAGGTTCATTGAACTTGGTTATTTATTTAATATCAACGTATTATTAGTGAACAAAATACAGGAGAAGCAGGATAAATTCAATTTCTTTTCCTTTTTTAAAATATTTGTGCGTCCTAAGTAGCCTCACCGTCGCCTAAAAGGTAGGAACAATTAAAGGGGGTTTACGCTTGGAACAGAAAACACTGATATCACGGATTCAGAAAGGGGAGGACGAAGCTTTTGCTGAACTAGTCACTCCTTTGATTGAGAAGGGTTACAGGACCAGTTTCGGTATCCTGAAGTCGAAGGAACAGGCAGAAGAAGTTGTCCAAAATGCTTTGGTTGAGGCATATCGAAATATCATGAGTGGAAAAGAAATTACTTATTTCAACACCTGGTTTTATAAACTGGTTTCTCACCGATCCATCGACGCTTGGAGAAAGAATGAACGCTTGAAAGAATCCCCGCTTGAAGTCGAAGTGGTAACGGACAAGTATAGCGTGATGGAATGTCTACTAAAAGAGGAAACCGAAAACGAGATTAAAAAGGGCATATCATCCCTCGATAACAGTGACTACAAAATCGTACTCATCCTTTACTATTACCAAGAGCAAGCAATCCAAGAAATATCAGAAATGCTGGGACTGAAAAGCTCTACGGTCAAATCCCATCTTCGCCGGGCAAGGAATGCTCTGAAAAAAAGGTTGATCGAAAATCAGTTTATAGGGGTGAATACACAATGAAAATCGATGAATCCGTGAAGAAAGAAATTCAAGAAGAGATGGATAAAATCCAGACACCACCTTCCTTATACGAATTTGCTAAAAATATTAGCAAAGAGTCGAAAAATAGAACAGACGTTGAAAAGTCAACAGGAAGAAAAAGAGAAAGGAGAAAACTGCATTTTGTAGTAGCTGCTGTTATCAGTTTTGTAGTCCTAACAGGTTCCGCATTCCTTAGTCCAACCATGGCGGAAGTAGTATCGAAAATTCCGTATTTAGGGCAAATATTTTATAAACCTATTCAAGAAGTAATCTGGGAAGATTTGGCGAAAGAAGGGTATCAACTATCAGCTATTGGCATAGGGAAATGGGAACAGAAGCCATACTTTGACATAGAGCTGAATGAAACGGAAGAATACGTCAAGCAAGAAGAGGGCAAAGTTATAAATCTTTTGAATGAAATTTTGGATAAAAGGGGATATGACAACTACGAGTTAATGGTTTCTGCCAAGAATGAGAATGAGGTGTCATCCGTTCAAAAAGAGATAGACAAACAAAGGGAGGAACTGGGTGAGAAGTTGATGTCAGACTTGGAGGGAGCAGGATATCCGATTATGAATGTTAACACATACGGCCCTGTAGTTAGTGTGTACATCCCAATAGCTGATGAAGCTAAGAAAGTAGAAATCTACAAGGCGGCGATTGAACTATTAAAAGCAAACGAAACACCAAAACAGGTACAAGTTATAACTCGAGACCTTTCAGAAGAGGAAATCGAGAGTCGATGGATGCCCGTTATGAGTAGCATAGAAGAAGAACTCTTTCTAAAAAAAGAATATGAGGTAGCTGACATTAGATATTCTTACAATCCTGAAAAAGTATCTATTACCATCATGACGAATATGAAATCCTCGGATCTAGAGACTAAAGAGACGGTAACCAAAATCCGAAAAGAAATTACTGATTTCCTAAATAGCGAAGAAGTAAAAACAAAGACAGAGAATCATAAATTTGAGTTAATTATCCAAGACAAAAACGGCGATGATTTTCTGTTTTAACGAATCACACAAGCTGTAGCTACAGACACTAATGTTTTCTTAAAGGGAAATTTTGTTATTCAAATGCTATTCTCTTACCTTAGCTTGCTATGTTTCAAAGTAATTAAAATAAATGACGATAAATCGAGGGGATGATTTTATGGGATTTCCTGAGTTAGAAACGAATCGACTGAATTTAGTTCAAGTAAGAGAGGAACATACAGAAAGCTTTTTCGAAATTATGTCAAAAGATGAAGTGACTAAATATTACGGTATGGATAGCTTGAAAAGTATAGAAGATGCTAGAAAAATAGTAGAGTCCTTCCAAAGCACATATGAATGTAAAAGTGGTATCAGGTGGGGCATTGTATTAAAAGATACAGGTGATTTTGTAGGCACATTAGGTTTAAACAACCTGAGCACTTATAGTAAGAAAGCTGAGATTGGGTTTGAATTGCACCCTTCTCATTGGAATAATGGAATTACCTCCGAAGCAGTAAAAGAAGTTTTAAGATACTCGTTTGAATATTTGGAGCTGATCAGGATTGGTGCAGTGACTTATCCGCAAAATGAGCCATCTATACAATTATTAAAGCGTTTAGGTTTTACTAAGGAAGGTCTGTTGAGGGGATACCTCTATCAGAATAATCAATCACACGATGCTTTCATTTTTTCATTGTTAAGAACTGAATGGACAAAAATATAATGAAGGTAAAGGGGACTATTATTAAATAGTCGAATATCGAAATAGTTATGGCTTAGTTCTCCTTGGGAAAGAACTAAGCCATTCCTAATTAGAATGTTCTATTGAATTTTGTACTACTGAATGGGACGAGGTAAAGAATTCCATCGTGTTTTTCTTAAGATGTTCCACCAAAATAATATTTCGATATTTGGTCAATAAATAACTTTTCCAGGTCTCCTTTCTTTTTAACAATGATGAAGGTGGAAACAGTAGGTAATTCAAATAAATCAAAATGGGGCTGCATTACTTTCCCTTCTAATAGCTCACGTCGAACAATCGAGTGAGGTAAAAAGGAGACACCTAGATCATCTTGTACAAAACGTTTGGCAATATGTGCCTGCGTTACTTTCATCGTTCGGACTCCACTAATGTGTTTATGTAACTTCACAAGAAGATCGTCCCAGAAAACAGGATGATGATGTGTAAACAAATAGTTTTTCTGTAAAACTTCCTTAATATCAATCGGTGGACCGCTTTCCTCATCATACGTATCTACTGGCATAACAAATAATATAGGATCCTCATAGATGGAGATGGATTCTACTCCTTTTCTTTGTGCATCGAGTGCCGAAATGCCAATGTTGACTTCGCCAGCATCTACAAGCTCTTCAATCAGATAGGATTCCTCCACCCGAATATGTATTTCTAAGTTAGGTTGTAGCTTCATAAATGACCGTAAAAAATAGGGAAGGATGGTTTCGGCCATGAGAGGTGAAATCGCAATCGTCCAAGTCTGACGATAACCTTGTTTAAAGGCGTGCATCTTGTGAATCGTATTTTCCGTACTATTTACTAACTTTTGTGCTTCAGGTAGAAAATATTTTCCTGCCTCAGAGAGAGTTACTCGATTATTTTGTCTATCAAAAAGAGCGGATCCTAAATGCTCCTCCAGTAACTTGATATGAACAGTCACACTTGGTTGAGACATCAATAACCTCTCAGAGGCTTTTCGAAAGTTCAGTGTTTCTGCAGCGGTACAGAATGTTTTTAACCACTGGTATTCCATCTAAACACCTTCTTTGATTAATAATAGTAATTAATACGATTATATATATTTAATTTTTATTATCAAGTTTTTCTCATATACTAAAGAAAAGGAGGAGTTATAAATGTATCAAAAGGGATTAAAAGATGTAGTAGCAGTTCATACGAAAATTGCTTCAGTGGATGGGGACATAGGGGAGCTAAGATATAGAGGAATACTAGTAGACAAATTAGTAGCAACTAAATCATTTGAAGAGTTGGCAACTTTTATATGGACGGGAGAAATAGATGCTGCGAAAGACTCTAAGATGAATCATTATAGAGAGCTACCTTCCCACATAAAAGCGGTAATAGACGTGCTTCCTAAAGAAGTTTCTTTAATGGATGCGATGAGAACAGCTATATCTGCATTTGCACATCCATCATTTAAAGCAATGCCAATAGAGGAGCAGGCGGTTATATTAACAGCCGGACTTCCGATGATAGTAGCTAGACATTACCGAAACCAACTAGGGCTACCGATTATTGAAGCAAACAACGATCTTTCACACACAGCAAATTATTTATGGATGTTAACTGGAGAAGTACCAAGTGAGGTTCAAGTGGAAGCGTTAGAAACGTACTTAAAACTTACCATGGAGCATGGTTTAAACGCATCGACCTTTGCGGCTCGTGTAACAATTTCAACTGAGTCAGATTTAACAGCCGCCATAACTTCAGCACTTGGGACGATGAAAGGACCTCTCCATGGAGGAGCACCGTCCGGAGTTATTACTATGCTAAACGAATTCAAAGATCCCACGCAAATCCGTACTATCGTAAAAAATAAAATAGAAAATGGCGAAAAGATCATGGGCTTCGGACATCGAATATATAAAACAGAGGATCCTCGTTCCATTTTACTGCGAGAGAAATGTAGCGAGCTTCAAGGTAAAGATCCATGGTTAGATATAGCAACAATCGCCGAAAAAGAAATTATTGAGTTACTTGCCGAATATAAACCGGGTAGAAAATTATACACAAATGTAGAATATTATGCAGCAGCCATCATGCGATCCATTAATATGCCTTCAGAATTGTTCACTCCAACATTTAGTGTTGCAAGAATAGTTGGATGGACTGCACATGCTATAGAACAACTGGAAGACAACACAATTTTTCGACCACAATCTATCTACGTAGGAGAATTAAAATAACTTATGAAAGATGCCGTTTTGGAAATACAAAACGGCATCTTTTTTGATGAGAGAGGGAAACCTCTTCGCCAAGGCGAATATATAAATATGGTGTAACCGGAAGGGGGAGTCATGTTGAAATATTTAATAATGGGAGCAACGACGTTACTCTCAGGAATCATATTATTCGGGATGACATGGATTGCAGTGGCTATTTATTCCACTAGATTAGGGGGATATGAGAATTTTTCAGCAGCTATGTCAGCTATAGGTTATTTTCCGATATTTATAAGTATTATATTAGTTTTAACTGGTATTAGTTTTTTTGTAATGTCCTTTAATAAATACTTAGTAGATGAGAAAACTACTGTGGATTGAATAACAACGGGGAAGAGTATAAATTTAATCGGCTATAAATTAACTGAATAACGAAACTTTTCTATCTCTTTATTAGTATAGTAATTAGTAAGAATACAAAAGGGGAGAAATAGAAGAATGACTAATACGACTATGGTTTTGAGAAATGCCAATGTAATAGACGTGGAAACTGGACATATAACGTTGAAAAACATCATGATAAAAAATGGCCGAATTGCAAGTGTAGAAAATACAAAAGCACAGGAAGAAAAGTTAAACACGGATGTTGTTGTGCTAGATCTCCAAGGGAAATGGGTTATACCAGGACTTATAGACATGCATGTACATATAAAAGAAGGGTATGCACCGCTGTTCACTGCTTCTGGTGTAACAACTGTACGGAATACTGGAGGTAATGTTCATGAGTTAAAGGATATGATTCATGCCTCAATGGAAGCGCCTGTCCCCCGAGTTATTTCAGCTGATCGTATTATTGATGGGCCATCTGGTTTATGGGGTGAAACAAGTCCTTGGAGTATGAATGCGGAAAGCCCTGAAGCTGCAAAAAAAGAAGTAAGAAGACAAGTGGAAGCAGGAGCAGATTTCATCAAAGTATATGGTTGGTTACCTAAAGAGGTGATGGAAGCAGTTGTTGAGGAAGCCAAAATATACAACAAAGAAGTGAGCTGTGATTTAGTCTATTCAAAGGATGTTACTGCAATAGATGCCGCAAAAATGGGCATCCAATGGAATGAACATGCTTCTGGAATCTTACAAGATATATATCCAGAATGGACAATGCAAGCCGATGCCAATGTGTGGAATTCTATACAATGGGAACAACCCGATCTGGAAAAAATAGAACAGGTATGTAAAGTACTTATCGAAAACAAGGTTATTATTTGCCCAACAATGGTGTTATTGGATCAAGCGAAACTTCTAGAGAACTACTGGTATCCCAAAAATGAAGTAACGACGAAGCTTGAAGAAAATGATGGACTGGTTAATCAGTGGAAATACTTTTTAAGCCATACTGCTTCATTGGAAAGTCTGGGGAGACAAGCAACGATGAATAAAGCGATTGCAAAAGTGTACTTTGACTTAGGTGGACAGATTGTTGCTGGAACTGATACCCCTGCGGGAATATTCACGATACCCGGAATGGCGCTCCACCGTGAATTAGAACTGTTTGTAGAGATTGGCATGACAGAAATAGATGCTCTTCGTGCGGCAACTATAAATGCAGCTAAAGCTTTAAAACGTCCAGAACTCGGGGTGATTAAAGAAGGAGCAATTGCAGACATTGTCATATTAGATGAAAACCCATTAGTAAATATAAAGTATACCCAAAAGATTAATAGAGTGATAAAAGGAGGGAAAATATATACACAAAATGAGCTATTCGAAGAAGTTCCAGATGGAGAAACTGTTTTGAAAAATTTAGAATCATTTATGAAATTATTTGAGTCAACTATTAGTTAATAAATGAGGAGGATACGTAGTTTGAAAATAATAGATACTGTCCCTTATTTTTTCACAAGCTATGAAGCTACAACCCAATCTTTACGTGAGTACTTTGCTGCGTTTCCAGAAATATTTGAGGAGTATTTCACTAGACATTGTAAAAATACCGAGGAAAGACATGTGCAATCAATCGAAAAGTATCCACAGCATTTCAATGCGATCAAAGAAGTACATAAAAGTATTCAAATAGTTATTCAAGAAATTGCAGGAGCGTATAACAAAAAATATAATATATCATTCCCCGTTGATATTAATTTGATCGTTGGTGGATTTGGGTCGAATGCGTACACCTATCAACAGATAATACCGAATATTACGTTTGCATTAGAAAAACTTTCCCCCAACCCAGATCATTTACGCGTAATTGTTGCACATGAATTTGGGCATCTTGCTCAAAATATTATATCGGATAATCGGGGAATGGATTGGTCCAAGGTGCAATGGACAAATCCGCTTAATTCGCTTTACAGAGAGGGAATTGCAACGGATTTATCAAGGCAGGTAGTAGATATTATGCATCCTTCTATCTTTTTTTCTTATAATGATGAAGGGAAAGACTGGTATGATTTTGCTCAAGCAAACACTAAAAAGATTAAACAAGCATTTAACGAAGATTACAAAGTATTGACTACAGAAGAAATATTTCATGAATGGTTCTCTATTAATGGTGGTCGAAAATTTGGATATAATAGATTGGCCTATTTTTTAGGTGATCTTTTCGTTCGAAAATACAAGGGAAAACATGGAGAAATAGCTACTATTACTGCTTGGAGGGATCCGGGATTTGAAGTGAATATAGCACAGTGGTTATCTCAAGAGGGAGAAGATATATATGTCAAATAATCTAGAAGAATACAATGATCCTATTTCATATGATATAGAAAATGACGCCTATATGGGAGAACTGAAAATGCTTGAGGAATGGGCAGTCAAACAGGGGGGACCAGTACTAGATTTGGCATGCGGGACTGGAAGAATAACGATTCCTTTAGCGCAAAAGGGACATAACATGATTGGTATAGACATACATGCAGGAATGCTTGAACTTGCGAAGAAAAAAGCAGATCAAGCAAATATACAAATTGAATGGTTGGAGCAAGATTGTACAATGCTTCAATTAGATAAAAAAAGTCCATTAATATATATGGTGGGGAACTCATTTCAACATTTCCATACAAATGCACAACAAAACCTTGTCCTAAAATCTATACATAATCTTTTAGAACAAGAAGGCATTTTTATATTTGGAACGAGATTTCCGAATGCGGAAGAATTACTGCAACCAACTACAGAAGAGTATTGGAAAACTTACACCGATACCCTGTCAAATAAAATAGTAAATGCGTATACAATCAGTAATTATGACCCACTAGAACAAATTCAGCACTATACAACCATAAGAAAGTTTATGGATGATAACCATGTGGCAGAAGAGAGAAAAACAAATATTAGCTTGAGGTATACATATCCAAAGGAAATGGAACGACTGCTTATCGAAAACGGATTAGATATATTGCATGCCTATGGAAATTGGGAAGGCTCCCCCCTAATTAAAGAGAGTAATGAAATGATTTATATATGTAGGAAAATATAAAATGTACAGGGCAGTTAATATAAATAATCTAAAAGATTGTGTATCAACCTGGAAATTAATCAGCGGTATAAGACTGTAATGGAGGGGGGAAATTAGTTTGTCTAAAATAGCTATTATTTCAGATATTCATGGTAATTTAACTGCGTTAGAATCGGTGCTAAAGGATATTGAAAACCGTGGTGTGAATCAAATATTTTGTTTAGGAGACTTGGTCGGTAAAGGTCCGCGTGGTTCGGAATGTATTGAACTTGTTAGAAAGCATTGTGATGAAGTCATTTATGGGAATTGGGATGTGTTTATCCGAGAAGAAACAGATAATGAAATTATTAAATGGTCACAAAGTCAGCTAACAGAAGAGGATTTTAACTACTTGGCCTCCTTACCTTTCCATCTTGAATTTGAGCTAAATGGCAAGATGATACGTTGTTTTCATGCATCACCAAGAAGTGTTTTTGAACGAATTGCACCCGAATATCATTCATTAGCAGAATGTTTGTCTCTTTTTGAAAATAGTGAAGAAACCAACTCACATCATTCGAAGCGTACTCCAGATATTGTGTTTTATGGAGATATTCATCTAACTTTATTAAGAAGTTATGAAATCGGTATCCTTTGTAATGTAGGAAGTGTGGGTTTAGATTTAGTTGATGCTACTTATGTTATTGTGGATGGTTCGCATGGAACTAATTCGATTAATTTTGTACGAGTTCCTTATGACAGAGAAGCAGAGCTTATGGCTGCAAGAGAACTAGGAATGGTAGGTTATGAGCAATATTATAAAGAGATTATGTATGATGAATTTATCAAAACGAAAAATAATGAAGGGAGTGGTGGGTGAAAGTATAGTGGAAATAGAATACGTATTGGAAAATCAATTATGTCAGCTAAATAACTTGAGATAGGAAACAACTCAATAATTATACATAATCTGCATTGGTCTTTAACCAACAGTAAACAAATGGAGATGAATAATATAGATTAAGGAGGAAACAGTATTTGACTAAAGTAGCAGAAACCGATTTTTTTATATTGAATTGTTTAAACGAAGGAGTTTATGCAGCTATCGCAAAACCTGGAAAAGGGGCATGGAGTAATGCTGGTTTTGTTGATTTAGGAGAAGAAGTGTTAGTTTTTGATTCTTTTTCAACCCCATCAGCTGGATTTGAATTAAGAAGATATGCTGAAAATATTACAGGAAAAAGGGTAAAATATTTAATTAATAGTCATTATCATGGTGATCATGTTTTTGGCAATCAAGCATTTGAAGACACTACTATCATTTCTACTTCACTTACCAAGAAGCTGTTTATGGAAAAAAATGTGATCGGTAATTTAGAAAATGAGATTGACGAGACAAAAAAATATCTGAATAATCTTAAATTCCAAATAGAAAATAGTAAAGAACAAATAATACAAGATAGTTTGACCAATCAGTTTAACGAAATGTCAATGGTACTAGTTGACTTACCTCGATTGAAATTAGTTTTACCTACCGTTATTTTTGAAGAAAGACTCATTGTTGAAGGTTCTAAGAGGAAGGTCGAATTGCATTGTTTAGGTGGAGGTCATACCCCAAGCGATACGTTTATGTATTTGCCAGAAGAGAAGATTGTATTTATGGGAGATTTAGTTACCGAGAATCTACACTTACCGATTTTTAATCCGGATGTATACATATCTATCCTAAACCAGGTGAAAGAAATAGATATCATAACTTTCGTTCCGGGACACGGAAATATAGGGAATAGAGAACAATTGATATCCTTAGAACGTTATATTTTATTTTTAATTAACAGCTCACTAAGTGCGTTAGAAAATAATCATACAATTGATACATATGTTTCAGGCTTTATTACACCAAAAGAATGGACCGAGTGGAAAGGTGTAAATGGTATAAAGAATAATCTGATGAGTATATATAATTTTTATTCAAAAGCTAATTCAACTAAAGGTTAATTTTATTGGGAAGTTGGAAAAGAAGGGGTGAGGTTTTATGGAGTATAAAGGATCTAGCGTATACGATCAAACAGATTTTTTTAAAAATTACATGACTAGAAGAAACAGAAGCGATAGCCCAAATAATGCCATTGAAGGACCAATTATGTATGAGTTAATCGGGAGTTTTCAAGATAGTAGCATCTTAGACTTAGGGTGTGGTGATGCATCTTTTGGTAAAGAACTTTTACAGTTAGGAGCAAAAAACTACACAGGAATAGAAGGTTCGAAACATATGGTGGAAGTGGCACGCTCTAACATACTGAAACAAAACGGGACCATACACTTGGAAACAATGGAATCTTATAATTATCCACAAGAGGCATTCGACCTTGTAACATCTCGATTTGCCATCCATTATGTTTCAGACATAAATAGTCTTTTTCAAGAAGTTCACAAAACACTTAAAGAAAACCGAAAATTTGTTTTTAGTATCCAGCATCCACTTACAACTTCATCTTTTGCTAGTAAGGAATCTGGTGATAAACGCGGTAACTGGATTGTCGATGACTACTTCCATGAGGGAGAAAGAAAAGAGCCGTGGATCGACCAAATAGTAGTTAAGTATCATCGAACAATCGAACATTATTTTATGGCACTTAAACAAGCGGGCTTTTCAGTTCTAGATTTACGTGAAGGTACACCTAAGCGTGAAGATTTTAGTAGTGAAGATGAATTTATGAGGAGACAACGTATTCCCATCGTCCTTGCTTTTTCTTGTGTAAAGTAATTTAACGCATTGATTATCCTCCTAATCCCGTCATGAAAATCAATGTGAACTTAACTAAAACAGGAGGAAGTGAATGTACATTTTAATCATCGGTTTTATTATTCTCTTTTTTATCTCAACAACCATAGGACTTCTTATGATGTTCAAGTTTAGAGAGAAAAATAAATATAATGTGGTAACTGGAACTATTGGGTTAGGAACAGGAGTTTTTTGTTTAATAGCTAGCATATTATTTTATTTCAATAATATATAAGGATATTAAAAGAAGCAGGACCAGGAAAACTAACAGGCAAACTCATAAAAAATCTATTGAATACATTAAGTGTAGTGCCAACTATAAAATAACTAACCAAAAATTAAGTATTGGCAGTTCCTTGTATGCATTGAAAATGACTTTTATATAACGATAGAGATTAAAATTCGAAAAGGATAAATACTTTTGGAGGAAAATACGATGAAAAAGTTTGTTTTTATATTTGGACCCCAAGCAGTTGGAAAAATGTCGGTAGGTCAAGAATTAGCTAAGGAAACAGGGTTAAAGCTATTTCATAACCATATGACAATTGACTTATTGGAGCCGCTCTTTGGATTTAGTACGGAAATGTGGAAATTAACACATCTATTTAGACGGGAAATATTTAAGTCATTCTCAAAAAGTGATAGTTATGGAATGATTTTTACTAAGATATGGTATTTTGATAAAAAAGAAGATTGGGATGAAATAGAAAATATGTGTCAAATAGTAGCATCAGAGGGAGCTGATATTTATTTTGTAGAATTAGAAGCTAAAGTAGAGGAAAGGTTAATACGAAATAAATCTACTCATAGGCTTGAACATAAGCCAACTAAAAGAAATATTAAACAATCCGAACAACATTTACTAGGAACTATGGAAAGTAGTAGACTGAATTCAAAAAAAGATGAAATCAAAAATAAAAATTATATCAGAATAGATAATACAGATTTGAGTCCGGAAAAAGTTGCTCAATTAATAAAACAAAATTTTCAATTGTAGTGTTCACAGACTTTTATGAAATAACTAAAACTACATAAAAATATAGGTTCAATATTTAAAGCAAGTCTGCGTTCTTAGAACATAACGTGTGGAAAAGAGTAAGAAAAACAGAAGAATTATTAATAGATTTAGGTAGCTAAAAGTTAGACCTATATTTAGGAGGAGAAACGATGACTTGGTCTTTTATTTGGTTAGCCGCAGGAATTGCTGTTGCGGGATATTTTATTGGAGATGGGTTAAAGAACTTTAAAAATCCAGATGCGAAAAACTTTATTGATTCCTTAGATGAAGATGATGAACATGAATTGATTAAAGAAAATGATGTGCATTATTTTATGGGTATATCGAAAGAAGATGCTAAGTCATTAATCCAAGAGCATTCGGATATTCCACATATTGTTATAAATAGCCAAGTATACTATCAGAAAAGGAAATTACGAAAATGGTTATTGGATGTGTGAAAGTGAATTTCCTCAGTTAAATTTATTGAATCTGTGCCTTAAATGGATCTGAAGATTAGTGTTTAACTTATGTTCGACACCCATATGGTATGTAGGATTTACAAAGAATAGGAGGCAATGACTTTGGAACAAAACACGTCGTCTGTTTACACTCCACCTAAACATTTTCTTTCAGCAGCAACCATTGTGCTCAACGACCACAAGGAAATTCTGCTTATTAAAGGTCCTATGAGGGGTTGGGAAATGCCTGGTGGAATAGTTGAAGAAGGTGAGTCTCTGACAGATGCTGCAATAAGGGAAACTAAAGAGGAGTCAGGAATTGATATTGAAGTTGTAAAATTCTGCGGAGTTTTTCAAAATGTGAATAAGTCCATTTGCAATACTCTTTTTTTAGCCAAGCCAACTGGTGGCATCTTAACTACTTCTCCAGAGAGTTTAGAAGTGGGGTTTTTCCCTATCGAGCAGGCTTTGAAAATGATAACTATTGAAAATTTTAGACAAAGAATAGAATACTGTCTTGATAGTAGCAAACATCCATTTTGTGTGGAATTTGAAAATCTGTGAAAATTGGTAATCTCATATGATTCAATCAATAATACACAATCGAGCAATTTAAGCATCTCTATTCTTAAACTGACATCACCATAATATAGTCACATAAATTTTAGTAATATAATATGAGAAAGTGGGAAATTGAATGATTTATGAAGCCGATGTTCATGTAAGGGAAAAGTTATTACCTATGTTTAATAATATGGATAGCACTATTGTTCTTTCATATCTCCAAGGACATATGGGAACTGCTTGGGTTGATGATCTTGAGAATCCAACGGTTGCGCAGATAACGGTCGGTATTTTTGTATACTTTGCAGGAGACCCTAATACAGAAGCAGCAGAAGAATTACTAAATAATCTATCTGATTTCAGTCTTGTAATTGTCGATACGGACGAGTGGAAAAGTCGTATAGAAACTGTTCACATAGGAAAAATTGAAAAGTTTGATCGGTATAGATTTGAAAAGAACCCAGTGCATTTAGATAGGACACATTTACAGAATCTATTGTCTACATTACCAGAAGGCTACGAAATAAAGAAAGTGGACAAAAAAATAGTAAATGCGCCTACTTTCCACGAAGTTTCCGAGGACTTTGTGAGTCAGTTTAATTCTATTGATGATTTTATAGACAGAGGGATCGGATATGCTATTTTACATGATGGAAAAATTGTTTCGGCAGCAACTTCTTTTAGTATATATGACGAAGGTATAGAGATTGAAATAGCTACAAATTCTGATTATCGAAAGAAAGGTTTAGCGACTATTGTAGCGTCCGCCTTGATATTGGATTGCCTAGATAAAGGAAAGTATGCTAGTTGGGATGGAGCCAACCCTGAGTCAGTTAAATTAGCAGAAAAGCTAGGGTACATATTGAAAGAATCGTATGATACATATTTCATTAATAATACAAAGTAGTTTTCTAAGTCAACTCTTTTTTATAGATTGAGGGCTAGGTACTTAAAATACTTATTGATTTAGATGAGAGATAGGAGTGCGATTATGATAGAGAATGAACTGTATGTTTATCACATTGTCACTAGGAAAAAAATGAGTATAGGACAAATTATTAACTTTGATAAGAACCAAAAGAATACCTTATATAGTTTCTTTTTTGAAAAGGAGCAATTAAATTCTAAAGGAGAGGACTTTTTTCATATCTTACATGAACATTATTCAAGTGAAGGAATGTCTTTGAATACCGAAGATGCCAATGTTGCTATTAAGTATGCCGGCCAGACGATAAGAGCTATTAGAGAAGTGATAGTAGAAATGGTAAGACTTCAAGAATATCCAGAATACCCTTCTAGAATGTCTTGTTTATATGCCACAAAAAAATATGAAGAGGTATTGAAATGGAAAGAATTATTTATTTCCTTTGATCGAAAGGTTTTGCAGATTGTTAAGCTTCGAGTTATTGGAAATTCTTTTGAAGGTGATGGAAATCTCCTGCCAAAGGAAGATGGAGTTCCTTTTTCACGAAAAATAGAACAAGCAAGTGAACTGACCCAATAAAGTTAGACAAATAATTTAAGCAGCTTCTAAGATCTGCGTTCGGTATTCAACCGGGCTCAGGTCTTTTAATTTTGCCTTCATTCGCTTGTGATTATAATACTCCATATA
>NZ_FOXU01000016.1:0-2979 GCF_900115805.1 Psychrobacillus psychrotolerans
AAATTTGGTTAAGTCCTCGATCGATTAGTATTCGTCAGCTGCACGTGTCGCCACGCTTCCACCCCGAACCTATCTACCTCATCGTCTTTGAGGGATCTTACTTACTTGCGTAATGGGAAATCTCATCTTGAGGGGGGCTTCGTGCTTAGATGCTTTCAGCACTTATCCCGTCCACACATAGCTACCCAGCGATGCTCTTGGCAGAACAACTGGTACACCAGCGGTGTGTCCATCCCGGTCCTCTCGTACTAAGGACAGCTCCTCTCAAATTTCCTACGCCCACGACGGATAGGGACCGAACTGTCTCACGACGTTCTGAACCCAGCTCGCGTACCGCTTTAATGGGCGAACAGCCCAACCCTTGGGACCGACTACAGCCCCAGGATGCGATGAGCCGACATCGAGGTGCCAAACCTCCCCGTCGATGTGGACTCTTGGGGGAGATAAGCCTGTTATCCCCGGGGTAGCTTTTATCCGTTGAGCGATGGCCCTTCCATGCGGAACCACCGGATCACTAAGCCCGTCTTTCGACCCTGCTCGACTTGTAGGTCTCGCAGTCAAGCTCCCTTCTGCCTTTACACTCTTCGAATGATTTCCAACCATTCTGAGGGAACCTTTGGGCGCCTCCGTTACACTTTAGGAGGCGACCGCCCCAGTCAAACTACCCGCCTGACACTGTCTCCTACCCGGGTTACGGGTATGGGTTAGAATTTCAATACAACCAGGGCAGTATCCCACCGACGCCTCCTCCGAAGCTGGCGCTCCGGGCTCTAAGGCTCCTGCCTATCCTGTACAAGTTGCACCAAAATTCAATATCAAGCTATAGTAAAGCTCCACGGGGTCTTTCCGTCCTGTCGCGGGTAACCTGCATCTTCACAGGTACTATAATTTCACCGAGTCTCTCGTTGAGACAGTGCCCAGATCGTTACGCCTTTCGTGCGGGTCGGAACTTACCCGACAAGGAATTTCGCTACCTTAGGACCGTTATAGTTACGGCCGCCGTTTACTGGGGCTTCAATTCGCACCTTCGCTTGCGCTAAGCACTCCTCTTAACCTTCCAGCACCGGGCAGGCGTCAGCCCATATACTTCACCTTACGGTTTTGCATAGACCTGTGTTTTTGCTAAACAGTCGCCTGGGCCTATTCACTGCGGCTCTTCTAGGCTATGAACCCAAAAGAGCACCCCTTCTCCCGAAGTTACGGGGTCATTTTGCCGAGTTCCTTAACGAGAGTTCTCTCGCTCACCTTAGGATTCTCTCCTCGACTACCTGTGTCGGTTTGCGGTACGGGCACCTTTCACCTCGCTAGAGGCTTTTCTTGGCAGTGTGAAATCAGGAACTCTAGACATACGTCCTCGCCATCACAGCTCAATGTTAAAGAATGCGGATTTGCCTACATTCACACCTTACTGCTTGGACATGCATAACCAACAGCATGCTTACCCTATCCTTCTGCGTCCCCCCATTACTCAAACGGTGGTTTGGTGGTACAGGAATATCAACCTGTTATCCATCGCCTACGCCTATCGGCCTCGGCTTAGGTCCCGACTAACCCTGAGCGGACGAGCCTTCCTCAGGAAACCTTAGTCATACGGTGGACGGGATTCTCACCCGTCTTTCGCTACTCATACCGGCATTCTCACTTCTAAGCGCTCCACCAGTCCTTCCGGTCTGACTTCAACGCCCTTAGAACGCTCTCCTACCACTGATACCAAAGGTATCAATCCACAGCTTCGGTGATTTGTTTAGCCCCGATACATTTTCGGCGCAGCGTCACTCGACCAGTGAGCTATTACGCACTCTTTAAATGATGGCTGCTTCTAAGCCAACATCCTGGTTGTCTAAGCAACGCCACATCCTTTTCCACTTAACAAATACTTTGGGACCTTAGCTGGTGGTCTGGGCTGTTTCCCTCTTGACTACGGATCTTATCACTCGCAGTCTGACTCCCAAACATAAATCATTGGCATTCGGAGTTTGTCTGAATTCGGTAACCCGGGATGGGCCCCTAGTCCAAACAGTGCTCTACCTCCAAGATTCTAACGTTTGAGGCTAGCCCTAAAGCTATTTCGGAGAGAACCAGCTATCTCCAGGTTCGATTGGAATTTCTCCGCTACCCACACCTCATCCCCGCACTTTTCAACGTGCGTGGGTTCGGACCTCCAGTAAGTGTTACCTTACCTTCATCCTGGACATGGGTAGATCACCTGGTTTCGGGTCTACGACCACATACTCATTCGCCCTATTCAGACTCGCTTTCGCTGCGGCTCCGTCTTCTCGACTTAACCTTGCATGGGATCGTAACTCGCCGGTTCATTCTACAAAAGGCACGCTATCACCCATTAACGGGCTCTAACTACTTGTAGGCACACGGTTTCAGGATCTATTTCACTCCCCTTCCGGGGTGCTTTTCACCTTTCCCTCACGGTACTGGTTCACTATCGGTCACTAGGTAGTATTTAGCCTTGGGAGATGGTCCTCCCAGATTCCGACGGAATTTCACGTGTTCCGCCGTACTCAGGATACACTCAAGAGAGAATGAATTTTAGACTACGGGGCTTTTACCCTATCCTGCGGACCTTTCCAGATCGCTTCGTCTAACTCATTCCTTTGTAACTCTATGTAGAGTGTCCTACAACCCCAAAAGGCAAGCCTTTTGGTTTGGGCTATTCCCGTTTCGCTCGCCGCTACTCAGGGAATCGAATTTTCTTTCTCTTCCTCCAGGTACTTAGATGTTTCAGTTCCCTGGGTGTGTCTCAGATGCGCTATGTATTCACGCAAATGTACTGCTCCATTACGAACAGTGGGTTTCCCCATTCGGAAATCTCCGGATCAAAGCTCACTTACAGCTCCCCGAAGCATATCGGTGTTAGTGCCGTCCTTCGTCGACTCCTAGTGCCAAGGCATTCACCGTGCGCCCTTATTAACTTAACCTAAAAGTTAAAAAGTCTTACACGTCGTGATTACGTAAATAATCACA
>NZ_FOXU01000001.1 GCF_900115805.1 Psychrobacillus psychrotolerans
AACCCTTTTTCACCCTGTACTTCAAATAATTTCACCCAAGTAATGACTTGAGATTTAGCTACGCCAATGCTTTCTGCAATAGTTTGATAGCTTTCATTTCCAGTTAAATAGCGTTTTACGGCTTGTAATTTAACTTCTAATGTATATTTAGACATAAAAACACCCCGTAAATGTTAGTTGGTGTCTAACATTTACGGGGCAGTTCAAAGAGAATATTGGAGGGGAAATATGAACAATGAGTTACCAGAACTCTTAATAGACGGAGAAATAGAAGTGGTTGAAATCATAGATGATTTTACTGTATAACACCCATATTGTTTGAATATGGCTAACTCTTAAGGGACTAATGAATTAGCTCATTTAAAAGAGGTATTATTGAAAGTGTGTTGAAATAAGTAATATGTAATTGAATTCTGATTTTTTGATGGATAAGGCGTGATTTTTACCGTGATAACCAAAAGAAAGAAGTTGATTAAGGAACTCTAGAGTAAAATAGGTTGATAATAGAAAGGAATTATATTATGCAAAAGTGTAATAACTGCAACTTTCCGTTTAAATGGGGCAAAATTTACAAATCTATCATGTGGTTTTACAAGCCAATTCAATGTGAACAATGTGGGACTGCTCATACGATATCTTTTTCCTCAAGATTTCTAGCATCTTTTATGGTACTTCCAATACCAATTTTCGGTCTAATTTTGTCGCCCTCTGAAAATGAATATATAAATGTTTTAATAGGTATTTGCATTAGTTTTGCATGCTCATTATTAATACCATATTTCGCTAAATATGAGAATAATACATAATAAATTTAGAGTTGTGAAAACCTAAAAGGAAATGATTTATTGTCTACATATTGAGCTATTAATACATTTCTCGGCTCTGTTCAACCAAAGTAGCTGCTTATTTGAATAATATTTTTTTGTTTTTATGAATTTTTATAATATTAAATATATTGAATATTTTATAGGGGAATAGGAGCTGTTTATTAGTGATGGAATTTATAAGTAGACATTTAGCTAGAGATTTATCATTGCCAAGACATCGTGATAGCCTCATGGCAAATGCTTTAAAAGATTTAATATCAGATACTAATGTGCTGGCTATTTATCTAGCGGGTTCTTTGGCTAGGCGAAACTATGATAATTATTCCGATATTGATATACATATAATAGTTACCCCTGAGAGGAAAGCCGATTATATAAAGGATAAACGTCATAGAGCAAAAAAATGGGGGGAAGTGCTGTTTTATGAAGACTTTAATCCTTCTTCGCCGGTAGTAGTTACTCATTATGATTCCTTTATAAAAGTAGATAGCTGGTATCATTCGCCTGCAGAAGTTGTAGCTTCCATCTGGTTAAAAGGATATAAAGTTCTCTATGATCCAAATAATATTATTAACAAAACCATCAAGGAATCATCATACGAGGTATATAAACCGTCATCTGACGAAGTTATTTTGTGGAGAGGAAAACTTCTTGCTTTCATACATGAAATATACAGATCGGTAATGAGGGGAGAAATATATTACGCTTTATCTAATTTAGATAGAGTACGATGGCTAGTTGTTTATGGATGGTATTTGGAGATGGAGGAACATTTAGATAGTGCATACGGTGTTTGGTCAAAAATAGAGGGGAAAAGAAGTAAATTAAATGAAAAACAGTTAGCTCTTTTAGAAAACTGGGATTGTGGGCGTTATCCGGATCAAATTATGAAAACAATGGTTAGTATGGTTCCAGAAATCCTTCGACTAAATAAATATCTAAGTAATCAAGTTAATATCGAAGAAAATGAAGACCATATTAAAAAAATTATAGAGATGGCAGTACCTTATAACTTACCCAAAAACGATTAGTTTGCTTTACATACATTAATAAGTAATATCCTAACCAAAAAGGAGTGGTATTAGTGAAAGAGAATAAGCCAAGTGTTTTAGTGCTTGGAACTTTTCATATGAGTGAATACGAAGAACTACATTCACATAAACGACAAGAGGAAATGGAAGAACTAATCAATCAAGTAGTGAAGTTCAAACCAACTAAAATAGCAGTTGAAATGGTAGCCGATATGAACGATAGTTTAAATATTAAATATAAACAGTACAGATTTGGGAATTATAACCTAGAGATGAACGAGATATACCAAGTGGGCTTTCGCATAGCTACAAGATTTGCGCATGAACAGCTCTATGCAGTAGATTGGATGGGTAAAGCTGATCTGAGTTATGTTGAAATGGAGAAGTGGTTAAATGAAAACCAACCCGAACTTTACAAGGAAATATTTGAAGGGTTATATTTTCCGGAATTTACGACTAATAAAAGTGTCTTGGATTATTATAGAGAACTCAATGAACCTACCTGGTTAAATCAATTACATAAGGTATATTTAAATATGTCACGTATAGGAGACTTCGATAATTATATTGGTATGGAATGGTTGAGTTGGTGGTACAAACGAAACTTAATTATTTATTCTAATTTAACTAGATTAGTAAGTTCAGAAGACGATAGGATACTATTGATTGTTGGTAGTTCTCATAGCTCTATCATTACAAAGTTCCTGGAAGAAAGTGAAGCTTTTAAGATCGAAAACCCTTTGGATTATCTTTTTTAAAGGAAAAGAGTAGAAAGTGAGTGGTGTGAATATGCTTGACCGAAAATTATTTGCTGCATTTTTTACTTCGGTAATTTGCTATTTCATTGTGCCGCTCTTTTTCGATTATTCTTCTGAATCTTATTTTGTTATAGGATTGTCTGTGAGCATTATTACAGTACCGATACTTTTCGTGGTGGGTATACTTTCTTCATTAGCATTCGACTCAATTAACTTTAGTAAAAATATTGGTTTGTCTTATTTAATACATTTAGGATGTGCCATACTTTGTGCTTTCGTTTTTTCTTTAACAGCTACAGGAGTTTTGTTTATTGCTATACTTATCTCGTTTGTTTACGCAACAATCTTTTTCATTATCGATAATCTAAGTAGATATATAGAAGGACTCGCAAAGAACAAGGGGAAATTAAAAAGGGCTGTTGAGATTTCAGCTCAAGAAGGAGACTCAAGAAAAGACTAATAGGCGGTGGCTTTATGTTTAAGAAAAGTATTGAATACTCTTTAATGTATTTTGTAGTATCTACTCTTTGGCAATTAGTTGTAAATGGTGAAATTAGATGGATAGATAATATTATGATTTGTATTATTATTTTTCTGATTTTAATGATTTATGAGTGGTCGAAAAAACCTTATAATTGGAATAAGGGTAAACAATGAATAATTTTTTTGAATTTAATGGCAGTTTTTCAGCTATTTATTAGAGGTTAAAGGAATATGAAATAATTTGTAGAATATTATCTATAATGATTAAATAATGTAATCGTGCGTATTAGAGAAGACAACTCTAATACGCTTATTTATTGAGGAAGAGTTCCCCTTAAGTTATGGACTTAGAAAGTATACGGTGGGAGGGATTAATAATGACAACGTATAATAAAGCATTCAGACTTATTATAAAGAAAAACTTTATGTTACTAATCATATCTATAGCTTTGTTGGTGGTCACATTGGGATTTTGGGTAGGAATTCCTGTTTTTGTAATTGGGAATATACTTTCTAAGTTTAATATTCCTGTTTTCATTCATATTGTTTGTATATCGATTTCAGTAGGTTTATTTTTTTCCTTATATTTTATTCCATTCCATTTAAAAGTTGCTCATTTAGTTGGGAAGATGAAAAATGAAAGTACCATAAAAGCATTCGGTCGTTTGCAGCTAGTATTTGTACTATTAAGTGCAACAGCATTTTATGTAATAATTAATGTAGTTCTTGTTCTATAAGGGAAGTAATTTACTCGATATTTGGTATTCTGTAAATAGTAAAAAATATATACGATGGGGATGGTATTTTTTGAATAATAATATTTTGATAGTAGAGGACGATCATTATATCAGCAATATGATTAATGAGACTTTAACAAAACAAGGCTACAACGTAACTGCAGTTTTTGATGGAGAAGAAGCATTAAAAGTATCAGATTCGCACAACTTTGTTCTAATTATACTTGATCTGATGCTCCCTAAAATAGATGGAATGGAATGTTTGAAAATCATTAGAACGAAGAGTATGGTTCCCATTCTAATCATGTCTGCAAAGGGCGAGGATGTAGACAAAGCACTCGGACTTGGATTTGGTGCAGATGATTATATATCAAAACCGTTTTCCATCATTGAGTTAGTTGCAAGGGTCAATGCGATTATTAGAAGACAAGCTCACTATACGAAAATTACTGATCTAAATAATGAATCTAGCAATGAAATAATTACAATTGGCGATTTGACCGTTGATATGAATAACTTTTCTGTGAAAAAAAATAATGTCGATTTAAAGCTAACTTTAAAAGAGTTTAGTATTTTAAAACTGTTTATAAGCAAACCTAACCAAGTTTTTACTAAAGCTCAAGTTTATAGCCTAGTTTGGCAAGATGACTATTACGGTGATGAAAATATTATCAATGTACATATAAGACGCCTTAGAGAAAAAATTGAAGATGAACCTTCTAAGCCCAAATATATCAAGACATTATGGGGGATTGGTTATAAATTAGGGGAGGTAACATGACTTATTTAATACTAATATTATTAGCAATTTCTATATTTTTTAATATATACTTCCTGCGAAGTCGCTCAAAAAAGAAGAATGACATCATTTACATGGAAAAGAAGCTACAAAAAATTACTTCTGACAAAACCGATGAAAAACTGATGCTATACACGAGTGATAAACAGATCCAATCTCTATTAATACAAATAAATAGCCTATTAGAACATAATCAGAAAACAGTCGCGGATTTTCATGGGGTAGAAAGATCGATGAGAAAGATGCTCTCAAACGTTTCTCATGATTTAAAAACTCCTCTAACAGTTATTCTTGGTTATATAGAAATTATATTAAATGATAAAACAATTAGTCCTGTAAAAATGAATTCCTTACTCCAAACAATTAATTTGAAAACAGTGGAAGTACTCGATTTAATTTCTCGTTTTTTTGAACTTGTTAAAATTGAATCTGAGGACAGTAACTATGAAAACTCCAAAATTGATTTAAATGAGGTTTGTCGGAAAGTAATACTAGAATACTATGAAATACTTACCACAAAAGAATTCGAAGTGTCTGTTCAAATCCCTGAAGAGTCAACGTATGTCTGGGGAAATATAGAAGCGATTGAACGTATACTTAATAACTTAATTTCAAATTCGATTAATTACGGAGCAGAAGGTAAGATGATAGGTCTTAAACTTACAAGTTTAGATGATTGTGCATACATAGAAGTCTCTGATAAAGGAAAAGGGATTAGCGAGCACGATAAAGATCGTGTCTTTGAAAGGCTTTATACAATGGAGGATTCTAGAAATAAACTCTATCAGGGTAGTGGAATAGGATTGACGATTACAAAAAGATTAGTGGAACAAATGAACGGAACTATATCTGTAAAAAGTATCCCATTTCAACAGACAACCTTTACTATCCAATTAAAACGATTGTCTTTTTAATAGGTTGTTTGAATCCGTACATAGCAACTTAAGATTTTTGTAAGAAACGAGTAAGAAAAAAGAGATTTTCCATGTTTACAATAGAAAATAAGAGAAGGAGGGGAAACATGACCTATATTATTCAAACAAATCATCTAACAAAAGATTTTCAAGGCAAAGCAGTCGTTTCCAATGTGAATCTGCATGTAAAAAAGGGAGAAATTTATGGCTTCTTAGGTCCCAACGGTGCTGGTAAAACGAGCATCATGCGAATGATTATGAATTTGATCAAACCAACTAGTGGCGAGGTAGTCATTTTTGATGAAAAATTGACATCATCATCTTATGAGATACTAAAACGAATGGGAAGTATTATTGAGTATCCTATTTTTTATGATCAGTTAACAGCCGTTGAAAATTTAGAGCTACACTGTGAATATATGGGCTACTATAACAAAAATGCCATTAAGTCGGCTTTAGATTTAGTGAAGTTGAAAGAGTATGAAGGAAAGGCCGTAAAGGATTTTTCGTTAGGTATGAAGCAGCGACTTGGAGTAGCTCGAGCTATTGTAACGAAACCTGAAATTCTAATTTTAGATGAGCCTATAAATGGACTAGATCCGGAAGGTATTAAGGAATTTCGAAACCTTTTTCAAATGTTAAGTAAGGATTATGGAATGACATTGTTAATATCCAGTCACATCCTAGGGGAGATTGAGCAGATTGCCAATACAATAGGGGTGATTAAAAATGGAAAGCTTATAGAGGAAGTATCAATGGATCAGATTAGACTTCAAAATACCGAGTATATTGAGCTAAAAACTAATGATGTTAAAAAGGCTGCATTTGTAATCAATGAAAATCTGAGTATTTCTAACTTCAAAGTACTAGATGATTCCACAATACGTATTTACAACTTAGAAATACACCCAGGTGAAATAGCCAAAAAACTCGTGTTAAGTGGTGTATTAGTAGAATCTATTAACAAAAAAGACAATACGTTAGAAGACTATTTTTTAAAGCTGATCAATGGAGGCGTAACCCATGATTAAACTTATTAACTTGGAGATAAAGAAGTTCAAATTGATAAAATATTGGAAAGGTGTGCTCGGAGCTAATCTGGGGTTCGTTATATTTATCGGTATGGTTTATTTTTTGAATAAGGTCGAAGAAGAAATACCTTTTGAAAATTTTGAAATGGCTTCAACTATTATTTCTGCAGTTGTAAGTGCAACTTTCATCATTTTCGCATCGGTAATCCTTGCAAAGTTAGTAATTGATGAATACAAAAATAAATCAATCGACTTAATGTTTACGTATCCTATTAGCAGAAAGAAAATTATGTCCGCAAAACTAATAATTGTAATGGTGTTTACCTTTATGACCGTATTGTTTTCGACACTATTTTTGAATGGACTTGTCTATATAATGGATGTCACTTTTGATATTTTGCCAGGAGATATTAGTATACAAGAGCTCATTAATAGCGTGTGGAAAAGCTTTTTCATCGCTTTCGCTGCTGCAGGCTTAAGTCTTATCCCATTACTAATTGGGATGTTGCGAAAATCTTCATCAGCCACAATAGTCTCTTCCATATTTTTAGTGACATTGACAAGTTCGGTAAGTAATAACTTCACATTCTCTTCAGTCATGACAGTTTCCATTTCACTAGCTTTGTTAGGAATAATTATAGGTTGGCTATCTATTAGAAATGTAGAAAAAACAGATTTATAATAACTGAGAAATACAAACAGTACGTTAAAGTTAATAAGAGTTATAATATAGGAAAATAAGCTTGGATCAGTATTTCCATGCTAAATTTTCCTATTTTTATTTTTGGATAGTGATTTGACATATCGAGAAAAGTCGATATACTATTTCTTATGGATTATATTGATGTATTTAAAGCTTTATCTAACGAAACACGTCTCAATATTTTACAGTGGTTAAAAGAACCAGAGAAGCATTTCCCTAAACAAGGCGCTCACATACCAAAGGAGGTTAGCTTTAAAGGCGGAGTATGTGTAGGGGACATACAAGAAAAAGCCAAAGTTTCTCAATCTACGGTATCTCACTACTTAAACTTAATGCAGAAAGTAGGTTTGCTGGAATCTGTTCGTTATGGTCAGTGGACTTATTATAGAAGAGACGAAGAAGGCATTCGTCAGTTAGCTGAATATTTTAGAACGGAAATCTAAGTTAATCTGATTTTCGTTATTTTTTTCTTTTTAATATCGATAATTCTAGATATCTAAATACAACGAAACGTTCGGAGGAGTTAAAATATGCGTTATATTGCATATATATTTGCGTTATTTGCAGGAGTAGCCCTTAGCTTTGAAGGTGCTATTTATGCTGAGCTAGGTAAAAACATAGGGAAGCTAGAAACCAGTTTTTATAATTTTTTTATGGGTTCGATTATTCTTGGTCTACTATGGATATTTTTTGGTAAAGGTAAAATTTCACATGTAGTTGAAGCGCCAAAATGGACTCTACTAGGTGGTGCATTAGGAGTCGTATATTTAACAGCTATTGTCATTAGTGTTCCGTTTGTTGGAGTTGGAATAACGATGGTTGCCGTTATTCTAGGTCAATTATTAATGAGTATGGTTATTGAGCATTATGGTTGGCTCGGAAGTAAGAAAGCCAAAATTAATAAGGAAAAAATATTTGCTGTGATATCAATGGTTATCGCGCTTATTTTAGTTAACTAGGAGGCTTAAAAATTGAGTATATTTATGATTCTTTTTACTTTACTTGGTGGGATTACATTGAGTGCACAATCAGCTATAAATGGTACATTTAGCCGGAAAGCAGGAACAATTGAAACAACTTTCCTAACCTTTTTAACTGGTTCTATGTTTTTAGCTATCCTTATTCTCTTCTTTGGACAAGGAGATATATTTGCCATCTTCAAAGCACCTGTTTGGCAATTAAGTGCGGTATTTTTAGGAGTATTATTTCTTTTGTTTAATGTCTTTGCAGTTCAAAAAATAGGAGTTATTGCAACCAGTATTACTGTTATCACAGGACAACTAATGATTGGGGTTGTAATTGACCATTTTGGTTGGTTTAACAGTTTAATCATTACACTTGATATGAAACGTTTGTTAGCTTTACTGTTTATGATTATTGCCTTATATTTTATCTATAAGGGAAATAAACGCTCTCATGAAGAGGCAACTGAATAATAATATACTAAATAAAAGTGTCCCAACTATTGCTAACGTTGGAACACTTTTTATTTATATTCTTATGAACCAGGCTGCTGAGTATTTTAGTTTTTTAGTATTTTCTAAAATTAGGACATGTAGAAGGAAGATATTCATTTGCATTCAAGATTAAATATAATTGATATTATCTGGACCATTCTGATTTTCGGAATTACCTCGATTTTCATCATAAATCGATTAATCGTTTGGGGTTTTTTTAAAAGTAAAAGGAACAATTAAATCATATAGAAGAAAAGTTGTAGGGGTGAATTAGTTTCAATCGAGGTAATAAATTATTTCCATTGGTATTTATCAAGATATCCTGGTGATGAAGCTATTGAAAACTATAGAATAACAGAAATTCGCTATAAAATGGAACCTCTAATCGTTTCAATCGTATTAAAGGAACGCAGCAGTTTAGTTTAAGAAAGGACTAGATATTTGAGGTGAAATATAGAAGGTCTAAAGGGGGAAAAGTTGAATGAATAAGAGTTTACAGGCATTTTCGATTATCTTTTTAGGTATATGTATTGTTATTAGTTCTTGGTTCATATCTGAGGCTTTGAAGACTAATAATAGTGAAATTGTTGAAAGTCAAAATGAAAAAGTACAAAACGAAAACCGTTACGAACATATAATGATAGTTACTGACTATTTTAGAATTTTTGATAAACAAACAGGCGAATACTGGGAACAAATTGGTGGCGGAGATTGGGAGAAAAATACACCTATATTAAACCCTAACAAGTAATTACATCTCTAACGGGCACTTTACTTCAAGAAGGAGTAGAGCCTTTTTTCTTATTGAACTATAAGTAGGTGTTTTTGGGGAAATACGGAAGTATTTGTTATAGCGCAGATTATTCCAAGTTCAGAGACAGAATTATTATTAAAAGGGAGGTAGAAATATGATTACTAAAGAGGTCTACGAACAAATTCAGAAGAATAAAACACATTTTCTCCTGTTTAATTCCGTCGTGCTATTTGCATTTGGTGCAGCTTTCTTTCCATTAGTCATCCCAATGACAGAAGGTTTTTCACTGTATTTTTTTTCTATATATATAATTGTGTGCTTCTATGTTAGTAGCATTTATATCGGGCTTTATCAAAAATGGATTAAAGTATTTATTTCTGTATTACTTATAAATAGTGCTGGTCTAATAGGAAGGGTAGCATTGGAATGGGGAGAATATGGTATTTCTACATATTTAACATTTCCAATCGTCAGTAGTTATATTCTATCTGTACCATTTTTCGTAACTGTTTTGTATGTAATGATAAAAAAAGTACAACACAATAAAAGACAGTTAGATACAAGTAACGGGTTCGGTTGATGGGGAGAAAAAACCTAAAAGCAATCTAAATAACAAGCCCATTAACAGTAAATTAGCAATATAAATAGAAAGCAAAAACGCTCAGAAGTTATATCTGAGCGTTTTTCGTATATTTACTACCTTTTTTCATCTAAAGCCTTCGTCAGTACAATAAAAAACAGAATATAACTGACAAACTATTAATTAAGCTTCATTTTTTTGAGCAATTCTAAGAAGCTTTGGATTAACAATCGTGCTACTGGTGTGGTTAATGGAAGTAAAACGAATGCATATACTAACCCCCAAAACCAAGTACCCTCAAAATTCACGCTTGTATATCCACCCTCAATAGGAGTAATAAAACTTCCTCCCCTTACAACCCATTCTCCGAACAAAGCGCCAATTGTTCCACTGTATAAAGTTACAAAAAAAGCAGATAGCAGACTTATTAACCAAAGTTTTTTGTTTGAAACAGTTTCTCTTTTGGCGAAGTATGCTCCCAATATCATAAAGGTTACTATAAATGGAACAACTGTTGCATAATATAACCAACTCTCGCCTGTTAAAGACATAATTCCACCAGCCATTGCCTGTGCAAACATCATAAATACCAAAGATATAAAAAGCGAGAATATAAAGCCAAAAATAAAACCAATGAAAACTCCTTTTGTAATTTTCATAACGATGCTTCACCTCACATTAAACTTTAGATGTTAAAATCACCCATTAAATAACTACTTAACTTCAAATTATGGATGGCTGTTTTCTCGAACTACAAATATATTTTAACATAAATTTCCTATTTCCCTTAAAGAAATAAGTTAATACATTAATTATCCATTTCGCTCCTCTTTTAGCACTAGTTTCAACAATGCCACATAAATTTATGTTGTTCCTAAAATTAGTATGCGAATTGATTTGCTGATTTGGGTGCTGAACATCCCAAATGCTGATATATCAATATTAATGTACTTAAAGGTGGATATGAAGCACGTTTGTGTTACATCACCACCAGCTGAAGTCTAAATCTCACTAAACCTCAACCATTAAAAATAGGGAAATCCTTGTCGGTATCATCTTTAGTAGTTGATATGACAGGGATTTTTATTTGTTAACTATTCTTTTGATGGTCCCGACTGGTGTCGAAGTAGTGCCCCCACCTTGTAGTGGTGGTTTTAGTTAGAATGGCATCATTTAGGCACCGGCACTGATTACCCTTTTTGAGACAGGAATAAAACCCCTATATTTAGCCATTTTACGGTATTGAATCAGTGATTGGCTCTTTGGTTTCATTTGAATCATTGATTACGTGACTGATATTGTTGCTCTGTTCCATTTAGGTCAGTGCAATTTTATTTATGTAGAGTAGAGAGGTTTTTAAACTACGGTGGATTTACTACAAGAAGGATTAACGCAAAAACGACGGAAAATGGACCAAAAAGGAGAAATAAAGGAAGAGAAAGCTGTTTTTTGAACGAGTGGAACTAAAAAGAGTTTGGAGAGAATGAACAATAAATAGGAACGTTGATTCTGATTAAAGGGATTAACGTTCTTTTTGTTGAACTTATTAAACTAATGGATCAAAATACAATGAAATTGATTTTAGTAAGACCTATAAATAGGTAATCAAAAACATTTGTTAGAGGAGATTGTGAAACATTTCACTTAAACTAACGCAGCAGTTTAGTTTAATAAGAATGTTGCGAAACTTTTCTAATGAAATGAACGTTATGTACTAGAGGGGTGGGATAGTATGAGTAATCTGGAAAAACGATACAACTTGTGGGCATTTTATTTAATACTTATTTGTTTAGGAGTAGCATTCTATTCATTATATTCCAATATTAAAAACACTTGGTTAATTTCACCACCAAATTACATTCTCTTTATAATTAGTGTACTAGCCTTTATTTTAGGCATTAAAGGTCTTAAAAATAAGAGAAGCTGGCGGACAAAAACAAGAAGTTGGTTAACGGTAACCTTGTCGTCGTTGTTATCTATCGCACTTTTTTTAGCACTATTGTTTACACTCTTTTTTTCTTCATTTGGATCAAATGAACTTATAAAGACGGTGAGTTCTCTAAATAATAGCTATACCATAGATTTCTATCGTTGGGATGCGGGAGCAGCGGGAACATTTGGGGTAAGAGGAGAATTGAATGGACCACTTTGGTTTAAAAAGAGAATTTATTATGAAAAAAGAACTGAAAACGTAAATGTTGAATGGAAAAGCAATAATGAAGTTTCGATTAACAATCGTATTTTGAAATTAAATGAAGGCGAAACTTTTGGATATTAATGTTTCTTAGCAACAATCTACTTAAACTAACGGGTAGCTTTACTTCAATAAGAAAATGTAAATTTGAAAGGGGACATATAAGTTTGATTGATTATTTTGAACGTAAAATTAGATTAAGAGACTTTGAAGTGTGGGATGTTCGAATTAGGGACCAACAATATACTTTAGTCATATTAGATGAATTTCGACCTGCAACATTTGAAGATTTTGAAATGCCAGAGCTAATTTATGAAGATGATGACCAACGTGCAAACTTTGTCTCAGCTGTATATTTCTCTGATGAATCTGTTAAAGATGAACATAGAGAAAAACTCGGTGAATTTGCACGAATGCTTACAGAACATTTAGCATTGGCACATTGTGAAGTTATTATAAAGATGTATCAAGAAAACCCTGAAAAAGCGATAGACCGAATTATGTTAACTAAATACGGTTTCAAAGACTCCGATATTCCTTTAGAAAAGCTGTGGCACTTTAATCAAGAATAGAGTTCCTACTTTTTCACTAACGGGTGCTTTAGTTAAACAAGTGGCTGCCTGTTATGGTAGCTTTTTTTATTGAACTAACGCGGCAGGTTAGTTCAACAAGAATAAGTAAAATTGTACAATCAAAGGGAGCCGAATATATTGAAATCATTTTTTTTGTTTCTATTTGTTTTAATTGGTTCGTGGTGGATACTGTCAGCAATTACGGGAGAGTATGAAATAGAAAATATAATAGGTTTGCTACTTTTCTATCTTGCCGTCAAAATAGTTATCCGTGTGTGGAAAGAAGTAGATTAATCCTTTATATCATGAGTAACAGGCTCTTATTGAATTATGGGTGAAGTTTCGGCAATGAGTAAGTCCTTTTTCAACTAAGGAGTGCTTTACTTCAAGAAGGAGTAAAGCCTTTTTTCTGATTGAATTAAAGGGGCAGATTAGTTTAACTAGCAGGTATTCCTAAGTAGGATGCCGAATGATTAATTAAATGAGTAATTTTGAAGAGAAAGAGATCTTGAACGCGTAGGAGAGGAGATAAAAAAATGATTGAATTACGAAAGATAACCGGGGATAACATAGATGAAGTGATAGCACTTGAAGTTGGAGAAAAACAGAAAGAATTTGTATTAGAAACTACCAACCTCAGATGCTTTGCAGACGCTCATATGTTGAACGAAGACGGTATACCAGCGACTCCACTAGCCATTTATGCTGATGAAACCATAGTTGGATTTTTGATGTTTATTTACGATACGATGGATCATGAATCATTTGAAAATGAAGTTTTTTATGGTAAGAAGAGTTATTTTATTTGGCATAATATGATTGATAAAAGTCATCAAGGAAAAGGATATGGCAAGCTTGCTTTTGAAAAAATGTTGATGGATATTGAAACTATGCCATATGGGGAAGCAGAATATGTAAACCTCTTTTATCATACAGATAATGTCATAGCTAAAAGATTATACGATTCATTTGGTTTTGTAGATACAGGCATCATTCAGGATAATTCGATGTTGGCGATTAAAAATCTAGATGGGAAGATAACAGAATTATTAGTATAATAGGTTCTCTAGGAAAGAAATGTAAGCTAATTTAACTAATGGATGCTTAGTTAAACAAGTGGTTGCCTGTAACTTAGTTGAACAACAAGTTTACAGGGCTAATAATAAAATGAAAAAGATTGTAAGTGGGGTTCAGAAATGGAGAAAGTTCTTGAAAAAATAATCGAATTAGAGTCAGGTAGTGTATCCTCATTTTCAAAATAGAGAAAACTTGGCACTCCGAGATGCGGTAGAAGTGATGGTAGCCTGTCATGATAGCTTTGTCGCCGATAGAATTGTTCAATTTAGCGGTGGATGGGAGATGATTAACCAAAAAGTAAAATCCTATTTTAAAAACATCAATATTACTAGAAATCCCAGTGCCTTAGAAAACAATGGTGAATTGAGTGAGATGTTTGAACTATTACGATTAATATATCAAGGGTACAAAACTAATCCTGATCTATGGACTCCAGTTATTAATGGTTTAGTTAGGCAACGAGGTGATATAGAAGGTATACCAAGACAATTCTTAAATCATATGACTGGTGGATTAGATAATGTTGTAGTTGATATTGGGATAATGGGTGAGTTTTCTAAAAATCCATTATTATTTGTTTTGGGGGCCAAGGATTTACCAAACCGAAATAAAGAGAAATTAGCAGATGAAATAATCATTGATGCAATGAAACTGATCTATGATGAATATTGCAATCAAGAAGTTAGTGAGGAAAATAAAAAGTGTATCTAATTAATAGCGCTTATTCAACTAACAAGGTGCTTTATCAAAGAAGGATTAAAGCCTTTTTCTTTTTGTGTAATAAAGGGGTAGTTAATGTTTAAATTTTAAACTTTTCCCAGTATATACTGTCAAACTGACGTATGGAGAATTGTTGTGGATTATGCATTTTGTTTTTGAAAGGGGAATTTAGAAATGATTAAACAAGTTATAATTTCAGGAGTTGTATTTAGTTCAATTTTATTAGTTGGGTGTAATGGAGAGACGGAAGTGGAAGTTTTAGATGATTCAAAAAATGTGGAAAATGAGGAAATTTTATCATCAGAAAATATATTTCTTTCAGAATTAAAAGATGAAATAACCATATCTATTGCAGAACAAACAGCAATTGAGGCGGATTCAATGATGTTAGAAGGAAATCTTAAAGAACTTTCTGTATCAGTAGGTTTCCTGAAGGATGTAAAAGTTGATGATACGTTGATTCAACAAATAGTTGAAGATTCTATAAAGAAAGTTTCTGAAACAGAAAACGTAACAATTAACGAAGAAGATATAACAATAAAAATTGAGAAATACTAACGCAGAAGTTTTTAAGTATACAATCGAGAGGATTGTAATACATAAAGAAATTAAATGCTCTTCAGAAAACTCGTAGCAACAGGTTTTAACTGCTTTTCTTCTTATTACCCACCGTACAAAGAGCTCTATTCAAAAAATGGTATGATTTTAAAAAAATATTGGACAAAGGGAAGTGAAAATGAGGTTTTGTATGAGTTTTGGTGATACAAATTTTATTGGAGTAGCGAACGCCGATAAATACAAATCATTCGTAGATGAAGATTGGGAGCTAGATAGTCTCTTGCCACATTTTGGAGACGAGATAAAGCTCTATTTAATCCAAAGTTTTTAAATGTAATTTGTTTTATTCATACACACGTAATAGAGTGCTAAAATTGTCAATAGTTAAATAATATATTTCGGAATTTTATGGTAATCTGATAAGGCAATAGTTTTTATTATAATATAGACATGGGGTGGAAGGGATATGGAGACATCTAGTTTAATCACTCGCTGGAATTTAAGTTCACTTCAATATGAAACAGACGTAAAAAAATTTAAAAATCAGATGGGCATGGTTAAGGAAAAGTTACTTGAAATCGAGAAGGAGTCAAATTTAGCTGTTTTAAGGGATAGTGAAGTCCTAAAACTTTCGCAATTGATCAGTCATATTGAATCAGCCGAATCTTTTTATTACTGCTTGACTACTGAAGATATTGAGCCTTCCCAATTAACCTCTGTCATCGGAATTATCTCAACCTTAAAATCACAAGTTTATTCTATTGTTACTAACTTAGAAGAACGAGTCAACGAAATGAATGAAACACAACTTACACAGTGGATAAATAATACCAAACAGATGAATTTACTTGCAGAATTAGTAAACAATCGTAAAAAGAATAGTAAGCAGGAAAAGATGATTTCAAACTTTTCTAGGGAAACCCTAAGCGGTCTTGAAGACCTTTATAGTCAAGTCCGGAACAACTTAAAAGTAGAAATTGGTCATGCCCACGTAAAGAAAGAAATCTCTTTTGCCGAAGCGATGGAACAAGCTTTGGTACATCCAGAGCAGAATGAAAGGCTACATGTGTTTACTGAACTGAATAGAACCTTGGAAGCACAATCGAATATCTTTGCTTCAATTTATAACCAAATGGTCGGGATTAGACTTCATGAAAACAAACTCAAGAAGATAGATTACCTTGATGAATCCCTCAAATTCAATGGCATAACAAGTCAAACACATGATGCCATGTGGTATGCAGTGGATAACAATATGAAAGGGCTTTCAAGTTATTTTAATAAGAAGGAAGTCGAAACTGAAAAAATGTCATGGCATGAGTTGATGACTTCATCTCAAAATGTTTCTTTTTCGGTAACGTACTCACAGGCTGCTGATGAAATCATCAATTCACTTGCTACTATTGACAGCAATATGAGCGAGTTCGTGAAAGAAGCTCTTACAAAAGGATGGATAGATGCAGAGCCACGCAAAACAAAATCATCCGGTGGATTTTGTGCGCCTTTTATTCAGGAAGGGGAATCACGGATTTCATTAAGTTATGACAACACCATAGATAGTGCCAGAAGGCTTGCACATGAATTGGGACATGCATGGCACTTTAAACAGATGCACGATACCCCTTCGCTACGGTTCACAGATGATCTATTGGAAATGACAATGGCGGAAACATCTTCCATCTTTTTTGAGACAGTGTTCACCAATCATATGCTTCAAAAGGCAAATGAAGCCTCGGTCAAAAAAGCGATTCTGGGACCGAAGATTGAACGCAGCCTGAATTACCTGATGTCAATCAGAGGAGCCTACTTATTTGAAAATGAGTTTTATCAATATCGAAAAGAAAGCCCTTTGGATGTTCGACAGATAGAAGAACTTTCACTTATATGTCAGGAAAAAGCGTATGGAAGCAGTTTACGTGAATATGAGCCTTATGTCTGGACGAAATACGTGCAATTTTACCAGGCAACGATTCCGTTTTACAATTATCCCTATTCGTTCGGGTTTTTATTTAGTATCGGTCTTTTGGAACGAGCGAAAGAAGATGAACATTTCAACTGGAAATTTAAGAGCTTCTTGAGTGAAACGGGAAGACTGCCACTGGAACAATTGGTAAAAAACCATTTCCAAATCGATCTTTCTCAACCAGAATTTTGGCAACGAGCCGTGCAAAATGTAGTCCGAGATATTGAGCAGTATAAAGGGCTCTCCTAAACATTTATCTAAACCCTTTGTTGGGAAGTAGCAGACAAAGCAAATGGCCTAATCTAAATGGCAAGAGGGGATATGTTAAATGCTAAATGCGGGACTTTCTCTTACTGCTATATTCGGGTTGTAGGTATTGCTAGTATAGGTGGTAAACTTGCCGTAAAAGGAAGTAACGCACTAGAGGAAGCTCAGGATGCGAGAAAAGCGGTAGATAATGTCATAGATGGAACTAAGGGAACGGACAAGTTGGAGCAAAGGATAGAACCAATTCGTATAAATGATTAATAACCCTAAGGTTTCGCATAAGGGGTATTTTTGAAATATACTTTTAAAACGACTTTTTTAGGAGATATTCGCAATATATTATGGAATGGTTATTAATCCTGTGATTACCCCTTCAAAAAATATGGATAAATTCATTGAGTTTTTTGCAACAGTTGTTGATGTTGAAATTAAGAAAAAGGTTTTATACATACCTTCAGGTTATTCTGATATGGAAATTAACTGAAGGTGGAGATGATATATAGATAGACTGTGTTGATATTAGGAGATGAACTTGAATGGATATAAACACTTACTATCGTTTTGAGACAGGAATAAGCACCCCTATATTGTAGCCAATTGAAGGTATTGACTGTCAATTGGCTGTTTGGTTTCATTTGCATCACGGATTAAGTGAGTGATATTGTTGCACTTCCCTTTTTTGAACGAGTGGAGCCCTAAAAAAGGATTCGAGAGAACGGGTGAACTAAATAAGAGCGTTGATTCTGGATTAAAGGGATTAACGTTCTTTTTGTTGAACTTATTAAACTAATGTATCAAAATACAATGAAATTGAATTTAGTAAGACCTATAAATAGGTAATCAAAAACATTTGTTAGAGGAGATTGTGAAACATTTCACTTAAACTAGTGCGGCAGTTTACTTGAATAAGGTTAAATATTTACTTTGTTATATAAAAGTGTAAATTAGGAGTTTTTGATATTTAAATAAGGAGGTTGATATCATGAAAAAAATGATTTTGTTATTAATAGGAATTATTCCTTTTGTGTTAGGTTTTCTCATGAATTCTTGGTTGATGCAAAATCCAAATAGTATATTACCATTTAAATTAATAGGAATTACATTTCTTGTTTTTTGGGTATTCGTTGGATTTATAACTTGTAAGTTTGAAAAAACACCATATCATTCGGCGCTCTTTATCCATACACCTGCTGTAATCGCCCTCTTATTATTAACGTATCAAGATATGGTGTTAGAACAATTTTGGCCTAATATGATTGGATTGGCTACCCAATTTTATTACTTACCGTTGACTAATATTTCTAGCTTCATCATTGGTGGAGGATTATATGTTCAAATGTGGACAGCAAGCGTAGTGGCCTTTTTACTAATGTATGGTTCATACTATTTAGGGTGTTATTTGAAAAAAATCCTCAGCAGTAAATAGTGAACTGTATTTAAATTAAGCATCTATTTTTCTTCAACTAACGGGTGCTTTAGTTAAACAAGTGGCTGCCTGTTATGGTAGCTTTTTTTATTGAACTAACGCGGCAGTTTAGTCTAAGAAGAAAAATGATTTGTGCTTGTTATTAGGTGGAATTTCAGAAAATTGGAACCTCTTTTTGTTTCAAACGTATTCAAGTGAAGCCGCAGTTTAGTTAACTGCTTTAGTTCATCATTGACATTACAAAAGTCACGGACATTTTTAGAGAACGATAAATGAAAATAAAAAGGCTTCTTGCAAGTAGACTGATGTGATTTAGAGTGGAAAATCGTAGCTTTGGAAGGTCGTGGTAAGGTGAAAAAATTAGGAATAATTATTTTTCTTCTGTTATTTGCTATGGGCTGTTCAAATGAAGATGAAATGAACCAAATCGTTAATGATCAAGAGAACAAGATAGAAACTCAAAAAAAGGAAATCCAGAAGTTAGAAGAAGAATTACAACAAGTTAAAACAGATTATAGCGTTTTTTTACAGCAAGCTGATAACAAGTCCAGGGTTATTATGCGTTTAATTGCAAACAGTAAATTTGAAGAGTTAAAGAAAGAATATAATGTCGAGTTTGAAGTAAAAGATAACGCAATAGATTTTGGAGTACCAGAATCAAATATTCCATTTCGAATTGATTTAGCTAGGCATCCTATGTTTATTTCATCCTTTAATAAACACTCTGAAGCCACAGAAATCAGTTATTATATTGATAATCTTGAGACAGAGGAAAGAACTTTAATAACGATGCATTTTGATAAAGATGGTACATTCAAATTTATTTTTTTAGGAGATATATAAGTAAAATACTAAATATCGGATGCACCATATATTCTGGATCTTTAATTTTTGATGTCTGTATCGGAACGATAAAAAACCATATTTTTTAAAAAACTGAAGAGTGGGTTATTGATGAAAAAAAGTTACTTAGTATTTTTCCTGTTTTTAGTATTAGTGGGATGTCAAATTGAAATTGATGTTTCCAAACAGAATAAAGATCACTCACAAAATGACATTCAGGAAGAAGTTGAAACAGTAGAATACACAAAAATTCCTTCTTCACTTCTCAATGAAATTTCTCAGCAAATTGGTATCCGCTCCGAAGAAATTAAAGAGGATGACTTATTAAAAGTAAAATCTATGAATATTACTAGTCAAAATAATGATGATGTGTCTGCCCCTATTGATGTTAGCTCTATAAGCTTATTGAACTAACGCGGCAGGTTAGTTGAATTAGAATATTCTAGTTAATCAGGAAGGGGAAAGAACAATGAATAGATTTGTATTGCCACACATGTATTTGTTTTTTGGAATCATATTATTTATTTTGGCAGAGTTCACCGTTCCAACAGGAGGCTTTTATTGGCTTACATTTTTCATTTCAATAACATGCATTGTTATTGGATTGATATGGAATGTCATTTTGTTATTTTTTAAAAAGAGAAGTTAATTGAATAGCATAACTTATACCAATGAATTAAACTAACGGGTGCTTTAGTGAAATATAGAGTTGGATAATACAGCTCTTTTTTTATTCAACTATAGCCGTAATGTCTCTAGGCAAACCATAATATCTTTGGAAAAAGGACGTAATAATCCTTCAATCACATTAGCATTTAAGTTAGCTCGTTTATTTAATTGTCATATTGAAGATATTTTTATTTATGAGGAGGACCATCAATGAAACACAATAGAGCAATTTTTGTAATTCTAGGTTTCATTATGCTAATAAATGCACTTCTAATTAATGGTGCTTATATTTTTTCAGGTAAGTTTCCAGAAGCATTAATGGTAATTGCTTTAACGATTATGGCGTTCTGTTTAGCATATTTAGCACCCCACTTTTCTGCAAAAGATGAGCGGGCTCAAAAAATCCGTGAACGTGCAGTATATATTAGTTATTTTTGGGGTATTAGTTTTGCCGTTATTTTAATGATTATTTTCAACCCTACATCGTCGCTTAACCTTGCTGCCTTTCAAGTATTATCACTATTCATGGCATTATATATTTCTACTGTCTTTTTAAATATGGTTTATTATGCAAAAAAATATTAAAAACATTGTTAACGTTGCCAAATAAAAGTAAGGTAAAAACCTCGTTTAGGGAGCAGTAGAGTTTAAAAGGATATAATAAATAAGCTGAGGCAAGGGGGGGGTTTGGTGAATCCATTATTATTAGATATACCATTACAAATAGAGACAGAAAGGTTATTATTACGAGCACCTAGGCAATCAGGGGACGGTACTATTGTTAATGATGCAATTCAAGATTCTTTTAATGAATTAAAGGCTTGGTTGCCTTTTGCACAGACACTCCCTACTGTGGAGGAAACAGAAGTGAATTTGAGAGAAGCATATATTAACTTTTTCAAAAGAGATAGTTTACGTTTCCTGATTTTCCATAAAGACACTAATGATTTTATAGGAGTAACAAGTTTCGAAGGTTTAAACTGGGACATCCCAAAAAGTCATATAGGTTATTGGATTAACACAAGATTTAGAGGTAACGGATATATGTTAGAAGCGGTAAAAGGATTATGTGAATTAGGTTTAATTCATATTAGCTTTAAGAGAGTTGAAATTAGATGTGAATCCACAAACCTAAAGAGTCGTTCTATCCCCGAAAAATTAGGATTTGAATTAGAAGGGATTTTAAAGAATGAGGATTTATCAGCAGATGGAAGTAAACTGACTGATACTTGTATTTATGCCAAAGTTGAAGCAAGGGACATTGTGAAGAATTTCACTTAAAGTGACGGGTGCTTTACTTCAAGAAGGAGTAAAGCCTTTTTTCTTATTGAACTAAAGCGGCAGGTTAGTTGAATAAGAAGGTATATATGAAATGAATCGAAATAGTTAATAAAAGAGAGTTATTTTATATTATAATTAATTTATTAATTGGGGAAAGAGGTAAGAAAATGAAAAAAAATATGTTAATAGCGATTGCATTTACTTTAGTAGCGATGTTTACGTTCAGCATCACTTCAGAAGCTTCATCCACAAAAGTAATGTGGGGTAAAACGGAACTTAAAGCAGGGCAGATTGGTAAAGTAACACTTTACGGAGATATGGGAACATTTAAGGTAGATGGCTCTAGAGGAAAAGTGTTACCAGCGGGTGGTGAGTACCGTGTCTATTCATTCCGTAAAGATATTTTCGGAGGAGAATACGGCTTAGGCGGCGGATTGTTTGTCCATATGTACGGTCCTTTGGAGTACGAAACACCTTCTAAGGCTAAGTTAGCATTACTTAATAAGTAATAATTCAATAGATTAAAAGAAATAGAAGGATAGATATTATACAATGTAGTCCAGTTTTAAGCTGGGCTTTTTTTTATGGAGGAAAAAATGTGTTTAGTGAATGCGAGGATGGTACAACGACAAAAAATTCATGAGATTGGTATGTCAATGGTTGAAGTGACAGGTTCTAAAACAAAATTAGGCGATGGTGTACAACATAATCAAGATATTTATCTCAATAAGAAAGATGGTAGTTTATTTGTAATCAGTATAGATGGACCAGTCGAACGGTGGGTAAGTTTTACCAATGAGGAATAGTATAGACCTCTTTGTTCAACTAGCGGGTGCTTTAGTTAAACAGGACCATCAAAAAATGATGATCTATTTTTATGTACATGTGAAATGTTACACTTAAACTAACGCAGCAGTTTAGTTGAAGAAGAAAAGGGTTTTTTATGTCGCACATGACACAAACTATGTAGTAAAGGAGCTATTCATTGTGATGAATGGAACGAGGTTGCTGAGTAAGACGAGGAAATAGGAAACCATGATATGCAGTAAATAAAAAGAGGACTAGTTATTATCAAGACAGAATCAATTTATTTTTCCAGGACTCCAGTGATAGGTATACCAAAATGAAGCAATCTAGCATGATACCTAACATATAGAAGCGAAACCTGGAAAAGAACTGACTTTTTATTTAAATGAGGATAATGGACGGTTTATAATACGCCTATTATTTTAAGTAGTATAACTATAACCAGAATTGTAATAACAAGACTTAGAATATTTCTCAAGGATATCCCTCCTTTAGAAATATTGTACCACATGGATAATACTATTTTTATAAGAATTTTGTGTGGTAATTATTAACTAGTGTGATTAGTGGTAACGCATAGTTCGTAGATAATGTTTAATAAATGAGAAGGTCCTTCTTCAACTAACGGTTACTATACTTCAATAAGGAAAAATAGAATTTTAATAATTTTGTATGGGAAATTTATTAAAAATAGAACTTTTATTCGTTTCAAACGTAGTAAAGTAAGGTGACAGCATAGTACATCAACAATTTATTAGAAATGTTTTTTTGAATTGGTATTAAATAAATTGGAAAGTAATTTGAATTTTGGGGTGAATCTATGAGGCTAGCTGGACTTTTTCTTACAATTATTTCAATTGTAATCGTATTTTTTAATTACAATATTGCTACTTTAGTATTTGGGTTTGCATTATTGCTGTTTGGAGGTTTCCAGTTACAAACAAACAACAAAATTATGTCATACATATATTTCATTTCGGGTTTTATTTTTATCATAGGTATTTTAATAACTGGTTTCCAATAATAGATGGAGGCTTTTGCACTAACGTGGGTGCTATACTTCAAGAAGGAGTAAAGCCTTTTTTTCTTATTGAACTAACGCCGCAGTTTAGTTGAACAAGAGGTCCTTTTTATAGCTTTAAAGAATATACATGTAACAATAATTATAAATGGGGGATGCAATGGAGTTTAGTGGGAAGGTAGGTTTAAGTGTTGGTTGGATAACATTGTTTTTAATGGGTATTGACTTATTTGTAGTATCTCCTTTACTACCGTTCATTTCGGAAGCTTATAATGTTAGTTCAGCGATGACTGGATGGATGGTAACAGTTTTTGCAGTCACATATGCTTTTTTCGCTCCTTTCTTTGGATGGCTTTCAGATAAAAATGGACGGAGACTATTAATTACATTTGGCTTATTGTTGTTCGTCATTTCTAACATACTAACTGCTTTTGCTCCTTCATTTTTTTGGTTAATTGTTAGTCGTATTTTAGCTGGTTTATCCGTTGCTTCAATTACTCCTTTGATTTACGCAATCATTGTAGATACTGCACCACCAAATCGGACAGGGACATGGCTTTCGATTGTTGTTTCAGGACACTTAACAGCTCTTTGGGCAGGAGCTCCATTCGGTATGTTATTAGAGCATTTTCTCGGTTGGCGTTCAGTATTTGTTATAATGGCTGTTATAGGAGCTATATTGGCAGTAGTAAATTTCAACACCTGGAAATATGTTCCTAAAATCTATTTAACAAGGAATCTATTAGAAGGAAATTTGCTAAGAATACTTGGTTCGGTAAGTGTTACAACCTTTTGGGCGATTTCAATGTATGCTCTTTATGTTTACTTAGGAGCTTCTCTTTATTCTGAAAATAGATTCTCATCAACAGAAATCGCATTAGCTATAACTTTTTATGGTATCGGAGCTGTTTTAGGAAGTCTTATAAGTGGACAATTAACAGATAGATTTGGAGAAAGGAATATATCGAAAGTTACGCTCATGTTCTTGACTCTAATATTTGTTTGTTTAGGTATATTCTTCACATCAGGTGATTGGATCTATTTCTTCTTGTTCTTATGGGCTTTAGTTGGGTATGCAGGATTTAGTTCATATCAAGCAAGATTAGCGGTTGAATATTCAAACGAACGAGGAATTGTCATGGCGTGGAATAATACCGCTTTGTATATTGGTATTACCCTTGGCTCAATGATTGGTGGTTTTGTCATTTCTAAATGGGGATACTCTTTCCTTCCGTATGTTTGTAGCATTGCAGCAGTTCTTAGTTTTGTCCTTAGTACCCAAAAAGTCCAAGATACAAAAAAGGAATCAGCTTATTCAGATACATGACATCAGAATGAAGTCTTTTTGTTGGACGGGTGCTTTACTTAAAGAAGGAGTAATGCTTTTTTCTTATAACATTTATAAAACAGAAAAAAACAACCAAAGATAGGTTGTTTTTTCGGTGTTTAAAAAAGAAGATTCCATATGTATTTAATTCCATCCCATAAAGCTAAGGCTATGATTACTGCTAGTATTCCTTTAAAAATATCTCTCATGTAGGTTACCTCCATCGAAGTTGTTAACTATTTATTTACGAAAGAGAGTTATAAAAGTTTCATATCGATAACTTTTAGTGAACACAGTGAGTTTCTTCTCTATTCGACCATAAAGTTTAACAAAAGATAAAGTGCTTATTTCACTAACGAGGTGCTTTAGTGAAAATCATGGGTTGCTTAGGCAACTCTTTTTTCTTATTGAACTAACGCCGCAGGTTAGTTGAATAATGATGTAGAAATATAATGGTATATAAATAACTAAGAGGTGGAATATGAAATTAGAAGAGATTATGGAAAATTGTATTGATTCGGCAATTCTTTATGGGGTATCAGCATATGAAGTTGTAGTTAATCCTAGAAAAACAAATAAGCTATATGATAAACAGTACAAGAATTTCAAACTCCTCAAGAAGCACCCTAAGGGTGTAGAATCCTTATATCATTTGCTACAACACCCTAATATTTATGTGAGATATATCTCAGCAATTCATCTATTTTCGGTTGATGAAAAAAAGGCAAAAGAAGTGATTATGACTGTTGCTACAATAAACAAGCGTTTGGATCCACACTATCTTTTCGAAGAGTGGGATAATGGGAATCTGAAGGAATATTATAGTTAAATTATCAAATTCCTTATTCAACTACGGGTGCTTTAGTTAAACAAGCACCTTCTATTGCATCCTCAACTAGACTTGTGTAAAACCACTATGGTAAATTATATAAAGTTATAGATGGCTAAAGATTCAGGAAAAATTTAGGTTGTGGTGGTGAAATCAAATATTAGTTTCATTTTATATGCTAATGGTAACGTGGGTTATTGTATTTACTATGGTTTTATACAGTCAGAAAAGAAAAGGTAAATTAAAAAAGATTACTTTTAATCAATTTGTAATTGTGTGCCTAATTTCTATTGGGTCAATGGTTTTAACAATAGGATTTTTGAGTCTAATGGAATAAAAGGAATGTAGAGGCGCTTTTCACTAACGGGTGCTTTACTTCATAAGAAGTAAAGCTTTTTTCTATTTCCATAAAAGCAACGAATCAGTAGAATTAGAAGGGTTTTTTAGGGTTAATGTGGAATTAGTAAATATATGTAAATTTTTAGAATGAATAAATATGATGAAGATCTCAACTGCTCTCAGATTACAGTGGAAATTGCGGAGTATATACAGAACTTTTCAACTACAATGAAGGGATTGAGTGAAATGGAAGAATCGCTGAAAGCTGCTTTGGAGATGCGCCGGGACGGAGATTTATTTGGGTCAAACAAGCTTCTCATTGAACTTGTTTTACAGCACCCGGATCATGCGATACTACATTATGAGTGCGCGTGCAGCTTCGATGTTTTGGCACAAGAAGAGGAAGCGATCCCTTTTTACGGTCGAGCACTCGAACTCGGCCTGTCAGATAAGGAAGCAGTAAATGCCTATACCCAGCTGGGTTCGCTATACCGGCTGCATGGCCGGCTCATGGAATCCGAAAATGTTTTAATGACAGGGATGATGCGGTTTGGGGATGTAGGTCTTCTTAAAATCTTCTACGCATTTACCATGTATGACCTGGGGAAGCCAGGAGAGGCAATGCGTTGGATGACACACGCTATTCTGGATGCCGCGGTAGATCAGGAAATCTTCTTGAACCACCGGGTGATTAGTTATCTTGGAAGCAATCTGGATGTTCAGAATATCATGAAAAGTCCTATCACATGGGTTAACAGTGGAAACAAGGCTTTAGAGGACGAGAAGAGCATTGTAGAAAAAGTGGAGGCAGTTTTGAAGGTTTTTGAACCGACGTATTTCCACGGAGCGTGGGTATTCGAGTTTGAACACTATGACCTGCATTTTACGGACCTAGACGATGAAACCCGACGAGCGGCAGTCGCTGCTTTCGCAATTATGGTCGGTATATGGGAGACTGAGAGCGCCAGTTCGTTCATGCCACAGCATGAACGGAAGTACTCAGGTGACTACGATCCGAGCGAACCTCATTTCGAACTCAATGGCTACATCAGCTCCTTTTATTCGAATTATAAAACCGTTCAGCAAGAGTTCCCAGTAATGACGGCATATATCGTTGGTTGTTTGGACGCTATTGATAAAAAGAGTAAGATCGGGTTGGAACAAAAATTCCCTGAAATTGATTCAATCCTATTTAGACAATTCCGGAAAGAGATACTTCTGCCAAGTCGGCAAATAAAGAAAAAACTTCCTCCGTTCGAAGATTTCCTCGAGGAAATTGGATGGAACCTTTCATACAGAGCATGGTAATGGATTTCTCAAGGAAGAGTGCTCCAAATCGGAACTCTGGACGAAATCCGAGTGGCGATCATCAGGATGATTAGCAGCCCTTTTTCTTATTGAACTAACGCGGCAGGTTAGTTTAATAACCATAAATGAAACTTTAATTGGAAATTAACGACTTATTCTGAAAAGGGGGGAAAAGCGTATTAGAATAAAATACTTTTTCTTTTCATTAATAGCTATTGCTTTCTTATCGGGTTGCACCAACGATTCATCAGCTGTTAGTAACAATTCATTAGCGAAAGAAACCACTGAAGAGCCCATAATCGGTGAACCTCTTCCACCGCAATGGATAAATTATGGTGGTGAGAAGTATGTTTTTAACAGGATTATTCCAAAAGATGAAGTGGATATGAGTCAAATTGTCTCAACAAACACCTTAACAGCACTAGGAGATGGTGCTGAATCTGGGAATGAAATTTTTCTTTATAAGAAAGACGGTAGTTTATTCATAATAGATAACACAGGACCTACTGAGCAATGGGTGAATTTCACTAAAAATAATTAAAGTAGCTACTTTTCTTGTTGAACTAACGGGTGCTTTACTTCAAGAAGGAGTAAAGCCTCTTTCTTCTTAAACTAAAGCAGCAGGTTAGTTGAATAAGAGAAAATTTTTTGTCTCGGAGGTTATATGGATAGACATAGAAAAATGAATAAGCATTATAGTATTAAAGTCAATAACAAATCAGTAAAAATACTTAAATATAAGAGAGAAAGTTATTATGATGACCTTGATAATGAAGAGGTAAACTTAATTGAGTTAATTACTAAAATACCTAACGATGTATTAGACAATAAGGAAGTCCTAATTGATATAGATGGTGAAGTCATAAAAGCTAATTGGGTTTCGCATTTCTCTCAACCAGGACTACATAGGTACATGTACAAAGTAAGTGATATCTTATTCCACTAACGCGGAAGGTTAGTTCAATAAGGAATGACTAATAAAGAGTCTAATTATCAATGAAAAATGGTAAATTGATGGAAATATGGAATGCGAGAGGTAATGTAAAGTTGTGCTTGACCATTTCTATACAAGGGGATGTTTTAATGTTTAATGTGGGAGATATGATTTATCAGGTTATAATATTGGGGCTTATCGTTTTATTTGTAGTATCGTTCACCTTATTTATAAGGAGATTACTCCTGAATCAACAGGCAAAAAACCATCAACTTAATGAAATAGAAAAGAAAATGGATAAAATAATAGAGTTAATGGACTTCAAGAAGCAGTAAAGCCTTTTTTCTTATTAAACTAAAGCGGCAGTTTAATAAAATAAAATGGGGGTGAATTTTTGAAAAGAAAAGTAATAATTTTCATTATATCTGTTATTTTTTTATTGTGCTTAGTGTGGATTTTATTTTCTAATAAGAGTGCAGAAGTAAAAAGTTTCACCTATGAGATTGAGGAAAACAATGAGGAACTTATTATTGAAGTTAACTATCAATTCACTATCAATACAGGCGATTTTAGTTATGCAACTATTGTTTTAGACAGTTTTTTTTATCAACGACTTAAGAATCCAGAATCTATTGAACCCATTTTTTTAAACGGTGGAGTATCTGGTTCTACAAGAATAATTATTAACAAAGAGGACTTAACTTCAGACTTTATTGAATCGTTAAAATCAAAGGAAAGAAATCCTTTTCGTGCTATAAGTATTGGTGAAGAAATTAGTTTGTAATAACTCAACTAACGGGTGCTTTACTTCAAGAAGGAGTAAAGCCTTTTTTCTTATTAAACTAAAGCGGCAGGTTTGTTGAGGAGGTATAGAATTATAGAATTGGATATTGGTATTGGGGTGAGGAAATGAAAAATAAGAAAACTGTTATTGGTATTATTATAGTTATTATTCTCGGAATAGGTTTGTACTTTTTTAATTCTGAAAAGTTTTATACTGCGGCAGATGTTTTAGAAGATGTTGATTTTAGTGTAGAAGAACAATCTGTAGAGTTGACAAAGATTGTTATTGAAGTGGATGATGGAAAACTCGTTCCGATTGAGTTAACAGATACAACTCAGAAAAAATTGATAAAGGCTTTTGAAAAATCGAAATTTAAAAAAGACGAATCATTATCTTCCGATAACGATTACTCGATGAAAATCACTTTGAACAGAGGTTATTATATGTTTATGGATATTACCGGTAAAAGTATAGCAGTTAGAGATAATAGTGGTGGTTCATACGAAGAATATTTATTTGAAGATGATAAAGGGTTTTTTAGTATTTTAGAGGAATTAATAAGAGAATAAATGAATTCTGGATTAGTATTCTAATTCAACTAACGGGTGCTTTACTTCAAGAAGGAGTAAAGCCTTTTTTCTTATATCCAGGTTGTGAAAAATATAATTACAAAAATGGGAGAACTATTGAAAATGAGGTGTTAGTGAAATGAAAGCGGAAAGAACAAAAATGAGTAAAACGAAAATAGCCTATTATGCTTTTACTGGGGTAGCAATAGTATTACTGTTACTTAATTATTTTCTTTTTGAGTAAGCACTACCCAGAAGAGCTTTTGAAAACGGTACACAGGTAGATATTTGAATCAATTAGCACAAGATTTAATGGAAGGCTTATTTCTTTCTAAAGATGAAGGCTCATTCGATAAATAAACGGTTAAAGGAGTTTATGTAAGAATGAGATTGTAAAGGGTTGTACATACACTAACGGGTGCTTTACTTCAAGAAGGAGTAAAGCCTTTTTTCTTATTGAACTAATGCGACTGATTAGCTCAGGTAGGAAATCAAAAAAATAATGGAGGATATATTATGGATAGCAGTTGGGAAACAAGTTCATTAGAAATAAAAGATTTTGTTAATAATCTCTTATATAAAACTAAAGAAATTTTAAAAGAGGATTTTATTGGTTTTTATTTACACGGTTCTTTGGCGATGGGGGGATTTAATTCTAAAAGTAGTGATATTGATGTTTTGATAATAACGAATAAAACAATGACTGTTGGAATTAAAAGAAAGTTAGCTGAGTTATTATTAAGTTTCTCCAATAAGCCATTTCCCGTAGAAATAAGCTTCGTGAATATGGAACAACTGAAAAATTGGACACATCCATGCCCTTTCGATTTTCATTATAGTGAATTTTGGAGAGGTAAGTATCAAGATGATTTATCAAAAGATACATATCATCATTTAAACGGAGATGTAAGAGATGACGCGGATTTAGCTGCACATATTACTATATTAAATCATCGGGGGTTTAGATTAGAAGGACCTACTATCGATGAAGTATTTTCCTCTGTTCCACGTTCGCATTATATATCTTCCATAATGGGTGACTACCAAGAATGTATTGAGAATATTGAAGAAGACCCCGTTTATTGTGCATTAAACTTAATAAGAGTGTATTGGTACCTTAAAGAAGGAGTTATTTCATCAAAGCAAGAAGCTGGTAACTGGGGGCTATCATCTTTTCCGAAAGAACTGGGATTTACAATTCAAAAAGTAATTAATAGTTATGCGGATGGGAAAGAACTCTATGAATTTGAGAAAAAGGAACTTTTTAATCTAAAAAATTATATTAATAAAAATGTTCAAGTGCTATCAACCTTATTGAACTAAAGCAGCAGTTTAGTTTAAGAAGGAGTTCAGAAGAAGAGTGGGGAAATTAACTACTAGGGGGAGATACACCTGAAAAGAAATATATGTATAGGATTTTTATTTTTCATAGTTTTTTTAGTCGGGTGTTCAGACGAACAAACATTTGAAGATTATTTTCAACAAAAAATGTTAGAAATGCATTTAGATGAAGAAAATTATTCGTATTCACTTGTTGAGAAACAGTTTAATATCGTTCATGAAGACGATGCAATCGCTGTGTTCAAAGAGCATAAGAATCAAGAGGAAAAGATATTTATAGCATACTTCGAGAAAGAGGATAATCAATGGGAATGGAAACAAACAAGAGGATCCAAATGGGATTCACCTGTCAAATGGTCTTCTATGAATGATGAACCTTATATTTACTCTGGTGCAATAAATGATTATTCAATTGCTGAAGTATATGCTGGAGATGAAAGAGCAACAATAATTGACGTTGAAGATGAAAAACGATATTGGTTTGCTATTAGTCCAGTTAAAGACGTGAAAGTTAAGATAGTTAAAACAGGTGGTACTGAAGAAATTATTGAAGAAACTAACCATGAAGAATTAGATAGTAAACAATATTTTGAAGAAATATAATTCAAGAACGGGTGCTTTAGTTGAAGTAGAAAATAAGGAACAAGGAGGTTAACTATGATAATTCCTAATAATGCACGAACTTCTGGTGCATATGTTTTATATAAAGGATTATTTATATTTCAAGTTGGTCCAACAAAAGAAGGTGACAAACTTGGAGTGGTTAGATTAGGAGGGCATAGAGAAGGTAATGAAACAGCTTTGGAAACAGCGAAACGTGAGGTTTTTGAAGAAGCTCAAGTAGAAATTGCTCCCATTAATCCCAATATAACATTTTACCTTAGTGAGTGGAACGAGGAACCGACTAAAGTTAATATAAATGAACCCATTGTACCTATTCTAATTAAGGGCAATGAAGAATCTTCTTATACAATAATGTATCTATCTAATACATTAACTCTGCCAACTCCATCCTCTGAATCAAAAGGATTATTATTGCTTTCCCCAGAGAATGTACGACTTATCTGCCAAAATAAAATATCTTTAAGTGATTATCATAATCTGGATGGAGTTTCTATACTAAAAACAGAGTTAGATATGAATTTAATCTTACAACCATTTCCTCAATTATTATTTCTTTCACGATTACTAAATGAAGAAACCAAACTAATGGAACACATTATTAATACATCCTTATTCAATTAACGGGTGCTTAGTTAAGCAAGACCATCATTTTGAACTGCCCCGTAAATGTTACACTTGAACTAACGCGGAAGTTTAGTTGAATAAGGATAATATGAATAAAAGCTGTAGACAGGAGGTATGGATATTGAAAGTGGATACTTATTCTCTTATCTCTTTTATAATTTTGTGGGGTATACCTACTGTCATGATTGTTAGAAAGTATCTAAAAATGAATTCTAATGATAAAAAGACAGCAATAAATGATTTCAGATCACACCGATTTATTTTTACAACAGGTTTTATTGTACTTGGTGCTCTATTTATACACTTGGGACTTTTACTCACCCTAAGCATACTAAAATTAATTGGGTTCGTTTTCCTTGCATTAGGAGGATTTTTATCAACATTTAATAAGTGGAATAAAAGTAAGAATAAAGGTGTCTTGGTGAAAAAAATAGTTAAATACACAATTATCGGCATTACTACTTTTTTTCTGATTTTGCTCGGATTTTACTACTTTATAATAAGGGTCGGGCAAGGTGAGTTTTTTCATTACGATAATGGTGTGACAATTGAGGTTTACAATTCTAGTAAACAAGAAATAACAGATTTAAACTTCTTTTTTTCATTTTATAGCAATTATAATGTTCTTCAGGATTTAGGGGATATTGACAAATTAGAACCGGAAGAAACTACTTGTATATATAGTCGCCACATAAATGGGACTGGAAATGACCGAAGTTTATATTTTCAATATCATATTAATAAATTTGAGAAACAAGTTGATAGCCTAGCTTATGTAGCATCTAATAAACCAAGTAAGGTAGTAGTTATTATAGAAATAACTGGGACTGATAGTAATGGTAAATTATTATTCAGGGCAAAAGGGTATGAAGATGTTGGAGGTCAATTTGAATATGATCTGACTTCCACAAGAGAATGAATATTTAAATGATGGTCAACAAGTGCTTATATAACCAAATGGTGCTGTGCTTAGTTAAACAAGGGCTATCACTTTTTGAATAATAGGGGTGTAGAAATAATATTTCGCTATTCGTTATCTAGTTGAATAAGAAAAGAATGTTATCTATTAACCGATGGTGTTCTTTTCGTCCACATTATTTCTATTAGGTTGAACAAGCTCTTTTTTCTTATTTCACTTATTAGTATTAGGCAGTATTGGGGTACGATACAAGTAGATAAATGATTTAATAATAATGTTATGGTATAATTAGGAAAAAAAGGAGTGGTCTTATGAAAAAGATAATTCTTTCAGTCTTATTGATAGTCTTAGCCTTTCCTACTTTTTTTATAAAAACAGAAGCTGCAATGCCTACGCCTACAAAAATTATGTGGGATAACATGGAGCTTAAAACAGGACAAATAGGTAGGGTGACGATGTTAAAATCAGGATTTACCATATCTAAATATGAAAATGGTGAATTTCGTCCAGCTAGAGTTGTTAAAAAAGGTGAAGTATTTAGAGTTTACGGAATTAAAGTAGAAACTTACGCAACTCATTTAGATTTGGGCAACAATTTATGGGCATATCTTAGCAGCCATAGAAGTGATGGTAGTAATGTTTATCTTCAAAAGACCGTTAATTATGAAACACCCTCAAAGTCTAAATTAGCATTGCTAAAAGAGTCTAATAAATAATTTCAAGAAAACCATTATTTTTTAATCAAATAACGGGTGCTTCAATTAAAGATCATCGGGTAGCTTAAGCTGCCCTTTTTTCTAGAATACATATAACTAATTGGTTATATGTGAAAGGTGAGGGGATGATAATGCCAGATGTTTATCGAGCATTAGGTGATTCAACGCGGCGAGGTATATTAAGTATGCTTAAACATGGAAACAAAACCCAAAAAGAGTTAGTCAAAGCATTTGATATTTCTCAACCAGCAATAAAGAAGCATTTGAATATTTTATTGGAGGAAAAAATTATTTCAGAGAGCTGGGATGGGAAGTATCGTATCTATTCATTAAATCCTGAGGTTCTCCAAATTGCCTACAATGAGGTGCATCAGTACATCGGAGAACTACTTGATAATCAGCTCGTAAGTCTAAAAAACTATGTAGAAAAAGGAGAATTTCAAGATGAACTGGATTAAGGATTCTATAAAGAGAGAAATTATTGTTAACGCCCCTTTGAAGCAAGTTTGGGATGCATTGACTAAGCCTGAGCATTTAAATCGTTGGTATACAAAAAATGCTGAGATAGATTTTCGTATAGGTGGAAAAGGATATATGAATCATGGATGGGAGGCAACATCTGAGGGTGTTTTTACAGAAATAGATACAATGAAACGTTTTGTACTTCAGAGCCTTGAGGGCGATTTTACTACCATTACTTCATTAGAAAAAGTTAAAAATGGAATTCAAGTGAGTATTGAGTATCAGGCTACCTTTATTGGTGAAATGAATCAATATAAAAAGGAAAATATGTTGTTTGGCACAAGTCAATTCTTAGAAAATCTAAAGAGTGTCTATGAAACTGGTACCGATAATCGTACAAAGTTCTGGAAAGCATGGATAGGTATTGCTCACACAACAAACGAAGGGGAGAGAGGTACAAGAGTTTTACAGGTGAAGGAAGGTTCGGTAGCTGCAACTGCTGGACTTAAACCTGAAGATATTATAGTGGAGATCGATGGAGAAGAAATCGAAGGATATAAATCATTTGAAAAAACATTGAATGAAAAAACTGTCCATTACAGTGTTAATTTAACAATAGTAAGGAAAAGTGAAAGGTTACGGATTGACTGTCTTGTGGATGCTTATCCTGTATCTTACTAATATTATGAAAAAGATGCTATCTAAGAGCATCTTTTTTAACTTATGCCTCTATTTCATTTTATGAAAATGAATTAAAGAATATAGGTATATTTCTTCTTCAACTAAAGGGTGCTTTACTTCAAGAAGTACATTGTGTTTTTGGGGGGACTTTTTAGTTGGTTTATGACATACCTTCTTAAAAGGAGGGATAATATGTTAAAAAGGAGATTGATTATTACTGGAATACTTATAGTGGGAATAGGTTCATTTAACCTGTTAAATAAACAATCAGAAGTTGATACTGCTATTGACAATAAGGAACCAGAACCTTTATCTACTAAAGAAAATGAGCTACATTTTTCTACATTGAGCGAGGTAACTGAAAAAATCCATGAGAAGTATGATGAGTTGGAATTTGGTGTAAGTTCAAATTCGGAGATAAAATTGAGGGTACAAGTTAAAGAGAATGAAGAATATTTTAATTCAGTAAAAAAGGATATTGAGTCTATTGCAAAAAATGTAATTAAATCTTCCACATTAAAGGACTATACAGTTGTTGTAGAAAGAATGGATTTATCTTTTGTTACCGTAGAAACTGAAAATATAAACAAAGAACTCTCACATATAGCATTGAGTCTAATGGAAGGTCTTAAACACAACGACCTATTCGAAAATATAAATACTGAGTATCAAAATGAGTATGAAAAATCAATTACCATTCAAACTTCCATAAAAGGTTCAGATAAAGATGCCCATGAGTTAGCAATGGAAATTGAAGCTAAAGTGAATGAAATCCTACATTCTAAGGAACTAAATTCTATATCTAATATTGACTCTTATGAAATTAAAATATTGAATGCCAAAGGGAAAAAAGTAAATTAGTTAATATTGGCATCCCTTCTTCTACTAACGGGTGATTTAGTTCAAGGGAGTAGAGCCTTTTTCTTGATGAACTAAGCGGCAGGTTAGTTTAAGAGTGTTGTTTAACCTGTATTCAACAATCGGGTTCGATTATTAGAAATTGGAGGGGTGGAATAATGAATGATTTTTATACAGCATTAAGTTATGTAAATAAAATGATATACGAGCCAAATGACTTAACTGTAAAATCTGTTCAGGAAGAAAAGCAAAATTCTAAGTATGGTGCTGGTACATTTCGGTTATCTTCGAAAACAGTTCGTTTCAGAGTTGCAAATATAACCCCCACTAAAGTAGGGCAGTTTGTGGCATTTTGGGAAAAAGACGAAAATAATATAAACCAACCATTTACATATGAAGAAACACCTGATTTATTAGTTATAACTACTTTTCAAGATGATAGTAAGTTTGGACAATTTATTTTTCCAAAAGAAATACTTTTCAAACATAATATTCTGAGGTCCAGTTCAACAATGGGGAAAATGGCAATAAGAGTTTATTCTAGTTAGGATAAACCGACTAGTGAGCAAGCGTTGAAAACTCAAAGATGGCAGTTGCCTTATTTTGTAGATATGAGTGATCCGAGTAAATTATCCATAGACAAAATAATTGAGCTCTATTCGCTTTAATACCATGCAAACGGGCGTTATTGTTTAATAAATGACTCTATTGTTATTCACCTAACTGGTGCTTTACTTCAATAAGGAGTAAAGCACCTTTTCTTATTAACTCAAGCAGCAGGATAGTTAAACGGTTATTTTCCAGTTTATACACTCATACCTTTAAAAAAGGAGACATAGTGTGAAAAAAAGAAAGCTTAGTGCAGTCGTCTTTGGTTCCCTCTTATTAGTAATATTTTTTATTTATGCTCAGGCAGAAGGAACAAAAAAAGAAGATAAAATCCCTATTTCGCACTTATCCCAAGTAGAGCAAAAAGAATTAGAGGTCTTTCTCGAATCGCTCCAAAAAGAGGGAGGATTCTTCACCAAAGTCGGAGAAGAATTGAGAAAAGTGGGATATAGTTATCAAACAGCAGGAATGATTAATTCCAAAGATGATATTAACCTTATTATTATAATTCCTGAAAACGAAGTGGTTATGGAACAAAAAAAAGCTGGAGTAATGAAGATTTATCAAGATATGATTATAAAATCCAACTTGGACTTGAAGGCATTTAAAATTCAGGTCGGTCATGCTGACGATTTAGCTTGGTAAAAGCGATCCACAAACAATGTAAGGATTATTCAACTAACGAGGTGCTTACTTCATTAAGAAGTGAAGCACTTTTCTTATTGAAGTAAAAAACTGATTTTTTCAAAAAGTTAATCTAATTTTAGTGCTCAAAGGTTATAATTAGAGTTAGAAAAAAATCTCAACTAAGGGGTGATTTACTTTATGAATGAGTAAAGCACTTTCTAATCGAGCTAAGAAGCAGTAATAAGGAATTATATGTTGAATCAGACATTGTGGTGTTTTTAATAAATAAATTTTATTTAGACTATTGGGAGGAATTTGATTGAAAATCGAACAAAAATTATATGAATCAGTTATTGAACTTATAGAAAAGAGATACCCCGTTGGTTGGGGTGGAGCTGCGGCGATTGCTTTAGAAGATGGGTCTATACATACCAGTGTAGCTCCCGATGTTATAAATGATTCAACTGTAGTATGTATGGAAACTGGTGCTATCTTAGAAGCTCATAAATTGAATAAAAAGGTGACACACTCACTTTGTGTTGTCCGCGACGACGAGAAATCTAAATTCAAAGTCCTTTCTCCCTGCGGGATATGTCAAGAAAGGTTGTTTTATTGGGGCCCAAATGTAAGAGTTGCAGTTACACTGCCTGGTCAAGAACTAACTTTTAAATCATTATCAGAAGTTCAACCTTACCATTGGACAGGGGCTTATGATGAATACAAAGAAAAGTGGAATATTCTAAAGTAACTTCTTCCACTTAACGAGGTGCTTTACTTCAAGAAGGAGTAAAGACTTTTTTCTAATTGAACTAAAGCAGCAGTTTAGTTGAAGAAGGAATCGAACCTCTTGCACGGAAATAGGCTAAGCATAGTTATAAAAAAAGAGTGCGTCTCTACCAACAGTAGAGACGTTTTTATGTTGAATAATCTTTTTTCAATTTTTTTCTAAAAAAATTCATATAAGTTATACTCGAATTGCAACGAAAAGGTCATCTCATTCATCTAACGTTTGTAAGAAGAGAACGGAGGGAAGTCATTGCTTTTGCAAAACACATTTATAAAGGCTCAGAAAGGGGATAAAAAAGCATTTCTTCAATTAGTAGAAAGTGATAAAGAAAAGCTTTATAAAATGGCATATTTATATGTTAAGAACGAGAATGATGCTTTAGATATCGTTCAAGAAACAATCACTAAAGCGTATGCCAGTATAAAGACTGTAAAAGAGGAAAGGTATTTCAGTACATGGCTTACGAGGGTTCTTATCAATACAGCGTTGGAGTTTTTAAGAAAATCATCCAAAATAATCCGACTTGACGAAGAGATACCGGAGAGACAGTTTCCGAATGTGAAAATTGAAGAAAAACTGGATTTATTACATGCAATAGAACAGTTAGAAGATAAATATAAGACGGTCATTATTCTTCGTTATTACAGGGATTTACCTGTGCAACAAATAGCAGTTTGTCTAAATTGTCCTGAAGGAACAGTGAAATCGAATTTACATCGGGCAGTTCAAAAGCTGAAACAGTTTTATCAGGGAGGACAAGTAAATGGACAAGGATATTAAAAAATCAATTGATTCGATTCCAGTACCTAAACAAAAGCTAGACGCAGCCATTGAAGAAGGGTTAAATACAAGCCAAAAACAAATTATGCCTAAAAGGAAAAAAATAGGGATACTCGTGATGTCATGCGCTGTGGCATTTGGTTTACTGATTAGCTTAGGATTTCTTTCTCCTACTATGGCTGGTGTGCTTGCAAGGGTACCTTTACTTGATTCCATTTTTACATCAGTTGGTGATAAGGGTTTACGAGTTGCTATCCATGATGAAAATGCAGTTTTGTTAAACGAAACGATAACTAGCAATGGAGTTTCATTAAAGGTTCAGGAAGTGTTATATGATGGTACACGCCTTGCGTTTTCATTTGTACAGGATAAAGCTGAATCGATTATTACACACCGTATTGAAGTAAACGGTGAAGAAATCAACGCTCCAACAAGTATGAATGGTGAGTATTTAGCAAACGGACAATTTGCTGGACTTATCCAAATGTATCCAACAGAGTCCTTACCAAAAGAGTTTAATTTAAACGTATCCATAATAAGAATAGGTGAGACCATAGGTGATTGGCAGTTTGAAACACATGTATTACAAACCGATAATCATCCTGTGAATTTAGGGATAGGGCAACGGGCTGAATTAGATGACCTTTCCTTTGAAGTGAAAAAATTCGAGAGTACAGATTCAGCTATAAGTTTGCACATATTTTTTAAAGGAACTCCCGAAGCTTTATATAATCATCAAAACGAAAGATTAGAATTATTCTTGTTAGACCAAAATGGAAATTCTCTACCCGTGATAAGTCAATCAGGTTCAGGTGATGAGAAAGGTATGCTTCGCAAATACGTGTACGAACCGCTTAGTGAGGAAGTAAGTGATCTTACAATTAGTCCTTTCTTTGTGCCGGAAGTCACTGAAAGGAAGGAGAATACAGAAATATTGGAACAAAATCGTTTGCCCTTAACAATTTCACAAGGTGAGATGGGAGATATAGTGGTGACGAGAATGGAAGAAGAAAACGAACTAACTGCAGTTTACTTTGAATCGACAAGTTCATTCCCGTTCGGTACAAATTTTGAGATGAATCATTTATGGGTGGAAGATAGTGACGGTAATTATTTAATTGAAGAAGGAGGTTATCCTAAAGCGATTGGTAAAAATAAATATAAAATGTATATTAACGATACAAAAGACAATGGGGAAATAATTATTAAAACAATTAATATTCCAAAAATGACGCTAAATCAAGAAGCTCAAATTACAGTCGAAATTCCACGATAAGGCTAGCAACAGAGATTATGGTGATGATTCTATGCCTTCATTTAGAAGTGAATTAACTCTTCATCAACTAACGGATGCTTTACTTCAAGAAGGAGTATCCTCTCGACTTCTAGAATACAAAGATATGGACAAATTCTATGTCAAGGTGGGTAAGAGATGGGGTTGTTAGGGAGAGTGGTTTTTTTGCAAAGATTACGAGTTGAGCTAGTGGAAAAAAGAAAACAAGTTACCAATGACCTTCAAATTGATGAAATTGACAAGCAAATACGTAAGATAAATCTAGAGATACAGAATATTAGTAGATTGGCAGAATAAAGTACAATTTCCTTCTTAATAACGGGTGCTTTACTTCAAGAAGGAGTAAAGCTTTTTTTTATATTAACGAAGCAGGCTATAGGGGCATGTATGAATAAACATAAAAAGACATTCATTTTTGAAAAGTAATACTATTAATTTTGATAGTGGCAATTGATATTTAGATATGCTGAGTTTAGCAGAACATATTATGTATATTGATATGGAGTCAAATATGCATTATTCAACTAACGAAATTAAGTTCTTGATATCATATTAGGAAACAGTGTTTAAATAAAGGAGGTATATAAAATGGATGAAAAAAAAGATACAGAAATAAAACGCTCTTCAAAAGCAGAAAACATTCTACCTCAGATCAATAGTAAAACAAAGCTAGGAGACTTACGAAAAATTGCGAAGGACATTAAAAAAGATCACGAACTAGCTATGGAACTTTGGTCAACCGAAGAGTTTTTGCCTAGACTATTAGCAATCTTAATTATGGACAAAAAACTTCTTTCACAAGATGTGCTAAATAAGCTTGATAAGGATATGCAGACTCACAGTTTAGTTGAGCGAAATAACTTAATGGATTGGTTAATGGCTAATCAGCTCACCAAAGACAAGAAGAATATTGTATTGATGGAGTCATGGGAAAATAGTCCTTCTGCTCTTCAAAGGCGAACTTTCTGGTATTATCAAGGGCGATTAAGATGGACTGGACAAACACCTCCTGATAACACCGCAGACTTGCTATCTGCATTAGAAGCTAATATTACGCAGGAAGAACCGGAAGTTCAATGGGCTATGAATTTTACCGCAGGCTGGATAGGCGTTTATGATGAAAAGAATCGTGCACGTTGTATTAAACTTGGTGAGAGAACGGGTCTTTACAAAGATGAAATAGTAGCAAAAGGATGTACTCCTAGCTATTTGCCGGAGTTCATTACGATTGAATTTAACAAACGACATAATAATTAGTTACCTCTAAAAATTTATTGGGTGCCTACTCATATAGAGTGCGACAGTCTGTGATGCACCGTGGGCGTCGGAGTCAGACTAACGGATGGGCTCGATGACATATAGTTGATCGAACTTCTTCGTCAACCGTAGTATCCTATACTCATTTTTCTCATTTTAATTCTCTGTGGTGTAGTGCTAGTTTTGTGCAACATGGATGGCTAAGGGGTGCTTTACTTCAAGAAGAGGTAAAGCACTTTTCTTATTGAAGTATCGCCGCAGGATAGTTTAATAAGAAAAAACAGAATAATGCGAAACTACTCACGCTATTCATACGTATATAGACTAAAGGAAGTGTTACCAAATGAAGAAAGTTAATGTATTTATTATTGTACTTATGCTACTTTCAATGACCAGTTTGTTAGCTTATGATTTCTTTCCTGATTTAATTGACTTCATTTACTTGCCAAAATCACTTGTTGTTGCACTGTTGATAATCATAGTTATTTTCAGTATTTTATCTAACAGGTTTCAAAAAGATAACTCAAGATTAATTCTACTTTGGCAATTGGTTTCAATGTTGTATTTGTTTCTGTTAGTTGTTGCATTTACAGTTCTCGGGGGTATTTCACAAGTAGGAATATCTTTAAATAATCCAGTCTTATGGATTGTTATTCTTATTAGTATTTATGAGATATACGAACAAAGTAAAAAAGTAAAAGTATCAAATTCGATTTCTTGAAGAAAGCGTACTACTTCTGATTTAAACACTCAAAAACACCAACTTCAGATAAATTATCATATTTACGTATTCCAAACTAATAATTTTCCAAATTTTTATTCGACCATAATGTGTAATAAAAGAGACGGTGCTTATTCAACTAACGGGGCTGTACTTCATAAAGGAAAAGCACTTTTCTTATTGAACAACGTGGCTGGTTAGTTGAATAAGGAAATACAGCTATTTGAAAAATTTGAATTATTTTACAAATTGAATATAAAGGGGAGATTTGAAATGGCGAAAAATAAGATTTTTGAATGGATTGGATTTGTCATCATTATCGGTTCTATTTATGCTAATGGTTCTTTTCGTGCAGATGGTATTACAACTGGTACAGGAATAAATTTAAGCGTAATCGGAATAGTTGTGGGTGTAATTCTTACTTTTACACTTTTCTTTATTAGGAAATTTAGAAATAAAGAAGCACTTAATAGATCTGTAAATTAAATAGCTAACCAGTTTCTACATTTTTTTCAAATGGTTGCTTTACCTCAAGAAGGAGTAATGTTTTTTTCTTATTGAATAAAAGTCACAGGTTATTTTAATAGAAGGATGTAGAGGAGGATTAGATGAATAAATATTGTAAGAGTGCATTACATCAAATTAAAGTCGCTGTAACTACAATTATTGAGATGATAGAAAAGTTAGAAGAAAATGACTTACAAAAAAGACCTACACCCAGTAAGCATTCCATAGGAGAACTTTTAGAACACATAGCTATTATTTGTGTAGCTGATTCACTTATATCGGACGGCGCATCCCAAGACATGATGAATCAATTTTATGCAAGTATTTCATAAAAAAGTCTAGATGAGATGAAAGAAGCGTTGATAAACAATCACCAATTTTTAGAAGATAAATTTATGAAGTATACAGAAGTCGAGCTTCATGAGGAAATTAGTTCTTATTGGGGCGTTACATATTCACGATATGAATGGTTGTTAGAGATTGTAGCTCACATTTATCATCACAGAGGACAATTACACTCTATGCTTGTTCATTGTTATGGAATAGACCCAAAAACTCCATTGTTTGAATAGAACTTTACTATTCAACTAACGAGTGAGTTAGTAAAATATTCACTTTCCGAAATAATCAATTTGGTTTTTTCAAAAATAGACAAATAACATTAAAACTTAAATAAGTTTTAGTACCTAGTATCATGATAAAACACTGTTATAATAGGACAACATAAAGAGCCTGCTCAGATTAAAGGTAGTAAGACCCTATAGAACTGACAATAAGGAAAGTCTATTTTTTAAGGTCGACGAGAAATCAAAATCAATATCAAATTATATACTACCACATCGATGTAAATTTTCGTTTACATCGATTTTTTTATGCGAGAAAATTGTTGGTGGCTTCGTTATAGTTAGTGAAAAGCTTTTCGAATGAAGTGAAGGAGCGAGCATATGAAATGTACAGAGAGAAATTATATTAGTCGACTAAAAAAACAAAAAGAAGATGCACTCGAATATATAATGGAACATTACGGAGGCTTAGTCCACGGTATATCCTATCATATTTTGGGACATGTTAGCCATCAAGCCGTCGATGAATGCGTAAATGATACCTTTTTACTCATTTGGCAGCGTGCTCATCAATTCGATGGTGACGCAATAGCTTTTAAAAAGTGGGTTGGCATGATTACGAAATATAAGGCTATTGACTACTATCGCGCGTTAGAAAAGCAAAAGACACGTGAACAAACAGACGAGCAAGTACTTTTGGAGCAATCAACACCTGATATGCAAAGGACATATATACAAAAGGAACAAAGAGATGAGCTACTAGCGGCCATTAGTAGATTGCCAGAAATAGACCGTGACATTTTCATAATGAAATATTTTTTAAATTTACCAAGTAGCGAAATAGCAAAAACTTTACATTTGTCTGTAACTGCTATCGATAATCGTTTATCACGTGGTCGAAAGAAGCTTGCTCAAAAAATAAAATTAAAGGAGCAATTCATATGAATGAAGAGATGAAAAGATTTGTGGAAATAGATGTTGATACAATTGAGGAAAAGCCACTAACAGACATACAAAAGCAGAAAATCCGTAAAAATGCACGTACAAAAAAAGCCCCCAATCGTACGTGGAAGAAATTTGTTACAGCTGCAGTTGTTAGTTTAGTAGCGCTTTCAGGAAGCTTGTATGCATTGCCAACAATTGCGAGTCAGTTACCTTTTGTTGAAAATATTTTAGAAAAAATCGACCCTAATTTTGTGCCAAAAAACTATGTGGCGTTGGCGACGATTATTAACCAAGTCGAATCGAGTAATGGTATCGATATCATGATTGAAAATGCTGTTTACGATGGTACTACTTTAATGGTGGCGTATGCCATCCATTCCGACAAAGATTTAGGGGAACAGCCTTTAACTGATACAATGTTCGATATAAAGGGGGCTACTGCTGCAACAGGGGCTTCATCATTAGAGAAATCTGCTGACGGTCTTTACACAGGTATAATAAAAATGACACCTACATTTAATAAACACTTGGACGTATTGAAAATTAAATGGCAGCCTGAAAAAATTACAAATCCCGATACAAATGAAACTTTTGAAGGAGATTGGTCATTTGCCTTTACAATGGATACACTTCCTGGTAAATTAGAACATTTAAAAATAACTTCAACTAATGATAAAGCGAAAATTCAAATTAATAAAGTAAACTATACTGATTTATCAACAGTTATACATTATGAATATAACATCGACCCAGCTATTATGAAAAAGCAACCACTATCATCAATTCATTTCGTAAAAGCGATCGATAATCATGGCAATGAGTATGAAATTCATGACAATGGTGGTGCTATTTCTGAGGATGGACATGGCTTTGATTGGAGCTTTGCGTTATATAATTTATCAGAGGATGTAACTACAATTACATTAACGGCTGAAATTTGTTATGTTTCACAATCAGGTGAAATAACATCAGATATGCGAGAATTATTAGAGCCAATTACAGTCGAACTCAATAGATAATGTGTGAGCAAATGAAAATTGAAATAAATGAGTATCTAATATAATTGGAAATTTAATTAACCTAAACGAGCTTTTAACATTTGCTAATATACCATCCTTTTAAAGATAAAACGATAAGCCCTCACAATCAACATTTGTGAGGGCTAATATGCTTGGTTTTGTCTATTTACTCGTATATCTTTTGTTTTACATAAAAAGTAAGAGTGTAGAAAAAAAGGAGGTGTAATCCTCTGCTTTGATCACTTACTCTTTTTGAAGATCTACTTTCTATTATATGCTTTTTTATTTGCGCAAAAATTAACCTATGAAAGAGTGGCCAAATAAATTGAATTGTTGAAGTAAGCTTATCACTGTGGTTTTCCTATAAATAAATAGAATTTAGAGTGTTTTTTAGACTACTTGGATATTTATGTTTAATATAAATTTGTGAAGAATTTCACTTAAACTAACGCGGCAGGTTAGTTGAAGAGTATTATTTAACTTGTGTTCCACAATCGGGCCATTTACTGGAACAAGATAACGATTTTTAACCATTTATTGTTATATTTATTTTGTATTTGCAAAAGGATGTCTGTATAATCAGTCTAAATACTTTAGTTATATAAAATTTTTAGATTTAAAATAAAGGGGTGCCGTTAATATGGAAATAAATAAGATGAAATCCATTCTCACAAAACTAGATGAAATTAATTATGTTTTACTTCATCATTACGAAGAAATCATCGATTATAACATACCACCTAAGCAAGCATTGGTACTAGAGCATCTACATAGACATTCAAAATTATCAGTTAATGAATTGGCGAGTGAAATGAAAGTTACACCAGGAGCTATAAGTCAACTTTTAGCTAAATTGGAACAACAGCAATACATTGTCCGTTCGATTAACCCAGAGTCTTGTCGTGAAATTATTGTCACACTAGGAGAAAAAGGGACTAATTTATATCAAGCGTTCGAGAAAATCGATCAGATAATAGGCGAATCGGAAGAAGACTTAAAAAGTGAAATACGTCCATTTATTGAAGAAAGTTTTGGTGAAACAACGGATTTCTTCGTTTTCTTTGTCACTGATAATATCGGTCTAGAATCAGATATCGATTCTCTAAAACCTAAAAGTTATAAAGAGTCTGAGGTTGCACCACTCATCTTTATTACTGTTCCTCGTAAAAAGAGCGATGATGACGAAAAAATCCTAAATGAATTAATTGCTTCTTTAAAAAGCGAAGATAAATTAAAACACGGTTCGTTTGCTATGAGTTATATTGATGAAAAAGGTGTCATTTTAGATGATGAATGGCATAAAGATTTCTAATTAAATAACTTCTTCAATTAATAGGCGCTATCCTTGAATAAGGAAATTGCTTTTTTATTGGAGTGTAAAATTAGGGAGCAAAATTTTTGGAAAGAAAGTTACCAAACTACGCTTTAGAACACAGAAAATTTCTTCAGTTTCAAATGTAATAAAAAGCTAGACTTTGGAGCATTTTGGGACACAGAAATCCAATCTTCCGCAATCGGGCGCGATTGTTGAATAAGCTTCACTTTTCTTATTCCACTAACGGGTGCTTTACTTCAAGAAGGAGTAAAGCCTTTTTTCTTTTTGAACTAAGGGGTAGGTTAGTTTAATAACAATTACAGGATTATCGTTCAACATGGTTGAATAAGTGTTATATATACTAATTCTTTGGGGGTACATAATGGATTTTTATAAAATCAGTAAAGATAGTGGTAAGAGGATTTCAAAATTTAATTCAGATTTTATTATGTCTCGTGTAATTCAAACAGATAAAGCAACTAATATAGTGTGTATGAACTTAGAAGAAAATGGCATAATAGGGTACCATCAAGCAGCAGTTCCTCAACTTTTGGTAGTAATAGCTGGAGAAGGGTATGTTCGTAATGATAAAGAAGAATATATTAAAGTTCAGTCTGGAGATGCTGTATTTTGGGAAAAAGATGAATGGCATGAAACGAAATCAGATAAAGGATTAACTGCTATTGTAATTGAAAGTGTTGAGTTAAATCCTTCCTTATTTATGCCATTAAAGAAATAGAAGTTGTTCAACTAACGGGTGCTTTAGCAAAATATGCCCTTCCTTTCGAAGGTCTATTTTTATGTACAAAATATTAAATTGATCTCAGATATGCCTTGTGAAATGTTACATTTAAACTAAAGCCACAGGTTAGTTGAATACGAAAGTTAAATTATTTTAAGAGGGAATTAAGTGGGTGAAAATAGTATAATTAAAAAGTCTGAAAATTAATTGATGTGATTTTTAGTCAATAGTTGTTAGAGGAGGCGTTCATTATGACGAATAAAAGAATTTATATTATTAATGATTACAAGGGGATAACGACTACTTAACAAAGTTGTTTAGCGTTTCCCCAAATTTTGAAAGGGGAAAATTATGAGTATTGAAAATGTGAAAATCGTAGAATTAAATGCAGAAAACTGGTACGAATGTTGCGAATTAGAGGTATCAACAGAACAAAAAGAATACATGGAGCCCAATGCTATATCAATTGCTCAGTCAAAGTTTGAGCCTACATTAAAGCCATATGCTATTTATGTTGAAGATAAAATAGTTGGTTTTTTGATGTACAATTCAGTTCAAGAAGAACTTGGTGGCTATTGGGTTTATAGAATAATGGTGGATGAGGAATACCAAGGCAAGGGTATCGGTAAAGCTGCAACCAAATTAATGATTTCAGAAATGGCTAAATTACCGAATCCCCAAAAAATTGTTGTAGGCTATCACCCTGAAAACTTAGGAGCACATAATTTATACTCGAGTTTGGGATTTATTGATAATGGTGATAGGTTCGGTAAGGAAATGGCAGTTATAAAAAATGTAAGCGAGTGATAGGTCGATAGAATATTTCCATAAGAAAGGACCATTCTTTGGTCTTTTCTTATTGTGCTAACGTGTGCTTTACTTCAAGAAGGAGAAGCAGAATTGTTAAAAAAGCAATTCTAAAGCAGTAGTTTAGTTCAATAAAAATAAAAATAAAGAAGATAATTTGCTTGTTTTAAAACAAATTATCTTCTTCATATGACAATCTATAAGCTCATTTATGAGACGATTTTTAGACCAATTGCAGCACCTAAGACCATCCCTATAAAAACTAGTCTTCTCCAATCTTTTGATTCCCCATATAATAGCATACCTAAAATTGCCCCACCAGAAGCACCAATTCCTGTCCAAATTGCATAAGCTGTTCCCATAGGAAGTGTTTTCATTGAATAAGCAAGAAACATAAAACTAGCCCCAAACGCGAGAATTAATAGAACTAATGATTGCCAATTACGGTCATTGTGCAATTTATTTATCATACCAACACCAAACATTTCAAATAAGCCTGCAACAACCAAAGAAACCCACGCCATTAAGATTCAACTCCTTCTTTATCGATGTCTTTAGTAACTAATTTCAAACCAATTACCCCTCCCAATAAAACTAAAATTAAAATAACTTTTGCTATTTTAAATGGTTCACCAAAAAATACGATGTCCGAAAAAACTGTTCCGGCTGTACCTAGTCCTACAAAAACCGCATAGACAGTCCCAACAGGCAGTTTTTTGCCAGCCATAATCATTAAATAAAAACTAACGATAATAGCAATAACAGTTCCAGTCCAAGTCCAAAAGTCATCTGCATGTTTTAATCCAATAACCCAAAAAACTTCGAAGAAAGCAGCGAGTACTACTTTAACCCAGTTTGTATTCATTTAAATAACCCCTCCTTTTATATTCTATAAAAACAAAAAAAGCCCGAGAGATAACTGTATGAAAACAGTTTCTCCCAGGCTTTTATCCTTCCGTGACACAGCATAGCTGTGAGTTTTCTCTCGGACCAGACCAACATAGATAGTTGCGGAACCCTAGAAAACATTTAATGTATGCAATTAACTTGTATTATACACAATATTAGAATGAAAATCTATCTTCTTACACTAAGGGGTTCTTTACCTCAAGAAGGAATTAAGCTTTTTCCCTTATTCCACTAGAGGGGCAGGTTAGTGGAAGAACAATGTAGAATTACTATATTGAGGTGATGGAAATGTTGAGAAGTGACTATGCTATAAAACGTAATAATTCTGTGAATATCGAGTTTATCAAAGATATATTATCAAAATGGGTGTGGGATGATGATTTCACTTATCGCTATTTTTTAAGAGGTGTACACATCAAGAATAACATTTGTACATATGAAGCTTACGAGGATAAAAAGTTGGTAGGTTTAATAACTGCTTGGAAATCTGCATTTCATCCATCTTGTACATACTTTTCAATGGTTACAAAACAACATACTGGAAATGAAATTGAAGCTGTTTTAATCGAAGCTTTATACAACTTTAAAAATATTCAATTACCACTACAAACTTCTATTTGGGAATCTTCGTATGGACTAAAAACATTCTATGAAGAAGTTGGTTTCTTAGAAGTTAGAAGGACATATATGCCTTTGTTAAGAACCTCAAAGATGGATTTCCAACAAGTCTTCCCTGATGTTAATGAACAAGATATCAGCATACAAGACTTTGATAGTATAGATAATCACAAAGAACTAAAATTCAAATTGATAAACCTTGTAAGAGAAAACTATGAGATAGCTCATTCAGTTAATCCTGTTGGAGTTCACAGCTTTCAGAAATGGGAAGAGCTAATTTTTAATGAGGATACAATTAAAAGTGGAAGTTTTGTTATTTTAAAGAATAATGAGATACAGGCTTATTCCTTGTTACATTATTCGAATACCCCCATTCAATTTGAATTTGGATGGAGAGGATGTAGGAAGAAAACAGATGTTCGAAATATGTTAATTTTAACAGCATCCCAAATAAATTATGCCTTTGAAAAAGGAGTAAAATATATTGAAGCTGAAGTAGATACTACTGACTATTTTTCAGTAGAAATGTTAAAATTCTTTCCCTTTTCTCCAGCTCCGACATTATTGACTGTTCAAAAAAAGGACATATGATGATTAGTGTTCTGCAATATTGTGAAAGTCTACACTTAAACTAACGTGCTTATTTAACAAGTGGTTGCCTGCCGGTGCAGAGGTAGCTCCTTTTTCTAATTAACTACCGTCGCTCGGTAATGCAAGAGTTCTGGCTCCTTTTGCTCTGGTTATCTCATGGTATATTGCGAATATCTAGAGATACTTTAAAAAACAGAAATCCAAATGATGGTATTATATAATATTATATAAAAACATAACTGGGGATGAGGTAATTGAGACCTTTATTAAATAAAGAAATAAATGTACAAGAGTTTCGTAATTTCTATTGGTTGAAAGAAGAGTTGCAAACATTTTGCAGAGAGAATGGGATGAGTGCTTCTGGTTCTAAGATTGAGATATCGGACAGAATTGCAATTTTTCTTCAAACAGGGAAAATACAAAAGCCACTGAGGAAAGTAAAGTGCTCTTCGAAAGAAACAACAGCAACAGATTTAAGTCTTGATACTGTGATTACTGAAAATCATCGTTGCAGTCAAGAAGTAAGAGCCTTTTTCAAAACGGCGATTAATCCTAAGTTTCACTTTTCAACGTATATTCAAAACTATATTAAGAACAATATTGGAAAGACATATAATGATGTTGTAAATGCTTGGAATGAAGAAGAGGAACGCAAGAAAGAGCCTTCTTACAAAAAACAAATAGGTTCACAATTTGAATACAATCAGTTCACCAGAGACTATTTCGCGGATTCAGAAAACAAGGAGAAAAATCGAGAGGATGCAATTAAAGCATGGAATAGGATTAAAATGCTACCTGGTAGCAACAAATACCTTTCAAAGAATGACCAGAGATCCATTAATCTTACTTCTGAAGTTAAGGAATAAGGCTTTTTTCTTTGGTAAAATGGCAGGTTAATCCAAAGCTGTTCTGAAACCGATAAAAAATTAAATCGTATATTATTAATATTTTTTTAGGGAGATGGGGAAGGTGGGAGATATCTTAGGTTTTATATTTATTATTCCCCTGTATGGGGTATTAATTTGGAGTTTTTTCTACCCGAAAGAAAGTTTGTTGTGGGGAAAAAGGTGGATGTATCAAGAAGATCCTGAAATATCGGCTGGTGCAATTCGTTATATAAAGGTTGCGTCTTTAATCACTGTTATTGGAATGACCTTAGCTTTTATTATTTTCATACTTACATAATATTAGAAGTAATTCTCCAAAGAACATCGCTTTCTCTTTATTCAAGTAAAGTCTCAGGTTAGTTAAAAAGCAGGTAAATTTGGAGGGATATCGAAGTAGTTAATATCAACTAACAGAGAAGGTAAAGGAGCATTTGTGACTGGTGAAAAGCGGGAAATTATCCTACTACTTCATATTGAGGTAACGCGTACTTAGTTCAACAAGGACTTGTAACTTATTTCCAAATAATAGTCTAATTTCAGAGGGGGAATATGGATGAAAAAACTATTTGTTTTATTTATCGCATCTGGACTTATGTTAATTGGTTGCTCCCAAAAACAAGAAAATAATTTAACTGAAGTTCTTAATAAAGGCAGTGCTGAAACAGTCACTAGCACTAAAGCGACTTCCTTGGAACTAAACGAAATAGATGAAATAGAAATTTTCACAACAGCGGTAAGTGATTCAATGAAAAAGCCTGGTATTGTCAACATGACAGATCCACAATATCATTTTAGTATCGGTGAAGAATCATATTCTCTTTGGATTACTGAAGATTCTGGGACAATTATGAACTCAAAAGACACGCATACGGTTTATACGTTATCTAGTAATTCAGTCCAAAAAATTTATGAGTTTGTTAATAAAGGATAAGAAGGTATAAAACGTATAGGGGGTATATTTGGGTGTTTAAAAAAAATATACAAGCCGTTATTTGGGCTTTCATTGTTATTGTTCTCGTTATGATTTGGCTCTTGCCACGAGGAGATGACAAGGAACAAATAGCAGGTGAAATTAATAATCATTGGAACGTTGCAAACATAAATCATATTGAAGTAATTGATGACAATAAATCAGTTGCTTTTTCCCAAACTGTTGATGGTAATGAGATGGAAGTGTATCTAGAAAAATCGTTGTTTTCTTGGGAGAAAAAAAGTGACTATTCCTTTAACCCAGAAGGAATAACTGAACCAATCCATCTTTCATTTTTTAGTTCTCCTTTTAGCAATGAAGAAGAATTTAATGCTGTTTTACTAAGGGTATTCGATAAAGAGATTGATAGCGTACAAATTGTCAAAGGTGACGATACAATTCATAATTTTAAACTTCTTACTAAGGATTCAGGTAAGAAATTTGCATTGTTTAGAACGAAAAGTGATGAATTATTTGATGCTGAGTATATTGCTTACAATAGCGAGGGTGAAGTAGTTTATATGAAGCCAGCACAATAATCTTTTAAGGTACATAATAAAATTCTAAGTACTAACGAGAGCTTTACTTCAAGAAGAGGTAAAGTTTTTTTATTGAACTAATAGAGTTTCGTTCTATAACAGGATAAAATCGGTCACATAAAATGTACGATTTTTCGAGCTATTCAATATGTCGAATAAAATTTAATTGGCAGTAAATGAAATTATTTAACTATATAACTCGTTATAAGAGGAGAGGGGAAAAACAAGGCATCTCTAAAATTGTTTTAGAAGGAGGTTCATATGGAAGAAGAGTTGAAGTGGATTCAAGAGGTATTAACTGGCAATAAGCAGGCGTATTCTCACATTATTGATAAATACAAAAACCTGCTATATGCGACTGTTTTACGGATGACGAAAAATCCGCAAATTGCTCAAGACTTAGTTCAAGAGGCATTCATAAAGGTATATCACCAACTAGGAAAGTTCGATCATAAGGGATCGTTTTCTAGTTGGATTTATCGGGTGACTATAAACCATTGTATGGATGAGTTTAGAAAGAAAAGCTACCAATTGAAACAAGTACAAATAAACGAAGAAAGAGTTGAAGATTCTAATCATCCAGAGATAATTTTATTGAAAAAGGAAAAAAGTAGACAGTTAGAACGATTGATCTCGACGCTTCCTGAAGATGAAAGACTGATTATTCTATTACGATATGTGAATGAATTAAGTTATGAGGAAATAAGTGAACTGGTTGAAGTTCCACTTTCAGGAGTTCGAAATAAACTTCACCGAGCAAAGAAAAAAATGAGAGAAACAATAAATCGTGAAGGAGGATATTTTTATGAACTGTCCGAAGGCCGATAAACTTTCCCAGTACGCGGATAACCTACTAACACAGCAAGAACACTCTCAAATACATATACATCTAAACACTTGTGTTACTTGTTCGAGTATTGTTCAACTTTTTAAAGAGGAACAGGAATTTTTAAAGATTAATTTACAATCACCAACATTACCAGATCATTTTGCATCACTTGTATTGGAACAACTGGAACCTTATGAACAGAAGGATGTTCGAAGAAAAAGAATGATTTGGAAACGTATCGTTCTACTGGCTGCAAGTATTATGTTAGCTGTAGTTTTAACTGCAACATTAAGTCCTACTTTTGCCCAGATAATAAGTGGCATGTTTAGTACCAAGCAGGTCGATGAAGGATTAAATATGGCATCAGTTGATGGGCTAGGTGAAAGGGTTGATTTGGAAGTGTCAGATCAACAACTTACATTGAAAGTGGAGGACGTAATTGTAGATTCATCGCGAATAGCATTGTCTTTACAAGTCATAGATGAAAAAGGTATTGTAGTAAGGCCAAATATAGATCATTCAATAGAAGGTAACCAAATCTCCGTTTCTGGTTTTAATGGTGAGTACAATTATACAATGGGTTACAGATTGGATGGAGGATTAGATTATAATTCTTTTCAAGTATTTATTGATGAACCTGGATTAGAGAAAGTAACAATCAACTTTCATCTGGTCGAATTAAATGGCAAACAGGGAAACTGGGACTTAGAAATACCAGTGGAAATAACAGGGAACAAAGATATCAAAAAAAGTGTGAATCTTAATAAAGAAAAACAGACGATAAATGGCGTAACAATTAATTTAAAAGAAATAAAATTTGCACCCACATCGAATAGTTTGCTGTATGAAACTTCATACGAAGCATCAGAACAATTAGTAATCGAGAATGATTTTAAAGCTTTAAATGAACAGTACGGATTGGATACCAGTGAACTTGCATCCTATGGAACATCTATTAAATATCATATAGAAAATAAGGAAAACAATGTCATAATGAAATTTTCTCCTTATATTCAGGACGAACCTATGGATGATAAAATAATCATTAGTTCTGCAAACGAAAAAGGTAAAATAGGGCATGCTGCCTGGAAAGAAGTATTTGTACCTGATAAAAATGACAGCAATCTCACATTTGTATTGGATGGTGTTTATAAAGTAATTCCCACTAATTTTTCTGTTAAGTTTAATCCTAAAGAAGTAAAAGAGAATCCTGTAACGTTTAAATATATGGGAAAAGAAGTAACAATAAAAAAGGCTGAATTACAAAGTAGTGCCAATACAAGTGATCCAGTTATATTTGAAATTGAAATGGCAGTGAATCAAGAAAGTAATGAAATGGAATTTGGTAAGTGGGTGTTGAAAGAAAATACTGGAAGCTATTTTAGACTTGATAGTGAAACTACGACAGGAGAGATGGAAGATTACAACCATACGCTCTACTTCAAAACTACTGGTTTAGATGACATCCCGGAAGAAATGTCTTTACACCTTCTTACTGCAACTAGCTATTATGAGGCAGATAACAAATGGCGAGTTCCTTTATATTAATAAATAAGTCAATAGGATATAGAATGGAGAACCAAGTATCTTCCTCAATAAATCCTAATATCGAAGTATTTCTTTATATACTTTCTATAGGATGTTCTACCGTTAAATTGAGGGTCAAGAGCAACTAGTTAGTTCTTTCTATTCAGGTGAGATGCCATAAGTGATACGTTAAAAATCCAAGCACAAAAAGATAATCTTGTTATTCTATTGATGTGCAAATTAAGAGATTTTTTTAGCCTCAATCCTAAATGGTTCCCTACAAATCACACTTTATTTCAAAGCTACAAAGATGCTAAAAACCACTTTCCATAAGTTATTGGAAAGTGGTTTTTTCATGAAGCAAAGGTAGTGTATCTTTTGCTCTTTTGTTTATGTATGGCATCTAGTTGGTGTATTAGTATAAGTTCCGTATTTAGAGTTAGTCTACTAGAAGTGCATCAAATGGCGACGTTCCAAAATTCTAATGTGCCGTCAATGAAATTGGGAGTTAACATTAAAATCCCTATTATATAATAAATATACTTCACATTAATCAAGCTCTACATCATTATCTTTATTGCAAATGCAACAATATTAGTTTAAGATGAATGTAGATTTTATTATTGCATTTACAACAAAGATATTTACGGAGGAGCTATTTATGAAAGAAATTTTGCGTGAAATTGGCATGATTGCTAGGGCATTGGATTCCATCAGCAACATAGAATTCAAAGAGTTTGAACTAACAAAAGGTCAGTACTTGTACCTGGTGAGGATTTGTGAGAACCCTGGAATTATCCAGGAACAGTTAGTAGAGATGATTAAAGTGGACCGGTCTACGGCAACTCGTGCTATCCAAAAACTAGAGTTGAACGGCTTTATTGAGAAAAAAGGTGCCGCGAACAATAAAAAGATCAAAAAACTATATTCAACGAAGAAAGGGAATACGGTCTACCCATTCATTAAAAGAGAAAATGAATACTCCAACCATGTTGCATTAGAAGGATTTTCTGAAAAAGAAGCAGAAACCACATTCGATTTTTTGCACCGAATCAGAAAAAATATCGAAAAAGACTGGGAATTAGTTAAAAAGGGAAACAAAAGAAACTATTAATATACTAAAGGAGTTGCCTTGTTTAATGACGATAAAGAAATGTACTCTTGAAGATTCACTTAACCTCCAAGCCATCAGTGTGGAAACCTTTACTGAGACTTTTAAGGACCATAATTCCCCTGAACACCTAAATGCCTATTTGGAAAGGGCATACAACGTGAACCAACTAAAACAAGAATTAACTAATCAGTCTTCACAATTCTTTTTTGTTTATTATAATCAGGAAGTCGCTGGATACCTCAAAACTAATACTGGTGATGCCCAATCGGAAGCAATGGGTGATGACTCACTTGAAGTCGAGCGTATTTATGTGAAGAAGAAATTCCAAAAACATGGGTTAGGGAAGCATCTACTCAATAAAGCAGTGGAAATCGCGAAAGTACAGAAGAAAGAGAAAATCTGGCTTGGCGTATGGGAAGAAAATGAAAATGCCATTGCGTTCTATAAGAAAAAAGGGTTTTTGCAAACGGGTGCTCACTCTTTTTATATGGGCGATGATGAGCAAGTGGACTTGATCATGACCAAAATACTCTGATATTATTTTGTGAAAGGGAGAACGTAGTGTATATCGCGAACTTTCCAGATAAAGTATCTATTATTCGAACCCTGCTAAATTGGATAGATGAACCGCCTACGGACCGTAAAGCTGTATATGAGTTGTTTAAAAGTGAAGGGGAGTGGGCAAGTGTAAACTTTACACTTGAAGCAAATATTTCTTATTAAACGAACAGGCTTTACTTCAAGAAGAGGTAAAGCCGTTTTTTAATGGGCTAACGTAAGCAGTTTAGTTTAAGAAGGAATTCTGAGGACGATTGGTGAAATAACTAATCAGTATATTCAAAAGTTAATTATTTTGATTGGGGTGAGTAACATAATTATTCGAAAGCTTATCTCCGTGGTAATAGCTTGTGTCTTGGTTATGGTAAGTTTTTCATTCTCAGGACAGACAGGTCTTGCAATCATAGTTGGTATTTATCTATTTCCAATTCTTTTAATTTATGGAGTACCAGCATCTGTTTTCTCTGATTTCGTTACAAAAAAACTAAAGTCTTTTCCTAGAGTAATTTTGGCATTAATTATGCACTTATTCTTAGCTGCTTTGTTTGTTGTAACTCCAGCTTTACTTTCTGGTAGCGAAATATTCAACTTTTACTTCATTATTTCTCTTTTATCTTCTTTTTTGTTCTACTGTAGTGATGAATTTCTTAGGTCAAAATTTGCCAAATACTTGTATCAGAAGGTTTTTTTGTCTGAAAGAGCTAAAGAGTTATGTAAAAAGATTGGGAACTTAAGAATTTAGAGAGGTTGTATCATCTTGTTTAACGAACGTTATCGAAAGGGAATAAGACAGCTTTTCTTATTGAATGAAAGTCGCTGGTAAGTCAATAATACTGACGAGCGAAACTATTGATAACTATAAAACATAAATAATCTATTAAGGAACGATGGAAGCAATGACTGAAATGAATAAAAGGACGGTATTATGGATTAATAAAAAGCCCAATTTCTCAATTTAATACTGAGGAATCAGGGTTTTATTTGATGTACAATCGTTTTGTTGCGTGCGAAATCAAGCAATTCTAGCAGTATCTTTTATAAATATGAGCGCCTAGCTGGGAGAGAAGGACATTGTTGATCTAATTGTGCTTCCTGAAGGGATGTTAATGAAGATTGTAAGGCATCATGGACGTGAAACGTTCGACTCATTGTTTCTTGCCAAGCCTCTTCCTCATTAAGTCCACCTTGGACAAATGTGTCATCATTATTTTGTGGAACAACAAATGTGTCATCTTGAAGTAAGCGGGAAAGTAAACGCTCTTTAAAGATTAGTAAATGGTTTACATTTTCCCAAATCGTATTAGTGGCCATTCCATCAGGTTTCCAACATGCTTGTGCAGCGGTAAGATTCTTTAACGCTTCTGATATTGGTGGGTACCATTCTTCTTCGTAAAAAACTTGGTTGACTCCATTTTGCAAGATTTCTTTTTTACTCATTAGGATAGCCTCCTTTTTGTAACTATCTAAACTTGGTATATTAGTTACCTCCAATTAAAAATATAAAGGTTTTTTAGAAGAGTTATTTTTAATACAAACTATAGAATTCTCTTATAATGCACAAATTAGTAACGGGGAAATTAATTTTACAAAATCCCCGACAACCGTAACACTTTCATACTTGTTACAAATTTTCAAATTGGAGATATTCTAAAACATTTCCGAAAGGGTCTCTAAAACTAATATATTTTCCTGGAGGACAATTAGTTGGTTCGTCTATAACAAAATTCACTTCTCTCTCTTTTAAGAATTTAACTTTTTCATAAATATCTTCAGTTCGCAATCCTAATACAACTCCTGATATATCTTGAGTATAGGTTGCATTATCGTTCTCTTCTAAAATAAGTGGTAACTCTCCGTGAACAAGTGACGCAAGCTTAGGGTTATATTGTTTGCTTAATTCAAAACCTAAAATATTGGTATAAAAGTCGATTGCTTTGTTTAAATTGGGCACATAAATGCTTATAACACAAACTTCACTTTTCATATTAATCCCCCCATTTTTGGTATTATTATATATATTCTATACTCCTTAACAATCATCCTTCTTTGGAAATATATTTTCATCAGATTTACTCATTCTAATGGGCGAGACTTTCCATTTTCCTAATTGTTACTTCGCTTAGAAGAGCCTTATAAGAAAGTTTTTACGTTAAGAGTATTTGGAGAACTTTCTTTTAAACAAATAAGTGAACTCTGTGAGAGAACAGAAAGTTGGGCGAAAGTCACATTCCACTGAGCCAAACTTAAAAAATTCAAGATTTGTTTAAGGAGGACGAGTAATGTGTCACTTAAAGATATTAGGAGTAAAGCTTTTTGTCTTATTGAACTAAAGTAAGTGATTGAAAAGAAGCAGTTTAGTTGAAGAGGAATTTTAACGATTGTGTTGAATAAGTTAATATATGTAAATTTCTGAACAAAATGGGTGTTTTACTTCAAGTCTGGGGTGGCACTTTTTTCTTGATTTAACGCAGGTTAGTTGAAGAGTGTTGTTTAACTTGGGTTCAACAGTGGGCGATTTGTTGAACAATGTTTCAGGAGATGGAAAGGGTGATACTGTGAGAGAAAGAATATACAGTAGTGGTTCCAATGTTTAAATCTGAAAAGCACAATTTAATTGCTGACATTACTTTTTGGATTATAGGTCTTATAGTTATTTATAGTATTATAACTTTCAAACCTCCTTTATGGTTTAATATTCTTTTACCATTATTAATGGGTTTGCCGGTTTTTGTAGGTGTTTACAAGATGCTTAGAAAAGATAGTGATTAAATCGACAGTCGGGGCGATAGTTGAATAAACTTCACTTTTTTGAACAAAAGTACGCAGGTTAGTTGAACGAGGGATTTTAGTGGGAATTATTGAATAGAAAATTGCGAGAGTTTACGAGGATTTTTCTTTTGCAAAGGCGCTAGATAATGGTAAAAATCTTGCAACTTTAAATGAAGGGGAAACAGTCGAACTTCACCAATTAGTAATTGTTGGAGAGTTTAAATCTTGGTTCTCGTTTATGGTTGTAAGACAATTCCCAGCTCATTTTTTATGAACATTTTTAAACCAACCTTTATCTTTACCAATGCCTTTTTATTAATCTTTTAATGTATCATTCTGTTTATATTTGTTTGCAATTGATTCTAAATCTAACTTCTTATAATTTCCCCAATTCACCTTTGCAAACGTATCAGCTTCAAACCTTACTGCTAATATTTCTTCAAAAGGTTCCTTATCGGATTGGTCAGTAAAGGGTGGTGAATACCATTTAATTTCCACAGTTTTCACTTGATCTAATTTCGATAAGCCTGCTAACATTTCCTTAGTTTTCTTTAACAAAGCATTTTTTGAACCCTCATTAATATCTTTGTCGTATATTTTAACTAAGAAGATACCTTTATCTTCATATACTTTATATTCATCTTTGATAATTGATCCAATAGTAGATTCAATAGCGGTAGGTTCATGACTTACGTCACCACATCCAGCTAGTATAAATACTGTTGCGAAAAATACTAATAACTTTTTCAAATAAAAACCTCCGGGTGTATATTTACCACTATTATACAACACATATTAGGAAAACGGAGTGCTTTAGTTAAAGAGATATAAAAGCTGCATAGATGTTCTATCATTCTTATTATTAATTATTATGCTGAGTGTTATAAAGAATGGAAAGTGTATAAATGATTTTTTATCCGTCTAGAAATCACGGGAGCTTTACTTCAAGAAGGGGTAAAGTTTTTTTTCTTGTTAACTAATGGAAAACAGCAAACCATGATTCGTTTATACAATTAATGAATGAACGCAATGAGGTAGTTGAAGCTCACCGCGTATCTGGAGAAGCCTGTTATCATGTAAAGATAAAAGTTAACTCACAAGAGCAATTAAATCTTTTTCTGGATACAATTCTCGAGTATGGGAATTATACTGTACATTTATCCATAAAAGAGATCAAAAAACAAAATCCGGTGATTGCCACATGATAAAAGAATACGGCGAGTGAAATATACTATTTCTTACCAGCTAAATCGGGAAGATAGAGTGTTCCTTCTGATCATGCTGCTTCGTTGAGGGAACGGAATTCACTAGTAGACAGTAGAAATAATTCGAATAAAAATGGTTCCGATCATACTGATGATGGGAATCATTTTTTTTGGGGCTAGGTAGGTTCTAGCCAACCATGCAAGAGAAGATGAAGCAGTTGAGTATTTAATAAATCTTAAAGTCAATTCTTGCACTTTGCAAGTAAACGGTGTATATATTATATAGAGGTGAAAACATGGAAAACAAACGTGAACTATTTCAAGTACTTACTCGCAGATTTGGACTTCTTAATAAAAATTGTTGTTCAGTTGGAACCGTGGATATATCACTGGTACAAAGTCACATTCTTTATGAAATAGATAAGCAAATTACACCATCGATGCAACAAATTGCAGAAACGATAGCTATGGATATAACTACTTTTAGTCGGCAAATTCAGACACTTATTAAAATGGATTTAGTAAAGAAAACACCATCTGCTGCAGACAAAAGGGTATATCTTTTATCCCTTACAGTACAAGGTAAATTTGTCGCTACAACCATTGATGTATCAATGAATGAATACTTAGAGGAAGTATTTTCGCATATGAATGAATTTGAGAAAGAAACAGTTATTCGTTCTATTAAATTACTTAATCAAGCCATGTCCAAATCAAGTGTTTGTTGTACACCTTTAATATAAGCAATTTAAGTATTGCTTTTAAAAATATATATTACTTGCAAAATACAATTAATGAGAACATGTAAATAAAACTTAATGGAGGTATGGAGAATGAAAAACATTGAACTGAAACAAGTAACCTCTGGTGGATGCTGCGGACCTGCTACAAAAAATTATTTAGATGTAGCATCAACTTTAAACAAGGAATTACCAATAGCGATTATAGGTGCTGGTCCTGTAGGTTTAGCAGCGGCTGCTCATTTAGCTAACATCGGTGAACGTTTTATATTAATCGAGTCAGGTGATAGTGTTGGGAGTAATATCCTGAACTGGGGACATGTACGGTTATTCTCGCCATGGCAATACAATATTGATAAGATAGCTAAAAAAGTTCTAGAAGATCATGCTTGGAAAGCACCTGTTTTAGATGACCTTCCATTGGGAAGTGAATTAGTTAACGATTATTTGATACCTTTAGCAAATTTACCTGAAATAAAACCTTTTCTATTACTAAATACAAAAGTTGATTTCATCAGTAAAAAAGGGTTAGATAAAATGAAATCTGCTAATCGTGAAAAATCGTCCTTTGTTTTATACCTGGAACAAAATGGAGTATCAAAAAGAATGGAAGCAAGGGCAGTTATAGATGCTACGGGAACTTGGTCACATCCAAATCCGATAAATGCTGATAATGTTTGGACTAAAGAAGAGAAGGAATTAAAACAACATATATATTATGGTATTCCAGATATTAAAGGAGAGCAAAAGGGAAAATATAAAGGTAAAAGAGTTGCTGTTGTTGGTGGAGGTCATTCAGCCATAAACACGATTTTAGAATTATCACAGTTAGATGATGATGTAGAAATTTCGTGGATTATGCGAAAGAAAACAGTAGAAGATGCTTATGGTGGAGAAGATAAAGATGCTCTGGAAGCAAGAGGGGAGTTGGGAAGTCGTATTCACCAATTAGTTGATGCTGGTCAAGTAAAGATCTATACCTCATTTTTTATTCATCAATTAAATAAAACAAAAGATGGAATCGCAATCACTGGAGAATCAGAAGGTGTTGAACAAACACTTTCTACCTTTGATGAAATCATTGCAAACACAGGTAGCCGCCCAGACTTCTCATTTGAAAGAGAAATCAGACTAAACATAGATACTGCTACAGAAAGCGTCGAAGCACTTGCTCCATTAATTGATCCAAACCTTCACAGTTGCGGTACTGTTCGACCTCATGGGGAAGAGATATTAAGACAACCCGAAAAAGACTTCTATATAGTAGGAATGAAAAGTTATGGTCGAGCTCCAACATTCTTGATGGCAACTGGTTATGAACAAGTTAGATCTATTGTGGCCCATTTGACTGGAGATTTTGAATCGGCTAAAAAGGTAGAACTAGATTTACCGGAAACTGGTGTATGTAGTGTTAGTTTGGTAACACAAAATTCTGCACAATCATGTTGTGGAACTGAGGTATCCAATTGTTAGAGGTGAATTTAAGTGACTGTAAATAACGGTGCTAATTTAGCTAAAGATTATTTTAATTGCTACCAAAAATGGTTAGGGAAGCGGGTACTAATGTTTTAAAGGTATAGAAGTATCAAGTAATAGAGTTCTCAGCTAATTAAATCAATAGTGTAAAAAATAACACCGTTCATAACTAGAACGGTGTTATTTATATAGTATTTTACGTAACTTCTTATTGAATCAAAGTGGCAGATTAGTTGAATAAGCAAGTGAATACCGCATGGCTATGTAGGAATATTTCTAAGTAATAATGGAATGTTCTGAAACCAATAGAAAATTTAACCGTCTATTGATGTAGACGGTAAAAATGGGAGATAGAATTATAGCTTTTATTTTAATTATTCCTAACAATAGAAAGGTGTTATTGGTATAGGTGGATGTATCGAGAAGAACATGAAGTTGTGTCTACCTTTTTACTTGTAAATTTACAAACTGGCGTAGTGATGAATCGTGAAAAGTAAGAATTTCTATGAAGTAAGCATTTGTTCAACTATAAAGTATATTAGTTGAACGAGTGGCGGTCTGTTGGAGAGCTTTTTCTTATTGAACCAACGAAGCAGTTTAGTTAAAGATGGAATACTTATCGTAGAAAATAAGAGAATTAAAGGGGGAAGCAAAGCTATGTGGATAATATTTGGGGCTATTGCAGTAGTAGCAACTCTTATAAATCTTTATATGTATACAGTAGGAAAGGATTATAAGCTCGCTATGGCGATAGGCTTATCATTTACAGCCTTAACACTTTGTTCAGAATACAGTCTTGTATCCCAGTGGGTAAATGTGGAAGATTGGGCAGCTTTATTGGATGTAGTACCTAGTATGGAAAGGGCATTATGGTTTTTGACAATTGTTTCTATCTTACTAAATATAGCACCTATACTTTTAGAAGGAAAAGGTAAGAAATAATTACTTATTGTCACTTCAATTATATGCCAATTATTGTGTTGTTATTTCTGTATAACCTAAGGGAGGCTTTACTTCAAGAAGGAGTAAAGCCTTTTTTCTTACAAACTAACTAGGGGAACTGTGCTAAAAACTTAGTGATTGAGGGGGATGATTTTTGTCAAAAAATTAACTTTAGTAGCTATATTTTTAGTAACCTTATTATTGTTTGCGTGCCAATCAAATAAGAATAACATAATGTTTGTTGGAGAAGATGAGAATTGGTCCTCCAAAGTAACTGTTAATCAGACTGCTAGTGACGAAACATATTATATTCAAATAAACTATAAAGGGCATGGCATGCAGAATATAGAAGCTTTTAGTTACTCTGTTAAAACAAAAGATAACAGTGTATTTGATTTTAGTGAGATTAATACTTCTCTAAGTAAAGAAGGAATATATCAAAAAGATTTACCGATATCGAATAGCCCATCTATAAGTGTAGACGATGAGTTAGTAATAAAAGTAGAATGGAACGGAAATAGCGAAGATTTTTCGTTAATATATAAATGATTCTTTACTAATGGGTGCTTAACTTCACGAAGGAGTATAGATGGTCTAAAAATTTACGAAACCAAGTAATTATTTAATCGTATATATTAAAAGAATATTTAGATATATAAAATTTTATATAAGGAGATAAGTCGTTTTGATCCGAAAACTACTAACTAGTGTTATTACTATTCTATTTTTAATAGGTTTGAGTTTTGGTATTACATATTTTACGCATACAAAATTCATTGACTATTCATGTTTTATTGGTTTAGCCGCTACCGCTGTAATTTGGTTTTTTACTTCTAAAGGTGATGGTTTTAGTACTAGACGTTTGGATATGAGTATACAAGGTTCCACAGGTATAAGAATGGAAGAGAAAAAGTTTGAGTTTTCTCCGAATATTGTTTTCCTTACGTCTGTGACTTACACCATTATAACAACTGCAGCATTGCTTTTTCATTACAGAAGCTATTTTTAAATTCAGAAGGATTATATAGTCCATTCTAACGGATAACAAAACTAGAGAGTTGTGGACTACATGGGGTTGCGGATGTTTAGATTAGTAGGATTTCTTGTTGCTCAAACTGGTGCTTTACTTCCAAAAGGAGTAAAGCATTTTTTCTTCTTAAACAAAGCAGCAAGGTAGTTTAATAGTAAAATTTAGAAAATGGGGGAGTTTATGAAGAAAGCAAAGCATCCACTTGTCATTGCTGTTACTGCGGTTTCTGGTGGTGGAAAAACAACAATAACAACACATTTAAACGAAATCTTGCAAAACTCTAAAACGCTTTATTTTGATGATTACAATTTCGAAGGTCCTAATAGCATTATAGAATGGGTGGCCAATGGATCTAATTATGATGATTGGAACTTGGCTCCTCTAATTACAGATTTAGAGTCATTGCTTACCGAACCCTTAGATTATATAATAATGGACTTTCCGTTTGCCTATAAACACTTTAAAACAAGTAAATTAATTGATTTTACGGTGTTTATTGATACTCCTTTGGATATTGCTATGGCACGTAGAGTAACAAGAGATTTTAAGAATAGTTCAGTTGAGAATATTTTACTGGATATGAATAGCTATATTTCACAAGGCAGACAGGGTTATCTTGAGATGCTTAATACCATAAAACCGAATTCCGATATTATTGTTGACGGGACTTTATCGATATCTGAAATTGTAAGCATTATTTCTCAAAGTATAGTTAATGTATATGAATAGCTTACTTAGAATTTTTTAAAACTAACCTTACAGTTTAGTTGAATGAGGGCTTGAATTAAATATATATTCATCTGTATAATAATTCTTATAAACGGACAGAAGAGGCTATATTTACTTATGAGAGTTGTGGTTATTTGAGCTTGTATTTTGCTTATGTAATGGTAGGGCTTGCCATCGCAATGCCTGTAGGTGCAATCACTGTCGAAATGACAAAACAAGGGTTGAAAAATGGATTTATACACGGATGGGCAGTTGGATTAGGCGGTATGACAATTGATATTACACTAATCATTTTGCTATCAACAGGTCTTGCTTCTATCTTGGCGCTACCTATCATTCAAATTCCCATGTGGCTTATTGGAGCTGTGTTTTTGTTATACTTGGGTTATGATTCAATAAAAAACGCAGATAAAGATATCACTTTATCGGGTGAGAGAGTAACAAAATCTTTTTTTAGCTCATACAAGAATGGTCTTCTTGTGGCTATATCCCCAGGTAATCTAGTTTTTTGGGTGAATGTATTTGGAGTAGTACTTGCAAAAAATTATGCAAACGATGAAAGTCACTTTTTCATTGTTGCGTTAGGGATTTTAAGTGGAATTTTGCTACATGATATTGGATTACTCAGCATTATATCCATCACTCGAAAAGCACTAAATCGAAACATGATAAAATGGTTAACAATAGTATCAGGGACTTTATTAATTGGTTTTGCAGGATATTTTATTTATGAGTTTATTCAAAATGTGAAGTTATTTTTATAATACATTTTCATTGATGAGTGCTTTACTTCGAGTAGGAGTAAGCATTTTTTCTTGTTTTTTTATAGCGTTTAACGACACTCAAAAGGAAATTAATTGATAATGGGATCTGTAATGAAGTATAAAAATGGGAAATACTAATTAAATGTACAACTTAAGCACCTCTTTATTGAAAATCTGGCATAGATTTGAAATAAGAGGTGTTTTTATATTTCAAATCATTGGTTGAGATACCAATGCTAGTTTTAAGCCTCTGTATTATCTAAATATAATAAGACAGAAAAATGGAACTTTTCTAATTCTATAACGTATTTCATTTAACATCAGAATATAAATTTAACTTTGGAAGAATCGTGGTGGGAGTTATATGTCTATTAAACAAATAAAAAAAGTTGGAGGCATCTTATTCTTGATAAGCATGTGTTTTCTGTTTGCGGGCTGTCTGAAAGAAAATATTGAACCCCAAGTAGAAGCGGTTGTTTCCTCAGAAGACAAAAATATAATAGCAGTCCAAGCTGTTCTTGAATCGGAATTTACAGTTCCGAACGAAGAATATTTGGTTATTGTCAAAAATATCGATAAAAAAATGACCGAAATAGGTAGCAACACACCTGAAGCAAATGAAGTAAATGGAGTCGAAGAGTCGGGGGTATCAGACGAATGGCGTGCCTACGAGGACTTAGTGAAAAAAACTTATGGACCTTACTTTACGGATAATGCTTATGATTCCCTTATTTCGAATGTTATAGCTTTTAAATATCATTATGGATATTTAGGCTTTGACGAAAATCTTAGATACAAGATGAAAGTTAGTAATATACAAGTAACAAAAAGTGAGAACATTAACACTCCTAAGTTTTATGACTTTACCGCTCAGGTAGAATATACGAATAATACTGGAGCAGTTTCCCAACACGAAGTAAAAGGTACCGCAATTCTAGCTGAACCAGGAAAAATTGGGAAGTTTGAAATACGAGACGATGGTGGTTTAGGAGAACAAGTCCGGTAGATTCATAAAGCAAAAAGGGTTGTAAATTTAGTCTTTTATTGAAGTAGTATGGAGAGTGGTGGGGTAAGTTGAGTGGAGATGGTTTAGTTTGGTTAATTCTTTTGTTATTGATATTACTTTTTGATGGAACAGCTATCCATTTACACAAGAACAATAAATTGTCTTTATGGATTTCTGGGATCATTATGGTCTTACTTGTTCCAATTATTGGGTTTACAGTAGGGGCAATATTTTTAAAAATTTCCAGAGTGGTTGATCCCACTGATACACACGAAGGTTCAGCATTCGCAGCTGCATTTATCGCAATGGTCCTTTTGGCTAATGCTTTAATTTTCTTCATAACTGGGATAGTCTTAATAATAGTTAGATTTTTCAAAACTAAAAAAAGTTAGAATCTAACGTAATTGCTACGTTGTCAAAATAGAAAATGAATAGGGGCAATTCAGTCCGCATTTAAGGGAAGGTAACGTGATCTATTTTATGTTAATTTGGGAAGTTACACTTAAACGAACGTGGCAGGTTAATTTAAAGGGCTCATGGTCATTTTAACTTGTGTTTTTAGAGGAGTATTTTGGGATGACGCTAAAAATAAACTTAATTAAAGCAATTTCTTATTTAATTACAAAATTAGCTGGTGCAGGGTTCTTATTGTTTGTTATATCTATTTATCTGTTACTTTCGTTTGGAAAAGATATGTACGAATTTGTAGAAGGAATTTCTAGCGGGTTCCTTTGGATAATCGTTTTTGGTTATGGCATTTTGTGTTCGCTATTGATTGACTTGTGGGTATTTAAAGTTCCAAACACCAGTTTAACAGTGAAAATCCTACTATATATTCTAGCAGGTTATGGTTTTTTTATCATAACGCTGGATGTTTCTTTTATGTTATTTGCTGGTACAATCGGAGCGTTATGTTCTTTAATATTTTATGTTGGAACATTATTATCTTTCCGTTTCCAGTCCTTTAAATATGTGTTTTCTATCGTTGTGCCATTAATTATTATCATTCTAATGGATGTGGACTTTACGGAAAAGGAACAATGGATTGAAGTGAAAAGTGAAACTTCATATACAGCAACTTTTGACCACTTTAATGGGAAACATGAAATACCTATTCTAGCAAAGACAGATCAAACTATTACCTTGTCCTATGATTTCAACCCAACTAACGATGGAGGGCATGGGTTTTATATGCTAAACGGAAAAAATAAGTTAGTAGGATTGACTGAGGTTAGTGAGGAAGTGTTGAAATTGGAGGTTCAAAAAGCTGGAGTTTATAGAATGGTTGTAACAGGCGATGATGTAAAAGGCAACTTTAAAGTAAAATGGAGTATAAGTGAAACTTATTAAGTTATGGGGTACGACATACCTAATTACCAGTAATTTTTCTTCTTATAATCAAGGGGATTTGAATCAATAAGAAAATACAGTAAGTGACGCAATGAATATGCATTATTTACACTTGCTACGGAGGTACTTATGAAAACTCACTATTATTTAGGGTGGTTTAACAATTTCTTTCCAGAGAATCTGAGTAGGGTGCTACTGGAGGATATAACTGATAGAAAATCATTGGCTATGATTAGCTCGAATCCATCTATTTATGAAGATGATGGTTCTACGGAACGCTCGTGGCTTGAGCAGGCTGGCATTATGTTTGATGAATATCATTTAATTAATTATCGGGTACAGAAGGAAGAGGCCAAAACGATAATTAAAAATGCATCGGTCATCTTTTTGTTAGGTGGGGATACTCTTAAACAGAATGGTTTTTTGATGGAATATGATTTATCAGATTCGATTAAAAAAAGCAGCGCTGTTGTGATGGGGGCAAGCGCTGGTGCAATAAACATGTCCGCTAAATGGTTATGCTCGAAAAACTTTGGATATAAAGTGGAAGCAAGCTCTGTTTACGATGGGATCGGTCTTGACAATTTCTCCATACTTTCTCATTTTGATCTTGAAAATAACATTGCACTGGTTCAAAAAGAACTATCTCTCCTTTCGGAAGAACTAAACATTTATGCGTCGAACAAAGATTGCGCAGTTCGTGTAAAGGAAGACAAAATAGACGTTTTAGGCAATGTTTATTTAATTTCATATTCAAAGATTCAGAAATTGGATGAGACACTCTAGTTGTACTGCGTGATTAGGTTTAACTGTATTCACTTCTTCAACGCCTATTGTAATCGAGTGTGACTATTGATGTGCCTTTAATATTAATTCAACTTATGCAGCAGATTTTTGCAATTGTGTTAAATAAGATAATCTATGAAAATTATTGTAGAGGTGGGCAATATAAATACATTCCTTAAATGGTTCATGGCATCCTTTATATTGGGGATTGTTGCGTTATTGGCAGTTTTTTTGGTGGCAAGGCTAACTGGTGAAATAAATCAAAGCATCTTGTTAGTTAGCACTTTAACTATATTCGCTTTAATAGTATTTTCGTTATTTAGTAGTGTTAAAGCCAATTCAAATAGAATCAGAAGAGAATTAGTTATCTCCGTAATTTTTGTCATAATTCCTTTATCAGCATTAGTAATAAATGGGTTTATTTTTATTATTTACTTTGTAGGCAAATAAACAATAAACGTTAGTCCGTCAACGTTTAAAACAATTCAAAAGAATTATAATGAAATGAAATGATACAAACAAAATATTTGTTTTTGTAAAATAATGATTCACAAACTTATATGGAGGAAAATTATGAAAATAACTCAGCAGTGGAATCAGGAAGACAGTGATTATATTCGTAAAAAGGTAATTGAACACAATCTTTCTAAGCTACCAGATGAAGTAAAACACCCAGTTAAAAACATTAGCTTTATCCTTAGAGATGAAAGAGAGAAAATTTTGGGAGGCATTACAGGAACGATTTTTTGGTATCACTTACATATTGATTTTTTATGGGTAGATGAATCTCTTAGAGGTAAAGGATATGGTAGACAGTTATTACATAATATAGAGGAAATCGCTAGAGAGAACAGATGCAATCTCATTCAATTAGATACATTTAGCTTTCAGGCCCCAAATTTCTATCAAAGATATGGTTATGAAGTAGTTGGCGTAATAGAAGAACATCCTAATAAAGATAATCAACAGTATTATCTGTCAAAGAAACTTACTTATTGAGGTATCTTGTTCACCTCTAAAAAAGTTAAAAAACGGTCCCTATCTCCTATAAGTTATACTCAATAACTTGGTGTCGGGGGTTCTTTATTGAAACAATTAGCTACCTTTATGGGTAGCTTTTCTTATGAAATTTGGTTGCAGTTTCCGGAACTCCATTTATTGCCTGAGAAATAAAATGGTAAGGGAAGATGAAGTTGAAAGAGAATAATTGAAAAAATTTATACGTTGACATATACCTATAGGGGTAGTAGTATTGATTTCAGTTGCTTCAATCATCTATTTCGCTCGTAACTAAAAGTATTGTTTGAAAGCACTTAAGTTAAAATATTTACAAATACCCTAAGGGGTAGTAAAATGCGAGATAGATGAAGAAATAAATTAAAATGAGGTGAGATATTGGAATACGATGCAAAGGTTACAGCAAGAATGAAAAAGATGGAAGGTCAGCTTAGAGGGATATTACGTATGATGGAAGAAGAGAAAGATTGTAAAGATGTGATTACACAACTAAGTGCAGTCCGTTCTGCAGTGGATCGTACAATAGGTGTCATTGTCACGGATAATTTAGTGGAATGTTTATCAAAAGAGAATGCAGATACTTTAGACAAAAATGCAATAGTTAAGCAAGCAGTGGATCTACTAGTAAAAAGTCGATAAGACTTTTTATTTTTCAAATAAAAAATACCTATACAGGTAAGGGGATAATATGGAGAAGAAAAGAACAACTATCGTTTTATTTAGTGGAGATTATGACAAGGCAATGGCAGCGTACATTATTGCAAATGGAGCAGCTGCGTATGATCATGAAGTGACAATCTTCCATACATTCTGGGGTATCAATGCACTACGTAAACAAGAACCAGTAGCGGTTCAAAAAGGATTTTTAGAAAAAATGTTTGCAAAAATGATGCCAAGAGGTGCGGAAAAGTTAGGCTTATCAAACATGCAGATGCTAGGCATGGGACCAAAAGTGATTAAGCATGTAATGAAAAAACATAATGCTCTAACGCTTACACAGCTTGTTGAATTGGCACAAGAGCAAGATATTAAACTTGTGACATGCACGATGACGATGGATTTACTGGGTCTTCAAAAAGAAGAGTTATTAGATGGTATTCAGTACGCAGGTGTTGCAGCATATTTAGCAGATGCAGAAGATGGTACCGTGAATTTATTTATATAAGAGGTGACATATATGAAGATAGCTATTTTAATTGCAATTGTGGTCGCATTTTTTGTTTGGCGTATAATGCCCACAAAAGGGGTAACCTCTATATCGACTGCAGAGCTTAAAACAATTATTAATGATAATGATAAAGTATTTGTTGATGTACGAACACCCGGTGAATATAAAGCACGCAACATTCGCCAATTTAAAAATATCCCCCTTGGATCAGACTTTTCGAAACTACCAAAGGATAAAGAAATTCTTGTCATTTGTCAAAGTGGTATGCGTTCAAATCAGGCTTGTAAACAGTTAAAAAAATTAGGCTATACAAAAGTAACGAATATCCGTGGTGGCATGAGTGCATATTAGGAGGAGAAAAATATGAAAACAATTCAACCAGAAGAAGTACAAGCGAAAATAGAGGCTGGAGAAGCGGTGAAGTTAATAGATGTGCGTGAAGTGGATGAAGTGGAAACAGGACATATTCCAGGTGTCATTCATATTCCGCTAGGATTGTTGGAGTTTAAAATGAACGAGCTTGATAAATCAGAAGGTTATATTATGGTATGTCGTTCGGGTGGACGTAGTGGTAAGGCAACAGCTCTTTTACAATCGCATGGTTTTGATGTAACGAACATGGATGGCGGAATGCTCGCTTGGAATGGCGAAGTAAAGTAAAGATAAATTTTTTTAAAAATATTAATACCCTAGTAGGTATGGATGGAGAGTTCATATGGTTAAATCGGATGTACAGTTAGATGCAAAAGGCTTAGCTTGTCCAATGCCAATAGTAAAAACTAAAAAGGCAATGAACGAAGTAGCTGAAGGCCAAGTATTAGAAATTCAAGCGACAGATAAAGGCTCAGTGGCTGACTTAGCGGCTTGGTCAAAAACAGTTGGTCATCAATATATTGGTTCACATGAAGAGAATGGAGTGTTCTATCACTATATTCGTAAATGCAATCCTGAAGTAAACGAAGCTGTTGAAAAAACATTTGAACATACAATTTCAAATGAAGAGGCTTTAAATGGTAAAGGATTAATCTTAGATGTTCGCGAGGCTGCGGAATATACATTTGGTCATATTCCAGGTGCAAAGTCAATCCCAATGGGCGAATTAGCTGAACGCTTAACTGAATTGAACAAAGATGAAACAATCTATGTGATTTGCCGGACAGGTACTCGCTCCGATTTAGCAGCGAAGCAATTAGCTGAAGAAGGTTTTAACAATATTTATAACGTCTTACCTGGGATGACAGGGTACGAAGGCGAATTACAGAAAGAGGTAGAATAATATGTCCAATAAAGTAGCAATTATTGCATCAAATGGTGGATTATTTGATGCCTATAAAGTATTTAATATTGCAACAGCGGCAGCAGCTTCTGAAAAAGAGGTAGCGATCTTCTTCACATTTGAAGGGTTAAACCTTATTCATAAGCAAGGTATGCACGGACTTGAAATGCCAGCAGGCAAGGAGCACTTTGCAGAAGGATTCGCTAATTCTGGAGTTCCCGCAATCCCACAATTAGTAGAAATGGCGCAGGAGTTGGGTGTGAAATTCATCGCTTGTCAAATGACGATGGACGTGATGGGCTTAACAAAAGCAGATTTTGTAGAAGATATCGAAGTGGGTGGCGCAGTTACTTTCTTGGAATTTGCAAAAGATGCAGCACCAACATTAACATTTTAACGGGTTGCTGCTGCTATCCATATATCTAATTCTTAACTATTGGTTCCGGTAGCTCTTCGCTTCCAGAACCAAAAAAAATAACAAAAATATACCTATGGGGGTAAAATAATGACAGTAAACATTTGGACAGCGGCTGATGTAGCACGCAAAGTCATTGATAACAAAGAATTATTTATTTTAGATGTGCGAAATGCAGATGCATTTGCTGATTGGAAAATTGAAGGCCACAAATTTAATTACTTAAACATTCCATATTTCGAACTTTTAGATGGGGTAGAAGAAATCTTACCACAAATTCCAACAGACATAGAGATATTGGTTGTTTGTGCAAAGGAAGGCTCATCTATCATGGTAGCAGAACTGCTAGCAGAAGCTGGTCTTGAAGTGGCCTATTTAGAAGGCGGGATGAAGTCTTGGTCGATGTATATAGAGCCAGTTAAAGTAGGCGAACTTTCCGGTGGCGGTGAGCTTTATCAATTCGTCCGTTTAGGAAAAGGCTGTCTTTCCTACATGGCAGTTAACGAAGGTGAAGCAGCAATTATTGACGCTGTACGTTTTACAGATGTTTTTATAAAATTCGCAGAAGAAAAGGGTGTCCAAATTAAGCACGTATTTGACACGCATCTACACGCTGACCACATTTCAGGAGGTCGTCATATTGCTAGTCAAACGGGTGCCGCGTATTACTTACCGTCAAAGGATGCAGAAGAGGTTGTATTCGATTTCACACCTTTAACTGATGACTTAACAGTAAAACTTGGCAATTCGGAAATTGAAGTAGGTGCGCTTTACTCTCCTGGTCATACCATTGGATCAACATCATTTGTAATCGACAAAAAGTACCTATTAACAGGGGATATTTTATTCATTGATTCCATCGGGCGTCCTGACTTAGCTGGTCTTGCAGATGACTGGGTAAGAGATTTACGTCAGACGTTATATAGTCGTTACCGCTCATTAGCAGAGGATTTAATCGTACTACCTGCTCACTTCATGATTATTGAAGAGCTAAATGAAGACGGGACAGTGGGCAAGCGTTTAGGAGATCTATTCGTAGAAAATCATGGCTTAAATGTAGAAGATGAGGAAGTATTCCGCTCAATGGTGACAGATAACTTACCGCCTCAGCCAAATTCGTACGAAGAAATTCGCCACGTTAATATGGGGAAAGTTACGCCAAGTAACGAAGAACAAACAGAAATGGAAATTGGACCAAACCGTTGTGCAGTACGCTAAGTAAAAAAAATCTTACAAAATACAAACTACGAGAAGAGGAAATACTCATGAATATAACAAAAACTTTAGACGCAAAAGGCTTAGCTTGTCCAATGCCAATTGTTCGAACTAAAAAAACAATAGATACGATTAACTCAGGTGAAGTGCTAGAAGTACTTGTGACCGATAAAGGCGCATTAAATGACTTTACAGCATGGGCTGCATCGGGCGGTCATACAATCGTTGAACAAAAAGAAGAAGATGGAGTATTATTCTTCTACATCCAAAAAGCATAAGAGCGAGCATCTAGAACGAGTAGAGCTATTTCTACTCGTTTTCATTCTTCAAAAGGAGGGTTATTATGGATTTATCCATTACATTTATCGTTGTTATATTTGCAATCGGATTTGTAGGTTCATTTATATCAGGAATGTTAGGGGTTGGGGGATCGATTATTAAATACCCCATGCTACTTTACATCCCACCACTACTTGGACTTGCCGCATTCACCGCACACGAGGTATCAGGGATTAGTGCTATTCAAGTATTATTTGCATCACTTGCCGGTGTTTGGGCATACCGAAAAAGTGGGTTGCTCCATAAAGAAATTATAATTTACATGGGTGGAGCAATTTTACTCGGAAGTTTTATTGGTAGTTATGGATCAGGGTTTTTATCAGAAGAAGCCGTCAATGTCGTTTATGGCATACTTGCTGTGATTGCAGCAGTGATGATGTTTATACCGCGTAAAACAGTTGAAGATACAACGGTCATTTCGTTTAACAAAGTAGTGGCTAGTAGTCTGGCGCTTATTGTCGGTATTGGCTCGGGTATTGTTGGCGCAGCCGGTGGATTTTTACTTGTACCGATTATGTTAACCGTTTTAAAAATACCAACTCGAATGACAATTGCAACTAGTTTAGCAATCACCTTTATCTCGGCGATTGGTGGGAGCGTCGGCAAAATCATCACGGGTCAAATTGATTATTGGCCAGCATTTATTATGATTATTGCTAGTCTCATAGCGGCACCACTTGGAGCAAAAATTGGTCAAAAGATGAATGTTAAGATTTTACAATGGTTATTAGCATTACTGATTGCTGGGACTGCGATTAAAATTTGGGTAGATATATTACAATAACAAATTTTTGAAAATTAACCTTATCCCTTTGTGGAAACGATGCATATAAGGAAGCGACAGATTTTTTATGTAATTTGAGTTTTCTAGATTGAAGTGTTTCACGAAAGAGTTGCCATCAAGCACTTTATTTTCTAGACATAATACGGTGCTAAAATTCATATTAAAAGCAATTAGCTAATAAAAATAATTTTCATATGAATGTCTCAGCAGTTTAAGGACAGAATAAATGCTATGAAAGCATCTATTAAGCTGACAGTACATTTAAAGGAGGATTTTTATGTTATCTGAAAAATTGCACAAATCATTAAATGCGCAAATGAACTATGAATTTTATTCTGCTCATGCATATCTTGCAATGGCAGCGTACTGTACAGACGAATCATATGATGGATTTGCTAACTTTTTCCTAGTACAAGCAGAAGAAGAACGCTTCCATGCTATGAAATTTTATAATTACTTAAGTGATATGGGTTACCGTGCGACAATCGAAGGCTTTTCAAATCCTGGGAATGATCTTGTCTCGGTTTTAGAAACATTCGAGAAAGCATTACAACACGAAAAAGAAGTAACACGTCGTATTTATGAGTTAAGCGATATTGCTTTCGAGGAACGTGAGCACGCAACCATGGCTTTCTTAAAATGGTTTATCGATGAACAAGTACAAGAAGAGGCAACTTTCGATACGTTGATCGCCAAAATATCTCGTATTAAGAACGATTCAAATGCCATTTTTATGCTTGATGCAGAACTTGCTAATCGAACATTTACACCACTAGCTTAGGTCCAATTATTACTTCATTATTTAGTGTTGAATTTAAAGTGAAAAGTTATTTAGAATATAATAAGAAGAGGGGATACAGCTTAGGAATATGCTGTATCCCCTCTTTTTAGTAAATAGATTAGCAAGAGAGCTTTTGTTTATGAAAACCTAGATTGTAGTAGAATAGATTTCATTTTACTTTTTCATTTATTGTAATGAAGCAGGCTTTTTAACAAAGAGGTAGAAGTACTTATTATTAAGGGTCTAATTATCAAAAATTTTGTTAGGAGGGGTATAACTGAGCAATTCTAATATAAATTTTACGAATAGAATGCTAAGGATATGGAAGAAAGCAGAAAACTATGCCGAATCATCAAGAGTAAAGGTGTTACAACCTCTTCATCTCCTTACTGCTTGTTTAGATGAGAAAACAGGAGTACTTGGAGAGATATCTCTAAAAATCACTTTAGACAAGAGCTTATTGAAAGATGTGATGGAGGATACTTCTATTCAACATCAGACATGTAGTGTTTTTTTCAACGTCCAAGTTACGGAAGAAGTAAAAAGTATATTGGAAGTTGCTATAAATTATATGAAAAAATATAACCAAATCTATGTAAATGAAGGTAATTTGCTTAAAGCATTAATAACAACTAATGCAGTAGACCGTTTTCTATCAGATGATAACAGAAAAACAATTTTATCCCTCGGCACTACCTCAAGAGATATGATTACTCATATTGCAAATTATAAAGTCCCAATTATTAACACCCATCATATCCGTAAAGTGAATAAAAAGGAAATTAATGAACTAGTTCATTTTATTGGAAAAATTTTTTCGAATGAGTGGTCTCAAACTATAAGTGAAGCATTCTCGTTAAATAAGCTACCGGTATATGTTGCTTTTGATGATAACGGAGATATTGTAGGGTTTGCTGCTTATGATATATATAAGAATAAAAAATGTTATTTCGGTCCGATGGGCGTGGCATTATCAAACAGAGTTAAGGGGATAGGATTTTCTTTACTACATCACTGCTTAAAAGACATGAGTGATATTGGTTATGAGTATGCAATTATTGGACAGGCAGGTCCGATAGAGTTTTATGAAAAAGCATGTAACGCTGTTGTAATTCCTTCTAATAAAGTTTAGCGTGTAACCCGCGTTTACCCCTTAATATCTTATCTTCTGGATTTTGGTTAGGTAAATAAATAGAAGGATTTTTGTGTTTGGATGACTAAGTTAATTTTGGTCCAAGAATAAAAATAGGACGGTGGCAATGTGGAGTTAATATCGCACAATATCAAAAGCATTGGTATTGGAATTGTAGTTTTATTGCTCGTGATGGTGTGGGTTACCGTCTTTGCTAACGCTAATAGGACTTATTCTGCATCAGACGTATTAGGAGATTATGCAGATTTAAATGCAGAAAAACCATTTGTAGATATTCAAAGTTACGATTTAGAAAAAGAGGATCTATTTACACCAATTGAAATTCCAGAAGAAACGCAACTGGAACTAATAGAGTCTTTTAAAAACGCAAAATTTAAAAGAGTAACAGATGTTTCACTAGATATAGATTACAGAGTAAATATTACATTTAATACAGGATATGCAATGTGGGTGGATACGGATAAAAAATTAGTAAATTTAATTGATGGATACGAATACTATACAATCGAAAATGATAGTGAATTCTTTGAGATTTTAAAGAATGCTACTGAATTGTAAGTCTAAATTATGATTTCACAAAAGCTAGTTATAAATATGAAACGTTCTACCCCCATTTTCGTAGATATTATTAAGGGAGATGAAAGATGGGCTTTTTAATAAATTTCGTAATTATTGCTTTGTTTATTTTTCCTTTTATTGCACTAATACACGAATCAGGGCACGCTTTTTTTGTTAAGTTATTTGGTGGAGAAATTAGTGAATTTGCGATTGGAAATGGAGAAGTATTATGGAAGAAGAAGTTCTTTGTTATTAAGAAAGCTTATTTCGTAGGTGGAAGAGTTGTTGCTAAGAATATGGAGGAATTTAGTAAAACACAGAAAGCACTCTTTTTCTTGGGTGGGGTAATCTTTAATTTTCTATCTGCATTTGTATTAGATTTGTTAATGGGATATGAATTTGGGGTTTTTCGAAACTACTTAGATAGTTTTATTTTTGTTTCTTATTTTAACGTGGTTATTAATCTCGTTCCTCTTACTACAATCATCGGAACTAGCGATGGGAAAAAATTAGTGGAACTTTATAAAACGAAATAATAAAGGTTTGAATTTCTAATTCAACAAAACCGGTACTTAACTTCAATAAAGAATACGAAAAATAATCAGAAAATTGAAACTTTAAATTTTCTGATTCGTATAAAACGTAACGGATGTAAGGAGTAAATGGGATGAAACGCTTTACGTATTATTTTGTTTAGCTCTATTTATTGGTTTCATCTGTTATTTAGGAAGCCATTGCTAAAACAATGTTTGATACCAAATTATTCATTGTTAACAGCGTCTTTTTTTCGGTAATTATTGGGATGCTATTTGTGCTATCTGTACTGATCAAAGACATTCAGCAACAGAAAACATTGGATGTACTTGGGATGAATAAATTAATGTAGCAAAAACAAGATTAGTTACTTTTATTGTAGATTAGTTAATACACATTCATAAGGGGATAATCAAATGGAAAATGAGCAGAAAGCGAATGAAGTATTTATTGTAGGGGATAAGAAATTCACAAATGAGGATGAAGCAACCCGATACGAAATGAGACATAAGAAGGCGGATAGAGTTGATTTCTTTGCTGACTTAACAGATATACTATTTTATCCATTTGTTTTGTTGGGTAAGTGGATAATCAAGTTGTTTTTTTCATAGAAGGGGCATTCCTTTAATGTCGCATTTCCTTGCAGTCAAAAAGGCTTTGATATGAAGGAATCATCTTTTGACTGATATGTTTAATTGTTTACTTGTATAGGGTGGTCGGGAGACGTGGGACAAATAATAACACCCTTAGTTTTTTCATCCTTCTACCGAATAATATAGATATTAAAGACGGAAGGAAGCGATAGTATGACAGAAAAACAACCCCCACGCACCATCTTTATTATTTGGGCAATGCTTGTGGGACTTTGCACTCCGTTTGTGGTGTTTTTCTTGCCACTGGTGATATCTACTGTTTTGTATGAGCAAGAGCAAAACATTGCTCTATTCATTCCAGCGGTAAATTTTTGGGTCACTGCATTTGGATTGGCACTACTCTTAACGGGTCTATTGTTGCTCGCATGGAAACGAAACAAGAATATGTACGGGGTTTTTGGGTCCCTATTGGTTGTATCACTTATTTCTTTATATGCTTCTTCGCTCAGTTACACAGCTATTCAAGAAGATCAAATGGTGCTCCAGAAGTTTAACAAGACACATATCTATCCTTGGGAAGACGTGGAGAAAGTAGAGTATGTATATGTATATGGTGCTAATGGAACTTATTATTTTACCGCGATAAATGGAGATAAATGGAGTTTAGCTGAAAATGGCGTGCTAGATACAAGAGCGAAATCGAGGTTCTATAGTAGATTAAGGACGTATGAAGTGGAATTGATTGAAGAAGAAATAGTAGCGGATTAGTTCTATTCAAAGATTTTTAGCAAATGAATATTTGGAGACTGCATAATATATTTAATGCGTAATCGAACAGAATTTTAAAAAGTTATGGTTTAGAAAACGAGTTTAATTAAAGGAGTTTGTTATGGAGATTTCATTAATTAGGCATGGTAAATCACTATGGACAGAAAATGATAGAATCACTTTTGCAGAATTTAAGAATTGGGTTGAAAAGTATGACTTTAACGGTGTAACTGAAGTATCAACATTCCCTCAAATCACTATTGAAAAAGTAGCAGTTGCAAAGGTTGTAGTGACCAGTGATTTAAAAAGGTCTATTGACTCAGCATGCTTATTAAATCCAGTATCCAAAACAATTTCGGATCCTTTATTTCGAGAAACAGAATTACCTGCTCATCCAACAATATTATTTAATCTGAAATTAAAGCCAAATAACTGGGCGGTAATTTTAAGGATATTATGGTTTTGTGGCTATTCTAAGGAATGCGAATCTTATAGTAAGGCGAAATTGAGAGCAACCATGGCTTCACAACAACTAATAAATTACGCCAATGAACATGAATCAATAGTTTTAGTTGGTCATGGTTTTTTTAATATGTTAATCGCAAAGGAATTGCGGAAAATGGGTTGGAAAGGCACAAGAACAACTGGTGTAAAAAATTGGAATTGTACTACCTATTCCTTGTTAACCTCGAGAGGCGAGCATTCCTATATTAAGTGAGTCGTGTTTTTCTACGGGAGCCTTTTCTTCAAGCAGGAGTAAAGACTTTCTCTCCTCAAAAAAGCCTCAGATAAATAGAATAGGAGGATTTTAGTGTCCTGGATAAAATTATGTTTAATTTTAATAATTGTTTTTGTCCTTATTTCAATAGTTAAGCTTTTTCTGAGGAACCTACTCCAAATTGAGAAAGTGAAAAAGGAGTTTTTTTCATTTAATTACATAAACAAGTCACATCGAAAAATTGATAAAGGTTTAAGAATTTTTTCTGCAGTTACTTTAATCACTCTCTCTTTTGTGCTGTTGTTTTATTATGAAGAATTAATATCCCTTTTATTAATTCCCTTAATTGTTTTTATGGTACTGGATTATATAGTAAGAGCGTTTTTTGAATGGAAATATACAGAACATCCGAAACAATCTATTTTGACTATATCGGAAATGTTTCTAATTTTAATAGCAGTAATAGTTGTTTTTGAATTTAAATTACTCGTTCCCTATTAAATTAAGGGTTGGATAAAATGAGAGAGGAAATTGAAACTTAAAAGTACATGTATTTCAGGAATTGAAGATAAGAATAGGAGGTATTGGTAATCGATCCTGTTTATCTTCTTTTTTGTCTTTATTATTTCTAATGGGGAGATTCCTAAAAATGTTGGATAATCTGTATGTTACAAACATGCTTTTTACATTTGGCTATGTTAAAGGTAAAAGTTGATTTTTAGTAAAAGCATTATGAATTTTACCTACTTCTAAAAGTTTGTGAAAGAATATACTTTAACTAACGCGGCAGGTTAGTTGAAGAAGGGAAATGGGAGTTTTTATGTTGCAAATGACACATAAAGCATAATAAAAAAACGTTCAAATTTAATCAGCTCTCGTTTTCTTGATTTTATTAATTTTGTATATATCAAATAAAATAATTACTGACCAAATAGAGATTCCTACCACTTTAATCAATGTACCGTAAGGGTTGATTAGAAGTACAAAGATTATTACTAGCACGATGAAAATATGTATAACTCTGCTACTGCTGATGCTGCATCGCCGAAAGTTATGTGGGGCAAGACAGAATTAAAAGTAGGTCAGATTGGTAAGATTACAACTATGAGAAACGATGTTACGGTATTCAAACTAGTAAATGTTAAAACGGAATCAGGAACGAGGCAAGAACTTGTTGCACTGTATGATTTGCCTAAAGGTGGAGAGTATCGAGTTTATACAGCCAAGCACAAGCAAGGACAAACGCCTATCTATGGTTTAGGTGGTGGATTATATGTGCCACAGCAGAACTACTTGAATCCAGAAAAAGTTCATAAATATGAAACACCATCTAAAGCAAAATTAGCCTTGCTAATGAAGAAGTAGTCACCGTTAGGTGGCTATTTTCTTTTTCATCATGCTTTTCTTCTAGGTATACTAAGTAAGGTTCGACGGTATCTTTGAGCTTTGGCTTACTACAAATTATTAACACTTCTTTTTTTACTAGCTTTTTAAAAATATATTCTCCAATAATAACCCCACCAAATTCACATCTTCCATTCTTAATTCATTTAGTTTGTTCACATCGAGTTAATGAGGCTTCATCAATGCGTGAATAGATCTGTTCTATAATTAGATATGGGGACTGACAACTGAATGACTAATATTGCTTCTTTTTATTAACTTCAAAATTAATTAAAATACACAATATTCAATTTAAAATGAAACTTCTCTCTAAATCTAACGTAAAAAAATAAACAAAGAAATTTATACAAAGAATTAAGGGGGAATTATGAAAAATTTAATTTTGTCCATACAAAAGTATATCCTGGGTGTATTTGGGATTATTTTATTAAGTTGTGTACCTATTCTCTTTACTCAAGGAAGTCTTTTCAATTTTAAACTGTTTTTTAAAGAGTTTATTAGTGTATGTACAGCTTTGATAACCCCATCTGAATGGCATCTCAATTACAAATCATTCAACTTATCATTAACAACAATAGAAACCATTCCATTTTCTCTAAGTAGTTACTTTGAGGGGCCATATCTTTATTCTATGACAATACTTGTTCTTGCATTATTATTTTCTCTATTCGTATCCTTTCTATTTGCTGTAATGACAGCAAGTAGCAAAGGAAATTTTAAAAAGCTTATGTCACGTGTTTCTGAACTTTTAACGGCCATTCCTGATATCACATACATATATATTTTTCAAATTGCAGTTGTACAAGTTTATTTAATTACTGGCTATCGTTTTTTATCTTTTTATAGTTTAGGTGGGGAGAAGGTTTACGCAGCACCTATTCTCTGCTTAGCTGTTGTGCCGACTATTTTATTTTTTAAACTTTTCGTAGTCCTGTTCGCGGATGAGATGGAGCAGCCTTATGTAGATCTTGCAAAATCTAAAGGGTTATCGAAAATGCAAATTTTGATTAAACATTGTACGTCGAATGTATTAAAAAGTATCTTCCATCAATCAAAATCAATTGTCTGGCTCACATTGTCTTCCTTATTAATCATTGAATATCTTTTTGGTATTCAAGGTATTCTCTACTATTTACGCAATGATTTTAGTCCACAGGGCATAACCTTTATATTAATTTCCATTTTCACGCCATTTTATATTTTTTATCAAATAGGAGAAAGAATGGTAAATAAGGGAGAAACGGAGCGAAATGTTCTTTTTGAAAAAATGCATGTGCCTTTATTTGATAAAGAACAATGGAAATCTATCTTCCTGATGAAAAGTATAAAGAGTTTCAAGGTAAAGCTTAATCCTTTTAATAATTTTATCTTTAAGATTCCGCTGTTCATTTTACTATCCTTGTTAGCAATTAGCTTTGGCTATTTCTTTTTTTATGATGATCATATTGAACAGATTAATTTTGTCTATAATGAAGCCGGAAAAATTGTGAGTAGAGCTCCACACCCACCATCTTCAAGCATGATATTCGGTACAGATCCATATGGCTATTCTATATTCCAACAGCTACTAGTTGGTATTAATTATACAATTCTCGTAACATTGATTATTGCCACCATTCGTGTAGTAATTGGATATATCTTTGGGGTTATTTATGTTTTCTTTTTAAACAGAAAAGGCAGAAAAATAATCAACTCTATAGCTGATGGTATGCACTTTTTACCTTTGACATTATTAGTGTTTATTTTACTTGTACCAGTCTTGACCACTTCTACAGGAGCTTGGGAAACAACTCTTGGGGAGAGATTGTTTATTCAAATAATGATCATGTCCCTTATTGTATTACCGGTAACAACTAGTCTCATTGGAAATGAAATGAATGATGCACTGAAAAAAGAATATGTACAAAGCTCGGTGGTGATGGGGGGCTCCCTCATTTGGATTATCATCAAGCATTTGAACCCTCAATTATGGAATAAGCTTATATTGTACTGGACGCAGCATGTGGTTCAAGTTCTACAAATGTTTGTTCATTTAGGTATATTATCTCTTTTTGTTGGGGGTGCAAGAAGTTATCCGGACTCTCCTGGGCGTTTAGTTCCCGAAATATATGAGCTATCCGGAATGATTTCTATTTCAAGAGAAGTATTTACGACAAAGCAATATTGGATGATTATTCCTCCTATTTTAGTATTTATGTTACTAATTTATTGTTTTAATAAGTTAGCAGAAGGGATCGCTACCAAAGATTCGAAAAAAATTTTAAAAAAGAAACAAAAAAGAAAGTCATTAATGGTCAATGAAAAGTCAGAAAATTTGACTGAAAAAGCAACTTTGCCACATGATTTTAGTCGTGTTTATAATAGGCTTTAATTACAGATGTATCAGCTCATAATTGCTAAAACGCTTCTCAACCTCTGTATTTCTGCGTTGTTTACTGTATAGAGGGCTAACTAGTGCTTTACTTCAAGAAGGAGTAAATTAATGAACTAAAATAGTAGTTTAGTTAAATCAAAGGACGGAACAACAGATAGGGGTTAGTTATGAGAACTATCACTATTAGTCTAATATTCTTATTTTTTCTTACTGGATGTTCACAAAGTGTGGGTAATCCAACAGCAAGCGATATAATAAATGAAAATGAAAATGAAGATGCAGATATCTTTCAATGGAATGGTTTAGTTTATTTGAATGCTTCCAACATAGAGAGGGTTCAAGAATTAGAACTTATAAAAGGCGAAGAACTCGGCGAAATCACTAGACAAACCAGTAATAAGTGGTTATTTAAAGATGGTGCAGCTACTGAATTACCAGTAGGGACGAAAATATATGAGTCCAATGATGATGATACCTATAATTTGATTATTGAATTGGAAGAGGAAGAAATTGTTTACGTAGTCTTACTTGAAGGATAAAAAATGCTTCTTCAACTAACGAGTGCTTTACTTCAACAAGGGATAAAGCTTATTTCTGATTATAAATGGAAAATTTATATAAAATTGGAACATCTATTGGTTTCAAACGTATTAAAGTAAAGCAGCAAGTTAGTTGAATAAAGAAGATTGAAAGGAAAGTAATTCATAAAAAAAGGGGGGGTAGAAGGTGGACTTATTACTCTGGATAACTACTGGTTTCATGCTAATCGGATTAGTTGTTCTCGTTACTATGAAAAAAGGTATGGAAAGTAAGGTCGCTTTTATAAAAGCAAATATGGACAAGGAGGAAAATTCCTCAAAAGCTAAATCCGTAATTTGGTGGATAAGGAGTAGCACTGCTTGGGGAGTAGGGGGTATATTTCTTGTTGTTTGGTGGTTTAATAATTATTTTGGATAACAGTCGGTTTCATATGTACTTAAACTAGCGGATGCATTACTTCAAGAAGGAGGAAAGCCTTTTTTCTTATTGAAGTAACGCGGCAGGTTAGTTTAGTTGAATAAGAGCTAATTATTATTGGGGGCTTATTATATGAAATATTTCTTGAAGTTAAATGTTGTTAGTATTCTGTACGCTCTTATGGTATTTGTTCCTCTTGAACTTATGTTAAATGTGTATAGAATTAGTAGACTGACAAATTGGGAAATTAGGACGGTTAATATTCTAGCGGGCATAACGCTTATTATTAAGATTATAGGTGGTACAATACTAATCCTTATCTTAACAAAAAAGTGGTTGCGTGGACGAAAGGCGAACTTTTTCACAGTAATTCTTTGGGTACCCTATTTTGTTCTTCTAATTTATGTAATCGCATCTTTATTTCCAATAACTAATGGTGGAGATACCCCCAATCCTGTTACTGGTCTTTTAGCAACGGGAGGATTGATAGTTTATCCGTTCTATATACTAATTCTCAATTTTGCCTGTATAACAAATGATGATAAAACAATTGGGACTGTATAATATAGAGAATTTTTTGCGGAGTTGTACTTTTCACTAACGGGTGCTTTATTTCAATAAGAAATGTGGTTTTATTACGTAGGTTACTAATTACTAAAGTGGTTTGAAAATAGAAATAACGGATTGAGAAGGAGCTACACTAAAGTTAGGGGAGTAGTTTTCCTCATCAAAGGCAACATCTACATCAAATCGCTCTAATATCTGTTCGTAATCTGCAAATAGCGTGAAACGACCAAACATATCAATCCCCACCTTTTCGTATCTTGGGTTACTTTAATATTAATTCTACAATTGGATAAATAGATAAGAGTCCCTTGAATCCTACTCATACTACCTAGTAGTAAGCGAGATCCTTGAGACTCTATAATCAGTTTCACCACAAGCAAGTAAATGTTTTATTATGGTTATTTTGATAGTAATGTCTTCCTCTTATTGTTTATTGCTTGCAGAGGACTTTTTTAACGGTAATGCTATTTTAAGAACGTTCAATATCACAATGACAATAGAAATACCTAATAAAGTTGCTGTAATCGGTCTTTCAAAGAACATTAGGAAATTTCCTTCTGTCATCATTAATCCTTGACGAAGACCTTCTTCAAAAACTGTTCCTAATACCAATCCTACCACTAAGGGTGCGGGGTTATAACCACAATACTTTATGATAAACCCGGCTATTCCGAAGGCCAGCATTATCCATAAATCAAAAATGCTGTTATTAATACTGTAGGCTCCGATAAACATAATGCCTGTAATAATTGGCATAAGGATTTTAACAGGGACTCTCGTTAAAGAAGCAAAGACTCCTACAAGAGGAAGATTTAAAACGAGCAGCATTACATTACCTATATACATACTTGCTACTACTAACCAAAATAAATCACCATGTTGAGAAATAAACATTGGGCCAGGGGTAATTCCATGAACTAGTAATCCCCCAAGTAATAATGCAGTTGGAGGAGAAAACGGAAACCCTAATGCTAGAAATGGAATCATTGCACTAGTTGAAGCTGCATTATTGGCGGATTCTGGCCCAGCAACTCCTTCAATTGCCCCTTTCCCAAATTCATCGGGTTGACGGGAAAGTTGCTTTTCTAGTTTATAGGAAATTAATGTAGACATAAACCCAGCCGGACCTGGCAATAATCCCATCGGAAACCCAACAAGTGTCCCTCTGATTATAGGCCATACTGATCTTTTCGCTTCTTGTTTATTCGGATACATCTCTTTTAGTTTGACTTTAATCATTTTGGAGTTTTGATAAGGTGCCATAGCAACGGAAAAAATTTCAGCCAGACCAAATAGTCCCATAACGACTGGTACTAAATCGATTCCTTTTGACAGTTCCAATACTCCAAACGTAAGGCGGTCATCACCTGTTACCAAATCTACCCCTACCGTACTGAGCATTAATCCGATAATCACCATTAAAACTGATTTTCCAAAGGAGCCACCCGTTAAATTACTTAAGACGATCAATCCAAATAACCCTAGTCCAAAGAATTCTGGTGGTCCAAACGCAAGTGCTGCATTAGCTAAAACCGGTGCAAAAAACATCAGTCCTACGATAGCGAGTGTACCAGCTATCCAAGAACCAATCGCGGCAATAGACAAAGCTGCACCGCCCCGACCTTTTCTTGCCATTTGATACCCATCCAGTGTTGTGACTAAAGAGGCGGCTTCACCTGGTAAATTAACGAGGATAGAAGTAATGGAACCGCCATACATCGATCCATAATAAATCCCTGCAAGCATAATGAGACCTGCCCCTGGATCCATTCCGAAACTCAACGGTAATAGAATCGCCATAGCACCAGTTGGCCCAATTCCTGGCAAAACACCCGTAACTTGTCCGACCAATACCCCTATAAAGCATACCAATAACATTTCTAATGAGAGAGCAGAAGCAAACCCGTTTGTTAAATTAGTAATTGCATCCATTTTTTATCTGTACCCTCCCTTAAAAATCCCCAGAAGGGAATGGAACTTGAAGAAAAGTAAATAAGAAGTAAACAACCGTTGTGAAAATACCTGCAAATAGAATAGGATAAACCCAACCGCGATAACCGGAGGTCTTAGCAAGACTAAAAACTAATATAAATAACATTGGAACTCCAATAGTTTTATAGAATAGTAAAAATAGGACAATACTGAGAACATAGCCAGCAAATCGGAAAACTCCTTGTTTCGTGAAATCTTCTAATTTCTCTACTATCTTTATACTCATTAACTCTTTTATCAATACCCCTAAAGATAAAAGGGTACCTAGTACGCCAAGCGTAACAGGTACAAACCCTGGGCCCGGCATCCCAGGTCTTCCAAAAGACATTTTGAATGAAAAAATTAAATACAATAAACAAAACAAAAATAATCCGACATTAGATATATTCGTTATCAATTTTTTACTCAAAGTATCACCACCTACTGATCCAAAAGGCTCTAATTTTCATATGACAGTTTGAATCAATAGATTAATTGATTCAAACCCTTTCTTATTCTTTTCCGATATCAAACTTATCAATCATTATTTGATTTGCTTCTTTCATAGCATTTAATTGGGTCTGAATTTCTTCACCTACTATTGAACGAACTGACATTTTTAATGTTTCAGCATTTTTCTTGAAACCAGGATCTTCTATAACCTTTTTCATATTGTCTCTTAGATATGTCACAACCTCATCAGGTGTATCTTTAGGAACAGCCAAGTAATACCAAGCAGAGAAGTCATAATCTTTAAATTCAAAGTCGATTCCAGCTTTATCTAATTCTTCGGCAATTGTTGGAACCTCTGGAAATAGATCAATTCTTTCAGGTGTAAAGATCCCTAAAACCTTTAACTGTCCATTTTGAATATATTCTGCTGATTCCATAGGATGAACTGCTGCAATATCAATGTGTCCACCCATAATAGAAGCAATCGACTCATTATTTGCTTTAAATGGGACATTGGAAACTTTAATTCCAGCTGTTTTAAAGAGGGCAGCATGAGCAATATCATTTACCGTACCCACGCCTGGATGACCAACTTTAAGCGTTTTGCCTTTTGAATCACTAATTAGATCCTGAATGGAATTAATATCACTCTTACCATCAACTACCAATAGTAAAGGATTATAAACAACACTTGAAATAAATTCGAAATCTTCTATAGTGTAGTCTAATTCTTTTAAAAGTGGTTGCATCGCAAGGGTTGTACCAGTTACTAGTCCTAGAGTGTGTCCATCTGCTTGTGCTTTTGATGTTTCAGTTACGCCGATAGTACCACTTGCACCCGGACGGTTTACAACAATCATTGTTTCCCCAAGGTACTTTTGAGTTGCTTCTGCCACCCCTCTTCCTACTGTGTCGGTACTTCCACCGGCAGCAAAAGGAACAATTAAGTTAAGTGATTTTGTAGGGAAATCTAGTTTATTTTCAGCAGAAGCTTCTGGATTAGCTTCTGAGATTTGATTCGAACTACATCCTACTAGAATAGTAGAGAGCAACCCAGTTGCTAAAAGTAGATGTTTCCATTTCATTTTCTTCATTAATTCCATCTCCTCATATATTTATATTTCAAACAGATACTAATACTAATTTACTGAAGTTTCCTAATTAAAATGTGATTATGCAATTGTAAATATGGTGTACCTTGTTTAAAAATTTGTCTAAGCACCCCCCCTTAAAAATATTTTTTCAATAATGTAAGCGCTTAATTTTTTAAATATAAGCGATTACAGAATATGTTAAAATAAAGTTGGATTCTCTACTTCACCTCATCATAGTTGACGACCGAAGAGTTAATATGAATAGTCTATTACTTTTCCCTATTCAAATTAGTCACTTAACTTGCTCATTGTGAAAATATTTTTTATAATTTATGAATATACACGCTATTCAGAATCTTAAGCTTTATTCTAACCATACCCTTTACATTTGTACAATATATTTCTAATATTAGTACCATATCTTCCGCATATGGTGATTTTAAAATATTGGACCTATATCAATATCTTTGAAACAGAGATTTTCATTTTGCATGTCGGCATTATCTGTTAGGTTTTAAGCTATCACGACTTTAACCAAGTACCAGTGCTTTAATCCAGTTAAATATAGTTACTTCAGATATTCCATATTCGCGATGAAGATCCCTTACAGGTGCACCATATCTGTATAGCTCGACAATCGGTTCTTTAAATTCTTAGTTATATCGTTTCAGTTTCATTTGAGCCGCGTCCTTCTCTATTTTTAAGGATAGAGAAATAACTCACGTGTGTTCATACTTCTATACATTGATATATTAATAGATTGATATTATTAAATAGAGGGTTGGTGAACACTTGTGGATTTTAGAAATTTTAAATATTTTGAAGCTGTGGCGAGGGTTGGTAACATCACAAAGGCTGCAACAGAATTAAATATATCTCAGCCTCCTCTTAGTCAACAAATTCAGAGTATGGAGATTGAATTGGGAGTAAAGCTGTTTGAGCGTCATAAAAAAGGAGTTCTTCTTACTGAAGAAGGAAAACTCCTTTTGCAAAAAGTTAGCCCTTTACTTCGTCAATATAACGAACTAATTGACTATTTGTCAGATTCACAAAACTTAGGTATTGGGAACATAACAGTTGCCATTTTACCCGCTTTTTCTTCAACTTTAAGTGAAGCTCTGGCCCGTATATGGGAGGAAAACTTAAATATTCACTTTTCAATCAAAGAAGGGCATTCTAATTCAATAATCTCTTTAGTACAGAGTGGAGAAGCGCATTTGGGCATTACACGGTTACCTATTCAAAATTCAGAACTTAATTATTCTATACTAGGAAATGATCCTATTCGAGTAATTCTTCGTAACGACGATCCATTAGTGATTAAAGAAAAAGTTTTACCAAAAGATTTAAAAGGAAGGCCTTTAGTATTGATTCAAGGCAGTACTACTCATAGTGCCTTCGCACAAATTATCCAGATGCTAGAGGAAGCTAATATAAAACCTAATATTATTGGTCATACAGAAACAGCCTCTACACTTTTAAAAATAGTGAAACAAGGTCCAGGAATTGGATTGGCTCCCCAATCTGGTTGTTACCAATTAACTGATGGTTTAAAGGTTGTGCAATTTGGAGAGTCAGATATTTATATACCGACCGCTGTAATTTGGAGGAAAAACGAGGCAAATTCTATGGTACTAAAATTAAAGAACTTAATAATTAAATATTGCGTTATTAAGTAACTTTTCTTATTAAAACCCATAAAAGTTGGGTTTAATTCAGAAAAAATATTAATTCATCTCCTTTTCGGGGATGGATTTTTTGCTGTTTATATTCATTCGGTCATGATGAATTTTGATACATAAAACATATGTATTTTGTATGGATACCATATTTTTTTGGTATTTTACATATCGATAACTATTTTTTACACTTAAGTCAATCAATATTTCAATATTCACAATATAATGCTGGGGGGATATCCTAATGGACCATTTATTGTTTTAATTTTTTTATGTAGATTTCAACAAAGAATCTATGGATCTAATAAATTGATAATTTAATTTTAGTTTACGTTAAAATATTAGCGTTATCAAGAGGAGAGTCTTTATGGGGAATTTAAACAATACTGTCAGCTGGATAACTGGAGCTACCGGGAGTATTGGAAGTGCAATAAGCACCCTTTTAGCAAAATCAGGGAGTAATGTTGTTGTTACTGATGTTGATTTTGATCGTGCTAAAAATCTTTCTATACAATTAAACGATTTAGGTTTTGGAGTTTTGCCATTACAACTGGATGTCTCTGATAAAAAAGCTGTTGAAAGTGTTGGAAAGGTTATTAAAGAAAAATTTGGTCGATTGGATATTCTTGTAAATGGAGCAGGCATTTCTCCAAAAGGAGAAAATGGACGAGTACCAGTAGAAGATATAAATGTGGAAGAATGGCTTAGGGTAATAAACATTAATTTACACGGAGCGTTTTATTGCTCGCAGATTGCAGCAAGATTGATGAAGGAAAATAACAGTGGTCATATAGTAAATATTGCTTCTCAAGCAGGAAGATCCTATAGTGCCATCACTGGAGCACATTATGCCGTTAGTAAAGCAGGACTGATTTCTCTTACACGTCAAATGGCTGGAGAACTAGGTCCAAGTGGAATTTATGTTAACGCAGTTGCTCCTGGTCGTATTGAAACACCTATGATCAAAGACGTTCCAAAAGAAGTCAACCAACAAATAGTAAATAATATTCCATTGAGACGATTAGGTACGCCTGAAGAAGTAGCAAATACTGTTGAATTTCTAGTTACGCCTCAATCAAGTTATCTTACTGGGGTAGTTATAGACATAAATGGAGGAAGATTGATGATTTAATAATTGGTTGTGTTGGTATTTACCGGAAATATATTGGGGGAATTATTGGTGAAAGCATTACTTAAACAAAGTCTTGAGGCTGAAGATGTGTTGGTACATGAAGTCTTAAAACCGGAACCTTGCCCTAATGAAGTGATTATTAAAGTACACTTTGCAGGAATTTGTGGGACGGATATGAAGATTTATGATGGTGATTATCCTTCATATAAACAACCATTGGTCCTAGGACATGAATTTAGTGGTCAAGTTGAGGCTGTAGGTGCTGGAGTAGAAGATTTAGCTATTGGAACGAATGTTGTTGCTCGTACTATCGTCTCGTCTTGTGGGAAATGTGAATTATGTATTATGGGAAGAGAAAGTCTATGTACATGGAAAAAAAGAATAGGTTTTGATCATGATGGAGTTTTTGCTGAGTATGTAAAAGTTCATAAAGACCAAATTCATGTTCTACCTAAGGAAATTGATTTGGTATCCGCAGCATTAATAGAGCCTTTTACGGTAGTGGTTCATGCTTTGAACCCGATTACTATTAAGCCTTCAGATGTAGTCCTTGTTATTGGTCCTGGTCCTATTGGACTTATGGCAGTCCTTCTTTGTAAAGCTTATGGTGCTACAGTTGTTGTAGTCGGTCTTGAACAAGATCAAAAGAGACTTAAGTTAGCTCAAAAAATGGGAGCTGATTTGGTTTTAGTTTCTGATCTGGATAACAGCGATTCTAAGTTACTTGCCTTAACCGACGGTCAAGGGGCGAACATTGTTCTAGAATGCTCTGGTACTGCAGGAGGTGTAAATCAAGGGTTGCAGTTGTGCAGAAGAGGAGGTCAGTATGTTCAAATTGGTACTCGAAGCACACCTATAACTGTTGATTTTATGAAGATTGCTTATAAGGAAATTAAAGTGACTGGAGGTATCGGTCACTCGAAACTAGATTGGGAGAATTCAATCCGTATTTTACAAAGCGGAAAAGTAGATTTTTCACCTCTTATTCAAGATTTCTATAACCTTGATCAATGGAAAGAGGCATTTGATGCTTTTAAAAATAAGGGACAGACAAAAGTACTATTTAAGCTATAAGCTTATTTCTAGTAAATGTCTAATTCGTTCGTTTTATATAAATAATAATTTAAAATAAATGGATTTTTGTTCAAAATAACACGAAATAATAGGAGGAATAGTTATGCAACGTCACGGAGGATATGTTCTAGTTGATACACTTATTAGACATGGAGTAACTCATGTTTTTGGAATGCCTGGGGGCCAGGCAAATGCATTTTATGATGCCTTATCTCAACGTAAAGAAGATATCACTCATATTCTAATTCGGGATGAAACTACAGCAGGTTTCGCAGCAGATTCGTTTTCGCGAGTAACAAATCGAATTGGTGTTTGTGATGCTACTGTAGGTCCAGGAGCTACTAAATTCCCATCCGGACTAATGGAAGCTTTTAATAGTTCAGTGCCTATTCTAGTAATTGTAAGTGATCACCCACAAAATTCTGTACTATTGCAACAATATGGACGTATTAGCCAAGGTGGAAATCAACTTGAAATGTTAAAGCCTTTTACTAAAGAAACATTTAATGTTCCAAGTATAGAAATGCTTTCTAAAGTAGTAAGTGCTGCTATTCATACGGCAGTTTCAGGCCGTCCCGGCCCAGTTGTTGTTCAGATACCTCAAGATGTTTTCCAAGCGACAACAAAATTGGAACCGTTATTTGGAACTAGTAATCACCCTAAATTCAGATGTTCTGCACCTGAATCTGAAATCGCTAAAGCAGTACGTCTCCTTAGATCTGCTAAGAGACCTATTATTCTTGCAGGCGGTGGTGTTCAACTTTCTCAAGCTTATAATGAAATTTCCGAACTATCAGATAACTATAAGATTCCAGTCGTTACGACATTGACTGGTAAAGGAAGTATAGCTGAAACTAATGACTTATGCCTTGGAGTACTAGGAGAGTTAGGAAGTCCATGTGCCAAAATAGTCGCTGACCAAGCAGATGTAATTCTTGCAATTGGGTATAAGCACTCTCAAAACAGCTCTTATCGTTGGACTTGGCCAAGAGTAGATCAGGATTTAATTCACATCGATATTGACCCAGCAGAATTTGGACGAGTGATTACAGCAGATATTGCATTATGGGGAGATGCGCGCGAAGTACTAAAACAAATCTTAGCGGAGTTGAATGGTTCAAACTTCGAAACTTCTACTGAATGGTTAAATGTAGTCAAAGTAGAAAAAGAAAAGTGGTTACAAACTCGCACCGAAGAGTGCTCCAGTAAAAATAATCCTATTTGGCCTCAAGCAGCTGTTCAAGCTATAGTGGACCAATTGGGAGAAAATGATTTTGTTACTTGTGATGCTGGTTTTTCAAGTGGCTGGGCGGGATGTTTCCTAGAATTAAAAAGACAAGGTCGTCAAATCATTCTTCCGCGTGGGGCTGCGGGATTAGGTTCTTCTCTGCCATTTGCTCTTGGAGTAGCTATGGCTCGCCCAGGATCGCGTATCGTGGCTATTAGTGGTGATGGTGCATTTAGTTACAATGTTGGTGAACTAGCAACTCTAAAACAACTGAATTTACCAATTATCAATGTAGTTTTTAATAATGCAGTTTTATCATGGTCTAAATGGACACAACAACTTAATTTCGATAGAAATAATCTATCTGTTGAGTTAGGAAGTTACGAGTTTGGAACGATTGCTGAAAGTTATGGAATTGTTGGAGAAAATGTGAGAAACATAGAAGATTTAGGACCAATCTTGAAACGTGAACTTGCAGCAAACCGTCCAAGTGTAATTAATGTGTATACAGATGAGTGGCAAGCTCCAACTTTGCCTTATCGTGAGGCCATGAATAAGGCAAAACAAGGAACAGTAGGTAGTCAAGCAGCATACTAGACCTATCTTTCATTTAAATATTGGTTTTTTTTCATAATATTATCTAAAGGAGAGGAATTAGTATGTTAATAAAATCTAAAGTATTATCTAACTATATCGGGGGAGATTGGGTAGAAAGTTCTACAACTAAAACACAGCCTGTTTATAACCCTGCAACAGGTGAAATAGTCGCAGAAGTACCTATTTCTACAAAAGAAGATGTAGACAAAGCCGTACTAGTGGCAAACGAAGCCTTTCAAACATGGTCACAAGTCGCTGTACCAAAACGCGCTCGTATTCTATTTAAATATCAACAATTGTTAGTAGACAACTGGGATGAACTTGCTAAATTAATTACCATTGAAAACGGGAAAAATTTCAAAGAAGCCCATGGCGAAGTATTACGAGGAATCGAGTGTGTAGAATTTGCAGCTGGTGCACCAACATTAATGATGGGGAGACAACTTCCAGATATAGCAACTAATATTGAATCTGGTATGTATCGTTATCCAATCGGAGTTGCGGCCGGCATTACCCCGTTTAATTTTCCAATGATGGTTCCATGTTGGATGTTTCCACTTGCAATTGCATGCGGCAACACATTTGTCTTAAAACCATCAGAGCGCACTCCACTTTTAGCCAACCGTCTTGCGGAGTTATTTAATGACGCAGGATTACCAAAAGGTGTTTTGAACATTGTTCATGGTGCACATGATGTAGTAAATGGGTTACTTGTGCATAAACTCGTCAAAGCAATCTCATTCGTAGGCTCACAACCAGTGGCAGAATACGTGTACAAAAAGGGAACGGAAAATTTGAAGCGTGTTCAAGCATTAGCAGGTGCAAAAAATCACTCCATCGTGTTAAATGATGCCGATCTTGAAGATACCGTAACGCAAATCACTAATGCTGCCTTTGGATCTGCAGGTGAACGCTGTATGGCTGCCTCTGTTGTAACGGTACAGGAAGATGTTGCAGATACACTAATTCAAAGATTAGTAGAAGCAACAAAGAACATGATAATCGGAAATGGGCTGGAAGAAACCGTATTCCTAGGGCCGGTGATACGTGATGAACATAAGAAGCGTACGTTGGACTATATTGAATCAGGTATTCGAGATGGAGCCAGTTTAATTCGTGATGGAAGAGAAGATAAGGCAGCAAATGGTGATGGTTACTTTCTAGGGCCGACTATCTTTGATAATGTCACACAAGAAATGAAAATTTGGCAAGATGAGATTTTCGCACCTGTTTTATCCGTAATACGTGTGAAATCACTAGAAGAGGCTATTGAAGTTGCAAATAATTCTAGATTTGCAAACGGGGCTTGCATTTATACAAACGATGCTAGAAGCGTGCGTAAGTTTCGTGAAACCATCCACGCTGGAATGCTTGGAGTTAATATTGGAGTACCAGCGCCAATGGCATTCTTCCCATTCTCTGGATGGAAAGATTCTTTCTACGGTGATCTTCATGCGAATGGTATGGACGGAGTGGAGTTCTATACTAGAAAGAAAATGGTGACGGCAAGATATTAAAACATAAATGCGAAAACGGTTAATTAAGCGATCTTTGATATTCTTCTTAGAATATAAAGGTCGCTTATATTTTCTAAATGGGTCAGTCCAATGCTTTAAAGAAACTATCTATAATACTTGGAGGAAGAAAAGTGAATAATATAGTGGAAAAGCAGAGCTATCTCTCATTAAATCCAGCAACTGAAGAAATCTTAGCAGAGTTTACTATGATAGAAAAACTAGAAGTCGAAGAAAAAATATTAGCAGCAGTTGAGGCTCAAAAAGAGTGGAAGAAAATACCAGCACCAGTAAGAGGAGAATCATTATTAAAAATTGCTGGTCTCTTGGAGATGCGAGCTGACGAATGGGGTAAATTACTGACAACTGAAGTAGGTAAATGTTTAAGAGATGGAATTGCTGAAGTCCACCGAACTGTTTCGATATTACGTTTTTTTTCTGGAGAAGGTTACCGTATGACGGGAGAAACAATTCCCTCTAGACAAGAAGGAATCTTAGCTTATACGAAGCAACAACCACTAGGGACAGTTGGAGTTATAACTCCTTGGAACGTTCCACTAGCAATTCCAGTTTGGAAAATTGCTCCTGCAATAATAGCAGGCAACAGTGTTGTTTGGAAACCTGCAAATCAATCCTTACTAATCTCCCAAAAGCTTGTCTCCATATTTGAAGAGGCTGGGTTACCTAAAAACCTGGTATCCATGGTTCAGGCAGAAGGTCCATTAGTGGGTGATATTTTCGCTGAAAATGAGAACATTAAAGCTGTTACTTTTACTGGGTCTAATAAAACGGGAAAAGTTATTAATAAACTTTTATCTACAAGAGGAATTCGTTTTCAGGCAGAAATGGGAGGGAAAAACCCATTTATCATAATGGAAGATGCTGATATTGAACAGGCATGTAAGGACATCGTTACAGGCGGCTTATTAGATGCGGGACAACGATGTACAGCTACTAGTAGAATTTTTGTTCATAATTCGATATACACTACTTTCCGGGAAAAGATGTTGGAAGTTTTAGATACCGTAAAGTTAGGCCCGCCAACTGAGGAAACAACCATTATTGGTCCGGTTGTTGATAAAAGACAATTTGAAAATATTTGGTCTTATATCAATCAAGCTAAGTTAGAAGGCGCAACCCTAATTTATGGTGGTAATGAACTAGAGGAAGAATGGGCGAAAAATGGTTATTTTATTAGTCCAAAATTATTCGATAACGTAACACAGAATATGACTATTGCAAAGGAGGAAATATTCGGACCTGTTTTGGCGTTAATTCAGTTTTCAGACTTTGATGAGTGTTTAAAACAGGCAAATGATATAGAATACGGATTATCCTCAACACTGTATACAAAAGATATATCTGCAGCTATGAAGTATGTGGAGGAAGTTGATTCAGGCCTTGTCCATATTAACTTACCTTCTACTTATAGTGAAACACAAATGCCTTTTGGTGGAATAAAATCTACTGGAATTGGTGGCTTCCGTGAATTAGGGAACCATGCAATTAAGTTTTATACTGAATGGAAAACCATATATGTGCGATCAATGTAAACTAACAAGCTAAAGGAGCAAATATAAAATGGACATCTTAGTGGGGGTCATGATACTATTTGCCATACTTAGCGGAATTGCAAAAGTAGGCTTTGGATTTGGAGCCGGAATAATATTAAACCCTATCTTAACATTATTTGTTTCTTCCTCAACTGCTGTTACCTTACTAGCTCCAATTCTTTGGTTTAGTAATTTTACTGGAGCAAGAACTCATAGAAAATCGATAGAGTGGAATTTAATAAAAAAGTTATTACCGATGGCACTTACAGGTACATTGCTGGGTAGTTTTATACTATCTCATGTAAATGATCAAATATTAAGGCCCAGTATTGGGATTATCGCTATAACTATGGGAATCTTGCTCTTTATATCACGAAAGAAAGTAAAAGAAGATGACAAAGAGAAAGAAAATATGGCAGGTCAACATAATAAAAGGGGAATCATATATCATTTAGGAGCATTTGCATCTGGATTTGTAGGAGCCACTGCAAATTCCGGAGGGCTTCCATTGATAGTGCTCTTCATGAACGATAGAACATTAAGTAAAAATGCGTTCACCGCAAATATTGTTGTCATGTTAGCCATAATGGACACAATAAAAATTATTTTTTACATGTTCTTGGGTATACTCACAATACAAAATTTCCTATTAGTTGCTTTATATATTCCATTTATCTATATTGGAGCATTAGTTGGTAAACGGGTTCATACTAAAATACCAGAAAAGTCATTCTTTCAGATTGTTCATTCAATGATATTTATAATTGGAATTATGTTGTTATTTTAGTAACAAAAGAGCTCATAAAAAGACCTGTTTTATTTAATAAAAGTAAGCTAATTCGGTAAATATACGATTATTTCGTAGGTGAATATAAAAGAGGTGTGAGATATAGTGAAAAAAAAATTATATATTAATGGTGAATGGCATGAATCTTTACTATATAAAGATTTATATTCACCTTATTCAGAAGAGAAAATTGCTGAGATTCCTCAAGCATCCAATGAAGATGTAGAATCCGCTATTGATGCTGCTTATAATAATCGAGAAGTAATGGCAAGTCTTACAGCATATGAAAAAGCTGATATATTAGAAAATCTAGTCAGTTTGTTATTTGAAAATAGATTAAAAGCAGCTGAAATTATTTCCTTAGAATCAGCAAAGCCAATAAAGTTCTCTTTAGGTGAAATAGATCGAACGATTGAAACCTATAAATTCGCGGCAGAAGAAGCAAAACGTTTAACTGGAGAAATAATTCCGATGGATGCTGCGAAAAATGGAGCAAATCGCTTCGGTTACACAATCGAGCAACCACTTGGTGTTATTGGTGCCATTACACCATTTAACTTCCCGCAAAACTTAGTAGCACATAAAGTGGGACCTGCAATTGCAGCCGGAAATACAATCGTTCTTAAGCCTGCATCACAAACGCCTCTTTCAGCATTGTTTTTAGCTGAATTAATTGATCAAACAGCTTTACCTAAAGGTGCATTTAACGTTATTACAGGTAGTGGTAAAACCGTTGGTGATACATTGGTTACAAGTGAAAAAGTAAAAATGATTACATTCACTGGTAGCCCTGCTGTTGGAATTGGTATTCGCAACAAAGCCGGCTTGAAAAAAGTTGCTCTTGAACTAGGATCGAACGCCGGTTTAATTATCGACAAAAATGTAGATTTATCCCAAATTGTACCGAAATGTGTTATTGGTGCATTTTCAAACCAAGGTCAAGTTTGTATTTCATTACAACGCACCTATGTAATGGATGAATTATTCAATGAATTTATTCAACAATTTACAAATGCTACTAAGCAGTTAATCATTGGAAGCCCACTTGCAGAAACAACGGATATTTCTGCAATGATTAATCCCAATGAATCAGAACGTGCACTTAGGTGGATACAAGAAGCCGTGGAGGACGGTGCTAAAATCGTAACAGGTGGTAATATTGAAAATGGAGTCTTCATGCCAACCATTTTAACGAATGTTCACTCTACTCTAAAGGTATCTTGCCAGGAAGTTTTTGCACCAATTGTAGTTGTGAACAGTATTTCTTCTGTAGAAGAAGGAATTGCAGCAATAAATGATTCAAATTATGGTCTACAAGCAGGGATTTTCACAAATGATATTCAAACAGCATTCAAAGCTTCAAGAGAGTTTGAAGTAGGCGGCGTCATGATTAACGATATTCCAACTTACCGTGTAGACCAAATGCCATATGGGGGTGTGAAAGATAGCGGAACGGGTAAAGAAGGATTAAAATATGCAATCCATGAAATGACTGAAACGAAACTTGTCGTTTGGAACTTATAATAATATGTTTTAACTAACAGATTACTTATATTACTTTGTTAATTATTTATTTTCAAAAACCAGGTACCTCCACATACCCTTCATTAGTTTAAAAAGCTACCTGGTGTATTTTTTATTAATAAAAAATAATCTGTTAACTGTATCTGATACCGCAATCGCTGTAAACGTTACAATTATCTTCTTTACACCGTCATTTATTTTTTTAAAAAATTGTAAATGGAACTCTTCTAGCTGGAAATAGAAGTAACAAAAAGAGAAATAATAATCAGTGATCAAAGTTTAGTTCTTCAATATATTTTCTACCTTATAATTTTTATTGGCTCTGTTAAAGAAAGAAGTTGATAATCGTTAATGACTGCGAAGAATAGGTTTCCCTATTTAAATTCGCATTGGAAATTTATGTTAAAATAAATATGGGCTTGTGAAAGTGTTCACTTAAACTAATGCGGCAGTTTAGTTGAAGAAGGAACTTATCGATAATTGAAAAAATAAAAATCAGGAGCTAGATATGGGGGCTGACAACTGAATGACTTCTATTCTTCTATTTATTAACTTATACACAATATTCAATTTAAAATGAAACTTCTATCTAAAAAGTTGAATAAAGAAGATTGAAAGGAAAGTAATTCATAAAAAAAGGGGGGGTAGAAGGTGGACTTATTACTCTGGATAACTACTGGTTTCATGCTAATCGGATTAGTTGTTCTCGTTACTATGAAAAAAGGTATGGAAAGTAAGGTCGCTTTTATAAAAGCAAATATGGACAAGGAGGAAAATTCCTCAAAAGCTAAATCCGTAATTTGGTGGATAAGGAGTACCACTGCTTGGGGAGTAGGGGGTATATTTCTTGTTGTTTGGTGGTTTAATAATTATTTTGGATAACTGTCGGTTTCAAATGTACTTAAACTAGCGGATGCTTTACTTCAAGAAGGAGTGAAGCCTTTTTTCTTATTGAAGTAACGCAGCATGCTTCCATGGTAGGACGTAATTTTCTTCCACATTCTGTGTTGAAGCAGGACTTCACGTAATAAATAATAACACTTCCACTCATAATTTAAATGAGTGGAGATAGAGAATGTCTAATAATTAGAATGAATTACAAGGTTAGTCATTCGGATTTAATATAGCTAGCATCTGATGATCTTCCCAAGAACCATTAATCTTGACATTTTTCTTAGCTATTCCTTCTTTATGGAAACCAGCCTTTTCTAATACTCGAATGGAACCAATGTTATCTGGCATAACTCCAGCTTCAATTCGATGTAATTTTAGAATTTCGAAAGCATAGTTAACAACTAAATTAGTAGCTTCCGTAGTATAACCTTTGCCATTATGTTCTTGGTCTAAGGAATAGCCTAAAAGTGCACTTTCACGAGGTCCACGGAGAACTTGAAACAAACCAATAGTACCTATAAGAATATCATCATTAATTTTAAAAATTCCGAACCTATATTCTATTTCTTTTTTTGTATTTTGTTCCCATTTTTCGATTAATTCTTTCTGAGTTGCTAAAGTCCAGTAATTTTCTGGGTGATTTATAGAATAGTTTTCAAAAAATGCTTGATTTCTCTTTTCTAAACTTAGTAATTCGACAGCATCTGAGAGTATAAGAGGTCGTATATATACATTATTATTTTTGGACATCTAACCTTCCTTTCTGTATGTAGGAACTTACCTATAAAATTATATCACGCAGATAATGTGTAATAAAAGAGACTGTGCTTAGAAAACTAACCCGTTCAGTTGAGTGGTACAAAACTCAGATTAAACACATAAGTGGGCTGTTAATTGACATATAATTAACAGTCCATTTTTCATTGATATATAGCGTTTTTCACTGAATTAAATACCCTTTTAACGTACGCAATTACTTAAATTAGGGGGATGGTTTTGAATATAGTGTTTATCATTATTTTAGTGTTTTCTTTACTCGCTTCTATGCTAACTTCTATTTGGTTATTGAAAATGAAGAACAAGAAATGGCAAGCAAGGTTAGTTGCATTTAGTATAAATACACTTATTCTGTCAATAGCAACAATCCTACTTTACAAGTTAGACGTTCAAACATTTCATAAACAGACAGAAGGATTATTTAGTAGTTTAGGTTTAGGTGTATTGATGTTTTTCATTCCAATAAATACATTCCTAAATTTTTGTATACTCGAATTTTTAAAAAATAAAAGTATGATTATATAACGTGATAAATAAATTTCGGTTGTCGAATATTCAACTAACGCGGCAGTTTAGTTGAAGATTCGCTTTCCGGAATAATCAATCTTTAATTTTAAAATTAATAGCGATAAACAGGTAAAACCTCGAATTCTGAGCAAATATATGCTCAAGATACGAGGTTTATTTTTACCTAGAAATTGAAAATTGTCTACGGGTTTTTTATATAAATTTGAATTTTAGTTGAAGAAAAATTTATTTTATAAACAAATATAAAGAACATACATTCGTGTTATAATTTATTTGATAATACTAACAAGGGGGATAATTGTGAAATTAAAAAACATTAACATTCATGAACGAATGAAACATTACAATGTGCAAGGTTTAAGTATTACATTGCTTGAGGGCGGTGAAATTAGTGGAACAGATAATTACGGCTTATTAGAAGTGGAAAGCAGTAGAAAAGCAAATGAAGGTTCTATTTTTAGTGCGTGTTCAATTAGTAAGTTCTTAACAGGAATACTTGTAATGAAGCTAGTAGAGGAAGGACTTCTTGATTTAGATGATGATGTGAATGAAAATCTTAAATCGTGGAAAGTACCAGAAAATGATTTTACTAAAAATAAAAAAGTGACATTGAGGAACTTACTAAGTCATCAATCTGGAATTAAAGACCCTGAAGGTAGTTTTCCTGAACTGAACTCAAAAATAGGTGTCCCTTCGATGGTTGAATTATTAGAGGGAAAAACTCTATATTGTAAAACTCCTATTGACGTCAAGTGTGAACCAGTAAGTGAATTCCATTATTCGGATGCAGGTTTTTGTATCATTCAACAATTGATAGAAGATGTTACTGAAAAACCTTTTTATCAAGTTATAAATGAGCAAATATTTGAACCATTAGGAATGGCAAATAGCCATTTCAATACAACAATGTTGGAAGTGGATAGACAAAATTTTTCTTCTGGTCACAACAAAAACGGGGAAATAGTAGATGGGAAATATCCTATATATCCTTATCCAGCGGCTTCTGGATTATGGACAACTTCTTTGAATTTAGCTGAATTAGTTCTTGAGTTAATGAATGCTGTAAAAGGAGAAAGCAAGGTTGGCATTTCGGAAAGTTTAGCAAAAGAAATGATAACTCCACAAAGAGGTAAAAGTTGGACTGGATTAGGTGTGTTTCTTGAAAGCTCTGAAAAAGAACTAGAAATTAGCTCACTTGGTTGGGGAGTGGGTTTTCAATGTATGATGGTGGCGTTTCCCTATTTAGAGAAAGGTGCGGTTATAATGACGAATGCAGAATTGGGTGTTCATCAATTGGAAGGGATTATAGGGGAAATATATAAATCTCTTTTGTCTTAAAAAGCGTTAAGGGGGGAGAAATATGCAGATAGCCTTAGCAAATCCAACTCATATACTTGAAGTTTTATCGTTCTTCAACGAAAATTTAGACAGCAATAACAGTGCGGTTTATTCTGAAGAATTTTTATGTCCTCTTGGAATTAAAGCATCCATAAGAAGAAAGCAAATGGTAGTGGCAACAGTAGAAGGGCAAGTGGTAGGGGCTTTTCGGTTTTACCGAAAAAAAACTCAAAACAAAATATCTTTATACCAATTTGCGATTAGCGAAATTTATCGCGGTCAAGGGTTATTAAAAAAGATGTTAAAAACGATAAATGATTTACCTATCATTTCATTATGTCCGACTGATTCCTATTTAAATGATTATTATGATAAATCAGGATGGTATTTACAAGAACAAAATGAGGATTTTAATGTATGGATTCTTAATGACTAGTAATTATCTTCTTCAACTAACGACGTGGTGCTTTAGCAGAACAAAGAAAATATATTATAAATTAAATTTGAGTGTAAACCTATGATTAAGGAGGTAATTTTTCTATGTTGCATCCATATAAAGAATTTGAAAATACACCTTTATGGGCAGTTATAAATAATGGGATAGATGACCTTGTGGAAAATAATGATATTGAAGAAAGTACACCAAGAGATTACATCGTTGGCTATCTCTGTAAGTTAATATCGGAATTAGAAACAGAAAATAAATAAGACCCTTTGTTTCACTAACGGGTGCTTTACTTCAAGAAGGAGTAAAGCCATTTTCTTATTCAACTAAAGGGGCAGTTTAGTTCAATTAGAGGATATTATTTGAAGAATGACGAATTTGTCAATATTAGTGTAGTTTTTGAGTATTTCCTTTTACAAATGAGGGGTGACAATATGGAATTATTAGTTCAAGCAGGATTTTTTTTAAATCCAATTTTAGCAATAGTATTTTGCTTAAATTTAGTAGCATTAATCAAAAAAGTTAGTAGTGATAGTAATGCTGGTACCTCTAAAAATACATTTTGGATGACTATTTCAGCTACTTATATCATATTTAGTATAACTTGGTTGTTGATGTTTCTATTGTAATTCATTTACAACTCAATCTTTCTTCTTCAACTAACGGGTGCTTTAGTTAAACAAGAGGCTGCCTGTAACGGTAGCCTTTTCTTATTAAATTAACGCGGCAGGTTAGTTCAATAAGATATTGTTTGTCCACATTATCATAGTTATATAATTAGAGGAATGCAGGAAAGGTAGGAGATTAATACGGCGATTTTAAGAGCTGGGTATGGTCTAGACCATACTGGATTTATTGAAAGCGATGTAAGCATAGATAATATTGATAATGATTACGTGCCTTGCATTCGAGATTCTGTCGAAAGTCTTAGAAATTCATTTCAAGATCAATTGCACAGTGTTTATTTGTACGGCAGCGTAGCCAGAGGTGAAGCGGTTGTTTTAAAATCAGATTTAGACCTCATTGCTATGTTTGATGGCAAACTGAGTTCCGTTAAGTTAGCGAATTTAAAGAAACTTGCTGGAGAACTGTCTCAAAAGTATCGATCTCTGGTTCGTGAAGTTGGAATAGTTGTTGCATATTACGACTATACGGTTTCCCCCTCAAATTATTACGAAAATGCCTTTCTTAAAGAACTCTGTGTTTGTGTCTACGGAGAGGATTTAAGAGACCGATTTGGTCCGTATAAACTTACATCCGAGATAGCCATTCGCTTCAATGGTGATATTTGTGAGGCTCTTACTCGGACGTTAAAAAGGTTAGAAACAGCTTCTGACGAAGATTTTAAAAAGTTTTCACAAGGTTTCGCTCGCAAACTCATTCGAACATACTATTCAATGGTGATGGTGCGTTCTCAGATTTGGTCGACACGACTTCACGAGCAATCTGAAGTCTTTATCCACCACTTCCCGGATAAAGAATCTATTATTCGAACCCTGCTAAATTGGATAGATGAACCACCTACGGACCGCGAAGCTGTATATGAATTGTTTAAGATCGAGGGTGAGTGCTTTACTTCAAGAAGGTGTAGAGCTTTTTTTCTTATTGAACTAAAGCGGCAGGTTAGTTTAAGTGTGTTGTATAATAAATGGATATCTTTAGTTTGAAAATCACATGTTGGTACAGGGAGGATTGTATGTGGAGTTTTAGCACTTATAAAGACAAACGTTACTGGATACTTTTGATTACAGCTATAATTATCTTGGTCTTGTTCGCTGTTTTTACCCCTGATTATATTCTTGAAAAAACTAACTTTGTACCATTTTCAATGCTTATATTTATAGTTTTATTCTGGTCGACATACCATCTTTGGAAGTATTTTGGTGATAAAAAGAAGAGGAATAATACGGATGACAGTTGCGATTTGTAACTTGCTTATTCAAGTAACGGGTGCTTTACTTCAAGAAGGAGTAAAACCTTAACGTATGTTCTGTATTAGGGGGAGGAACATGACAAAAAAAGCGTTACTTATTATTGATGTTCAAAATGGAATGTTTCAAGAAGGAAATATTGTCTTTAATGGTGATAGATTATTAAAAAAAGTAAATGATTTATTAAAAGAAGCACGATTAACAAAGACACCAGTTTTTTATATCCAGCATAATGCACCTGCTGGAAAACCATTAGAATTGGGAACAGAGGGGTGGAAAATTCATTCTGTTATTGCCCCCGAACATGAAGATATAATAATACAAAAAGCAACTCCAGATTCATTTTTTAATACATCTTTAGATGAAGAGTTGAAAAAAAAGTGCATTGAACATATTTACATTACTGGGATTCAAACGGAACTTTGTGTAGATACAACGTGTAGAAGGGCATTTAGTATGGGATATAAGGTGACTTTAGTTGAAGATACACATAGTACCTGGGATTCTAATGAGTTAACCGCACAACAAATAATAAATCATCATAATAGTGCCTTAAATTGGTTTGCAGATGTTTATCCGAGTAATGAGATTAAATTCAATTGATTGTGAAGGGGTGTACTTAAACTAACGGGTGCGTTAATGGAAGATTCGGATATCGAAATAGTTATGGCTTAGTTCTCACTCAAGGAGAACTTAGCCATTTTATGCGTCAAAAATAAAGCTAATTGATATGTTAATTTCGATGATAATTTACATATAAATATACTGCTAATTCTAATGTTATTTTGAATGTTTGTACCATTGAACTGAACGGGTTATTAGACAACTAACGGGTGCTTTACTTCAAGAAGGAGTAAAGTCTTTTTCTTATTGAACTAAAGCGGCAGGTTAATTGAATAAGCAGGTATTTTTAGAAGGTTGTAGAAGCAGTTATTGTAAGGGGAATTATTTAAGAAGATTAATAAGAGTAAATTGTAATGAGAAAAGGGGATTCAAATGAATTTAAAGCATTTTCTTTCTGGTGCTTCAGTAGCGTTTGCGGTTATTCTGTTTAGACTAATTGATAAATATGTAATCGACATTACTACGTTGTTAGGAGCATTTATGGTAGCTATTTTTTCAGGGGTTGTTGTCAAAGCTATTCAATCCATACCAACATTAGATAGAGAACTAAAAAAACCTACGTATTTGACTTTATGGATAATAGCTTTTGTCTGTTTATTAGGTTCTTTCCATTTCTTCGATTTATAATTATAGAACTCAGGATGTAGTTTTTATATAACTAATGGGTGCTTTAGTCAAATAAATGAGCTTTTTGAACATACTCAGCTCATTTTTTTATTTATATTAAAATCAACCTTCATCTTTAGCATAGCCTTACATTTTAAAGTATTTCTGGTTATTCGTTTCCCCAACCTTCCGCTTAATCGAATATATATTTTAGTTTCCTGAATTTAATTAATTATTGAAAAAACGCAATATATTCATGATTACTATCGTCTTATATATAGAGAGATGGAAAGGGGAGATTTTGTTGGATAGTAAGGAAATATTACCGATTCATTTCAATTCTTACGGACTAGATGGCCTAGATGTGCTAAAGGCTAATCCGATTAAGGCTGTAGAAATTATCATGAATACATACGGTAACGATGTTAAAAAATTTGTTTATACCTACTTACATAATGAAGCGGATACAGATGATGTAACGCAAGAAGTCTTTGTGACTGTATATTTGAAACTAAGTACATATAAAGGTAAATCATCACTTAAAAGCTGGATTTACTCAATTGCTGCGAATAAGTGTAAAGATCATTTGAGAGGTCATCGTTTACGTCAAAGTAAATTAATCGAGAGAATTACTAGGAATTCAATATCCTCAAAATTAAATGAAGTACCAGAAGAGTACCTACAAAGCACTATCAAGGAAGGACTCTTTGAGAAAGTAATGGAATTGCCTATTAAATATAGAGAAGTCGTTATTCTTTATTACTTCAAAGAATTATCTATCAAAGAGATTAGCTTCATATTAAACGAGAAGGAACCGACATTACAATCACGTTTGTCTCGATCAAGAAGTAAATTAAGAGAATTAATAAATGAAGGGGGTATCATTCTTGGATAAACATTTAAAAGAATTTAATTTTGAAGAAAAAATAAACACTACATTTACAGAAGAAAATAAAAAAAGAGTATTAGGAAAAATCGATGAAATAGAAAAGAAACGCAAAAAGAAAAACAGCTATTTTGCGAACGGTCTTACATTAGCATTTTCGGTTGGACTATTAATCTTCGGATTTAATTTTGTCTCTAATAATATAGAAGGTACAAAAGAAAATGCTGCTGATTCTAATACAGAAAGTGAATTAATTTTGAATCAAAATGGAGAAGAACCAACGGAGGTTATAGCAACTGAAGATGACGAGAAGGAAAAAGAAGAATTAGAAGTTGGTGCATACTTTGATTATTTTTGGTATCCTGAGAAACTTAATACGCATGAGGATTATGATTATTCCGACTCAAACTACAATCTCTATGTCGCTCACCTAAGAGCTGCACTTATTACAGATAATGCTATATTTCTACCAGGTCGTATGGATTATTCTACCTATAAGAGATATTTAGATAGTATATTATTTTATTTAAATGAAATTGTGCCTGGCGAAGAAAAAATAGAGGAATTTCAAATGGCTGTTCAATTAGCTGAGCAAGCTATTGACAATGAGGTAGAAAAAGGAGATCCAATTTTAGATGACTTGCATATGATTCTACACGAGTTAGATGAATATTATAATGCAGAGGCATTTCAAGATCATATAACAAGTGAGAATGGCATCATAATTGATTTTAAAGAGTAAATTGTATCCTTAGAAACTGCTATCATTTTTGAATGTACTGATGTACTATCTAATAGATTAATTAACTGTTTCTTTGTCTTTCGAGTGCTTTACTCCTAGAGATTTCTAGTTTTTATCGGTAAAATTTGTTTGTCAAAGGGGCATTCTATGGATATCTTTCTTATAATACTTATGTACTTTTTTATCATTATTGCAAATGTTATTGGGTTTATATATTACAGAAAAAAGAAAAGTCTATATTTTGCTGCCTTTATAATATTGTTATTAGCAGTTTTGTTTGGGACAATCGGTGGGGCATTAGCAGTATTTATTATTCGTGATGCTTTTGCAATATTTTATGGTTTCCAACTAGGTCAATATCTAATAGTAAACAGTATTATTGTTTTTCTTATTGCCATTTTAGTAACTGCGATAAAGAAATTTAGGAACTGAAAAGGTAACGTGAAAAGTCCCTATCAATAACGAAACTTTTGATTACTATATCCGTACTTTATAAAACGAGGGAGTCACTTTTATGAGGACTAATCGGAAGTAAGTAATTAAAAATGCCAGTAGAAATAACAGCAGAAAAACAGAGAAATGAAGTGGAGAGAGCACATGAATAATTTAAACCTATTACTAGTTAAGCACAATCAGATGGAAAGTGAACGTCTCTTATTACGTCCAATTACGCTCAATGATGCTGAAGATATGTTTGAATATACATCTGATGAAGAAACTACACGTTTTATTTATGAACACCATAAAGATTTGGAGCAAACTAAAAATTTAATTGCAAATTATTTTGTGAAAGAGCCTATCGGTAAATATGCTATTGTACTGAGAGAAAGCAACAAAATGGTAGGCGCTATCGAGTTTAGGGTGGATGATTGGAACAAAAGTGGAGACCTAGGCTTTACATTAAATAGGCATTACTGGGGTAAAGGCTACATGACAGAAGCGGGGAAACTAATACTAAGTTTAGCTTTTAATGTAATGGGGCTAGAGCGTGTATTTTCAGCACATGAGGTTAAGAATAGTGCTTCTGGAAAAGTATTGGATCGTTTAGGTATGAAATGTGAGGGTATCCTTCGTAAAAACCAAATGATCAAAGGGCAACTAGTAGATAGTGTACATTATTCTATCTTAAAAGAAGAATATTTGGATTCCTGAAAAAGGAACAATGAATTAGAAAGTATGTAAACATTGATTTTTGAACCATATGGGAATACATTAAAAGTTTAAGAGATTTTACGTAGTTTTCCTATGAGCTTTATTTAAAAAATAAGAAGGGGAACGTTGCTCAAACGTTTCTCTTTTTTGTCTATGGCGGGTACTGGAAGCATTAAAAAAAGCACTATTCACTAAAAGTGAATAGTGCTTTTATTGGTGACAACATCAGGCGGTTGAGCTAATGTTTAGTCGTTCGCATCATCAACTGAATCGTTTACAGACCCTTCATCCTGCGTTTCTGGCTCTTCATTTTCTTCTACGTCCTCTATTTTTTCTTCCTCATTATTTGCTTCGTTTTCAATGCCTGTATCATTTTCTCCATCATCCTCTAACATTGGGTCATTTACTTCAATATCCTTTATTTCCGTATCCTCGTCATCTCCACAAGCACCAAGTATTAATAAAGATGATAAAGCTAATGGTAAAGCAATCATTTTTCTTTTCATGTTTTCTTCCTCCAGTATAAATTTAAGATTTGTAGGCTTAGTTTATATGTACCTCTATTTACTAGATTTAAACTTATGAGTTTTCTAACAACAAAAAAAGTAGATAGAATAAATCAGTCTCTATCTACTTTCAAATATAATTTTTGTGATTATTCTTGGTTTTTTAACCCTTGAACGCGATTTAAATTAGCGATAGTGCCACCATCAACGCGTAAGTCAATACCTGTAATGTATGAAGCGGCATCGCTAAGTAAGAACTCAACAGCTGTAGCAATTTCAGATGCTTCACCTTCACGTCGTAAAGGCGTAATCTCCAGCATCATTTTCATCTGCTCTTGTTGGGAAGCTTCTTGGCGACCCATAGGCGTATTTATCGTACCAGGTGAAATGGATGTAATTCGAGCACCTTTCTCCCCCCAAGCCCAGGCTTGGTCTTCTACAATTAGAAGCACTCCTAATTTAGAAAGACTATATGATGCACCTGAGTCGCCTTGGGAAAACTGTTCCATTGTTTCAATTACATTATCAGCCAACGGATTTTTTAAGATTTCTGTATAAGGTCCTTGTCGAGGAGCCATGTGTCCACTCATAGAGGAGATACAAACAACTGAAGTACCTAAAGTTGCTAGTGGAAGAAATGCATCTAATATAATTCCTGTACCTACTAAATTCACCTCTGTAATGCGTTTAGAATCTGCCATTGTAGGTGATAGACCAGCAGTGTGAACAAGACCTTTCAACGTACCTAACTGGGAAGCTTTTTTGGCTAAGAGAGCAACATTTTCTTTTGAGGTGATATCAACTGTTTGATAGTGTACATCAGTAATACCTTTAGCTGCCAGTTCTTCTTTCGTTAGGATCAATCGTTCTTCCGACACATCTGCTAATAATAGAGTTCCTTTATTACCGACTAGTTCAGCAGTTGCTTTACCCATTCCACCTGAACCACCTGTAATTACATAAACGTTTTTTGTCATGTTTACTTCCTCCTATGCTTGTTATACCATTATTGTAAACGCATTCGTCCATGAAGTAACAAGACAGTTTCACTCAAAATGTCCAGAGGGGTGTCACAATTGAAAGTAGGCAAAGAAACGATCATTGAAGCATTTTTACAGTTGTTACACAAGAAAAGCTTTGAAGAGTTGTCAGTAAAAGAAATTATTCAAAAGGCTGGGTTTTCTCGCTCTACTTTTTATCTGCATTTTGCAGATAAATATGAGCTGATGGAGGATGTAAGACGCACCTTGAATGGCCATTTTCTATCATTTTATGAAATGGAATTCAACCAATGGGGTAAACCAATGACTCTTCACTTATGCGAACATATTTTTGAATATCGTTCGTTTTATGAATTAGAATTCTCTGATACGAACGCTATTCAAAAACTGTCCAATAGATTGGCGGCTCATTTACTACTTGTATTCGATGATCAGGATTATGCCATATTTGCCAGTTATGGAACGATTGGATACTTAACAATTTGGGTAAAAAATTCTTTTCAAATGAGTCCAGCTGAAGCGGCTGAGAAGTTATTGAAAATTGGTTTTACCAATTGGACGAAAAAAATAGGATATGAGATTTAACGTGTAATAAGAATCATCAGCAACGACAGGAGATAAAGATGAGAACATTACTGGAGTTAATCCGAATTATTTTTCTGTTTTTTATTGTAGTTGGCATAATCACCTTTGTAATAAATTCAATTTACTTGAAAATAGGAATTACTGCAGAAAAATATGCTGGTTTCGGTTTTATTGCTGCTTTTGTTTTATTTTTTGTTCTTTATAGAAATAAGTGGCAATTTAGTGGTTGGTATAAAGGGAAAGGGAGACAAAAACTCCCGAAGAAACTATCAAAATACCTTATTTTAAGTGCCATATTTTTACTGTTATTACCACCGGTATTAAATCTTTTACCATAATTACTGCAGCACTAAACTTTTACGCCTTTCGATTATTACTCGATGAATCTGTATAAACTCTTTGTACAGATTGATACTAAGTAAGAAAACAAAAAGGAGAGATACAATGGCTGTTTGTCCTCTATGTAACTCATTAAAAGTATTAAATATCGATTGCCCTACATGCAATTCTCCGCTAGAGAACTCAGGAAAAGTATCTGATTTTTTAGATCCGTATGGTCATTATAATGACGAGGAGACCGTAAAAATGGGGGATGGCTATCCAAACACAGCCAAAGATCAAATATGTCCACATTTAATGGTCTGTCCAACTTGTGAGTATAATGTAGTAAAGTTCATACAAGAGGAGTAGCAGCCATTTATAAACGACGAAAAACTCAAGTGAAAATTCTACTTGAGTTTTTCGTCGTTAATTTTGCATATCACTTAGACCCGGACTATGTTCATTTGGAATTTCGGGCATCAATGGTACTGGAAAACCAGCAGGTGGATCAGTAACCATCATAGTACCCCCATTACGACTAGGAGTAGTTCCCTGAATTATTTCAGCCAATCTATTTGGATCTAGTCGGAAGTTAAATGCGGAATTGTGATAACCCATATCTATATACTTTCGGCATTCTGGGTATTTTTTAATATCATAATTCGGGACAGGGAAGAGTTTGCCCCATTGTACCCCTAACGTTTCTAATGCTTTTGCAAATGCATTCTGATGGGAATTATCCGTACTATAAGGAACGCAAGCGTTTCTCGGAATGCCTTGTTAGAACTCATTTCATATATCCTCGTTTTTTGTAGCACACCCGTAGATTCTAGCACAAGATTGTTGAGTAAATCTCCGATTAAATTCCCGTGACTGTAAACCCATGATCCGTTCCAAGGATTCCCTGCTGCATCTACTGGCAATGAAGCTTGAGCACCAATTATAAAGTGGTGTGGATTGGCGTGTTTGACGGCATCATTTAGTGGTGCCCCATCTACACCCGCGTTGCCAGGAACAGCCGATTCACCGGAATCATTTAATAATTGGTTGATCGTTTTTTGTACAAGTTCTACATGTGCAATTTCCTCTAGAAATATGCCGCGCAATAAATCGCGGAATTGCGTATCTTTCCCTCTAAAGTTGGAACTTTGGAAAAAGTACTGCATCATCATTCGCATTTCACCATAATGACCGCCTAATATTTCTTGTAAAACCTTTGCTGCAGATGGATCTGGCTGGTCTGGAACAATTTGGTTTATCAATTCTTCTTTGTAATAATACATGCCTCATCCTAATTTCAGTGTTATTCATGTAGTATTAGAAGCATTATTGTCTTTATACATTTAAATTTAATATGGAATTTATTTGTGAAAGCGATTGAAGATTAATAGAATGAAAGAAAGGGAAGAGATAATAAGTGAATGAAAGGATGTGCTGTTCGTGATTTATGTGAAGATATTATTTCAAGTTTTAGTAATCTCAAGCTTCATCTTTTTTGTAAGTGGACGTTTAATGGGCTCACAGATTAATTTCATCAAACGTATTTTGGCAGTAGTAATAAGCGTTTTCTTTACTTCCTTTGTATATTGGTATGCTTATTTACGCGGAACAGATTTCATGTCTGAGAGTTTTGTTTATACATACATGGATGTCAGCACAATCATATGGATTGGAAGTATGTTGCTCATCTCTATGTTACTTTATCTTTTCTTTGAATTATTTGATCCAATGGCCATTGGAGAGAAAGGGCAAAGAGTATCGGGTAATAAATCCATTTGGATTCGTTTACGAAAACAGTGGCGTGGTCAGAGGCGAATGAGACAAGTTGTCCAAATTGCTATGAAAAATGGTATTTCACGGACCATAAAATATTCGAAGTTTAAAGAAAGCGAACGTGAACTAGCAAAAGCTTTTAGACAAACATTGGAGCAATCTGGTGGAATTTTTGTGAAGTTTGGGCAAGTACTTTCTACAAGAGGAGATATATTGCCTGTTGCTTTCATAAAGGAACTCGAATTACTTCAGCAGCATGTAAAACCTTTAACCAATGAACAGGTCAATTCCATTTTAGCAGCTCATCTACCATATAATATGGAGGATATGTTTGTTGAATTCGATTTGACACCTCTTGCATCAGCATCTATAGGGCAAGTACATAAAGCTATTCTTCGTGAAAACAATAAAGAAGTAGTAGTGAAAATTTTGCGGCCTGATATAAAAGATATGATGCGTGATGATTTAAATATATTAGTAGACTTTGCTTCATGGTTCTCTGACAAATCTACATGGGCTGAAAAGCTTGGGTTTCGCGAGCTTGCAATTGGATTTGCAGAGAATTTAAGAGAAGAAGTTAATTTTGAGATTGAAATGCGAAATGCTATACAAGTCACTACTGCCTTACAAGATAGTTCGTATAAAGTGAGAATACCTCATATATACACGGAACTAAGCAATAATCATTTAATTGTTTTTGAATACATTCATGGACAGAGTGTAGCAAATGGAGTTACGTTATTTCGATCACTTGGAGCGGACAGAGAACAGTTTGCAAGGACTGTCTTATATTCATTTTTTGATCAATTACTGTATTCTGGAATCTTTCATGCAGATCCACATCCAGGCAATATCTTTATAGATGATGTAGACGGAACTCCTATTTTCTTAGACTTTGGAGCTGTGGGTCGATTGGCACAACCTCAGCAAGAAGGCATGAAGTTATTCTTATTAGGCATTCAACACAATGATGCGGATATTCTCTTTGATGCACTGTCACTACTAGTGGAAGATGTAGATCATGTTGAGCGAGAGAAGTTAGAACATGCAATGGCGCAATTATTGTTGCGGATTTCCTATATTTCTCATATTCCAACGGAGGAATTGATACAAGCCTTCTTTGAAGTAGTCCATAAATTCGGATTATCTTTCTACCCATCGGTAGGAATTGCACTTAGAGCACTGATCACACTTGACGGAACATTACACATGATAAAAAGGGACTTTGACATTTTTAATGAAGCGAAAGAATATTCTACTGAATATATGGCTTCGTTATGGAAAAAGCCATTTAAACAACCAAAGCAGACAATAGAACGGTTGGAAGAGGAATTCGCATTACTATTACCTACCTTACGTAAAATACCAAGAAGAGTAGATCATCTCATTCAGCGAGTGGAAAGTGGCAAAATTACGTTACATCATGATATCTTTTCAGATAAAAGTAATTCTATGTTTGTTACGCAATTATTTTCTCGCTTCATCTTGCTTATGGTAGGCATTACTTTCGGTATTATATCCGTTGCCCTCCTTGCAATTGGTCAGTTTATAGAGGCAGAATTTGCAGTCTACTTGAATACAGCAGCATATGTGGGACTGTTCTTATGTGCGGTATTACTCGTTAGACTATCGATACAGGCTATACGATTGATGAAAAGTGACCGGTAACTCTATAGTACTCAAAAAACCCATTTCTATTTGAAATGGGTTTTTTGAGTCAGAGTACGGGCATTTTTATTATGGTAATGATAAAGCGGGGTGTTCCCAGTAGCTATCTGCCACGAAAGAGAGATTCTCTGGATTAAAGTTTTCAAAGTTAATTTTATTTAACGTTTCTTTGCTCATTAGAACTACCATTACATCACCATTTTCCACATTGCCGTAACGATCTGTTAGGGGCGCTTGTACTATTAATGTGGCTTGGCTAACATCATCAAGTGCGTTCATCGCCTTCATAAAGTCTACTGTACGGTTTAATATGGACAGCTTTAAGGATTCAGCAGACTTAAAGTTTTGCTCTAATGCAATCGCTTCGACTACACCACTTTCAAATCTAGAAGAAATCACGGCATCTTCCTTTTCTTGCGGGGTTATTCCGAAATCTCGCATAATTAATGCTGCTGCAATTACTTCTGGTGTTTTATGACTTTCTACCATTTTTTCTTTTAGCTCTTCTTTGGCCATTTTTTTATAAAATGGCAAGGCAGAAATATCTTCTTTAACTGTTTGTTCCTTTTCTGTATGGTCTATTATATTTGCAAAAGTTACTATTCCTAAGAGGAAGATTATCAATATAAACCACCAGTATAAATGTTTTTTTGTAGTGTCGGCCAAAGTAAAACTCCTTTCGCTAGAGGAACCCGTCAAGTATCATATGCATACTAGAAACGAAGTTATGTCTATAACTTCTATAGTCGAGGATAACTATAGTTGAATTAACCTTGAAGACTACTTACAATGGAAAAGAAAGTATGAACGAATAGGAGTCGATATAATTGTATAGAACGGTAAATGATTTTATAACGGATTGGTCTGATGCAGCAGAGGGGACATTAAGCGTGCTCCAGTCATTAACTGATGAAAAATTAGATCAAGCGATTGTTGAAGGACATAGTACTCTTGGTTGGTTAGGGTGGCATCTTGCGACAAGTCCCGTATTTTTCGCAGGATTAGTAGGATTAAATGTGGAAGCAGCCGTTGATAAAAACAAAGAAGCAATAACGGTTAAAGACATTGTCGAAACATATAAAAAAATCGTCGAGGCAGTTAAAACGGAAGCGAAAACTAATCTTACAGATGACAGATTGATCGAGAAGATTCAAAGCTTTGCAGGAGAAACAACTAGAGGAGTTTTGCTACACAAACTTCTTGATCATCAAACACATCATCGTGGTCAAATGACGGTCCTTCTACGTCAAGCAGGACTTCCTGTACCGGGTGTTATGGGACCAACGAAAGAACAACAACGAGGTTAATGAATACAAAAGAAAAGCAGGATAACCATTATTATGGTTATCCTGCTTTTTAGTATTACGTAGTTTAGGAAGATTTAGATTAAATAAACCGATCTAAGAATTCCAACATTTTACTATACACAAATATTTCATTTTGTTTTTTGGAGAAACCATGACCTTCATCCGGTAGAACAATATATTCCACATCTCTGCCTTTTTCCTTCAATGCAGCGACAATCTGGTCGGATTCTTTTTGGACAACACGAGGATCATTAGCTCCTTGGATAACTAGCATAGGTTTTGTCATCCCATCTAAATAAGTAATTGGAGAATCCTCTATGAACTTCTCCTTGTCTTTTACTGGGTCACCTACCCATTGAATCATAAATGATTTCCAAAACTCAGGTACGGAATCTACAAATGAGAATAGATTACTAGGACCGAATATATCTACAACTGCCTTGAAATACTCGGCATGGCGTCCGTGTAGTAAAAGAGACATATAACCACCATAACTTCCACCAAGTAGGAGAATCTTATCTCTATCCACATATCCTTCTTTTATTAACCATTCTAATCCTTCCAAATTATCCAGGCGGGGTCCATGTCCCCAATCACCTTCTACCATTTTCATGAACTTCAAGCCGTAGTTAGAAGAGCCACGAAAGTTTGGTGCGAAAATGGAATACCCTCTGTTTAGAAGGAATTGGAACATGGAACGAAACCATTTTCTCTCCAGGGATTGAGGACCCCCATGTGGCCACAGAATAACATGGCCATTGGAATACTCTTCTTTTGCTTGGAAAAGTAGGGCCTCGATTTCTAGACCATCAAAAGAAGGGTAAGTTAAAATAGTAGGTTCTACTAGTATCTCCTCTGGAACCCCTGGAATTCGAAAACGAGTTAACTCTTCCCATGATTCGCCGTTATCTTTCGATACAAAGACATTGTTTGGTCTTGTGGAAGTTCTTCCTTGGATATATAGATTACCTGATGGCATAATGACTACTTTTTCTACGACACTAGTCGGTGCTTTGACTTCTTTAAGTGTCTCATTTGTTAAATGGAATTCATAAAGCCGGTCTTCTACTCCATAAGATCCAACTAGATAGAGGCTCGCTGTTTTCTTAGAAAAATGGATACTAGAAAAATCCTCTTTCTCTATTTCTAAGACTTTCTTGAATTCCTTCGCTTCTAAGTCGAACTTCGCTAAATAGGTTAAATCAGAATTATAATTTGTTAAAAAGTAGATTTCTGTTTCTGAAGTGTAAAGTGCTTCTGATACTGTGTGCTGCTCTTTCGTCTCAGGCGTCATAAGGAAAGTCTCATTACCAATATGAACATAGGCTAGAGAGTATGTATTTCCAAATTGTTTACTTGAAACAAAAGTTTTTTCAGCTGGAGAAACAGCCTCTATAGAAGTAGGAGCAATTGTTCCCTCCAATAAAACTTTATCTTCTCCGGTTTCTATATCGTATAGATGACTATTAAGGAAGGAAGCATTTCCTGTTGTTGTTGAATAATAAAGACGTTTTCCATCTGTCGTCAAGTAGTTGAAGAAATGTCGTTCGCCTTCATTACTACGAAGTGAAATAAGTTTTCCACCTTGAGGCGAAAGGGCGTAAATTTGTGTATTCTCATCTCCATCTGTATCAAAACCAGCCACCATAAATTCACCAGTTTTAGCGTATGTTAAGAAATCTACACTCTGATTATTAAATGTGAGTGGATACGGGAATTGGCTTGGTAAATCCATTCCCCAAATATTAAAGTGACCATTCAGATTTGAACTAATTACTAATTGCTTTTCATCAGGACTGACAGTGAAGTTTTCCACCGCTAAAGTCTGAAAAAATTGTTCTACTTCTGGCTTATCAAATGTGACCATTCTCATTCCCCAATTCTATTAAGATTTTTCCATTTTACCATATAAAATAGTGATTTAAATTTAAATTCACGAAATAATGAATATAGTCTAAAAAATTTAAGCATTAGCGCATTTTAAACAATGTATTTAATGTTGATATACAATAGCTCTTTCATCCAACACTCTTCTGAGGTAAAATATCATTAGGTTAAAGTAATACCAGAGGGGGAAGCGAAAGCGATTTTATGACTATACAAGATATGAAACAAACGGAATTTAAAGAAGCAACACTTTCCGAGTGGGAGCAAGTTGCCGTTAAATCACTTAAGGGTAAATCATTAGAATCTCTTTCTACCAAGACTTTAGAGGAAATTATTTTGAAACCGCTTTATTCATTAGCCGATATGGAAAATATGTCTATACAACAAACAAATTCTATACGAAGCGCTAAACAAACTGCTGATTGGCTCATTGCACAGCAGGCGACGGGGAATACCAGTGAAGAGATATTAATAGATTTACAAGATTCCTTAGCAAAAGGAAATAACATAATACATTACAAGCTAGAGGCTCATCATCAGTGGACTAAATCCCAATTGGAAGAATTATCTGCTTTGGTTGAGCTACATCCAGTACTGCTTGATATATCTCATGATCCAACATTCATACATAGTTTCAAAACAATCAAAGGTGCTGTTAAAGGATCTAGAGATACGGATATGCCTCATACAAGAACAGTTTACTTGGATGGGACAGCTATTCACCAAGCAGGAGGAGACGCTGTTAGTGAGTTAGTGAGTGTCTTACTACAGGCAGATTATATGACTCAAAAAAATAGTATAGAGAAAATCGCAGAAAAAGCATTCGCTCAATTTTCTGTGGACACTAATTTCTTTATGGAAATTGCGAAAATCCGTTCATTTAGAGTACTTTGGAAAGCATTTGGAGAAGCACATGGACAGGAGAATATTAATGCTATACCTGTCCATGCTGAAACTTCCTTGAGATCATTCTCAGCTCTTGATGCAACTGTGAATATTTTACGAGCAGCAAATAGTACGCTTGCGGCAGTACTTGGAGGAGCGGACAGTGTAACAAGCTTTCCACATGACATATTAACAAGTGCAAATCCAACATCTAAGAGAATTGCACGGAATATGCAGTTAGTATTAAAGGAAGAGACACATATTCAACGAGTGATGGACGCTTCAGGTGGCTCTTATTATATTGAGACACTGACGAAACAATTAGTTGAAAAAGCATGGGCATTATTCTTGGAGTTGATAAAAGAAAAGTCATTCGAATTAGCAACGGTTAAACTGCAAGAAAGAGCAGAGTCCAAATGGGAAGAACAGTTGGAAGCACTTGCTACTCGCAAAAAATCTTTAATCGGGACTAATGTGTACGCTAACCCAGATGATTCTTTAATATTCAAGCTGAATGATACAGGCTATAAACGATTAGCAGAACCATTTGAACAATTGAGACAAGCATTTTTGAGCAATCCCTTAAAAACTGCTATTTTTCCATATGGCCTTTTAAAAGAGTACAAAGCTCGTATGGATTTCGTAAGTGGGTATTTAACTTCTATTGGTTTGAAATCAATAGTTGCACCCGAGAACTTAAAGCCGTTTGAGATGCAAAAATGGATTGACGAAAATGAAATAGACTACGGGGTCTTTGTTGGAAACGATGAGCAGTCAGCTGGATTAGTTCCAGCTATCCTAAATGAAAATATATCGATTCCACTAGATGTTGCAGGTCAGTTTGAAGAGTATGTTGATTGGCTGGAAGCTGGATTAAACGGTAGAATTTTTGCAGGGCAATCTCTTTTTGAAAAAGGCTTTGAACTGTTAGCACTTGCAAAAAAGGAGGATTCAAATGACCATGCCTAATTACGATAAAGTATCTATTGAACAGGTGTTACAAAAAGAAAGTAACGCAACACCTAGTGCAACTGAATCCTTTTTAACGAATGAAGGAATTCATTTAAAGTCCTTATACAATCGAGAAGATTCATCTACCTTACCGCATGTAAATGACTTACCTGGGATTGCTCCAAACACTAGAGGACCTTATCCGACGATGTATGTGACAAAGCCTTGGACGGTCCGCCAATATGCTGGATTTTCAACAGCAGAAGAAAGTAACGCTTTCTATAGAAGAAACTTGGCTATGGGTCAAAAAGGCCTGTCCGTTGCATTCGATTTAGCAACGCATCGCGGCTATGACTCCGATCATGAACGTGTTACAGGGGATGTTGGGAAAGCAGGAGTAGCCATAGATTCGGTGGAAGATATGAAAATTTTATTTGATGGGATTCCGTTGGATAAAATGTCTGTGTCGATGACGATGAACGGAGCAGTTCTCCCAATTTTAGCTTTCTATATTGTGACTGCAGAAGAACAAGGAGTAACTCCGGATCAGTTAGCCGGGACGATACAAAATGACATATTAAAAGAATATATGGTGCGTAATACGTATATATATACTCCAGAAATGTCGATGAAAATTATCGCGGACATATTTGCTTATACTGCTAAAAGAATGCCTAAGTTTAACTCTATCTCTATATCTGGCTACCATATGCAAGAAGCTGGGGCTACTGCGGATATAGAATTAGCCTATACATTGGCCGATGGATTAGAATATGTGCGAACAGGTCTAGAAGCTGGAATAGATATTGATGCCTTTGCACCTAGACTTTCGTTCTTCTGGGCAATCGGCATGAATTATTTCATGGAAATAGCGAAAATGCGTGCAGCTCGTAGAATATGGGCACAAATGATGCAAAGCTTTGATCCAAAAAACCCTAAATCTCTTGCTCTTCGTACGCACTCACAAACATCTGGTTGGAGCTTAACAGAACAAGATCCATTCAATAATGTGACAAGAACTTTAGTAGAAGCTAATGCTGCTGCAATGGGTCACACGCAGTCACTTCATACAAATGCTCTAGATGAAGCGATAGCATTGCCAACGGATTTCTCTGCCCGAATTGCTCGAAATACTCAATTATTCCTCCAGGAAGAAACGAATATGACGAAAGTAATCGATCCATGGGGCGGGTCCTATTACGTTGAAACATTAACAAATGAATTAATGGAAAAAGCTTGGACTTTGATAGAAGAAATTGAAGAGTTAGGCGGTATGGCAAAAGCGATTGAAACAGGCTTGCCTAAGATGAAAATAGAAGAAGCAGCAGCCAAAAAACAAGCGCAAATCGACTCTTCGAAAGAAATAATCATTGGGGTTAACAAATATCGTTTGGAACAAGAAGATGCAATAGATATTTTAAATATAGATAATACAGTCGTTCGTCAAAAACAAATGGAGCGCTTAGACAAAGTCAAAGCAAACCGTAATGAAAAAGCAGTTCAAAAAGCATTAGCAGATTTAACAGAAGCCGCAAAAAATGGGGAAACCAATCTGTTAGAAGCTGCTGTTATAGCGGCTAGAGAACGTGCTACTATTGGAGAAATATCCGATGCTATTGAAGTAGTGGCTGGAAGACATAAGGCGGTGATCCGTTCAGTGAGTGGTATATATAGCGCTAACTTTAATGATGCAGAAGAGATTAATGCAGTAAAACAAATGGCAGAAGACTTCCGTGAAAATGAAGGCCGTCGTCCACGTATTTTAATCGCCAAAATGGGTCAAGACGGACATGATCGTGGAGCTAAGGTTATTGCAACTGCATTTGCTGATTTAGGATTTGACGTAGATATTAGCCCGCTATTTCAAACACCTGCAGAAACTGCACTGCAAGCAGTCGAAAATGATGTCCACGTTGTTGGTGTAAGTTCTTTAGCTGCTGGTCATATGACATTAGTTCCTTCATTGAAAGAGGAATTGGCTAAGCTTGGTAGAGAGGATATACTAATTGTTGTTGGTGGTGTAATTCCAGCTCAGGATTATGCTTTTCTACGTGAAAATGGTGCCTCCGCTATTTTCGGACCAGGAACAGTTATTCCGGTTGCTGCACAAAAAGTGATCGAAGAGATATACAAGCGTCTTGGCTACGAGGAAGTGGAAGGTTAATGTCAAAAACGGATAATAATAACGAATCTTCTATGCATGTGATGAATGGCATTAAATCGCAACATGATGGGGTGGGGAAAGCTTCTATTAAAAAGTTTTCTAAAAGAAAGCCTCTTCAAATTAATGAAGAGGAATATATCCGACAAATTCAAAGTGGCTCCAGGCTGCATTTAGCTAAAGCTATAACGTATATTGAGAGTACAGTAAATGATCAACAGCAAATTGGACAGCAATTACTAAAAAACTTACTTCCGTATACTGGCAATAGTATACGTATTGGAATAACAGGGGTGCCTGGAGTAGGAAAAAGTACATTTATCGAGGCATTTGGTAAAATGCTTTGTGATCAAGGATATAAAGTTGCGGTATTAGCCATCGATCCTAGTTCATCTTTGACTGGAGGCAGTATTCTCGGAGATAAAACGAGAATGGAAGAGCTTGCTAAGCATCCGAATGCGTTTATCAGACCTTCGCCTACTGCTGGGACACTTGGTGGCGTGCATAAAAAATCTCGAGAGACAATGCTTCTCTGCGAGGCTGCTGGATACGATGTCATTTTAGTGGAAACGGTTGGAGTCGGTCAAAGTGAGACAATAGTAAGGGGTATGGTTGATTTCTTTTTGTTATTAGCGCTTACAGGTGCCGGAGATGAATTGCAGGGGATGAAAAAAGGAATCATGGAGCTTGCGGATGCTATTATTGTCCACAAAGCAGATGGATCCAATGAAAAGCTAGCTAAAAAAACGGTTGCGGAGTACAAACAAATTCTCCATTTTTTAGCACCGTCTTCACCTTATTGGCAAACTCCAGCACTTGCAGTATCTTCGCTATATAAAATTGGATTAGATGTAGTATGGGAAAATATACTACACTTCCAGCAAGTGATGAAAGAAAAGTCGGTTTGGCAACATAGAAGAAAAGAACAAACAATTGAATGGTTTAAAACGATGATTGTGGATCGATTATACGACGACTTTTTTTCATCCACTGTTAAAAAGCAATCTATGGCAACTTTAGAAAGTTTAGTGCGAGATGAAAAAATAACAGTTTCCCAAGCGGTTGACGATCTATTTTCCTCGAATCCAAACGGATAATCTGATAAGATTAACATAGTAAAAAAAGGAGAGTGGCATAAATGAATATGGATTTCAATTTATATATGAATGATATACTAGTACAAGCTCGTGGAGAAATGGACGCAGCAGGTTATGAGCAACTTGAAACACCTGAAGCAGTAGATGCAGCATTTGCTCGTCAAGGAACAACTTTAGTAATGGTAAACTCTGTATGTGGATGTGCTGGAGGAATTGCACGCCCTGCTGCGGCAAACTCTGTACATTATGATAAACGTCCAGACCATTTAGTAACTGTTTTTGCTGGTCAAGACAAATTGGCTACTCAACAAGCGCGTAATCTATTCGGAGATGATCACTTGCCTTCTTCTCCATCATTTGTTCTGTTAAAAGACGGACAACCTGTAGCAGAAATCGGTCGTCACGAAATAGAAGGTCATGCACCTACTTCTGTCATTACACATCTTCAAGAATTATTTGAAGAATACTGCGAAGAAGTTTAAATAATAAAAACCAGCGGAAGCATCTAAATGCATTCGCTGGTTTTTATCATTTCTCAAAGATCCATAAATTGAACTTTTTTAATATATTATGGCGATGAACAGGTAAACATCATAAGATTTTGCAAGAAAAAGAGATGCTGGTTGGTTATGACATCGTCACAACCAACCAGCATCCCTAAAATTCACTTGGTAATAGAATGGCAAACGCCTGTTCAAAGTCCTTTGGACACGATAGAAACAGGTTTTGACATTAAAGGATGAAGCTTAGACCGAATAGTAATGTAGACATTACCATTACAAAAATCATTAAATACACAATAATTTTACGAAAAGTTTGGTTGCGCATAATTTCTCTCCTTTAGCTTGTACCTTTATTTTAACAAAAACATAAAAATGCACAAGAGGTAGAGATTTTTTTTTGAAATAGGTACAATAGAAAAAGGGTTATTTTAAATTTTCTGTAATCACTTGATATTGGAATATTAGGGACAGTCATTATCATGAGAGATTCCATCAGCTCATTGTAGATAGCCTTTTTCATAGATAGAATCTTTGCATAGAAATACGTTCTAATGTTGTTATTATCTGCATGCGGAATGTGACAATATAATTTTGCAAAATCTATCAGTTTATTACTACACATTTTTTGATAGAAGTGAAGGTTGGCAACTTCGGTGGGTCTAGTGAGAAAGTCGGGACCCCAAAGGAGTATACTTTAAAAAGTAGGAATACTTTCTGCCGTATGCAGTCAATTCGAGAAAAGGGTCATAATGACACGGGCTCGACTTCGGACTGCAACGAATATCAATAGTATTATTTTATAGTTATTTAATAGAGGGGTGTAAAAATGGAGAAAATTGATCATATCGGGATTGCTGTTAAAAGTATTGAAGACTCTCTTCCTTATTACATAGATACATTGGGATTAAAACTATTACATATTGAAGATGTTCCATCAGAAAAAGTTCGTGTAGCGTTTATCGATAGCGGGAATGTCCATTTAGAATTACTTCAACCAATCGATGAAACAAGTACGATTCATTCGTATATTGAAAAAAAGGGTGAAGGTATTCATCATATAGCTTTTGGAGTTACTAGTATACAACAGCGTTTGGACGAGCTGAAAGAAAAGGGCGTCCGACTTATACAGGAAACTCCAAAAGCAGGTGCTCATGGTGCTCAGGTAGCATTTATACATCCAAAAGCATCTCGTGGAGTGCTTTACGAATTAGTCGATAAAACCGGGGGAGAGAAATAATATGGATATTTATGAAAAAATCAATGATTTATATGATCGCAAACGTAAAATCGAACTTGGTGGCGGAGATGAACGTATTGAGAAACAGCATGAAAAAGGGAAGCTGACTGCCCGGGAACGAATTGAATTATTAGTAGATAAAGATTCATTTGTAGAGTTAAGTCCTTTTATCAAACATCGTACAGTAGACTTTGGTATGGATAAGCAAGAGGGCCCAGGTGATGGAGTAGTTACTGGGTATGGGAAAGTAAATGGTCGTCCCATTTATCTGTTTTCACAAGATTTCACTGTCTTTGGCGGAGCTTTAGGAGAAATGCATGCACTCAAAATTGCAAACGTCATGGATTTAGCAGCTAAAAACGGAGCACCTTTCATAGGGTTAAATGACTCTGGTGGTGCTCGTATTCAAGAAGGTGTTGTATCACTGGATGGATATGGTCAAATTTTTTATCGTAATGCTATTTACTCGGGAGTTATTCCTCAAATCTCTGTCATTTTAGGACCATGTGCTGGTGGCGCAGTGTATTCGCCAGCTATAACTGACTTTGTGTTTATGACGGATGAAACGAGCCAAATGTTTATCACAGGTCCGAAGGTAATTGAAACTGTTACCGGGGAGAAGATTTCTGCAGAAGATCTTGGTGGTTCAAAAGTACATAACACAATTAGTGGAAATGCACATTTCCGTGGGAAAACTGAAGAGGAAGTATTAGAAAGCGTTCGATTACTTTTAAGTTATTTACCACAAAGCTTTGAAGAAAAACCTACTATTGCTGATGTACCAGAAGAGGATGATAATCGTCCTGACTTAGCAGATGTCGTACCTTATGAAGCTATTCGCCCATACGATATCCGAAAAGTTATTGATCAAGTAGTGGATACAGGTTCTTTCTTAGAAGTACAAAAAGAATTCGCTAAAAATATCGTGATTGGTCTTGCACGTATTAAAGGAGAGGTAGTTGGTTTAGTTTGTAACCAACCAAAAGTAATGGCTGGAGGTTTAGATATAGATTCTTCGGACAAAGCAGCTCGATTTATACGTTTTTGTGATGCCTTCAATATTCCAATCATTACATTTGAAGATGTTACTGGATTCTTCCCAGGTATTAAACAAGAACATGGTGGAATTATTCGCCACGGTGCCAAAATCTTATTTGCTTATTCTGAAGCAACCGTTCCTAAAATAACCGTTATTTTACGAAAAGCATACGGCGGCGCTTATGTTGCGTTGAATTCCAAGTCAATTGGAGCAGATGTGGTATTCGCATGGCCAAATGCAGAGATAGCTGTAATGGGACCAAACGGCGCTGCTAATATCATTTTCGCCCGTGAAATTGCCCAAAGTGAAGATCCAGAAGCAGTTCGTGCAGAAAAAATTGAAGAGTACCGTGAGAAATTTGCGAATCCATACGTAGCCGCTTCAATGGGAATGGTAGATGACGTAATTGATCCAAGAGAAACTCGTATTAAACTTATTCAATCTTTAGAGATGATGCGTAATAAAAAAGAAACTAGACCAAACAAAAAACATGGTAATATTCCATTATAAAAAGGAGACTTTTCAATGAGTCGATTAGTTGAGGAATTTTTAGAATTAGTTCAAATAGATTCAGAAACAAAGCATGAAGAAGTAATTGCACCAATTTTAAAAGACAAATTAGAGCAGCTTGGATTTACTGTTGTGGAAGACGATTCTGCTTCTAAAACAGGACACGGAGCTGGCAATTTAATCGCAACATTAAAGGGTTCAAATGCAAATGTAGATCCAATATACTTTACAGTCCATATGGATACTGTTGTACCTGGAAAAGGCATTAAACCCATTATTAAAGAAGATGGTTATATATATTCTGATGGCACAACAATTTTAGGTGCTGATGACAAAGCTGGAATCGCTGCTCTTTTTGAAGCTATTCGCCGCTTGAAAGAACAATCTATTAAACACGGCGATATTCAAGTCGTTATTACGGCTGGAGAAGAAAGTGGATTAGTAGGAGCCAAAGAATTAGATGCTTCTTTACTAACTGCAAAATATGGCTATGCGATAGATAGCGATGGAACGGTTGGTGGAATTGTAACGGCTGCTCCATTCCAATCTAAGCTATGGACAACCATTACTGGAAAAACTGCGCATGCAGGAGTCGCTCCCGAAAAAGGTATTTCTGCGATTACTTTAGCTGCTAAGGCGATTTCTGCGATGAAATTAGGTAGATTAGATGCCGAAACTACGGCTAATATTGGTCGATTTGAAGGTGGACAAGCAACTAATATCGTCTGTGATGAAGTGCATATACTTTCTGAGGCTCGCTCGATCAATAAAGAAAAACTAGATGCCCAAGTTGCACATATGGTAGCAACATTCGTTGAAACTGCTGAAAAATTTGGTGGTAAAGCAGTGACAGAAACGCAATTAATGTATCCAGGATTTCATTTTGAAGAAGAACATGCAGTTGTACAGGTTGCTAAACGTGCAGTAGAACGAATTGGAAGAACTGCAGAGATTAAAACTAGTGGTGGCGGTAGTGATGCCAATGTAATTGCTGGATTTGGGATTCCTACAGTTATCTTGTCTGTGGGTTATGAAGAAATTCATACAACAAATGAACGCATGCCTATTGAAGAATTAGAGAAATTAGCCGATTTAATAGTAGAGATCGTTCTAGTAGCGGCAGAATGAAATAGGAGGTGACTTCGTTGAGCAATGAAAAGGTAGTAGTATTTCAATGTGGAAATGAAGATTATGCAGTATCCATAGAACATGTAGTTTCCATTGAAAAGTTAGAACAGGTAAACCCGATTCCACACTTACCAAATTATTTAATAGGTTTGATGAAGATTCGTGGAGAGCTAGTGCCGATTATTGATTTTGAACAAATTTTGTATAATCGCAGTGGTGTCGATCAGGAACTAGCAAGAGTAGTTACGATGCATACTGAAAATATGACGGTTGGACTTCTTGTGAAAGAAGCGAAAGAGATTTTAGATATTGAGCAAGAAAATCTAAAGCAAATTGGTTTGGTGAATTATACGAAAACACGTTATTTCACAGCAGTTGCTAACTTAGAGAATCGAATGATTACAATCGTGGATGCTTCTATTTTGGTAAGCTCCTTAGAAGGTTTTAATGATATTCAAACGTATGTAGAAGAAGTAAAAAAAGAAGTAACAGTTACTAAATAATTTCATGCTGTATTCGGGGAGGTAGCTTATATAGCTACCTTTTTTGAGAGTATAAGTGTAAAATTTAATCCAGTGTTTTAAGGGTTTTGAGGATTGAAGAGTCCTCTAACTTCTAATTTTCGTTTCGGACGGACGCTTTCCCGCCGAAGTCGGCGCTCTACACTTCATTCCTTAAAGAGTATATTAGTTTCTATACTTAAATCTGGTGTGTAGAGCAAATGAAGAATTTATTTAAAGTTCAGCAATGAAATTTATTCATTAATGCAAGAAAAAAGGAAGGAGGGGTGCTAACTTGTCCGGAAAACATAGAATTATCTTTCACCTAGATATGAATAGCTTTTATGCTTCTGTTGAGCAAGCACATGACCCCTCTTTAAAAGGAAAGGCTATTGCTATAGCTGGTAATCCTAAAGAAAGACGTGGCATACTTGTTACATGCTCCTATGAGGCAAGGGCAAAAGGTGTATATACTACAATGTCCGTTTGGGAGGCAAAACGAAAATGTCCAGAACTAATTTTGTTACCTCCTAATTTTGAAATTTACCGAATCGCTTCAAAAGCCATGTTCGAGATATTAAGATCCTACACACACTTAGTAGAACCAGTATCAATCGATGAAGGGTATATGGATGTAACAGAATTGGATATGAACAATGATGCAATCGGCTTTGCCAAATCTATTCAGGATCGCATATTACGTGAACTGGATTTACCTAGTTCAATCGGAATTGCTCCTAACAAATTTCTTGCTAAAACTGCATCCAATATAAAAAAACCGATGGGTATAACTGTTTTGCGAAAAAGACAGGTAAATGAAATCCTATGGCCCCTACCGGTAATAGATATGCATGGAATAGGGGAGAGTACTGCTAGAAAATTAGAATCGATTGGTATTAAATCGATCGGAGATTTAGCTAATGCAAATCCTAATTTACTAAAAGAAAAACTCGGAAAAAATGGTGTTCGACTACTAAATCGTGCAAATGGTATTGATAACAGGGCAGTAGATCCTGAATCTATATATGATACGAAGAGTGTAGGGAATTCAACAACATTACCTTATGATGAATCGAATATAGAAGAACTGGAGAAGGTATTTGTACGATTATCGAAAAAAGTGGCTGCGAGACTTGATGCCAAAAATCTAGCTGGACGTTCTATTACAATACATATACGGGATGCTAATTGGAAAAACAAAACGAAAAGTAAGACATTAACTAGTCGCTTATACAAGGAACAAGAAATATACCAATTGGCATTAGAACTATTCAATGCTTCTTGGAATGGAGATCCTATTCGTCTACTAGGAGTTACTGTAAACAATGTATACGATAAGGGAGAATCTGTAGAGCAGCTTTCTATTTTTAACTTTGAAGAACATGCTAAAGAAGAGCCAATTTTAAAACTTGTGGAGCAACTGCAAGGTAAGTTTGGGGAAGATAGTATTAAGCGTGGAATGAAAGTAAAAAAGAAGCCTTCACTGGAATCTAAAACAAGTTTCAGCAAAGACTTCTTAGATGATCATAATGATTGATAATGCTCATTTTGAATAGCCAATGAATCGTTCAAATAATGCAAGGTGTGAATGTCTGAAGCAGTAGGTAAGCTGAAGCTATTCTGATAATTTTCAATGCCTTTCCCGGTAATTACGATAAGGTCATTATTTTGAGCTTTTTCCCAAGCATACTGTATTGCTAAAGTACGATCGGGAATAATAATACATCTATTCATCGGATCTAATTCGTTCAAATCTCGAATCATCTGTTCTGAAGGTACTCCATTCAAATCATCAAAAGTTAAAATACATGTTTCAGATTTCTCCAAAGAGACTTCTACCATACTTTTTCTTTTTTGTACGTCTCTATCTCCCCTAAACCCAAAAATATGTATAATTCTTTGGGGGTTATATAAACGAGCAGCTTCTAAGATATGAGAAAAGGCATTTGTTGTGTGGGCATAATCTACAATGCATGTTGCCCCAGCTGGATGTTCAAATAGCTCAAATCTACCAGGTACTCCACCAAAACTTTCTAACGCACGCTCAATATTTAACGGGTCTATATTTAGCGAGATTGCAGTTGAAAAAGCAAGCGAAGCATTTTCTAAGTTATGTTTACCTTTCATCCGACTCTTAAGCGAATATGACTGTATTGGAGCGTCAAGGGATATCAGTTCTTCGTCATTCACCATGTATGTGGGATTTGTCCCATTTATTTTGATAACTTCTTTGTTTAAAGTGTTTACGAAAGCACAAAGACGTTCACCCCAGGAAGTATTAGAATTAATAACAGCAATTCCGTTTGGTTTTAAATATTCAAATAGAGATTGCTTCGCTTCGAAATAGGATTCCATTGTTTTATGATAGTCTAAATGCTCATGTTCTAAATTCGTAAAAATACAAACATCAAATCGAAGACCCTCGACGCGAGATTGGACCAAACCGTGGGAGGAAACTTCCATAATGACAACTCGGTCATGACAAGTAGCTAATAGCTTGTTTAGGGTAACTGCATCCGTAGTTGTGTGGTAGGACTCCTGTTCAACTCCATTTATAATTGTCGAAACACTACCGAATAATGCACATGATATTCCTACTGATTCCAAAATATGTTTAAGCATAAAGGATGTAGTTGTTTTTCCATTTGTACCAGTAATTCCAATCATAATTTTATGTTGAGTTGGATTACCATAAAAGATTTGAGCTACTAATCCGAGTGTTTTCCGTGCATCGGGCACTCGAATATAGGGAACTCCAACTGAGGTAAGATTTTCTTCGCCAATGACTACACATGCCCCATTTAAAATTGCATCTTCGATATACATATGTCCATCTGTCTGAGCTCCCGGTATCGCAACAAATATAAAATTTTTCTCTACTTCAGAAGAATTAAAAGCCAAGCCTTGTATTTCAACGGACTCGTCTTCTTGACTTATGTGAATGCCTAATGGCTTTATCAATGTCTCTAATTTCATAAGCTTTGGACGCCCCTTTTAGTTGTTTAGTTATTGTTTGCAGTTTTGCTTTTTACATACATGCAATTTAGAGGTAGACTAACTATATAAATTACTTAATGATCCTGTACATCTAATATTAGTCGTAAGTAAATCTAATCATTTATAGTAGACAAGTAAAACTTAAAAATGGTCAATTTTAAGATGTTTTCACAACAAAATAAATCTATAATCTATAATTTAGAATATGTCCAAAATAGTTAAGGAAGTGAGCAAATATGCAATTATTATTTTTAGGAACTGGAGCAGGAATGCCGTCAAAACAGCGTAATACGACATCTACTGTTTTGAAACTACTAGAGGAGAGAGGTACTTTTTGGATGTTCGATTGTGGAGAAGCCACTCAGCACCAAATTTTGCATACGACACTAAAACCTCGTAAACTCGAAAAATTATTTATTACACATTTACATGGAGATCATATATATGGGCTTCCTGGTTTGCTTGGATCTCGTTCTTTTTTGGGTGGCGACGAGCCACTTACAATCTATGGACCTACAGGGTTAAAGAATTGGATTGACGTAACGCTTGCTGTATCTAAAACGCATGTAAAGTATCCGCTTACCATAATTGAAATAGAAGAGGGTACTGTTTTCGAAGACGAGCAATTTATTGTAGAAGCTAAACTACTCGAACATGTAATGCCTTGCTATGGGTATTCTGTTAAACAAAAAGCGCTTGCTCCAGAGCTTTATATAGAGAAAACAGATGCTTTGGGAGTTCCAAGAGGTCCATTGTTAAGACAATTAAAAGAGGGAAATGATGTAGTACTTTCCAATGGGACTATAGTCAAAAGTGAGGAAGTAACAGGAGAAGTAAGAGAAGGTTTTAAAGTCACAATATTAGGAGACACAAAGTATTGTGAAAACTCGATACAGTTAAGTGAGAAAGCAGACATTGTCGTTCATGAAGGAACTTTCGACATTGAAACCGCTGAGCTTGCAAGGCTTTATGGTCATTCCACGATAGTTGATGCTGCAGAGGTTTGTCAGAATGCGTACGCTAAAAATTTAGTCGTAAATCATATTAGTGCAAGATTCCTGTCCTCTGACTTAAGCAATATGCTTACTCAAGTGAAACATTATCCTTTTCCAATCTATATTGCTGAAGACCTTGCTGAATATAGTTTCGTAAATGGTTTATTAACTAAATGCAAATAATAAAAGAGAATCCGAATGTGAATTATTCACTAGGATCTCTTTTTTTCTCTATTATAACTAAACTTACTGTAGCGATAGGTCCAATTATTAAGGACAAGATGAACCAGTTTAGTCCACTTCTATTTTTACCTTGGGCAATACCTGCATTGATAAAAGCTAAAGTACCCCAACCAACAAAATATGAATTATCCATGTTATCGACATCCTTTATACCTGTATATTACGTTTCGAATATTTTCCCGATCTCTCGAGATCTGTTTTCTGCAGCATGGATACAAGCAAATATAGCTTCACTCACTTTGTGCTCCATTAGCTGTTCCAGACCAGCTTCTGTCGTTCCACCTGGACTTGTCACTCTTCTGCGTAGTTCACTTGGTTCTACATCACCTTTTTTGAGCATTTGTGCAGCACCTTCCATTGTTTGTATAAATAATTGACGAGCATCGCCTGAATCTAAGCCATGCTGAACAGCAGCAGACTCAAACTGTTCAGCAAAGTAATAGAAGTAAGCTGGACCACTACCAGAAAGTGCAGTGACAACATGTAAATCGTCCTCTTCTACGACTTTTACCGAACCAATAGACTCTAACAAATCGATTATTAGTAATTTAGATTCATCCGTTATAAGCTCGTTCCAGCATAAAGCAGATGCACTCATTCCAACTGCTGCTGAAGTATTAGGCATAACTCGTGCAACTGGTCTATTACCTAAAGCATTTATAATGGTTTGAATATTAATCCCAGCAATAACTGAAATAATCGTTGCATCTTTGTTGAGATATGGCGCCAGACTAGTTAATGCCTCCTGGGCATCTTTTGGTTTCATCGCTAAAAAAACAATATTAGCTTTAGTTAACGCTTCTTTCTGTTCACATAAGATCTGTACATTGTACGTCTGTTTTAAATAGTTAAGTTGGTTTACATCTGATTTATTCGTGACGTGAATGGATGTCGGTGAAATTTTATTACTTTTTGTTAAACCATTTATAATGGCTTCTGCCATTGCCCCCGCACCAACAAATACAATCTTCGTCATATAATTTCCTCCCTTTTGTAGAACCTGTTTTCCTTTGAATGTTACGCAATAGGCAAAATAAAAAAGCGCTCTCGTCCCATATATAATAAGGACGAAAACACTTGTTTTCCGCGGTACCACCTAAATTTGCTGTAAAATACTCAGCACAACTTAATCCTTCGTATCGAGAAGGTACGACCATGTTTACATAGTAGCTCCGAAGTAGGTTCTATATACGAGCGGGAGGTGAAATTTTCAGCAGACATTTCACTCTCTTAACTCCATCATATATGTACTAATCTTCATCTTAGCTTTTATATTCTGAATTAATGAAATTATATGCATCTTCTCTTACAAAGTCAACCATATTTTCGTGACGACTTGTACAAATAAAGGTACAATGTAATGAATGACTATTCATTAAGGAGAATTCTGATGATACATAAAATAATAATTCCTACACCTTTTGCGGTAGGGGATGTAAACGCATATTTAGTTAAAGGGGATGTTTTAACCCTAATTGACGCTGGACCAAAAACAGAAGAAGCATTAATAGCATTAACACATGGGATTAAAGAGGCAGGCTATGAACTGGCCGATATTGAACAGGTTGTTTTAACACATCATCACCCGGATCATGCGGGATGGACAGATGCTTTTGAAAAAGCAACTATTTTAGGTCATGAATACAACCAAGTATGGATGACGAGAGATGAAGAATTTTTACAATATCATGATCATTTTTATCTACAATGCTTAAAAGAAGAAGGAGTTCCAGAGGAATATTTTAAATGGGTCGAGAAGATGAGGAGGCCATTAAATCTCTTAGGAAGCCGTTCAATTGATACATATTTGTATGAGGGAGATATTTTGCCCGGACATCCAGATATTGAAGTGCTGGAAACGTTAGGCCATGCTCAGAGTCATTTAGCATTTTGGTCTGAACGTACAAAAGTGCTTATAGGTGGAGATCTTATTCTCGAGAAAATTTCGTCTAATCCTTTAATTGAGCCACCATTAAATGCAAATGATGAGCGTCCAAAATCGATGTTACAATATAATGCCTCGCTGAAAAAAATTCAACAGCTACCAATCGAAAAGGTATATAGCGGTCATGGTAACGAAGTATATAATATTCAGGAGCTTGTAGCATATAGACTCGAAAAACAAAAAGAACGAGCACTTAAAGTACTAGATATGATGAGTGCTGGTGAAAAAACCATTTTTGAATTGACGAAACAACTTTTTCCTAAGGTATATGAAAAAGAACTGGGTTTAACGCTTTCCGAGACGATTGGACAAATAGATTATTTAATCGAGGAAAAACTTATAACTGTTAACCGAAACGATAAAGGAATTTTGCTATATGAACAAAGCTAAAAAAATCTTAATAACTGGTGCTACAAGTGGAGTTGGACTAATGCTAGCTAATAATCTACACGAAGCTGGACATGAAGTATGGGCTACTGGAAGAAATTCCAGCGTGTTAAAAAATCTAGCTGAAAATGGAATTCATACAATTGAAGCGGACTTAACGGTTGACCAATCATTTGACTCGCTCTTTCAAGATGTGGGGACCCCCGACACCATAATTCACTGTGCTGGTATTGGTACTTTTTCATATTTATTGGATATGGATGAACGAGAAATGGAAAAAATGTTGCAGGTAAATGTATTGGCTCCTATGAAGTTAACAAAATACTTTGCAGAAAAGATGAAACTTCGAGGGAGTGGACACTTTATATTTGTTGCATCTCAAGCAGGTAAAGTAGCAACTCCTAAAGCATCTGTGTATGCGGCATCTAAACATGCTATAATCGGATTTGCAAATGCTATCCGCATGGAACTGAAGGAATTTGGTGTGGTAGTTACGACTATTAATCCTGGACCTATAGATACGCCCTTTCTCGATTTAGCAGATAAAACGGGTAATTATAGAAATAGCATGAGAAAACACCTTCTAGCTCCGGACAAGGTAGTATCTTCTATTGAACGAGTAATTGAAAAACCTGTAAGAGAGGTGGATCTTCCCTCTTACATGAGTTTCACCAGTAAACTGTACGCTTTAGCACCGTCCATTGTCGAAACAGTAGGGAAAAAATATTTCACCAAAAAATAACAAAAAAAAACCGATTTCCCACTTAAAAAGGAGAAATCGGTTTTTCATTTCGTGCTGCGGTGTGTTTCATCGCATCAAAAATAACTAAGTTAGGTACCTAAATAATACAATTCAAGAAACTTTACGTTGGTATCTATTTAGTAGTTCATCAAGTTCTTGACTGCAAGTAACAACAATAGGATGAGTAAATCCAAGACTCTTTGCCTTTCTATACATATCCTGTTTCTTTTGTTCAATTCGTAGCAATAATAATTTTTGTTGCAAATGACTGTTCACAATAATTCTTCCTCCGTAATGTATATTTAGCTTCATTTCATGAGTGTATATCTAGTAGGTAATGTAGCAACCTGCTTATTGTATAATATAGAATTTGCAAATATTGTCGGAACACGGAATGTAACATACATTTCACAATAATGTCACAATTTATATAACTTTTAACATGATTATTGTCGCAATTCAACTTTTTGGGTAGACATTTTAAGTTGTATGTACAACTAATTATTACATAATATTTGTATATAAAAGGATTATGTGGTGCGGATGAAGAATATCCATATAAAAGAAATAGTTTAAAAGAGGTGCAAAAATTGAAAGAGTATATACATAAAGCATTGCCCAAGCAATTTGAGACAATCATCGGCAATATTCAAAATGTTTCTTATCCAGCAAGGCAGGGAGCAACTTCTGAAGTAGTTTTTCTTCATACCGATCAAGGGAAATATGTTTGTAAACGCTCCTCTTTACCACAGTATAAGACATGGTTATTAGAGGAAGCGAAAGCTATGAAAGAACTGAATACTGATACTTCCTTACCTATACCAACTTTTTACGATTATATGGAAGAAGAGGATAATAGTTACCTGCTCATGAGTATGGAAGAAGGGGTTCCTTTAAGAGAGGCATTGTTAGCTGTTAAAACAAATGAGGAACAAGTGAAACTCATTCAAAGCTTTGGTGAAAAGTTAAAAAAATTGCATGAAACTTCTCTACCACCTGAATGGGAGCATCAGATAAGTTGGTTAGATATACAACTGAAAAAGGCTGCATACAATTTACAACACTATGAGGTGGATGGAAACCCGCAATTATTAGATAGTCTCCTAGAACAAAAACCTAGAGCTATACCTCAAACGCTTATTCATGGAGATTGTACAATAGATAATGTTTTAGTCGTAGACAATTCTGTCGAAACGTTTATAGATTTGTCCGGAGTAGCTTATGGCGACCCCAGATATGATGTGGCACTTGCCATTCGCTCCTTTATATATGATAAGTCATTGTTAAATGCATTCTATAAAGGTTATACATTATTGAGATTATCAAAAGAAGAATTTGATTATTTTGATGGGGGACTTTACGAGTTTTTTTAAAAAATAATTGATTGAATAGGAGTATTGGAAATGATTAAAGCAGTTATATTTGATTTTGATGGGTTACTAGTGGATACGGAAACTATATGGTATGAAGCATTCAGAGAGGTTTTTTATGAGCGCTATCAAGTAGACTTAGATTTAGCAGGATATTCCGAATGTATAGGCACTGGAAATGATGTTTTATACAGTTACTTTCGAAAAATTGCAGGTGATGCAGTTGAATGTGAATTGTTAGAAGAGCTTGCAGCAGCAAGATACACAAGCATGATGAGAGCTCCAGTGCTCAGAGAAGGTGTAAAAGAATATTTAGAGGAGGCCAAACAATATAACTTGAAGATAGCATTAGCTTCAAGCTCCTCAAAGCAGTGGGTTCAAAGCTACTTGGAACAACTTAACATAATAGATTACTTTGAAGTGATCAATACTAAAGATGATGTAAAAAATATTAAACCAGATCCAGAATTATACATCAAAACACTTAGAGATTTAGATTTAACTTCAAAGGAAACAGTTGTATTTGAAGATTCCTTAAATGGATTAAGTGCGGCTAAGCAAGCAGGAATTCGTTGTATCATTGTTCCAAATGCAGTTACGAAAAATTTGAAATTTGAGGACTTTGATGAGCGAATAGAATCGATGTCACAAATTTCTTTAAGTAGTTTATTAAAGAAAATAGAACGCATTACATGAGATTAAAAAAGGTGGGATCACATGATATTAGAAGCTGTAATGATTCACGTTAAACCAGGACAAGAAGAAAACTATGAGGATGACTTTCGCAAAGCATCTCAAATTATATCTACTATGCAGGGGTATATAAATCATGAATTACAGCGTTGTATGGAGGTGAAAGGGAAATATCTGTTGCTAGTAAGGTGGGAAACCTTAGAAAGTCATACTGTAGACTTTAGAGGATCAACCGAATATCAAGTGTGGCGAAAATTACTTCATCCTTACTATGAGCCATTTCCTATAGTCGAACACTTTGAGCACGTACAAATACCTTAAATATTTTACTTCAATAAGAATATTGAATAGTGAGAAAGGGATTGCAGTTGCGATCCCTTTATTTTTAGGCTCTGTTAAAGAAAGAGGTTGATAATTGTTAATGACTGCGAAGAAGAGGTTTCCCTATATAAATTTTTATTGGATATTTATGTTAAAAATATAGGCTTGTGAAAGTGCTCACTTAAACTAACAAGGAAGTTTTGTTCAATTGGAAAAATCAGTGAAAGAGAAAAAAATTAAATATCTAATAATAATAGTTCTATGAGAATTTCAAATAATTACTTGTCAGAAGGATTGATAAAATAACGTTATTCTCCAATAGATAATTTAAAATGACATGAGCTGTTATTGAATCACAGGTAGAATTGCAGATTTCGAATCAAACTGCATATATTACGATACATCTTCCACATTTAGTAATACTCACATATCGCCACATCTCCGAAGTATACCCCATTTGATCTTTTCACTTATTTTTGAAGCAGAAATTCCTCTTGCTCCGTCTAACATTTAATAATAAAAGGAGTTGCCATATGACCCGACTCGAAAAATTTATATATGATCATGGTGATGAGTTGTTGAGACTTGCTTATACATATGTGAAAAATAAGCAAGCTGCGGAAGACATTGTCCAAGATGTGCTACTAAAAGCATTTGAAAAGCAATCGTTGTTCCGTGAAGAGGCCACGTATCGTACATATTTGTATCGGATGACGATCAATCGCAGTTACGACTATTTGCGAAGTTGGCATTATAAAAATACGACTATGGGCGAAAAAATTCAGCATTTATTTGGCCGAACGCCTGAGCAAGATATCGTGACGAAATCAGAAAATCGTTTACTAGCACAAGCCGTTCTTTCATTACCGCTGAAATATCGTGAAGTCATTGTACTTACGTATTACTTAGACTATTCGTCAGAGGAAATTGGTATGCTACTAAATTGTTCATCGGCTACGGTGCGTACAAGGCTTGCCCGTGGGCGAAAAAAACTTAAATTGGTGCTTAAGGAGGACGGCTTTGATGGAACGATTGAAAACGGGTATTGACGAAGTGATTGGCGAAGAGTCCTGGATGACGAAGGACCTTGCACAGAAAATGGCTAAACCGAGAAAAAAGTGGACGCCTACTCCGATATTTGCAATGGTAGGCATCGTTTCAATCGTTGCATTGCTTCTTGCAATTACATTATGGTCAAACCAATCAGAGATTTTAAGTGCTACCACAAAAAATGCACTTGGGGACCATGGTGAACTTTTTAACACGTATTTCGAGGCAATTGATGCACTGGATTCAGAAACGCTACATTTAGTAGCATCCCCTGCATATGGAGGTACTGTAGATGAGTTATCTGAAAAGTATGAAAGTATGGATTTTTCGACAGCAGAATTTCTACTGGAGCTTGACGGTATCATTTGGATGAAATTTATGGTGATGAATAAAGAAGGAGAAAAATGGAACGAAGTTGTTACGTATTACCAAATTGTTGATGGCAAAATATATGAATCAGTTTATAATCAACCCTTTTATATATACGAGCGTTTTGATATTGAAATAGCGCAGGCGCAAGCAATTTTTGGTTTCGGTGGATATAGTCATAATAACAATCAGTTTGTGGCAATAGATGGTGGAGAATTGCTTGTGAGTGGCTCTCGTTCACGTAATAAAGTAGAGTCAGCCGTCGAGTTATACTTAAAAGAGATTGGCAAGGAAAATGTGTTTAAACATTTCCAACAACCTCGACTTATCTACAAAGATAATGGAAAAGTTTTATGGTTATCGGCAGATGGATTTGACATCGTCTTTACGAGAAAAGGCGAGCGTATTTTAGTGGATAACCAAGGCGCCGAATATTATCAACAAGGAAGATACTAATAAAACATGTCGCTCAGTCTTCGTGTGCTTAATAATTTTCAAGCACACGAAGACTGTTAACACCTATTAAATTGTAATATTGTGAAGTGTTTCACTTAAACTACGGGTGCTTTACTTCAGGAAGGAGTAAAGCTGTTTTCTGATTGAAGTAACGTACATAGGTTAGTTCAATAAAAAGGTTTTTTTGCGCTTGTGTTGAATAAGTTAATATATGTAATTATTCAACACAAGGGGTGCTTTACTTCAAGTTTTCAAGTGGTGCTTTTTTATAACTAATGTGGTAGGTTTGTGTAAATAGAATTCAGAATGTTCAAGGAAATATGAGGGGATATAAGTGAAAAATAATTTAATATCAATTTCTATTTTTAGTTTAGCAATATCTATTGTAATAGGCAGTTGGTTAGTAGCTAATGCCAACAAAGATGTCTATCCAAGTCAAACTGTTCAGGAAGAAAATGATGTTAAAGAAGAGGTAAAGAAATTACTAACACAAGAAGAATTAGCATCGTATTTAGGTTTAAGTGTTGAGGAAAGTAAAAAATTAGGTCCTGTTGGGGGACCACCTACTAGCACGAGTGTACTTCCCTATATAAAAATTGTTGATAAAGTTTATTATTCAAAAGATGCTATTGATAAGTGGTTAGTAGAATATGGCACTGCACATCTGAACAATTAAACTTACGGTTGCTTTACTTCAAGTAGGAGTAAAGCTTTTTTTGAACTAACGCGACAGTTTAGTTGAATAAGGAAAGGTTATTTAAGTTCTATTGTCAAAACGCTTATTTGTATAATGGTCGTAGAGTTTCTCCAGTAGCGGATATAGCTTATCGACAATATCGATATATTGAAGGATTAAGAGGTAATCCATGGTTCCGAAACCATGACAGTAAGATAAAATAAGGAAAGGGGAAAATGTAATCGAGAAGAAAAGCTTAATCGCATTTATCTTTTATTTCATAGTGACATGTATCTGCCTGTTCTACTTTTTTTATGATACGAAAGAATACGAACGTATTAATTCCCTTTCCTACTTTTTACCAACAATACTAACATTATTTTTAGTAACGTGTGGCTATATTTTGATTTTAGCTTTTGGTGAAAAAAAAGATAAAGAGATACTCTTTAAAATGATCATTTGGTTCATTATTGGAATCGGGTGTACCACTTTGTTATATGAATTTGTCAAACCGAGTTATACTTATGCAGAAGCAAAAGCAATAGTAGAGCAAAGATACGAGGAAGTAGATGTTATAGACAGTCATTCTACAACTTCTACTCAAGTAGAAACTGGTAAAGAAATCTACCGTATGACTGCAATGAAAGGTTCAAAAAAAATCCAGTTAGTTTTTAATCCCTACACAAAGGAAATAATATTTCTCAAATAAAACTACCTAGAATTTTATCGTAGAATAAAGTTTCTATTTTGTATACGCTGAAATTTAAAGACAAATAAAAAATACCGATTTATTATTAAGTGAATTGAACCCCGAATAGGGCTCTTCATTACAATGGATTGATTATACGGTGACGAATAATAAAAGCTTTTGGGCTGGTTAAGATTCATAGCATTGTTTTGTTTATTTTGCTATGTGACCAATCAGCCCAAGGGCTTTTTCATCTTGTTCAACTACGGGTGCTTTACTTGAAGAGCATCGAGGTGCTTAGGTGCTCATTTTTCTTATTGAACTAAAGCGGCAGGTTAGTAGAAGAATCGTCTTTAACTCTTATTCAATAATCGCGAGTCAGAGAATAGTAATTGGATAAATATTGAAACAAATAAGGAATTCAATTCGTATATTAGTTACTAAATACTCTAGAGTGGTGTTGGAAGGGGTTGGCTTTAATCACTATTATCGTCTATCCGATAATTTTCATTAAATTTTTGTTTATAGCTACAGCTTATTAACAAAATTTAAACCCTTTATACAACAATCGGACGCTATTGTTGAAGAAGTGCCACTTTTCTTCTTCAACTACGGGCGCTTTACCTTTAAGAAGGAAATACTTATGTGGAATTTATTCATGCTGACTTTCGTATATAGACCGAGGGGGAATATTTTTGAAAAACACAAAGTTAAGTTTTTAGGGATGTAATAGAAAGTTGGGTATACAAAAAGTAAATAAGGAGGGATATTATTGCCAAAATCATTAAGTAATTTAGAAGCGACACAATTTGAGCATTCTAAAAAGGACTACAAAAAGAAACTAAAGAAGCTACAATATCATTTGCTAAGTTTACAGAAGACACTTCTCGAGAAAAAGATTGGTCTCATACTTGTTTTTGAAGGAATGGATGCTGCTGGGAAAGGGGGAGCTATTAAGCGTTTAACACAGCGTCTTGATCCTAGAGGATACATCGTTCATCCTATTTCCGCCCCTCAACCACATGAACTCCGTTATCACTATTTGCAACGCTTTTGGAGAAAACTCCCACAGTATGGACAAATAGGGATTTTCGATCGCTCCTGGTATGGGAGAGTATTAGTTGAACGAGTAGAAGAACTGGCAACTAAAGAAGAATGGAAACGTGCTTATAAAGAAATAAATCATTTTGAAGAAACCTTAACGCATGATAACTACATTATTATTAAGCATTGGATACATGTCTCTGAGGAAGAGCAATTGAAACGTTTTACAGAACGCAAGACCGATCCTTATAAAATGTGGAAGCTAACAGACGAGGACTGGCGTAATCGGGAAAAATCTGATCAGTATATAGAAGCAGCTGAAGATATGTTTGATAAGTCGAATTGTACAGATGCACCTTGGTTTATAGTCCATGGTGATGACAAATTATATGCTCGCTTAAACGTACTGCAAAATATTATTCGAGAGATAGAGAACCAGTTTGCTATAAGAGGGATTGAATTTACACTCATTTCTGAACTAGAAAAACAAAAAAAGGAAGAATCGATAAATATACAAAAATAAGAATAATTACTTATATTTATTAATTATTAGTTGTATTCATACAAATTCCATGTTACATTATGTATATTAATACTAAAACAATGTATATAAATGCAATGGAGGAATATAAAAATGAACAAAAAAGTGGTTTTAGCATATTCAGGCGGGTTAGATACATCAGTCGCAATTACATGGTTAAAAGATGAAGGATACGACGTTATAGCGGTTTGTTTGGATGTTGGCGAAGGGAAAGACCTGACATTTGTGAAAAATAAAGCATTAGAAGTTGGGGCTATAGAAAGTTATATGATCGATGCAAAAGAAGAATTTGCTAATGAATATGCATTAATTTCATTACAAGCACATACATGGTATGAAAACAAATATCCATTAGTTTCCGCTTTATCACGTCCACTGATTTCTAAAAAATTAGTAGAAATTGCGGAACAAACGGGAGCAACAGCAGTGGCACATGGTTGCACAGGTAAAGGAAACGACCAAGTGCGTTTCGAGGTTTCTATTAAAGCATTGAATCCAGATTTAGAAGTAATTGCGCCAGTACGTGAGTGGAGCTGGAGCCGTGAAGAAGAAATTGCATACGCAAAAGAAAAGAATATTCCAATTCCTATTAACCTAGACAGCCCATTTTCTATCGATCAAAACCTATGGGGTCGCGCAAACGAATGTGGCATTTTGGAAGATCCGTGGGCTGCTCCACCAGAAGAGGCCTATGATTTAACTGTTTCTCTAGAAAATGCACCGGATACTGCGGATGTCATTGAAATTGAATTTTTACAAGGAGTTCCTACTTCCATAGATGGAAAAGCATATCCATTACACGAACTCATCTTAAAACTAAATGACATAGCTGGAAAACATGGTGTCGGTCGTATAGATCATGTAGAAAACCGTTTAGTTGGTATAAAGTCACGTGAAGTATACGAAATTCCTGGCGCACATACCTTACTTCTAGCGCATAAAGAATTAGAAGATATTACTCTAGTAAAAGAATTAGCTCATTTTAAACCAGTAATGGAGAAAAAGTTGACGGAACTTATTTATGAAGGACTTTGGTTCTCACCACTTAGAACTGCTTTAGAGGCATTCTTAAAAGAAACGCAACAATATGTAAACGGAACAGTGCGTGTTAAATTATTTAAAGGGCATGCAATTGTAGAAGGACGTAAATCTCCAAATTCTCTATACAATGAGAAGTTAGCAACATATACAAAAGATGATGAGTTTAATCATGCATCAGCTGTAGGATTTATCGAGCTATGGGGACTACCAACAAAAGTTCACGCTATGGTGAACAAGGGAGCAGAGAAGGTGAAGGCATGACTAAACTATGGGGCGGCAGATTTCAAAAATCTGCCGAACAATGGGTCGATGAATTTGGAGCATCAATCGGATTCGATCAAACATTAGTGAATGAAGATTTAGATGGCAGTATTGCACACGTTCAAATGTTAGGAGACTGCAATATACTACCATGTGATGATGTCCAAAGTATTTTAGGAGGTCTCGTCCAACTCAAAAAACTGGCAGTTGAAAACAAATTAGAGTTTTCTGTTGCCAATGAAGATATTCACTTGAATTTAGAAAAAATGCTAATCGATTTAATCGGGCCAGTAGGTGGAAAACTGCATACTGGGCGTAGCCGTAACGATCAAGTGGCAACTGATATGCATTTATTCTTGAAGAATAGAGTAATTGAAATAATCGAGTTAATCGAGACTTTCCAACAAACACTTGTTACACAAGCAGAAACACATGTAGAAACCCTTGCACCAGGATATACGCATTTACAGCGTGCGCAACCTATTTCATTTGCTCACCATTTGATGGCTTATTTTTGGATGCTAGAACGCGATAAGGATCGTTTCAAAGATTCTGTGAAGCGCATCGATATTTCACCACTTGGAGCAGGTGCACTTGCGGGGACGACTTTTCCAATTGATCGTAAGGTAGCTGCTGAATATCTTGGTTTTGCAAATGTTTATGAAAATAGTATGGATGCTGTGAGTGACCGTGATTTTATCCTAGAATTTCTAAGTAATTCTTCTATGTTAATGGCCCATTTGTCTCGTTTTGCGGAAGAAATTATATTATGGTCTAGTGCTGAATTCAATTTTATCGAATTAGATGATTCTTTTTCAACTGGCTCTAGTATTATGCCTCAAAAGAAAAATCCAGATATGGCCGAGTTAATCCGTGGGAAAACTGGTAGAGTTTACGGCAATCTTATGGGGTTATTAACTGTCATTAAGGGTCTTCCACTTGCATACAACAAAGATATGCAAGAAGACAAAGAGGGCATGTTCGATACTGTACATACAATCGTTGGTTCATTGAAAATTTTTGAAGGCATGGTACGTACAATGGTAGTTCACACAGAACGACTGCATGATACTGTTCACAAGGATTTCTCCAATGCAACGGAACTAGCGGATTATTTAGCTGCAAAAGGACTTCCATTCCGCGAAGCACATGAAATAACTGGAAAACTAGTTTTCCTATGTATTCAACGTGGATACTTCTTACTCGATTTACCGCTAGAAGATCTTCAACAGGCAAGTAGCTTGATAGAGTCAGATATTTATGATGTACTATCACCACTAGCAGCTGTTAGAAGAAGAAATTCTTTAGGTGGTACTGGTTTCGAGCAAGTGAAAGTACAAATTGAAGAGGCAAAGAAACGACTAGCATAACTAAACCTGTAGACACTCTAAAAATGAGTTGTCTACAGGTTTTATTGTATTTCCTAAGAATTAAAAGCATGTTGGTTTATGATAAGCTACAATAATAGTAGAATAGTCAAAACTTTTCTGTAGATTGCCAAAAAGGTAATTCTTTCGAAAGAAGGTTTATATAATGATCGATCAATTAAGAAAAATTTACTCTACACTACAAGTATATAAGGACAGTTCCGACGAATTAGGCATAGATTACAAATGGTTTACAACAGACAACCATGAAGTAATTGGTATCCGTAACGACGAACTAACCTCCAAAGATATCTCATTATTAACTGCTTTTCTATCCCCCTATAATGTGAAATTCCCTAATCCAACGGATGTAGAGGGAAAGTGGAGGAAACTTATTTTCTCTACCGAACCAATAGAGGGAGAGAAGGAATGGAAACCTAGTAATCCTTTTCGTTTCGTATATTTTTCGTTTAATAAAGATCAGGTAGAACCTATCTTGTTTAAAGATGCCATAGAAGCGCTCTTTGACAAGCAAGTTTCCATTCTTTGGCACAATGAACACGAAGGTTTTATCATCGAGCAGCAAATGGTGGATGAGGATAGCATTTCATACGATCAGATAATCGATATTTTAATGAGTGACCTTTATGTGAAAATTAACTTCTTTGTGGGACCATACAAAAAGGATGTTAATGATCTTTCCCTTCACTATAAATCCTTGACCAATGTGGCCAACCAAGTATTCCAGTATACGAACAAATCGGTAGTGACTTATGTCGATGCTATACCTTTTATCTTAACAAAGCAGACCGATGAAGGATTAAGACTGGATATTTCTAAAACTATATTACATGAGTACATATATGATGAAGAAACGATTAAAATGATCGAGACTTTTTTCGAATGTAACTTGAACCTTTCCGAAACAGCAAAAGTACTCCATTTACACCGAAATAGCCTGCAATATCGATTAGATCGCTTCGTTGATAAGACGGGAATCGATATTCGTCAATTTCATAATGCAATGACTGTATCCTTGGCATTGCTAGCAAGAAAATGATAGTTAGTAAATATACACAAAGATCTGGTTCATCTTTGTGCACTATTCCCATTTCTTGAAAATTAGAAATATAGTATTCTATTATTAATGAAAGCACTTACAATTTCAAGGGGGAAATAGAATGGCTGAACTTAAATTAGTAAATGTTAAAAAGGTATACGACAATAAAGTAGTTTCTGTAGAAGACTTCAACTTAGAAATAAGAGATAAAGAATTCTTAGTACTAGTTGGACCATCTGGTTGTGGGAAATCAACGACATTACGTATGATTGCTGGATTAGAGGAAATTTCTTCTGGTGATTTATATATTGGAGACAAACGCGTAAATGATGTGCCACCGAAAGATCGTAATATTGCAATGGTATTCCAAAACTACGCACTTTACCCTCATATGGATGTATACAATAATATGGCTTTTGGGTTGAAGCTTCGCAAATTTAAAAAAGATGAGATTAAAAAACGTGTGGATAATGCTGCAAAGATTTTAGGATTAGAAAATCTATTGAATCGTAAGCCAAAAGCTCTTTCTGGTGGTCAGCGTCAGCGTGTAGCACTTGGTAGAGCAATCGTTCGTGATGCAGAAGTTTTCTTAATGGATGAGCCGTTATCTAACTTAGATGCAAAGCTTCGTGTGCAAATGCGTGCAGAAATCCAAAAACTACATAGCCGTCTACAAACGACTACGATCTATGTAACCCATGACCAAACAGAAGCAATGACAATGGCTACAAGATTAGTAGTTATGAAGGACGGGATCATTCAACAAGTGGGAGCGCCAAAAGAAGTGTATGATGAGCCAGACAATGTATTTGTCGGTGGATTTATCGGTTCCCCAGCGATGAACTTCTTGAATGGTAAATTGATCGGTAATTATTTCATCATGGATGATGTAAAGTTATTAGTTCCTGACGGCAGACTGAAAATCCTTAAAGAGCGTGGGTATGACGGGAAAGATATCATTCTTGGTATACGCCCAGAGGATATTAATGATGAGCAAGTATTCCTAGACTTCTCTCCGGAAACAAAAGTGAATGCATCTGTGGAGGTTGCGGAACTAATGGGTGCGGAAATCATTCTATATTCACAAGTGAACAATCAAAGCTTTGTCGCTCGTATTGACTCTCGTTTCAATATTACAGCAGGGGACACAATCGACTTAGCATTTGACCTGAGTAAAGCACATTTCTTTGATAAAGAAACAGAACTACGTATAAAATAACATTAAGCCGCTAAAGGAATTATATCCTTAGCGGCTCTTATTATGAAATCGTTGAAACTTTCCTCGTAATAAAACTCGTTGTTACACCAACAAAAAATATCGTAATTATCGATAGAAGCAATGTATCAACAGATAATAATAGCCCACCGCATAACACCACAATCGAATCGATAATAAAAATCAGTATACCTACATTCACACCCGTTTTCACACTGAGTAGTTGAGCTACTAAATCGGTGCCCCCCGTGCTGGTCTTAAACCGTAGCATTAAACCTATTCCTGCTCCAACAAAAACTCCACCTAATATGGAGCTATAAATTGCCTCGATATATATAAACCCTACCAATGGTTGTAGAATATCTATCAAAAAAGAAGAGATAATCATCCCATGCAAACTATTATAGAAATATTCCCGATAATTAAACCACGCAATAATAAAAACCGGAATACTAAATAATATAATCATTAATCCAGGCTTTAAACCCCAGAGATAATTTAAAATGAGTGCGATCCCGATAATTCCACCATCTAGCACTTTATATGGGATTAAAAATAGATTAATACCTAATGCTATAAAAACACTTCCAACTAATATAACCAAGCTTTTTTTTATCAAATGCATCTCTCCCCAGGACATCCATGTATATAGAATATGAAAAAAAGAAAGTGATAATGTAATAATATAAGGGGATTTTTAAGAAAAAGAATTATTTATTGTAATTCGGGTTACTAAATATTAACAACAAAAATGAAGGTGAAACGATAGTCCGTAACGAATATTTTAGGGACAGAAGAGGTGGAATAGTGTGTTTTGGAGAAGAGACAAGGAGAATTTATAAAGGTATTGGAGAAATGGTCAAACAAACCCATTTGATAGGGAATGGCATTTTGAGGTGGTGTGGAGCTGAATCACATATGAATTCGATACCACCGATACGCATGCTATGGAAGTATTAAGTACAATCCCATTCACTCCATGCCCTAGATAGGTTACATACCAAAAATAAAAAAGAATGATGCTAGCTACCCTACTATTTTGAAAGGATAGTGAAGAATTGACATCTAAATATGTGAGCTGGGGAGATTCAAAAGTAAAATTAACCTGGAAGCGTGATTCACAACTTCCTCCAAGAAGTTTGATAACAAGCGTTCATGGCTTCTGCTTTAAAGGAGAAAAGCTTCTTTTGGTTAAGTTAAATCATAGAGGCTGGGATTTTCCAGGTGGCCATATTGAGCTTGAAGAGAGTCCCGAAGAATGTCTAAAGCGCGAGACATACGAAGAGGCCTATATAACAGGAAGTACCACTCTTTTAGGTCATATTATTGTGGACCATCATGAAAACCTAAAATGGGATACAAGTAGTATCTATCCAAAGGTAGGATATCAAGTGTTTTACCGGATAGACATTGAGCTAATGCATGCTTTTCAAGCACAGTTTGAGTCTGCTGAAAGAATACTGATTAATACTAGAGAAGTAATAGAATATTATCATGATTGGAATGAACTTTATCAAGAAATTCTTGAATGTGCATTAGACCTAAAATAATCTATATTTAAAGCTTAGCTATATTGAGTTAAAGGGGAATTTACTAAAGAAATGGATGTGAATCAATGTTAGTTAAAGGTCATATGATCAGTATGCCTAAGAATTATTGGTGCTTATGGATACCCATTTTTCTTTGGGTGAGTTACTACAATATTTTTTTTGATTGGCAATTGCAGGACTTCAGTGTAAATGAAGCCGAAGATTTTGGACGCTATGTATTTGTGTTATGTATAAGTTTTTGCGAGACCTTTATTTATATCTTACTAATTCGGTTGCTAGTATATTTATTTAAATATACCTTTAAATTTAAAAAACAGAATTCTTCACAGTAAACAAATTAATAGAAAATATCATAAGCTAACAGGTATTTCTCTCACTACAATTTACGATATTGTTGCCATTTATAGGGGGATTTGAATGACGGTATCTATTCACGATGGTGTTTTAATTGCTTACTCAGTTAGTTTTCTAGAAAATGAATTACTTTTAGATATACAAACGGTTGTAGATGAAACTGTAACTGTTACTTTTCGGAATTATTTAGCACATAATTTCAGTTATGTAATGGCAGGAAGTATTATATTCGATATAGAAGAAGTAGAATTGAAATCGTTTTTTGTAGAGAATAGAAAACTATTTGACACTTATAAATTATATGCTTGGCCGATTTGGGAATACGAGGAAACCAATGAACTCGAACACTATTTTCAAGAAAACAGTTATAAATGCTACGTTATTAGTGCATCTTTAGGACTGACAGGTTATGTATTTGCTAAATCCCTTACAATAAAAAGGAAATGATCAGTTTAACTATATAGATTGTATTAGCTGATCACCATTCCCTCAAAAAAATACCCGCAGAGATGCTAGTTAAAAATACTAAGTTAAATTTTATCTCCTAGGCAGATTTAGATGTTTTTTTATTTTTTCCATTTCAGATGTTAAATAATCAAGCTGTTTCTGCATATTTTTACTATTTCCATTGTTGCCATTTTCACTTTGTTCCTGCCGTGCCTCTTCAATAGCTAATACGGATGCCATCGTAGCAAGAACATCGCCAAGTGTAGTGATTGCCCCTGCGATGACAGCGAGTTTAGCGCTTTGGCTATCTGTTTGGTGGTTTTGACCATTTTGATTTTCATGGAATAAAAAGTTTTTATTTTTATCCAAGTCGCTAACCTCCAATAATTTACACTTACCTTTTGTGCTCATTATATTCATAGTCTGGTTTTTGGTGAAAATTTTTCAGTTGCTTATGAGGAATTTGTGTAAGTTGGATAAGCGAGTGGAGTGATTCAATCGACGGGACCAATGATAAGTATTTATAAAATTTGAACGATCGTGTTGACGCAATTTTGAAAATACTGTACTATATGTAAAATCATAAAGTTAAATTCGTTGATGAAGAGAGTAATCGATGCACAACAGCGGAAGCGAGTTAGGGACGGTGGGAGCCTAATACAGAAGATCGATGAAGCGCACTTCGGAGAAATGTCCTGAAATCGAGTAGGGAAAATCGGGGAAGACACCTCGTTACGAACGTAAAAGCGGTCACATTTGTGGCAACTAGAGTGGTACCACGGGAATATAGCTCTCGTCTCTTATATAGAGATGAGGGCTTTTTATATTGGAGGAGAAAATATGAGCCTGACATATCAAATTGCAACTATCATTTCGAATGCTTTAGAAAATGAATGGACTGTGAAGCAAGTGGAACAATTATTAGAAAAACCAAAGCAGACAAAACACGGCGATATGGCATTTCCTTGTTTTACATTAGCACCTAAAATGCGTAAAGCTCCGCAGCAAATAGCGTTAGAGTTAAGTAAGAAGTTAGAGGATTCTTTAATAACTAGCGTACGTGTAGCTGGAGGATACGTAAATCTTTTCCTCCATCAAGATCTGGTTACTAACCAAGTTTTACAAGCTATTACGACCGATTTACAACAGTACGGAAGTAAAAAGAAAGAGCATGAAAAAATTATCATTGATTTTTCCTCACCAAATATAGCAAAGCCTTTTTCAATGGGGCACTTGCGTTCAACTGTAATAGGCAACTCGTTAGCGAATATTACAGAGAAAAATGGGTACGAAGCTGTTCGTATTAACCACCTAGGAGATTGGGGCACGCAGTTTGGCAAGCTTATTGTCGCTTATAAATTATGGGGAAACCAAGACAAAATTCTTGCAGCACCGATTGCAGAGCTATTGAAGATTTACGTGCATTTTCATGACATGGCAGAAAAAGATGACTCGTTAAACGATCAAGCTCGTGCAGCCTTTAAATCGCTCGAAGAAGGGGATGAAGAAGCTCTAAACTTATGGAATTGGTTCAAAGATGCATCTTTAAAGGAGTTCCAACAAATCTATGAACTTTTGGGTGTTCGCTTTGATTCTTATGCTGGAGAAGCTTTTTATAACGATAAGATGACTAGTGTAGTAGACGGTTTAAAAGAAAAGGGATTGTTAACGGAATCTAACGGGGCGTTTGTAGTAGAACTCGAAGATATGCCCCCTAGTCTGATTACAAAGAAAGATGGGGCTACCCTTTATGCGACCCGTGATCTAGCAGCAGCTATCTATCGTCAACAAACATATCAAGCGACTAAGACGTTTTATGTTGTAGGAAATGAACAAACACTTCACTTTAAGCAACTATTTTTGGTACTTGAGAAAATGGGCTATGAATGGGCTAAACAGCTAGAGCATGTTCCATTTGGAATGATGCTGAAAGACGGCAAAAAAATGTCTACCCGTAAAGGTAAAATCATCTTGCTGGCTGACGTAATAGCGGATGCCATTCACACAGCAAAGCATAATATTAATGAGAAAAATCCAACCTTAGAGGATAAAGAGGAAATTGCCAAGCAAGTTGGTATAGGAGCAGTTATTTTCAATGATTTAAAAAATGATCGCATGAATGATATTGAGTTTTCGTTAGAACAGATGCTTCACTTTGAAGGGGAAACTGGACCTTATGTACAATATACTAATGCTAGAATCTGTTCGTTGCTCCAAAAAGGCAACTTTAAGGCTGAAGAATTCAACTTTTCACCACTTGGAGATGAAACATGGCCAATTATCCAACTACTCGAGGATTTTCCTCGAGTTGTAGAAAAAGCGTTTGCTTATGCTGATCCATCTCAAATAGCAAAGTTTTGTTTACTACTATCACGCCAGTTCAATAAATATTATGCGAATACCAAAATTTTAGCTAAGGATGAAACCACTTCTTCTAAGTTAACATTAGCGTTTTCGGTATCTATAGTTTTAAAGGAATGCCTAAGTTTATTAGGTATGCCAGCTCCTCAAAAGATGTAATGCAAGGTTGGAATAAGTACGGATATAATATTCAGCAACTGTATACAGTCCTCTACAACGACAAGCATGAACTATAGAACGCTAGTTTTTGCTTTTAAGGGTAGGCATGGAAAACTCCGTTTGATGTGAAAAAAAAAGCAAACGAGCTAAATAGGCGTTTGCTTTTCTTTGTTATCTGGATATTTGATGTAAATTTCCGATGAACGAATCAGCAATAGCTTTCAGGTTTCTATTGTTTCGTAAGCATCGCACTTAACTTTGGTAAGACTCCTAGAAATTTTAGATTCAATAGGAAGGTTTTTTTAGTAGCTAATCGAATTAGTATAAGAGTATGTATCGGAAGGATCGGTGATCAAGATAATTGAATCAACAAACAAGCATCAAATGCTTCCGTTTATAATGACAATTTTTGTTTACTATGCGGAGCTCTATTTGTTTCTCCTCGATTATATTTCTAGTTTTTTCTTTTGCAACATTTTGGCATTGCTCGTTATATTGTGGCCATTTTATTTATTGGGAATTAGGAAAACAAACATGTTAAAACATATCTTCCTATTTTCCTTTATCGCTTCGTTTCTTTTATTGATATATGAAGTACCACTGATTTCAATGGAAGGGAACCGGTATGTCGTATCATCTTATCATCCACCAGAAGAACTAGTAAAAAGCTCTGGAATCTACGTGTTGGGTGTAAATACGACCGAGGTACTACTGGAGGAAGGCTTAGAAGAACAAGATTTTTTAGAGCTTAACAGTCACTCCATGATTTTTGATATAAACCAAGTTACTAATATCCATCGCTATGCGAATAAAACTATAGCACTTATTCAATTGATTGGTATCAATTTAGAAGTAGATTATGTGCATCAGATGTCCATGAATGTAAATGCGTATTTAAGTACAGGTAATATAGCAATTGATGAATTTTTATCTAGAAATAATGTAAATGGGAACAGTGCGGGTTTGGCTCTCGTATTATCCAGTCTAATAGAACAAGAGGAAGTTAAAAATGCAAAAACAATTGGTGTGACAGGTGCTATCAGTAAAACTGGGGAAGTAATAGAAATTGGTCAAGTAAAAGAAAAAGTTCTAAGTGCAAATAAAATAAATCTCCCGTATATTATTCTCCCTCTTGGAAATTTGGAAGAAGCCAATGAAGTAGTGGAATCATTAAATCTTCCAATAGAAGTTATCGGAGTTCAGACTGTCAGTGATGCCATTCAAAAAATCAATGAGCTAAACGAGGAAATAAAAGGAGAAAGCGAATAGTACAACGTTTTTTTGCCTATCTACCCAATTTTTTACCATTGAATAAGAACGTTTGTTTGTAATATACTATAAAGAACATACGTTCCGAAAGAGAGTGGTGAATATTATGTATGAAGGACTAAAAAACCGGAAAATTATATGTATTGATATACGAAGTTTTTTTGCGAGCTGTGCAGCAGCAGATGCTGGCCTGGATGTTACGACTACACCGATTGCAGTCATCGGAAATTTGGAGCAAAAAGGAAGTATCGTGCTTGCTGCATCTCCACCTATGAAAAAACAGTTTGGTGTGAAGACTGGAACTCGCTTGTTTGAAATACCAGATCACCCTTCCATACATCTTATTGAACCTAAAATGGAGTTTTTCGTTCGAGTATCGATGGAAATTACACGCTATTTACATCAGTTTGTCCCACATGAGTCCATTCATGTGTATAGTGTCGATGAGTGTTTTGTAGATCTTGGCGGAACAGAAAAGCTTTGGGGACCTATTGAAAACACGATAAAACGTATACAAGACGAATTATATGCTCAATTTCAGTTGCCATGTGCAGTGGGTATGGGACCAAACATGCTTATGGCTAAGTTGGCACTCGACCTGGAGGCGAAAAAAAGTGGCTTTGCTAAATGGGCATATGAAGATATTCAGAAAAAGTTGTGGCCAGTAACACCTTTAACTGAAATGTGGGGGATAGGATCACGTCTTCAAAAAACATTAAACAATATGGGGATTTTTAAAGTGGGTCAATTGGCGAATACCCCATTATCCTTACTCGAGGAAAAGTTTGGTGTAATGGGCAACCAACTGTATTATCATGCTTGGGGAGTAGATCTATCCGAGCTCGGAGCACCTCTTGCTGAAGGGCAGATTAGTTATGGTAAGGGACAAATATTATTTAGAGATTATCGTAGTAAAAAAGAAGTGATGGCAGTCGTTTTGGAAATGTGTGAGGACGTAGCTAGACGAGCACGTGAAGCGGAAATGGTTGGGAGAACCATACATCTATCTGTTGGGTATAGTAAAGAGGAATTTGGCGGTGGATTTAATCGTTCCCGTTCTATTGATGAGCCGACAAATGCCACCATGACGATTTATAAAGTATGTGAGCAAATTTTTGATGAATTTTATGATCGCCGTCCTGTTCGAAAATTATCCATCTCGATTACCAATTTAGAACCAGAATACTCCATGCAACTAAGCTTGTTCGAAGAAAGTAAATGGAAGGAACGGAAGCTTGGAAAAACAATGGATGCCTTACGTAGTAAATACGGTTCTACTTCCGTTTTACGTGCAGTTTCATATACAGAAGCAGGAACTGCAAGAAAACGTGCAGGATTACTCGGTGGACATAAAAAGTGAAACTTAGGTAGTTTAATACTTTGACTTTAGGAAGTAAGAAGACTATATTTAGAATATAAATATCTTCAATTCAAGATATAAAGTTTAGATATTTAAATTTTATTTAGATAGGGAGAGATTTTCTAATGAAATTACAAGGAAAAGTAGCTATTATAACAGGTGGTGCATCGGGAATTGGTGCTGCAACAGCAAGACTTTTTGTTGAAGAAGGCGCAAAAGTTGTGTTAGTAGATTTAAATGAAGAAAAAGGCAAAGCGTTTGAAGCAGAGCTAAAGGCTCAAAATGCCGATGCACTATTTGTTAAAGCAAATATTACAAGTGAAGAAGAAGTTCAAAATATATATAAAGAAACCATCGCCGCTTTTGGTAAAGTAGATATAGTTTTCAATAATGCTGGAATTGGTCGCGTTACTCCTACAGAAGAGTTAGAGTATGCAGAATGGCGGAATACAGTGAATGTCGATTTAGACGGCGTATTCTTAGTTGCGCGTGATGCAATTCGTGAAATGCTTAAATCTGGTGGTGGCACAATTGTCAACACTGCATCTATGTATGGGTGGGTAGGTTCTCCTGGATCTGCTGCTTATAATGCGGCAAAAGGCGGAGTTATTAACTTAACTCGCTCACTGGCATTAGAATATGCAACCAAAAATATTCGTGTAAATGCACTGGCACCAGGTTTCATCGATACACCGATTATTCCGGAAGAAAGCAAAGAAGTATTAAAAACAATGACCCCAATGCAGCGTCTAGGGCAGTCAGAAGAAATGGCTAAAGCAGTACTATTCTTGGCTTCAGATGATTCTTCCTTTATGACTGGAAATGTTCTAACGGTGGATGGCGGATATACCGCACAATAAGGAAAACTTTAAAATGACTTCCGACTTCAACTCGGGAGTCATTTTTTGTTATAGGAATTACTGCTCCACCAAAGAAGTCACCCCCATCCTTGGTATCCACTTGTTTACGAACAGCCAAAAAGGGAACAAATAAAATAAGTCAATTTTATAAAGGAGTTTTATTATGCTTAATCATACAAAACAATACATCAATGGGGAATGGGTGGACTCTACTGGTTCAGAAACAATTGAAGTAGTAAACCCTGCGACAGAGAAAGTAATTGGTAAGATTAGCAGCGGCACGAAAGATGACGTAGATCGAGCTGTGGAGGCTGCAAAAGACGCGTTTCCAACCTTTTCAAAAACATCAGTGGATGACCGGATAAAACTTTTAGAGGATATTGCAAACGAATACGAAAATCGGAAAGATGATTTGATAAAAATAATAACCGAAGAACTTGGTGCTCCAATCACCAAATCAGAGAAAATCCATTATCAAATGGGCCTTCAACATTTTAGGCAGGCTGCAGAAGAGTTGAAAACCTTCGAATTCATAGAGGAAAGAGAAAATTCTTATATTCAAAAGGAAGCGATTGGTGTAGCTGGACTGATCACCCCATGGAATTTTCCAACCAATCAAATTTCTACAAAACTCGCTAGTGCATTGGCAGCAGGGAGCACCTTAGTAGTGAAGCCTGCATCTAAAACTCCCTTTGCATCTATTATTCTAGCGGAGATTTTTGATAAAGTTGGTGTTCCTAAAGGAGTATTTAACCTAGTGAATGGTTCCGGTTCAATAGTAGGGGAGGCAATTTCCTCTCATCCGGATGTCGATTTGGTATCTTTTACTGGCTCGGGAGAAGTCGGAAGTAGTTTGATGAAAAATGCTGCAGATGGTATTAAAAATGTATCATTGGAACTTGGAGGGAAATCTCCATTAGTCATTTTAAAGGATGCTGATGTAAAAGAAGCAGCAAAAACCGCATTAACTCAAATTGCTACAAATACAGGACAGGTATGCTCCGCAGCAACACGAGTGATAGTACATGATGAAATGCATGACGATTTTATAGAAGCAATGAAAGAATTAGTAACGGAGTTTCCTGTTGGCGATCCACAGGAAGAAAGTACATTTATGGGGCCGCAGGTTTCCAAAGAACAATGGGAAACCGTTCAATCCTATATCCAAAAAGGACAGGAAGAGGGAGCCACTATCGCTATCGGGGGACCTGGCAAACCCGATGGAATGGAGCGAGGTTTCTTTTCCAAAATAACTGTTTTCACGAATGTGCAAAATGATATGACTATTGCGCAGGAGGAAATTTTTGGCCCCGTTATGTCCGTTATTACGTATAAGAATATTGACGAAGCTATTAAAATCGCCAACGATACCGTATATGGCCTTGCTGGTTACGTATTCGGAAATGATAAAGAAGAACTGAAAAAAGTGGCTTTAAATATTCGAGCAGGACAAATAAGAATCAATAATAGTAAATCAGACATATCGGCCCCATTTGGTGGCTTTAAGCAATCCGGCATTGGTCGCGAATGGGGAGATTATGGAATTGAAGAATTCCTGGAGCCTAAAGCGATTATGGGAATGCCCTCTTAAATAGAATAGAATCTTTTTGAGTAATTTTAAGAGCACTGTAAAGTCCTCGGAGCTATTTCACAGCGAGTAAGTGAACGATAAATCGTTTGCAAACTCGCTGTTTTTAATTTCAAATTCAACACTTCTTAGAGAAAAAAACAGAAATAAGACAGGTAATAAACAATGTCTATTAAAAACCAATGTTAAAGTGGTAAACAGTAACTTCATTTGCTTCACAAGAGATCATTCCTCCAATTCCTCATAGAATTCAAATAAGTCTCGTTGGCAGATCTTTTCAAAAATACCTGCGTAATAACCTGCAAGATTATGAATTTTCTTCTTTTTAGAAGCATGTAAGGAGATTGATAGTGCCTGGTATCCAACGTTTTCATAGAAATCTTTGTACTGAGGGAAGCAATTAATGACACGGTGAGTTAAACTTCTGTAGACACCATACAATTGACTTACTGTCCTTTGGTCTTTTCCAAGCATGGAGAAAATAGTTGATTTAAACTGTTGGTAGAATGTATTTGAGTTTTTATGTAAAGAATTATCCGCAGTATCTTTAAAATACGTATTATGTAATAATTCTTTTTTAGAGCTTAAAGAATAATCGGTTTCTTTCTCCGTGAAATGCTCTTCAGTGCTTGATATTAATAGAGTTTGAGATACCTCACGACTGATCATTTCCGATTGGTCAACGTAAGGCAAAATGACTAAAATATTAGCGCCATAACCTTTTGCCACACGTCGAATGGTAGAGATTCTTTCAATAATACGAAGACTTTCTAACTTACGTAACGATCTTCGAACCGTTGAATCCGATTTATTAATCACTTGTGTAACTGTTTTTACTTTTAAATGAGCAGCACCAGGATACTTACAAGCATATTGTGCAAGGAAGGATAACACTCTACGATCCGTATCATTCAAATTGTAATAATGCTCCGTTAGATGCGATCTAATATGTCCATCCATTTCAGTAACACTTTCAAAAGTTTGATATTCCTTTAGATAAATCGTCATTTTATTTTCCCCCTAGAATGATGTAAGTTAGCGATTAGCCAAACGCTTCACAACCATTACATAGAAGAAAATAGGAAAAAAGAATACATAATACAATAAAGAGTTCTAAAAAACTTGAGGAATCTCTTTTAATAGGAGAAAGGGAAGGGATTTAGTGTGGTCAAAGAGAATACATTTAAGAGCAGGAGTGTTAAGAGAAAAGAGGGGGATTAATATTGGAACAAACAATTTTTCAGCATATGCAAGTAGTAAGGGGAATAACAGAAAAATCTATCCTACAAATACCCGAGGAACTGGCAGATATTATTGCACCAGGATTTACGAATAATATTCGTTGGAACTTTGGTCATATTGCATACATACAGGAAAAGCTTGTATTTGGTGTTTCTAGCGAAAAGATGAATCTTCCGGAAGCATATGAAGTATTTTTTAGTGCGGGTACGAAACCCGCTGATTGGATTGGAACTCCACCATCTCTAGCACATATTTCGGAGGAACTAATTGCACAAAAACAACGAATAGAAGATTACTTACCCGGAAAACTACAGAATAGATTGCCTAAGCCTTTCACTAACAAAGCTGGAATTACATTTCATACACTTGGAGAAACTTTTCTATTCAGTTTCTATCATGAGGCCCTGCATATGGAAACGATCAAAAGGATTTATCGTGCCATTAAAAACTAAAATGAAGGAGGAACTAAATTGGAACATGTTTTAGACCATGTCGGAATTGCAGTAAGAAGTATTGATGACGCACTTGCCTTTTACCTGAATGTGTTAAATGGAACACTGGAGGACCAATATACGAGTGATGCCCCTGGAGTAGAAGTCCATGTCGCAGTTGTCAGAACTAGTGATAAAATGATTGAATTACTTGCGCCGACCAACAAGAACTCGCCAATGGCTCGATTTATAAAGCAACGAGGAAAAGGTGTACATCATATCGCTTATCGAGTGAACGATTTGGACAAAGCCATACTCGACGCTAGAAAAAAGGGAGTCCGTTTTTTAGAGGACACACTACGTACCAACATTCGTGGAAGAAGACTCATATATATAAATCCAGCATCAACTGATGGGACTTTGATCGAACTATGTAGTTATGCAAATATAAATAACTCGGATGATTAATGGAAAGAGGAAAAAGAGGGAATTTTATATTGCATCAAGTCTTAAAATATAGACCCGGTTAGAAATGTCAGTAAAATAAAAAGACAAAGGGTTTATCCATACATATGACTGGACTTTAATTGACTACATTAAATAGGAACCAATTAATAGGGAGAGGTAGCAATGTTAAAGAAAATAGTTGTTTTAGGAATTTTAATGCTTTTCATTTTATCAGCATGTAATTCTTCCACAATGAGTATTAAAGAAATTGAAAATGTTCCTAAAGATTTACAAGAATATGTGAATTCCAGTTTAAGGCTTCAATCAATTAATGATGGGGAAAAAGGTTATTATATTATATTTCATTCAACTGGAGAGGTAGAAGCATATTTAGAAACACAAGGAGATAAGTTAAATATTATGTTTAATGAAACCAATCTAAAAGATGAAGTCATAAAGCAAAATACGTATTATGTAACAACAGGTCCAGAACACGAAATGATAGATGTTCTAGTAAATGGAGAATCAATTCCATTTGATAATATGACAGTTCAATAATTGAAAAATAATTAATGCCAACACATTGAATAATTGATGTGTTGGCATATTTTTGTAGTGAACTAGGAGCGATACATAAGATTAATTTGCTCGGCAATATAGGTTGAATCTAAATGTAGGCCATCTTTTAACCACCACATAATGATACCTACAATAGAAGCAGTTTTGACATCTGGATCTACAACGACTTTTCTACCTATACTCTTAGAATTACTCCTTCTAACAACTATTAAATCTTTCATCAGTAAAAGTAAGTGTTTCTCAATTTGTTCAAACTGTACTAAAGCCAATATATGATTTCTTTGTTCCAGAAGATAATCTAATAACTGTAGTAAATGCTGTTGTCGATTTCGGTCAAAGGTGGAAGTTAAATTTTCAATTTTGTCTGTTAGTACTTGGAAAATGTCGTTTGTTAAATGTTCTTTTAGCTCATTAATATTCTGATAATGTAAATAGAAGGTGGTCCGGTTCAAGTTTGCCCGCTGTGTCAATTTTTGAATCGAAATTTGGTGTAGAGAATGACCTTCTTGTAATAGTGTTAAGAGGGCTTCTTTGAGCATTTCCTGTGTACGTATAGCACGAGGATCTTCTTTATAAGTCATTTGAATCGGTCCTTTTTCGTATAAAGTTATCTACTAATCGACAGAAATGATCTGAATGTATACGGATGTTAATTTGTTTTTGCTAATATATTTTATAGACACTTTGTCGATAATATTTATTATATGGGAAGGAATTTTATATGCCAAACGAGATCTCAAGTACTACCAAAAAAATACTACTTATCATTATGATTACAGGAACCTTCTTTTCTACCTTAAATCAAACACTCTTAAATGTTGCACTTAGTGATTTAATGATTGTTTTTAATGTAAATACCTCGACGATTCAATGGCTAGCAACTGGCTTTATGCTTGTAAACGGAGTGTTAGTGCCCATTACAGCATACTTAATGAAACGATTTTCAACTCGTCAGTTGTTTATTAGTTCTTTGTTATTCTTACTGATTGGCTCGATTGTTGCAGCATGTGCCAATAATTTCGGCGTACTATTAACAGGTAGAATGATTCAAGCAGTAGGTGCAGGGATTATCATTCCATTAATGATGACTGTAATTGTATACTTATACCCAGCGGAAAAACGTGGCGCGGTTATGGGCAAGATTGGTTTTGCCATTATTTTTGCACCAGCAATTGCACCAACTTTAGCAGGGGTTATTTTAGAATATTTATCATGGCGATGGTTATTTATCATGATGATTCCATTTGTAGCAGTAATCATCATTCTAGCAAGTAAATATTTAGTGAATGTTGCGGAAACGTCCAAAGCAAAACTCGACATAGTAAGTGTGATATATTCCACTTTAGGGTTTGGATTTGTTCTTTTTGGCTTTAGTAGTGCAGGTAGCCGAGGATGGGATGATTTAGTCGTCCTTACTTCCATTGTTGGAGGTTTGCTCGTAACAATCTTGTTCTGTTACCGACAGATAAAGTCTGCGGAGCCTCTATTGAATCTAAGTGTTTTTAAATTTAAAGTGTTTACGATGACGACAGTTGTGAATATTGTTATTACCATTTTAATGTATGCCGATTTAATATTGCTGCCGATTTATTTGCAGGACGGGCGGGGGTTTACTGCACTCGGTGCAGGATTGTTATTATTACCTGGGGCAATTATTAATGCCATACTTTCTCCAGTAACTGGGAAGTTATTCGATAAATTTGGGGCAAAACCTTTGTTTATCTTAGGAACAGGATTAATCGCGATATCGATGCTTGCGGTTATTGATTTATCACCCGAAACAACCACAATATATATTTTAGTTCGTACAATTTTATTGCGTATTGGTTTAGCATTTATCACAATGCCTTTAAATACCGCTGCTTTAAATGCCTTACCAAAAGAATTAGCTTCTCACGGATCAGCTATTAATAATACGGTTCGTCAGCTCGCGGGAGCAATAGGGACAGCTGTTATAATGACAATCTATACGATTCAATTAGTGAATGTCTCGTTAGAGTCTAATACTGCTTATATTAATGCGGCAAGTAACACGTATTTCTATATGTTTGTAATTTCTATAATAGCGTTTATCATTACTTGGTTTACGCCGAAGAAGACTAGCTAATGAACATTTTATAGGAATACCAAAAAGACTTAAGTTCTAGTGGACTTAAGTCTTTTTGTTTGTTTGTTCGCTTAAATTCCGATGTTCTCTGTTTAACCACCATACGCAAAGGATGAACCAACTATAGCCAAGCAGCCACCCGGCTACAATATCCGAAGCAAAGTGACGTCCTTCTGTTATTCGAGAAAATCCCATGAGCACTGCTAATATAATGGCTGAAATTCAAACGATGAGCGATATTTTCTTCGAATTAATATGAGCGTAATTAGATAAGAGATTGTTAATAAATAAACTAAGCCATGAAAAGCATGTCCGGATGGAAAACTATAAGTAGAAAACTGATCTACAATTTCAGGTCGAGGACGTTCGATAATTCGTTTTAAAAATTGATATAAACCATATCCCACCCCGATGGATAGTAGGACAAAAACCATTAACCTGTAGTCTTGTTTTCGAATCCAAAGGAGGATTAGAACAAGTATCATAATCGCAAAAATAAACTTGGTTTCACCTAAATAATGAAATATTGCAATAAAACTGTTGCCATATAACGTATTAAAAGCAACCTCATCAAAAGCTTGGATGAATGGTGTTTCATAAGTTATCCATATAACACAAAATACAACGAAAGCACAAACGGCTAAAACATATTGTAACTTATTCATACATCTATTCTCCATTTTAGTAAGGATACATTAGTATGGCTAAGATACGAATAGAAATACAATTTATATACGTAGTATCTTAGTTTTAAATGATAAACAGTAGGAATCTCATATTCCTACTGTTTTGTTAAATCATTTAGTTGTTGTTTTTAATCTGTTTGGGAGATTAATAGAATTATTTTCACTAACAAATGTTGCACCTAAAAGTAATGCACCACCAAGTATTTGCACAAAAGCCATTTGCTCTTGCAAGATAAGCGCAGATATTACTAATGAGGTGATTGGATCTGCATAGCTTAGTGCAGCGATGCTTTGTCCTTTTAGTTTTTGCATACCCGAGAAGAATAACAAGAATCCAATACCCGTGTGTATAACCCCTAAGATTAATATAAAAGGAATGGAAGAACTAGATACTTCTAAAATTCCAAATCCCTCCGTAAAGAAAACATATGGCATGAGAAGTATTGTGGCTGTTCCCAGTTGAAGGACAGTAGTTTCTAACCCATCCATGTTTTTAATAAACTTATTTAGCAACATTAAAGAAGCATATAACACAGCTGCCATTAAACCATAACCAATGCCAATTAAGTCATTCAATCCAGATGTATTCACACCACCATTACCAACAATGAACAACATACCGAGCATAGCTACAGCAATACAAATTATTTTCTTCACGGATAATTTTTCCTTGAGTACAAGTGGCGAAACAATTAGAACAATAACTGGTGCAAAATAATAACTTAAAGTCGCATTAGAAAGAGTCGTATGCTTGAATGCTTGGAACAGGAAAATCCAATTTCCACCCAAAGCAATACTAGATAGTAATAAAATAAGCGCATTTACTTTAACTATTGCCCACGAAATTTTCTTTTTCATCAGGAACATCACAGTTGTTAAAAACAAACTGCCGATTAAACCACGTAGTAAAGCTATTTCACTAGAAGACAAATCAATGTATCGAACAAACACACCGATTGTGCCAAAGATTATCATTGATAATAAGAACTGAATTTTAGATTTCATCGTTTGCTCCTCCAAATCGGTGAAAGTGTTCGTATTTCGCAGACTCTTCAACTGTTATTAATAGCAGTTGAAAATACCTTAGGAATTCTCGACATTTCTTGATGAACTTATTATACATAATGACATATTGTTTAACCACCTGAGCTTTAGTTAGATAACATTAGTCTCCCAACCTATTTTGTCCTATTCTCCATATGTTAATTTTTACTTGACGTTTAAAAAAGACATGTATATACTTCTAAATAGTAATCATTACGATTTACGTAAAGGAGATTTAGAGATGAAGATTTCATTAGCAACAGGCTTAAGTGTAGTAGTCATAAGTTCAATATTGGTAGGTTGTCAGAATTCAGAACCAGATGGGGCCACCACTGAAAAAGAAGTAAATAGTGCAGAAAGTCAAACAGATTTTAGTGAGCAAGAGCATGACCATGATCATGAACATAGTCATGGTCATGGTCATGATGAAAAGACAAAAATTTACGATGGGTTTTTCGATGATAGCCAGGTAAGTAATCGCTCCCTTTCGGATTGGGAAGGCGATTGGCAGTCCGTTTATCCCTATCTTCAAGACGGTACACTTGACGAAGTATTCGAATATAAAGCTGAGCTGGACGATTCTAAGACAACCGAAGAGATTAAGGGATATTATGACAAAGGTTATAATACGAATGTGGAGCGAATTATAATTCAAAGGGAGAAAGTTACTTTCTACAAAGGAGAAACAGAGTATTCCGGGCAATATATCAATGATGGATATGAAATACTAACATATGAAGCTGGAAACAGAGGGGTCCGATACATATTTAAATTAGTAGGAAAGAGTGATGGACTGCCTCAATATATTCAATTTAGTGATCATAGCATTAGTCCGAATGAATCTGACCACTTCCATTTATATTGGGGTGACGACCGTACGGCTCTACTAGAAGAAGTAACAAATTGGCCAACTTACTACTCGTCAGAATTGGACGGACATGATATTGCACACGAAATGATAGAGCACTAACTTTAATAATTAAATAAAGTAAGCTATCTTAGGAAAGTGTTCTGTCTTATACAGGATACTTTCCTTTTTTATATACTATTTTAGGGACAAGAGCTGTTTAGAACATATTTTAAAGTTACTGATTAAAGTGGGAGAAGTGTACGAAGATGTTTAACTTGAAGAGCAATGCACTACTTAGCAGGAAAGTTAACAGGAAAATATTTTAGCCGTTAAGTGTCATACTTCAAAAAGGATAGGAATAAGTACATAACTAGAACCTATTATAAAATGGGGAGAAATGAGATGATTATACGTTAGAAAAACTGAGGGAAATTAATCTGAAAACTGCTGTAATACTAGGGATTGTTTTTTACTCTTTGACTATCTTACTACATCTTCTTATTCTAAGCGGAATTATTCCGTTAACATGGATTAATGGCGGACGTTCTGAATCCTTCACTACTCAGTTACCAGTATCTATAATCAATATTTTTATTTCTATTATTGGAATAGGATTTACGCTTTTTATAAGTAAAAATGTATTAAAGAAGTACCAAAGAGGAATTACCGTTATATGTTGGCTTTTTGTAGTACTCTGGTCAGTTGGTTTTGTACAACAATTGCTAGGAACACCTTTTGAGAAAATGATTTGTTCATTAATATTGTTACTAGGAGTCATCTCGAACTTGAGGATGGCGATCGAAAAATGAAAATAATATAGTGCTTTACATAATGAGCTATTTATACAGCTCTCAGACTGTAGACAAACTCAATCTTAGGTGTATAGAGTTGAATATTAAACTCGGCAAGGCCCACCACTTCGCTTTCCGTGGTCTTGGCTTCAGCCTCCTCGTCACTACGTTCCTGCGGGGTCTTCAGCTCAAGCTTTTCCCACTGGAGTCTTCGTGGTGGACCTTGCCTTATAAACAGTTCCAATAGAGTATTCAATATCTTACTTTTAATAGGATGAATAAACCCATTTATTATTATTCATAACCGTTTATAAAAATACCTTTGTCGTCAAACTGTGAGCTGTTTATACAGCTCTTTTTTACATTAGCCGAGTCTGTTACATTAAGTTGGATTTACTCAAATAGAAATTATTAATACACCCTAAGCGGTAAACAAAGGAAATAAAGGATATAAATGAAATTATCGTTCTTAAGTCTATAGATTCGTCCGAAGAACCTCAGTAGTTATGTTAAAAATATCCCTCTTAAATGTCATCAATGAAAAGAAAAAGAAGAGTAATTCATATAAAACCCAAGGTAAATTAACCTTGGGTTTTAAAAAGTTATTTATGTTTATTTTGAAATGCAATCATGAAATCTTGTAAAGCTTTACATGTTTCAAGTGGAACCGAGTTATAAGTGGAAGCACGGCAACCACCTACAGAACGATGGCCATTTAAGCCCACAAATCCTGCATCTTTTGCTTCAGTTAAAAATTGTTTTTCTAATTCCTCGTCTGCTACGCGGAATGTAATGTTCATGAGAGAACGGCTTTCTTTTGAAGCATGTCCTGTATAGAAGCCATTACTGTTATCAATTACATCATAAATCAGTTTAGCTTTTTCCTCATTTTGTTTAGCAATAGCAGCTAATCCGCCTTGTTTTTCTATCCATTTTAATACTTCGCCAAGCATATAAATGCCGAAAGTTGGTGGTGTGTTATATAAGGAATTACTTTCTACATGTGTGCTGTACTTTAGAATTGTTGGTATTTCTTTATTGGCTTTTGCAAGAAAATCCCTACGCGCAATAACAACAGTTACTCCAGACGGGCCTAAGTTCTTTTGTGCTCCTGCATAAATCAGATCAAATCTACTAATATCTATAGGTTTTGACATGATATCACTAGACATATCTGCTATTAAAGGAACCTCGCCTGTATCAGGGAACTCCGACCATTGTGTTCCATAGATTGTATTATTGGATGTTAGATGAACATATGCGTCATCTGACCCGAAATCAATTTCTTCTAAAGAAGGGATATTCCGATATTTATCTTCTTTAGTACTGGCAGTTTGAACAGGTTCACCAAAAAGTGTAGCTTCTTTATAAGCTTTTTCAGACCAAACTCCTGTCATCACATAGCTTGCCTTTTTTTCAAGCTGTAGGAAGTTCATCGGAATCATAGTAAATTGAAGGCTTGCTCCACCTTGGAGGAATAGAACTTCATAATCGTCAGGAATAGCAAAAAGTTTACGTAAACGAGAAATTGCTTCATTATGTACTTCTTCAAACGTGGAACTACGGTGACTCATTTCCATAATAGACATGCCTGTCCCATGGAAATTGACTAATTCTTGTTGTGCCTTTTCTAACACTTCTACTGGAAGTGCAGATGGACCTGCATTGAAATTATACGCACGTTGGTTTGATTGGCTCAATATAAACTCTCCTATTCTAGTGAATTCAATATATTTATCTATTATATACGGTTTTTAAGTGAAAACATTAAATATTTTGCGATAAATTTAGAAAAGTGAATAAATTGTTAACGTTCAATTTTTGTTACCGAATAAGAATATTTCAGAAACCGAATTATTTCTTTAATTCATCTATCGGAATGTTCTAATATTTGCTAAAATGGTAAAGTCTTAATACATATAGTGGGGGAAGAAAAGTGAAAGTATTCTTAGATTTAGGATGGTTTTTTAAACAGAGAAAAAAGCAGTATTTGATTGGGATTCTAATGTTACTATTCGTTGCATTTCTACAGCTGCTGCCACCGAAAATAATAGGGTATGTAGTAGATGAAATCAGTCAAAAAACACTAACTACGGAGTTTTTGGTGAAATGGTTAGTTGTTTTAGCACTGGCGTCGATTGGGATGTATGTTTTGCGATATTATTGGCGAATTATGATTTTCGGTTCGTCCATATATTTAGCAAGACAGCTAAGAGAAAATTTGTTTCGTCATTTTACGAAAATGTCTCCATCCTTTTATCAGAAAAAGCGTGTTGGAGATTTAATGGCCCATGCTACAAATGACTTATCAGCAGTTCAACAGACAGCTGGAGCAGGCGTGCTGACACTTGTAGATTCGCTAGCAACAGGGGGGTTCGTAATAGCAGCAATGGCGATTACGATAAACTGGAAGCTAACATTGATAGCATTGTTACCACTGCCTCTATTGGCTATACTAACAAGCTATTATGGTAAACTATTACATCAACGGTTTCGATACGCACAAGAAGCTTTTTCCAACTTAAATGACAAATCACAGGAAAGTATTTCTGGTGTAAAAGTCATTAAAACATTTGGGCAGGAGAAAGAAGATACGAAGGATTTTGTTCGATTATCAGAAGAAGTAGTAGACAAAAATATACGCGTCGCAAAAGTAGACGCATTATTTGATCCGACCATTTCTTTAGTCGTAGGGATGTGTTTCTTCTTATCTATAGTATTTGGTACTAGATACATACTTGCCGATGAAATGTCGATTGGGGATTTATTTGCTTTTACTTCTTATCTTGGTTTGCTCGTTTGGCCAATGCTAGCGTTCGGTTGGCTGTTCAATATTGTGGAGCGAGGACGCGCATCTTATGACCGTATTAAAAATCTAATGGACGAAAAGATTGAAATAGATGATATTCCAGATGCAGTGAATGTAAAGCCCGAAGGAGATATACATTTCCATATTGAGGACTTCAAATTTCCAGGTGACGATCGAAGCGCATTACATAATGTAGACTTTACACTTAAACGAGGCGAGACACTCGGTATTGTCGGTAAAACGGGATCGGGGAAAACAGCTATATTAAAGCTATTAATGCGAGAATTTGAAGGATATACAGGGAATATTTTGTATGGTGACTTTTCAATTGACACATACAAAAAACGCAGTTTACGTGAAGCGATTGGTTATGTACCACAGGATCATTTCCTATTCTCTACTACAGTTGCTGGTAATATAGCTTTTGCCAATGCAAATGCCACGATAGAAGAAGTGCAGGAAGCTGCAAGATTAGCTTATATTCATGAGGACATTTTACATTTTACAAATGGCTATAATACAATTGTTGGTGAACGCGGAGTATCATTATCTGGCGGGCAAAAACAACGTATATCTATTGCGCGTGCACTGATGATGGAACCCGAGTTACTCATTTTAGATGACTCTTTATCGGCAGTCGATGCTAAAACCGAGGAAGCGATTTTAGAAGCATTAAAGGCTAAACGCAGCGATGAAACTACTATTATTACTTCTCATCGACTGAGTGCAATTCAACACGCACATCAGATCATTGTGATGAATGATGGGACAATTGTAGAAAAAGGATCGCATGAAGAGTTAATGGAACTGCAAGGAATCTATTATGAAATGTACCAACTACAGCAGTTAGAGTCATTAGTGGAACAGGGGGGTGAAGCATAATGAATGACAAACAACCACAGCTAACAGGTAAAGACCAGTGGGTAGTTTTCAAACGTTTGCTGGGCTACTTGAAACCACATAAAAAAGTAATAGCCATCGCATTGCTATTACTAATACTAACCGTGACAGGTGATATTCTTGGGCCTTATTTGATCAAGACGTATATGGATGACTTTTTGACCCCTAGATATTTCCCAACTGGACCCCTCTTAGGCCTTGCACTTGGATATATTTTTATACAAGTTGGGAACGTAATTGTCAGCTATTTTCAGCTACTAACTTTCCAAAAGCTAGCGCTGAAAATTATTCAGCAGATGCGAATTGATGTATTTTCAAAAGTTCACAAATTAGGAATGCGCTATTTTGACAAAACACCAGCGGGTAGTATTGTATCTCGCGTTACTAATGATACTGAAGCTATTAAGGATATGTTCGTTAGTGTGTTGGTTGGATTTGTACAAAGTGGTTTTTTAGTAATTGGTGTATATATCGCCATGTTTATATTAAATGTGAAACTAGCACTAGTTACGACGATTCTATTGCCAATATTAGCTATAATTATCCTAACTTATCGAAAATATAGTTCGGTAGTTTATCAAGATCTTAGAGAGCGATTAAGTCAGTTAAATGCCAAGCTAGCTGAGTCCTTACAAGGAATGACGATGATTCAAGCATTTAGACAGGAAGATCGTCTACAGGATGAATTTAACGAAATCAATGATTCACACTGGAAAGCTGGTAGACGAAATATTAAACTGGATAGCTTATTACTTCGTCCAGCCATTGATTTGGTCTATGCCTTAGCGATTATTATGGTACTTAGCTACTTCGGGATTACCTCTATGAATAATATCGTAGAAGTCGGTGTTATATATGCTTTTGTTACCTATATCGATCGGTTCTTCGAGCCAATCAATCAAGTAATGCAGCGGCTTTCTATTTTTCAACAGGCAATTGTCGCAGCATCCAGGGTTTTCAAGTTATTGGATGAGACAGACTTAGCACCTAAACAACAAAACGTAGAAACGGCGAAAATCGAACAAGGGAAAATTGAATTCCAAAATATTACTTTTTCCTATGATGGAAAAACAGATGTGCTAAAGAATATTTCGTTTACGGCTGAACCTGGTCAAACGGTTGCTTTAGTCGGACATACCGGTAGTGGGAAAAGTTCGATTATTAACTTACTGATGCGTTTTTATGAATTCGAGCAGGGTGATATTAAAATAGATGGACATTCTGTGAAAGACTTCAAATCAGCAGAGATGCGTGATAAGGTTGGGCTCGTTTTGCAGGATCCGTTCCTGTTTTACGGGGATATCGAAAGTAATATTCGCCTTCATGCATCAGATATGAAGGATTCGGCAGTACAGGAAGCGGCGGAGTTTGTACAGGCAAATAATTTTATAGAGAAACTACCGAATGCTTATAAACAAAAAGTAACGGAACGAGGCTCTACTTTTTCAAGCGGTCAAAGACAACTCGTAGCATTTGCTCGTACGATAGCTACTAATCCTAAGATTTTAGTGCTAGATGAAGCAACTGCGAACATTGATACAGAAACGGAAGTTGCAATTCAAAGTAGTTTAGAAAAAATGAGAAAAGGACGGACGACCATTGCGATTGCCCATCGTTTAAGTACTATACAGGATGCAGAACTAATTCTTGTACTTCATCATGGGGAAATAGTTGAACGAGGGACCCATCAGGAGCTCCTAAACCAAAAAGGTTTGTATCATAAGATGTATCTACTACAAAATAATGTAGTGGAGGATATCGCCTAATTCATACGTCAACATAAACCAGCCAAGAGTAATAACTCTTGGCTGGTTTATTTCTTGTTTGGGAAAAAGCTGATTAATTGTAATGACTTTCCACTTGTGAAAGGATAGAGGGAGAACAATTTTGAAGGGAGACGTTTCTAATGAACGTAATAGTTATTGGAGCAAACGGACAAATTGGGCAACATGTAGTAAATGAATTGCATCAAAGTAACACTCATACGGTGACCGCAGTGGTCCGAAAAAAAGAGCAAGCGGAAAAGCTTATGAATCGCAATATCCAAGCAATAGTAGCGGACTTAGAAGGCACTGTGGAAGATCTTGAAAAAGTAATTACTGGAGCAGATGCCATCATCTTTATTGCAGGTTCGGGTGGACATACAGGACCAGATAAAACATTATTAATCGATTTAGATGGTGCAGTAAAAACGATGGAAGCTGCTAAACAAGCAGGAGTGGAGCGTTATATTATGGTAAGTGCATATGATGCTGATAAACGCCAAAATTGGAACGAAGGAATGCGTCCTTATTATGTAGCGAAACACTATGCTGACCGAATGCTCGAAGCAAGCGGTTTAAACTACACGATAGTTCGACCAGGTGGACTTGTGAATGAACCTGCAATTTGCAAAATTACGGTAGGGGCGGAAGCCAAGCCGAGCACCATTACTCGGGAAGACGTAGCACATACACTTATTGCAGCCTTAGAGAATAAACAAACATATCATCGTTCCTTTAATGTAGTAAACGGGGAACATTCAATTGAAACAGCATTGAATAATCTTAACTAAAATAGATAGCCTCTTGATATTTGAGAGGCTTTTTTTAACTTTTTCATCGATACCGACTTATCTGGAAAGTGTAAAAGTATATTTCCTCCTGAGGACAAAACGACTTCAAATGATAATGTTGATTCGTTAATTGATAGAAACTCTTCATACAACCAGTCATCTATTTCACGATTGTAAATAGGTTTATCATTCTCATAATTCAAATGCAAAAATTGAAAGAAAGAGACATTGTTAAAACTCAATATCCAATCATCGTCACTTGAAACAGTGAAGTGTATGTTTGAGTGAAGGAGACTTTTATGTTCAATTTCTATTTTGATATGTCTTTCTTATAGAACCAACGCCGCAGTTTAGTTGAATAAGCAGGTATTTAGGAATTGATGTTGAATTGGCTATTATAAGAGAATCAAATTAAACAGGTGGTGGAGATATGAAAGCACTATTAGTAATTGATGTACAAAATGTAATTGTGGAATTTAAAGATTTTCAGCAAGAACTGAACAGTATTGAAAGTATTATTCAAGACTTTAAAGTAAATGAAGAACCTGTAATATTTATAAGAAATTTAGATGATGATGAAAAAAGCCCTTTCAATAAAAAATTACCAAGCTCAGAACTTCATCATTCTCTAAAGGAATATGCAGACATTGTAATTGAAAAGAAGACACCTAGTGCTTTCTTTCATACAGAACTTAGTGAAAAGTTAGAGCAACTGGGTGTAGAACATCTTTTTATAACAGGATTTAACACTGAGTTTTGTTGCCAGTTTACTGCAATAGCAGCCTATGACAGGGGCTATCAGGTCACTTTTATTGAAGATGCTACAGGTACTGTTAATGACGAAGCTACATATGAAATGAAAGGATTGGATGTAAGGGATTTCGTAGGGACAGCTTTACATTGGTCTAAGGTTATTGAAGTATTGGATTTAGAGGAATATGTTGAAGCATATAAATCAAGCAGCGTTTAAATATTTGTTTACTTGAAAATTATAGTAAACAAATATAAATAAAATTTCACTACATCAGCTACTAGTAGCAATTTCCTTATTGCATTAACGGGTGCTTAGTTGAAGATCATTGAGCTGCCTAGGCAGCTCTTTTTTCTATATCACCAGAAGAGGATGTTTAGTTAAAAAAGGGATATTTCAATTAATATAGAATAATTACTTATGAATAAAAAATGGAGCAATAAAGGGGCATTAAATTGGAAATAAGGTTTAATAACTTTTTTAGAGAAGAATTAACAATTAATGAAATTCAAGTAGCTATGGAAAATGAAGAGATAACTTCAAAAGAGTTAGTTATGTATTATCTTTACAGAATTGCAAAGTATGACCAAGATGGACCGAAAATAAATTCTATTCTTGAAATAAATCCTGACGCAATCTTCATTGCGGAAGCATTAGATTATGAAAGAAAAACAACTGGTGTTAGAGGGCCTTTGCACGGTATTCCCGTTGTTCTGAAAGACAGTATTGAAACAAATGATTCAATGCATACCAGTGCAGGAACACTTGCATTAGAGAATCATATTAGTAGTCATGATGCATTCATTGTTGAAAAGCTCCGTAACTCAGGTGCAGTACTCTTAGGAAAGGCTAATATGACAGAATTAGCTAATGGGATGTCAAATACAATGTGGGCAGGCTATAGTTCCAGAGGTGGGCAAGTATTAAATCCATATGGCGATGCTAACCTTTTTGTTGGTGGATCCAGTTCAGGTTCAGCCGTGGCAGTTGCTGCAAATTTTACAGTATTGGCTGTTGGCACTGAAACAGATGCTTCTATTCTAAGTCCAGCGGTTACAAACGCTGTGGTAGGTATAAAACCTACGGTTGGCTTGATAAGCCGAACAGGTATAATTCCTTTCACATATTCTCAAGATACGGCTGGTCCAATGGCAAGAACCGTTACGGACGCTTCTATTTTATTGGGAGCTTTAGTTGGTGTTGATAATCTTGATGCCGCTACCCATAAAAACATAGGAAGGCTTCAACGGGATTATTCAACTTTTTTGGATTCTATGGGCTTAAGGGGAGCGAAAATTGGTGTATTCAAAGGTGCTTCTAAAGCGTTTTATGGATCTGAAGAATATGATGCGGGATTATTTGAGGATGCCATACAGACCTTAAATCAAGAAGGTGCTATGGTCACTGAAGATATCGAGATTCCTTCTTTTCATAGAGAGTGGAAAAGGGTGGTACTAGTATCAGAGTTGAAACATAGCCTAGAAAATTATCTTTCCAAACTCCCTTCGTATTTACCGGTACATTCTATAACCGATCTGATTCAGTTTAACAAGAGTAATGCAGATAGGGCATTGAAATACGGACAGAATAAGTTGGAGGAAATTGTGGGATTACCTAATACGTTAAGAAATCCTGAATATTTGAATGCAAAACTTGATGATTTATATTTTTCTCAGTCTGGGATTGATTTTGCTTTGAAAAAGTATGACCTTGATGCAATTCTTTTCCCTTCATATATAGGGTCGACAATCTTTGCTAAAGCTGGATATCCATCTATTGCTCTACCTGCTGGATACAAGGAAAGTGGAAGACCTTTTGGTATAACTTTTGCTGGTACTGCTTTTAGTGAAGGTATATTAATCAAACTTGCTTATGCCTTTGAACAAGCCACAAAACATCGGAAAAGACCCAAATTAATATGAAAAAGAAAGATGTACTTCATTCCTCATGAACAGTTAAATCAACCTAGAAAAACAATTGATTCAAATATATCTAAAAATCCTTCTTCAACTAACGAGGTGCTTTAGCAAAATAAAACTAACGAGAAACAGTCTGATTTGTTATGCAACTAATGCAGAAAGTAATGTAAGGCATCTTGGTAATAAATGGAGGTTACTAGGAGGACGAAAAATGTTTAAGTATGTGTTGCAATTTATCGTTGGAATCTTTACTTTAGTGGTATCAACATTTATAGCTTGGTATGAAGGAAGTACAATAACCAATAATTCTTTGGAATGGGGGTATTCAACACCATTTACTAAATTATTTAACATTGAGATTACGAATGGTCGTGATATTAGTCAACTTGATTATTTTGTTTATGCAGCTAAATTTCACCCACTATTTCCCGCTATTATGATAGTTAGTGCATTCTATATTTTGAGTGTAGTTGGTTATCTTCTTATAAAAAGTAAGTCTAAATGGACTACAGGATTTTGGGGATTATTAAGTTGTATTATGTTATTACTTAGTGGTTTTATTTTTAATTCACCAACCATTGGCGTAAGGATTTTATTCTGGATTGCTTTAGTAAGTGGACTAATTAGTATAGCTGTTGCAATGTTCGTGGGCTTAAGAAATTTCAAGAACAAAGAGACCGTTGAATTATAACATTGTGAAGAGTTTCCTTAAACTAACGGCTGCTTTAGCTCAATAAGAAAAAATCTTTACTCCTTGTTGAAGTAAAGCAACCGTTTATTGAGTAATCCGTTTATTTAAGTTCTAATACGACTTTTTCCGTTTTACCATCCCAAGAAAATTCCGCCACAATAACTTCATCTTCCGCTACCCTTACTTCATGTTGAATGTTCCCTTCTTCGAGCCTGCCCTTTCCTTTAAAACTCGCATCCGTAACTTTTTGCTCGCTCTTAGCTATGCTAGTGGAAACTATGTAATCAAATGTTTCCGGAGGATCCCCTTCACCGATAAAGTCAATAATGTAGCTGGCTGTTTGTGACTTCCCATCATCCACTGCTTTATATTTTACTAACCAATGGTCACTTTCTCCTTCAAAGTGCAACGTGCTAACACCAATTACAGCACAACCAGCGAGTAGCATGAACAAGAATCCCATCGCAATCTTCTTCACCATTTTCCCCACCTCCGTTCATTTAAATTTATACTGAATATAAGTAATTACCTGCTGTAAATTGTAATCAAATATTCACCTACTTTGTATTGCCATCTTTAACACTTCTTTTACAAAATGCCTATTTACTTAAATACGTTTGAAAATAAAATGAGTTCCAATTTCAACAAAATTTACATTTAATAATTTATTTTTTCTTTTTGACTAGTCGAGAAGAAGAGATTGTACTTAAATATATAAAATAGCGAAAGCTTCATAAGTAATTTTATATATGCTATACAGATTCAAGCCCAGTTATTGTGAGAAAAATGGCTTGATTATTTTAGCGATGCCTTAACACCTAACAAACAAGACTTGACATAAAATTCTAAAAACTATACATTGAAAGTAACTTAAATATAATCACTAGGGGTGTTATTTAACTGAGATGAGTATTTACTCAAACCCTTTGAACCTGAACTAGTTAATACTAGCGGAGGAAAGTGTAGATTCTAATACATAATAGCAGGCTGATGATGCCTAATTTTTACTATGCAATTATTTGTATTTGCGCAACTTTCCTAAAGGAAGGTTGCGTTTTTTTATTATATCTATCACTTTATCATTTAAGTTTCAGCAAAACTAACAGTATGGGAGTGGTTATGATGAAAAGAACAGTATTGGTAACGGGCAGTAGTAGAGGTTTGGGATCGGCTATTGTAAAAGAATTGGCACATCAAGGATTTAAAGTGGTTATTAACTACTATAAAAGTAAAGATGCCGCTGAAGAGCTTGTTTCTATACTAGGTAAAGAGAATGCAATTGCAATTTGTGCAGATGTCACAAATCGGGCAGAAGTCGATGCCTTGGTAAAGAAAGCAACCGAATATTTTGGTCAAATAGATGTTGTAGTCAACAATGCATTGGTAGGTTTCAAATTTGATCCAAACAAACAGAAATCCTTTACAGAACTTACTTGGGAGGATTATCAAAAACAACTAGACGGCACTTTAAAAGCCGCATTTAATGTAGTCCAAAGTGTTATACCTCAATTTATTGAACGACGAAATGGAAGTATTATAAGCATTGGTACCAATTTGTATCAAAACCCTGTTGTTCCTTATCATGAATATACAACAGCAAAGGCTGGACTAATTGGTTTTACGCGAAATATCGCCGCTGAACTGGGACAATTCGGCATAAGAGCAAATGTAGTTTCAGGTGGATTATTAAAAACGACTGACGCCAGTGCTTTTACAACTCCTGAAGTATTCGATTTAATTGCTCAATCAACGCCTTTGAAGAAAGTAACTAGCCCTGAAGATGTAGCCAATATGGTCGCTTATTTATCTTCAGAAAATGCTGATGGTATTACAGGTCAGAATTTAACAGTAGATGGCGGTTTGACAATGAACTAGTAACTTAATTTATAATAGATAGTCTTACAAAAATAGACGATTTAAGCAGTCACTCATGACATAGGTAGAGGAGTAGCTAATGAAAGGAAATCAAAGAAAACAAATCCACTTAGGCGTATTGCTGTATGGATGTGGACATCATCAGGCTGCTTGGTTAATGCCTGATTCAAGCATTGAATGCATCGGGAACATTTCTTATTACCAATCCTTAGCACAGTTAGCTGAAACGGGTTGCTTTGATGCGGTGTTCTTTGCCGACAATCAATCATTCCCTGCCAACGCCTCAAATGAAATGCCAGCATTTTGGTTAGATCCAGTGGTCAATTTAACTGCTATTTCTCAAGTGACAAATTATGTGGGATTAGTTTCAACAATCTCAAGTACCTTTTCGAATCCTTACACTGCTTCGCGACAACTGTTAAGCCTAGATCACATTACAAACGGACGTGTCGGGTGGAATCTCGTTACCTCAATGAGGGACGAGGAAGCATTAAATCATAGTATGTCGGAACTGCCTTCTCATGATAAACGGTATGAAAAGGCCGAAGAATTTGCTTCTTTAATGAATAAACTATTTCTATCATGGGACAGCAAGGAGATTCTATATAATCGAGCAGAAAAACAGTTAATCAATCCTGTTAATATACAACCTGTTGACCACAATGGGACCTATTTTAAAGTGAAGGGCCCATCCACGACGCCAAAAAGCCCTCAAGGCAAACCAGTAGCCATGCAAGCAGGGGCATCTAAACAAGGGATTGCATTAGCTGCGAAATATGCAGATGCCGTCTATTCAGTGTCATGGAACTTAAACCAAGCGAAAAAGTACCGCAAGAAGTTGGATGAACAGGTTAAGCAATACGAAGACTGTAATCGACATATTAAAGTATTCCCAGGCTTAGTCACTTATGTAGGGCGTACTCATGAAGAAGCTTTTGCCAAAAAATCAGCGTTAGATGAGAAATTACCTGTAGAAACGGCTTTAAAACAGTTGAGCTTCTTTCTCCAGCAAGATTGTTCTAAATGGGACATTGAACTAAAAGTACCTCCATTACCTCCGGCAGAAGAATTTATGGGTCCGGTTGGACGATACGAAACAATATTAGAAATTATTAAAGATACTCAACCTACAGTAAAAGAACTCTTAGGATACCTTAATGCAGGTGGCGGACATTTCACGCTGATTGGTACTCCTGAGAAAATTGTGGATCAGATGGAGGTTTGGATTGAGGCGGGTGTAGCGGACGGATTTAATCTTATGCCACCTACATTGCCTGGTAGTTTAGAGGACTTTGTTGAACTCATTGTTCCTGAAATGCAAAAAAGGAATATTTTCAGAAAGCAATATGAGGGGCATACCCTCCGTGAGCATTTGGGGTTACCAATAGGAATTAGTTAAGTTGGTCCATGATCCACCAGGAATCACTATTTACGGCATCAAGATTGAGAAAGACAATCTTAGGATGTGGAAGGGGAAGTTGTTGATGAATGTATCTATACGTGAAAAATCACCAATCGTACATTGTATGACAAACAAAGTCGTGGCGAATTTTCAAGCCAATGGATTGCTTGCTATTGGAGCATCACCGATTATGGGAGATGAAGAAAGAGAAGTGGAAGAACTAGTCACACTCTCCAATATTCTCTCATTGAATATTGGCACTTTAAATGAACGAACGTACAGCAGTATGCTAGTGGCTGGAAGAGTTGCAAATCAAATAGGAATCCCTGTAGTGCTTGACCCCGTCGGAGTGGGAGCTACTCGATATCGTCTTCAAGCGGTGGATAGACTTCTAGATGAAGTCAAAATAAATTTAATACGATGTAATACTGGTGAACTGGCGTCACTTATGAAAAAAGAATGGGCTTCCAAGGGAGTAGATTCAGGGAACGGACAACTTGATCGAAAAGAAGAGGCTATGGCTTTAGCTAGACAAAAAGAGTGCATAGTCGTTGTGACAGGAGAAGAAGACATTGTGACGGATGGAAGTTGTTTGAAGACAGTAAGAGCAGGGCACGTTCGAATGACAACAGTAACTGGAACAGGCTGCTTACTGAGTAGTATTTTAGGAGCTCACCTTGCCTTGACATCAAAAAACCATGTAGAACTTTTGAGTAGTGCTTTGTACGAATATGGAGCATCAGGAGAAGAGGCTGCAGAGAAAACAGAATTTTCCGGGGCATTTCAACAAGCTTTTCTTGATCGATTAAGTGCAAGAGGATGGAGATACGATGTCTGATTCAATGCCATGTGTTTTAACGATTGCAGGTTCTGACTCAGGTGGAGGAGCCGGGATACAAGCAGATATAAAATCTTTTCAAGAACGAGATGTATTTGGAACGAGTGTTATTACAGCAATCACTGCTCAAAACACTTGCGGGGTGCAAGGTGTCTATCCCGTAGAAGCAAAAGCTGTCCAACAACAGCTCCAATCTGTTGGAGAGGATTTCTTTATTTCAGCAGTTAAAACTGGGATGCTCTTTAACACAGATACAATCGCTCTTGTCGCGAATGCAATATCAGAGTACAGGTGGAAAAATATCGTCGTCGATCCCGTGATGGTTTCAACCAGTGGACATATCTTGTTAGAGGAGGAAGCGATTGATACCTTGAAAACGAAACTCTTCCCTTTAGCACGTATCGTCACACCAAACATACCAGAAGCTGAGCATCTAACAGGATTAAAAATTGAAAAAGATATTGATATTTTAAAGGCTGCAGAAAGAATTTTATCGATGGGTGTCAAATCGGTGCTTATCAAGGGTGGTCATAAAAAAGACGAATATGTAGAAGACGTATATGTTGACGAAAAAGGCGTATGTATCCGTTTCAGTTCAAAGCGAATCGATACAAAAAATACCCACGGAACAGGCTGTACCTTCAGTGCAGTCCTCACAGCTGAATTGGGTAAGAGAAATAATATTGATGAAGCATTGATGACCTCCAAAAGATACATTCAATCTGCAATCGAAAACGTTATCTCACTCGGACATGGGCATGGTCCTACTAACCACGGAGCCTATAGAAAAAAAGGCATAAAGGAGAGGATTATTAGTGTTCAAGAAACCATCGATTTATTTCATAATGGGGACAGCTAATGTGAAGGATGAGGAACCGTTGACGGTTCTAGAGGACGCATTACAGGCAGGAATCACGCACTTCCAATTACGCGAAAAAGGGAAAGGTGCACTAGTTGGTAGCGAATTAGTTGCATTTGCTCAAGCGTGTAAAAGACTATGTAAAATCTATGGTGTACCATTTATTGTGAATGATGATGTTGAACTTGCACTATCCGTCCAAGCTGACGGAATCCACCTCGGGCAAGGAGATTGGAAGGAAGGGGTGAAAGAAGTCATCACAAGCAAAGGGATGGTTCTTGGTCGCTCAGTACATACCATGCACGAAGCGAAAGATGCTATTCGCTCAGGTGCAGATTATTTAGGAGTAGGCTCGGTGTTCCCTACTCTTACAAAGCCAGATGCTGAACATGAGGTGGGTGCTTCCACTTCCCTTATTCGGGAACTCCATGAGCGCTTTCCGAACATTCCAGTTATAGGTATAGGCGGAATTGAACCGTCAAATGTTCATGTTGTCTGGGAAGCAGGTGCGACAGGCGTAGCGGTTATTTCTTGTATTTGTAAAACGAGTGAGCGAAGAGAAGTGATATCAAAACTTTCACCTCCGCTTAAAATAGAGAGGCGGGCACGATGAAATCACAAAAGTTGGTACTAATGGCGATGTTTGTGTCCATAGGAGTATTAGGGTCTGCATTTATTTGGTTTCCTGCTGGCATAGCAAAAGCGTATCCTATTCAACACGCAATAAATGTGTTGTCTGCGGTTTTTTTGGGACCTATAGGAGCCGTTGGTGTTGCACTGATGACTGCAGTCATACGGATTTTCACAGGTACTGGTTCACTTCTAGCTATTCCTGGTGGAATCATTGGAGCCCTGCTTGCAGGTGTTCTGTATAAAATCACAGGTAGAGTAGGAATGGCGGTAGTTGGTGAAATTGTTGGCACAGGATTGTTAGCGTCTTTAGTTGCAGTTCCCTACGCAAAAGTTTTTATGGGATCAGAATTCGGCGCATTGTTTTTTGTTCCAGCATTTTTTGCCTCTAGTCTAAGTGGGGCTTTGATTGCTTGGATTATTGCTAAGAGAATTGAAAGAAGCTCGATACGGTTAGTTGACCACTCATTAAAATAAAAGTGTTTGCACTTTTGATTCCACAATCTTTCCAGGTAATACATTGTCAATTTTATTGTAAATTACCGTCGAACATAGAACTAAAAAACAATTCACACTAATAATTTCAGAATTTTCATAAAGAACAGTTTTTATTGTGTTATAATTTTCCGTAGTGTAAAAGGAGGTACAGGTCCAATGGTAAAAAAATAAAATGAGAAAATCTTAAAATGTTTTATTAACCTTAGTATAAACGTGTAGATTTTCTCTTTCATGGAATTAATATCTAGAATAGAGGAGACATAACATGTTAAATAAATTAAGTAATACTATTTATTATTTATCTAATCAAGATAATAACGAAAGACCAACATTAGGATTGGTATGTGGTGATAGTTATAGTTTAATAATCGATTCAGGTAATTCACCTCAGCATGCTAAAGACTTTTTACTAGAAATCGAGAAGCTAAATGTACCACCAGTTAAATATGTTGTTATTACCCATGCACATTGGGATCACTTTCTAGGAATGAATGAATTTGATGCAACTGTTATTGTTAATAGTCAAACAAACGAAATCATAAAAGAATGGCAAAGTTTTTCCTATGACGATCGTTCTCTCAAGAGCTATGTGAATACTAATCAAATGAGTGCTATGTGTATGAATATTATACAAACTGATATGCCAAACAGGAATAGTTTTAAGCTAAAATCTCCAGATGTAATCTTTGAAAAAACATTAACTATTGATTTGGGTAATAAAGTTTGCATACTTGAAAAAATCAAAAGTACTCATTCGGAGGACTCTACGGTCATTTACATCCCTGATGAAAAAGTTGTCTTTTTAGGTGATTGTGCATATGGTACAACGACAAATTCTTTATTTCATTTCAAGCAATCATTGTTATTACCAATGATTAAAGATATTCTAAAATATAATGCTGAAATGTTTTTACTTGGTCATGAATCGATCTGTGATTCTACTGAAATGGATATATATTGGAGAGAGTTAACAAGATCAAGTCAAGTTGTAAAATCGTCCTCACTAGAAGATGCTTTAGAGTGCTTTATAGTAGAAAATAAAAGGGACCCTAATAATAATGAATTATTTTTCATAAAAGCATTTGTTAATGACCATATTATTCAATCATAATAATTCTATAGAATAAGAATACATCATTTAAATATAAAAATTAGCCACCTCATTTAAAAATTGAAATGAGGTGGCTTTTAATGACCAAGTTTTTTTCTCATTTTTCTTATTATGAATTATTTACTTTTCCTGCCTTTCGAAAAGATGGAATATTTGCTAAACTTAAAAAGTCTTATAATCTATTCTTTAAAACCATATATTATATATGGATTTTCGTCACTATGAAGGAACTGTAGCTTCTCTGTTTAAAAGAGTCAAAAAGCTGTCACAAGCAATTATGAGGTCAAATAGGAGGAAATTTGATACGATAGGTACAGTAAATCGGAAAGGTTGACTGCCGTGAGTACAGACGTAAACCTTCTATTGGCATTTGGTGCAGGGTTTTTAAGCTTCATATCTCCTTGTACGCTACCATTGTATCCTGCATTTTTATCATACATTACAGGAATGTCATTAGAAGAAATAAAAACAGATAAAAAATTAATGCAAAAAAGAGGAATGCTTCATACGTTATTCTTCTTATTAGGTTTTTCTATCATCTTTGTTGCGATAGGGTTCGCAACATCTCTGGTAGGTACATTTTTCATCCAATATGATGATTTACTTCGTCAAATTGGAGCAATATTCATTGTTATCTTCGGATTAATCATTGTAGGCGTATTTAAGCCAGAGTTTTTAATGAAAGAAAAAAAAGTTCATTTTAAAAATCGTCCGGCTGGTTATATAGGTACTATTTTAATCGGAATGGCATTTGCTGCAGGATGGACACCATGTACTGGCCCCATATTAGCTGCCGTTATCGTAATGGCAGGATCCAATCCTGATGCTGGTATGTGGTATATGCTTGCTTATGTATTTGGGTTCGCAATTCCATTTTTCGTATTGTCATTCTTTGTAACGCGACTTAACTGGATACGTAAAAATAGTAATTTAATCGTTAAAGTTGGCGGTTATATTATGATTGCACTTGGATTGATTTTATTTTTTGATGGATTAACGTATATTATTCGTATATTAAGTCCAATTTTCGGAGACTTCACTGGATTTTAACAGGAGGAATTATGCAATGCCAACAGTATTAGTAGTAGATGATGCGGTATTTATGCGCACAACGATTAAGAGAATGCTAGAAAATCATCAGTTTGAGGTTGTTGGCGAAGCAGCTAATGGAGAGGAAGCTGTAAATCTGTATAAGCAGCTTCTGCCAGATGTCGTAACGATGGATGTCACAATGCCTGGTATGAATGGTATAGAAGCTGTAAAAGAAATTATTGCGGAATTTCCTGCAGCCAAAATAGTAATGGTAACCGCGTTAGGACAACAAAAACTAATCGTTGATGCTTTGGAACTTGGAGCAAAAGACTTCATTACGAAACCTTTCGATCCAGATCGAATTGTGAATGTGTTACATAATGTTACTTCGGATATATAGTAACATCATGCCGGTTTAACAGGCTGTAATACCCCGACAAAAAGAAAACACATATCGAGAGTCAGGGGAGAACTGCCTGGGTAAACCCTTATGTTCTACACATCCGTCCTTGTAAAGTGAAGTACCCCTGATGGGTGAATCACTTTAAACAACTAAAAGATATGGGGAATTACAAATGTTAGATAAAATATCTCCAAATATGATGCTTATTGCTTCCACCGTAGTAGCCATTGGCATGGGAATTCTTGTTACAACAGTTCGTGCAAAATCTGCTAAACAACCAGCAAGCGTGAAAAAGATATTATTACCGCCAATGTTCATGTCCACTGGTGCATTGATGTTCGTGTTTCCTTATTTCCGTGTTAACTTAATGGAATTTTTGGAAGCAATTGCGGCAGGATTACTTTTCTCCATTTTTCTAATTTGGACATCGAAATTTGAAAGAAGAGACGGAGAAATATATTTAAAACAATCCAAAGCATTTATATTCATTTTGTTTGGTTTGTTGATCGTACGCATCATTAGTAAAGTATTATTAAGCTCAACTATTGAAATTGGTGCTCTTAGTGGTATGTTTTGGATATTAGCTTTTGGTATGATTGTTCCATGGAGACTTGCCATGTACCTGCAATTTAAAAAAATACAAAATCAAACCGAAAAAGTGAGCACCCTGTAATTTAGGAATGCTCGCTTTTTTGAGTATATAGAATATAAAGCTAGTTTCCCCTCTATATCAAAGAAGGATTCGATGTTAAGAACTACTTAATCATCTTTATACTCATAGCCTGGAAACCTTACTACTTCCCACTTTCGTTTTCGAAGAGAGTTCATAACCTCTTCCCCTATGTTTAAATTACTTTCCATGATGTTTTTAGGAGTTAATGCCATCCACTGTGTCAGAGAAATATCTTTGTAGATTGGCGCTTTAAAAACCTCTAATTATCAATAAGGTGTATCTCCTGTATTTTGAATATAATGGACGAAACAGAAGGGCATGTATCCAACGCTTCCTTCTCTTACATCGAATGTCCTAGCAGTACCATCCGCTGCATAACCTCTCATACGTCCCTGACCGGTTAAAAACTATTGGTACTCATCATTATTTGGGTACCAATGCATTTCCCTTATAGCTCCTGGCAAAATTTCTACAAGTGCTGCTGAAATCAATTCAGACACAGGAAAATTCCTTGAATCTACAACACGTACTGAATCTCCAGGAGAAGGTGGGGAAATAGCGCTCAAAGAAATGGTCCTAAACCTATTGTTAATAAAAAGAAACTATCTTGAACAATACTGTTCAAAATAGTTTCTTTTCTTGTGCTCTAACTTTACTAGGTTATTACTACCTTAATTGGGAGCGTATTCTTCTCTACTAATTTAATGATATGAGTAATGTCTATACATTAAGAACACTTACAGGTTTGTTATCTCTTAATTGATTGTGTAGGCTTTTCTGCAGACAATTCAAAGTACTTGTTATAAGGAGTTACATCAATATCCATCTCGGCAAGCTTTTTACGTAGAAATTTATGATCTCTCTTTGGAGTTGCAATGATATATCCGCGTATTAATAACTCTTGCGTAATGGATTTAGCTTTTTCTTCTAAAGCCAACTGTCCTATTTTCCCTGCTATTTTTTGTTTCGCAACAGGTCTGAATAGATCTGGAACTGGTGTAACTAATTCGTTGAGCAGATGCTTTTGCTCATCATTCCAAAGATGGATTGTTTGATCTACATAATATTCTTCCCAATCCAAATCTGATTTCCCGTCTTGCTTAGGCAGTGACTTACCAAACTTGCGGAACATAAAGAAGCCGCCAATTCCCATAAGTACCACTAATAGGACAACCCAAAAAAGAATAAACCATAAAAACCAACCTTCTAGCAAACTATTCACCTCATTCTCTAATACTCAGTATAAGTTGTTCCGTAAAATATTTCATCCTCCATGTATCCTTTCTGTTAAAAAAGTTCTATCTACTAATTGAAAGGAGGGGATAGACATGGCAAACCTAGAGTATAAACATGCAGTATTAAGACTCATTTTTGAAGGAGGAATAACTGAAGAAGGTAAGATGATTTTAAAGTCAAAAACCTATCGTAATGTTCGAGCAAATGTAACAGCAGACCAACTGGATACTGTTGCATTAACACTTAGTTCCTTTTCCGAAAGACCATACATCGGAGCTGAGAAAGTAGAAACTATGCAGGTAATCTAATAATGAGAGAGGAGACTGGAGAAAATGAGTAAAACACTACAACTACAGTTCGAAACAGCGCGCGGAAAAAATGTTACATTAACAGTAGATGAACCGAGAAGTAATCTAACAGAAGCAGAAATGCAAACAGGTATGGAAACAATTATTTCAAGTAATGCTTTTCAATCGGATGGTTCTCCTTTGGCGGTTATTAAAAGTGCCAAGATTGTGGACCGAACAGTAACCGAAATTATTTAACTTTTGAAGACTCTCCAGAAATGGAGAGTCTTTTTAAAAGAATAAAATGGATGGGTGTGAATAATATGGAGCAGTGGCTAAGTGTAATTCAAGATGTTGGCTTTCCCATCTTTGTATCATTTTATTTGATGCATAGAGTGGAAACAAAACTAGAGGAGATTAAAAACGTCCTGTTATCGTTAAATTAGTGCATTTATTCACAGAAATGTTGGAATAAATAAGACAATGTAGTTGAAGGTATAAAATTGTTTCGTTAAGATGAGGGTATGAAGAGAAAAGCGAGGTCTCAGGAATGAAGAAGTTATTTATATTATTATGTATTTCGGCAATTGTTCTTGTTGGCTGCGGTAGCAGCGGCAATTTTGAAGCACAGACTAACTGGGAAGTTTCCGAGTTCGATTATGATAATCAGCGTGGGGAAACTGTTTCTTTAGAGGATTTAAAAGGCACAGTCTGGTTATCCACATTTATTTTCACAGATTGTGAAACTGTATGTCCTCCAATGACATACAATATGAGCGATATTCAAGCGATGTTGAGTGAAAAGGGTATTGAGGATTACAAAATTGTAGCATTTAGTGTGGACCCAGAAGTGGATACACCCGAAAAGCTCCAAGAATATATCGCAAATTATGATGTAATAGATGAAAGTAAATGGGAACTTTTAACTGGCTATACGCAAGAGCATATTAGTGGCTTTGCAGCAGATTCTTTTAAGACCTTAGTTCGAGATGATCCGAATACAAACCAAGTTATTCATGGAACTTCTTTCTATTTAGTCGACCAAAACGGGATAGTCGTAAAAAATTATAGTGGTAATACAGATGTGCCAAAAGAAGAAATTGTCATTGATGTGGAAACATTAATTGAAGATGGAAAATAAAAATCAGCCTTTCCAAATGGAGAGGCTGATTTTTATTTAGGCATTATTTTGCTTTTTTAACAAATCTCTAATCTCTTCCAACAATACCTCTTTCGAGTCAACGGGAGGAGCTTCTTCTGTAATAGCTACAGCATCTTCTTTACGTTTAAATTTAGATATTAATCGAATAAACATGAAAATAGCAAAAGCAATTACTATAAAATCAAAAACGGATTGTATGAAATTCCCGTATAAAATTTCTTTATAATGTAAAGAAGAAAACTTACCACTAGGAAGTAATAAACCAATAGTAGGCATAATTATATGTTCTACTAATGATGTTACGATCTTACCAAATGCTGCTCCAATAACAACAGCAATTGCTAAATCTAGTACATTTCCTTTAAAAGCAAACTCTTTGAAGTCTTTCCACATATTTTTCACCTCCGTATTGTCATACTACAAAAGAATCTCTTATTTGTATATATCGACAAACTTCGCATTTTTACTATTGTTTGTAGGGATATTGTGCTATTGTTATAATCTATATAATAATCAGTTAGTTGGGAATACTGGATGAATGTGCTCTTTAAGTAATGTTGATTTCAAAATGGTTAGTAGTAGTCTTTTACAGCAATATAAGTAGAATAGGTGAATAAATAGATGAAGAAACAAAAAGGAATATCTTATAAAACAAAGGGTTGGATGATCGTATTACTTCTGCCTATTACGATAACTATCTATATACTAGCAATTATAGGATGGCAACAATTGGTGAAAATACCTGTCGTACAAGAATGGGCGGAAATTATTAATAGTAGCACTGCAAAATTGGATGTGCCTACCGAATATATTGAGTTGTATAAAAAAGCAGAAGACAATTATGGGGTGCCATGGACTTTATTAGCCGCTCATCATCGGATTGAAACTAGATTTTCTACAATGGATCCGTTACTTTCTCCAGCCGGCGCTGAAGGGCATTTGCAATTTATGCCATGTACGTTTGTTGGTTGGTCACACCCAAGTTGTGGGGGACTAGGCAAGGGGGATATCCCGGAAAAAGATAAAATCAGTCCAGCGATTATCGAACAATACGGTGGGTACGGGGTAGATGCTAATAACGATGGGAAAGCAGATCCATATGATCTAGAGGATGCTATATTTAGTGCTGCCAATTATCTCGCAGCAAGTGGGGCGGCGGATGGGGAAATAGAAAAAGCCGTTTTCAACTATAATCACAGTGAGAAATATGTGGAAGACGTTCTTCACTTTTATCATTTGTACGAGAGTCAGGTAAAAAATCTCCAAGCAGCAGCATATTCTTCGCAGTAAAAAAGGAAGCACTCAATTGAGTACTTCCTTTTTTGGATTATTACGCTTTACGCATAGCTTTTAAAATAAAGCTTAAGATCAGTACTAAAATAATTGCACCGATTAATGCTGGAATAATTGCCATATCCCAGATAACTGGACCCATGTCAGGGAATATTAATCCACCGATCCATGCACCAATGATACCTGCGATGATGTTACCAATAATTCCTCCTGGAATATCTTTACCTAAAATAAGTCCTGCTAACCAACCGATGATACCACCGATTATTAAGTATAAAATGAATCCCATCTTTTCCATCTCCTTATGAATGTATTATTGCTTCACACTCTTTATATATCCATCCTACACAACTAATAAACCTAAGTTTATTATTTTTATTTATAATACTGCATCTGGATGTTAGAAGTACCTTAAAAGTCAGTGATATCAAGATATCCAGATGAATGTAACGCTGTTACAAATTCAACATTTTTACAAATTAAGTCCTTTAAAAAAGTAATTTAAATTTTCAAAATGTTTTGCGTTCTCCAGCGTTTTGCATTATAATGTAAAAAAGGAGTGGAGATCATGGATATTCGATTAAACAAAAGATTAAACAAGCAAGGGGTAGTCATTGCAATTCTCCATACAATCATAATTTTAAACTTAACAATTGACTTTTTCTTCATCCATTAAACTTATGTAAAGGGCAGTTTGCAGCTGCCCTTTACAATGTACTCTATAGTAGTTTGAACTAAATTTATCAAAAAATGCCTTGCATGTTGAAAAACATGCAAGGCATTTTCTTATTTAACAGATCCACTCATAAACTGTTCATCTTTATAATACATATTCTTCACTAAAATATTTGGCCCTAAGCATTTTACAGCTGGACAATGGCAATTAAGTGATTTAGAAAGAGGCGAAGCAAGCCATTTCTCAAAAATATCAGGAAGCGTATCCGTTTGAATATTCCCTAAAGCTGGTGCGTCTCCAAAATCAGTGACAATCACCTCGCCAGTAAATATGCTTACATTCAACCGTGAACGACCATCAGGATCATTTCTAGTGGAAACATTTTTTGAATGACGCAGTCTCTCTAAAAGCTGAATACTTTTATCATTTTGGCTACATGGATAAAATGGTAAGGTTCCAAATAACATCCACACATTGTCATCACGGAAATCTAAAATCTGTTCGATTGCTTCATGCGTTTCTTCTAAAGTTAAGGTAGTTAACGCACTGGCGAAGTCGGATGGGTACATAGGATGTATTTCGTGCCGTGCACATTTCATCTCTTCTACTACTTGTTTATGTATATGCTCTAGATAGGGAAGAGTTTTTTTGTTCAACATCGTTTCTGCTGAAACCATCACTCCCGCTTCTGAAAGCATACGACTATTGTCAATCATTCGTTGAAAAAGTTTAGCTCGCTGTTCATAGGAAGGTTTTCTCTCCATCATGGCAAATCCCGTTTCGACAAATTCATCTACGGTTCCCCAGTTATGAGAAATATGTAATACATCTAAGAAAGGCGCAATCATTAAGTAACGTTCAGGCTCCAGCGTAAGATTTGAATTCATCTGCGTTCGAACGCCTCTACTATGAGCATACTTTAATAGAGGAAGGACATAATTATTAATGGACTTTTTAGACAGCATAGGTTCTCCACCAGTGATGCTTATCGTTTTTAAGTGGGGGATTTCTTCTAAACGTTGGAGGATTCGTTCTATTGGAATTGCTTCGGGATCTTTCGTTTGTAATGTATATCCTACTGCGCAATGGGCACAGCGCATATTACATAAAGTAGTTGTAGTAAATTCAATATTACTTAAAGTTAGCTTTCCAAACTGCTCCATGTCTCGATATGCTTCCCATGGATCATTCATTGGATTCATTGTTTTCTTGGTTTTCATTTCAATCATTATTTAAACTTCCTTTCAATAGTGTATTGTCGCATATTTTAAGGAAAAAGAAAATAACGGACGATTGTTGCTTGTTTGTCACTTATAATGGGTATAAAGAAAGTACAACGCAGGGAGTGGAGGAATTATATGTTTATAGAAAAAATTAATGAAATTAGAAAGAACTTATTCAAACAAATCGATTCACTAACAAACGAGCAATTTAACGAAAAACCGGATAAAGACTCATGGTCTCCTAAAGAAATCGTCGATCATTTAGTGAAAATGGAAAAAACCATCATTACAGGCATACAACAAGAGCTTGCAAACCCTATAAGTCCTAAAGCAAAGAAAAAACCAATAAAGCTATCTACATTAAGAATAGTTAAAGTAAAGGCTCCATCCTATACAGTTCCGTCTAGTGACTATAAAAGGACAGAAGAAATGAAATCGCAGCTACATCAAGTGAGAATGGAACTACTAGCTCTCTATAAATCGAACAATTCTACTGTATTAGAAGAAAAATCATTAAAACACCCTATTTTTGGACAAGTTCCACTCATACAGTGGTTTGAATTTACCGGTTTACATGAAAAAAGACATGCAAAGCAATTAGAAAAGACTATTGAAAAAATAAAAGGTCATTAATAATAGTTATGACTTATAATAATTTTAATCTAATTTACTTATCAAGTATATTCTTGTATGATTAGTAGTGGAGAAAAGTCACTTAACAAACACTTTTCAATAGATCTTAGGAGGAATACAAATGGCAAAAAGTAATTTACACAATAGCCGTACTTCGTTTTCTCTAAATGGTAAAGAGTATAACTACTATCGTTTAGCAGCACTAGAAGAAGCTGGCATCGCAAAAGTTTCACGCCTTCCTTATTCAATCAAAGTATTATTAGAATCTGTTTTACGTCAATATGATGGCTATGTTATTAAAGAAGATCATGTAAACCAATTAGCAAAATGGGGTAAAGATGCTAATACAGAAGCAGAAGTACCTTTTAAACCTTCACGCGTTGTACTTCAAGATTTCACAGGAGTACCAGTAGTTGTAGATTTAGCATCACTTCGTTCAGCGATGAATGAAATGGGTGGAAATCCAGACAAAATCAACCCTGCTATTCCAGTAGATCTTGTAATCGATCACTCGGTACAAGTTGATAAATACGGTACTGCATCAGCTTTACAAGCTAATATGGATCTTGAATTTGAGCGTAATGCAGAGCGTTACAACTTCTTGAAATGGGCTCAAACTTCATATGATAATTTCCGTGCTGTACCTCCAGCAACTGGTATCGTTCACCAAGTTAACTTAGAGTACTTAGCACCAATCGTACATGTTAACGAAGGTACTGATGGCACTTTGGAAACCTTCCCAGATTCAGTAGTAGGTACTGACTCCCATACAACAATGATCAATGGTCTTGGAGTACTTGGATGGGGTGTAGGTGGTATTGAAGCGGAAGCAGGAATGCTTGGTCAACCTTCATACTTCCCAATTCCCGAAGTAATCGGCGTTAAATTAGTTGGAGACCTTCCAAACGGAACTACTGCAACTGACTTAGCACTTAAAGTGACGCAAGTATTACGTCAAAAAGGTGTTGTAGGTAAATTTGTTGAGTTCTTTGGACCAGGTGTATCTAAATTACCTTTAGCTGACCGTGCAACAATTGCGAACATGGCTCCTGAATATGGTGCTACATGTGGTTACTTTGCAATTGATGAAGAATCTATCAACTATTTACGTTTAACGGGACGTGATGAAGAGCATATTGCTGTAGTAGAAGCTTACTTAAAAGCAAATGATATGTTCTTTGACCCAACTCTAGAACCTGTTTATACTGACGTTGTAGAGATCGATCTTGGAGATATCGTAGCAAACCTTTCTGGACCAAAACGTCCACAAGATTTAATTCCACTTACAGATATGAAAGTTCGTTACCGTGAATCAGTTGTTGCTCCACAAGGTACACAAGGTTTCGGTCTATCTGAAAAAGAATTTGACAAAACAGCTACTGCTAAATTTGCAGAAGGTGATGTAGAAATTCCAACAGGGGCTGTAGCAATTGCTGCAATCACTTCTTGTACAAATACATCTAACCCATATGTAATGTTAGCTGCTGGTTTAGTTGCTAAAAAAGCAGTAGAAAAAGGACTTACAGTTCCAGCTTACGTTAAAACTTCTCTAGCTCCAGGATCTAAAGTAGTAACTGGTTATTTAGAGGATTCTGGTCTAAACGTGTTCCTTGACAAAATCGGATTCAATACAGTTGGATACGGTTGTACAACTTGTATCGGTAACTCAGGACCATTATTACCTGAAATTGAAAAAGCAATTATTGACGAAGATCTTTTCGTAACGTCTGTTCTTTCTGGTAACCGTAACTTTGAAGGTCGTGTACATCCACTTGTGAAAGCAAACTATTTAGCTTCACCACCATTGGTAGTTGCTTATGCACTTGCTGGAACTGTAGATATCGATCTAGAAAAAGATTCATTCGGTACGGACAAAGATGGCAACGAAGTATTCTTTGCTGATATCTGGCCGTCAACAGAAGAAGTAAATGAAGTACTTTCAACGGTTGTTACTCGTGAATTATTCCAAAAAGAATATGCACGTGTATTTGATGAGAACGAAGCTTGGAATGCTATTGAAACGTCAACTGAATCTTTATATTCATTTAATGACAAGTCAACATACATTCAAAACCCACCATTCTTCCAAGGGTTATCTAAAGAGCCTGGTGCTATCCAATCACTAGATAAAATGCGCGTAGTAGCTAAATTTGGGGATTCGATTACAACAGACCATATTTCACCAGCTGGTGCAATTGGTAAAGATACTCCAGCAGGTAAATACTTGCGCGAAAATGGGGTTGAAATACGCGACTTTAACTCATACGGTTCACGTCGTGGTAACCATGAAGTAATGATGCGTGGTACATTTGCAAACATACGTATTCGTAACCAAGTAGCTCCAGGTACAGAAGGTGGATATACAACTTACTGGCCAACAGGCGAAATTATGCCTATCTATGATGCAGCTATGAAGTATCAAGAAACGAATACTGGTTTAGTAGTTCTTGGTGGAAAAGATTACGGTATGGGATCTTCTCGTGACTGGGCTGCTAAAGGAACAAACCTATTAGGCATTAAAGCTGTTATTACAGAAAGCTTTGAGCGTATTCACCGTTCTAACCTAGTTATGATGGGTGTATTACCACTTAACTTCTTACCAGGAGAAAACGTTGAGTCATTAGGCTTAACTGGTAAAGAAGAAATCAGTATTAATATTGCAGAAGGTGTTAAACCTCGTGATATTTTACAAGTTACAGCTAAAGCTGAAGACGGAACTGAAAAAGTATTCAACGTACTTGCTCGTTTCGATTCAGAAGTAGAAGTAGACTACTACCGTCATGGTGGTATCCTACAAATGGTATTACGTAACAAAATGTTAGAAGCATAAGAATTACCTTAAAAGAGACTATTCCTTCTTAGGATATAGTCTCTTTTTCTTTTTATAGGGAATTCTTCATCTCACATCTAACGCAATACCTTACAACCGATTGTGCTTTTACACATTAAACAAGGTAAGAAATTTAGTTTATACTTAAAGAACTGAAGGAGGGGTTATGAATGTTTGGTAATTTGTTTAAAAAGAAAGATCCAATTGAGAAGTTTTGGCAGTACTTTATCGATCATGAGAAAAAACTTTATAATTTAAGGGAGGACGACATAGAGAAAATATACGGAGATTTATATAGATTAATAAATAAAGTAAACAATCAACTAACTTTTTCTACCCCTGTCGCATTGATCAATGGGAAAAGAGAATTTACTATTAAAGCTTCATCTATTGGAAAAAACTTTCCTGATGTAATTCGGCTAGTAGATGCTGCTCCCACAATGGAAAAGTTTACAATCATCGCATTTGAGCAACGAAATGATGGGGAAGATGGAACAACAGTAAATGATATTATGCTCACTCGTGATGATGTCTTTTTCAACTATACATATGATCAGGAATATACAGCGTTCTATTTAAAGTTATATATTAAAGGGTTTGAGGAAGAAAATGATGATTATTACCAAGTAACTTTTGATTTGCTTGAGTTAGTCATAGGGGAATATGTGCTTGGTACAGAAATTACAGAAATCGAATTTAATAAGTTTTATATAGCAGATAACCTCTTGCCAATTAATGATTTAGCTAAAATATTAGATACAATTAAATTAGGAAAGTAATGATTTTTATCTACAAAGTAGTGCGTAACAGTATTTTTATCAGCTATTTAGTATAATTACCACTGAGGTGACTTTAAATGTTTTTAAGTGAAAAAGAAATTGAAGTACGATATGCTGAAACCGATCAAATGGGTGTAGTATATCATGCGAATTATGTTATTTGGTTAGAAATAGGAAGAACCCAACTAATCAAAGACTTAGGATTCTCCTATGCGGGACTAGAGCAAGATGGATACCTTTCGCCGGTAACAAATGTGAATGTAAACTATAAAACTCCTGTGAAGTACGGGGAGACTGTAGTGATTAGAACCTGGATTGAAAAACATAGTAAGCTACGAACAACCTATGGTTATGAAATTATACATGAAGACGGTACAGTTGCTTCAAACGCAACATCTGAGCATGTAATAGTGAAGAAAGACAACTTCCGACCCGTATCTCTGAAACGAGTTCATGCGGCATGGGATGCAAAATATGTAGAAATAGCCAAGGAGAATGCTTAATGGCATTTGGTATTAAACGTCATGAGTTAAATGAATGGAAACGAGATGTCCTGGAGGGGAATATAGCTTTCTTAACGCATTATTGGATTGATGAACGATTTCCTGGTTGTAACACGGTCACCAAAGTCGGCTGCAGTGATGTGCCCAGGCTAATTGAATGGGGTAAGAAATACGGCTTAAAGGCCGAATGGATCGACTATAAAGAAGCTTTTCCTCACTTTGATTTATTTGGTAAACACGAGATGGATATCATGGTAAAAGAGGGATTGTTGGAGCAGTTAGAGAGATTTAATAGGAATTCGTAAAAACAGCTAGAGATTATTGAAATCTCTAGCTGTTTTTATTTGTAATTCAGTTATAATTAAATGAAAAGTCTGGATATTAGGGGGAGGAGTAATAAATGGTTTACAAGTTAGTAACAGCAAAAAGCCCAATATTCCTGGTTTTAGCCTATGGAATGTTCTTTTTTTTCTTAAGTATTGGTGAATCTGGAGTATCTATATTCTGGTCTATTTTTCTCCTGCTTTTTGGTGTTATTAGCTTCTTTATAAAGACTGAATTCATTATTAACCAAGATAACTTGAATTATCAGACCATGATTTTTCGTTTTACAGTTTTTCAAAGGAATTTGTCTCCAACCGATATAAATAAAGTTGTCTTTAAACGCTATGGGTGGGCGACTAAAGGAGCAACACTTAAACTGCATAAAGGATTTAATATAAGGATTGTACAGTTTACCCCCAATAATGTAACAGCCCAATTAGAAAAGTTTGCTATTAACAACAATATCTCTATTACCAAGTCAAAGGACTATTTGTTGCTAGAAAGAAGAGAAAAATATAGATAATTGGATTACTCTAAATAAGTAAATCCGTTTTTAGTTTGAGTCGATTTAGCAATTGTGGAATTGGCTAGCTTATCCTCATCCAAGGTGGAAGTGGAGTTATCTATTATAGGATCACCATATGCAGAAGTATCATCTTTTTTGGTGTCCGGATTAATCCTTCCGCTGCTAACATTTTGAGTACTCTTTGCAATAGGAGAAGTGGCTTTAGTATGCTGATCATTTAGAGAAGGATGCGTATCATTGATAGGGTCCCCATAAGCAGTAAAGGTAGAAGGATCTTTTTTGTCTGACTTAGCGCTTTTATTTTGGTCTGTCATTTATATCAACTCCCTAAGTAGTCTTTAAATATCAACCTTATCATCTCCGATAGAATGCAGATTATACAAAATACTAAATAATTCTCCAAAAAAAAAGCGCATCCTAAGTGGATTACGCTTTTTTGTATACATAGGATAATTCATCCCTAGTAGAATCTAGCTCTACGTACAAATCATGTCCATCAAAATACCATTCATCCGTTTCTTCTATAAAAAATAAGATATCCTCTTTTTTATAGGTTACAGCAGGCTCGAATGGCGTGTCCTTCGTAACTCCTAAAGAAAAGCCTTCATGAATAGGACTTGATCCTCCGTAACGTGCAAAAAAGCGAATATTATCGCCTTTTACAGCTTCCATTTCCATGTGAAACCAATGCATTGCATCGGAAGAAATAAGTATTTTCATACGTACCACCATACTTTCATCAGATTAGATCCAAGACACTTTTGGTTCGGTACCAGCTTTAATGCGTTTAATATTTGTACGGTGACGATAAAATATGAATGTTGCCAACAATAGGACAATTACTACAAGTGGCCAGTCCTTATCTACCGTAAAGTAATAAATGACACTGTACACTACAGCAATTATCGCTAAAATCATGGAAGTGAGAGATACCATTTTTGTCATTTTTAAAATGATAAAAAATCCTATTACTAATATGACAAAGATTGGCCAATTATACCCTAGCAATAGCCCACCAGAAGTTGCTACTGCTTTTCCACCTTTAAATCCTGCAAAGATCGGGAACATATGACCTACTACTGCTATAACCCCTAGGATTAACGGATGAACATTTACCGTTTCAAATATAGCCAAAGAACCTAGCAGAGTTGCTGCAGTCCCTTTTAGAATATCCAAAATCGTAACAACTAAGCCCGCTTTTTTTCCCAGTGTTCTAAATGTGTTTGTACCGCCTAAATTTCCACTACCATGCTCTCGTATATCGATATTATAGAATAGCTTTCCAACCCATAGTCCAGAGGGAAGTGAACCTATTAGATAAGCGAGTAAGAGTAAAAGAATTATGATCATAGTATACTCCTTTGTTATGAATCTAAAATTATATTTATCTTTTTTAAGTGTACCATGTATATTTATAAGTATTCAATGCTCTTGAGAGAAAGGTTTTTCAAATATTTTATTTAGTCGTGATACAATTGAGAAGATAAAAGAACTAAACTTACATAAAATCCGTTTTACTAGTATTATTAGGTTATAATCAATGGAAGTTTCACTTTGTCAAAAGAGGAGCAAATGGAGTAGCCGATGTGCTAACTCCAGTTTTTTATTCTCCATTTCTTTAAGTCAAGAAGGAATACAGTAACAATATCTAGAATGCTTTAAAAGGGAGTTTGCAATCTAATACATCTTTCCTTACAATTAAATTCTGGCATTAACTACTGAAAAAATTGACATAATGAGTATCCATTTGTAGGCTAAAGGAAGAGTAAAGAACAGATGTTTTGTTTTGGAGGGAAAGTATTTGAGTAAAGTTGGAGCAGTAAATAGTTATAGTGATGATGATATTCAGGTCTTAGAAGGCTTAGAAGCCGTTCGTAAAAGACCGGGTATGTATATTGGTTCAACAGATGCAAGAGGTTTGCATCATTTAGTATATGAAATCGTAGATAATGCAGTAGATGAAAGCCTTGCCGGTTTTGGTAATCATATCCTCGTGACTATTCATGCGGATCAAAGTATTACTGTCCGTGATTTTGGTCGGGGGATGCCTACTGGTACACATAAAACAGGAATACCAACTGCCGAAGTTATTTTTACTGTTTTACATGCTGGTGGTAAATTTGGACAAGGTGGTTATAAAACAAGTGGTGGTCTTCATGGTGTAGGTGCATCTGTTGTAAATGCGCTATCTAGCTATGTGGATGTGGAAATTCATCGCGACGGTAAAAAATTCCACCAGAGATTTGAAGATGGCGGAAAAGTTGTTCAATCGTTAAAACAAATTGGAACAACAAAAGAAACCGGGACTTCTGTTCGTTTTTTACCGGATGAATCTATCTTCTCCGTAGTTAAATACAATTACGAAACTTTATGTGAGAGATTGAGAGAATCTGCCTTTCTGTTGAAAGGATTAAAAATTGAATTAAAAGATGAGCGGACAGAAGCACACGACATATTCTTCTATGAAACAGGTATAGAAGCATTCGTTTCTTATCTTAATGAGGAAAAAGACGTCTTGCACCCTGTGTTTTACATGGAAGGCATACAAGATGAAATTGAAGTTGAATTTGCTTTTCAGTTTAACGACGGATATTCGGAAACGATTCTGTCTTTCGTAAATAACGTTCGTACACGTGATGGTGGTACGCATGAAACCGGAGCTAAAGCCGCTTTAACACGTGTCTTTAACGAATATGCTCGTAAAACCAATCTTTTAAAAGAAAAAGCCAAAAACTTAGAAGGCTCCGATATTAGAGAAGGTATATCTGCCATTATTTCTATTCGAATTCCAGAGAATATATTACAATTCGAAGGACAAACGAAAGGAAAACTGGGTACAAGCGAGGCTAGAAGCGCTGTAGATTCGGTTATTTCTGAGAAATTGCAATATACTTTAGAAGAAAACTCAGAGTTAGCTTCTTCTCTAATAAGAAAAGCACTTCGTGCGCAGCAAGCTCGTGAAGCCGCGAGAAAAGCTCGTGAAGATGCTCGTAACGGGAAAAAACGTAAACCATCTGAATTGTTATCTGGGAAGCTAACTCCAGCTCAATCGAGAAATGCTGCGAGAAATGAACTATATTTAGTCGAAGGAGATTCAGCAGGAGGATCTGCTAAACAAGGTAGAGATCGCACGTTCCAAGCAATCCTTCCACTACGTGGTAAAGTTATAAATACAGAAAAAGCAAACCTCGCGGATATTATGAAAAATGTTGAAATTGCAACGATTATACATGCTATTGGTGGTGGGGTAGGAGCAGAATTCCAAATAGCGGATATTGCATACGACAAAATCGTTATCATGACGGATGCTGATACGGACGGTGCACATATTCAAGTACTATTATTAACATTCTTCTATCGCTATATGAAACCTTTAATTGAAAATGGTAATATATATATCGCTTTACCTCCGCTTTATAAAATTTATAAAGGTGTAGGAAAAAAAGAAGTTTCTGAATATGCATGGACAGAAAAGGAATTAGAAGCTGCTTCCGGACGAATTGGAAAAGGGTACATACTCCAACGCTATAAAGGTCTTGGGGAAATGAATGCTGACCAATTATGGGATACTACTATGAATCCTGAAACTAGAACACTTATTAGAGTGACTATAGAAGATGGTGCACGTGCAGAAAGACATGTGACCACACTTATGGGAGACAAAGTAGAACCACGTCGTAAATGGATAGAAGCCAACGTAAACTTCGGCTTAGAAGAGGACTCAAATATATTAGAAAACGACAGATTACACACGGAGGATGACTTAGCATGACACAAACCGAACGTTATCAAAATTTGCCATTAGAAGAGGTGATCGGTGATAGGTTTGGTCGTTATAGCAAATACATCATCCAAGATCGTGCACTACCTGATGCTAGAGATGGTCTTAAACCAGTTCAACGCCGTATCCTATTTGCCATGTTCCAAGAAGGCAATACAAACGATAAACCATTCCGAAAATCAGCTAAAACTGTTGGTAATGTAATTGGTAACTATCATCCGCATGGTGATAGTTCCGTTTATGAGGCAATGGTGCGTATGAGTCAAGATTGGAAGCTGCGCCATATGACCGTTGAAATGCATGGTAACAACGGTTCGGTGGACGGAGATCCGCCAGCTGCAATGCGTTATACAGAAGCTCGACTTTCTGCTATTTCCCATGAACTTCTACGCGATATCAATAAAAACACAGTAGACTATATTCCAAACTTTGATGATTCAGATTCAGAGCCAGTAGTATTACCAGCTAGATTTCCAAATTTAATCGTCAATGGATCTACAGGTATTTCAGCAGGCTATGCCACTGATATCCCACCTCATGCACTCCATGAAGCACTAGATGCCGTACTGATGAGAATGGAAAATCCAGCTGCCACTGTGGACGAGTTAATGACCGTTATCAAAGGTCCTGACTTCCCGACTGGTGGGATTATTCAAGGTGTAGAAGGTATAAAAAAAGCGTATGAAACCGGAAAAGGAAAAATTATCATTCGTTCCAAGACGGAAATTGAAACGATAAAAGGTGGAAAGCAACAAATTGTCATTACCGAGATTCCTTTTGAAGTGAACAAAGCAAATCTAGTCAAGAAAATTGATGAACAAAGACATGATCGACGTCTTGAAGGAATTGCAGAAGTTCGAGACGAATCTGACCGTACAGGTCTACGTATTGTCATTGAAATGAAAAAAGAAGTAGATGCTCATGGTATTCTACAATATTTATTAAAAAACACGGATCTACAAGTGGCTTATAATTTTAATATGATTGCTATTCATAATCGTAGACCGACGATGATGACTCTTCCATTACTTTTAGATTCGTACATTGGCCATCAGAAAGAAGTTGTCACTCGAAGAACGATTTTTGATTTGAAAAAAGCACAAGATCGATTACATATAGTAGCCGGCCTTATGAAAGCTCTCTCTATTCTTGATGAAGTGATCAAAGCAATCAGAGCTTCAAAAGATAAAAGGGATGCGAAAAACAATTTAATTTCTTTGTTTGAATTTTCCGAAGCACAAGCAGAAGCAATTGTTTCGTTGCAACTATATCGTTTAACTAATACAGATATTACGGAGCTTCAAAATGAAGAAGAAACACTCAATAAATTAGTAAAAGAGTTAGAGAATATTTTGGCAAAGGAAACTGCACTATTAAAAGTGATTAAAAAAGAACTTTTAGCAGTGAGAAAACAATTTGCAGAGCCCCGCAAATCAGTATTAGAAGATGAGATTGAAGAGATTAAGGTAACGTTAGATGTTCTTATTCCTAGTGAGGAAGTATATGTAACTGTAACGAAGGACGGCTATATTAAACGGACAAGTACACGTTCCTACACAGCCTCCAATGGACAGGATTTTGCGATTAAGGATTCGGATTATTTACTGTATAAAGCACCTATCAATATGCAAAATCATCTACTAATATTTACTTCTAAAGGGAACTATATTTACCAACCAGTACATGAATTGCCGGATATACGTTGGAAAGATCTAGGTCAGCATATTTCGAGTATTGTACCACTGGATTCACAGGAAAGAATTATCAAAGTAATGGGAATCGAATCATTCGACCTGGATTTGAGCGTTTTAACAGCCACGAAAGATGGACAAATTAAACGTTCATTACTTTCCGATTATGTTGTACAACGATACGCAAGACCGATCAAGACGATCAACTTAAAGAAAAATGATGAACTAATCATGGCAGAACTCGTTGCTCCTTCTGACGATGTGTTAATCACGACGTATGCTAGTTATTCTGTTCGCTTCTCTCTAGACGAAGTGCCCATCACTGGTGTGAAAACTGGTGGAGTTAAAGCGATTAATCTAAAAGACGAAGATTATGTTGTTAGTGTCAACCCGATTTCTACACAAAACAAAGAAGATATCTTGTTAATCACCACTAGAGGTGCTATTAAAAAGATGGCTTTAAATGAAATCGAAGCTGGTGTAAGAGCTAAGCGAGGTATACTTACGTTAAGAGAGTTAAAAACGAATCCTCATCGTGTATTCGATGTACTATTAGTGGAAAAAAATGACCAACTGATTATAGAAACAGAAAAAGGTCAGGAAACGATACTAGTAAATGCATACCGACCATCCGATAGATATTCAAATGGTTCGTTTGTAATTGATACAGAAAAAGATGGCGATTTAGTTCGCGTTTGGAAGCAACCAAAAGAAGATAACTAAAGCTTAAGCGTTAATTTTTCAAACTAAAAATAGTCATAATAAAAAGCATTTCCATTAGGTGTTATACCTTCTGTGAAATGCTTTTTATATTTTGTATATTGTTGCTGTAATTTTTCTTTTTTTGATTTAGTCATTCGCACATGGGTACTAAAGTTAACCTCATTTCTAGCTAATGATACATCTTTGCCTAAATTACGTATTAGGTGGTCTCTTTTACGTCTTGCAGTGGATTTTGCCATTAAAATCTCTCCTATATATTATATTTGACCCATATAGAATATCTCAAAATTACGAAAAATACAAACTTCACACATTCTTCATGGCTTTATGGTATAAGTATAGTGGCATTAATATTTATGCACAAAATTTTGGAGGCTTATTATGAAAAAAATATTATGGATGACAATTGCTTGTGTACTTTTGTTTAGTAATAACGCGCTAGCACACACTGGCTTAGAAAGCTCCACTCCGGCACAAGGGAGTACTGTTACAGAAAAGTTAAATGACATTACACTTTCATTTTTAACAAAAATTGAAGAAACTAGCTCCTTTACACTAACTAATTCCTCTGATGAAGAAATAGAAGTAGAAGACATTACTGTAAATGACCATTTACTAACTGGGAATGTTACGGAAAGCTTGGCTAACGGAGCTTACCAAATCAATTGGAAAATAATTGGAGCAGATGGTCACCCGATAGAGGGGGTTATTGATTTTGTTTTAGATGCTCCTGAAGAGGTTGAAGCAGTTGAACCAACAACTGAACCCCTTGATGAAGTAGAACCAGTAGAATCTAATACGGAAGAAATAGATACGACAGTGGAAACAGAACAAGAAGAGAAAAGCTCTATTTCAACAGTAGGAATTATTATCGTCTTAGTCATTATCGTTGCACTAGCTGCTTGGTGGATGACTCGGAGAAATAAAAAATGATGTTTGTTTTAACCACTATAAGCGAGGCACTTCTATATGTGTGCTTCGCTATATTAATGGGGAGCTATATTCTTGCTTTATTCCCAGATGATTTAATACCTACTATTGTTGTTTCTAGAAAAGTAAAACTATTTGCTGTACTAGGTATAGCGATCTTTTCTTTTGTCCCGCTTATTAGCTTAGTCATCTACTTATCCGAAGACTATGGATTATTTCAATCTTTACAGTCCATTTTATTGACCTTCGAGGTAGGGAAATCTTGGTTATTCATGTTCGTTATAACGGTGTTTTTAGGAGTGTATATCCAATTCTTTCACGAAAAGAAAGCACCATATTATTCAATTATAGGGATTATACTCGTTTTTCTACTTATCTTGGGTGTAAGTTGGTCAAGTCATGCAAACTCTATTGAAAGCTTAAAAGGATTCATCACGCATTTCCTTCACTTTGCCTCTGTTGTCATTTGGGTAGGGATATTGCTTATAGTAGCTTGGTTCTCCAAAAATACGAAGAACTGGCTTTCCTTTTTAAAGTGGTTTCATATCATGGCGTTGTACTGTTTTGGTATTATAATAATAACTGGTTTATCGTTGATGAGCTTCTCTACACCATTAGAGGCATATCCTGATACTTGGATGGTTTCCTATGGTCAAAGCCTACTGATTAAGCATCTATTTATTATTCCACTAATTGCGTATGCTTGTATAAATGGAATTCTCATGAAAAAACGATTACTAAAAAAGGAGAATTTCGATCCTCGTCCTTGGGCAAGAGTAGAATTCTTCATACTTCTCCTAATTTTTGCAGCAACGGGGGCTATGAGTCAACAATCACCACCACATAATATGTACGAAACAATAAGTAATGAAGGTTTTTCTTCGTTATTTATACTCTTTCATGATGAAGTTGTATTTTCGGACATAGCTGTTCAATTGGTATTTAGTATAGACGGAGTACTCCTACTATGTATAGCGGTCCTTTTTCTTGTAATGAGCCTATTCTCATTCGTTAAAAAGATGCCGGCCATATTTTCCTTTATCATGAGTCTATTCGTCGTCATAGCGGCTTATTTGGGCTTATTACTAAGTATTCAAATTGTATAATCGGGTTCTTTTAAAAGCATTTCCAACGGTGTATAATCCATCTTGGAAGTGCTTTTATTTATAGGAGAATGGGGAATACAGATGAACCAAGATATAGTGATAACTGAAATGTCCTTCGCTGATTGGAATTCGGTCAGAGAGATATTTATAGAAGGGATTAGAACTGCGAATGCCACCTTTAGAACAGAAGCACCATCATGGGACGAATGGAATGATGATCACCTAACGAATTGCCGATTTGTTGCCAAACAGAATGGTGCAGTAGTGGGGTGGGTAGCATTTACCTCTATTTCTACGATGCGTGCATTTTCAGGAGTTGTAGAAGTAAGTATATATATTGCTTCAACTGCAGCTGGAATAGGGGTTGGTAGTAAATTGCTTCAACATATAATTGACTCTAGTGAGCAACAGCAAATTTGGACAATCCAAGCCATGATCTTCCCTGAAAATATTGCTAGCCTTAATTTACATAAAAAGTTTGGTTTTGAAGAAGTAGGTACGAGAAAACAAATTGGAAGATTAAATGGAATCTGGCGCGATGTCGTATTACTTGAGCGTAGAAGTAATATGGTCGGTGTCGGTGTTAAATAGCAGCTTAGAATTGCATACGAAAAAAGGGCCATCCCCCTTGAAAGGAACTGGTCTATTCTTCCACTTAGAAGTGATTGCATCTAAGTGGTTTTTTTATTGTTTACAAATTTTAGTATCCCATTTCATTTGTTACTCATTTGAAAAGAACAGGTTAGCCCTTTGCTTAGCTTCCATAAATATTGGTAAATAATAGGGACTCATTTGTACCATTAGCCATAACATAAGGTACTTAAATAAGAAAAACAAAGGAGGGACATACCTGAGTAAAAAAGTACTTCTATTCGGTGATATTGGCATCGACGATACGGTTGCATTAATCTATGCAAGTTTAAACAAAGATATAGAAATTGTAGGCATCGTAGCAGATTACGGCAATGTGTCTAGAGAAGATGCTGTATCGAATATATATTATTTAATGAAATTATTTGATTTTCCAAGGGGAATTCCTGTTATCCGCGGGGCGGAGGTACCGTTAACAGGGGAAGAGCCCACTTTCTATCCAGAAATACATGGAGAACATGGACTTGGTCCAATCATTCCGGATGATGAACAAACTGTAATTATCGAAAACTTCCTTGAAATCGTACAAATAATTGAAAATTATAAGGATGAGTTAATAATTGTGAATATTGGTCGACTTACTTCACTTGCCACGATGTTCATACTCTACAGAGACCTTATGACAAATGTGAAAGAATTTTATATTATGGGTGGGGCTTTTTGGATTCCGGGAAATGTCACAACTGTTGCAGAAGCTAATTTTCACGGAGACCCTGTGGCTGTGAATATTGTGCTGACGTACGCAAATAATGTAACGATTATTCCATTAAACGCCACACAGCAGGCAATTGTCACACCTGAGATGGTAGATTATATAGAACAATTCGGGCAAACTAAAATTTTCAAACCATTAATGGAATACTATACACGCTTCTATCAAGAAAGGGACCCGTCCCTACAAGGGAGCCCGGTCCATGATGCTCTCACCCTAATAGCAACGATCTATCCAGAGATTTTCATGTTTGGATCTTATCCAGTTATTATTGTAGATGACCTGGGTGGACCTTCAAGAGGTCAAAGTATCGCTGATACTCGGCCGTATTCAAACAATAATGGGGAAAAGACTCATCGTATAGCATTTAATATAGATTACGAAAAATTCTTTTATCATTTCTTGTCTGTTATGACTGGTCAGCAAACAAATCGGAATACTAATTTATAAGTTTGACTAAGATGAGGTTATTAAGTCCTCACTCATTCAAAAACGCCACTTCTCAGTATGGTAAGGTCTACTTTAACATTTACTTTCATATTTTTGTATAATTCATGCCATTTTTCCTTTGTTAGTTTAGAGTTTCTTACCGAGCTTCGATACTTATCTCCGAAAGCAAAAATGTCTGATTCCACACTCTGACAGTATGCAATAACCCTAGATATCTCTCTTGACAGGTTTTTACTAATCGCTTCTTCGAGTTTCTTGACAGTTTTGGGATCTCCAATATTTACATCAGGATAAATTTCTGTTAGTCGCGTTTTTATTGTGATATTCAAATCAAATTCTGGCGTATTTTTGTTAATTAATTTCAGCTCTTTCTCAGAAGTAAGAGCATCGAATGCTATAGGAATTTCATCAGGTTTGTTTTTCATCAAATCATCTGGAATTTCCTCTTTTGTCAAAATAGTTTCAAATGTTCCAGATTTATAATTACCTCCAATTAGTTTCACATAAAAAGTATCTTCTGGTCGTAATGAACTTACCATTTTGCCGTTCTTAAAAATAGCAATTCCCGATAATTCCACTAATTCTTCCTCTCTTTTTATGATAGGCATAAATATATCTTCTCCTTCCGAATAAAGATCTCGGCCCACTTCATGGAGAGTAGAGGAAATCATATTTTCTTGTTCAATGTTTTGTTCCAATAGCCTAAAAATATGTTGTCCTATATCGTCAATGTTTTGATATTCATATTCCAACAAAGGTGCCACTTCACCCTCCGCTACAGCCATATAAAGACTATTACTGACAGTTGGGTTTTCAAGGTGTGCATCAATATAGCGATGAATATCGTCCTTTGCTAACTCTTCTCCAAATAAGACAACTCTCATTTGACCTACTACTACTTTTTTAGATAATTTACGGTTGGTTTTTACTCGATTGCCCTTGCTAGTTGAATTCTCCGTTGTGACAACTTCTACGTTACTTTGAAATTCTGGATTCACTTCACGAACAGCGGAGGTAGTGGCCATCCTTTCTTCTTTTCCGACATCATAGCCAACTAAGGTTACCAACCCAACTCTATCTAATATATTTGTCTCCACACACCCAATAAGGAGACTGGGAAGAAAAAGGATAATGAAATAAAATCTATATTTTTTCATTGTTTTGCTCCTTTTGTGATGTGAATTTCTTTTTTAGCATCGTAATCAGGTATAACAAAACGGGATAAACAAATACAATATAAAAGGCGGCTTTACCTAGATAAGTGTTCATCGTATTTATCTGTGGTCTAGTTTGCACCATCAAAGTGCCAAAGAAAGCAAGGGTTGAAAAGATCCAAACGAATTTTGTGCTACTTACTTTTACTAACCGAATCATCCCGCGATATGCAGCCCATAGATATAAACAAAGATTTGGCAAAATGATTAACATCCAAAAACAAACCGCTACAAACTCAAATCGCTCCATAAAAGGAAAACTGATAAAACTAAACAATGTTAATGTTGCCCAGACAGTTTTAAGGAGCTTGCCTTCCGTGTAGTACATAATAGATACCAACATGATTGAAAGATAAATAAATGTGGTAGACAACAAAGCTAAGTGCGTATATTTGCTCGTTTTTTTCTTATCTTTAATAAAAGGATAAATTATGTTTAATATTTCGAACCCTATAATCGTAAAGGTCATGGAATGTGCTCCTTTAAGTAAGGAGATAATATTTACTTCTAAAATAGGAAATAAACTATCCATCGTTGAGAACTTCAGGGGAAACACTAACATTGGAATAACCCAGATAGCGAGTATGACACTAAAAAAAGAGATACCAACCATCACACGCAGTCCACCGGTAAATGCATATATTATTATTAATAGTAGGGTAATCGAAAGAAACCATGTACTAATTCCAGGAAATATCCATGCTTGAATTACTTCAATATAATTTCTCAATACAGAAAAAAACGCTACAAAACAATACAATATATAAATGGAATTCAAAAAATTCCCAATCCATTTTCCATAAACATCTTGCTGGATTCCATAGAGGTCATTAGAGCCATAAACTTCTAAAGTCTTAATCATACAAAAAGCGACTATATGTGTGGCAAGTCCTGCAAGGAGAACCGAAATCCATGCATCATGTTTGGCATCTTGATACACAATACGTTGAAAACCATGTACACCAACGCCAATTTGAGTACTGTGAACGACAAAAAACAGCAAATAAGCATTAATCATATCTTTTGGGCTAAGTTGAATTGTATTATTCATTCTTTTCACCTTCAGTTCAGCTGTTTTCAGGTTTAATAGGTTCAGGTTTATATTTTTCTTTATCAACGGGTCTTGCTACCTCAGGCCTCTTAGACGTTAAGGGGTAAGGTAATCGGATAATACTATTTGCCAATCCTTTCAGCCTAGGAGGATAAAATGGCGATAGGTAAGGTGCACCTAGACTAGTTTGGCGCAGAAGATGTATGAGGATAAAACAAAATGCTAGCATAATTCCATAAAAACCCCAAAAGCCAGCAAGTATAATAATAGGAAATCGGATTAGCCTAATAACATTACCCATCATATAACTTGGAGTAGTAAAAGAAGCCAAAGCGCTTAAAGCAACAAATATGAGTAAAATATTACTTGTGATTCCTGCTTGAACAGCTGCTGTTCCAATTACAATACCACCAACAATACCAATAGTTTGTCCAATTTTCGTTGGTAATCTCGCTCCAGCCTCTCTAAGCAATTCAATAATAAATTCAAGTAACAATGCCTCGAATACAGGTGGAAAAGGAACCAGTGCTCTCGATTCACTTAGAGGAACCAAAAAAGCCTGCGGAATTACTTCATAATGAAAAGTTAATGCCCCTACATATATAGGTGTCAAAAATACTGATAAAAGAATAGCCGTAAATCTTAAAAGTCGTGAAAAAGTAGCAATTTGCCATCTAAGGTTTTGGTCTTCTCGACTTTGAAAAAATTCTATAAATGACTGTGGGCATACAATTGCCATGGAACTACCGTCCACAACTATCCCTAATTTGCCGTTTATTAGACCATCACAAAACCGGTCTGGTCTTTCCGTCAGAAGCATTTGTGGGAAAGCTGACATAGAATTGTCGTCAATCATTTCTGATAAAACGGCACTATCTAGTAGTGAATCAACATCGAGATCAGTAATTCTTTGGCGCAACGTGTTAACCATCTGTTCATTTGCAATCCCATTAATATACAGAAGAGCAACGGAAATATTTGTCCTTCTTCCTACTATGAACTTTTCATTACAAAGATCTGGACTCACAATATAGCGACGTATCAAGGAAATGTTAGTAGATAGACTTTCATTGAACCCGACCTGAGCACCAATTACTTGTGATTCGTTTTCAGGTGTAGACAAACTACGAGATTCCAGTTTCGGAATATTAGCCATTATTACTTGAGAGTGCCCTTCCATATGGATAAGCACTGAACCAGTAACAATTGATTTTACGATCACGTCCAAACGAGTGGATGCATTTATCTCTGGTATGGAAAGTGCAGCCTTTATAGAATCTGGCGTATCAACTGATTTTTTTTGGAGATTGGAGATAACATGATCGGTTAACACTTGATCATTTACTAAATTGTCTATATATATGAGAGTAATATTAGGTGGAATGTCTTTCACGATTAAATCAGAAGGATCCTGAGTTGCATCTTTGATCAATTGAACAAAATCCATCTTAAGCGGTGTCATCATGCCTATATCTTTTCTCGGAGCAGCTGTTTCTTCGGGTGCTTTCTCTTTGTTGTGCTTGCTTTTACTGAAAGGTAGGGGAAATTTCATTTTGAAACAAGGCTCCTTCCATTTCTAAACTTACTTTATAGAATAGGCTTTAACAGGCAAAACTATACTTTTTACATTTACTTTTAATAAACAATAAGTAGCTTAGTGGAATTTAATTACTAAAAATCTATTTTACAATAATTTTATAACGTATTTTAATAATTATATATTGATAAACGATAAATTTAATGCTAGTATGAATGTATATTAAATGTAGGAGGTACTTTTATGAAACGAGGATCAACAATTTTTCTAAAGTTAGCTGTTATTCTTATGGGAATCCCCGTTCTCGCAATGTGTATTTTTTTATTGCCCCAAATAGCTGGGGAAGCCAAGGAGGCAATAGAAAAAGGGTCGGAATTAGCGTATGTGGTGTACGGACTTTTAACAGTAATGTATATTTCCGCAATTCCTTTTTACTTTGCTTTGTACCAATCTTTTAAACTATTAAATTACATTGATAAAAACTTAGCTTTTTCGGACTTTTCTGTTAGAGCTCTAAAGAAAATTAAAACCTATGCGATTATTATAAGTGGCTTATATGCTGTAGCTTTACCATTTGTTTTTATCATGGCAGAGGTGGATGATGCACCAGGTTTAGTAATAGTCGGGATGGTACCTGTTTTTGCATCCTTAGTAATTGCCGTTTTTGCTGCTGTCCTTCAAAGACTTTTGAAAGAAGCGATAGATATAAAAGAAGAAAATGATTTAATAGTCTAAATCTGAGGTGAATAATATGGCAATAATTATCAATATTGACGTGATGCTCGCAAAAAGAAAAATGAGTGTAACGGAACTCTCAGAAAGAGTTGGAATCACAATGGCCAACCTTTCAATATTGAAAAATGGGAAAGCAAAAGCAGTGCGATTATCCACATTAGAAGCTATTTGCAAAGCGTTAGAATGTCAGCCAGGAGATTTATTGGAATACAGAAGCAATGACGAAGATCCGCAAGTAAATAGTTCATTAAGCAGGTAGAATATAGTACCAACGAAAGGCATCGAGAAAAATCTTGGTGTCTTTTTTTATTTGTTTGCTAGCGGTAATCATATAGCGATGTGCAACTATACCATACATATGGAGAAACAAAAAAAGTAAAGTTAATTAAACATAAAGTAAAATAAACTATACAAAATGACAAATAAACTATACAATAATTTTAAATGTTAGGAGGGGGAGCCATTTGTTAAAAAATCGGGTGAAGGAATTAAGGGCCAGATTTAATTTGACGCAAGGAGACCTGGCGGAAAAGACTGGCGTAACTAGACAAACCATTGTTTCTTTAGAAAAAGGAAGTTACACCCCTTCGTTACTGCTTGCTATGAATATTGCAGAGGTATTTAAAGAACCGATCGAACAAATTTTCTACAAAGAGGAGAACAAGTCCTAATTGTTTTAGTACATTTATATATTTTCATGCTTGTAAAAAGAAAGGGGTTATATAATGAGAATCTTGTCGATATCCATTGTTTTACGTATATTACTTATTATTTCATTCGCTCTGGTCGCTTTTATGCAGGTAAAAGACACTCAGCTTTCTGATATGTTTTTAAATGATGAGATTAGTTTCGAATATTATAAGGAAAATGAGATTAATACTAGTGTGTATGGTTTCATTTTTGTCATTTTAACCTTGATAAATTCCTGGTATACAAACTATCTATCGAAAAAACGAAATAACGGGAGAATTCTTATGAGGGAAATAGTTATTCCCGAAATGAACCTGAATGACGATGAAAGAGAAGCTGAGATTACAGGGAAATCTGCTAAAGCAGCATTCTCCGTAATCATTATAGCCACATTCATAGTGCTAGCATTTTTTGCGTTAGTCATTCCATATTTGGATAACCCTTTGCCATATTCTGTTTTCACTATTGCTGCATTACCGATAATTGGACTTCTCACATACTACATCACATATAGAGTATTGTATTTGAAGTAAGGAGGGAGAGGTTTAACTTAAATGGATAACACTTGGCAAAGGAAAGAGAGGGCCTTTGGAAGTTTGGTTATGGAAGGTTAGAAATGATGGAGATTTATCCATATCTAGATCAAAATAATTAAATTAAAAACCTCCATTGCTATCACACTGCAGTAGAGGTTTTATGCTATTCTGAAGTGGGACATAAGTTAATGTGTTGTATTATTCTTTAATATCTTAATATTCAGTTTTTATAAATATTTTTAACATATCGGGGGAAGTATTAGTGACTATGGTTTTTAATAAGTTTTGCACAGAAGAGTTAACAATTAAAGATATTCAAAATGCCATGGAGAACGAAGATTTAACATCAAAGGAATTGGTAATCTATTATTTAGATAGAATTGCTAAGTTCGACCAAGATGAACCAAACTTAAACTCTGTACTAGAGATAAATCCAGACGCCATTTTTATAGCTGAAGCATTAGATCAGGAAAGAAAAAGAAAAGGTACTCGAGGACCTCTCCACGGCATTCCGGTATTTTTAAAGGATAATATTGATACGTGTGATTTTATGCATACTAGTGCAGGAACTCTTGCATTAGAGAATAATATTGCAAGCAAAGATGCATTTCTTGTTGAAAAACTGCGTAATGCAGGAGCAGTAATTTTAGGTAAGACAAATATGACAGAGTTGGCTAATGGTATGTCCACTGAAATGTGGGCCGGTTATAGTTCCAGGGGTGGACAAGTATTAAATCCTTATGGGAATCTCGAACTTTTTGTTGGTGGTTCTAGTTCTGGTTCTGCTGTTGCAGTTGCTGCTAACTTCACTGTTTTATCTGTCGGTACAGAAACAGATGCATCCATTCTAAGTCCGGCGATTCAAAATTCTGTGGTGGGTATTAAACCGACTGTAGGTTTAATTAGTCGAAGAGGGATAATTCCTTTTACATACTCTCAAGACACAGCTGGCCCATTTGCAAGGACGGTTACGGATGCTACAATTTTACTTAATGCTTTAACTGGACTAGATAGGTTTGATCCGGCAACATTTAAAAGTAAGGGTAAAATTGAAGAGGACTATTCCATTCATTTAGATTCTGATGGATTAAAAGGAGCTAAAATAGGAGTCTTTAATAACGCATCTAGTGATTTTCTTAACTCGGATGAGTACGATGACAAGTTGTTTAATGATTCCGTTGATTTGATAAGTAGCTTAGGAGCCATATGTAAAGATATTGAGATCCCTTCCGTCCATAGAGATTGGAAGTGGGGGGTAACTTTGTACGAGCTAAAGCACAGTTTAAATAATTACCTTTCTAAACTCCCGTCTAATGTACCAGTACACTCAATTACTGAGTTAATAGAGTTTAATAAAGGTCTGGAAGAAAAGACTCTAAAATATGGACAGAACAAATTGGAGCAAAGAGAATCATTCCCAAACACATTAAGAAACCCGGAGTATTTAGTCGCGAAAATAGAAGATTTATATTATTCACAGGAACAGGGAATTGACCTTGCATTAAAAAAATACGATCTTGATGCGATCCTTTTTCCATCTTATGTAGGTTCAACTATTTGTGCAAAAGCGGGATACCCATCAATTGCCATACCAGCTGGCTATATGAAAAATGGCAAACCTTTTGGTATAACATTCGCAGGGACTGAATTTAGCGAAGGTACATTAATTAAACTTGCATATGCGTTTGAACAGGCTACAAAACATAGACAAAGCCCAGTATTACTATACCCTAACCCATAAGAGGGAAGGGTTAAAGGAGGAAATATTAGTTTATGTAAAATATCATTGTTTGAACAGAATCACAAGGAAAGATAAAAAACTTTTCTTTCACAAGAAAAGTAAAGTGTGTTAAGTAATCAATCAATAAGAATTGAATGAGGTTGACGATTTATTTGAAAACCTAATTAACAGAAATATTGAAGTAAGAATACTACCTAATTCGGAGAGATCCGGGGAAAGAAAATTATAAAAACAAATTTTGATTATCCTTAAAAAATCTTTAATAATTCACTACAAGCTATACAGTGAGTTATTGTTGAGTATTAAAATTATTTGTGTCGTAAACAATTTTTCTCTGATATCTCACTATTACTAGTATACTTCAATAATGAAACGTAACTTAGTATAATATATATTATGACCACATCCCTATTTTATAATTTCATTTATGTCTCTTCTTTACTCTTTTTCTATTCTATATCGCCAATTTGCATTTTTTACATCCTCTATATTTATGTAGCTTTCGCTTGCCTCGATTACATCATTTAAATTTAACTTATTACTCTTAGCAAACAATCGCAAACTCTCCAGTGTTTCCTTATCACAGGTTGTACGAAATTCTATGCGATCTTTCGGTCTGTTTTTCTTGTCGTACATTAATGCACTTTCGTTTAATATATTTTCAAACCCGTTTTCTAATAAATAACCAATATGCGAATTTGACTCTTTTGCCATTACTTTGAGCTTTTTTATTAAACTGGCACTTATACGCGTTTTATATTCAGTTCTCGTTTCATCGACTGTTTGTATTAACTTTCCATTTACTATTTTCCACATATCTTTCACACCTTTTCAAAGTTTGTATCGTATTATGCTCTATTTCTTTCATAAAGGCCTTTTAAACTATTTTAAGTCTAAATAATAGGTTTACCCCTACCCTTCTATTTAAACTGGTCTAAATAGCGATATAAAGTAGATTTACTAATGCCAGTTTCCTCTTTAATTTGCTGCAGTGTATATGCTTTGCTGTCATACATAGCAAAAGCTCTATTTAAATTATCATCTGACTTTTTCGGTCGCCCAATGATTTTCCCTTGCTTTTGGGCTTCACGGACCCCAAAAATGGATTGGTGACGTTTAATTTTCGTTTGTAAATTCGTCAATAACTCTAATAACTCTAGGAGCCTCATTGATAAAATATCTGTATTATTTAGATTTTCATCGATAAATGTGACAGTTACTTCGTCTCTTTCAAATACTCTCAATAAATCTTGGAATTGTGTAAGAGAATCCGCAAGTACTACGAAATTTTGTACATACAATTGATCCCCCTTTGAGAGCTGCATGACTAAGTCTTCTAGTTCATGTCTTTTTTTCATATAGGGATGTTGCTCTATATAGACTTCTGCACGTTTTATATCCACTAGCTGTAACTTAACATCTTCATCATTTATTAATGGTCTTTTGTATCCGAATCTCATTTTACTCCTCCAAATTCCCAAAAGCATTCCTATTTAGGAAAAGACATGTTATGATATGACAGATTGTCCTAAAACACAGGTTTTTGGGACATTATAAATTGACTATATCCGAAGGAGAACCTATATGCAAACTATTCAACAACAGTGGTTTGGAAATATTCGAGGCGACATATTATCAGGGATTGTCGTCGCACTTGCACTCATTCCAGAAGCCATTGCTTTTTCAATTATCGCTGGTGTGGACCCTATGGTTGGTCTTTACGCTTCCTTTAGTATAGCTGTCATTATCGCTTTTGTCGGTGGCAGACCGGGTATGATTTCTGCTGCTACTGGTGCCATGGCACTTGTTATGGTTAATTTAGTTGCTGATCATGGGTTGAATTATTTATTGGCTGCAACAATTTTGACTGGAGTCATTCAAATTTTCTTAGGGGTTTTCAAAATAGCAAAACTAATGCGTTTTATCCCTAATTCAGTCATGATTGGCTTTGTTAATGCATTGGCTATTTTAATCTTTATGGCACAGGTCCCTCATATTTTAGGGGAAGGCATATTAACATATGTATTTGTCGCTGTTACATTAATAATTGTCTATACAGTACCACGCTTTATAAAAGGGGTCCCTGCCCCACTAATTGCGATCGTTATTTTAACTGCAATAACATTTATATTTGGTATTGAATTAAAAACGATTGGAGATTTAGGTACGATAACGCAAAGTCTACCAAGCTTTTTCTTACCGGACGTACCATTCTCTTTAGAAACTCTTCAAATAATACTGCCTTACTCTTTAGCACTAGCTATTGTTGGTTTACTTGAATCGTTGTTAACTTCACAAATAGTTGATGATATGACGGATACAAAATCAGATAAAAACCGGGAAGCACGTGGACAAGGAATCGCTAACTTTATCACAGGATTTTTCGGTGGTATGGCTGGTTGTGCGATGATTGGTCAATCGATGATTAATGTGAAGTCTGGCGGACGTGGTCGTCTATCTACATTGGTTGCTGGGGTTTTCTTAATCTTTTTAATCATAGTTTTAGGAGATTTAGTAATTGATATTCCAATGCCCGTGTTAGTTGGAATAATGATTATGGTATGTATTGGTACATTTGATTGGTCTTCATTTAAATATATCGTGAAAGCACCACGTGCAGATGCAGTTGTGATGATTACGACTGTTGCAATCGTTGTCTACACGGATAACTTAGCTATCGGTGTGGTAGTAGGTGTTATATTAAGTGCCTTATTCTTTGTTGCTTCGATCTCGAGGGTGAAAATAACGGAACATGATGGCATATATATTATTGAAGGTCCCCTTTTCTTTGCTTCTACTCAACATTTTGTTCAAACAATTGAAAAAACAACAGCAAAAACTATTACAATAGATTTATCGAGTAGCCATTTGTGGGATGAATCATCCGTTGGAGCAATTGTTAAAGTTGTTTCAAAATTAGAAGAACAAGGAAAATCAGTATCAGTAATTGGGATGAATCCAGCTAGTGAACTGCTATATCAAAAACTATTAGGAATTACAACTTCACACTAAGGAGGACTAGTTATGTATCCACACATTCTTTTAGCAACAGATGGTTCTGAAAACTCCGTTCGTGCCGCAAAAGAAGCGATTAAACTGGCAAAGTGTTCAGCCAATTCTAAAGTCGAAGTAGTGATGGTCACAGATTTTGACAAATCAAAGCAAGATATTCTACATGCACAATCAGCAGAATCTTTGCTGCTAGAGCGCAAACGTAAAATTTCCAATGTAGAACAGTTACTAAAAGATGAACAAGTGAATTATAAAATTACTTTTTTAAAAGGATCCCCTGGTCCAGAAATTGTTCGATATGCAAAGGAACAAAAAGTTGATCTTGTAGTTCTTGGCAGTCGAGGTTTAAACACTTTACAAGAAATGGTGTTAGGTAGCGTCAGCCATAAAGTGATGAAGCGAGTCCACTGCCCTGCATTAATAGTTAAATAATAATTATTTAACTATATTTTTTTAAAAAATTAGTTGTATATAATAAACAAAGTTTGTTCATAATAAGTTTTGTAAGATAATTATAATTCCGTAGTAGCTCAGTGGTAGAGCAATCGGCTGTTAACCGATTGGTCGTAGGTTCGAGTCCTACCTCCGGAGTTCAGAGCTAAAAAAGAATGGTTGATCGTGACTTTAGTTCACGACCAACCATTCTTTTTGTTATCAGTGCCATTTATGTACTTCTTCCCTTTGCCTTAAGTAAATTAAAAAACCCCTTATAAAAGTGGGATATGAGGCAATACTTAGAAGAGCATTTTTGAATGGAGGATAAGGATGAATACTACTAACAGTAAAGTATCTATTTTTGCATTAGGTGGAGTAAATGAAATAGGGAAAAATATGTATGTCATTCAATCCGATGACGATATAGTGGTCATCGACTGTGGTTCCAAGTTTCCCGATGAAACCCTGCTAGGTATAGATTTAATCATTCAGGATATTTCCTACTTATTGGAGAATGAGGATAAAGTAAGAGGGTTAATCATTACACATGGTCATGAAGATCATATTGGTGGTATCCCCTACTTTCTGAAACAACTTAATGTACCGATTTATGCAACCAATTTAACGGTAGGTCTAATCGAAATTAAATTGAAGGAGCATGGGTTATTAAGAAATACACAACTATTTTTAATAGACTCCGACTCCAAACTGAGACTAGGAACCATTAAGACATCCTTCTTTCGTGTTAGTCACAGTATACCTGATTGCCTAGGTGTAGCATTTCATACTTCACAAGGAACAATTGTACATACTGGAGATTTTAAATTTGATTTAACACCTGTAGATGAACAATATCCGGATATTCATAAGATGGCCGAGCTTGGTAACAAAGGCGTGTTACTGCTCCTATCAGAAAGTACGAATGCCGAAAGACCAGGATTTACTGCTTCCGAACAAAAGATTGCTGCACAAGTCGAAGAAGCGTTTCGAAATGCACCACGGAAGATTTTCATCTCTACCTTTGCCTCCAATGTGCACAGGGTACAGACAATAGTAAATGCTGCTATTAAGACCAATAGGAAGATTGCATTATTAGGCAGAAGTATGGTTAATGTAGTAGCTGTTGCAATGGAACGAGGGTATTTAACTATTCCCGAAGACATGCTAATCGATCAAAACGAAATTAATACGATGAATCCTGAGAATGTTGTGATCTTATGCACAGGGAGCCAAGGAGAACCGATGGCGGCCTTGTCTCGCTTAGCAAGTTCAAGCTACCGTAATGTAGAGGTACTTCCGGAGGACACGATTATTTTCGCAGCTGGACCTATTCCTGGCAATGAAAAGAGTATTACAAGAATTATAGACAACTTATATACTTTAGGTGCTCATGTTATATACGGCTCCGGTAATGTTACTGGCATGCATGTATCAGGTCATGCTTGCCAAGAAGAGCTCAAACTGATGCTTACTTTGATGAAACCAAAATACTTTATTCCTATTCATGGCGAATATCGTATGCTCCATCACCATCAGCTGTTAGCAGAATCTGTTGGTGTGGAACGAAATAATATATTTATCGTTCAAAACGGGGATGTCGTGGACATTGTAGATGAAAAAGCTGTTCAAACGAGAAATATAGAAGCTGGAAATGTATTTGTCGATGGGTTTGGTATTGGAGACGTCGGGGAAATTATATTACGAGATCGAAAATTGCTTTCAGAGGATGGGATGTTAGTTATTGTTACCACTCTAAGCAAAGCAAATAACAAGATTATTTCAGGACCGGATACAATTTCTCGCGGATTTGTCTATGGTCCTGAGTCCGAAGAGCTTATAAAAGATGTGAACCAAAATGTACGATCTACTATTTCGAAAACAAGGGATACAAACAAAAACCAACGTGTTCTAAAACAAAACATAAAAAAATCTCTAGAAAAGCTATTATATAGTCGAACTAAAAGAAAACCTATGATACTTCCTATAATTATCGAATTGTAAACAAATTGGAGGTAACCCGATGGCAGATACAGAAGAAGATTTAATCAAACTAGGTTATAAAAAATATTACGGAGATGAATTAGATATATACTTTCATCCCATAAAATGTACACATGCTGCAAACTGCATTAAATACCTCCCTTCTGTTTTTGATGTAAACAATAAGCCATGGATTTATCCAAACGGAGCACTTAGAGAAGATGGGAAAAGAGTCGTTCAAAATTGCCCCAGTGATGCGCTACGATTTATCGATAAAAGAACCGTTCATTAGAATAATTTTCTAATGAACGGTTCTTATTTTTCAGAAAAAACATATTATTTTAAGCTGATTCGTTATATATTAATAAAGTGAGTTAATTTCACAGTAGTAATAATATCTGGATTAAGTTGATTTTCGCTTTCCACGGCCCTTGGACAGCACTTATATCGACAAGAATATACTATGGATACAAAAGGAGCACTTATGCTAACTACTAAACAATTAGAAGATATCGAGGCACTGCAAAAAGAATGTGAACTACATGATAAACTACAGCTGAAGTTAAATTGGGATATGCTGAAAACACGTACGGATAATCATTATGACTTCTTCCTATATGACAACGATGTACTGATAGCTTTTTTAGGTTTATATCCTTTTGGTACGACAGTTGAGGTTTGCGGAATGGTAAAACCGACGGACCGCAGAAAACATCATTTCTCCAATTTATTTGAAGAAGCTATGGCTGTTGCAAAAATACAGGGCTTTCATAAAATATTGTTGAACGCTCCTGCTGGTTCTGACGAGGCAAAAGCATTTTTGAAACACTATAAAGCAGTGTATTCCTTTTCAGAACATCAAATGAAATGGGAACCAAGAGAACTGGAAGAAGTATCTGGATTCACCTTACGGAAAGCTGAGCAAAAGGACCTTCCCTTACGTGTTCAGTTAAATATTGAATCATTTGGATTAGATGACGAAAGTTCCTTAGAAATAGAAAACCGAGTTGACTTAGAAATGGATAACAGCGTGTATATCATCGATACACATGAACAATCTGTAGGTAAAATAAGAGTTAAGGTTGAAGACGAGGAAGCTTGGATATACGGTTTTAGTATACTTCCCCACTTCCGTGGCAAAGGAATTGGACGAAAAGTATTACAATCTATCGTTAAGAAATATGCATCTCAAGGTAATTCTCTCCACTTAGAAGTCGAAACGGAAAATATGCATGCGTTAAGTTTATATGAATCTATTGGATTTCAAATAGTCCACGCACAAGATTACTACATATACAAATAATTCAAACCCTGATATAACGTTAACTTAGTTACATCAGGGTTATATTTTACTTTTTCCAATCGTTTGCGAGCATTCCATAAACCACATGATCCACATAATGGTCATATAGCCACTCTGCCTGCCTTACACAGCCTTCTTCCTGAAAACCTAATCTGTCTGGAATAGCCCTACTTTTTTTGTTTTCTACAGCTGCGCGAATTTCTACACGATTTAATTGTAATTCTACTAATGCATAATCCACAAAAGCCTCTACTGATTTTGTCATTAACCCTAATCCCACATAATCATTTCCTAACCAATACCCAATACTCGTTGATTTGTTATTCCAATCAATTTTATGGAAACCAATTACTCCAGCAAGATTGCCGTCATACCAAATACCCGCTTGAAAGCCGTTATTCTCACTAAACTGCTTCATAGTCGATTGGATGAACATCTTCGTGTCTTCAGAAGTACGAGTAAAATCAATAAATGGTAACCATTCTCTTAACGTATCCTTCGATTGAACAGTTAATGCGAACAAATGTTCAGTGTCCCGTAAATCGAGCATTTTTAAGCAAGTTTGGTCATTAATTTCGTATGAAAACATGAATTTCCTCCTTTTTCACATCTTTTAGTTTACATAATATTATTATGTAAACATTTAAACGTGTTTTTTGCAAGTCACTAAATATTCTGTCTAAATATAGATCTAGTTTGTAATATAACATATTCTCTTCAAACAAAACCATAGAATTTTTTCTAACAAGATTTCCTATTGAACTACATCTCTGTTTTCGTTTTGCTGAATGGTCTCATATTAAATTATTATTGAAATATAATTATTATTTTGTATGTAATTGCATATAATTTAATATTAATAGAGACAATGAGGTGAGAAAAATAAATCATCTAAATACAAATAAGGAAAAGAGGACATTTTTTCAATGGCTTAACTTTTTGATTCCATACTTTTATACAGCGGGAATTACGCTTATAATATCGTGGATGGTTATTGCATCCATACTGATTGGTTTTAATATATTGAATGAAAATCCAAAAGCTTTTTTTCTTCAAAATGAAAATACTAGCCCAACAAATGCAAGTGGAACGGCGTTTTCGATTATTGTCCAGCCCTTTGTGGAATCCAATTTTAATCAAATCATTTTTCGGGGAATCTTTCTTCTTTTCATTTGGTTGCTTTTATTTCTCACTATACCCGTTGCTTTTAAGCGTTTAAAAAGATTTAAGTTCTTAAATCTTGAATTTGAGGTAGATAATATTGAACAGGCTGCTATAGAAACAGTTGAAATCAGCGGTACTAAAGCAAGACTTATGGCGTACTTCACTGGAGATGATGCATCAGGACGGACCCTAGATTTTTTATCTCAATCTACTATAGATTTTAAGGAAGTACTAGAATATTTCCTAGCTGAAACTCAATTAGGATACAAAAATCATCCGATTAATGGTGTCTTTACGTATAAAATATACAATGGTCCAGCACCTGAAAAATTGCATGTGTTAGTAGAAGAATCGAAAGAATCTGGGGAATCTGCGGTTTACAACAAAATCGATGAGGATAATTTATGGAAGAAAAGCTATCTTGTTTTGTATTTCCCTTATAATCATACTGAGTACATTACTGTAATAGAAAGTTATTCCTATTCATTTGATATTTTAGACAAATATTTATTTGAACTGCTCCATAAAACTATTAGTAAAAACCTAGAAAATATTGAGTATATGGTCGCCTTAACAAATAATGATGAGGATACGAGCTTAGAAAACTCTTGATCAAAATTATGTATCATCGAGAAAGGACTGATAAATATCGTAAGTGTAAATACTCCGATCAATACCGAAGAAGTTAAAAAACGTGCAACAAGAAATTTAAGCCGATTTAGCGCAAGACAAAAAAATAAAAATATTAAAGCTATAACCGGTGATATAGTAAAACCAATACACATTAGTAAATCAGAGCCATTGGTTAAACGAATGACATGTTATCAAAGAAATAATTAATGATTACCCACTTTATTTAAAGCGGGTAATTTTTTTTATGTTTTAAACTTTTCGAGTGTTTTTTTGCTATTTCTTGCATAATTGGCGAAGATCCTACTAAATCCGCTGCTTGTTTTATCGGCAAGCTTCTTAGATTTAACTCACTAATGCTCTTAAATTTTTCTCCCTTTAAATACCTTTTATAAATTTCTGATATCTTCATGGTGTATATACCCCCTTTTATACCACTAAGTCCGTATGTTTATAGTGTAGTATATTCGGGGCTTTCAAAAAGTTATTCAAATAAATGTGAAGAGCCTTCATATATTGCCTTTAGTCATAATTAGTTTACATAATATTATTATAAAGTGTCTTTTGAATATGTACTGTATATAAATGGATTATTCTACATCCGGGGCAACATCACATGACTGCCTGATAACAAGTGTATGCGGAATTATAATTCGCTTTACAGGGTCATTTTCATTTTTTAAAAGTTGGATTAAATTACTTGCTGCCTGGTAACCAAGTTCTTTTATATTAATATCAATAGAAGTAAGTGGTGGCCTAGACATCTCCGCAAACAACGCATTATTAAAGCTAACAATAGAAACTTCAGTAGGGATTTCTATTTGCATTTCAGTAAGTGTATTCACTACCCCTACTGCCATTAAATCGTCTGTTACAAGTAAAGCTGTTGGTGGAATAGTTCTTCTAAGCAGTGCTTTTACAGCTTCCTGCCCACCTTCACGAAGAAAGTCCCCATGAATAATATAATCCTCATTTATATCTATGTCAGATGCCCTAAGTGCCTCTTTATAGCCATTTAGACGATCTAATGTAACTGTTAAACTCGGACTTCCACCTATAAAGCCAATTTTATGATGACCGAGCCCTATTATATAATCGGTAGCCTCTTTTGCAGCCATATAATTGTCGTTATCCACATGAGTAATCTTATCAACGAGGTCGTAAGGTTTTCCAATGACGACAAACGGAAATTTCCTTTTAGTTAAATACTCCATAATTTTATCGTCAATCATCGAATACAGAAGGATTATTCCATCTACTCTGCCACCTTGAACCATTTGTACGACCCCTTCATAAGAATCGAATTCTGTTTTACCACTGGTCATTTGCAATGCATAGTGATTATCATGTACACCTTCGCTTAATCCCTGTATAACCTCTGAAAAGAATGGATTTTGAAAAAACACGCCAGATGAGTGAGGTAAAACAAGACCTATCACTTTAGTCGACTGACTGGCTAGGCTACGGGCAATAAAATTCGGATGATATTTAAGTTCATCCATCGCGTCCCTTACTCGTGTCTTCGTGTCTTCGCTTATCCGGGGACTATTAGCAATCACCCGGGAAACAGTCGAAGGAGCAACTTTAGCCAGCTTCGCCACATCTTTAATTGTAATCGCCATTAGAAATTCCTCTCTCTCTTTCGCTAACCTTACATCGGTTATATTACTTGTATAAGTATACCCTTACTTCAAATGGATTAAGAGTTATAGTCTCGGATAGCTGCTCCGGTGCATTCTCATAATTATATAGTATAAGATCTGTGTGACGTTTCGGTAAATGTTTTAACTTAAGTTCCGTAATTTGTTGTCTAAAATTACATAACACAAACGCAAACTGATCTCCTATTGTTCGTGAGTAGACGTATACATCGGGATGCTCTTCTTGTATCACATCATATTCTCCATACACAAATAGAGGATTTTCTTTCCTTACTTGAATCATTTTCTTATAGAAATGATAAATAGAATTCTCATCTCCTAATTGATTTGCAACATTAATCGTTAAATAATTCGGATTGACTTTCATCCACGGCTCACCTACTGAAAATCCGCTATTTAAAGTACTATCCCACTGCATCGGAGTTCTTGAGTTATCACGGCCATTTCGCCAAATAACCTCCATTACCTCTTCATGCGACTTACCGTTCGCTATTTCTAAATCATAAAAATTCTTCATGCCAATATCATCATAGTCATGAATAGATGGAAACTGAACGTTTGTCATGCCAATTTCCTGGCCTTGATAGATAAATGGAGTTCCTTGCATCAAGAAGTAGCAGGCAGCTAGCATTTTGGCACTTTCATTCCAGTACTCTTTGTCATTTCCCCAGCTCGAAACACTACGTGTCTGATCGTGATTTTCAAGGAATAGAGCATTCCATCCTTTTGAGTGTAATCCTTTTTGCCATTTAGTTAGAACTTGCTTTAAAGCAATAACATCTACTGAGTTATTTAGGTCCTTATTCCATAGTCCGAGATGTTCAAATTGAAAGATCATATTAAACTTTCCATTTACTTCTCCAACCCACTCGTCTGCCTCATCGATTCCTACTCCATTTGCTTCACCAACAGTCATAATATCGTATTTAGCAAAAGTTTCTTCTTTCAACTCTTTTAAATACTCTTGAATACCTGGTTGGTTCGTATGCATATCAAAAGAGGAAACATATTTTTCAGCATTGGGATTTGGCATATCTGGTAACTCATCACGTTTCTTAATATGACTGATCGCATCTACACGGTAACCATCGATACCTTTGTCGAGCCACCAATTCACCATATTAAATAGTTCATGACGCATCTCTGTATTTTCCCAATTTAAGTCAGGCTGTTTCGTGGCAAACAGATGGAGATAATATTGGTTCGTAAGTTCATCATGCTGCCATGCGCTTCCAGAGAAAATACTTTCCCAGTTATTCGGTTCTTGATCACCCTTACCATCCTTCCAAATATACCAATCCCTTTTAGGGTTATCTTTAGAAGAACGAGATTCAATAAACCAAGGATGTTCATCACTTGTATGATTGATTACTAGATCAAGAATTAGTTTCATCCCTCTTGCATGAATTTCTTCTAATAACTCATCGAAATCATCCATATTGCCATACTGCTTTGAAATACCCTGATAATCGCTAATATCATATCCATTATCTGCATTAGGTGACTTATAGAAGGGACTGACCCAAATAACGTCTACTCCTAAGTCCTTCAAGTAATCTAATTTGGTAATGATTCCACGTAAATCACCTATTCCGTCACCATTGCTATCCATGAAACTTCTAGGATACACCTGATAACTTACTGCCTCTTTCCACCATTTTTCGTTCATGTCTATAGTACTCCTTTCGTGCTGCACATTCTTTCGTAAGTTATGACTACCTTTGGATTAAATTTAATAACAAATTATTGTTTTGTCCGTTTGAAGCGAAGGACCAAAAAAACTAATAATATTACTATTATTCCTATCACAATGCTCAAAACTAAACGATTATCTGACTTTTCATTGACGAACTCATATATTTCGGACTGTCCACTTTCCAACTTGAACGTGTACCCATCCTCATTATTACCTGAGTTAACTAATTCACCAGCTAATAACCCTTTTAGCTGTTTCCCTTTTTCTATACCCTCATCTAAAGCAATCTTTTTACCTTCTGACGTATTATTGATGGCTACTATTACGGTTTCATCCCCGTAAGTTCTCTTATAAAGAGTAAGTCCTGCATCATCCACTAAAAGTTTCATTTCTCCCCTTGTAAGAGATAACTGCTGCTGTCTAACAGCACCGAGTTTTTTTACAAACGTTGTCAATTCTTCATCTGCTCCAAAATTCATCATTCGACGATTGTCTGGATCGTTTCCTCCGTCTAATGCTATTTCTGTCCCATAGTAGAAGATAGGAATGCCAGGAGCAGTATACATATAAGTTAGCGCTAGCTTTAACTGAGTAACCGGGTCTTGGTTATTTTGGATTGCTAAATTAGCGAACCTTTGCATATCATGATTATCTATAAATTGTCCTAGCAGTTCTGGTCGATCAAACAATTTGTTATTTCGCTCATTATTTGAAAATAACCATCCTAGAGACTGATTTGGTTTTTCAAAAGCTGCACGGAGACTTTCATTTTGCGAAAAATCCATGAAACCATCAATCCCAGTTTCCTCATATCCAGCTACTATATTAGGGTTATCATGCCAAACCTCTCCTATAAGAAAGAATGATTCTTTCACCGTTTTAAGTTCAGCAGAGAAGTCCTTCCAAAACTCCTTTGGAACATGTTTAACTGTGTCGAGTCTGTAACCATCGATATCTGTTTCTTGAATCCACCATTTTGCTGCATCTATTAGGTACTTACTTACCTCTGGATTTTCTTGATCTAAATCGGGTAAATCATATAACCAACCGTTTTCAACTTCTTCTTGATCATTCCAATTAGAAATAGACTTTTTTTCATGAAACCAATCATTTTTGGTAGAATCATTAAGCCACTCATGATTTGGTCCAACATGGTTAACGACAAAATCTAAAATGACTTTTATATCGCGTTTGTGCGCTTCGGTTACAAGTGTTTTAAACTCTTCCATGGAACCAAAATAGGGATTCGTTTGATAGAAATCCTTAATCCAGTATCCATGATAACCGTTATTCATATTTTCAAATATGGGAGTTAACCAAATTGCTGTATAACCCATTTCTTTTATATAATCTAGCTTGTCGGTAATTCCTTGAAAATCCCCACCATGATAAGCAAGTGGATCGTTAATGTTAGCGTCTTTGTCATTACTCGTATTTCCATTGTTAAATCGGTCCACCATAATCATGTATATAACCTCATCCTGCATCCGTTTCTCCTCACTTGCTAGAGATTGCTGCGGATTTGATACGGAAATTACAAGAAATAATAAAATGAATAGCACTCTACCTTTAGTCATGGTCATCGTAAGCAACTTCTTTCCTTTGAAGTCATTAACCCTTCGTACCACCAGCAGTTAAACCAGAGATAAAATACTTTTGGAATGATAGGAAAAGTATTGTAATTGGGATTGCGATTAAAACAGACCCCGCTGCAAATGTAGTAAACTCATTCCCAAACTGTTTGGAAACTAGTTCGTATAGGCCTACACCCATTGTGAACTTCTCTTCACTACGTAACATAATACGAGCAAGTATGAAATCACCAAATGGAGCGATGAATGAAAATAATGCTACTACTGCTAAAATTGGTTTTGATAAAGGCATGATAATTTGCCAAAAAATGCGTAAATGACCCGCTCCATCCATACGTGCAGATTCATCCAGTTCTTTTGGAATCGTATCCAAATAGCCTTTCATTAACCAAGTATTCATTGGTATTTGACCACCAACATAAATAAGTATTAAACCAACATGCGTATCTAGCAGTCCAGTTCGCTGAGCAAGTACAAAGATGGCAATAAGTGCCGCGAAGTTTGGAATCATCTGTAGGACTAAAAAGGTAAGAAGTCCATTTTTTCTTCCGATAAATCTGTAGCGTGAGAAAGCATATCCAGTAAAAGCGACACTTAATACCGCAAATACCATCGTTATTAAACTTATCTTCATCGAGTTTAAATACCATAAAACGTAATTAGAGTTTTCTATGTCAAATAAGCTCTTATAGTGCTTAAGTGTAGGATTTTCTGGAAACATTGTTGAACCTGATAGACTTTGTCCCGGGTTAAAGGAAGATCCCAGTACCCATAATAAAGGGTAAACAACAATGACTACAGCAACTAGAAGAATAAGATAAGAAACTGACAATCTGATTATTTTCTCAGTTTTATTAGTCATTACATCATATCCTCCTCTTTGAATGAATTAGTTCGTTTGAATTGCCATAACGCTACCGTAATAACAATAAGTGATAGTAGCATCGTTATTGCAGCTGCTTTCCCATATTGTCCAGAAGTCATCGTCAATTGATAAATCCAAGAGATTAAGATATCTGATCCACCGGCATTTTGACCTGGTAAAGCCGGACCACCACCGTTAAATAGGAAGATGACATTGAAATTATTAAAGTTAAATGTATATTGCGTGATCAGAATTGGCGCGGTTGCATACAGTACCATTGGTAAAGTAATACCTCTGAATTTCTGGAAGATAGAAGCTCCATCTACATTTGCGGCCTCATATAACTCATTTGGAATAGATTGCAGCACCCCAGTTGTCATTGCGAAGATGAATGGGAAACCAAGCCATGATTGTATTAAAATCAGTGCAAATCGAGTCCATAATTCTTCGGTCATCCATGGAATTGCATCAATTCCTAACATACTCAGTATTTGCGTATTAATAACGCCGAACGATTCGTTGAACATCCCTGAAAAAATTAGGATCGATACAAATGCTGGTACTGCCCACGGCAAGATTAATATTGTGCGGAAAAAAGCTTTCCCTTTTAAATCCTTTTGATTGATAACAACGGCTAAAAAGACCCCGATCACAACCTGCAAAGTGGTTGCTCCAAATGTCCAAACAATTGTCCAACCGAGTACACCAAAGAATGTAGACCTCCAAAGGTCTAATTTGAATATATCAATATAGTTTTGAATTCCTACCCAATCTACCAGTTTTGCTGGTGGTGAATGGTATAAATCATAGTTTGTAAATGAGAGAAGAATTACAAAGATTATTGGGAAAATAACTACGAAGATTAATAATAAAAATCCTGGGGAAATCATTAGATAAGGAAAACCGTTATCCAAAAGATTGTGATACTGCTCCCTCACGCTATTTAATAGGAAACCCTCATCTCGTTTTTTTCCATTGTGGTAAGCATCATATATATTGAAAGCATAAATTCCAAGACCTATGATTGCTACCAACAAGGCGATAATTCCATCGATTAATAAGAATATGGAATGATCAAGCTTTGGAATTTCTCCAAGCGTAATAAGACCCCAGAATCCCCAGTTTAGCGTTTGAGAAAAACTACTAAAGAATGCGACTGTTAATACTAAAAAGATAATTCCTTTGACAAACTGTTTATTATAAAATTGTCCAAAACCTGGGATGATGGATAGTAACCCAGCATTTTTTCTATGTTTGGTTGTGACATTACTGTTCATTGTAGTTGTCGCCTCCTTCTTTCCTATGAAAGAGAATACTCTCCTATTTTCACATGGATTTCCTTACAACATTGACACTCATACATAATAGAGAAGCAAAGGCATATGACCCCTTAAAGGAAACATGCCTTTGCCTTGTTTGAGAATTAGTAAGTTTGCGCTAATACTCGCTGAACTAGCTCGAGCGCTTATGCTGTTCTAAGTTATTGTGGATGGTTAGTTTCTATATTTGTTTTGATCGTTTTAACTGCATCGTCCATTGCAGCTTTTGGTTCTGCCTTACCAGTTGCAAGGGTTTGTAGTGCTGATGCTGCAGGACCCCATACTTCCGCCATTTCTGGAATATTAGGCATAGGTATTGCGTATTGGGATTGAAGTGCTACTGCTTTTGCCCCTTCATTGTCCGCAATAATCGGATCTTCAATCAATGTTGTAACTGGTGGAATCTCTTGTGTTAATTCAAAACGAATTTTTGCATTCTCTTCATTTGTTAACCATTCTATTAATTTAGTTGACCAATATGGATGTTCTGTAAATGCGGATACATGCCATCCTTTAACTCCCATAAATGTCTTCATATGCTCACCATTTGGCAAGGTGGGCATTGCAGCTACTCCAATATCAATCCCAGCGTCTTTCATCCCTTGGAATGCCCAAGGACCGTCCATTACAGATGCGACTTTCCCTTCATTGAATAGACCATCTTTCGCTGAGCCACCGCTATCCCCTATAATTCCTTTAGGGAATAAACCTTCTGCATACCATTTTTGAATATATTCTGCACCAGCTATACCGCCTTCATTGTTTAAACCAACATCATCTCGGTCAAGGGCTCCATCATTCTCTTTGAATACATATCCCCCCATACCTCCAAAGACTCCGTGCGCAAAGTAGAAGTCATCCCATTTTGCTAAGAATCCAAACTTTTTACCATCTGTAAATTCATTTGCAAAAGCATAAACTTCATCCATTGTTTCTGGAGCTTCCTCCATTAAAGCCTTATTGTAAATAAATACTGGTGTCTCTGTAGCTTTTGGTAACCCGTATAATTTTCCATCATATTTCTGTGCAGTCACAGCTGATTCACTGAAAGTAGAAAGGATTTCATCACTTACTTCAATTTCCTGAAGCAACCCTTCTGTCACAACTTGACCAATTTGATCATGAGGTAAAGTAACTACGTCTGCACCAGTTCCCGAAGGACCATCTAAACGTAGCTGATCACGCATTTTATCCGCCATACCTAATTCTTTAAATTCAACCTTAATACCATATTCCTTTTCGAAAGATTCGATAGCAGGTTTTAGAGCGACAGATTTATCTGTATCCTCCCAAACTATAAGTGTTTCAGGTTTTGCTGGTTCTTCTGAAGATTCAGCCCCAGTTTCTGTTTCTGTTTCTTTTTCATCTGTTTTCGCAGGAGTTGTTTCCTCTCTTTTCGGTCCACATGCAACTAATAATGCCAATGTAATAATGAGCATGAACAACAAAGTTAATGACTTTTTCATTTGTACCCCTCCTATTTTTTGGTTTAAACCTACACTAAGTTGGACAAACGCTTGCACATTTCAGCAAAAGAAAGCGCTATCATAATTTGCTAAAAATAATTTCTTTCAATTACTTATAAGTCTATATATAAGATTGAAAGAATAATATATTAGTAATGAATCTATGAAAACGATTGCACAACTCATAGTTTTATTATACATTTATTTAAGAAGGAAACAATCTATTTTTTATAAATATTATAAATATTAAAATTTTTTAATATAACGCTTCTTCTCCTTCTATGCTCACTACATTGAGCGTCCATATTTAAATTACTTGGAAGTAAAATAATTCATTTTAAAGGAGATGTATAATGGAGAAAACTGCTATTTTTCACCGTCCCACCGATAACTTCGCTTATTTACTAGATGATCGAACACTACAATTACGACTTAAGACAAAAAAAAATGATGTTACTTCTGTTTCGTTAATATTTGGTGATCCTTATATTTGGAGAAATGGCGAATGGCAATTTTCTAAAATGCCTATGAACTTAGTTGGAAACGATGGTTTACATGATTATTGGGAAACTGAAGCATTTGCAGCAACCAAACGGTTACGCTACGGCTTTCAGTTAACTTCTTTAACGGAGGAAACAATATATACAGAAAAAGGTTTTTTTGACAGTATACCAACTGACAGTGATTATTATTTTTGTTTTCCATATTTACATGAGAATGAACTGTTCCAAGCGCCCCAGTGGGTAAAAGGCACTGTTTGGTATCAAATATTCCCAGAACGTTTTGGCAACGGAAATCCTTCTATTAATCCCAAAAACACAAAAGCTTGGGGCAGTGAACCCCCTGCAGTTAATAACTTCTTTGGTGGTGACTTCGACGGCGTAACAGCACATTTAGACCACCTCACGGATATAGGGGTAAATGGTATTTATTTTACTCCAGTATTCGAAGCCTCCTCCAATCATAAATACGATACGATTGACTATATGGAGATAGATCCTCAATTTGGGGATGCAGATGCATTAAAAGAACTAATAACACAATGCCATAGCCGCGGCATTAAGGTAATGCTAGATGCCGTATTTAATCATAGCGGTTATTACTTCCCTCCCTTCCAGGATGTCCTAAAGAACGGAGAAAGCTCACCTTATAAAGATTGGTTCCACATCCATAGCTTCCCCGTTCTAGGAGGAGAAAAGCCAAACTATGAGGCTTTTGGTTTTGTAGATTCTATGCCCAAGCTGAATACTGCTAATCCAGAAGTTAAAAAATACTTACTGGAAGTAGGTACCTATTGGATCAATGAATTTGATATTGACGGTTGGAGACTTGATGTTGCAAACGAAGTAGACCAACCTTTCTGGCGCGAGTTTAGAAAAACTGTTAAAGAAGCAAAACCGGATGTTTATATTCTTGGAGAAATATGGCATGATTCAATGCCATGGCTTAGAGGAGATCAATTTGATGCGGTGATGAATTATCCCTTTAAAACAAATGTATTAAATCTTCTGGCAAAAAACAGCATTAATTCAAAACAATTTGCAGAGAATATGAGTAAGGTATACTACAGTTACCCGAAAACTGTGTTTGATTTCACTTTTAATCTTGTTGGTAGCCATGATACTGCTAGAATTCTTACAGAATGTAATGATAATATTAATATAACGAAACAAGTATTTACTATTCTTTTAACCTTTATGGGAACTCCATGCATCTATTACGGCGATGAAATAGGACTTACAGGTGGCCAAGATCCCGGCTGTCGTGAATGTATGGACTGGGATGAAAATAATCACCAGCTAGAGTTAAAAAATCATATCCAAACGCTGATAGCACTACGAACTAAAGAAAAACTACTTGCCAATGAAGGCTCCATAACATTCGTACATCCTACGGAGGCAAATGGTATATTTGGGTATAAAAAGCACAACGCTACCAAAACAATTATCGTCTTACTTAATCCTAGTTCCGATGAGCAGCAATATGCACTGGATCGGGACCAAAAATATAACATACTGTATAGTTCTGGGTTATTAATAGAAGGGTCTAATGTCAGTATTTCTACAGAAGGATTTGGAATTATCGAATATAACCTCTAAAAAAACAAAAGCATAAGTGCCTATGTCTTTCCCGGCGAACACTAAAAAGCAATAAAGGCATAATTTGCCTTTATTGCTTTTCTAAGGTTATTCGTGGGTTCAGGAGCTGAAGACATAAGGAAAAATGGGCAAAAATGACACCCCCATGACTACTGATCAATTTCAGGGATGCTAGTTGGATGTGACGAAACTCATGACTAACTGGTACCCATTATTTTAGAATAATTTTTAATTAATTCTAGTTTACATAATATTATTATAAATACCAAAAATAGATTGGAAAATTTATCCTCATTCTACAGTAGTATGTTTTGCTTGTTGAAGGAAGTTGAATGGGTTATTCTCCATTACATTTTGTATTTCTTTGTCTTCTACATGCGTATAAATCTGAGTAGTGGAAACGCTCGTATGACCTAGTATTTGCTGAAGACTTCTAATATCTGCTCCATTTTTGTACATGATTGTTGCGGAAGTATGCCTTAACTTATGAGGCGTTATACTTCCTTTGTTTAACCCTGATGCCACGTTGATTTGTTTCACTATTTTAGCTACCGTTTGTCGAGTGAGTCGTGTGCCTTTTTGAGAAAGAAACAAGGAGTTATTTGTACTCGCGCCTTTTATGTATTGTCTTTCTTTTTCTTTATAATGTTGGATGGATTGGAGACAAGTAGAGTTCAAGAATACCGTTCTTTCTTTATTTCCCTTCCCCACAACATGTAATACATTTCCTTGTATGGAGTTTATATTTAAGCTACATAATTCGGAAACACGAATTCCTAAGTTTAAGAAAAACATAATAATACTATAGTTACGATAATAATGGCTCGTTTTCTTTATACCAGTGATGAACTGTATTGCCTCATGCTGATCCAAATAGATCGGTGTTTTTTTTGCTATCTTAGGTGATTCTAGCTCTTCTGCAGGATTATAATCTAATAATCTTCTTTTCCCTTTTAGGTATTTAAAAAACGATTTAATAGTTGCTGCTTTGCGAGCTCTTGATGCGGCACTATTTTGGCGCTGTACTTCACAATACTCCTGGAAAAGGTAGATATCTTCGAGCGTTATCTTTTGGATAAATTCAGGATCCACTTCCTTAATACTAATGCTTTGTATCTCGGTTATTGGCACATCATTTTCAACTGCTAATAAAAATCGGAAAAACAAAGTTAAATCATATTCATATTCTTTTCTCGTTCGTATTGATTTGCCTTTAATAGTCGTTAAATACACTAAAAAATCTTTCATAATTTTAGGTAATTCCTTTTGCATCAAACCACTTCCTCTACTACTTATATTACCACAAAAAAAGGTTCCCAAATATGTATTTGGGAACCTTATTAAAATTCACTATGATTTCTCTTCAAAAATACATTTTCGACCATAACAATTACAAATATTAGGATGCTTCACATTAGCCCTTAGAGCCTTTTAACTTTTCATTTGCGTATGATTGGTCATAAGCTGCTTCTAATTTGAATTTGCATAATCTGGGTCTTTTTTGAATTTTTTCTTTCTTAAAAGAAATACAATTGTTGCTAGTAGAGGACAAAACAAACCAACTATTGTAGTGATTACGATCGCATTCTTTTCGTCAAAGATTGTTTGATATAAAATATTAGGAAAAATGATTATTGAAAGGAATAGGACAATTGCCGCGACTGGAAAAGTTAATACTCGATATTCCTTTATATTGAGAATTTTACTCAATCCAAAAACCCCAGCATAAAAATAAAGAGTAACCTTAAAAAATAATGCAAGAGTCCATAAAGTGGCCATTAATGCTTCTATCCGTGTTATAAAATCTCCTACATTTATTACTTTTGCTAATGTATAGCTAGGATAAACCTGGCGTGCAGTTGTATTTGAACCTAGTACAAAAATACATAACATCGTAATCGAGACAATAACTGCTCCACCTATTAAAGATCCTAAATAAAAATTTTTCCTGCATTTTTTAATTTCATTTACAAATGCAGGAAAGATCATGAACAATGCAATGGAATTAACCGTAGAAACCGCTGTAAGCTTAAAAGATGAAGATAATATAGAACTTAACTTCGTCTGAAAAAAAGGCTCTAAATTCGTTACATCAATTTGAGGTGATATCGATACTGCTAATACAATAAACAAAAAGAAAAAAATGAATATGAAGATTTCAGCGGAGCGTGCAATAGTTTGTATACCTAGCCTAACTGCCATGACAACAATAATTACCAATAAAAGATTAATAAACGTAATTGGTGTCTCTGGGTACATTTGGGTAATTAAAAAGATGCTAGATTGTGCAATAAGTGCTGATGCATAAAGTAAAGTCATAAGTACGAATAAGATAGAAATTGACTTTCCTAGAAATTTACCAAATATTTTTTCATTAATTTCAATATAGGTCAATTTAGGAAACCACAAACTAATTGTTGTAAAAAACCATATAACTACCAATCCTAATAAATTTCCAATTAATGCAGCAATCCACGCATCTTGTTTTACTGCAATTGTTAGAGTAGAAGGGATATAGAGAATACTTGATCCAACCGTAAAAAAAATAACTAACACTAAAAATTGAAACGGAGTTACTTTATCTGTCTGCATCCTCTATCCCTCATTTTTCTAATTTATTTGGAATATACTTTGAAATAGTTTCTCCGTTTTTGAAAACAAATCAACAGGGCTAGGTATTTTAACACCAACTGCTAACAAAATTAAACAGGTAGATCCTATAAAAAGAAGTACTGAATATACTACCAATTCCTTTTTTTGTTTGTTCTTCCACATGGATGGCACGTCAAACATGGCAATGACTACAGTTATTATTAATATAGCTAATGTTTTCACCATACCGCTCTACTCACTTGTACTTCTCCCAACTGGATTTAGAACCGACCCAAAGTGACTAATTTGTGCATCGACATCAATATTGACCGGCATCTCAGAAAAAATTTCATCCCAATTTCCTTTTATTTTTTTCCACTTCTCAGGATTTTCTTTGTTTATAGTAGCGCCAAAACCAAAAATGTCTGTGTGATATTTTTCTTGTACTACTTTAATTGTTTCCTGAAGATCTGTTTTTACAGCTTTTTCAAATTCCTTTTCAAGCATTTTTACAGTTTCTTGCTTAGTTAAATCGATATCACAGCTAACCTCCCCTAAATTGGCCACTATATTTACTTTTAAATCTATTTCAGGATTATTACTATTTGTTTTTTTACTCTTCATCTCTGATTTATATTTTTTTATATGAATAGACACGTTTCCATTTCCACCCTCAGGGCAGGATACTATTCCAACAGTACTTTTTACTTGATTTGTTATTCCGTTATACCCCCGACTCTCATTATCATTCAACCAACCAACTAGTTTATCTTCTTTGAAAACCGCTAACTCTTCAAATTTGATGAAAGCTTCCGGAACAATACTTTCTACATTTTGTTTACTGGAGCCCTTGCTTGAATCTCCAAGTATTTGAACACCTGTCAATACTCCTTGTTTTCCTTCTCTTTCCAAATTTGTTTTCATTTCAAAAAAGTTTACAGCAATCGTACTAGAGTAGTTTGCCTCAGAAGTATGGAGTATGTTAAAGAGGTCATTAGCAGGAACCTTTTCCAATGTAGTTTGTATATTTAATATTTCCCTAGCATCTGTTTCTTTAGAAACAATTAAATAAAAATCAGATCTAAGTTCCCAACCTCGAGATAAAAAATCCACTGTACCATCGATACCTTCCTTTGCTAATTCTTCACTAATCACGACGATTCGAAGATGTCCTAAGTAGATCATCCGTGGGGCTACTAGAGTGAGTTTCCGAATTGCCTCATTTACTGATTTTCCATTTGCCTCATAGAGTGTAACTGGCGAACTTCCAGTTCCACCTTTCGTTGATAATTCAGTTGGAATCACCACTTGAGCGGCAACATGATATTCATCGTCTTTTTTATCAATAGATATGGCCGTTGCTATGGCTAACTCATTCAGTTCTCGTTTATCCCAACATCCCGCGAGCAATAAACTAACGAAAATAATAGCTATGAATCGAACTATCACTCTATCCATCTTGGGACCTCTTCGAGTGAGAGCTTTTTTTGAAATTTACTTTTGTAGCGCGCTGTCTGATTCTATTTTTCGAAATTTCAGATGGACGTGTAAGTAATTTCCAAATTGGAAAACGAACTACACTATCTTTTTGACCAGCTAAATTAAACGGAGCAAATGGCGACATATAAGGAACACCAAAAGAACTAAGACTACACAGGTGAAGAACTAATGCAATTACCCCAATAAGGATACCGTATAATCCGAAAGAGGCTGCTATTCCCATAAACACAAAACGTAAAATCCTCCCAGCGATGGCTATATCATATGTGGGAGGAACAAAGCTAGAAATAGCTGTTATAGAAACAACAATTACCATTGCAGCTGAAATAATCCCAGCCTCTACTGCAGCCGTACCAATAACAAATGCACCGACTATGGACATTGCAGATCCAATAGCTCTAGGCATCCTCAATCCTGCCTCCCGCAATATTTCAAATGTAATCTCCATAATTATAGCCTCCACAAATGCCGGAAACGGAACCCCTTCCCGCTGGGCTGCTAAACTGACCAAAAGTGCAGGTGGTATAATTTCATGATGAAATGTGATTAGAGCAATATATAATGCAGGCACAAGTATGGATATTCCATATGCGACAAATCGGAGTAATCGTATTAAACTTGCCATCACTGCACGTTGATAATAATCTTCTGACGACTGAAAGAACTGTACAAATAAGGCAGGTACTAGTAATACAAAAGGTGTTCCATCCACTAATATGGCAATACGACCTTCTAACAAACCTGCAGCGACGGTGTCTGGCCGTTCTGTATTGAATACGGTAGGGAAAAGAGTGAACTGAGAGTCTTGTATAAACTCTTCAATATTCGCACTTTCCAAAATGCCATCAATATCAATACGCCCTATCCTATTAGTAACTTCATCTACTGCATCTTTTTCTGCCACTCCATTTATGTACATAATGGCTACATTCGTTTTAGTCCGCCTGCCAACCTCCTTAGTAATCATCCACAGATTTTCATCTTTGATAATTCGACGAACAAGTGCAGTATTTAAACGTATATTTTCAGAAAACCCTTCCCTAGGTCCTCTGATAACTGTTTGCGCTGTAGGCTCCGTAACACCGCGACCTTCCCAGGATTTGTTTCCTATGATAAATCCAGTTGAAAAGCCATCAACTAAAACAATTACATCCCCAGATAAAAGCCGAGTAAATAATTGATCAAAATCACTTACTTCCGTTAATTCACCTACCGTTAATGCAAAATCCTTTAAGGTAGTTAAAACGGCGGAATCAGAAGTTAATTCAAGGTCGATATCTGACTCTTTTATCTCCAACATTAACGTTTCCATGATAATTTGCTGCAAGGTCACTGAGTCACTTAAACCCTCTGTATAAATAATCCCTACTTTAATGTTACCCTCATTGCCAATTTTAATTTCTCGAAAGACAATGTCTGAGCTCTCGCCAACTGAACTTTTTATATGCTGTAGATTCTCTTCCAATTTTAGTCTTAATGAGTTACTCTCTGGCATACTTTTCGGCTCACTTTTACTTGGAGGTGACGGTTGAATAACAATTTTTCGATTCTTTTTAAATAAATTCATATTCTACCTCACTTTCCATTAAATAATGGTTCTTACCGAAAAGTGTTCCCTGTGATTACTAATTTATTCAAAACTTCACTTCAACAAGAAGAAAAATACGGGATGCACCCAAATAAATACAAAAATGCCGAGAGTTATGATAACCCTCGGCATTTTCTATCAGATTTTCTCATATATAAGTTCAACTCGTAAGACTTTTAGCTAATGAATATTCCGAGCAAAATTACCATCTACTTCAATCGTTTGTGTAATATTAATGAATGCCTGCTCATCATGTTTTCTAACAATTTGTTTGATTTGTGCCGTTTCATAACGAGTAACGACCATCATTAAAATATACTTTTTCTCTAGCGTATAGCCACCATAACCTTCTGTCACTGTGACGCCACGATAAATGCTTGCTAACAATTCCTGACGAATTGGTTCAGCGACCGTTGTTATAATTTGCATAGTTATTTTTTCATGATTAGTATAGATTGTATCAATCGCTTTACCAGTTAAATATATAGATAATAAGGTGTAGAGTGCTATTTCCCAGTTGAATATCATTCCTGAAATTAGCACAATCACACTATTCATTCCTGTGAGTAATAGTCCAACACTAAAATTACTTGAGCGAGAAATAATAATAGCTATTATATCCATACCACCAGAAGTACCCGAGTATTTCATAATAAGTCCTATTCCCACACCGCCTATAGCTCCGCCAAATATAGCTGATAGCAATATATTATCTGTAATTGACTCTGCTGGAATTACATAAAGAAATACAGATAACGATAACACACACACGAGGGTGTTAAGCGTAATTTGTTTCCCAAGCTTGTAATACCCTAATATCAAAAGAGGTACATTCATGACAAAATTGAGTATACCTGTATCAAACGGGGTTATCAATCCTACCAAAATAGCGATCCCACTAATTCCACTACTTAAAATTTCATGCGGCACTAAAAATGCATTAAACGCAAAAGCAATTATAAAGGAGCCTACTACTACAATTAGATTTTTTAACAATAGACTGCTCCTTTCTTCCATAAAAAAACTCGCCCACTAAGGACGAGTTTTTCTTCTACTAGAATCTTCTCTTCACAAATGATATAAGAAACAATTTAACAAAGATTAGGGTGTACGTCAATATATTGGTTTTTTTTCTTTGTTAATCTCCCTTTATAATAGAAATAACTCCATTATCTGTTCTTAAATCGATTATATTCTTGCCTTTACCAAAAACAGTTTTTTCATTAGCAGAACCAAAAATATTAATTCTTCCATTGTCTATATCCGCCTGAATAGTTGCATTTTTTGGTTCCGTCGTTGTATGAATATTTATAAGGCCATTATCGGTTTTGAAAGAGATGTTCCGCTCTAAATTATCCGTCACCATGGTAATTTGCCCGTTATCTGTTTTGGCTTCTACATCTCCGGATACATGGTGAAAGTCAATTTTTCCATTATCCGTTTTTACATAGACCTTTTTACTTTCCAGGTCCTCGAGCACTATTTTTCCATTATCAGTTTTGATATCGACATTGGCAATTTGAAGATTATTTACGGTAATTTGCCCATTGTCTGTTTCCGTTGTTAACTCTTCATACTTTTCATCTGGAACAGATACAATAATTTTATTGTGAGAAGTATTTAATCCAATATTAATGCCGCCAAAAAATTTCTTTTTCTTTTCTACATGTAAAGTATTGCCTTTAACATATGCCTTTATTTTACTAGATGCGCCCTTTTTATTTTTAAATTCAACTTTTCCTTTAGAATCCGATGATTGAACTACTTCAATGGCTGTATTGTCACCTATAATTTCTATTTTCGTGAACTTTTCGGCTATCTCAATTTCTTCTGTTTTTTTGTTAGATCCCCCCGCAATATTCATCCCGATATTAATAGCTGCTCCTAAAATTATGACAATAATTGCGATGACACCAATCTTTTTTATACTCATTTCCGCAACCTCCTAATTATTTACCTTATACAGTTCATTATATAGATATGGATACCATTTCCTATGGTCTTCAGATGGGAAGTTCCCTCAGCCTTAAGATGTATTTGTATTAACCTGTTTAAGTTCTATGTAATTTAAAGGCACTTTCTATTTGGCAGTGCCTTTACATTCCTAAGCTAACCCCAATTGCAAAATAGACAACCGAAATTTGGATCAACCTTGCTCCCATTTTCTTCTCCCTTCGTATGATAGACTTTTTAAGACTCTATATTCTATGCGTAGTAGGAAGTGATTACGATGAAGGACCTTCTTTGAAAAAGGTATTTCTTCTTTGAAGTCGAATACTATATGGAAAGGAGTGTTATTAGATGGATATTGTTAGTACTCTATTTGGACTTTTCTTTATTGTGTTAATTGCACGCATTACTTACAAAATGATCAAAAAGAATCGTTTTCCTCCTATGAATTATCAACCTTTCGATGATGCAATGTCTGGAATCGATCCGGAGGAAAAGCATAATAATCAAATGTTAAGAGATACGAAGCATGAAAAGAATTATGAAGAACGTACTTCTCGATCCAAATAACGCTTATCTATTTTTATAGGCAACGAGCGTATGTTTTACTCGAAATCCAGCGTCCATATAAAGGGCTATTGCTGCTTTATTGCTAGACTCCACACTTAAGGTGATTTCTTCTATTGAATCACATGAAAATAAATGATGTAGTGCAGCTTTCATTAGTTTCTTTGCTAACCCTTGCCCTCTGTAATCTGGAGAAACGGCAATATATTCAATTGCTCCTTCTCCGTGAAGTGGAGAAGCTTCCACATACACGTACCCCTTTAACTCCATATCGTGTTGGATGATAAGCAAAAGATTATCTTTACTTATTCGGGATAGAATCTGCTCACTACTATAATATGTATTTGGAAATGCCAGATGATGAAGCTCGCTAAATGATTTCTTAAAAGAAGAGGCATATGTTACGACATGTAGATCAATTCTATCTGCTATATAATCTCTTGAGGCCTTTAATATGAGATGGTGGCCGTTTTCTATTCCATCCATACGTCCAACAAATTGTTTCACAAAAGTGTTTTTATCGTTTATAAAGAATTGGTATTCATCTAATTTAAAAGGAATTGTATTCTCTAAAGTTTTCCATAAGTTATCGGCAATTTGAAGCTTATCTTTCCCATTTCCGACAAATGGTCCCCATACTTCCGCACTTCTTTTTTTTGCATCTATATCAAATCCTAATGCACCAACTAGATGATCTTCTTCGTATGCAACCACAAATGATTTCTCTATGTCTATATCCGAAAAATCATGGGAAAGTGTATCAAAAATCTCTTCCTCTTCTTCTCCACAATAACCAATATGTGAAGCATCAATACTATTCATCGTTTCTAAGAAAGCCGCTAATTGGTGTAAATTATTTGGAGGTCCTACATAAATCATCTACATTTCTCCTTTTGCTCAATACCATTATCAAAATATTTTATCATTTATATAATGGGAATGATATACGCAAATGGTAACCTGCCACTGCTAATCTCATCAAAAATTTTTGACAACGCTTGTGCATTTCTATATATTTACTAATAGACCAGTTTGTATAATTTGTGAGGTGATTTAAAAGTGCCTGAGAAAAATAATTCAAAAGATCTTCTTATTGAAACTGCCTCTCGCCTTTTTCGATTAAGAGGCTACTACGGAGTAGGGCTTAAAGACATTCTTGCGGAAAGTGGAATTCCCAAAGGATCACTTTATCATTATTTTCCGGATGGAAAGGAACAGCTTGCCATTGCAGCAATTGAATATACAAAAGAAATTGTTATAAATGAAATTCAAGAATTATTTGGTGAAATTGAAGATCCTATCAATGCATTTCAAATACATTTAGATCATTTATCAGAAATCATTGTAAATAGTAAAAACATAGGTTTCCCTATTGGCACAATAGCTGGCGAAACCCATTCTACGAGTGAGCCGATTCGTATAGCTTGTCAATTAGCCTTTGCAGAATGGCAAGCAATTTATCAGAAAAAATTGCTTCAGTCTGGATATGACAAAGAAAAAGCAACGGACTTGGGGATTACTGTGAATTTAATGATAGAAGGTGCTATTCTTTTATCTTTAACGAGTAAAAGTAATAAACCGCTTGAAGTAGCTAAAAAGCACATAACAATATTATTAAGTAAGGATTAGTTTAAATTCATCCAAATGTATGAAGGTCTATATAGTTATTAATTGGAGGAATTTGTTCATGATTGAAAACGCACCACAGCAAGAAAAACAAGTATTTAAAACAACCCCTATTTTAATTTCATTTTTAATAGCAGGGTTTGTCGGATTATTTAGTGAGACAGCATTGAATATGGCACTAGGAGATCTAATAGGAATATTCGATATTAGTCCATCCTCCGTTCAGTGGTTAACAACTGGTTACCTATTAACACTGGGAATATTAGTTCCTGTTTCTGGATTTATCATGCAATGGTTCACCACGCGACAATTATTTATTGCTTCTTTACTATTTTCTATAGTAGGAACATTCATTGCAGCGGTTGCACCTAGTTTCACTGTGTTATTGCTATCACGAGTTGTACAAGCAATAGGGACAGGATTATTATTACCATTAATGTTCAATACTATTTTACTCATCTTCCCTGTTCACAAAAGAGGGGCAACAATGGGGCTCATGGGATTGGTTATCATGTTTGCACCAGCCATTGGTCCAACTATTTCAGGTTTGGTTCTTGAGAAACTTACTTGGCATTGGATTTTCTGGATCTGTTTACCGTTTCTTTTCATTGCTTTGTTGTTCGGTATAAAATTCGTAGAAAATGTAACAACTGTAACGAAACCGAAAATAGATATACTTTCTATTATTTTATCAACTATTGGTTTTGGCGGAATTGTGTACGGCTTTAGTAGTGCAGGAGAAAAGGGTTGGGGCAGTACAATAGTTATTTTGACAATCGTTGTCGGCCTTGTTTCACTAGTTTTGTTCAGTCTAAGACAGTTCAAAATGGAAGTACCAATGATTAACTTACGTGTCCTAAAATTCCCAATGTTTACGTTAGGGTTATTAAGTGTATTTATAACCTTTATGGTAATTATGTCTTCCATGATTCTGTTGCCATTATACTTACAAACAGGACTTGCTTTAGCTGCATTTACAGCTGGACTCGTACTTCTACCAGGGGGTGTCTTGAACGGACTTATGTCTCCTTTAACTGGTCGTCTATTTGACAAATATGGTCCTAGAGGCCTTGTTACTCCAGGGTTTGTCATCATGATTATCATGTTATGGATGCTATCCAATATTACAATGGACACTTCTATATTTATGGTTGTTGTGATGCACTCAGTTCTGTTTGTTGGAATATCAATGGTTATGATGCCAGCACAGACAAATGGTCTTAATCAGCTTCCGAGAAAACTGTATCCTGATGGAACAGCATTGATGAATACATTACAACAAGTATCTGGTGCAATCGGTACAGCCGTTGCGATTACAATTATGTCGACTTCTCAAACTGCTTATTTAAAGAATGCGACTGATATAATGGATCCAGAAACATTGAGTGCTTCATTAACTGCTGGTGTACAAGATGCATTTATATTTGGTTTAATCCTAGCAATCGTAGGATTAATCATGTCTTTATTTATCAAAAAGGCTTAGATAAAATAAATGATAAACCCCATTCTATGAGCTAGTTGCTCAGAATGGGGTTTATTTTACCTTACTTAGGCTTTTTAATTGAAGAATCCTCCATACAATCTCAATCCATTAAGTGTTAGTTAAATACTTTTGCTTTAGAAGCTTGAACTAGTGCTGTTATATGATCCAAGTCATTTTGATGGAACGCTTCCACTATAGCACTCCCTACAATTACGCCATCAGCTAATGTTCCCATACTTTTTACTTGTTCCGGGGTAGATATACCAAATCCTGCTAGTACTGGTATAGCGCTCTGCTCAGAAAGACTTGTGAAATGTTGCTCCAACTGGTCACTAAACCCATCTCTGATCCCCGTGATTCCGTTTACCGTTACAGCGTAGATGAACCCTTCACCGGACACTGCAATTTTCCTAAGACGCTCTGGTGGACTTGTTAAAGAAACAAGAGGAACTAATGCGATATCTGTATTTTCAAGAACTCCATGAAGCTCTATTGTTTCTTCCATTGGTACATCTGGGACGATTAGTCCAGCTATTCCTAATTTTTCACATTGTTGTGCAAACTGATCTAACCCATAACTAAGTAACGGATTATAATAAGTCATTAGTACAAGCGGTACCCTAACTTCCTCATAAAAAGTTTCTAGTTCCTGCAGGATAGACCGAAGTGTTGCACCGTTTGCAAGAGCGCGTTCACCTGCTTTCTGTATGGTTGGCCCATCTGCAACAGGATCCGAAAAAGGAATACCTAATTCAATAGCAGTTACACCTGCTTGTTGTAAAAAGTAAATTTTAGACTTTAATGTCTCTAGTCCTCCGTCTCCTGCCATTATATATGCGACAAATGCTTTATCTCCTTGAGTATTTACTGATTGAATAGCGTTTAATAGTTTTGTTTTAGCCATTGTTATTCACCCCTAACGCATCACGCACTGTTTGAACGTCCTTATCCCCCCGACCAGATAAACAAATAACTAATATTTCTTCTGGAGACATTTCTTTTGCAAGTTCCGTCGCAAAATGGATAGCGTGGGCACTTTCAAGTGCTGGTATAATTCCTTCTTTTTTTGATAACAGTTGTAAACCTTCTAACGCTTCAGCATCTGTTACGGATGTATATTGTACACGTCCAATATCATGTAAATAGGAATGCTCTGGACCTACTCCAGGATAATCTAAACCAGCGGAGATGGAATGTGCTTCTTGTATAAATCCATTATCATCCTGCAAAATATACATATAAGAACCATGTAGCACCCCTTCTTTCCCCCCAGTGACAGCCGCTGCATGGAGTCCTGTCGAAATACCACTTCCTCCTGCTTCAACGCCGTATAATGCAACAACCTGATCATCTACAAAAGGATGGAACATGCCTATTGCATTACTACCGCCACCAACACATGCGACAACCGCATCTGGTAATTTCCCTACCTTTTCAACTATTTGACGCTTTGTTTCTACTCCAATTACTCGTTGGAAATCACGAACAATTCTAGGGAATGGATGGGGACCAAGCGCAGAGCCTAATATATAATGGGTATCTTCGACATTAGAAACCCAATACCTTAAAGCCTCATTCACTGCATCTTTCAGCGTGCCAGACCCTTTATCCACTGACACTACTTGTGCACCGAGCAATTCCATTCGAAATACATTTAGTTCCTGTCTACGCACATCTTCTTTGCCCATGAATACAACACACTCAAGGTCAAATAATGCACAAACAGTTGCAGTTGCAACGCCGTGCTGTCCAGCACCTGTTTCCGCTACGATTTTCTTTTTACCCATTCGCTTTGCGAGCAACGCCTGACCAATTGTATTATTTATCTTGTGGGCACCTGTATGATTTAAATCTTCTCTTTTCAAATAAATTTGTGCCCCACCAAGTTCTCTTGTCAGTCTTTCTGCAAAATATAATGGGGTTTCGCGACCAACATAGTCTTTTAAATAGTAATTTACTTCATCTACAAATGTTTGATCAGCAATTGCTTCCTCGTAAGCTTTTTCAAGCTCTATTAAAGCTGTCATCAATGTTTCTGGAACATATTGACCACCGAATCTACCATATCTTCCCACTCTTTGGTCATCTGCTATTTTTACCATTATTCCACACTCCCATCATCTTTTACGGCTCTTATAAATGCTTGAATAAGCTTTATATCTTTGGTTCCATTTCGCTCTACTCCACTAGAAACATCAACCATAAAGGGCTTTATCTGCTCAATAGCCACTTTTACATTGTTTGGATTCAACCCACCCGCTAGAATGATTTTTTCTGTTTGAATATCATTACCCTCCATCAGCTTCCAATCAAATACTTCACCACTACCCCCTTGATAATCCGTACCCGGTGCATCAAATAAATAAAAATCAGTGTCATATTGTTTCGCCTGTAAAACATCAGCTTCATTATGAACAGATAATGCCTTAATAGAAGGTACATTATTTGTTCGAACAAATTCAGGTGTTTCCTGGCCATGATATTGTATAAAATCGAGCGGTACCTCTTGAAAAGCAGTTAATAGTTCCTCTTTTGTTGCGTTGACAAATACTCCAATCTTCCAAACTTCAGGTGGAATGCCTTTTGCTAACTCTCGTGCTTTATCAATCGTTATTTTTCTTTTGCTAGGTGCAAAAACAAAACCAATCGCATCTGCTCCCGCCTGAACTGCCACTTCCACATGTTCTTTCTCCATGAGGCCACAAATTTTCACTTTCGTCATGAAGTAATTACCTCTCTTTGTACTTGCAAGCTTTGAAGAGCATTCTGAACATCTCCACTTCGCATTAACGATTCCCCAACAAGTACAGCACTGGCACCATAGTTAGCAACTTTTGAAGCATCCGTAGCATTCCAAATACCACTTTCACTTATGAGCACACGTTTTTCCTCAAATGGAAAGCTTGCTGCAATTTCAGCCGTACGTGATAAATCTACTTGAAACGTTCGAAGATCTCGGTTATTAACGCCGATTAGTTTTGCATCCAGCTGCAAAGCACGGTCTAGCTCCACTGAGTCATGAACTTCTACTAACACTTCCAAACCCTTGCTAACTGCATATTCGTATAAAGATAAAAGTTTTTCTTGTTTTAGTGCTGCTACGATAAGTAATATAACAGAAGCTCCAGCATGCTTCGCATAATCTATTTGGATTGGATGAATGATAAAGTCTTTACAAAGAATTGGAATAGAAACGGTGCTTGCAACTTCAGCTAAATCATCAAATGTTCCTTGAAAAAACGGCGTATCGGTTAATACAGAAATACAAGCTGCTCCCGCATTAGCATATTGAGATGCTTGGTCAGCTGGAATAATCCCTTCTGCGATTAATCCCTTAGAAGGGGAAGCTCGTTTAATCTCAGAAATTACTTGTAGTTTTTCAGATTGATAAAGTGCATCAAATAACGATGGTCGTGTAATAATATCTAACTGGTCAGGTATCGATCCGAGAAGCATCTGTTCTACTTGCCCTTTTTTGGCAGCTAATATCTTATCTAAGATTGTTGTCATAATGCCACCTCCTGTCTAACAGATTGTTGACTGAAAGTTATAACTGCTTCCAACTTTTCTAATGCTTTTCCTGAACGGATCGTTTCTGCTGCTAGCTTAACTCCTTCTTGAATAGAGCTAACGATTCCAGATGCAAATAATCCTATTCCAGTGTTAAAAAGCACCGTATCTAAATAAGGACTTGCTTCACCTTGGAGAACGTTACGCAGTATTTTGGCATTTGTGTGACCATCTCCACCACGTATTGCTGAAATAGGAGCAGAAGTTAAACCTACATCATTTGCCGTCAGCTTAAAGGGTATTAAATCTCCGTTATCTATTAGGACTAACTGATTAACACCGGCAAGAGAAGCCTCATCCATCCCTCCAGCACCGCAAACAACAATGGCTCTTTTTCTTCCTAAAATTCTTAAGACTTCTGCATATTCCATCGTGAAATCCGAACGATTAATTCCGGTATATTGTGTTTCTAATTTAATTGGATTAGTTAACGGACCGACGAGGTTGAAAATAGTCCGTTTCCCAATCATTTGTCTAGCGATTCCAATCCTTTTTAACTTTGGATGTACATTTGGTGCGTAGAGGAAAGTTAATCCCTCTTGCTTAAGTAGGTCGATAGTTGCCTCAGAGCTAATAGATGCATGAATTCCTAATGCTTCTAGTACATCTGAACTTCCAGCGCTACTAGAAATTTTCCGGTTACCATGCTTCGCTATTGTTGCTCCTGCACCGGCTAACACGAATGCAGAGGTGGTACTAATATTAAAGCTATTCAAACCATCTCCACCTGTACCGCAATTATCCATATAATCACCATGCGGTTCGTTTAAGTTAATGGCAAATGACTTCATAACTGTTGCAAGTGCTGCAACCTCAATAGAAGTCTCTCCCTTTTTGGAGAGTGCTTTTAAAAAGTCAACAATATAGTGTACTTCCGTATTTTCTGCAAACAATAGCTTGGAAGCAGCCACCATTTCCTCATAAGTCAAATGCTCACTCTTCTCCACTTTATCTATAAATCCTCTCATCTAAAATCTCTCCTCTGCTCTGCTCAGCTATTTTTGAAATAAAAAAAGTCCTCTTCCAAGGGATTTCAGAAAAATCCCTTGGAAGAGGACGGTATTTACCGCGTTGCCACCTCTAGTTGGAGTGTAATACTCCCACTTAAGCTCCTGTAACGTAGGAAACACGTCTACCTCTTCAACAATGAATGTTATCGAGGAAGCTCTCATAAGCCCATTCGCTCTAGCAACAAATCAGTTCTCACCATCCACTGACTCTCTTGATTGTCCGCAAAAGCTACTATTCTTACTCAAACAATTTCTCAGCTATACTAACTCGTCTCAGCTCGTCTGTTCTTAGGCGACACTACTTTTAGCATCTTCTGCCTTTTTTCCGAACATAAAAGTTAATTATTATGATAGTAGGAATACTTTCAATTGTCAAACAGTTTTTATCCTTTTATATTCAGTCTGCATAAAATGGTATCAATAAGACAAGGAGGGTTTTAATTAGTGGTAAATCCAATGAATGGACAGAGAATTAGTTCGGAGCAAGCGATAAGTATTGCTCTGCAGAGAATTCCTGGAGAAATTGTACACGTGGATTTGGATATGGAGGATGGTCTTCTCGTATACGAAGTATTCATCATGACATCAAGCAACCAGATTTTTGAAGTGGAAGTCCATGCAAGAACTGGTAATATCCTAAAAATCGAACGAGAAGAAGACTTTGATTTTGATTGATCGACAAACTGCAAGTTGAACATAGAAGTGTATAGTTAAAAAACTACTCCGTTGATTCCCTTCAGGATAGTTGGTATAATAAAGGAATTACAGGTATACAATAAAATACCGACCGGATGTTAGTAGCATCCGGTCGGTAAAATAGACTGATTCCCTTCAAGGGTGTCGGCAAAGAGATTAAGTAATCCATCCGAGCGCTAACTCATAGGTGGATTACTTTTTTCGTGTCATTGAAAAGGTCAGCGTAATCAATGCAATGATTAGAGAAGAAAAACTAATCATAATTACGAGCGATTCAAATATCGTCAAAAGCAGCACCCCCTTCTGTACCGGTCGTTAAACAGAAAGTAAAAAAAATTGTGCCGTCCACCCATGAGAAGATCAATCTATACTATCAATTATACCACACATACGTTCTATTCCGGTAATTTCCTCCTGTTATTTTAATAATTTTTCAACGTACTTTTGAGGATCTTTAATTTTATTTTCAACAAAAAACTTAGTCATTTCCTTAAAGAAAACCATATAATCCATGTCTAAATCTCTTTCGCTCATTAACTGTTTCAAATGCTCGATATCCCCATCTACTTGAAGACAATCATTCAATAAATCTACCTCAATAGTTATTAGTACCTGGTCATGCAAGGTTACAGTACCAATCATTCTTTGATGATTCAAATCCACTTGTTGAAAGGTATGTTGTATGTCAGATCGTTTGTAAATAGTATAGCCCGAACTCTTCGTTCTGGATTCATTGTCTATTCGATTAACAGCTACCAAATGCTGTTCGTAAAAAGTGAGTTTATAAATATCAGGCATTTCAAGTTGCTTCCAAAAACGATAATCATAGATAGAGTCAAAGTAATTCATGATCAGAACCATTATATTACCATGTGTACCTATTGCGATATTCTTGCCATCAAATTTCTTCAAGATTTCTTTCGTTACATGGATACCTCTAGCTTGCGCAACATGATTAGATTCTCCTCCTGGAAGTGAAAAGCCATAATCCGACCATACTTTTAACATTGCTTCGTTAAAATCAGCAACTGGTTGATCGGATAAAAGTCGTTCCTTGAATGCATCCATAATTTCTATATCTTTTTTTAAATGATTCGCAATTCCTTCCACAGTTTGAATAGCTCTCTTATAAGGACTTGATACTATTACTTCTATATTCTCCTGTAGTAACAGATCTGTTATTTTCTTTGCATCGACCATACCCTTTTCAGACAACGGTCTTCCCAATTCGTCCGTGGAATAGATGGAATGCGCATGTCTGACGAAATAAAGATTAGTGAGCATTCCTAATTCACTTCCTTACTAGTTCGCTTTGAGTATATACTTTTAACAAATGGTTCCTTCAAATCTGTATATGCACTAATATTAATATTCTTTTGCTTTGCACTCTGAATTTTTATATTCATGTAAGCTTCTTTTGCTTTCTCATTGGAATTTAAGTAATTTCTAAAAAATAGTTGATTACACCATAGTTCTTCTTCAAAATCTACCATATGGATGAAATGAGTTTTCACTTCATAAGTTTCATCCGTAAATTTGGCCAGAACTATTTCACCTGGTCTTTCCACTCTCAATCTTAGAAATCCGATACTTTGTAATTGTTTAAATATAGCTTTATCTACATTTGAAATATCGTCTATTCCTATTAATATATCTATAATTGGTTTAGCAGGCATGTTTTTTATTGCGGTGCTTCCAATATGCTGTATTCGATCTTCTAGAAGTCCTGTTGCTTCTAAAATTTCTAGTTTCACCCGGTCGAACTCTTTCCCCCATTCCCCGTCGTATGGAGATAACTTTACCTCGTTTTTTAATAGTCCAAGCTTCAAAATAATGCCTCCACTTCTACTTTTGCTTTTTAGGAATAGACAATGTTGTCCACTTCTCTTCAGTAGTCACTTGCTTCGCAATATAAATCACCTGTCCAACATGAGAAGATGTATGAGAAAGACTTCTAATAACAGCTTCCATAACAGTATGAGGCTCGTTCCTAATGTAAATAGTTTGGAGCAAATGGACTGATTTTATTGTATCTAATGCTTCTAAGAATACTTGACATCCCCTCGACCAAATTTCTAACAACTCCTCACGAGTTTCCACTGTACTTTCAAATTCCTCGTCCCGATTTCTGTCAGGCTTTTCACCGTCTGTCGTCAAAAAGTCCGTCCATCTTGAAATCAGATTTCCACTCATATGTTTAATGATGATAGCTACACTATTCGAATGATTATTTGGAGTCCAAAATAACTTATCTTCCTCCATCTGCATGATTGCTTTTTCTACATCTCTCATCAAATCAGAAAACTTTTGATGAACTACTCCAATAAAATCAGTGTGCACATCCGTTAGTACCGTCAAATCAATCTCCACCTTTTTGTATTCTGGTTTTTCTATATTATAATAGAAATATTCAGAGAAAAGGAGTTGTTTCTATTATTATGAAAAATGCAGTAGAAATTGGTCGCACTGGTCTATTGGTAAATCCTATTGGTTTAGGAAGTAACGCGGTCGGTGGACACAATCTATTCCCTAATTTAAACGATGAAACAGGCAAGGAAATTGTACGTGCTGCTATTCAAAAAGGAATCAATTTTATAGATAGTGCCTTTATATATGGGATGGGAAGATCAGAAGAACTCATTGGAGAAGTATTAAAGGAATTTAACACCAGGCAAGATATGATTATTGCAACAAAAGGGGCACACAAGATAGAGGATGGAAAGGTTATTGTAGATAACTCTCCTAAATTTTTAAGAGAGACCGTTGAAAATAGTTTGCGCAGACTGCAAACCGACTACATTGATCTATTCTATATCCATTTTCCAGATGAAGGAACTCCTAAGGATGAAGCAATTGGAACACTCTCACGACTTAAAGAAGAGGGTAAAATTAGAGCAATTGGCGTATCCAATTTCACAATGGATCAATTAACCGAAGCCAATAAAGACGGGAATTTAGAAGTAATCCAATCAGGCTATAATCTATTCAAAAGAGAGGCAGAAAATGACTTAATCCCTTTTTGCGCCAAACACCAAATTTCATTTATCCCGTATTTCCCTCTTGCTTCTGGTCTTTTGACAGGAAAATTCAATAAAGATTCTATAATTGAAGACGGCCGTTCAAAAAATCCGTTATTTCAAGGGGAGGTTTATATTCGTAACTTGGAAAAGATTGAGTCTCTTCGTAGTATAGCAAATGATAAACAAGCAGAGGTTTCTTCCATCGTTCTTGCATGGTATCTAGCACAAAATACCATAGATACAGTAATTCCTGGAGCTAAAAAACCAGAACAAGTGTTACGAAATCTGAAAGCACTTGAAGTGGAACTGACGATAGAAGAAATGCAGGAAATTAACCGAATTTTTAAGACAGAATAAAAAATTATAATGCTCATTTTCATCAACATATATAGGCTGATCGTGAATTCACTCACGGCCAGCCTTTTAGTTACTCCCAATCATAAGGAGTTTCTTGGTACACATAATAATTCAACCAATTGGAAAAAAGTAAATGTGTATGGGAACGCCAGGAGTTCATCGGTATTTGTGTTGGATCATCGTTTGGAAAATAATTTTTTGGGACATCAATATCCACACCTTTTTTAATATCTCGGTTATATTCGTCTGCAAGTGTAGTTGCATCATACTCTAAATGACCCGTAATCATAATATGCTTTTTATCTTTGGATATTACTAGAAAAACACCCGCATCCTTTGAGTCGGAAAGCAGTATTAAACGAGGGTCTTTTTTTATTTCATCGAAAGATACAGCTGTGTATCGAGACACAGGTGCGTGAAATTCATCATTAAACCCTCGCACTAAATGTACAGTTGGGTCTGATAAACGATGACTGAATACCCCAAAGCATTTCTTCGACAAGTCATATTTCCCGATACCATAGTGATGGTAGAGAGCGGCTTGAGCCCCCCAACAAATGTGTAAAACAGAGGTCACCTGAGTTTTAGACCAATCCATTATTTCCATAATCTCATTCCAATAATTAACGTCTTCAAATTCTAAATGCTCAATAGGTGCACCGGTAATAATCATCCCATCGTATTTTCGGTGCTTAATATCCTCGAATGTCGTATAAAAAGTGTCTAGATGTGTTTTACTTACATTTTTGGAATCATGGGTTGCCATATGTAAAAAGGTTACATTTACTTGTAGCGACGTATTTCCTAGTAAACGGAGCAATTGAAGCTCTGTTTTTTCTTTTTCAGGCATAAGGTTCAAGATAACTATATTTAACGGACGTATGTCTTGAGCTATCGCTCGATCGGTGTCCATGATAAATATTTTCTCGTTTTTAAGATGTTCAGCTGCGGGTAACTGTTTTGGTATATTTATAGGCAATTTGTTGTCCTCCTTTAAATTCAAAAAACCCTCTTTCCTATAAACAAGAAAAGAGGGTGAACGTTTTGCTCTCGATTCTTATCTTTCAAGAAATTATCTTGTAGGAGTTAGCACCTTTCTGACTAGTCAGAGGTTGCTGAAGCTTCAACGGGCCATTTCCCTCGGCTTCTCTTGATAAGAGTTATTAAATTATATTGTTCTTCCTGAGTGAATATTAACATTTGTTTTCAAACAATTCAACTTCTTTTAAACTTTAAAGCGATTCACTGCATTCGCTAATTTGTCACTAAGCTCTGTAAGAGTCTCCGAAGCTTTCGCTACCGATTGGATCGCTCTTAGTTGTTCATCTGATGATGCACTTACTTCTTCACATGCTGCTGCAGTTTGCTCTGAAGTTGAAGCCATCACTTGAATTATATCTACAACTTGATCTTTAAAGGTAGAAACCTGTTCAATTTCTGCTGAAACAGCATCGATTGAAGTTTGCAAATTATTCATCAGTAACGATATTTCACCAAAAGTTACTTCAGTATTTGTTACAACAGATCCCTGCTCACGGAAAGTTTTGATAGTATCTTCCATTTGTTGCCCTACAGTATGTGATTCACTTTGAAGTTCCGTAATCGTATGCTTTACTTCTTCTGTCGCTTTTGCAGATTGCTCCGCTAGTTTCCGTACTTCATCCGCTACTACTGCAAATCCTTTTCCATGCTCCCCTGCCCGTGCAGCTTCAATACTTGCATTCAATGCGAGTAGGTTCGTCTGTGCAGAAATTTGCATAATAGTTTCCATCACACTACCAATCGCATTTACTCTAACTTCCAATGTACTAAACAATGTGGACATAGAGATTAGATTTGACTCCCAGTTTTGGAAAGATGATTTAAGTTCACTCATTTGGTTTTGACCATTCGAATTCATAGTGTTTGCTTTTATAGCTATATCAGTCATCATTACTGATTTTTCATTGATGAGATTGATTTGATCACTTAAGTGCAACGAACTTTCTGTTACGTCTACAGCATCTTCTGCAGATTTAGAAGCACCTACCGCAATCTCACTCACAGCTGACGAAACTTGCTCTGCGGAAGCGTTTGTTTCTTCTGCCACAGCACTTAAACTTTCCGAATTCGATTGGACATTACTCGCTGACTCTTTCACGACCTGAATAATTTCATTCATATTTACAGCCATCTTGTTGAAGTTATTCGCTAGTTGTCCGATTTCATCCTTGGATTTAATATTAGCCTGAACAGTTAAATCTCCTTCTGCCATTGAATCCATCAATCTTTTAAGTTGTTCAATCGGTTTCAATATACGACTTATAAGGAAAAATAATACTAAAAAGATTAACGCTTCTATACATATAACAATAATAATTATTTGTGAACGAATACTGTCTGCTGTTTGATGGATTTTACTTTCTTCATAAACAGCGCCTACCTTCCAATCTAATCCTGGTAACGTAGTGTATACAGTAGTTGTGTTAGTACCATCCATCAAACCGGTCACATGTCCTGTTTCTGAGGTACTAGAAAGCATTTTCTTTACAGAAGAATCCTTGGATAAATTTTCACCAAATAACGTTGGATGAACAATGGCATTACCATCAGCATCTACAATTATAGGATAACCTTCGTACCCCAACTCGCTGTCAGCTAACGTTTCTGTTAACTTCGACAGTAAAATATCAATAGCAAGAACACCGACCACTTGGCCATTTTTAATAACAGCTTTAGCACCAGAAATAGCATATTCTCCAGTTGCTGCATCCACAAATGGTTTAGACCAGCTAAAACTCTCTTTGTTTGAAACAGCATTGGAATACCATTCTCTTGAGGTTGGATCAAAGTCTGCTCCAAGATCCGCTTCTGGTATTATTTCAATCGATTTATCTGGAAAAGCGATATACACAGATGCTACAGCATCATACAAAGAAACAAATTCATTGAATCTAGTATCTAAGTTTTTTTCTAATTGAGTAGTCAATACTACATTCGTAGCTTTTTCATTATTTTCAAAATCTAAAATTGCATTAGAAGTAGATAGTTGTAAAAGTCCTTTTTCGTATACAGCTAGATAATTTTGTATGGATGAGGTCATTTCTTTAACTATTACTTGGCTCTGGTCAAGTAAATCTTTTTCGGTCTTTTCACTTATTGTATTTGTACTAATACTTATTAGCGGTATCATGCTTACGAATATTAATGCCATTACTGAAACAATAATTTTCCACTTTATTGATTTTCTCATTTTCCATCTACTCTCTATATAATATTAAATACATGCCAATATTACTAATCCATTTGGGATAGTATTTAATTTATTATATAGTACAAATGTATGAATGTTAATGCTCTTTTCTAACTATTTGATAAATTTCTTTTCTATTATCAAAATTATATACAATTTGAATCATCTTCTTGCTCTATCCATTCCAGAGTCAATTTCTCTATCTTCATTTCATTTGATTCAATAGCTTTCAAAAGTTTTTCGTATGTCTCCCAATCCTCTTCTATTTCGATTTGCTCTTTTAGGTTGGAAATTTCTTTTTCCACTGCTTGAATCTCTTCCTCAATCTTTCGTTCTACACTTCCTCCTGCACTTCTTTTATATGTTGGTTTTTCTTGTTTTTCATTTTTAAAAGGAATTTCAATTGGTACTTGCTCTTCCCACTTTATACGCGCCCAATCATATGACCCTTCAAAAGTTGTTAGCTGACCTTGTTCTAACCAGACCGTTTTCGGGAATAATTTGTTCAAAAAGTATCGGTCATGTGAAACAGCTAAAATAGTACCATCAAAATCACCCAAAGCATCTTCCAGGACCTCTCTCGATTCGATATCTAAATGGTTCGTCGGCTCATCAAGAATTAGGAGGTTAATATCCTGATGCATAAGTTGCGCTAAGCGAAGTCTCATACGTTCTCCACCACTTAAATCACCTATTCGCTTGAAAACATCGGGACCAAAGAACATAAACTTCGCAAGAATATGGCGAGCATCGCCCTCTACTAAATTTAACTCACTTCGAAATACATCAATCAGCCTTGCCTTCGGATTCTGTATTTCGAAATGCTGCGATAAATAACCTACACGCACATTGCTACCTAACCGAGCCACTCCATTATCAATAGGAAGATTACCTAACAGCAGATGTAAAATAGTGGATTTACCTGAACCATTTCGCCCAACTATCGCAACCCGTTCCTTCCAGTATAGATTAAGCTGAGCATCTTCTAATAAAACATTCTCACCAAATGATTTGTATACATTTTTCATCATGACTACTTCTTTCCCACTTCTAGAAGCAAATTCAAATGAGAGCTCCATCTTTTTGGGGTCGATGAGTGGTTTTCTCACTTTTACCATACGTTCTAGTGCTCTTTCCATATTGCGTGCTTGGCGGAATAACTTCGGATTTGGTGGCACCGCTTCGTTGGCCCATTGTCGAAGACGTCTTATTGCATCCTTCATTTTTTTTATCTTTTTCTGTTGCTCCTCATAATGCTGAAATTCACGAATTAATTTGGCTTCTTTTTCTAATATAAAGGCAGAATAATCCCCATGATAAAGAGAAAGCTCTCCTTCCTCTAAATCTGCAATTTTAGTCACAACTTGATCTAAGAAATATCGATCATGCGAAATAATTACAACTGTTCCTGAATAGCCAATCAAATATTGTTCCAACCATTCAACTGCAAACAAATCTAAATGATTGGTTGGTTCATCCAACAATAATACATCTGGATCCGACAGTAAAATCTTCCCTAACATTATTTTCGTCTGTTCTCCACCACTTAAACTAGCAAATGGTTGGTTTATAAACCGAGTAAGCTGGAGTCCCTGCACTACTTTTTCAATTTCAGACTCCATTGTATAACCGCCCAAAAGTGTAAATTGTTCTTGAACTTCTCCATACTGTTGTAGCAGACGTTCCATCTCCGCTGCACCAATAGTTGCCATTTGTTTTTCCATTTGTATCATTTTCTGTTGTAACGCTGTTATTTTTTCAAAAGCATAATGAAGAACATCTAGACCAGTGACATCTTCCGAATAGGAAGGAATTTGAGCCAAATAACCTACAGAAGTACCTTTCTTAAAGTGAATAGATCCTTCATCAGGTTTCTCATTTCCCGCCAATAATTTGAATAAAGTCGTTTTACCGCTACCGTTACGACCAACAATCGCTAACCTCTCCCCAGTTTTAATAGCTAGAGACAACTTTTCAAAGATTATATTTCCTCCGAGCATTTTAGTTATATTTTGAACTGTACATATCATAATGAACGCTTCCCTTCAATTCTTATATGAGCTGAGGAGCAATTCTTTTTTTCGCAACAAAAAAAGACTGTCTAAAAAGCACAGTCTTTTCGCTACCTAATTGGATCCGAAAGAATGACTTCTCAGCTATGAGTATTACTATGAAAATGGCTAAAAATAGACAGACCTATCCCGTTAGTAGCATTTTCATGAGTAATTGCACAAGAAGTTGATAAGAATTCCAACATAAAAAATTGTGCGTTCATAGTGTTTTTCATCCTTTCTTCACCTCCGTTCGAGTTAGTTAAATAAACAATAACACAATTATTCAAACAATTCAATCGTTATTTTCATTTGGTTTTTCAAACGAAGGATCATTTAGCCCCTCATCTACCTTTGGAATTCCTACATCATTTTCTTCATTTACTTCTTCATTCCCTGTGTTAGGAACTTCTTTATCTTGGTTGTTTAATTGTGTTTCTGGTTTAGCTGGCTGATTGGAGTCCCTTTGAAATCCACAGGCAGTCAGTAAAAGACTTGAAATAATCAATATTGAAAATATTCGTTTAGTCATCATTAGTTGCCTCCCAATTTAATATTAGAATGCACTAGCAAAGAAGATTTATACTATAAGATTTCTAAATTTGGCGCAAACAAAAAAACGGAATATCTTCCAGGTAAAGTTTACTTTAGGGTGAGTAACATATTTCTAAGGAACAAATAATCTATATAGACTGCCAGTTATCTCTTTAGTTCTGTAAGTAAATGATTTAATGCTCAGGATAGAAAAAAACTCCAGCACATGGCTGGAGTTTCAGACTGTAGACAAACTCAATTTTAGGTGTATAGAGTTAAATATTAAACTCGGCAAGGCCCACCACTTCGCTTTCCGTGGGCTTGGCTTCAGCCTCCTCGTCACTACGTTCCTGCGGGGTCTTCAGCTCAAGCTATTCCCACAGGAGTCTTCGTGGTGAACCTTGCCTTATAAACAGTTCCAATAGAGTAATTAATATCTTACTTTTAATAAGATGAATAAACATCCTTAGGGACATTTATTACTATTCATAACCGTTTATAAAAATACCTTTGTCGTCAAACTGAAACTCCAACACATGGCTGGAGTTTCATATATTATTCTTCAATATCAAAATGGATCTCGTCTTCATCGTTATACTCAGATCCATTTTCAAATAACACGGTTGTTCTTAAAATAAGTTTCGTAACTTCCTCATTATTATCTGGTATCCATCTTTCATCGGGCATAATCTCGAAAGGAATCATTTGCATATCCTTTGAAGCAGCTGCACCGACTAACTCTATAGAGTGTTTCGAAACTATTTTAGATGATTCACCATTCGTTAGTTTAAATACCTCTAATTTGATATTTTCAACCGATTCATCATGTACTCCATCAATATAAATTGTACCTGATAAGTTTATCCCATGTTCAATAATAGGATGATCCACAACCGTATCTATCTTAATAGATTTTACTTCTATGGAAGATTCAAACTTCTTCGCCATTATTCTCAGTCCACCTTGTGATTTGTATACTCATAATGATTTTCAATAACTGGTTCAAACTTATTATAACGCTTTTTAAACAATGTATAAAAGTGTGAAATGATAACTTTTAATATGGCATATCCTGGTATCCCTAAAATCACTCCCGGAACCCCAAATAATGATCCTGCTGTTATAAGAACAAAAATAATAGTAATTGGGTGCACATGTAGTGATTTACCCATTATTTGTGGTGATATAAACTTACCTTCTATTAATTGTACTACTGTCCAAACAATTGCTAATCCAACTAGTAATAATGGGGATGTTACTAACGCGATTATCGCTGCTGGAGTAATAGCAATAACTGGACCCAAATATGGTACAACACTAGTAACCATAGCGATAACTCCCAATAATAGAGCATATGGCATTTGAATAATAGTAAACCCTATATAAATCATAAACCCGATACACATAGATACTAGTATTTGTCCTTGAATATATGAGCTAATTTGTCTATCTATACCTGTAAATACTTCCTGTAAATCATCTCGCATCCTTGGAGGAAATAGCTTCATCACAAAATTAGGTAACTTTTCTCCATCTTTTAATAAGTAGAAAACGATAAATGGAACCGTTACAATCGCCAGTACAAAACTAGTTAAAACCCCTACAATGGAGGAAATCCCAGTTGCTATTCCAGTTACAGTATTTTGAACGAATTCCCCAATTTCGTCAGGAAGCCCATTTAATACTGATGCAACGTCATTTTCTATTTGTAAATAATAATCCTTAAAAATAGATGTTCTTAAAAAAGCATCAAGATCATTAAAAAGTTGGATAAAGTAAGTAGGCAGTTCCTCTACTAGTTTAAATATTTGTCCCTTTAAAAAAGGAAACACTAGGAATACCAGTAAAGTTATTAAACCGACTAAGACTAAGAAAATGATCAGAATTCCCCAGACCCGTTTAATTTTAATTTTTTCTAGTAACCGCAATATTGGGCGTAATAAATAGTATACAATGACAGCTAAAATTATTGGTAAAATTACATTGCCGAGAAACACTGTCAAAGGCACAAAAATAAAGGAAATTTCATCGTAGATCATAATAACAAGTCCAATCATTAGCAACAGAATTAATGAAAAGATTGTATTACGTCCGCCTAAAAATTTTATGTATCTAGTAGAGAAAAAAGAAGGTTTTTCTGGCTCCACTTCTATCAAACTTCCTTTCTATTTATATTTATTTTACGGAGTAAAAAATAATATGGCAATATTAAAGCAACTTATTTCTCTAAAAACTCTGTAATGGCCGTTTTATTCATCTCTTTGTCGAGTACGATGACTGATCCAGCATGGCTATAATTCTTAAATGAATATGTACCTTCTACTGGAATTGTCAATTTTTCCATTTCTAACTTACCACTTACAACTGCATCTAATATTCTCTTTGTTTTGTCTGAACGCGAATAATCTGTTTGGATATATCCCTCAGTAGCTCCAATGAATTTAGGTAAATTCGGTACGTTTTCGATGGACAATAGCTCGTCTTTTAAGATCTCCATCACCAACTGTTGTCTACCTACTCGCCCAAAGTCTCCTTCTGCATCGGAACGGAAACGAGCATAACCGAGTAGTTCTTTACCATTTAGATTCTGTTGTCCTTTCTTTAATGTGACACCAATTTTCTCAGACATATCCTTTTCAACATTTACTGGTACGCCGTCTGGTGCAATTATATCGACTAGAGACTCAAAGCTACTAAAATCGATTAACGCATAGTGGTGAATAGGTAAATCGAACATCCCTTGCATAGTATCTTTCAATAATTGTACTTTACCAAGATAAAAAGCTGTATTTAATTTATATGATTCATGTTCGGGAATATCTGCATATATATCACGCATGAATGATATCACTTTCACATCATTGTTTTCTTTATCCCAGGAAAAGATCATCATTGTATCTGTTCGAGCTTGATCCTCCCCTCTGGAATCTACACCAAGAACCAGAATATTTTCACGGTCACCTTTCTTAAGCTCATCACCATTAAATTCCATTGGTTCTTTTTGTTCTGTATCTGCAAATTTGTAGCCACTAGAATATTGTGTAAATGTATAAATACCAATTCCTACAGCCAAAAACAAAAAAATAACAAAAAGTATGCGTCCTACTCTGGGACGTCTTTTTCTGCGACGTCTACTAGTTTGTTGTAATTCTTCTTCCATCTTAAAATCTCCCCTTTATACAGTAATAATAACGTATTTCAGCTAAGATAGTTTCAGATTTTTGTACAACTAGTTAACAAGTGTTAAAATTTGTTTTACACAAACAAAATTTCAATAGGTGAGATGAATCGGAGGAATAAATATGATAGAAAAAGCAACATTTGCAGGCGGATGTTTTTGGTGCATGGTAAAACCATTCGACACATGGGATGGCATACATAAGGTAACTTCTGGATACATGGGTGGTCATCTTGATAATCCTACATATGAAGACGTTAAAAAAGGGGATACAGGTCACTTAGAAGTGGTAGAAATACAATTTGATCCAAGCATCTTCTCTTACAATCAATTGCTAGAAATATTTTGGCAACAAATTGACCCTACCGATGATGGAGGCCAGTTTCAAGATCGCGGTGAAAGTTATCGCACTGCCATATTTATTCATTCGGATGAACAACGACAGCTCGCGGAGAAATCGAAAATACAGCTTGGGGCAAGTGGGAAATTCTCTAAGCCTATTGTTACCGAAATACGAGAAGCTAAAACATTTTATGAAGCCGAAGAGTATCATCAAGACTTCTATAAAAAAAGCCCTAACCATTACAAAGAGGATCGAGCACAATCAGGTCGAGATGAATTTATCGAGAAAAATTGGAAGTAAAACTTAACTAAGTTGGCCCCCGAGACAATTTTTAAATTGTTTTTGGGGCTTTTTATATACAGGAGAATAGCTTACTGGGGCTAGTTTGAGGCAAACATTGGGGTTAATAAAATTATTAGTGGCGGCGTATGTACTGCAATGTATAAGTGAATTAGGGCAAAACAAAAAGCATCTCTATTCGAGGTGCTTTTATTAAGTACTATGGATTATATTAATATAAAACCTTTTTCCTTGTTATTACATTATGCCTCCCGCACTGACCTAAGAAAAATGTATAATTAATCACACCGCTGTGAGCTGTACTTTTTATAAATTTTAAAAAAGCTCAGTCTATAGTGAACTGAGCTTTCCCTACGTTTTTTTCATTTATTTTTTAACGAAGCACCCGTTAGCCATCCATGCAACACAAAATAGTGCTGCACCACAGATAATGAAAATGGTTAGTGGAGTTGTGGTTTAAGCCGTGACGATGAAAAATATTTTTACCTTGTAGTTTGTCATCCAGTTTAAGAGTAAGTGCATCATCGTCATTTTCAGGCATCTTCCCAGCTTCTGATACCTGTCCAACACCATCTTTGACTTGTTTGTCTTTATCTACAAAACGATATAAGATATTAAAACGTACACGATCTTCATAAGGATAAACGACTTCAATTTCATAACGTCCATCATCAAGTTTCCCAAGTTCTCTGTTTAAGGCCTGTTCTTCTTTAGACAAGTCACTATCATCTACTCTATCATCAAGATCTTCTTCGTACCAATTTCCCACATTATTGTTTTGACTATTTTTATCATCTTCCATTAAATCTTTATTTTTCTGATCACGGTCTTTATCGTTAGTGTGCCCAGATTCATTTTTATCATTTACCTCTGTTGGTTCATCTGAACACCCAACTAACATATTAGCCATCAATCCTATTAGTACTAACGATATCATTTTTTTCATATTATATTTTCCCCTTCGGATTTTTATAAAATAAAATATATTACTTTCTCAACGCTACAGCTGGCTCTGTCGAGATTAACTTGTAGCTTGCTATCACACTAATTACAATTACAACACTCCCAGTGGAAAGTATTGATAGTACGATTTGTAACGGTGTGATGATCATTGCCAAACTGAAAATCATGCCGACTAAATACATACAGCCTATAAGGACAGCTTGAGAAACAGCTGACATTGTTGCTAAAAGTAAATTTTCACTGACAATAATTTTCCGAATTGTTCCTTTATTATAGCCCAAGGCGGAAAGCAGCCCTATTTCCTTGTATCTTAAATTTTGCAGTTTGATCAGTAATACGGAACTGATAAACAAACCAATTGCTAAGATTAAAATAGAAACGATCAAAAACAAACGGCTAAGATTGTTGAATGTATTTTGCAAAACTTCTACTTCTTTGACTGCAGTTTTACTGTCGATTTTTTTGTTAGTAAGCATTTGACTTACTGACACAATATCTTCAAAAATCTTTACATCATAACTGATTGAGTAGTTTTTTTCTTTCTCAACATTTTGGTAAAATTTCTCTTCAATATCGGAGCTTACAAAGAAATCATCGTAGCCTTCATTAAAGATGCCGCTTATCGTAAGCGTGTATTCTTTAGCTCCATAATTTAAGGTAACTTCTTTACCAATCAAACTACTAATATCATTTTCAAATTTTTTAGCGAGGCTTGGACTAAGTGCTATTTCCTTTTCACCTGTTTTGGGCATAGCACCATATGACATTTTTTCAGTAGCCTTTGCCATTGGGTATTTTTCTACTAATGCTTCCGTTTTATCCCCTATCCTTAAAGTAACATCCGTTATTTTGTATTGGTAATACACATTTTCGATACGCTTATCGGATTTCAATAATTCAATAACTTTACCATCATCCTCACCTTTAATATAACCGTTGTTAAAGGCCGTGTTTTTATCTTGAAAATCCGAAATATTCTTGTCCATTATATTCCCAGAAGATAAAGACAACATAAATACAAGGATACCGATGGAAATTGCCAAACTGACAGCCATATAGCGTGTAATATTCACTTTGAAGTTCTTAAGCCCTCGCTTGAACGCAGATATTTTAATCGCGTTATTTAAACTGAGCTTATGATCACTAGCAATTTCTGTATGGGACTCGGTATCTTTTGCAATAATTTTTCCTTTCTCAATATGAATGACTTTATCTGCAAAACTACAAATCTTTTGGTCATGCGTAATCACAATCACCAAACGTTCTTTTGAAATTTCTTTTAAAAGCTCCATAATTTCATTAGAGTTCTTTCGGTCTAATGCTCCAGTCGGCTCATCCGCCAAAATAATACGAGGATTACTAATCAACGCTCTTGCAATAGCAACTCGTTGCTTTTGACCGCCCGATAGATTTTCGATTTTTTCATTAGTCTTTTGCGATAATCCCAGTTTATTTAGCAGCTCTTTGGCATTTTCTCTATTTTCCTCTTCACTTGCTGTATTTAACTCACAAGCAAGCAAGATGTTTTCAATAACGGTATATCCTCTTAAAAGATGGTAGTTTTGAAAGATAAACCCGATATTTTCTCTGCGGTACGCACACAATTCATCGGCATTCATTTTGCTGATAGAAGTACCACAAGCCGTAATATCACCACTGTAATTACTGTCGAATCCTGCAATCATATTAAGCAACGTGCTTTTACCGGAACCTGATGCACCTAAAAGGCAAACAAGTCCTTGGCTTGGAAAGTTAAAACTTGTATCTTCCAAAATAACTGAATGATCATATCGTATTGTAAGGTTATTTATCTGTATCACTATCTGTCACCTGTCTTCAAAGCTGTGGATGTCTTAGTCATTATAAAGGCAATAGCCGTTGTTAAGTAAGCTGCAACGCCAACTAAGGCAATGAATTGCACACCCGAAATTAACATCTTAGAATTTAAAATACTTGCGCTGAACAAGCCTTTAGTAGCTATATTGATAAGAGGTGATGTAACAAGCATTAACAGAATTGCTGTCATAATTTCCGTGATCTTTTCCGTCAAGTTAAGCAGACTAAAATGAACATTATTAAAGCCGCTGACTTTGTAAATTGCAAATTCTCTCTTTCTCATAAAGCCTGTGATCAAGGAAATAGCCATAACCATAACGACAGCCAAAATCCCTATGAACATACTTGCTGAGCCTGACTGTTCGGTTGTTTGGTCATTTAATCTCACAATATCCTCAACAAGTTCAAATTGACCAAGAGGTGCAATTCCTTTTTCGTTAAGCTCGTCTTTAATGGCAATCATATCAGTTGGCGTCTTTGCTCGAATAAGAAAGTCCATTGCCTCATTTTCAATACCTGCTTGTCCTCTCAAATCATCAAGTCCAGTTTTGCTGAAGAAGAAAGAGTCACCGATTGTAAATTCTTCCACATTACCTTCGAGTTCCATATAGGTAGTATTATCTGCAACACCTACGATTTTTGCGGTAATGGATGCGTTTTTTATAACAGGATCACCTGTGTCCCAATTGTAAATAGCGCTACTAAAATCAATTTCTTTGCCTATTGCTTGCTCGTTTGATATGCCCATTGATTTAACAAAACTGTCTGGAACAACAACCTCGTTGTCTTTGCCAGTAGGCATTTTTCCTGCTATCAACTTATTAATTGATGGAACAGTACCTGTTCCTTCTATTGGATATTCTTTCCCGTCAACAGTTACTTTTATATTATCAAACGCTTGTAAAAAAGCAGTAAAATCAACGCGTTCATCGCCTACATATTGATCATATAAGCCACCAATATCCTGTGATACATCTGCGTTCGGCTTTTCTTCCTGATTATCGTCTGTTCCTACTGCACTGGTAAAGCTGCTAACTATACTAATATCTTTAAGTGCGTCGCCATAGGTACTAAGCAGTTTTTCAATATCACCTTGACCGCTGCTCGCTATTGTCCCACTTACAGTTGTAAGCAAAAGGACACCTGCGATCATTAGAGAAAGAACTGATACTAAAAATCGGCCAAATTTACTTTTAACATTTGATTTAGTCATTGAAAAAGCGTTTTTAATCGTTAAGCGATGACTTTCACCGTATGTAAGTTTTTCTATTTTCGTTACATTTTTTTGTGGTGATGCTACAAATTTTCCCTCATCTAAATCTATAATGTTTGAGTCACTGTCAATTAAATTGACATCATGGGTAACAACGATAACTGTCCTATTTTTAGAAATAGATTTCAAAATATCCATTGTTGTTTCTGAGTTTTTTTCATCCAATGCACTTGTTGGCTCGTCAGCGATAATAACCTTTGGATTTTTCATGAGCTCTCTTGCGATGGCAACACGCTGTTTTTGACCGCCCGAAAGAGAGTTCACTTTTCGTTGTGCTAGGTCAAATATTTTGAGTTCTTTTAAAATATTATTTGCGTTCTTTTGATTTTGTTTATTTTTCAAATACTGTGGTAACAACACATTCTCTAAAACCGATAAATCTTCAAGCAAATTAAAGTCCTGCCATACAAATCCAAAAATATTGTTGTAAAAATAGCTTTTTTCACTAGTGGTTAATTCTTTTATATTCTTTCCGCAATAGGTAACCTCGCCATCAAAATCTTGGTCCATACCGCTGATGATTTTCAAAAGAGTCGTTTTACCACTACCCGAAGCACCAACGATAAAATTCATTCCTTTTCCCATTGTTAAGGAAATATTATTTAAAGCGAATTCGCCGTTATATTGTTTGGATACTTTCTGAATTTCAAACATTTTATTTCTCCTATCTACTATATTAGTTTTTCTTTATTTAATATTTTTAATTACGCTATTTAGAACACACATTTTTTATACCTCCTAAACTTGTATCACCATTGTATAAAAAACGATGTTAAATCTCCGTTAAGTGGTTTTTTTTGTAGTGAATTAAATGCTTAACAGAGATTTAACGCATACTTACAGTACAATAGAAATAGAGGTGATTTTGGTATGAGAATACTTATTGTAGAGGACGAGCTTGATCTGCAGGAAGCAATTGCAGATGGGCTTAGAATAGATGGTTATGCTGTTGATACTTGTGACAACGGCAAAGATGCTTACGAGCTTTTATATGAAGTAAATTACGATTTGGTTGTACTTGACTTAAACCTTCCGAAAATGGATGGGCTAGAGGTTTTAGAAAAGATACGAGATGAAAAGCCGGAATTAAAGGTACTTATTCTCAGTGCAAGGAGTAGTGTACATGACAAAGTAAAAGGCTTAGACATAGGAGCAAATGATTATTTGGCAAAGCCCTTTGATTTTGCCGAGTTGGAAGCAAGAATACGAAATTTGTTACGGCGAAAATTTATGCAAGAAAGTAGTATGCTTTCATTAGGGGAAATTAAGGTGGATTTATCAAAGCGGATTGCAATTATTAACGAGAGTGAAATAGCACTTACAAAAAAAGAATTTGCATTGTTTGAATACCTTTTGCTTCAAAAAGACAGAGTGGTCAGCCAAGAAGAACTGATTGAACATGTTTGGGATCAGCATGCAGATAGCTTTAGTGGAGCTATTCGTGTTCATATTGCGACGCTCCGAAAGAAGCTAAAAGCTGTTTTAAACTATGACCCCATTGGAACGAAAATCGGAGAAGGTTACTTTTTATCAGAAAAGAGTGATAATGAAAATGAAAATGCTTAAAAACATGCCAATTCGATTACGACTTACTGTTATGACTGTTGCTCTTTTAACTGTCTGTTGTGTAGGACTTACCTTAATACTAAATTTTTCTGCTATTAAAATGGCTACAATAATTGATGCAACTGCCACAATACCTGCACAAGAAGTCGGCGAAGATCAATGGATTGATGAAAGCATTCCACCAGCATCAAGCAACATGGCCCCTTCCGTTTCATCAGAGACTTTCCAAAAAGCAAAAATAGGTTTTAGAATTGAAAGTATTATTTATATGCTTTTAGTTATTATTAGCGGGGGGTTTTTAACATACTATCTTTCGGGGAAGGCATTAAAACCTCTTGATACGCTAAATGAACAAGTAAAAAACATAAATGTTCATAATTTATCTGAAACACTATCCGTGCCGCTCACAAAAGATGAAATTGCAGAGCTTACTGGTACCTTTAATGAAATGACGGATAAGTTGAATGATTCTTTTATGATGCAACGACGATTTTCCGCAAGTGCCGCCCACGAGCTTAGAACACCTCTTGCTGTGTTACAAACAAAAGTTGATGTATTTAAAAAGAAAAAAATTCATACAACCGAGGAATATGATGTGCTTATTAACGTTATTGAAAAACAGACAAAACGCTTGAGAGGACTAGTCGCTAGCCTTTTAGATATGACGAATATGGAAGATAACGGTGAACAAAGCAGCATTTACGCAAAGGATATTTTGGAGGATATTATTTCCGAGCTTTCTCATATCACTAAAGATAAGAATATTACAATGACCTTAAATTGTGATAATAGCGTTGTTTTTGGAAACATTGACCTACTGTATCGTGCTTTTTACAACCTGGTGGAAAACGGAATTAAGTACAATACTCAAGGCGGCACAGTTGAAGTTATTGTAAACAGATTAAGTAAGGAACATGTTTCAATCAAAATTATAGATACAGGCATTGGCATTGCCGACAAATACAAACAGAAAATCTTTGAACCTTTTTATCGTGTGGACAAATCACGATCTCGTCAACTGGGTGGTACAGGCTTAGGTCTATCAACTGTTGAAAGCATTATCAAAAAGCATAATAGTACGATTACTGTTACTGATAATGAAAATGGTGGAACTTGCTTTCATGTCATCTTAAATAGTGGGTCATGACAAAAAAGTATTTGACCCGAAGTAAATCATTTCTCCATAAGCGTCAAATAGCGCCTCAGTTTTTACGTGGGCGCTTTGTTCAAAACTTTAATTAATTTTCGTTAGGACGTAGCAGTTAGTTGGTAATGTCTTCAAATAAGGTAAGAGTTGATAAAGTACTGCCTCATCTGTTACCTCTGCTTCGTACAAATTTCTTTTGTTGGCATAATCGGAATTATTCTTGCAACCATGTTCAGGATACTCTTTAAAACCCATATTACTCAAGGAGTCGATTCGGAAGACTACTTTGTTGTAGCTTCTACCGATGGTGTCAATTCTGCTGTAGGTATCGACTCCACTTCTCTTGCCTCTAGTTCTTCTGGTGTCGCTTCTATTGCTGGTGTGGTCTCCACTGCAAGTGTCGACTCCCCTTCTCTTGCCGCTAGTTCTTCTGGTGTCGCTTTTATTGCTGGTGTGGTCTCCACTGCAGGTGTCGATGCCTCTTTTAAATCATTTGGAGAAGCCAAAGCTGATCCTGCAATTGCTGAAACTGCTAATGTCATTGCTCCTACTAATAGGATTTTTTTCATTTCAAATTCCTCCTTATTTTAATCGCTCTGCGATATTGTATGGGATGTGTTTCCCATAATTCTATTTTATCTTATTAATGTGACAACCATATGACTGCGAAAAGGTGTTTACGAGGTGAACAATTTGAAACTATTGTTCGTTATTGAATTGCTTATTTACCTTCAAAATCAGCCTCTGTTAATTCAGCGGCTTTTGTCAGCTTTCCTTCTTTTTCAAGTTGAGCAATCAGTTCATCTAACGTGACGCCTTTTTCTTTAGCCATTTCTTCTAAGTTGACAGGTTCACTAGCTTCGGTACTCGAAGTGAGTTCAGCAGCTTTTGTCAGCTTTCCTTTTTTTTCAAGCTGAACAATTAGTTCATCTTTAGTGATCTCTTTTTCTTTAGCCAATACTTCTAAGCTGACAGGTTCACTGGATTTAGTAGTTTCCCACATGTCGGTATTGCTCGCAGCATATGCAGATCCCGCAACAACAGATAACCCTAGTACTAATGTCGAAATTGTTAATTTTTTATTCATATTAAGTTCCTCCTTCCTATTTGATGTTACCAATATATAACTATTGATGTTAAATCCTTGTTAAGACAATTCACAAGAGTGTGATTTATACACGCTGTAAGACGGGGAAACCCCATAAAATCTTATACAGTCCCATACAATTCCTGTATAATCATCTTACAAATTTATGTATGGGCTTAAATACATGAACATTTCTAATTGTAGGACGAAGAAAACTGTGAGAAGGTATTCGGATTCAACCTGCTTGACAGACAGTGCTATGCCTTTTTACAAAAATTAGGGATATACGAACGTAGGAATAACTTTAAATTTGATTCAATATTACGATATGAGCGCTGTTTTGTTAAAATATATTAAATCGAAGGAGGAATTTTATGACAGAAAAGCAAAACGCATCACAAACCTGGGCTATTTGCCTCTTTTCCATCGGTGTATTTATGGCCGCACTTGATAACGGTATTATTAGTGCTGCTTTAACAACGATTAATCGATCATTCGATGTCGATGCAAACTGGGGAGCATGGGGTGTCACGCTTTACACACTTGGTTTGGCAATTAGTGTGCCGATTATCGGAAAACTTTCTGATCGATATGGACGCAAAAAATTATTTATTATTGAAATCGCCATTTTTGGTATTGGCTCATTACTCGTGGCTTTGAGTCCAAACTTTTCTTTTTATTTAATCGCTCGATTTATTCAAGCAATGGGTGGCGGCGGTATTTTCATTATTGGTAGCTCACATATATTAAGTACATTACCTGTCGAAAAACAAGGTAAGGCACTTGGGATGCTTGGTGGGATGAACGGTATTGCGGCCGTACTTGGACCCAATATCGGCAGTGTTTTATTAGACGTTACAGGTAGCTGGCATGTACTATTTTTAGTGAATGTACCTATTGCCATTGTGCTCGTTATTTTAGGCTTTATTAAACTAGATGAAACGAAAGATGTACAGCCTGGAAAACTCGATTTATTTGGAACTATTTTATTATCTTTAGCGATTTTAGGCATTATGTATGGACTGACAAATTTAGAAGGTGTTCACCTTTTAAAAAGCTTATTGCAACCAAATGTTTATGGCTATATCATTGCTGGTATTGTTCTTTTAATTGGTTTACTAGTACATGAAAATCGTCTTGAAAAGCGTGGTGGAGACCCGATTCTACCATTCCACTTGCTACGTCAACCGCCATACTTACTAACTTTAATGATTGGTGCATTTTCAGGTGCATTACTAGCCGGAATGATTTTCATCCCTGCATTTTCAGAGCAAGTACTTGGGATTGCATCTGAAAATGCAGGCTATTGGATGACACCACTAGCTCTTGCAGCTGGTTTGGGTGCTGGTTTAGGTGGCGTATTTACAGACAAACGCGGACCCATTTTTGCGGTCATCTTATCGAGTGTTATATCAGCAATAGGATTTTTATTATTCCCATTATGGATTGAAGTAAAATGGCAATTTATCATCTCTTCAATCATCGCTGGCTTTGGTATGGGGATTATTTTGGGTGCGCCATTAAATATGTTAGCAACTGAAAAATTACAAGCAAATAAAGGTACTGCTCTTGCAACATTATCATTAACAAGAACGCTTGGAATGACGCTGGCACCCACAATATACGCAGGCTTTATTGCTCGCGGCTACAATGAAATACCGGCATTATTCAAAACGGACTTCCCTGAAATTTTACAAGGTAATCTTGCAAAAGCAAATTTAAGTCAAGAAGGTGCGGCTGAGTTGCAACAACTAACAGCGCAAATGTCATCTGGTGCTTCTGCTAATACAGACATGACACAACTACTAAATCAAGTTCAAGATCCAACCTTAAAAGAGGTGTTATCTACTAGTGTGCAACAATTGACCACATTAGCGGCACAAAACGGTTACGGTGGCTTATTCACTAGTGCTGTAGTCATCGCAACTTGTATTTTGATCGTCACATTATTTTTAGCCCCACTTCGAAAAAAATCATTACAAGGCTAAAAAACTGTATGGCCAATTTCGGTCATACAGTTTTTCTTTTTGTGTGTAATAAAATCAAGTTTTTTTAAAAGCAGAATACTGATCTGGAACTAAAATTAATGACCTCGAGGATTCTTGAATTAATTTAGTCACTAAAACTTCAGAATACGGCTCTGTTAACGAAGTGTCCTGGAAAAAAGTATAGTCTACGTCCAATACCTTGCCTGTCCCATCCCCCTGGTGCTTTAATTCTAAGGATATCAGGTTGACCATTTATCCTTTCTAGTTCCCCCCTAGTCCAAGGGTAGCTGACATATAAAGCCTCTGTGTTGCAGACATAGTTAAACGCCAACTCGAAAATTATCGAAAATGGTGTAAAAAACACTTTTTTCATATGGTCAAATGTTAAATGATGATACATTCGTTTTTATAAGTGACCATGGAGTTGGACCTATTTCTAATTTTAAACGACCACTTGATAGAAGTTTAGATAGAACAGCACTCCCAAAAATAACTTTGCACGGTTTAGACATACCCAAAGTTAAAAGTAACTCCTGAAAGATAGAACTAGAATCTGTTTGCTGTTTCAGTCAAAGCTTAAACGCATATGGGGCTTATTTTGGGGTTGGCATTAACTGAAATACGTTGAAACCCTATAAAATCAAGGATTTGTAGAATTCGTTCCTATTTCATGCTATAACATTTTTAGATAGGATTAAGTGATTAAATTTCATGAAAACCTTGTTATACCAACTATCTGATGGTTTTTCAGTCAAATGAATCAATGTAGGATAAAGCATTAAAAAGCAGTTTACTGGGGCTTAAGGGTAATAACGTCCTTTTTTCCTTTTTTTAGTTACTTACCAAAGATGCATGAAATACCTAGAAAGTTTAGACTTGAATCAATTTCATAAGTCAGTTTTTTCAAAAGCGTAGGCATCGCCCATTTTCATTTGGGTTCGATGGGTGCGTCTTGAATAAGCACATCGAGCGGTGTATATAGTAGATGCTTGATTTCTTTTTCAAAGATCGTTTTATTCGCTTCTTTTTTAGCCTTTTCGCTGAGCCAGGCTTCACGTTCTTATTTTGATTTACGATCACGCTTTTAGGGTGGAGCTTGCTTTTCTTTTTCAGAAGGTATCGCTTCGTCATATGATTCGTAGTGTGTGGTATCGATAGCAATGTGCTCCCCTTTGATTGTTTTTTCATGCGTAAAATTGCGTGAAAATTCCAGCAAATATTAAGGGACCCTAAATAATGGCACTGTCCCATATGAAATGAGATAGTGCCATTTTTATTAATGAATGTACTCGTTACTTACAAGGACATCTTGTAATAAATCTGTCGGGATTTCAAATTCTACAACACCCATATAGCCTGGTGCAACTTCGTATTTGTCGAAAGAAATAACGAGCTTGCCGCTATCGGTAATATAGAATTCTTGCTTAGCATCAATGGCTGTGAAATCGTAAAACAACTCTTCATCGGCAATACCTGCACCTTTAACCCAGTAAATTTTTTCTTGATTTGATGCAAGCATTTCTGCCCGCATCTGTTCTTTGATATTTTCGCTTATAACGTTAACATAGGCGTCGTCTTTAAAGAGTATTGGCAGGCTAAATAAAATCTCATTTTTCTTATCAATAGTGTCGTATTGCATGACTGTAGAAGAAGAACCAACTGTTTCCACTACGTAGCGACCAATTGACAAAATTTGGTCAGTATCTGTTTTGATGTCGTAGCCACTGTCAACACCTACATGTCCACCGCCATTCGCTTTTAAATCATCGACTTCTGCGATGAATTCTTCATAAAGGGCTTTGCCTTCTGCACGGTACTTCTCATTTATCGTGTTTGCTAACTCTTTATCTTCTAGATTTTCAATGGAAGGGACTTCAATGTTCGCATCGTATGTTTCCTCTGACACCTCATATTCTGTCCACGTTAATACTTTTACGACACTACCAACAACCGGGATGTCTGCAAGCGTACGTGCCATCGCTGGGCTAATATTTAAACTAACTGTAAAGAGCATTGCCGCAGCGGCTGTCCCAAATAACCACAGATGTGAGCGTCTTTTCTTTTTCTTTCCTTGCTTTAACGTATTTTCCACGATAAAGTCTAACTCCTTTGGTATTGGCACATTTTCATATTGTTTTTGTAAATCCTTTAATTTTTTATCATTCATGTGTCATTTCTCCTTCTGTATCTTGCAGTTGAATTTTAAGTATTTTTAACGCTTTATAAAGACGTGATTTAGTCGTACTGAGATTAATGCCGAGAATATTTGCCACATCAGCAAGTTTTAAGTCTTCGAAATAATGCAAAATGATGATTTCACGGTACATTTGTGGCAGTTCAGCTAAAGCGTACTCTAAGTCAACGTTTTCGTATTTATCCTCTTGTGCGGGGGTTAAGTAATGAAGTGTTTCATCATCCATGACTTGTGAACGTTTATGCTTGCGTAAAAAATCGATGGCAGTACGCACGACGATTTTATAAAACCAGCTTTTCATATATTCGACTTTTTCGATGTTGTTGAGTGCAATCATCGCTTTTTGAATGCTGTCCTGTACGACATCGAGTGCATCTTGCTCGTTTTTCGTATAGCTATAAGCTAGCAAATAAAAACGTTCCTTATTTTCACGTATGAACTGGATAAATACCTCATCCTGTTGCAATGCATTTCTGGTTTTCATATATAAAGAAGCTCCTTTTTAACAATTTCACTTGTATACAACTACTAGACGTATGAAGGGGTGAAAAAGTTGATACCAAATAAATCGGTTCTAAATCAAATGTTGGGGAGCTGTAAATTTGCTGCACCTTAACCCAATGAACCCCGATTTCTTTATACTTTAAATTTAATAAGGTTTTTGCTCTAAAGTGATCGAAACAACGAAAGCTGTACGCTTTTCATTCCATCACTTTTATTTTGTTATTAATCCATTCCAAAAAGCCGTTAGAATGCCCAAAACTAAAGCTACTTAAAATTTCAATTTGCCAGTTTTTTAAAGGTTTAAGTCGCATTTAAGAAGGCTTTCTAAAGATACAACATTAGGTGAAGTAGAAACGATATTATCTACGCTATTTCAAGAAGTTGAAAATGGTTATAAAAATCCAGAGCAATATGTGGGTAAAATCACGATTCGAGCAAAGAGGGAAAATAGTGAAGTAGTATATTTAGGTTAGAAGGTTTGTTGAACGAAAGGCTAGCTTTAATTGAAGAGCATTAAGCTGCTTAGGCAGCTCTTTTCTTATTGAACTAAAGAGGTAGCGCGACAAGTTTTGTAAAAGCACTAATGTGTGAAAAAACAAGGGATTTCTTCGGTAGTCCTAACTTTATAACCGAGGATAGGAATGATAAAACCCAGTATTTTGAAACTCTATCCCATTGATACTCCCGCATGCGTCATAATAGACAGATTATGGGGTGTGATGCTCAGGTGAAGTCGGCAGAACAAAGGCTGAAGCCACTCCTCACGGAAAAGGTATGCCAATGGATATGCCGGATGGCTGAAAAACTAAATACTATTAATTACTCCACTTCTCCATATCCCCCATTTCCACTTTCATTGTTCCTTCATGTTCGTTTTTGATTTCAATCTTGTCACGCCATCCCTTCGGGTTTCGATTCTTTAGCAAAATATTTGTGCTGTAACGACTGGGGCTTGTGACTTCACAACACGTTTTACTATAACGATTTCTCCATCTTGGCTCTTCCTCTCTCCTCTTCATCAAAAGCTCTAAAGAACTGTGCAACGTGTTTCTTGTAGAATGATTGCAGGAAAAGAAAAATTCGGCAGAAGTTTCTGTATTAGAACTCTACTGTATAATAGCTACATTTTGTAGGGTATAATCCCAAAATGACATTAATAAAAGAGCTTGTTCATAACAAGCTCTCAGACTGTAGACAAACTCGATAAATTTAGAGTTTATCTACAGTCTTTTTTCTTTTAAAATAGAATTAGTATTTTTCGAATTAGGGTTAGTTGATTTTCGTTTCGGCGGACGCTTTCCGCGGGCCTGGCTCAAGCCTCCTCGTCGCAAGCTCCTGCGGGATCTCGAGACTCGGGCTGTTCCCGCAGGAATCGCCGCCTACACTACAATCAACTACTTTCTAAATAAACATGAGGTGAATGGATATGATGACTAAAAATCAATACGTTGAACGCGATCAAATAGAGATGATTACGATTGATGAACTTGTACCACAAGATCATCTTGTTACAACAATTAGATAAGTTAACTTACGAACGTGCTTTTATAAACAAGTTGGAAGGAAGTTACAACGCTAGCTCTATTCGTCAATGGCATAACATTTTTAAAATTGCTATCAATGCATCGGTCGAAAATGAAATACTTCCACGTAATCGATTCAAGAAAGTATCTATTGTATCGAATGAAGATGAAGTTAAAAATAATTACCTTACATCTTCACAACTAGTCACGCTTATAAATGATGCAAAGAAAAATGAATCCATTACAAATTATAGTTTTCTTTTGGTTGTCGCTTATACTGGTGTTCGCCGTGGGGAAGCAATGGGACTTATGTGGAAAAATATCGATTTTAAAAATAAAACAATTAAAATCGAACGTACTAGAGACCATTTTGGTGAGCGCAAACCGAAGACCAAAAATTCTTACAGAACCATTTTAGTAGATGACTTTGTTATACAGCAACTAGAAAATTATCAAAAATGGTGTAAAAAAACACTTTGTTCTTACGGGCAAATGTTAAACAATGATACGTTCGTTTTTATAAGTGACCATGGTGCTGGACCTATTTCTAATTTTAAACGACCACTTGATAGAAGTTTAGATAGTACAGCACTCCCAAAAATAACTTTACACGGTTTAGACATACCCAAAGTTAAAAGTAACTCCTGAAAGATAGAACTAGAATCTGTTTGCTTGTTCAGTCAAAGCTTAAATGCATATGGGGCTGATTTTGGGGTTGGCATTAACTGAAATACGTTGAAACCCTATAAAATCAAGGATTTGTAGAATTCGTTCCTATTTCGTGCTATAATAAGTTCATTGTGAATTTTAGGAGGTACTAGCATGATTGCAGTAAGTAACATAAGTCTTCGTTTTGGTGACCGTAAGTTATTCGAAGACGTAAATATAAAGTTTACACCAGGAAACTGTTATGGATTGATTGGTGCAAATGGAGCAGGTAAGTCAACATTTATCAAAATTTTGTCTGGTGAAATTGAGGCCCAAGAAGGCAATGTCATTATGAACCCAGATGAACGTTTAGCAATTTTAAAACAAAATCACTTCGAATACGAAGAATACAATGTTTTAGAAACAGTTATGATGGGACACAAACGTTTATATGAAGTAATGAATGAGAAAAATGCTATCTACATGAAAGAAGACTTTTCAGATGAAGATGGTATGCGTGCAGCCGAACTAGAAGGTGAATTTGCTGACTTAAATGGTTGGGAAGCTGAATCTGAAGCAGCAATACTTTTACAAGGTCTTGGTATTCCAGATGAAATGCACCAAAAGAAAATGGCTGACTTAACTGGATCTGAAAAAGTAAAAGTTCTTTTATCTCAAGCTCTTTTTGGTAAACCCGATGTACTATTACTGGATGAGCCTACTAACCATTTAGATATTAAAGCTATTCAGTGGTTGGAAGATTTCCTTATTAACTTCGATAATACTGTTATCGTTGTATCCCATGACCGTCATTTCTTAAACAAAGTATGTACGCATATTGCGGATTTAGATTTCAGTAAAATTCAAGTTTATGTAGGAAACTATGATTTCTGGTATGAGTCAAGTCAACTTGCTGGCAAATTAGCTTCCGATCAAAATAGTAAAAAAGAAGAAAAAATTAAAGAGCTACAAGCATTTATTGCTCGATTTAGTGCCAATGCCTCTAAATCGAAACAAGCAACTTCTCGTAAGAAAATGCTAGACAAAATAGAACTAGATGATATCAGACCATCATCGCGTAAATATCCATATGTAAACTTCTCGATGAAACGTGAAATCGGGAATGATGTATTACAAGTTCAAAATTTAGGTCATTCTACTGAAGACAAAAACCTCTTCTCTAACTTCAGCTTTACGTTGAACAAAGAAGACAAGATTATTCTTCTTGGAGATGAATTAGCGAAATCTGCATTGTTACGTATACTTGCGGAGGAAGAAGAACCAAAAGAAGGTTCCGTACGTTGGGGTGTTACTACAACGCGTGCCTACTTCCCGCTTGATAACGCTAAATACTTTGAAGGCAATGAGCCATCATTAGTAGATTGGTTACGCCAATATTCACCTGATGATGAAAGTGAAACATTCCTACGTGGATTCCTAGGCCGTATGCTTTTCTCAGGAGAAGAAGTGAAGAAAAAACCTTCTGTTCTTTCAGGTGGAGAAAAAGTACGTTGTATGCTTTCTAAAATGATGCTTTCCGAATCGAATGTATTATTACTAGATGAACCAACGAATCACTTGGATCTTGAGTCTATTCAAGCATTGAATAATGGTCTTACATTATTCAAAGGCGCAATGATCTTCACATCGCATGATCACCAGTTCATTCAAACAATTGCTAATCGCGTAATTGAAATCCGTGAAGATGGGTCTATCTTAGATAAACAATTGTCTTATGATGAGTTCTTAGAGTGGAAAGATACACAAAACTTATAATACCTAATAATAGAGTACAGGATGATGACAATATGTCATGTTCCTGTACTCTTTTTTATTATTATAAAAAGAGTACAGATTATGGGGACAATACTTTTCTTAACTTGATATGTTTTCTCTTATCCCCCCTACAATACATGATATAAGGTTGACTAGTTCAGAATATTAACACATCAAAAAAGCACTGCTATATTATATAGCAATGCATTTTTATAAGGGATTTGGAACTTTCCTGGGTGGATTAACTTTTAACTGCAGTGCCCTTTTTAGAAGTTTTAATAAAACGACCAAGTAGAGATCTTGTCGGCAATTTTCCAAGTAAGGAATCACTCGTTTCCGAAACCTTCTTCAATACGTTTAGTAGTTTGTCATCTCCAGCCCAATGTTCTTCAATCATTTCAGGGGAAAATTTGTTCAATAACATATTTACTACAAAAGTAGCTACAATAATATCATCGATAAAACCACCTGGTCCTATTAAACCTTCAGGTAATATGTCTACTGGCGTGATGAAATACAATATACCACTACCAACGAGTGTTTTACTCTTCGCATCTATGCGGTCATCAAACATCGATTTTACTAATAAGTGAAATAAATCAGGAGCAAATAGAAGATATGGAGTAAACTTTCCTGCTTTACCTGATTTACTTTCTACATAATCAGTAACTTTAGATCGTAGTTTTATATAGAAGTCTTGTTGCTCCTCGTAAGTTGGTAATTCTTTTTTAAGTTCTACATTCATAGTCATAGCCCCTCTCTCTCTTCACTATACCAAAAATAAGACCATTTGAAACATTATAGGCTTTTCTATGTTCTATTCCTAAAGAATCAGAAGCTAGAAAAACAATAAATACTCTTCTAGTAGTATTTATTTCAAGTGTTTTTCTCCAATAAAAATAAAAGAAGCTTCGGATCTAAGCCCCGAATCCCCCTCTCCTTTACTTGACTAAATACTCGTTTAACGCTTGTTGTAACGTTGCAAAGGTTTTAGTATCATCATCAAATTTAACGCCTAATTGAATCATTTGTCTCACAACATCCGGTCTTAAACCGGTAATAACGGTGCCACAGCCCATCATCGAAGTACCATAGATAATTTTCAGTAAATGGTCTATTACTTCTGTTTCCATTTCAGATATACCTGAGAGATCCATTATTAACGTTTGTATATGTAAACGGCCAATCTCTGTTAGTACTTTTTCTTCTAAAATACTTGTTCTAAAAGTATCTACTGAGCCAATTAACGGCAAAATACAAATAGAGGGTGTAATTGGAATTATAGGAACTGAAAGGGCTTCAACCACTTTACGTTGGGAAGAAATTAAAGCATCCTTATAAGTCGAATAGTTGATAAAAAACTCATTTAAAAAATAATCTATTTGATTATTAATTTGCTTTTCTAACTCAAAGAACGAATCAATAGAAATCGGTTGTATGTCATTATTGTACTTTTGAATAAAGATCCACAAAGTTCTTCTAATGGCCTGGATCCATTCTAATTTAAAAGATAGCGTCAAAGAAAACGTTGCCCATGCAATGCCTTCCTGCTTTGCAAAAGCACTCAAATCTTTCGTATTTTCATCAATAATATAATGTGTCAGAGTATGAGCGTTATTGATTAGATCTATATCTCCAACTCTTAATATATCATTTATCTTATCTTTAACATTAACAGCCTGGTTTAATAAATATTGTTCAAAATTATCTTTGTTTTCTTCTAAATAATGTTTTAAGTTAAGATCCAGTGTTAATCTGTCCAAAGTAGTTCCCCCTAAAATAGTAAACTCTATTTTTTATACCCAAATGTAATCTAATTAAACTCACTTTTAAATTAAATTAGAAGGACTATAAAAAGAAGCACATCCTAAAGGTGTGCTTCTTAAGGGACTATAGTTTTGTAACGTTAGCTGCTTGAGGTCCGCGGTTCCCTTCGACTACTTCAAATTCAACTTTTTGACCTTCTTCAAGTGATTTGAAACCATCACCTTGGATTGCTGAGAAGTGAACGAATACATCATTTTCCCCCTCTACTTCGATAAAACCAAATCCTTTTTCTGCGTTAAACCATTTCACTGTACCTTGTTTCATACTATTACCTCCAAAAAATTAATCAATACGTGAAAAAATTCACATATTCCATGAAGTACCGATTTCACATCGATCACTTCATAGGATATGTGAATCATTAGTACGGATTTTCACTTTAAATTGTAAATTAATTATAGCATTGGTACTGATTTAGTCAATGAGTATTTTCATAATTCTAAATAGTTCAGGTAATTTCATTCCATATTAAACCATGATATATTTGCAAATCATCATCACATGATTCACAAAAACATACTTCTTTTTCTGACCAAAAAGCCCAGTATTTCTCATCCTTCACTTTTTCTTTTGGAAATTTCCCTCGTAATTCCACTAGTTTCTCATTTAAATAGGATTGGGCATCTGCTTGTGTTTCAAAAGTATGCTTTTCTACAATATGCTGCTCCCAACCTTCAAAAAGCCACCACGGTTCATAGTCTGCCTTCATATAAATTACTTCGAACATAGACATCGCCTCTAACATTTTTTATTAACTCATATTTTACTGCTCCTATATAAAATGTCTACTTAAATGCCTAGCAATTTTATAAATTGAATATTCCTACTTTTTCAGTTAAATTATAGATAACACTATTATAAACAAGTTAGGAGACTATGCTATGAAAAAGCGGGCTTATATTCAAATGCATGGTGATGTGGATGGAGTAGGCTTTAGATTTTTAGTGAAACAAAAAGCTCAATCACTTGGATTGAAAGGTAGTTGCAAACAAACAGAAGACAAACTCATTCATATTCATATTGAAGGCAATATTCAACAGTTGGAGGAGTTTTTGGAGTATATTCAAAAAGGAGTATCTCCTTTATCCCAGACAAATGCTTATCGAATGGAATTATTTGATGAACTAAAAGGTTATACTTCGATGGAGTCAGATATTGTTTAATATTTGTAGGAAATGAAACTTTCTGCTGATTGAATCGTATATAGTAGTATAGAAAAAGTGAAACTTCTATCGTAGGATCGGTTCACCCACAAAAAGTGTAAATTGAACCATTCGGGTTTTTACAGGCAGTTTTCTCCCCCTTATGCCAGTTAGTTATATAGCCCAAGCCATTAAGAGGGAGATACTGCCCGTTAATACCGGAAAAAGGAGGTAACATCATGAGTGAACTACTGCAAACCTTCATACGACATTGCTTAAATTTCCCTATCATGATTACTTCGTGGTTTGTTTTCTTTTTTCCATTCGAGAGTGGATTTTTATGGAGCTCCGTTTTTGCTATAGGAGTATATATTGTTTCTAACTTTTCGATAAAGAAAATTCAACAGAGAAGAATTATGAAAAAACATCAAATGACTCTTTCTGAGTATTTCCATATCCAACAACAATTAAAAGAAGCAAATAAAAAGATAAAAGCTTTAAATAGTCTGTATCTGAAAGTTCGTTCAATCAGTTCATTTAAACAATTATTCGAAATGAATCGATTAGCAAAAAGGATTATTTCACTTGTAAGATCTAACCCTAAAAAGTTCTACCAAGCTGAAAAGTTCTTTTATGCACATTTAGATTCAGCAGTAGAACTAACATCAAAGTATACTTTATTAGTTTCCCAACCGGTGAAGAATAAAGATATGAAATTAGCTTTGCAAGATACGCGAGAGACATTAGAATCTATCAACACAGTTATGGAAGAAGATTTACAAAGTGTCTTAGCCTCTGATGTAGAGCTACTTAAAATGGAGTTAGATTTTGCTAAATTATCCGTTAAACAAACAGAAAAACCTTTATATTTAAAAGGAGAATCCGAAAATGAGCGAAAAGATATCAAATACAAGTGAAGATATATTAATGGACGAACTATTATCCAGTCCTTTTAACCTAGATACTACTAAGCCACAAGCCATTACAGAAACAGAAGCAGCCCCGACTAAACTGATCGATCGACTTTCGGAAGCTGAGCAACAAAAAGCTCGACAATTAGCTGACCAAATACCAGCTGGTGACTACGAAGCGATTCTAACCTACGGTGCAAACGCACAATCTGAGCTTACCCGTTTTTCTCATCAGATGTTAGATCATGTGCAAAAAAAAGATATCGGACCTGTTGGAGATATATTAAGTGATTTGATGCGCAAATTATCCGAGATTAATCCCGAAGAACTATCTACGGAGAAAAAATCAGGTATTAAAAAATTATTTAGTCGTGTCAATCGCTCCGTCCAGGAGGTAATGACAAAATATCAGAAGCTTAGTACACAAGTAGATCGTATTGGCATTCAGCTAGAACATTCTAAAAGAGGACTTGTGGAAGATGTTCAAATGCTAAACAAACTTTACGATCAAAACAAAACGTATTTCCAAGCATTAAATGTATATATTGCTGCTGCAGAGTTAAAAAAGGATGACATAGTAAATGTAACTATTCCGGAGTTACGACGAAAAGCAGAATTATCCAACGATCAAATGGCTTATCAAGAAGTCAATGATATGGCACAATTCGTAGATCGTTTAGAAAAAAGAGTGTATGATCTACAGTTATCTCGTCAAATTACGATACAGAGTGCACCACAAATCCGTATGATTCAACAAACCAACCAAACGCTTGCCGAAAAAATTCAATCATCTATTATGACATCTATCCCGCTTTGGAAAAACCAAATTGCTATTGCTTTAACTTTAAATCGTCAGCAAAAAGCAGTAGCTGCACAAAAGCAAGTAACGCAGACGACGAATGATTTATTATTGAAAAATTCGGAGATGTTAAAAGTGAATAGTATTGAAACGGCAAAAGAAAATGAACGAGGCATTGTAGAAATTGATACATTGAAGAAAACACAAGAAAATTTACTACAAACAATCGAAGAAACGATGCGTATTCAAGCTGATGGTCGTGTAAAACGAAAAGCAGCAGAAATAGAAATTGGTCGTATGGAAGAAGAACTAAAACAACGTCTACTACTAATTGCTGACCAATCTAAAAACCGTTCTTCCTAAGAATATTATATGGAGCAGTAAAGAATAGATTACCACAACAAAAAGAATTCATTTTAAATCACATTTGATTTAAAATGAATTCTTTTTTAAGTCGCAAGACCCTTTAGTAAGGCTTCAGCATATTTTTCTTATCCTCATCATTAAATACTAATACCTCATGAGAAGCATCATAAGAATCACCATAAAAATGTTCATCTTTATACGTGTGGATATTTTCATATGTCCATTTCATAGCTTCATAAATGGCATACTCATCTTGGTCTGTTGGGGACCAGTATAAAATTTCCAAAATGGTATTTTCTCCAGTTGCTAGAGAACGCCGTGAGTATCCTATGCGAGTAGCGTGTTTGAATTCTTCACGTGCATAAAATTTTAGACGCTTCTCAGAATCAGAGTCATCATAGTTAACAGGTTCTACTTCTAATAGTATGACCTTATTCTTTTCTTTTAATTGACTCAATAATTTCCGACCTAGGCCTTCTCCACGAGCTTCTTTAGAAACAAATAGATAGTCTACAAAAATGAAGTTTTCAAACTCCACGTACATCAATACATGCTTTGGTCCCTCGTCTTTTATATAGATATCTTCTTTATCCGTCAAAAGTGTTTCCATATGAACGCGAGATTTCATTTCATCCACTGGAAAATATTGATTAAGCTTTTCATACCAATTCATGTGTAATAGTTCTCCTTTCAAAATTATATTTTGCTCGGAGGTTTGTTTTAAATAGGAACAAGTTGCCGAAAAAAATCCTCGAGTATATTTATTCCCTATTTAAAGGTTCATAAACATGTTATAAGGATTCTTTTAAGAACTTTGCACAACCAGATGTAGCATCTTCCGAAGTAATCGAAGTGTTTCCTCTGAAAATTTTTCTAATGAAGACGCAGTGGCAGACTTTTTATCAAAGATTAAACGAAACAAGTTTAATTGTTCTTCTGTTGCTTCCCGATCATTCAAAAACAAATGTAAAACGTTGATACCAAGTTGCTCCTGCTCTAACACTGCTTCTGCTGTATCCATAATACCATTTTGGGCATAACCAAATGCAGAAGGCTCTCCATCTGAAAATACAAGTAGAAACTTATGAGCCTCTGCTCTATTTTCTAATCGTTTACCCATCCATCTGATGGCAAATCCGTCTCTATTGTCTTCATGTGCTTCCATGGAAAGAATATCCAAACCATTATCTTTTTGCCCATCTTCTAACTTGTGAATCCATTCAAATGCATTTGGTTGAGAGGTTTCCGTCGCTTCATAAGCATCTTCATAATGGAGGACAATTTCATGGGTAATTTTTAGTTCTCTTAATACATCATGAAATAGTAAAACAGCTTTTTTTGTTTCCTCCATTTTATCCTGCATGGAAGCTGATCCATCGACTAACAGACCAAAAACAGCATCTAATTGAATACTTGGCGCATTTTTTTTATAAAAGGGTTTTGGTCTTTCATCTGTCCAAATAGCCGTTAGCTTTGTAGATAACCTACCCTTTGTTAAGTTCGTACGCTTATCTACTCGCTTTTGTTCTAATCGTTTTTTCATTTCCTGTACAAATGCTTTTAGATAAGGTGCATGGTCTTGTCGATATTTGTATAGGAGATGTTGGTTTTCGGAAATACTCTTAATCGCAATACGCTTTTCCTGATACATCACATTTGTATGTTCTTTTCCGAAGGACTTACCAGCTTTTTTTAAGTCACTGGATTGGTCATTAGTGGACTGATCCACCTGACCTTCCTTGCTATTCCCACTTGATTGACCTTTACCGGTCATCGTAATTTCGTGCCCTTCCTGTCCTTCCTCCGCTTCTATTGCTTGTTGTGCTTTCCCATCTCTGCCGTGCTCTAGTTCATATTGAAGATGCACACCATTTTCTTGTTCATTTTCTCGGTGCCAGGTTCTAAATATCTCTTCAATCGTATCTTTTTCACCTTCCTCACCACGTTCTGAATCTTTAGCCCCTTGATGATAGTGAAAGTCTTTGGATGCTACCCGTGTGTACGATATAATTGCATAATATTGTAGCAGGCTATCCTCATTTATATATTCGTTTAAAAGAAAATATAGCTGATAGGCCAAATCAATAGATTGTTGAGTATTTTTAGATTCATATACTTTTTGAATGATACTATTTGTCACAGAAAATATATCTGGACCTGTTACATACATCGTACCTTCATACAGACAAATATATAAATAACTTATAAAAGCGTCCGCTAAAAAACCTTTTTGAACATTTACTCGAAGTTGCTGTTTGTGAAATTCTAAATAAGTATGAATACGAATTGTAAATACTTTTTGCGTACCTATTCTTTTTTTCTGAATCATTTCAACCATACGAAATTCTTCCAAACAAAATAGTAACTGATCCATGAATTTAGTTAAGCTAGTCGGTTTTTCCTCCTGAAACTGCTGCCATTTCATCACGTCAAAGGACTTCCAAAACCCTTCTGCCATCAAGAAAATGTCAGAAATTCTGCCTGCATGCATCACATGCTTCTCACGATGTCTCCAAAACACACTTAAGGAAATTATTTGATCCGCTGGTTGAAATTCGATCAGTTTACGCTCATTAATCGCTAATAATGTATTTTTGGTTAAAGCTTTAGCAACATTTTCGTAATGCATGAGTTGCCTAGCATCTATCGTTTCATTATTGAACTGTATAAAACGGTCAACTGAAGCCATTTATCTCCCTCACTTAATCCAAGTAGATGCCAATGCTAACACAAGCTGTTTTTCTTGGTCATCTTCAAGCTTTTCAGCAATAGCATAGGTAATCGCTCTGATTGGTTCCATATATAATGCCAGTTCAGTAGCATACAGTAAACTTCTAATGGAGGCTGCTTCTTCTGAGAGCATTCCTTGTTCTACTTGTTCCATTAAATCTTTTGCCAAATTCAACATAAGTATATGTAAGTCTTTCGGTGCTGTGGGGAACATCTCCTGCCATAGCTTTTCCAGATGCTCACCTGAAATATATGGAATTGAAAAGGTAACGAAACGATTTTTTAATGCTTCATTCATAGGGGTTGTACCTATATATCCTTCATTTATCGCTGAAATAACCGAGAAATCAGGATGAGCTCTTATCACCTCTCCTGTAAACGGGTTTGTGAGCATTCTTCTATAATCCAATACACTATGCAAAATAGGAAGTGTCTCTGATTTGGCCATATTAATCTCATCTATGTATAGAATATGCCCTTTCTTCATCGCTTCCACCACAGGACCATCTACAAAATCAATTTCGCTTAATCCACCCTTTGTTATAATTGTTTTAAAACCTAATAATGCCTCTGCATCTAGATCTACCGAACAATTTATACTTTGAATTGGCTGTGAAAAAAACTCAGAAATTGTTTCAGCCAACTTAGTTTTACCTGCTCCTGTAGGCCCTTTCAGTAATACCGGTTTTTTTAGAGATACGGCAATAAGCACATCTTCTAACAAATATTCTTCTGGAGATAGATAGCCTCCTGCTCCAATAAGAGCTGTATCTTGTGCTGAATGCACTCTGGTTAATCTCTTCAGTTTTTCTTCCATTACTAAATTTTTCATTTTCTTGTCTCCTTATGAAAAAAAACCGATGAGTTCACATCGGTTTTTTTATTGGAAATATTCCTTGTAGTAGCCGCCAATTTTTCCAGTGTTATCAATTACAAAGATAAATTCTTCTGTTTCATTTTTAACTTCATAAGTTTTCCCAACGGTAAGTACATTGCTCACAAGGAATTTTTTAGCATCTGTTTGCGTGCATGTCACTGTTTTAATAGTTGGCTTTGTAGCCCAATTTGTATGTATCATCTAACCACTTCCTTTATAACTAGTATACGTTTCAACCCAACTTTTTTCAATTAATGATTCTACTAAAAGAGGAGAAAAATTATACAGCTCCTCTTTCCTGCTGTAGTAAAGGAGAAAGTGCTAGTAAATGGTCGATTCGAAATGTTCTTTTCGCTTTCTGCTTAAAACAATATGCGTAGAATATATCGCCTTCAACTCCAAGTAGCTTTACTTTACGCTTACTTATTTCACCTGCTTTGGACAAATATATTAACTCACAAACCCATCCACGATGTAAGTATTTCACCAAATCATTACGCATATTCGTGCCCCCTTTTTAACACTATATGCGAACGTACGTTTTAATAACACAATTAATCATCATTTTTTTATAAGATCTTTTAATTGTTTTAACACCATCGCAAAGTTGTCTTTTTCGCTGTTTACTCTAAAGTATTTAAAAGGATCTCCTTGCTTAGTTATGCGATCTAATACGGACGGAATCGTAAAGGTATCAGGCTTTAAGGAATCTTTTACTTCCTCCCATCTAAGGGGAGTTGCAATAAGCCCTAACTCATTCCCTCTAGGGGAGAATGGAGCGACTATTGTTTTGCCCTCCTTATGTTGAACATAATCTAAATATAATTTATTGTCACGATTCTTTTTCAACCTTTCCGTAGTGAACCATTTTGGTTGCTGTTCCACTAAAAAGTCACATATAAATTTGGTGAATATACCCGTCTCCTCATACGTAAAGCTATCCTCTTCTAAAGGAATATAAAGCTGAATGCCTTTTCCACCTGATGTCTTCACAAACGAATGAAGGCGAAATTGATCAAATATTACTTTCATCTGTTGTGCGGCCTCCACTGCTAACGAAAACTCTTTAACAGAGGGTGGATCCAAGTCAAATACAATCTCAGTAGGATTATTTGTATGTACCGTCTGAAAGGGAATATGAAATTCTAAAGCAAGCTGGTTACCTAACCAGAGCAATGTCTCTAAATCATTGCACATAATATAGTTAATATCGTCCATTTTCTTTGTCGCAACAAAATCAGGAACATAATCTGGACTATTTTTCTGATAGAAACTTTCTCCAGGAACACCATGTGGAAAACGAATAACTGTTAGTAGCCTATCTTTTAAAAAAGGCAACATATAGGGTGCTATACGTTGTAAATACATAAGGTAATCATCTTTTTGTATCCCAGATTTTGGCCAAATAGGTTTATCTGGATGAGTAATCTTTGTTGTTGGTGGTAAAGGGTATAATTGTTTTTGCATTTGTTCCCAACTACAATCCTGTATGTCTGTATTCAATTTAAACAAATGAAATCTTGGTTCCCTTAACTTTTTCCCATCAAATTCTATACATGCAATTTCTACGCAAATAGAAGGTTCTAACTCCCAAATATTATTGGATAGTTGTGTTCCTTTCGTTTGAAATAATGTGATTAGTGTAGCTAACTCGACTTCGGATAGACCGTGACGAAACGTAACCACTTCTACTAAAAGGCCATTTTGGTAAACTACGCCGTGAAAAAAGCCATTACTTTTATCATATTTCGTTAATATAATACTAATATATCTCCAGTTTTTTATTTTTAGCCACTTATTGGTCCGCTCAGCGCTATTCCATGTGCTTTTAGTTTGTTTGGCTATCAAGCCTTCCCCATTATTCGTGACAATCCGATCCCACAATAATGGACTGTCTTCATAAACATTTATTGCCTGCAACCTATTTGTATCCTGATAATTTATAGAAACAGGAAGCTTTACTTTGTTAAATAATCGACTCATTTGCTGCTTTCGCTTCGTTAATGGAAGTTTGGTTAGGTCTTTACCTTTATATATGAGCAGGTCAAATACAACATAATGACACGTAAATAATTCTGCATTATTTTTAATAGTATCTATATTTTTCATTCTTCCTCGTAACTGAACTTTTGAAAAATCACTTTGAAAATTATTTACTAAATGTACTAATTCCCCATCCATTGTCAGTGGTAAAAAAGGTTTGATTTTGCCATAAATTTCATGACAGAAGCTAATAATCTCAGGAAACATATTATTTAGTAATTTTCCATTCCTGCTTTTAAGTAATGGCTCTTTATCCCATTCTAGAATACATCGAAATCCATCATATTTAGTTTCGTATAGCCACTCATTTCCTATGGGCACTTCTGTTGAAGCGGTTAAAAGCATAGGCAACAAATTATTTCCTACTTCCTAGAGGTTTTTCTTTAGTCTTCATAATAATTCCTTTTTTAATACATATGAAGCGAAAATTATTGCTATCTTCTCATTATTTACTTTACTCACTTTTACAATAATTTTTAACATTACAACATTATTCATTTCATTGTTTCGGATCAAACGCTAGTATATAATGAACCTTCTCCTAAAATATAATCTATAAATTTTTACCCTTGTATAATATCAGTTAAATTGGCCTGATAGTCTCTACCTGGCAGCCACAATAAATGCCGGACTACAAGGAAGCATGAAAAAGAGAGATAAATAGTAAGGTAATTCAATTAATCATTTGCTTCTATAATGTTTAGTATTACTGCGTATTTGTTTATGACTCTTATTTTTTCATACTTTCTGTCTGGTGACTGAAGGGATGAATGAATAAGAGTTTTTGTTTTGGGAAAAATAAAGTTGGAGTTGATTAAATGTTTTTTCTATTAAATATACTAGGTATATTTGTTGTCCTAGGCATAGTCTACCTTTGTTCGCCGGATAAAAAGAAAATTAAATGGCGTTCTATTCTTACCCTGCTCGTCGCTGAATTGCTTATTACATGGTTTATGTTATCTACCACGATTGGGACATGGACAATTAACAAAATTGCATCTTTCTTTACATGGTTAGTATCATCCGCAAATGCAGGAATTTCATTCGCCTTTCCATCTGTAATGGCGAACGACACTGTTGATTTTTTCTTTAGTGCTTTACTGCCTATAGTTTTCATTGTAACTTTCTTCGATATTTTATCTTATTTTGGAATTATGACGTGGATCATCGATAAAGTAGGATGGGTAATTTCCAAAATATCTGGGCTACCTAAGCTAGAGAGCTTTTTCTCGATCCAGATGATGTTCCTCGGCAATACAGAGGCTCTAGCAGTTATCCGTCAACAGTTGGTCGTTTTAAAGGACCAACGATTATTGACATTTGGAATTATGAGTATGAGTAGTGTCAGTGGTTCCATAATAGGGGCGTATTTATCGATGGTTCCTGCCGAGTATGTATTTGCAGCTATTCCACTTAATTGTCTAAATGCCCTGTTATTAGCAAGTATTTTAAATCCTGTAGAAGTTAGCAAAGAAGACGATATTGTTTATGTTCCTCCTAAAGAAGAACGTCAAGATTTCTTTTCTACTATTTCAAACAGTATGCTTATCGGCATGAAAATGGTTATTGTAATTTTAGCGATGGTAATAGGGTATGTGGCATTAACCACTGCTCTTAATGGAATCCTGGGCTTCTTTATAGATGGTTTGACAATCGAAAAGATTTTCGGTGTCATCTTCTTCCCATTTGCGGTTTTGCTTGGATTAGGCATCCAAGATGCGATGTATGTTGCATCGTTAATGGGGATTAAACTATCGACAAATGAATTTGTGGCGATGATGGATCTAAAAAACAACATCCTAGACTTAAATCCACATACGGTCGCGGTTGCTGTAACTTTCTTAACTTCATTCGCCAATTTTAGTACAGTCGGCATGATTTATGGTACATACAGCTCTACTTTAGGTGAAGAGCGTTCAAAAATCATCGGCAAAAATGTTTGGAAGCTTTTAGTAAGCGGAATGGCTGTATCGCTGTTAAGTGCGATGCTTGTTGGATTATTCGTTTGGTAGACAAGACAAATGGCTATCAAACAAAGGTTCATTGTGCTACTTAAAGAAAGCCTTCAGAGCACAGGAAATGTTCAAATAGTAAAAGAAGCTAACGACCTAGAAGTAATAGGTTGTTAGCTTCTTTATCTTCCTTACAAATCTTTGTTACGTAAAAATATCATTATCTAATACATAAAAAGAAGGCAAAGTATACATAGTAAGAAGAAAATGAAAAAGTGGTGAGCGCAATGCATACAGTTTGGAAAGGCAGCATCAGCTTTGGTTTAGTTAATATTCCGATAAAGCTTCATACAGCTACTGAAAATAAGGATATTAAATTACGTCAGCTCCACAAAGAATGTCATACACCCATTAGTTACGCTAAGGTTTGCGAAGGCTGTAAACAAGAAGTCAAAAATGAAGACATCGTGAAAGCATACGAATACTCCAAAAACAAATTTGTTATTTTAGATGAAGAAGAGTTAGAAAAACTGAAAAAAGAAAATGAAGACAAAGCGGTAGAGATAATAGACTTTGTCAAATTAGAAGAAATAGACCCAATATATTTTGAGCGTAGTTATTTTATGGCTCCTGATAGCGGTGGCGGCAAAGCTTATTCCTTGTTAAGAGAAGCATTACATGAGTCAGGGAAAATCGGAGTAGCTAAAATTATGATTCGTTCGAAAGAGCAACTAGCAATCGTACGAGTATACAACGAAACATTAATCATGGAAACAATTCACTTTCCTGATGAAGTTCGTAGTACTGCAGATGTACCCAATATTCCAACGGAACAGTCTGTAGTAAAAAAAGAACTCGATACAGCACTAATGCTTGTTGACCAGTTGACAACGACGTTTGAACCTGACAAATACACAGACGAATATCGAACTGCTTTAATGGAGCTAATAGAAGAGAAAAAGGCAGGAAATAATGTAGTATCGACAACTGAAAAACAAACAGAATTACCATCCAATGTAACGGATTTAATGTCTGCTTTACAAGCGTCTCTTGACAAAACGAAAAAGAAAAAACCTGCGCCAAGAAAAAGAACGCCAAAAGCAAAAACGTCCTAAACAGTAAGTTCTCTAGCCGGGCAGCTCCTAAAGGGTCTGCCCATTACATAAGTACAGCAGCAAAATTTTTAGAGTGTTGGGATATTAATATTGATGCATTTCTACAATCCCATTTATCGCTACGAAAGCATTTATGTCAATTGTCTTTATAAGTGATCTAAGTTCAGGTTCTTCCAACCTATTAATAAAACAAATGACTATTTCAACTTGTTCATTTGTGTGGCCTACTTCACCAGCTATATATGTAACCCCTCGACCTAAATGAGCTTGAATTGCATCACCAATTTTTCGGGAGTGATCGCTAATAATCATAATGTTTTTAGATTCATCAAAACCAGCTTGTACCATGTCTATTACCTTCATAGCTATAAAGTATGCTATAGCCGAACATAAAGCACCCTTTAGCCCATAAATTAGCATGGCAAATGAAAATATTAACACATTAATACTCATAATAACTTCTCCCACGGATAATGGGAATTTCTTCGCAATTAGTATTGCTAAAATTTCTGTACCATCTAAGGCACCACCTTTACGTAAAACAATACCAATCCCTAAACCGATCATAATACCACCTAATACTGCTACTAACATGGTATCACCTGAAATAATAGATGGAATGTGATGCAACAAGCTTGTAGACATTGATAGTGCTGTGATACCAATAACTGAACTAAAAGCAAATGACTTCCCAAGTTCTTTATAACCTATAAATATAAAGGGAATATTTAAAACAAATAGGAATAAACTTAATGAATATCCCGTCATATGAGAAAATAAGATAGAAATTCCCGTAATCCCACCATCAATTATATCGTTTGGGATCAGTACGGCTTCTAGTCCGATAGCTGTGATTAGCGCTCCCAATATAATAAACAAAACACGACTTATTCTTTCAAATGTAGTAATAGTCTGTCCATTTCTTATTTCCAATCGGCTGGACTCCTTTTATAGCTGAATAAAGAACATCAAAACACTCCTAATTTTTATTACTCTATAAATATATGTTAGTTCATTGTCTTGTTATGCTGCTTCTGTCTAGCTATAAAATAAACTATTCTTAAATTGTATTTTTTGCTGTATACCTTATTATTCTACAAAAAAAGACTCCCAATGATGAAGGGAGTCTTTTAATATTAGCTATTTAGTAATAGGTCTTCAGGACTTTCAAGTAATTCTTTAACAGTTTTTAAGAAACCTACTGAATCCTTGCCATCGATTACACGGTGGTCATAAGATAATGCAATGTACATCATTGGACGGATTTCAACTTCATTTCCAACAGCGATTGGACGCTTTTGAATTGTGTGCATTCCTAAAATACCAACTTGTGTACCATTTAGAATAGGTGTTGACATTAATGATCCGAATACTCCACCGTTAGTAATAGTGAAAGAACCACCTGACATATCAGAAAGAGTTAATTTGTTATCACGAGCTTTTTTAGCAAGTTCTCCAATATTAGCTTCGATTTCTGCAAAGTTCTTACGGTCTGCATCACGAACGATCGGAACTACAAGACCACCTTCGGTAGAAACAGCGATACCAATATCATAGAAGTTATTTTTCACAATATCTGTACCATCAATTTGAGAATTTACATACGGATATTTTTTAAGTGCTGCAACTACTGCTTTTGTAAAGAATGACATAAATCCAAGACGCACATCATTTTGTTCAAAGAATTGATCTTTTTTACGTGAACGAAGTGCCATAACATTTGTCATATCAATTTCATTGAAAGTTGTAAGCATAGCTGTATTTTGTCTTACTTCTAATAGACGTGTTGCGATTGTTTGACGACGACGAGACATTTTTTCACGAGTCGTACGACCATCATCTTCTTTAGGAGCACTAGCTGTTGGTGCTGGTGCTGCTTTTGCAGGTGTAGGAGCAGAACCATGAGCTGAAACGTCTTGTACACGTACGCGACCCATAGGATCTACTGGTGAAATCTCACTTAGGTTAATGCCTTTTTCACGAGCTAGTTTACGAGCTGCAGGACTAGCAATAGTACGGTCTTGCTCAGATGAAGTTTCTTCTGCTACAGGCGCTGCTTTAGGAGCTTCCGGAGCTTTAGTTTCTTCTTTAGCTTCAGGTGCTGCTGTTGGTGCTGATGTATTTGAACCTGATCCAGCTCCAACTACTGCAATTACTTGCCCTACTTGAACTGTATCTCCTTCAGCTGCTAGAAGTTCACTAACTACTCCAGCCTCTTCGGAAATAACTTCAACGTTTACTTTATCTGTTTCTAGTTCAACGATGAACTCACCTTTTTCAACTGTATCACCTGGTTGTTTTAACCATTGTGCAATGGTACCTTCTGTAATTGATTCTGCTAATTCTGGAACTATGATGTCTGCCACTTAAATTTCCTCCTCTAGTAATCCTATCTTATAAGCTTTTTAAAGCTTCTTCAATAATACGTGCTTGTTCTACTTTATACGTATCTCCATCACCTTCTGCAGGACTTGCTCTATGCACACGACCTACATAAGTAATTTCTTGATCCTTTGCTATTTCTAATAGATATGGTAGAGCAAAGTTCCATGAACCCATGTTTTCTGGTTCTTCTTGAGCCCAAACAAGTTGTTTCGCATTTGGGAAACGAGAAACAATTTGTTGAATCTTTTCTTGTGGGAATGGATACAGTTGTTCCACACGAACAATATGAATATGATCGAAACCTGCACCATCTTTTACTTTGTCTGCTAAGTCTATTGCAAGTTTACCACTAACAAAGATAATTTTCTCTACTTTGTCTGCTTGTTGGCCTAAACCAGGTTGCTCCACAACTGTTTCAAATTGACCAGTTGTTAAATCTGCTACATCAGCTCCAACTAATGGATGACGTAATAAGGATTTAGGTGAAACAATGATTAACGGACGAATAGCATCTTCCTTAAGCATTTTTGCTTGTCTGCGTAAAATGTGGAAATAGTTAGCAGCACTAGATAGATTTGCAACTGTCCAGTTATTTTCAGCCGCTAATTGTAAGTAACGTTCTAAACGAGCACTAGAATGCTCAGAACCTTGGCCTTCAGCAGCATGTGGCAATAGCATAACCAAGCCTGATTTAAGACCCCATTTAGCTCTCGCCGAACTGATAAAGTTATCGAACATAACTTGTGCCATATTTGCAAAGTCACCATATTGTGCTTCCCAGATTGTTAGTGAGTTATTATCCTCTAAGTTATAGCCAAATTCATACCCTAATATTGCTGCTTCTGTAAGTGGACTATTATGCACTACAAATGAAGCGTTTCCATCACTAATCGCATGAATTGGTGTTAATTCAGCACCAGTTTTTTCATCATGAAGTACTAAATGTCTATGAGAGAAAGTCCCACGTTGAGCATCTTGACCAGATAAACGGATAGAATTTCCTTCTTGTAAAATTGTTGCAAATGCTAATGTTTCTGCATGGCCCCAATCGACTTTCCCTTTACCTTTGAACGGTTCTTCACGACGCTTCAATATTTTTTCTAGCTTTTTGAAAGCATTAAAGTCAGCTGGCCATGTAAGTAGCTCTTCATTGATTTTAGCAAGCTTACTCTCTTCTACCCCTGTTTGAATTTCCGGCATACCATCTAAAACAACTTGTGGTATAACGATATCATGTACAGTAGATGGTGGAAGTTCTTTCACACGATCATAAGCTTGTTGCATTTCAGCGAAAACAGACTGGTCTAATGATTTCACATCAGAATTCTCCATTAAGTTTTCCGCTACTAACTGCTTGCCGTATAACTCACGAACAGTTGGATGCTTATGAATAGAATGATACATGGTTGGATTTGTTACTAGCGGCTCATCCATTTCGTTGTGACCATAGCGACGATAACCTAGTAAGTCAATCACAATATCTTTCCCGAATTTTTGACGGTATTCATGCGCAAATTTTGCAACCCCAATTACTGCCTCAGGATCATCTGCATTCACATGAATGACAGGTACTTCATAACCTTTTGCAGGATCAGAAGAATAGTTAGTTGATCGAGAATCATAATGTTCAGTAGTAAAACCAATCATATTATTAGCAATAATATGGATAGAACCGCCTGTTTGATATCCACGAACTCGACTATAGTTCAATACTTCTGTTACTACCCCTTGACCTGGGAAAGCTGCGTCTCCATGTACTAAAATAGCAAAAGCCGCATTTTTATCTTGAACAGGATAACCGGCCGCATCTGTTGTTTCTTGTGCAGCACGTGTTTGACCAGTAACAATAGGACTTACTACCTCTAAATGGGAAGGGTTATACGCAAGTTTTACTGTTAAACCTGATTGAGAGCGATAGCTTGCCCCTTTATGGTACTTAACGTCACCAAACCAACCTTCCGAAAGTTCAAGTGAACCATCCTTCGGTAAAAATGATTCAGTAGGAACATGTGCAAACTCTGCAAACATCATTTCATATGGTTTATTTAGGACATGAGTTAATACATTTAGTCGACCACGATGAGCCATACCTATATTTACTTGCTTTGTATTTGTTTTATTGGATTGACGAACTAATTCATCCATTAATACAACTAATGAGTCTAAACCTTCAATGGAGAAGCGTTTAGCTCCAACAAACGTCCGATGGATGAACTTCTCAAATCCTTCGACTTGTGTTAAACGTTTAAGTAATTGTTTTTTGTCTTCAGCTGAAAGCTTTTCTCTTATAGCACCTTTTTCAATCTTTTCTTGTAACCAAGTACGTTCTTCCGTATTGACAATATGAGCAATTTCAAACGCAATTTTATCTGTGTACATAGAACGCAAATATTCTATTGCTTGTAAACCATTCATTATATTGGCTGGAGCATTTTTAATAAGGAAAGACACGGGTACTTCTCGTAAATCTTGCTCAGATAAACCATAAGTAGTTAAATTAAGCTTTGAATCTTCTTTTGGTCCATCATTTAATGGATAAATATTAGCCGTTAAGTGACCATGATTCCGAATGGCATCTGCTAGTTGAATAGCATTAACCACTTTTTCAAAGTTATTAGGCTCTACAATAGGTGTATCAGGGCTGTTTGATGATGATGAAGCGGGCATCTTAGGTGCTCCATATTGCTTAAACAACTCTACTAATTCAGGATCCACATCGTCCGGAGACTGTAAGAATACATCATACTGCTCCATCACATACCCAAGGTTCGGACCAGAAAAAGCTGACCAAGGTGTTTGATTGTTCGACATTTAGAAAAACCTCCAACATTTTGTGCCTTTTAGGCATTTATCATAAATACATTTAAGTGGATAAAAAGTTCTAGAGTAATGCATGTAAAAAATACACGCTTATACCTCTCTATAGTTTACCACTCTTTTATATAGTCTCAAACTATCCTTATATAAGAACAATTTTTCCATCTCAATCTTACTACTATCGGGAAAAAATACAATGGTTTTTTTCAAAAAAATTCAGTATTTCGTCATATTTTTTTTACAATGCTACTGAATGATTATTCACTTGTTAATTTAGGGAATAAAATGTAAAATTTTGTCCATTTCCCTTTTTCACTATCCAAAGAAATGGTTCCCCCGTATTCATTTACTAGACTTTTTACTATACATAATCCCAAACCAGATCCACCTCTACGTTTGGTTCTAGCTTCATCAACGATAAAGAAACGCTCGAAAATTTTAGGTAACAATGTTCTTTCAATACCTACTCCGTTATCTTCAACTGTAATCTGGACATGGTCCATATTACAAATAACTGTTGCTTTAATAAATGGTTTCTTGTCATTATATTTTATCGCATTTTCTATTAGATTACGCAGAATTTGCTCAAGAGCTGTAGGCGGAACAGGAACTTTTACTTGCATTTCTCCTTTAATTTCAATTATCGTCTCCGGTGATAGATGGAAGTAGTTTTGTTGCAACTCGTGAAGCACAGATATTACGGAAGTAGCTTCCTTCATCGTATGATGCTCATTTTTTGCTAATTTTAACATTTCCTCGATTAATAACTTCATTTTTTGAATTTCTGTAAGCGATATTTCTAAAGACTCATCTAAAATGGCACGCTCTTCTTTTCCCCATCGATTCAACAATGATAAATGTCCTTCCACTACTTGTACTGGGGTACGCAATTCGTGAGATACATTATGGATAAATTCATCTTGTCTCGAAATGGTTGTCGATACTTCATCCATTAGTTCCTTATAAATTTTCAAAAGCTCTCCGATTTCATCTTCATTGTTGTAAACGAAACTGACTGATTTAGAAAACTTAGTCTGTTTTGCAAGCTGCATTTCATCTCGTAATTCCTTAATAGGTTTCAACAAAACCGAAGACAACATATACCCTACTAAAGCCGAGAGGACAAGCGCGATTAGAGCGAATATTCCCATGGCTATTAATATATAATTCATGAGCTGAGAAAAGCTATCTAAACTATGAGAGATTTGTACGTATCCTTTAAACAAACCAAAGTCTAATTCCTCCACTTTATGAAAAATTATATGACCATCAATTTCTTCTCTAATAAATCCCTCTGTTTGAAGTGTAAATGACTTTGGAAAATCACTGGCATCATTGATTCTTAGAATTTCAATACCATCGTTATTCAGTACACGAATGGATTGTTGTTGATTGACCAGCTGATTGAGTAATGTTCTGTTTTTTTGAATATCTTGTATGGAGATGATTGGACCATTCGATTGAAAAAAGTGAGTAACCTCATCCAATGTATTTTGAGCCGTTTTTTCCTCCGAAATTTGCAGCCAATTAAAGAGCGAAAAATATAAAATAATACACATCATAAGGAAACTTAAAAATATGGAAATCGCTGAAGCATAAGTCCACTTACGCTGTAAAGTCCATTTTTTCATCATCTCATCACATATCCTACGCCTCTAACCGTTTCAATTAGTGCTGCAATATCGGCAGGAAGTTTTTTTCTCAGATGCCTTATGTATACATCCACCACATTTGTTTCTACCTCTACATCATAGCCCCATACTTTTTCCAAAATGTTATCTCTAGTCAGTACCATATTAAAATTCTCCATTAAATACACCAGCATATCGTACTCGGTTTTTGTTAACTCAATTTCGTTTCCCTCATAGAAGACCTGATGCGCTTTTTGCTCAACAGTTAGTCCCTTAATCGACAACTCGTTTTTCACTTTTTTTTCAGATGGTTCTATTCTTCTCAGTACCGCTCGTATTCTAGCTAGCAATTCCTCAATTGCAAAAGGTTTAACAATATAATCGTCCGCACCTGACTCTAACCCAGAAACTCTATCTATAATTGCATCTCTAGCCGTGATTAAAATAATAGGAGTACTTTTCTTCCTACGTACTCTTCGGCATATTTCTAAGCCGTTTAAATTTGGTAACATAACATCGATTAACATAAAGTCATAAGCATGATTAAGTGCCAAATCTGCCCCTTCCCGTCCATCATGAGAAACAGTAACTTGAAAATTTTCATGCTTTAACTCAAGTTCCACAAATTTAGCAATATTTACTTCATCTTCTATTAAAAGAATATGTTGTTGCGTCATATCCTCCGCTCCTTTCATCTTGGTTTTATATTATATAGCATAACCTAAATCAAGAAAAAACCGTTCCATTATGAATGAACGGTATTGGAATATATATAATTGTTTTTTCCATTCTTCTTGGCTATATAAAGAGCTTGATCTGCATTATCTAAAAGCTCGTCTACTGATGAGCCATCATCTGGGAACATAGCAACTCCTATAGAAGAGGTAGGTGAAAAGTAAAAGTCATCTATTGTCCAGCCTTTACGTAAGTTTTCTTGTATAGATTGAATAATTTTATCCAAACCATTGCTTCTACCATTTACATAGTCGTTGATCTGATCAACAATTATGACAAATTCGTCTCCACCGATACGATATACATTAAACTTATAGTCCAAGCTTATTTGAAGCTTTTCAGCGAAATAAGTTAGAAACTGATCCCCTATATCATGCCCATATTGATCGTTTATAGCCTTAAAATTATCACCATCTATATATAGTAAGCCTACATTCGGAAACGCTGAACAAGCGGAAGAAATATATTCAGGAAGATCTTCATAAAAGGAACGTCTATTTGGTAGACTAGTTAAACTATCATGATAAGCCATAAACTTTAGTTGGTTTTGTAAAGCTCTCTTTTCTGTTATTTCACGAGATACTATAACAAACGACTTTTCTTTACAATCGTCTACTGTACTCTCCACGGACGTCACAGAAGTATCAGTCCAAATCGACTTTCCATCCTTTTTTTTAAGGAGAAGTTCTAATCGAAAATTATCTAACATTTTTATCTTGGCGAAATTCACAGCTTCCGTTTGATCAGCGATAAGATTAAAGTAATAACTACCAAGTAACTCTTCTTTATCGTAATTTAAAATAGTTTCATGACTAGGTGAGGAATAAAGCAAGTATCCATCTGCATCCGTAATAGCAATTAAATCATTTGAATACTCCGTGATTAACTTAAAGGACCGTTCAATATGGCGTAAATCCTTTAACATACGATTCTTTTCTGTATTATCAAATTGTACCGTTAAGAACTTTTCAATTTCCCCTAAATCATCTTTTATAGGTACAACAATAGCATTTACCCAGAAAAAAGAGCCGTTTCTCGTTCGATTACGTATTTGACCATTCCAAATATGTCCATTACTGATGGTGTCCCACATGTCCTTAAAAAAAGATTCATCATGATAGTTAGAATTTAACACGTGAAAGGATTTCCCGATTACTTCTTCCTTTTTAAACCCCGTAGTCTTTTCAAACAAATCGTTTACTACTTCAATTATTCCTTTTTGATTGGTCATGGCAACAAGTGCAACTTCATTGATAGCTTCTCGATACGTCTCTAAAAGATAAGTAGATTCTCTTAAATCTTGTGTTCGTGAAACTTCTCTAGTCATTGCGAGAATATAAGTGTTTCCATTATCAAAAATAGGAATTACAGTTGTTTCGTTTATATGTGTTCCACTTTGTACACAATGATGATCCTGGTAGCAAACAGACCCTTTTTGAGCACACGCACGATTATATTGTTGAATAATCGTTTTGTTATGAAATTCACTAAAGCATTCATCTAAGGTTTTCCCTATCGGATTCTCTGAAAAAAGTTCAGCTGCTTTTTTATTGATAAACTCATATACATAAGTAGAATCTTCTTTTCTCATAAAGAACACATATTCATCAGATAAATCATATAATAAATGGAATTGAGTATGGTTTAAAAAGGACTTAGACATCTATTTTAAAAGCTCCAATCGAGTTCTATACTTTGCTATATTAATCATATGTATTTATGTAGAAACTTACAAGTATCTTTCATCTATTAATTGAAAAAATTTTTACAAAAATTTAATTATTTTTAAAATACTTTCTACTATGCAAAACCAAAAAAAATTAGTATATTATTAATGCAAATAATTTTATAAGGCAAAGTTCGCTTTGCCGAGGGAAGGCAAATGGTGCGCCACCAGTTTTGAGCTGGTCCTAGTAGGTTCGATTCCTACCCCGAAATTTTTTATGCACGTTGAAGTGAAAAATTTCAGGGGAACTAGGATGACTATGCTCATTTATGGGTTCTTTTAGGGGGCGCTTTTTTTGATAAAAAAACGAGATTTATTTGAATGTACATCTCTTTATGAACTAATGTCAGATCCAACCATTTTGCCTTTCGTACGTCAAAAAGCAAATTCTGCTGACGAGTATTGGTTTATGACCAAACAGTTAATGGAAGAAGAAGAAAAAGGAACTGTTATTTCTCGTACTATTATTAGTGATTTTGGCCAACCAATTGGCACTATAAATCTGTTTGATGTAGAAGATGGAGCAGGATTTTTAGGTACTTGGATTGGCAGTTCGTTTCAAGGTCTTGGTTACAATAAAAAAGCTAAAGAACAATTTTTGCAGGAAATTTTCTTTGAATTAGATATACAAACTGTTTTTTTACGTATTCGAAAAAGTAATAGTAAAAGTATTCGTGCAACAGAAAAACTTAGATATGCATTAAAAGCCAATGAATCTCATCCTTCTATCTATGCAGAGGTTAACAAGACAGAAGAAGTATTTGATCTTTACTATATACCGAAAGATTTGTTCCACTTAGTACTAATGCAACAAGAAAACGAAGAAGAACAAGCAATGTAAAACAACTCCCGTCACTTCACAAAGTGACGGGAGTTGTTTATTTTTGGTAAGTTAATAATAGGTCAACAAATTGTTCAGGTGTTTTAGAAGCATTAACCTCGAACATACGATCAATCATTTCTTCTTTTTCATCTACAAGTCGATTAAAAGAGTCCATAAAAGTTGTAGCTGTAAGATCTTCCTCTTCTAATATAGAAGCAAATCCTTTTTTCTCAAAATATTTAGCGTTTAAAACCTGATCTCCTCTACTCGCATGAACGGATAAAGGAATAAGTAACATCGGTTTTTTCAGTTCCAAAAACTCAAATATAGAGTTCGAACCAGCTCGGCTAATTACATAATTAGATATTTTCATTAAATGTGGTAATTCATTGGTTACATATTCAAAAGCGATATAGTTCGGTTTCCCGACTAATAGCTCATCTTTATTGCCTTTTCCACATAGATGAATAACTTGAAATCTTTTTGTCAATTGCTCAATATTCTGTTTGATTACTTCATTGATCTTTGCAGAGCCTTGACTACCACCCATGACAATAATTGTTTCTTTTGATGCATCGAAGCCGGTTAACTGTTCTGCAATTTTTTCATCACCATGAAATAAATCAGGACGCAGTATCGCTCCAATAGATGAAGCCTTGTTTGCCGGTAAATGCTTAATTGTCTCTTCGAATACAGTAAAAATATGTTCTGCAAATGACGATGCAATTTTATTGGCAAGCCCTGGAGTTAAATCTGATTCATGAATGACAACTGGTATATTGGAAAGCTTCGCTGCCAGTACAACCGGTACAGATACAAAACCTCCTTTAGAAAATACAACAGAAGGCTTTACTTTTTTTAGCACAGTAATGGCCTGCATTGTTCCATACAACACTTTAAATGGATCAGAAAAGTTTTTTATGGAAAAGTAACGTCTTAACTTCCCATTAGAAATAGGGTGATACGGAATATTAGGGAATTTATCCCCGATAATTGTTTTTTCTATTCCATTATAAGAACCAATATAATGGATATCGTATTTTTTCTTTATTAACTCGGGTATTATGGCTTCATTTAACGAAACATGACCAGCCGTCCCTCCACCCGTTAATACTATTGTGTTATTATTCATTAATAATCTCCTAACTAATTTATAACTTTAAAGGATGTATGCCAACATGCACGAAATGAGAACTCTACCAGAAAAAAGTAAGTATATGATTAAGATCGTTTTACCCATATTAATCACGCAAATTGCACTCTATTTGATGACCTTCTTTGATATCCTGATGACAAGTAAATATAGCATTACCCATTTAGCTGGTGTTTCTATAGGTTCCTCTTTATGGGTGCCTGTATATACCGCCTTAACCGGTATATTAATAGGCATTACGCCAATTGTAGCACAATTAATCGGAGCAAAAAAGAAGAAAGATGTACGTACCTTTGTTCATCAGGGTTTTTATATTGGAATATTGCTTGCAATCGTTGTTTTTGTAGGTATTTTCCTAGTCATTGACCCTGTACTAAATTTAATACCTCTTGAAGCTAGTGTACGCATCGTAGCAAAGAAATATTTATTGATGTTGTGCATTGGACTAATTCCGTTATTTTTGTATAGCGTTTTACGGTCGTTTATCGATGCATTAGGGAAAACAAGAGTGTCTATGTTTATCATCTTAGTATCTGCTCCCATTAATATTGTCTTAAATTACCTACTTATTTACGGTAAATTGGGCTTACCAGAGTTAGGGGGAGTCGGAGCAGGACTTGCCTCGGCAATTACATACTGGCTTATATTGCTGATCGCCATTATTATCGTACTTCGGAGTAACCCATTTGCAGAATTACAAATCTTTCACAGATGGACTAAACCCTCTTTAGTGAAAATACGGATGCTCATGAAGATTGGAGTGCCGATAGGTTTATCTCTATTTGCAGAAACCACTATATTTTCTGCAGTTACCATTCTAATGAGTGTATATTCAACCGAGGTTATTTCCGCTCATCAAATAGCGATGAATTTTACTTCACTGCTTTATATGGTCCCTCTTAGCATTGCCATGGGGGCAACTATTCTAGTCGGTCATGAAATAGGGGCAAATCGATTCGCTGATGCTAGGACCTATAGTTGGTTGAGTGTTGCAACAGCGATTTGCTTTAGCTTAGTTTCTATTTCGATATTGTTGTTATTTAGAGAACAAATAGCCTCTGTATATACGAATGATAAGTATGTAATCGAATTGACCGTTCAGTTTTTCTTCTTTGCCGCATTGTTCCAATTGTCTGATGCGATTCAAGCGCCTGTCCAAGGAGCATTACGTGGTTATAAAGATGTGACGATCACCTTTATCATGGCGATTATTTCCTATTGGATTATTGGCTTACCAACCGGTTATATTCTAGCCAATTATACGTCGTTTGAGCGCTTTGGATATTGGATTGGATTGATTGTAGGATTATCTATAGGGGCTATCACACTTACGATAAGACTTGTTTATTTACAGAAGAAAATGAAGTAAAAGTGCACAGCTCCGATGTATATCCCTAAGGTTCCACTTTTCCCAAGTCAATATCCACGAATAGTAAGTAACGTGTGGAGCAACGTTTGTGAACCTTCAGTGAACTGCAAGTAACTGTTCGTATAATAAAACGATACTCAGACGCATCAAATAATACATACACAAAAAGCGACGCATAGGCGTCGCTTTAGACTGTAGACAAACTTAATTTTAGATGTATAGAGTTGAATATTAAACTCGGCAATGCCCACCACTTCGCTTTCCGTGGGCTTGGCTTCAGCCTCCTCGTCACTACTAAAAACATATGCTCCTGCGGTTACTCGTCGCAAAGACATTGGTCAAACAAAGTTCGACCAATGTCCTTCCTGCGGGGTCTTCAGCTCAAGCTATCCCATAGGAGTCTTCGTGGTGGACCTTGCCTTATAAACAGTTCCAATAGAGTATTCAATATCTTACTTTTAATAGGATGAATAAAACCCTTATGAATATTTATTTACTATTCATAACCATTTATAAAAATACCTTTGTCGTCAAACTGAAGCGACGCATAGGCGTCGCTTTTTTGTGTGTTAATTATTTACCGATAAATTGCTGTGTCCAATAATAACCACTATCTGATAAACCTACGCCAATATGTGTAAATGAGCCGTTCATAATATTAGCTTTATGACCAGGAGATTTCATCCACGCGTCTACAACTTCAGCTGCATTACGTTGACCCATTGCGATATTTTCTGCAGCCGATTTATACGTAATTCCCATTGATTTCATTTGATCAAATGGTGAACCGTAAGTTGGGCTTGTATGTGAGAAATAATTTTTATTTTTCATATCTTGAGATTTTGCTTGTGCAGACTGGGTAAGTTTTGTATCGATTTGAAGTGCTTTCAACCCTGCTTTAGCACGTTCTTGGTTAGTTAAATTCACCACTTGCTGAATTTCAGAAGTAACTTTAACCTCTTCTTTCACTTCAGTTGTTGGTTTTTGCACTACAGGTTCTTTTACTGTAGGTGCTGGTTGTTGTACTGCAGGTTTTTGAACTGTAGGTTCTTGTACTGCAGGAGTTTCTTTTACCGGTTCTTTAACAACTGGCTTTTCTTGAACTGGTTCTTTTACTACAGGTTTTTCTTCAGCTGGTTTAGCTGGAGTTACCACTTCTGGTTTTTTAGCTGGTTCTGCTGGTTTTTCCACTACAGGAACCGGTGCTTTTTCTTCTGTTTGTTTTTCATCTTCTTTAGCTACTGGTTTGTTCACTACTTGGCCTATATTAATCTTAGAAACATCCTTAAGATTTAGAAGCTTTGCAAATGATAACTGCATATTGTAATTCCATTTTACTTTATAAGAAAGATTTTTTGGAACTTCCCCATTAAATACAACGGATGTTTTTGCCACGGAAGTAGTTGGTGAAAACCCAGTATTCATAGATGCGCTAGCTGTACTGGCAGAGATTAATAATCCACTAGCTAATACTCCAGCCATAATCGTATGTTTTTTATTCATGTTTCATTTCCTCCTTCTTTTGTGCTCCCCTATTGTAAACACAAAATTGAATGAAATTTTCACATAAAATATACCAATGAATCCAATAGAATATTTTTTTCTTTAAAATCTACAAGTCTAGCAAAGATTTATGGATAACTTATCCACTATGCTAAAATATTAGCTTTTACAATCGGTTGACAGTTTTTTATATTCTTCGTTATACAGTTCAATCACCATCTGTTGTTTACTGACCGATAGCGTACTATTACTAATACGATCGAGTGCCAATTTATACTTCTGTTGAATAGATACCCTAGCTCTAGGATGAGTAAATTCGTCCAATAACTCAGACCGAATAATAGTTCTAACCTCTTCAACAGTTTGTATATTATCAACGGAGTGACGATTTTGGTAGAGTAACTGAAACGCACTAATCATTTGGCGTATTTCCAATTACAGTGATTGCTTCTACCTGATCTCCAATGATTACAATCTGTGGCTCCATTTTTATATATTCTGGTAACCATTGCACCATACCATATGCATACTGAAACAGAAAAGGGTTTTTATAGCCTACTAATGGTACATAACCCTTCATACGATAGACGGTATCTGGGAGTTCTTTTACCCATTGTTCGAACACTTCTTTTTCCACTGGCTCCGAAAAAGTATGTAAGCGGGAGGATAAGGTCAGTTGCTTACCTATTGCCGCTTGTTTAACTTCTTGACCATGATAAGTTGCTTCTAGACCTGTAATCATATTCAATGGCAATTTTGCGTTAGAAGTCTGAATAATAGGAGCGTGTCTATTAAAACCTTGAATTTGCATCGTTACCGTAGCTACTTCATCTTCAGAAAGAAGGTCTATTTTATTTGCGAGTATTAAATGCGCATGTTTTATCTGCTCCATAAATAACATACGTGTTTGAGGGGTCATTTTGTCACGCTCAAGCCATCTTTTACTATCTGCTACTGTAATAATACCCTTCATATTTAATCTATTTGCAAAATAAGGGGATAACACGGCATCCATTGCTTCGACTGGATGAGCTGCACCAGTAGTTTCGATTAAGAGGACATCAAACACTTCTCCCTCTAATAACATTTGCAACTGTGCCTCCATTTTTTCAGAACCTGTACAGCATATACATCCTTCTAACATCTCTTTAATAGGAACATCTTCATCCACAGATCGACTATCAAATGGTAATTTTCCTAATTCATTCATGATTACTGCTGGCTTTAAACCCTTTTCTTTCATTTGTTCGATTAAATGTGACAATAAAGAAGTTTTCCCACTTCCTAAAAACCCACTAAGTAAATAGACATCCTTCATAATTTTAAACTCCCTTAATCTCGTTGAAAAAGCTGACCGTATAGGCCAGCTTTCATCCAACTCTTTATTTGTTTAACAAATCTTTCACAACTTCTTGCGCTTTTAACAACTGAGGATCTTCTTCTAAAATTTTCTCTCTAAGTAAATTCATCAATTGATAAGAAGTATCGCCATCTATATCACCAGAAACTTTAAGTTTGTTGTCGGTCTGGAACTTCTTCACAGCAGCATTCATCTGTGCGTCATAGTTACCATCTACTTCACCTACATCATATCCAACTGCCTTTAACATTTCTTCAGCAGTTTGAACTGCTTCGGAGGATTGGTTAGTTTTCAATGTTACAGTAGTATCTAGAGGCGGTAACATAGCATAGGATGGATATTCCACAACATGATCTGGAAGAATCCCTTTTTCATGAATCCAGTTTCCTTCTGGCGTTAACCACTTAGCAGTTGTAATTTTAATATTAGAACCATCCGGTAAATCATTTACTGTTTGTACAGTCCCTTTACCAAAAGAATTTAAGCCTACTAATGGTACATTTGCAGATTCACTTAAGGCACCAGCCAATATTTCTGAAGCTGAAGCACTACCTTCATCAATGATTAATGTAACAGGTACTTTGATACGAGTTCCATCGGTAGCTACTGTAACCTCTTTGTTATCCTGAATTTCAATTTGCAGTAAGTTCTTTCCTTCTTCTACAAAGAGATTAGAAATATCTATCGCAGAAGATAGTAAACCTCCTGGATTTTGACGAACATCAAGTACTAACGCTTTCATGCCCTCTTTTTCCATGGCATCAATCGCTTTTAACAACTCATCATATGTGTTTGTTGAAAAACTCGATATAATAATATGCGCCACTTGATCATCCAACATTTCTGCATATACCGTTTCAATTGGAATATCGTCACGGACAATTGTTACATCCATTACAGCATTAGTACCACGTTGTATAGATAGAGTTACTTCTGTCCCTTTACTACCACGAATAAGTAATACTGCTTCGGAAGCACTAAATCCTTTAATATCTTTTCCATCTACTGCCATAACTTTATCATTTGGCATCAACCCTGCTTTTTCAGCAGGCGAGTTTTTAATAGGTGACACGATGTTAATAACTCCGTCTACTTCTTGAATCTCTGCACCTATCCCTTGAAAACTCGAAGAAATATTTTCATTGAATTGAGAAGCCTCATCCTGGTTCATATAATCGGAATATGGATCTTCTAAAGCATCAATCATCCCGTTAATAGCGCCATTAATCACAGCTTCTTCATCAACTTCTTTATAATATTCTTCTTCTAATTTATCGTAAGCCAAATACAATTTAGAGAACTCAGATCGCTCGCTCTTATCACCTGCATTTACATTTACAACTTTTTCATCCCCCCATGTTAACGCAATCAAGGTAACAGCTGCTGTTGCTACAACAAGGGCAAAAATAGTTAATAGGAAAACAAATGGTTTCATTTTAATATATTTGGATGCTGGTTTTATTTCTGTAAATTCTTCTTCGTTATTTTGTTTTTGTTCGTCCAAATCCTTCACCCTTTTCAAAAAACTTCTTTAAATAATGTATGTAATATTTAATATTTTAAGTCATCGTATTATTTTAAAAAAGACTGTCATATAGATGACAGTCTATTTATGATTGTTATCTTATTCAAAGCTAATAGTAGTTGTTAGTCTTGAATTGCAGCTTCTAATGCAACTACAATCATATCATTGAACGTTGTTTGACGCTCTTCAGAAGAAGTTGCTTCTCCCGTGATAATATGATCACTAACTGTTAAAACAGATAATGCTTGACGTCCAAATTTAGCCGCAAGTGTATAAAGAGCTGCTGTCTCCATTTCTACAGCAAGAACTCCGTAGTCCGCCCACTTCTCATTTTGTGCGTTCTCATTGTAGAATAAATCAGCTGTAAATACATTCCCAACTTTTAAATTCAATCCAGCTTCTTTGCCTGCATTATATGCTTTATACAGTAAGTCAAAGTCAGCTGTTGGAGCAAAACTTATATCATCCAAAAGAACTTTGTTCATAGATGAATCTGAAGATGCACTTTGAGCAAGAATTACGTCACGCACTTTCACATCTTTTTGGATTGCACCACAAGTTCCAACTCGGATTAACTTTTGTACATCATACTCATTCATCAATTCTGTAACATAAATAGATATAGATGGCACTCCCATTCCTGTACCTTGTACAGAAATACGTTTTCCTTTATAAGTTCCCGTATATCCAAACATGTTACGAACCTCATTATACTGGACAACATCTTCTAAGAATGTTTCCGCAATATACTTCGCACGTAGTGGATCTCCAGGTAATAGGATTGTGTCTGCAATTTCACCTTTTTTAGCATTAATATGAATACTCATTTAATTAACCTCATTTCTAATACGTTTCGGCTTAATGATACCGTTTTTTTCCTATAATTGCAATGAACTTGCTACTTAGAATCCTCTATATAATACTCCCATATTTCATCAAATACAGTTGCAGGCATATTCGGATCTGCTAGCTCTTCAATATACAACGAAACTTTATCGAAAGAAGTTTCTGCTTTTGGAAAATCGTGGTGATTAAACATACTATTAGCAAATACTGCCTTTTCATCATCCTTTTGACCCCCACGATACTTTAATGCAAATAAATAAAACGATTGTCTCATAAAATTTCCCTCCTTTAGTCCTGAAGACTTATAAAAAAATAAAAAAATGTAGATAATTCAAACTAAAACAAGTAAACTTAAAAATGATAATAGTTTGACATATTGAAAGGATTGGTCTGATTGAGAAGTAATACTACCAGGAATTTGAAATCCTTGAAATTCCCCTCTATAAAAAGAAATCGAACGAGTAAAGAAAAAGCTAAACGGGAAAATCCTTTATCTCTTTTTAAAAGATTAAAGAAAAAGGATAATAAATTAGATAATAATGATACATCCAAAGGGAGTTTCTTACAATCCATACGAGGGCGAGTATTAATAATATTCACCGTTCTTATCATTATTTTAATATTAATGCTTGTACTGACCTCTACCAAAATGTTCTCTGCTCAACAAGCTCTAGAGAAATTTACAAATGTGGATATAAAAGAGCAGATGATGGTCAATCAGATTGCGACCGAAATAGCTCAACTTGCCAATGCAGAACAAAGTTATATTATTACCGGTAAGCAAAATTATATGGCAAGCTATAAAAAATATAAAGACTCAACTATTACACATATTAAACAATTAACAGAAACATATAAAAATCGTCCAGAAGAATCACAAAAATTACAATCAATTGATCAATTTTTCACAACATACTTAGGATACTCAGAACGAGTAATCAAAATTCGTGATGAACAAGGTATAGAGGCAGCACAAAAGTTAGTCAATACAGGAAATGGTAAAACTGCGATGAATTATGTGGATGTACATATCGCTGCAATGAATGAAATTCTGGAGAAGAAAAACATTGAGCAAATTGCTTTGTTAAAAAAAGAAAATAATACATCACTTATATTATTCATAGCACTTACTGTTTTTTCTGTCATACTTACTTTGTCATTTGGTATTTTCCTTTTCTATTCTATTAAGCGGAGTACTAATGCTATAAACCGCTCTATATTAGATATTGCTCAAGCTGGTGGAGATTTAACTAGACGAGTAAAAGTTAGATCAAAAGATGAATTTTCCGAGATAGCTATGAGTACGAATGTATTAATATCATCCATAGCAGACCTTGTAAGAAGAGTGAGAGAGCTTACCGTAAACGTCTCGGCTAGTGGTCAAGAATTAATGGCTTCCTCAGACGAAACCGCCTTAACGATACAATCTATTGCTGATTCTACCAACGAAATTGCTGTCGGTAGTGATCAAACATTAAGAAGTATGACGGAAGCAATTCAAAAGATGAATTCATTAGAAGAAGCAACAAGGTACTTAAACAATGATGCGCAATCAGTTAAACAAGCTACCGATCACATGATTGAAGCTGCTCAAAAAGGTGGAGAATCTGTACAGCATTCATCCAACGTAATGATGAGTATCGAAGAAACAATGGCTAATACGACTCAAACTGTAGAATCACTTGGTATCAAATCTCACGAAATTACATCCATTATAAAAACGATAACAGCTATTGCAGAACAAACAAATCTTCTAGCATTAAATGCTGCAATTGAAGCTGCTCGTGCAGGAGAACATGGCAGAGGATTTGCCGTTGTTGCTGATGAGGTTAGAAAGTTAGCGGAACAATCCCAGAAGGCTGCAAAAGAAGTTACTGGCATTGTAACTTCTATACAAACTGAAGTTACTTCTATTGTTAAACAAAATAAAGAAGGTGTCGAAAGTGTAATTCGCGGAGTTGAAGTTGCAAACGAAACGAATACTTCACTAGACCAAATTATGAATCAAACAAATGAAACTATTTCCATCATCGATAAGATGGTAAAACAAATCGAAGAAACACTAAACTTTAGTCAAGAAGTTGCTGCATCTTTTATAGAAGTAACGCAAATTGCCGAAAATACAGCATCCAACACGGAAACGTCCGCTGCTGCTGCTGAACAAGGATCTGCTGCAATGCAAGAAATTAATGCATCTGCTGTGGAATTATCGCACCAAGCAGATGAATTAAGTAAAGTAGTAAATGAATTCAAACTATAATTTCGTTACCCCCAAAAGACCAGACGATCCTAATTCAATCGTTCTCGAAGGCTTTAGACAGACGGTTGCTAATGATTACTGAAAGAAAATTTTTAGAGATGCTAGTTTGATTGTGACGGACGTCACAACGAACCAGCATCTCTTTTTTTTGGTAATTTTATGGCGTTTGCCTGTCCGGTCACCCTTCTACAACTCCTCGAAACAGGTAAGTCCATTTCGGATAACAAGAGAAAAAATACTTTCTTATTCATTGAGGAAGCTTTCGAAAATGCAATTTCACTAATTTAGGTAGTACAAACCGAAAGATAATGCTCTTAGTCTTCCGTTCCGTTAACTACCTTAAACGGAGATCATAGCGGTACTATTGGTTGATTAACGGGAACCCAAAATACACGCGAAAACTTGTTACTTTAACTAAAAAAAGGAAGTGGATTCCCCACTTCCTTTTTAGTTATTCATTTATTAAAATAATCTACTATACTCTTCATAGCCTTCTTCAGCTAATTTTTCCTTTGGTACAAATCGTAGTGCTGCAGAATTGATACAGTACCGTAGCCCAGTTTCTTCCTTAGGTCCATCCGGGAACACATGTCCAAGATGAGAGTCTGCAGTTTTACTACGCACTTCTACTCTTCTCATGCCATGGGTATCATCAAACTTCTCTAAAACCTCATGTTCTTCAATAGGTCGAGTAAAGCTTGGCCAACCACAACCTGCATCATATTTATCTTTTGAATGGAAAAGAGGTTTGCCAGATACTATGTCTACATATATGCCTTCATCAAAATGCTGATCATACTCACCTTGAAATGGAGGCTCCGTACCATTTTGTTGGGTTACATAAAATTGCATTTCTGTTAAATTCTCTTTCATTTATAGCCCCTCCTTTATACTTTCCACAAATGCCGCTCTCCCTGATCCCGTAAAATAGCCATTATAGTGTGCAGGGTTTTTCTTATAATAATCTTGATGATACTCCTCTGCAGGGTAAAACTCCGCGGCAGGTAGTATTTTCACTGCAATTTTAGCTTTAAATTTCCCTGAAGCATCCAAAGCATCCTTAGAAGCGATTGCTTTTTCTTTTTGCTCTTCTGTATGATAAAAAATAGCAGTTTGATAAGATGATCCTCGGTCAAAAAATTGACCATTGTCATCAGTTGGATCTATATTCAGCCAAAAAATTTCTAATAAACGATCATATGAAAAAATAGCTGGGTCAAAAGTGATTTGTACTGCTTCATAATGTCCAGTTGCATTAGAACAAACTTGTTCGTATGTCGGATTAGGTACATGTCCACCCGTATATCCTGAGATTACTTTTTCAATTCCATCGTACGAATCAAAAGGCTTCACCATACACCAAAAACAGCCGCCCGCAAAAGTTGCTTTTTCCATTGTTTTGCCTCCTATTCTTTCGGTATTACAATCTCAAGCGTAATGATATCCTCTGCTAAATTCAACTCTTTTGCTCGAACTCCAACTCCAGAGTCCATGGGAATATCAGATAATTGAATGAGGACTTCTTCTTTTTCTGGATCTACCACCATCCATTTTGGAAGCTCAATCGAATCTCTCAGAAGCTTTAAAATGGTTTCGGGATCCAAACTTAATCGTCCAATTTCGACGGAAGATTGCTCTAAACGAATATTTCCATTCTCTTCTACATATGGTTCAAAAAACATTCTTACCGGCAAGTTAATAGAAAAAGCAGTGAACTCTGATGACAAAACAATTTGATCATCCACTGATATTTGAAGGGGAAGAGGCTTATCTCCCATCGCCTTTTTAAGATAAGTATTGGCAATAGCTTGAAAATCCTCTTTCGTAGCGTTTACAGTTAACACATTTCCTTCTGCTGGTGTGTTTGTTTCCTCTATCCATACAGACTCAACAGGAGCTGTTATCCAATAAACAACAGTTCCAATACTGCCGATCAAAAGTAGTACTAATAAAAAAAACGCGATTTTCCACTTATTCAATCCATCAACTCCCTAAAACAACAATTCCCTGTTATCCTCATCTATTAAACCACAATCTTGCATTGAGCTAACTATTTCATCTATAACAAGCTGATATCCCTTGCTATTGGGATGGAAAAAGTCTGTATGATAAACCAAATTTGTATTTGTTACGAAAAGATGATCGATTGGTATAAAACAAGCATTCATATCATCTTCAGCCATCTCTTCGATAGCTTCATTCCAATTATTTAAAATTAAATCAAATTCAGATTTCTCATCTGTAACAATCGTAATAGGATTATATAAACCCATGATGATAATTGGGGCAGTACTATTAATCTCCCTAATCTCATCAAGAATCTGTTCATAATTCTTTTCGAATTTATTTAATTCCTTTTCAAAAGCCTCTACTTTCAAATTAAACAAATCTTTTTTTATTACTTTCATGATGTCATTTCCACCAATAGTTAAAGTAATTAAATGAGCTTTCCGGATATGATGATCAATATCTCCAGCTTTTAACATTTTTAATAGTTGATCACTTCTGCGCCCTCTTTTTGCAGTATTGGTTAAATCTACAGCTTCTATTCCATTATATTGTGAAAAATGTTGCTGGAGCCTTCCAAAGTATCCTTCCCTCTTTAACTCATCTCCAACTCCTTGTGTTAAAGAATCTCCCAGCCCAACGACTTCTATCGTTCTCGGGAAGAACTGAAAAGGAATAACATAATCTTCAAAAAGCACATCCTGTTTTTCCGAAAAGCTAACCTCCACCATATCATTGGAATTACATCCTACTAGAAAGATAACGCTTATAATAATTATTAAATATCTCATTTGCAGAAACCCCTTTTGGTAAAACAAAAGCAGGGAAAAATACGCTTCCCTGCCCTCTGCCTTTTACCTATTCAGTCATATACATAAATCCAATTGCTCCTGGTCCTGTATGCGTACTAATAACGGGAGAGGTAAACGAAACTTGGATGTCTAAAAAACCTGACTCCTTTATTAAATTCATCAAAGGAGTCGCCATAGAAAACCCATTTGCATGCGAAATACCTACTGCTTTGACCACTTTCCCTTTTGTATCAGCTATATACCGGTCAAATAAGTAATTAACAACTTGTTTATGACTTCTTACTTTTGCAATCGGTGTATACTCACCACCCGCTAAGCTTGCAATTGGTTTAATAGAAAGTAATGAACCGAGCATTGCCTTTCCTTTTCCAATTCGTCCACCTTTAACAAGGTTATCCAAAGTATCTACGACTACAAATAAATCAGACTTGCTACGAATATCTTCCACTTTTTGAATGATTGCTTCTTTTGTCTCGCCATTGGAAGCCATTCTAGCTGCTTCTTCCACTTGAAATAGTAATGCAAACGATATAAATTTCGAATCGATTACAGTAACATCTGCAGTTGACATTTCAGCAGCTGCTTGTGCTGATTTGACAGTTCCACTCATGCCACCAGTCATATGTATAGAGATAATTTGATCACCATTTTTACCTAGCTCGTCGTATAATTCTTTAAACACTCCTGATGATGGCTGCGATGATTTTGGCAGTTCTTTAGATGTCGCCATTTTTTCTAAAAATTCCTCTGGGTTTATATCTACTCCGTCGATATATGATTCACCATCAATATGAATAGTCAAAGGTACTACATGTATATTATATTGTTCTATCAGGGCTGATGTTAAATCCGCTGTAGAATCAGTTACTATATGAACTTTCGGCATATGCTATCCCTTCCCTTCCTACTTATTACTATTATAAGAAGAATACTGGTGTTCTGTAAACTATTTGATAGCTGAACTCATAAAATCGATTTCTTTAGCAATGATTGTGTGTAAATCCTCTATAATTTTGCTCGGTTCATTGTGGGCAATATTCTCTACAGTGTATGTGGGTAACACGCTTATTTGAACGTTAGCAGGACAAATTTTATTATTATTTTTTTCCATAATGTTTGAAGTGCCATATATGGCTATTGGAACAATTGGAACATTGGCCATTTTTGCAATTCGTACAAATCCTGATTTAAAATCCCCTACTTCTCCTCCCTTGCTTCTTGTACCTTCTGGGAAGATTAAAATAGAGTGCCCCTTTTTTAAAATGTTCACAGTATCCTCAATTGACTGATAGGAACTTTTTCGATTGGACCTATCTAAAAATACACAATTCATTTCTTCCATCCACTGCGAGATAATGGGAAGTTTTTTTACTTCTATTTTCGATATGAATCCGAAAGGTTTGGGAATATACGCTAGTAAACTTGGAATATCGAAATTCCCTTCATGGTTGGAAATAAACAACACAGGTCCACTTGGAAGATTTTCTTCCCCTTGAAATCTGAAAGTACTTTTCGTTCTTTGTAGAATTCCACTTGACCATAATTGAGGCACACGATGAACAAGTCGATCATATTGCTCCGTAGTAATCATATTCTTTTGCTTTTTAATAGTTATTAATTTAGATAAAGAAACTGGTAAATATCCAAACAAAAATCCAAAAGTTCTTAGACTCGAAAACAAATTATTCACTAACCTTTCGTTCATAAACCAAATAAGCATAAGTAATACCATCTGGCGTTTTCATATCTTCCGTTGTTTCAACTAACACCCAGTCATCACCATATGGCGGGAAATAAGTATCTCCTTCAAAACTTTGTTGGATAAAAGTTATATAAAGTCTATCTGCTTTAGGTAAAACAGCTCGAAAAATTTGTTCACCCCCAATTACCATTACTTCTTCATGATGAGCAGAGGCTATTTCAATTGCCTCAACTAGGTCTGTCACTACCTCAGCACCCTCAATTTTATAATCGAGATTTCTCGAGACGATAATATTTTTCCGTCCTGGTAGCACTCGCCCGATGGATTCAAATGTATTTCTTCCCATTACAATGGCTTTGTCCATCGTTGTTTTTTTAAAGTAAGCAAGATCACCTGGAATATACCAAGGCATTTTGTTTTCAAATCCAATTACTCGATTAGGATCATGTGCAACAATTAGTGAAATCATTTGTTTCCTCCTCTAATTTTATACGGCAATTGGTGCCTTAATTCGCGGATGCGGATCATAACCCTCTAAGGCAATATCTTCTATTTCAAAATCAAAAATAGACTCTTTTTGGTCGTTCAATAGAAGTTGTGGCAATGCACGCGGCTCTCTTTCCAATTGAGTTGTCACCTGTTCCATATGATTTACATACAAATGAGCGTCTCCTAAAGTATGTACAAATTCTCCAACTTCTAAATGGCATTCTTTAGCTATTAAATGTGTTAATAAAGCATATGAGGCAATATTAAAGGGAACTCCTAAAAATACATCCGCACTACGCTGATAGAGCTGACAAGATAACTTGCCATTTGCAACATAAAATTGCATAAAGGCGTGACATGGTGGTAAAGCCATTTCATCTACCTCTGCCGGGTTCCATGCAGTAATGATATGTCTTCTAGAGTCTGGATTTACTTTAATCTGCTCTATAACATTACGCAATTGGTCAATCGTTTGACCATCCATCGTCGGCCAAGATCTCCATTGACGGCCATAGACTGGACCTAAGTCACCAAATTCTTCTGCAAATGCATCTTCCGATAATATCTTTTCGCAGAATAGATCCATTTGCTGTTGCACAACATTTTTAAATTCCGGATCCTTTGCTGCCCGAACACCAAAATTTGTCATGTCAGGTCCCGTATATTCTTCACTGTTTACCCATTTTTCAAACGCCCATTCATCCCAAATATGATTATTAGCTTGTATAAGTGTTTTGACATTTGTATCACCTTTTAAAAACCATAGTAGCTCGCTGACTACTAAACGAAATGCCGTCTTTTTTGTGGTAAGAAGAGGAAATCCTTCTGACAGATCAAAGCGCATTTGATAACCGAAAACGCTTTTTGTACCAGTTCCGGTCCGATCTCCTTTTGTAACTCCACTATTCATAATATGTTTACACAAAGTAAGGTATTGCTCCATGTCATATCCCTCTTTCCGTTTTCATACAAAAAAGCTCTCACTATGAGAGCCATTTTGGTGGTGTGTTTTTTGACCAAAACCCAATCCATTTAGCAATGTATAATATTTTAATACTAGCCCTAGATAAATCAACGTTTATTAGGTTTCGAATTTGTATTACTTATAACTTTAGTATATTATAGCATTGTTTTGGGGTGCATTTGGAGTAATATTCACCTTTTTTGTTCTATTAAATAATTGCTCGTTGAAAAGTTAGACGGATGGGCAGGTCGCGCATTAAACATTCTAGACTCTAGTATTGCCGTTAGTACATTAAAGGTACAGCTTCTTAAAAACCTATTTTTCTTGTTTATTGTTTATCTTTATGAGTTCTGACACCGTAACAAAGACATAATCTTGTTTTTGGAGCTCCTCAATAATTTTTTCTAAAGCTTTAACTGTTTGACTTCGATTTCCCCCACCATCATGAAATAAAATGATATTCCCTGGCTCTACATTATTTAATACTTTTTTTTCTATACGATGCACTCCAGGACTTTTCCAATCCTCGGTATCTTGATGCCAAGACCACATCACCACTTGGTACCCTTTTTTTACAACACTTTGAATCATTTGATCGGTGTATTGCCCTTCTACTGGACGGAACAGCTCTGGACGATAACCCGTTATACTAAAAATTAAGTCATCCGTTTGTTTTAACTCTAATTCTAATTTAGAGAGCGTTGTTTTTGGATGATGAGTATAAGTATGATTTGCAATCTCATGACCTTCGTTGTATTGGCGTAAAATTAAATCTGGATTTTTTTCAGCAAGTTCACCAACAACAAAAAATGTAGCCTTTGCATTATGTTTCTCTAAAATTTCCAGTATCTCTGCTGTGTATTTTGGATGTGGTCCGTCGTCAAATGTAAGAGCCACGACCTTTTCTTTCGTGTTAATCTCCCACACTATCTCTCCAGTATTTTCGTAATGATATCGGTCTTTAACTGCTGAGGCCCTTAAATTAGAACCAAGATAGAAAGTTATTCCAACTAAAAATAAAGTGAGTATAATACTATATCTCTTTGTCATGACACCTCATCATTCCAATCTTAATATTTTACGGAGATTTGATTACTTTTTACTCCATGGTAGTTTTTATACCTTCGCCCCCCAAAAATTAGACAAATAAAATTAAATTTTTAAATAACCAGCATAAAACTTCCTTTATTGTATTATTCTATCTTCAACTTTGGACTAGATTCTCTACATACCTTACACATTTGTAGACTGGAATTTAAAAACGGGAACCTTATCTTCTTGGCTTTTGAGTTTGTACAAAAGTACCTCCAGAGCGTCATAAAAAGTATATTCTAATTTCGATTGGTAATCATAAAGTCAAGGCCGTTACTACAATCAAAAGGAAATATTTGATCAGCTGTTGAAGCAAAGCTATACTGAAGATACGATTGTAGCTATGTAATTTCTCATTTTACCTGTATTTGTATTTTAATATTAAACGGAGTGCGGATTAGGGAATTGAGGGCTTTTCAGAAAGATGGAATAGCTGCTTCTAAATATTATGGGCAGAATTATTTACTTAATCCATTTGATGAATACGAAGAATGAGGGGGTATATTTCTATATACACTATCCAAACAAAAAAACACTCATTTTCACATGAGTGTTTTGGCTTTTTTAGGATAACCATTTTGGTGGTGTGTTTTTTGACCAATATATGTCACCTAGCACATAATGTTTAGAATATTTATCTTCGGCCAAGTGGTAATGGAAATTGAAATAATATCCTTCTAAAGGTTTTTTGTCCGTTCTTACATGAAAACGGATCAAGTCTTTTCTTGTAGTTTCATTATAAATATTGAAAATCTTTTCGTGATAATCTCCAGATGGCTTCTCAGAAATAGACAAACGTGTTACTTCCTGACTGGAAGCTTTTGCAATTGTCATATCAATAACCTCTTGTATTTTAGGGAAAATAACGTCGTCAAATTCATTTTGAATGACTGGTCCTATTCGATTACCAAACTTTATGTATGCTTGTTCTCTGGCAGCAACTGCCATATGTTCATAGGTCGGAGCTTCTTCCGTTATTGTAACTTGTTCATAATCACTTACATCAGAAGAAATTGCCCTTGGAGGACTCTTGGTATCTAATATTTGCTCCCATATAAAATGACTAGGAGATATTAGACCAAATGTTAGCAATGCAACAGTTATGATTATTGACTTTTGGAACCACTTTTTCATCCTATTCACCTTCTATATTGGGCAATTTTAGTAAAACTCTACATTCTATTAAACGTTTTAAAGAACTAAAGGTTTCATCTTCTTACTATTCATTGTACAATAAAATGTGTAAACATTCCATACAGCTTTTTTTTATCAAAGGAGGAAAATCACGATGGATTTAGGATTAGTTATTGGTATCGGATTTTTATTTTTAATAGCATATTTAACATCACTTTGCTTTACTGATTAATTGGAAGTTATATCGAGAGTCGTGACTAACGTCATGACTCTCTTTTCTATTTATATGACCAGATTATAAATTTATCACTCCATAATGAATTTTGGAGGATAATCTTATTTCTCTTTCAAACCCGAATTGTTCAAACACCGTAGAACGGAAATGCGCTTTTAATACAACTCTCTTTCTTGCAACTCTCTTAGCCTCTTCTATCCACTCAACGTTTAAAGCATCGTGAATACCAGCTGCTCTTAAAGCTTGAAAATTGGAAGACTCTTCAATAACTTCTTCAAACATTGGGTCTAGATAAACAACATCAAAGGAATTGGATGGCACCGTTCTTGTGTATTCCACTGCATCTTGATGAATTATATGTATTCTCCGCATACTAGTTTCTAATGTGTCATTATTCGATTCATAATTTTTTAGCCCTACATCGACCACATATGCTATAAGGGGTTCCTTCTCGCATGCACGCACAACCCCTTCATCACCTACCGCATAAGCAGCAATAATGCTATCGGAGCACAGACCAGCTGTCATATCTAAAATATGGTCACCTCGCTCTAAACGCGTTGCTTCCAAAAATGAATCTTGCTCACCATTCATGAGTCTCTTCAATCGAAAAGCTGCAGAATTGGGGTGAAAGAAAAAAGGAGAAGTGAAACCGTAAGAATACAGTTCCAATCTCTCTTTGTTCACCACAAGTACATTAGCATTCTGCTCTTGTTGTATAGTAGAAACTGATTTCTTGTGCCGTTGAATAAAAGGTAAATTTAACTCTTTGGCGATCCCTTTTGCTCTTAAAATATACGCTTCATTCGTTCTTCCAGCTGTCGTAATTACGGTGTTCATGAAGAAACAACTTGTGAAAGGACACCAGATAAATGATCTTTAATAGTCTCCATCGAGTTACTTTCAATTTGTTCACGTGGAATGAAGTAAGCTAACTTATCATCTTTCCAAATAGCAATAGAAGGTGAACTTGGTGGTACCTCCTCAAAATAACCTCGCATTGTTGCAGTAGCCTCTTGATCTTGTCCAGCAAATACAGTAACTAAGTTTTCAGGCTTAACTTCTAACTCATTTAATGCATGAACAACTGCAGGTCTAGCGAGTCCAGCAGCACAACCACACACGGAATTGATCACGATTAAAGAAACTCCACTTGCTGTAGACATATGCTCTTGTACATCCTTAGGTGTAGTAAGCTCTTTAAATCCTGCCCCCGTTAATTCACTTCTCATTGGTCCTACAATACCTTTCATATACTCATCGTATGCATTCATGATTTCGCCTTCTTTCAATTAGTTTCACATATCCTATTATAACAACATTTTCCCAGCATTAGCTAATACCCTGTTTTCTCAATTTGCGTACTCTTTCAGGATTTTTGTGACTTTTTTGTGATTTTCGTGACTTTCTTGTGCAACCAAAAGTATTCTTGTGCAACTTGTTAAACAGGTTTTATAAATACAAATAGAAACCACCTTTCATCTTTTTTTACCACAAGAACATTTATTCTAATTTATAACTAGTAATTTTTGGACAAATAAAAAAGCGACAAACTCAATTAAGAGAAAATCGCTATAAAATACTATTTATTATTTCTTAATTTTTCTAGTAAACTACTTACTTTTTCAGTAGCATCATCTGTTTCGCCTTGCAGAAGTGTAATTTTGTAGGTTTCATTGATCTTTATAATCTCAACAATATCTCCTTCATCCAAATGAAGATTGATTAAATTTTTAGGAATCAATAACTGCACTAATTCATCCTCAAGTAATAAAAACTTGCCAAAATCTCCATCTAAACTATCAAGTGTGTATTTCATTATCTGACCTGCGAATCCAATAAAAATACCCACCGCAAATGCGATGAGTGGAATGAAATTCTTATTTAGTGTTTCCGAGGTTGATCTTTTAATTAATTCCACCACTCCTAAAACAATTGGTACAATTACTGTTGCAAATAATAACACTGCCGTCATCATAAGTTCCTCCTCTTATTTTAAAATAGTTGCTTCAAGTATCAGGTAGATGATACCACCAGCTGAAAATATTGTTTTCATGAAATCCCAAGCTTTTGCCCAATTATCCCGTTTGATCTCAGTATCAACTTTTTTAATTTCTATGTCTGCCTTCCTTTGTTCCTGCTGCATGTCGATGTCAGCTTTTCTTAGTTCCTGTTGCATACCAGTTGAGGATTTTATCAAATCCCATTGTTTATCCATAATTGACTGAAAGAAAGAACGCGTTTCTTTGTTTTCTGTAAGAATGGTCGTCTTTAGGTCATGATAATTTTCGTCGGATTCACGTCGCCATTTTTCCATTTCCTTTTTCCATTCGAACAGAGCGTTTTGACCCTTCAATAAATATTCTCTATCTTTCTTTAATTGCTCTATCTCTTCTCCATGTACTTTAACTGTTTCAAACATAGACGAGTTGCCTCCTTCTGGCATCCTCTCACCCCTTTTTGGCAAATAAAAAGAGCACCCAATGGATGCCCTCAATGTTGATTATTAAGTTTTTCTTACAATGCAATATGTTCCAAAAGCAACTAATAATAAGTTCTCTTATTATTAGTAAAACGATTAATTAAAAAATTTACTATTGAATCTAAAACAACAAACGATTTGTTAAAATGTACACGATAATTCTCCAAAAATAAAGAGACCCAAATTATTGGACCTCGATTTTTTACTTAAAGTATAGTTTATATAATTACATACAATTACTTTTTCCAGGGAATTTCTTCTCTAAGTCTTGATTACAATTGTACATTACAATTCCTAAAGTTACAGCAATTCCAGCTATATTAGACTTAATGCCTAGGGCTACTATTTTTTTAGCAGCTAAAGTAAATTCTTTATCAGAAATCAAATTGGCTATTGTCGAAAGAGCTGTCGTTGGACCGTAATTTGCTTTTAATCCTGCTAATAAACACTTATTCTCAGCTGCAATAAATTCAGGTTTTTCCTTCATTAAATGCCACTCGCATGCCACTATTAGGGGAGTAATTACCGAAGAATCATCAAACCCTTTCTCATTTACCTCCACAAATAACCCTGCTTCTTCCATCCCTTGAATTATCTCTTGATAATCTTCAAAACCATTTAATTCTTCCTCAAAAATCGCTCTATCATAACCAAGCGTAAACCCATTTTTATCGGTTACAATACCTTTTTCAAAAATTAAACTTAAAGCAGTTTCAAGTGTAGCTATATCCTCTGAATCACCTTCGTCATAAGCATTAGTTTTATTAGTTTCAACAAAACCTCCAAACACCGATAATACAACGATAGATACCACCATACCTAACTTTAATAATATACTTTTAGAAAGCTTATTCATTTTAAAATTCCCCCTTTCTCTTTTATAATATCACACCAATTTACATTTTGAACCTAATTTGGTAAATATTAGATTTTGTTAACTTTATTTCTTTTTAACAACTTATTTATAACAACAAAAATTATTGCAGCAATTGATGTTATTATTATTTTTTGCGTTAAGTTAAAAGAATTAAAATTAATTGAAAGAATAACAAAAATACCAACTACGTAAACAATTAATCCTAAAACAAACCTTATATTATTTTTAAAAAAGTCTTTTAGATTTTCCATTAAATTTCACCTCGTATTTTAATTAGAATCTCAAATAAAATCTAGTTGTCTAAATATAGACGATAAATATTTGAGTTTGAAGTAAAAATCAAATACTATCGTAATACTCAAAACAAATAGCTCCTAAATATTAACACTTTTATTAACAATACACTAAAATACCAAATATGTGAAATATATTTTTTCAATCATTTACAAATAATAAAACAAATAACTCTAGCTTATTATATGCTTAATTGCTCTGTTAACTCTTCATATTGTGTTTGAGTAATACGATCACCGACTAGAAAAATATCTAGTTTCTGTCGCATATCCTCTTTTGAAATATAAGACTGACGTTCAATTTGTGATTCACATGCTCTGAAAGTTAAGTTCATTTTGCATTCTCCATTCTATTTTTATAGACCTAGTTCAATCATTGTTACTCGGTAGTCTACATCGACGATATAGTCTGTTAACGCATCTGCTTCAGAAGGAATTACTAGTTCAAGTACTACCGGGTTCTTATCCTCACCAAACGTAATCTGACCATCTACAATGATTATTTCTTTCTGCATTGCTTGGGGCATTTCATCTGCTGTTATTTCTAGTTTTTCGTATTCACTAGCCTTGTGTCCAACGGTTTCAATAAACCGGTCAAATACTTCCGTATTAAACAAAGGGTGTTGTATTACCTCTAACAGAACTTTGTTGTCTGATTTTCTATAAATTACTATTCCCACTTTGTCGCCTCCTTTTTATACATCTAGTACATAATCGCCAGAATAGCTAAAACTACCCGCACCGGTTTCCTTTTTGGATTTAATCTCTTTTCAATCAATGGCATCACCCCATTATGCTATTTGCTTTTTTAGACATAGAAAAAGCACCTCGAGAGAGATGCTATATTAAGAATATTTATCTATCAATGCTCTCATATCAATTTGATTTTTCTTGTGAATCTCTGCAAAGCGTTCTTGCAATTCTAATACATAATTTAATCCATTCATTGCTTTTTCAAAATCCCATTGTTTGATGAAATTTGAAAAATGAATTTTCTCAGATGAATCTGTGTTAAAATTATTCACTTTGTAAACAGAATCTTCATCAATGGAATAGACAAAATAATGATTATTATTGTAATCAATGATAGGGCCTCGTGTAGACATCCCTTCACATTCATTGTCAGGGTATTTAAAATAGTAATTGTTCTTTCTTAATACTTCAATTACTGGCTTCAACTCATCAATTCTGTTCTTGAAGATTTGTCCTAGTTGTCCATTTAGAGTGATCGTCTCTTTTACTAATGAATTTAAAATTTCGTTATTCGACTCAGCCTTTAAACCATGTTGTTTACTTGTAACTTCTTCATTTGTAATTTTCATATCTTCACCTCCTATTTACAATATTCGCTACTGATTACTTCTCATATGTGATGGATGCTGCACAACATATTGCTGACCATTACACTTGATCAATGTTGCAACACCCTTCTTTTCCTTAATAATTTCACTGGAACCAAATTAGATGTGATCATTTTCAAAAACTGTGATTCTTGTATACTCGTAAAACCTTCAGTGATTGAGATTTTACTCACTCCTTTACTACGTTATTTTATGAAACTCTTGAAAATAAATAGTTTTAAGACTCCAAATTTAATCTCTTTATTATTTTTGGACAAATTGTACAATCTCTTTTCATGGCGACATCATACTTTATAAATGTAAGGCTAGATTTTAATAGCCAGGAAAGGAGGTCTTGAATATGAGTTCGAGTTGTACAGAATGTAATAAACTTGACTGTAGAAAACATAGACAGTCTACTGAGAGTTTTAGAGATTCAAATGAGAATGATAGAAATCGATGTAAAGGTTGCATTTGTGACCAATTAAGACGATTACAAACACAGACTGAAGTTGATGTTTTTTTATCCGGTGGCCAAATTTTAGAAGATGTTATCTTTATTGCCTTTGATCGGGAAAATTGCTGTGCTTTCTTTAATGATCCAGAAACAGAACCTGGTTCAACACTTATCGTAGATTGCCAAGACATTCAAGCTTTACGAATAGAAGCAGACTGAGTTATAAGGGATCTCTTTCTTTATGGAAGAGGTCCCTCCCTGTATAAAACAACAATATTGTGATTATAATTATTTAACTAGAGCCGAAAGCAGTCTGGGAAGCCTGCTGATTATGCCGATCTAGGCTCTGGTCTCATTCACTCTTTACCCCTCCGTATGGTTGTACTTCGACATTATCTTATGAAAAAACTTAGGCTCTTCATGGTTAGGTTTTTATTAATTGGACACTCTATCTAAGAGGTGACTAAATGAATTTTCCAACCATCCATACAAACTTTTGGGATGCTGTAATCGCAATACCCGTAATCATAATCATTACCCAAATAATTAAGATTCTTTTTCGAGTACAATCCAAATATGTTCCTCTTACAGCCTTAATATTAGGACTTCTTATTTCAGTTTTTATCAGTCACCGCCATCATTTTATTGCAGGTCTTTTCATGGGATGGTTTTATGGCTATGCTGCAATAGGGAATTACGCTTCACTAAAAACTGCGATATTATCTTACAGAAATAAACACAGAAATTAAAAAATTTACAAAATACACTATTCGGCTTGCCAATTACTTTCAACTTTTAGCGCCTACCTATATTAAGATGGTAAGAATAAACTGTTTTGTAGACACTATTTACCCTGAGGGAATGAATTTCTCCTCTATTCCCTCAGTACATATCTTGGTCGAACTGCGCTAAAAAATATAAAACCTTTCACGAAAAAATACATATTGAATAATATAAGTTGAAAATGTAAACAATGGAGGCTAATGATTTGAACAATAATAATTTAAATTTTGAAGAAAGTAATTCAGATTTCCAAACAGACAACCAATCTATTCTACCGGTAGTCAACGCCGCTTTAATTCCGCTTTCAGATGCCCTAGCTGCTATGGCAGAAGTACTTACAACATTTGATGGACAACAACAAGAACGAAGTAACACTCCAGAAAGTAAAAACATGCAAAAACAACTTGACTATTTAAACACTGAAATAGAAAATCTAAAAAAACAAGTCAATTACCATAACCTATAATTATGGTTAAATAATTATTTTTCACTTAATTTAATTTAGTAATCAGAATAAAATTAAGGGTGTGTAAAAATGAATAATGGAATTGATCATCAAATGGATGAAAATTCTGAATCACCAGATATTTATGTAGCTAAGCTTAATTTAGTTGGAACAACACTTTCTACATTGGGCGATGCTCTTCAGACAATCGCTGCAGGGATTACTTTACAAGAATTAGAAAAAACAAATAATCAAAACCCTCAAAACCAATCGGATCAATCCAAAGAAATAGAAAGTATGCAAAAGCAAATTGAGCAATTAACTAGAAAAATAGATAGAATGGAACGTAGAAATAAATAAGGGTTCATAGATCTACAGATAGCATCATGTGTATCCACCTAATAAAATAAGAGGAAAGCCTATTCTTGGATTATCATCTTCATAAAAGGAGGTGAAAGTCATGCCTAAAGATCGAAAGAGAATTTGGAAAAGGTTTCTAAAACAATTAATTTACTTAATTGTAGAGACAATCCTCAATCATCTACTTTCGTGACAGACTTTCAGCAACCATGCTCAGTCATGAGTAATGGTTAGCCTCCGACATAATAAACTTTTAAATTTACCTCATACATAAAATCACATTTTGATTCAAATGTAATCAATCACTTGAGATGGTCTAAAATCATCACTCCTCTTAGTTCTGCGGATCTCCATCAAACAAGGCTCGTTGTTTTCTCTGTAATCTCTAAATCTATTGCAAGCAATTTGCCACGCTTTTTCACCAGGGCCAATTTGACTGAAAATATCATAGGTATAATCACTCCATATTTTTTAGCCTTTTCGTATTCATCACTTCCGTATTTGTATGGATTTTCTAATGGACTAAAACCTTCAGCTGGTATTACCGCTAATACAGTGCATATCTCAAATTCTTCTAGTATATCAATCCAATTACATTTTGAATCATCAAATTCATTTATCATTTCGAAAATAGTTAGTTGATCCAATTGCCCACCCTACTACTCAACATAACTTGGTTAACTGTGCATTATCAATAAGCCACCCTCACAACAACTCTAGGATGCATGCTATAAAACTTCCGAACGGTCAGAGCCTTTTAAAGAATATCAAGAATGGAAAGCTAATAGTTTTGCTGAACACGCATGCATCCCAACTTTTATGTTAGATACACTAGAATTACCTAACACGGAAGCTAAAGCAATATGGATGATCCAAGAGAAATTTGGTGTTGAGCGCGAGTTTGCAGAAAAGAGATTGCAACAGTATGTGTGCAATACTATGCAAAACTTATATAGGTAGCTTAAATGAAGACTAACAAATTGGGGGTTTCCTACAACAGATGTGACCGTCACACTTCAAAATCATAGCGACAATGATAATAGGATGAACGCTTATTCTATCTTGAGAAAGGATAATATCTATGAAACTAGCTGATTTGTTAAAGGAATTACGAGGAGATGAGTCATTACGAACGGCAGCTAAACGGATGAATATTAGTTACTCTTATTTATCACTTCTTGAAAACGGAATTGATAAGCGAACGGGCAAACCAGTAAAGCCTTCACCAGAAACTTTACATCAAATAGCTAAAGCATATAAATATGATTACATGAAACTAATTAAAATTTCCGGATATTTGGATGACGAGAAATTTAATCCTGAATTACAAGAACCATTCCCTACTAACCCCTCGTTACAACTATGGTATAAATCTTTACCAAATAACAAAGAAGATGACGTTGAAAAACTAAAAAACATGTGGGAGATCATTCAATCAAGTGTCTCTAAGTAACAGAAAACTGGATGGTAATTATTAATGCATTTTAAACAAATTAATAAAACCACGTGGAGATGTATCGTGGACGGTCCGGTTGATCCATATACCGGAAAGCGCAAACAAATAGCTAGGCGTGGCAAAAGCAAAGGAGAAGCTAAAGAAAGAGTTGAAAAGACTATTGAAGAAATAAAAAAATCACATAGCTTTGATTCGAAAGTAAAATTTAATAAATTCAGCGATCAATGGTTAAATCTTTACCGTTTAAAAGGAAACAAGGAAACTACAGTTGAATATCGGGCATACTGTATTACTGTAATTAATAAATATATAGCCCAGCTGAAGATGACTGAGATAACAACCCTCAAATTACAACGAGTATTAAACGATTTATTTGAAAAAGGCACAGCTTACCATACGCTTAGAGGAATTCACAATGCTGCAAAGATGATTTTCAATTATGCAAAAGAAGTTGGAGTAATTGGAGTAAATCCTGTAGAAGCAGTATTCGTTCCAAAGAAGAAGCTAACACTCGAAGAGACCAATGGTGAAGATGTATCAAAGTTATATCTGGAAACAGATGAATTAAAAGTATTTTTAAACACTGTAGATGCTCATCGAAATATAATGAATCGGACATTAATCTATACTATTGCCTTTACAGGAATGCGTCCAGGGGAAACAATAGCTTTAAAATATGAAGATATTGATTTGGAAAAGAAAAGTATTCGAATTAACAAAACTACTTACGCTAAGAAAAGTCTACGAGGTGATTTTGATCTAACTCCACCCAAGACCATTAGTAGTATTCGAACAGTTGATATTGATGATATTATTGTTGAAAAGTTGAAGGAGTTATTTCATTATCGTGTAATTCGAGAATGGATTGTTTCAGATTATGTATTTGGGAATATAGATGCCATCCCCCCTACTGTTAAATCATTAAATCAAACAGTCCGGAGGTTAGGTGAAAAAACACTATAAAAAACAATTCCGGACTTACATCTTGAGGCACACACATATAAGTTTGTTAGCAGAAGCTGAAGTGGATTTAAATTTCATTATGAATCGTGTTGGACATAAAAATTCAAAAACAACGACTGCAATTTATTTACATGTAACTGGTGGAATGAGAGATAATGCTTCACAAAAAATGCATGCTAAATTTACTGATTTACTAAAGGATTAAATCTTAAAAAACTAAGTTTGGGAGAAAACCAGGATAAATGTTATCTTTTTGTAACTTTTTCTTTAAAAAGATAATATTTACCCTTCATAAACGTCGTTGATACACCAAGGTTCACGAAAGATGTGAATGCTTATACTCATCGTATGCATTCATGGTTTCGCCCTCTTTCTTTTAGTTTCACATATCCTATTATAACAACAATTTTACAGCATAAGCTAATAACCTGTTTTCGTAGTTTTGCTTACTCTTTTGTGATTTTTGTGACTTTCTTGTTCAACCGAAAATATTTTTGTGCAACATGTTAAACAAACTCCAAATCTTCAAGTTACCCATTCTTTTATATAACTCAAATAGAAAATCACCTTTCATATGATATTTGAATAAAAGATTTAGCGAAAAAGTAATTCTCTTTCCTTACCCATCCATATTTAATCGACTCCATATGCTATTTGCTCTTGTTATCAAAGAATAATACACCAATTATAGTTTAATAGAAATTGGTGTTTCAAAAGAAGATAGAGATTATTTTGTAAGATTTTTACCTCATGAAAACTAAAAGATTTACTCAAAGTATTACGATAACGCCTATATCTCTTTTGATAATTCCTTTTATGAAGGTAGGTAATTTTTGAGTCTTTCTCTGAAGTATATTCATTCACCACTACAAATTAGCTTTATGTTACGCAATGTAAAATAAGTGATCAAAATGTAGTGGTGGGAGAGACTTTTACTGTTCTAATTTTTTGGTATGATTTTTGTGATCTTTTGGAAAAAGTAAGCCAAAGATTATAGTAAAGAAAAAAACACTTGCGGCAGTTGTAATAATACAAGGCAAAATATAATCTGAATCCATCGCAAATATTACACTTTTTCGAAACCAGTTTTGAAAGGGTAAACCTAGACCTAGAAGCACCGCAAAAAACAGGATTTTAATACTGATATGCTTGCCTTTTATTTTTTTAATGGCAGTGTTTACACCAATACGTAATAGCGCAAGTCCTAAGCCTACGAACATAAAAATAACTAAATAATATTTGACACTTTCATTTAATATAAAACTTTTACCAATCATTATAAGAAGTGTTGCTAAAGCAATATATAAAATAATCATTTTTTTCTTCAAAATAGATCACGTTCCTCTCTAGTATGGTGTGTAATTTCTATTAAAAGCTTACATCTACGGCTATTCTTAAGCAATAAACAATATCGAACACATTGTTGTGTGGTTTGAAAGAAAAAAAGAATGTCTGCATACAACGAGAGCAACAAAAAACTAAATAATTTTATTGACTTACTGATGGAAGGAAAAAGATTTTTTCTAAAATTACCATTCGTCAGATTGGATATTATGCTCATTTTCATTATGAAGGTAAACTTGACTTATTAAACAAAATTAAAAATAAAGTAATTATGTATAGCAGAGGCAATCTAAAATTTAAATCCTCGAATATTATTTCTCCAAAAAGCGCGTAATGGTGTAGTAACCATTTTTTTCAAAATGGTGGAAGCTGATCTGATTAATCGACTCCTTTAAATTAGGCTTGATTCGGCTCATCGAATAGCCAATCACCTGTATATATTTGATTTGATAGGTACATACTTCCTAAAAAGAAGTAGGTGAATATGTTGATAAAATATGAACTAACTTTAAATAATTTTTATGTTCAAACTCTCAATGAAATTGTAAAACAATACAATGAACTAGTTCCTGAGCACGCTTCTTATTCTTATTCCGCACAAGATGTAATCGAGCTACTTCTCGTTCGAGAGCATGTGAACAATGAATTTAGAAAATAGATCTGATCAGGTCTATTTTACTGAGATTCATTAAAATTCCTTGCTGAAATACAAAAAGCCCCACCGCTTCAACAGTGGGGCTCAACTATTGTTTGAGAATACGAAGGGAGATCTTCAGCATCTCCTTGTTATATTACCCGACACACTTAGATAGTAACCTGGTAATTATAGCTAAATATGTTTATCCTCTCATTGCATGTCAAGTTTCTCCTGAAATGAACTTATTTCGGCTCATTCCTGCTACTTAATAGTAAATGTCTGAATTAGGCACTGTTCATCATCCACTACATCTTGTTTTTCTGTATACTGAATATTTAAGTCGCTATAAACGTTTTTCCAAAACGAAACTGCGGGACTATTTTCTATTAATTCAATGACAAAGTACTTCCCTTTCTTAACTTTGAATAGTTCCTGTATTGCTTTTCTGCCTAAACCTTGGCCTTTGTATTTATTTAATATAAATAGATCATTTATGCCGAAGTCATAATCTTTTTTCAGGAATGGTCTTTCCAGTAGTAGCATAAATCCAATAATGTCTTTATCTAAAAGGATGAAATATGGGGTAAGTCCATCTAATTCCCAAAAATCATCAATTTCCTCATACTCAAAGTTCCCTTGTTCTCCAATATCTAAGAGTGTAGTAAATTTTGAAAGGTCATGAAGATATAATGAGTAAAGATTTTGCAAAATAGTCTTCTCTGTTTCTAATACTTCCTTCAGTTTAAGATTCATATTATGTTACCCCCCATATAATCATTTGAACAGTTCCTTATAGGCCAATACTTTTAAGGCAAGCATTTCTTCCTCCGTCAGATTACTTTCTAACTTATTAAATATTTCCTGTTTTTCTTCTACTGTCATCCCATTTTGAGCTTTTAATTGGATTTCTTGAATTTCACTTATACCAAACTTTGTTACCAAAGCTCTCGTAGCCTCTTCTTTCGTTTGAAATGGTAGTTTGCTACTATCTACATCCTTACCTTCTGCTATAAATTCTTGAAGTTCTGGATCATTTTCAATTTCATTTTTTATCATTTCTAATTCTCCACTACCCTGTAACTCTAGCGATATCTTCTCCATGACTTGATCGGCAACTAGCTTTGGTCCAAAGTAATATGCGCCTACTACAATAATGCCCAAAAAAATTATAATACCAAAAAGTACTTTAATAATTCTCAACGTTATTCCTCCTGAATCATGATTACTACATATCATACTACAATCACAACAAGAAAAAACCTTTTACATAGTAAGCACAAAATTGCATGCACTAAAGTAAAAGGTTTCATCATGAACTTATTAAGAAGCAATCCAATCGATATGATTGAGAAACTCGTAAACATCCTCGCAAACTTTTTCTTTCTCTTTTCCAAGAGTAATAATATGACCAGATTCTTTATACCAAATAATTTCTTTATCATCTGTTTCAACTGTTTCATGAATATAAGAAGCACTTTTTTGGTATATCTCATCATCTAATGATCCTTGCATTACTAAAATAGGAGAATTTATACGTTGTAAGCCATCACAGGTCGTTTCAGTTATTTCATGAACTCCATGAAGCGATTCGGTGTTGGTGTTTTTTAATGTCTCTAATTCGTCTATTATTACTTCTGTTGGTTTGCCTTCAAAAGATTTATAAATTTTGGCATAGTTATATAACCGATCAAACAATCCGTCTGTATTGTTTCTTTTTATAGGAGCACACATAGATACTACCGCTTTTACGGGGAACTCTTCAGCCACTTTCAATGAAAAAACTCCTCCAAGGGAGATCCCTGCTACTGCAATTTCCTCATAGCCTAAGTTTTTTAAATGATTATAGCCATCTACTACATCCTGCCACCACTCGGATGGACTAGTTAATAATAATTCTTCTGGGGTTAGTCCATGTCCTCTGTACATAGGCGCATGACAAGTATAGCCTCTTTTTTGTAAATATTGCCCTAATCTTTTTACATCCTTCGTACTCCCTGTAAATCCATGAAGCAATAATACTGCTCTTTTACCGCCTTCTAATGTAAAGGCCTTAGGTGCTACAACTTTCACCTTAAATATCCCCTTTATTTCATTAAACTATTAGTCCGTTAAACTAATAGTAGCATTGACTATTTATAATGTATAATTTATTATTCTTATCAGTACAATACCTTTTGTGCATGAATGAAAGAAAAGGAATGATATAAATGGAATGGCAGCGATTGGAATATTTTCAGACACTTGCTAGGATTCAACATATGACGAAAGCAGCAGAAATCCTGTCTATTTCTCAACCCGCATTAAGCAGATCTATTGCAAGCTTAGAGAAAGAGATTGGTGTCCCTTTATTTGACAGACAAGGTCGCTCTATTATATTAAACAAATACGGTCAGCTGTTTTTAATGACGGTCAATAATATTATGAAAGAAATGGAGCAAGGTTTAGAGGAAATACAACATATTATTAATCCTGAACACGGAGAAGTTTCACTAGGATTTTTACATACTTTAGGAACAAGTACAGTTCCCAATATTATCCGGGCATTTCATAAGGAGTATCCACATATCACGTTTAAGTTTCATCAGAATCATACACATACACAGTTGAAAGAACTAAAACATGGCAGTTTGGATTTATGTTTGCTAGCTTCCATGGAACACGAAAATCCGATTGAATGGACAGAACTTTGGCGAGATGAATTATTTGTTATAGTGCAAACAAACCATCCCCTCGCAGCACGAAAGAGTATCCGGTTAAAAGAAATAGCAAACGAATCCTTTATAGCACTAAAAAAAGGCTATGCACTTCGCAAAACAACAGACGAAATTTTCGAGAATGAAGGGTTAAAACCTATTATTTCCTTTGAAGGTGATGAAGTTGCTACTGTAGCAGGATTTATAGCTGCTGGACTGGGATACTCCATTTTACCTTACGGAGAAGAAATGGATAAAATGACTAAATTGAAAATTGAAGACGCTTCCTACGAACGAGTAATAGGTATGGCCGTAGTGAAAGATCGCTATCTTTCCCCCGCTGCTAAATTATTTCACCAATTTGTTCTGGATTACTTTCTGGTATAAGAATAGTAGCTTTACTTGTGTCTAGCGCGGCATTTACTTTCGCTCACTATCAAGATCTCACGTTTTATTCCAGTTACTGACCTCATTTTTTAAATACTCGCTTAGCTAATGATTTACTAGCGGAACATTATATTTCTCCATTATTTTTATCCTATAGAACAAAAAACGCAAGAGAGCAGTTCATCTTAGTGAACAGCTTTCTTGCGTTTAAAATACGTACTATTTTCTTGCTTCACTCATTTGTTTCCAAACAGAACCTTTTGCTTCTTCTCCACCCTCAATACGTGCAATAGCCATGAGAACTTGGAGTTTAACCTCATATTCTTTGTCGTCCATTGCTTCCTTAAGAGCTGGAAGTGAATCTGTGTCGCCAACTTCATAGAAATACATCGCTGCTCTCCAGCGAACTAGTTTGTTTTTATCAAAGAGAGCAATCTTCATGGCATCAGCAAATTGTTCGAACCCTAAGTCACTCATCGCATCTCCAGCTGTTCGTCTAACTGCTGAACTCTTATCTTTTAGCGCCATTTCTAAATAGGGAACAACGGCTTCATCTTCTATCAACCCTAGGTAAACAGTAGCTAAACGTCGAATAGAGACTTGCTCATCCTGCACTGCTCGCTCTAATATAGGTAAGTCCTCAATTTCTGGATTGATCAAGTTATTTAGTAATTGGAAACGTTGCTCCCATTCACTAACCTCGAATTGCGCTAATGTAAATGGTACTCTAATTGGTTTTTTATCTTCTTCGTTAAGATCTTTATCTGCTATAAGCTGCCCTAGCTTGCTCTGCGGGAAACTAGCTTCCAGTTCTTTTACTAACTGTTCGCCTATTTCTTTCTGATCGCCATAACGAACGCCATAATCTACCCATTTACGAAGCAAAATATAGTTTTCTTTATCGCCTTCCATCGCTTCGTCTAATGCCTTAATAAAGCGTTCTGATAGTCCATATCTCGATTCGGTTTCACTATCAAATACCTTCACCTGAAGTGGAATTCCTTTATACTGCTGCACATGAACGTATACTTCCCCGTAATGTTCTAAAGGTGTAACTGTCTCGTTGACTTCATCATTAGCAGCGCCGAAAACATTTTCCACGCTTGCTAAGATTGTTTCCCATGTAAACTTTGCAATCCGTTCGATAGCAAGGAAATCCGCCACATGATAAACACCTTTAACACCGTCGATCGTAAATAGAGCTTGAATTTCCTTTGGTGCATCTGCTATATTGTCTTTTTTATAGTTATAACTTTTACCAAAAGGTAATTCCTGATCAATCACAACTTTCATGGTATTTGGACTTGGTGTTGGTTCAATCGTTACTATTTTCATGCTTACATACCTCCATTAAGTAAAGTTAAGAAGATGCTATTTCTTCCAAATAGGACCATCTTTCAATAAGTTTCTCATATTTGGCGTTAGCATCAGCTAATTGGTTTGTTATATCTTGCAGTAAAGTAAAATCAGCTCCGGCAGCTTGCATTTTGCCTTCTAATTGCTCGATTAACTGTTCTGTTTTCTCAATATCTTGACTAATAGTTTCCCATTCTCTTTGTTCTTTGTAGGAAAATTTTCTCTTTTCCTTCGGGATTTCCACTTTAATCTCTTCTACTATTTGTTTCGAAGATTCCTTTGGAGTTGTTTTCGGAGCATCAAGCATATCAGAATATACCCCTAACCACTCTGTTACAGTTCCATCCCCATTTAATAGCCATAGTTTTTTAGCAATGCGGTCTAGGAAGAAACGATCATGGGAAATCGTAATAATAACACCTGGAAAAGATTCCATAAAGTCTTCTAATACAGACAGTGTTTGGATATCTAAGTCATTAGTAGGCTCATCCAAGAATAGAACATTCGGCTGCTCCATTAACATTTTTAAAAGTACTAATCGTTTCTTTTCTCCACCTGAAAGTTTCCCTATCTGTGTACCATGTGTGTTTAATGGGAACAAGAAGCGTTCCAACATTTGCGCTGCAGAGAATTTTTCCCCAGAACCAGTTTCTATTAAATCAGATGATTCCCGAACATATTCGATCATTCTTGTTTGGGGATTCAGTTCGGGTAACTGCTGCGTAAAATGCATCAACTTAACTGTTGAACCCTTTATAATTTCGCCAGAATCCATAGGAATTTCACCGGCAAGCATTTTAAGAAGTGTACTCTTCCCTACACCATTTGGACCTACTATACCAATACGATCGCCCGCTTGTAACAAGAACGAGAAATCCTCTACGATATTTTTAGTGTCGAACCTTTTAGAAATATCTTTGCCTTCTAACACTTGTTTTCCAAGTCGAGTTGTAACCATTTCCAATTCTAAATTGAGTGATGAATTGTCACGGTCTAAACTTGCATCTATCTCTTCAAATCGATCTTTTCTTGCCTTTTGTTTAGTAGATCTTGCTTTTGCACCTCTACGAATCCACTTTAATTCATTACGATATAAATTTTGAAGTTTCTGCTGAGAGGATGCGTTCATTTCTTCTCGTAATGCTTTTGACTCTAAATAATCTGCATAATTTCCTGTATGGGTATATAAAGTCTTGTCTGCAAGCTCGTAAATATGAGTTGCCACTGTATCTAAAAAGTATCGATCATGCGTTACAAATATGATTGAGCCTTCTACTCTTTGTAGCATATCCTGTAACCAATCCGTTGACTCTTTGTCTAAATGGTTTGTAGGTTCGTCCAATAGTAAAAGGTCCGCTGGTTCGATTAACACTTTTGCTAGTGCTACTCTTTTTTGTTGACCTCCAGATAAATGCAGGATAGATTCTTCAAACTGCGTTATACCTAACTTTGTTAGAGCAGTTTTAGCCAATGAATTGACATCCCACGCTTGATAATCATCCATTTTTTGTTGTAAGTCCATCAACGTATTTTGAAGTTCCGTCGAATCGGAGTTCTCCATTAATGCCAACAAAGCTTCCTCGTATTCCCTGTTAATCTTTAATATAGGAGAATCTCCACCAAATACAGTTTGAATCACTGTTTCATCTTTTTCAAATGTTGGCTGTTGCTCTAAGTATGCAACACGATATTTGTTCGGATGATCTCGTTCAATAGAATCCGCTTCTAATTCGCCAGCAATTATAGAAAGAAAAGTAGATTTACCTGTACCGTTTATACCTATTAAGCCCGCTCTATTTTGGTTGTTAATAGTAAAGGCAATATTTTCGAATAGAGTTTTTTCCCCGACTGTTTTTGTTAGATTAGATATGATTAAATGACTCATAGTTGTTCACCTGTTTCTTTACGTAAGTTTTGTAGAAATAGTTCCATGAAGGCATGACGCTCGACTGCAAGCTCTTTTCCTTTTTTTGTTTGCATTCCTTCAGATAGCTTTAATAGTTTTTCATAAAAATGTGTTACCGAGGCTGTTTCCTTCGTGCGATATTCCTCTACGGACATATTATCTCGTGGAGTTTCAGATGCATCATATAGTAGTCTACCTTTTGCACCGCCAAAAGCAAATGTGCGGGCGATACCTACTGCTCCTATAGCATCCAGTCTATCCGCATCACGTACTATTTTCGCTTCTATCGTCTTCGCTTCTACTTCATGACCTCCACTAAAGGAGACTGCTTTGATCACTTCTTTTACATGAGCTATTTTTTCATCTGATAAGTTCAGCTGTTTTATAATTCTCTCTTCTTCAAGCTTTTCTTCTGTTGAATATTTTGGATCACTCACGTCATGGAGTAATACAGCCAACTCAATTATCTCTCTATTTGCAGATGGTTCACTATCTGCAATATCAAAAGCATTTTTACGTACTCTTTCTATATGTTGAAAGTCGTGACTTGCATCAAAGTGCATGTACACTTCTTTAACTAAATTCTCACATTGCTCAATAGAATTCATCTTTGTATCTCCTCAGGTCTGATTCGCCTTCTCTATTATATACAATAAAGCTGCTCTACTGTACTATTTGCATTTATTTTACTAACACCTAGCTAAAATAGTTTTAATAGTCTAGTCAAATAGACTATGTCTCTTTTTAAAAAGCTCATATGTTATATAAAGCCGCTTGTAATAAATATTGCAATCTGGCTAACAAAGAGAAAGGAGATTATAAAATGAGTCATTGGAAATGCACACATTGTAAGTATGAATGTGAAGAGCCACCAAAAAAGTGTAAACGATGCAATAATCATCGTTGGGAGCAAGGGGAAGAAGAAAACAGCTGGGATTCCACTGAAAATAGCGAGGATACAACCGTTTTCCAAGGCGGCGGTCAGTTTTCGTCTGTTGAACAAGAGTCTGACGAATTAATATGGATAAAAGATTCTTGTAACGTAACCGTTCAAACCACAGATACACAAGCAGCAGTTTCACTGCAAGTTGGATTACAGCTTGCTATAGCACTAGTTATTAGTATAGCAATTGGCGATTCTATTCAAGGTCAAACTGTTTCACAAGAATTATTCCAACAGTTTAACGATGAGCAAACGAACAAACAGAAAATTTATGTAGACAATTCAAAAGACGTCAATATTGTCACTACTGATACGGACCTGTCAGTTAATATCGAAGCTATGTTACAAGTTTTATTGGCATTAGTTGCAAGATTGGATATTCTTTAATCAAAAAAATTATAAACAAAAGAGGTGAATAAACACAATGGAGAAAAAAAAATGGAGAGCTTTAGATCATTGCGATGATCCGAGTAATAATGGCAGTGATGTAGAACAGGACGGTAAACAAGTAGTATCTACGAAACAACAATCCTTCGAACGAATTATCGTAAAGGATTCGGAAGGTGTAGAAATACGTACGACAGATACACAAGTAGCCATCTCTCTTCAACTTGGAATACAAGCAGCTATTGCAGCTGTAATCAGTGTTACTATCGGTGATTCTGACCAAGGAAGAGCAGTAACCCAAGAACTAAATCAATTTATTAAAACAAAACAAAGAAACGTCCAAACTACGATAGTTGAAGGCTCTAGAAATATATCTGTGACAACTACCGATACCGATTTGGCAGTAAATATCCAGGCAATGCTTCAAATTCTAGTAGCAATCGTTGCAAAACTAGATATTCTTTAATGTCAATTGGTTATAACCAATCATTTAAACTATTCAATTCCCCTAAAGCTGCATATGCTAATATGCAGCTAATTTTAAATGAAGGAGTGAACAACTTGAGTAATTTACCTGAAAAGCCAATAAATATTTCAAACAAGGTGATTGACCTTCTAGTAGATGATACCCTTAGAAGAAATGGTATTGATCCCGAAAACATCAAAAAAAAATTAACAGATCATCAAAAACAGCAGCTAAAAGATTTAGTAGAAGATTTAACAAAGCAAGTAAATACTTTTACTGAACAACCTACGGAAAAAAAGAACTTATAATAAATATCTGCAATATTTCCGTGACCTTATAATTCCAGTTAAATTATCTACTCCCATAAGTACTTCTATTAGTTATAAAACTATTTGAGTAAAATCCATAAATTATGTGAAAATTCGACATATTATTGACGAAGACTGACAATTCAAGTATAGTTTATGTATCCATTTATAGAATTCTTAGTGGATTAAGGGAGGAACGTTTATGCAACAGGGGAAAGTAAAATGGTTTAATAATGAAAAAGGGTATGGTTTCATCGAATATAACGATGGAGAAGATGTATTTGTCCATTTTACAGGAATTCAAGGTGATGGATTTCGAGCATTAGATGAAGGACAACAAGTAACGTTCGAAATAATTGAAGGAAACCGTGGACCTCAAGCTGCAAACGTGATAAAAAACGAATAGAAACGCTTCTTCCCGCGGCAAAATAGTCGTGGGGCTTTTTTTATTTTGAACCTTTTAGTTTACTTCCAATTTGTTTAATACTTTCACCAACCGTACATTGTTCTATACAAAATCTATAAGCAATTGTTTTACCGCTTTCTTTTCGTAATTGCGTTCGGATAAAGCAACCATTACAATAAGTATCGGATAAATTATCAATTTCATTTATTAGTTCTGTATTTTTCATAAATCACTACTCCTCACTATTTCACAATTGTACTATTATGTTTCTTTTATGTGTAACTATTCCCACATTCCATCAAACTAGATATATCCATGACTTTATTAAAAAAGGTGATCATCATGTTAGAAGTATATATTGACGGTTCGACCACTGGCAATCCAGGACCAAGTGGTATAGGTGTGTTCATTAAAGGCGAAGGACATCACCTGAGATTCAGTGAATTCATTGGAGAGTATTCCAATCATACTACTGAATTTATAGCGCTACAAAGAGGGTTAGAAGAAGCCAAAAAACTTTCCCCCTCTATTGTCTCTGCAAGGTCAGATTCGCAAATCGTTTGCGCTGCAGTTGAAAAAAGATACGCAAAGAATCCAGAATTTGCAGCGATTTTAGAGCAAATTTTAGCCATAATCGATACATTTGACTTTTTCTTTATAAAATGGATTCCAGACGACCAAAACAAAGCAGCCCATGCACTTGCGAGAGATGCTGTATTAAAACAACTGCCTAAAAAGTAAGAGGCAGTTGTTTTTAACTATATTCGATTCATACTCACCTTATTATACTTCCTCTTGTTGTGTTTGCTCAAAATCTGATTCGATTGCCGCCTTAGTTTTATTCATAAAATTGACAATTACCTCATCACTACCAAATAATTGAAAAACAGAAAGCAGTGGGTTTTTCGGTTTATTTATAGAAGTATAAATGAATTTCGTCACTTTGTCACTTTGGCTTTCTAATTCATATTCCGTTGTTATTTTGAAGCGATTATTAAGTACAAAGCTTTCTTGAAATGCTTTATAGTTGGATTCATTTGTATATTTTTTAATCGTCACTTCGTATTCTTCCGTTAAAGAACCATTTTGATAGCTTTGTTTTATCATCGTACCCACGATAGATTCTGTTTGCTGAACTATTGCCTCATCAATTACTTTTGGAAATATTTTTTTCTTCTTGGCTATATTCCCGTAAAAGTAAGGCCAAGCGAATTCGATTGGTACATTTAAGAGAATCTCTTTTTTCCATTTTTTCATATGATTATCATCCTATTCTATTTTCGATAACATTTTTAGTCCTATTCAAAATATTACTATAATCATAGCATATGAACCAAAATAATAGCTTACTGTTCCCTAGATGAAATTAGACAAACACAAAAAAAACAGACTCTCTAATGAGAGCCTGTAAAGTTAAGTTTTAGGTTTAATTAAGCTTTAACTACGTTAGTAGCTTGAAGGCCACGTTGACCTTGCTCGATTTCAAAAGTAACTTCTTGACCTTCATCAAGAGATTTGAAACCTTCGCTTTGAATAGCTGAGAAATGTACGAATACGTCGTCTCCGCCATCGCGTTCGATAAATCCGAATCCTTTTTCTGAGTTAAACCATTTTACTTTACCTTGTTCCATGTGTATATCCTCCTCGTATGCAAAATCTGCACACATTGTGTTACTATCCTTGCTCAACACTGTTAAGTAAAAGTGTTGCCACTTACTTACTAACCGAACAAAAATAATCCTCTTTAAATATACCATGCATTATCAAATAATGCAACAATTAGACATGAAATTATTTAGTGTATTCTAACAATGCCCCAATCGCCCCACTATAGCCATGGTGGTCTAAAAAGATCGGTTTTTTCAGCTTTAAAACCGTATAGGATTCAATGATTTGCTGGAGTAATTCATTGTCCTCGAGTGTAGTGCCTATGTATATAATATCCTCCACGTGATGGGCATCTGCGACTTGGATACAAAGAGATGCAACCACTTCTCCAATAATTCCTTGAACACCCGCTAGCAAATCGGAAGGGCTCGTATTATTACTGTTATTAAGGGAAATACCACCAAAATTACTTGCCGTTAAAGTGCCTTTTATCGGTAGCTTATTATCTTTGTAAATATCGCTTACTAATACATCTATGGCAGTCCTCTTACCATTCCGTGATTGGTTGATAATTTCATCAAAATCAGATATACCGGTCAAAGCCATACCCAAACCTAGAAGAGTCCCCCCACCAATGCCTGTACCACCCAATCTTTTATGGGAGCTTTCTTGCATAATATGTATAGATGTACCTGTTCCAATATTTGCTATAATTGCAGCCTTTGGTTGGTTAGATCCGCGCTGCATTTGATACATTACACCATTCATTGTCGCATCAAATTCGACGATATACGGTATTTCCTTATTAGTATTTAAATATTTTTTTAATTGCTCCGCCCGACCACCAGTGACGCAGATAGAAGCATTCGGATGATTTGAGTCAATCCAGTCCTTCACTTTATGGAAATCAGATGAACGAAACCGTTTGAAGTCCATCTCATTAAATTCATCCCAATAAGCAATTTTTGTTAATGTTCCACCTGCATCAATACCGATTCTAGTAGTCATTCTAATTCCCCTTTATGTTAAGACACTTACTTTATCCATGATCCTACAATAGGATAATTGAAGCTATCTCCTGTAATCGCTTTAACAATTCCAATGATCGGAACTACAAATGCCATTATACCAAAAATGATTAGCATCGGAATACCAATTAAGATAAAAACTAAAAAGAAAGAAACTGTCAGTAATGCAGCCATAACTAGTTGAAACAGAACCGCTTGTATGGAAAGCTTTTTAATTTCTTCATCATTTACTACTAAAAATAATATAAATGGAACTAGAAAAGGGGCAAACCATGTACTTGCATGTAGCAAGATTTTCAAACCTGTGTTTTCCATTTTCACTCACTCCTTTCTTCATAATTATACGACTATACTAGCTAAATAGTTTCATTTTTGAATTTTATAAACACTTTCACCTGCAATAACTGTTTGCACTATTTTAGTAGATAGAATATTTTCCTTTTCAAGGACATTATCTAAAATAGTAAAATCCGCATCATACCCTGGCAATATGAATCCTCGGCTATTTTCTCTTCCAATTGCTTTTGCACTACCTGATGTATATAAGGATACTGCTTCGTATACCGTTAAAGCCTGTTGGGGTAAGTGAAGATTATTAACTGCTGCTTCAATTCCGAGCAAAGGGTCAGCTAGTTCTATAGGTGAATCAGATCCTCCTGAACAATCTAATCCTTCATCGAGTAATGATTTCCAAGCATATGCCCAGGGTAAGCGAGTAGCTCCAAGTCGTTCTTTTGCCCAAGGAAAATCCGAAGCTACGAATATTGGTTGTAAATCCAATACAACGGAAAGCTTTTTCATACGTTCAACTAGATCCACACGTAAAACATTAACATGTATTAACCGATCCTTTTTCCCAACTGTCACAGGATACTTTTCGATTAAGTCTAATACTTTTTCAACAGCTTCGTCTCCTATAACATGAACTGCTATATTCTCCTTATACCTACGAGCTAGCTTCACTAACTCTTCTAGCTTTTCTGGGCTATGAACCTCTATTCCTCTTTCTCCCGGTTTATCTGCATAATCCTCAGACAATAATGCTGTTCTACCACCTAGCGAACCATCTACAAATATTTTCATCGCTCCGAATTCGATAAAAGCCGATTCCTCTTCATCCTGCATCTGTTCAAAAACATCATGATGACGTAATAAATGAACTCTAAATCCACTTTTTACAACTTCACGGTATGCTTGTAAAGGGATATTATAGTGACCGTAATAAGCCATGTCCTCCGAATGGACACCGGTTAACCCCTTCGATTGCAAATCCTCTATACTAGAAGTAATAATTTTCTTTAAATAGTCAGTAGTGGGTGATGGTATATAATCTGTTATTAATCTCTGTGCCTCATCATAAAACAGTCCATTAAGTTCCCCCTTCTCATCCTTACCGATTATTCCACCAGTAGGGTTAGGAGTGTCTTTCGAAATACCTGCTAATCTCATAGCTTTTGAATTCGCTACTAGAACATGTCGACATACTCGTTTAAGCACTACAGCCGTTTCATCAATGAAGTCGATATCCATACAAGTTAATGGGCGCCCTTCTTTCAATTTATTGTCGTCCCAGCCCTCCGTCACATACCATTCTTTGTTCTGGATATGACCAACTATCGCTTCTTTTATTTGACTAATCGAGGTAAAACTAGAAAAGTCTAAATAAGATAATTTCTCACCATGACCGATTAAGTGAATATGGCTATCTACAAACCCAGGATACATGACACTTCCATCTAAGGATTCCATTTGATCTGCTAATGGGAGGAGATCTTTTTTGAAACCTGTACTAATAATGGTCCCATCCTCCACTAATACCGCTTCGACGAAATCCCCTTCAGATTTCATCGTGAAAATCTTCCCATTTGTCCATAATGTCTTCACTGTTATGTCCCCTTTCTACGTTCGTTCAATTCATCAACTAATAGTTCTGCTGCTTTTCGATAAGCATTACTCATATTGGAAAGTGAAGCAATTAGTAATATAAGTTGATCGTTTTCATCTGCCTCCTGATTTTCTACTACAATTTCATGGGTTTTCATCTCTTCTAGGAAGTTTTGGGCATTGTTTTGTTGAATGATAATCCATGACCTGTAAAATTTCTCTAAAAGAAAATCCTCTGATTCCATTTTATCATTTAGTGGCTCTAACACTGATTTAATATCTTTAATAGAAAGAGCACCTTTCATCTGATAGATCAAATTGATCAACATTATATGCTTCTTAGAATATCTTTTATTTTTTATAGGGATAAATAACTTTCCCTTTGCGTAATTATTGATCATTGTTTTAGTTAATACTTTTTCCTCTTCATTGCGCAAAGTGTCATTATACTTTGCATCAAATAACTGAATCACTTGGTCCATATACAAGTCAATGATGGGAATATCATCTTCATGAATGGTGGACTCTAAATCTAACTTTTGAGCAATGTCTTCAGATTTACTCATTACCATACCTCCTGTCAATACATTATGTTTATCATAACTTATTAAATATCCAACGTAAACCTTGACTAAGTGGTGTAATAGCAATATATTTATATGTAGTTATTAAAACTATATATAGAGATAGGAGTAATTTAAATGAATGCATATATAAGAGAGCCTTTTAATAGTCTTTCACACTTGTTTGGAGCACTATGTGGGCTAGTGGGATTACTACTATTGTTAGTAAAAGGAATAGAAAATAATAGTTCCCCCTTAACTTTAACAGCACTTATTGTTTTTGGAGTTAGCATGATTTTACTATATACAGCTTCCGCTACATATCACTGGTGGATAGGAGATGCCCGCAATATAAAGTTTTTAAGACGCTTAGACCATTCCATGATATATATTTTAATCGCAGGTACATACGCTCCCCTTTGTCTGATTACATTAAATAACACTGCTGGCTATGTTCTATTTATTATAATTGGATTATTAGCAGTAAGTGGTATTTGTTTTAAAATGATCTGGTTTGACTGTCCGAGATGGGTCTCTACTGCGATTTATATTGGCATGGGGTGGATGATTATCTTCTTAGCGCCTACTTTAGCGGAATCACTAGGGTCAACAGGTTTACTTTATCTGATTTTGGGAGGGATCTCCTATACTATTGGAGGAATTATTTACGGGGTAAAACCAAACATTCCATTTATAAAGAAATTAGGATTTCATGAAATATTTCATATTTTTATATTGTTAGGGACATTGTGCCACTTCATTTGTGTTTATGCTTATGTATTGTAATGAAATTTTACAATTAGTTTAGCTTCAGAAATTCATAATTTTATATTTTCAAAAATTGATTTTCGTGAAGCCTATCACTTGGTGAAAGTGATAAGCTTTACGAAAAATAAGTATTCCCTTGGTTTAGGTTTCTTTACCTATTTCACTTTCTCTACAAGCAAAGTTGGTTCAAGCTCTATTTCCACATTCCCTCTAAGAGCTCTACTAATCATGCAAGTATCCTCTGCTTTTAATAGTAAACGTGTGGCCATTTTGGAATCTTTTTCATTCACTATCACTAAAGTTGGTCGATGAATTATTTTTTTGTATGTGAAAATGCCATTTGTTACATCTACTACAGCAGATGATTCTACAACAAGAGAAGTCTTTTCTATACGACTTCTCTCGAGCATGGCAGCAAGTGTGATAATATAACACGTCGTTGCCGCTCCTAGCAACATTTCATCTGGGTTGGTACCTTCCCCAGGGCCATCCATTTCTAATGGAATCGAAATTTTTGTTTGGAGATTTTGTGCTTGAATCGTACCTATATCATTACGATTACCTGGCCAATCCGCTTTTAAATGAAAATAATGTTCTACCATATTTATCAATCCTCTCGTTTTTTGCATATTCTATTGGAAATATCATCATGTTCCAGTATGATTAGTTAGGGAAAGAAGGCGAATTTATTGTTAAAGAATTATGGCAAAATTGCAATCTCCATTATTTTTATTTCCATGTTTTTACTCATTTTAGGAGTTAGATATGTACTTGGTCAAGACTTAGTTATTATGAATGTGCTTGCGTTCGCTGCATTTTCCGTAGTAATAGGCGTTTTAGCAGGTTCTTTGCTATTGTATAAATTGCACAAAACATTTTATATTTTTGCTATTGGATTATTCATCGGATTTTTTGAAATGTATCGTTCTTTTATTACTGGACCCGAGGAATTTGGTGACTTAGCGGGAATTCTCTCCTTGTTCATCTTCACTGCTTTTGGATTTGTAATCGGACTATTTGTGGAAGCTATCTATTATTTACTAAGAAAGAACGAGCAAAAGGATTAAATACAACATCCTTTTTGCTCGTTTTTTTATGTTGCCATTATGGTAATATTACGCCCATTTGATTTTGCTTCATAAAGAGCTAAGTCAACCCTATGCATGATTTCGTTTATATTCTCACCAGGTTTATACTCACCAACTCCTAGAGAAATAGTAATTTTTTTATGAATAGGTGGGAGCGAATCTTCAACCGTTTTTCTTAAACGTTCTCCCAAAATATATGCTTCCTGAATAACCTTTTTCGGAAGAATAATGATAAACTCTTCTCCTCCAAGTCGAATACACTCTTCTTGATCACTACATATGTTCTTCAAACTTTTGGAAACAAAATGGAGAACTTGATCCCCAGCAAGATGCCCAAATTCATCATTAACTTTTTTAAAATGATCTATATCTATCATGATTAATGAAAAAGCGATATTATTATTCACTAATTCATCGAGCAAATAATCAGCATATCTTCTATTTTTCAACCCTGTCAATGAGTCCGTAACAGATAAAGCCTTCATAATATCAACCGTTTCTTCTTGTTTTTTTCTATAATTATCTATTGTTTCTGTCAGTTGTTTAGCCTCAAAATACCATGTAGGAATGTCAAAGGATAATTCGTGATCATCTTTTCCACGCATAGTATAAATGGCTAATTTCCGTAATGGGGAAGCTAACTTCGTTGAGACATAAAATGCAATAACAATAATTATAAGAATTAACGGCAATGAAATGGTAAATATCGTAAACATAATTCCAGTTAAAGGTTTAACGGCACTACTGAACGGGGTCTGAGAGACGACTCCCCAGTCACTCTTCTCTATATATGTATAACCAGCAAGAAAGTTCTTTCCTTGTGTATTATCTAACTGCAGCGCGCCACTTTTCTCTTGCATTAACTTTTGAACAACTAGGTTAGTTTCTACGGATTGTCCAATTCTAACTTTGTCTGGGTGATAGATTAAAGTTCCATCTGTGTCAACTACAAATACATAAGATCCATCCTCCGAGTAATGTTCAGCAAGAATATTATGGAGAAAATTTCCTTCTTCCAAATATACCGTACCATTTAGCATACCTAAATAATCTCCACGGTCTCCAAACAATGGTGTAGTAACTAGTATTAATAATCTACCCGTTTGAGCATAATACGGTTTAGAGATAAATGCCTCTTTCCTCGCTATAGCTTCGTTTACTCCTGACGAGGTAATTACATTTCCTACAATTCCGAGATTTGGAGTAGTTGCAATGACGACCCCTTGGTTATTGATAACAGATAAAGAGTTGAAATTCTTACCACTTATATTTAATTGTTCTAATATGCTAGTGATCATTGCAGGATTGTCCATATTCTTAACGACATCTGACTTCCGTGCTTCCAGGTTGTTTTGCATATATGAAAAAGCTTCATCTGACATTTGTGCCAATTTCATAGAATACACTCTATTTTGCTCTAAAGAGTTCTCTATTAAACTTTCTTTCGTCACAAAATAACTGGAAGTTAACGTACTAAATATTATTCCAAACATAGTAAAACATATAAGTGAAATAATCCAAAATCTTAAAGTTTTCAATAATACCCTCCTATAAAAAAACGATCCAATTTGTAATTATTTACTATCATATATCATTAGCACACAAAAAACTACGACTATATCTAGTCGTAGTTTACTATTAATGCCCACCCAGATAGGCAAGTTTAACTTCTTCGCTGTTTTGTAATTCCAGGGCTGACCCAGAAAGTACTACTCTTCCCGTTTCAATAACATAACCACGGTTTGCAACTGATAAAGCCATATTAGCATTTTGCTCGACTAACAAAACGGTAGTACCTTCATTATTAATATCTTTAATCACTTGAAATATTGTTTTTACCATTAGAGGAGCAAGTCCCATAGAAGGCTCATCTAATAATACTAGTTTAGGCTTTGCCATAATCGCTCTACCCATTGCTAGCATCTGTTGTTCTCCCCCTGAAAGAGTTCCAGAATGTTGTTTCTTACGTTCTAATAACCTCGGAAAGATTTCATATACTTTTTGCATATCTTGATGAATTCCTTGTTTATCTTTTCGAAGAAATGCACCTAATTCTAAGTTTTCTTCAACAGTTAGATTCGCAAAAACCCGTCTTCCTTCTGGAACATGGGAAATCCCAGCCTTCACGATCGATTGTGCTTGTTTGCCAGAAATAGATTTATCCAGAAATTCTATTTTGCCTTTTTTAGGTTTCAGCAAACCAGAAAGAGTTTTTAGCAGTGTACTTTTCCCTGCCCCATTAGCGCCAATCAACGAAACAATTTCTCCTTGGTTAACAGTAATGGAAACATCCCGGAGCGCTTGAATATTACCATAAAACACATCTATATTTTCTACTTTAAGCATTGTCATCGTGAACTTCCTCCCCTAAATAAGCCTCTATAACCTTAGGATGGTTACGGATCTCTTCTGGTGATCCTTCCGCAAGAAGTTGACCATGATCGAGTACATATATTCTTTCACAAACGCCCATTACTAAATTCATATCATGCTCGATTAACAAAATGGTTAAATCGAATTTTTCACGAACAAATCCAATTAGATTCATTAAGTCATGTGTTTCCTGTGGATTCATACCTGCTGCAGGTTCATCTAATAATAGTAACTGAGGTCCTGCTGCTAATGCACGAGCAATTTCCAATCTTCTTTGTTGACCATACGGAAGATTTTTGGCTAGTTCATCTTTATATTTCTCCAATTTAAAAATTCTTAGGAATTCTAATGCTTTTTCTTCCATCTCTCTCTCCCCTTTGAAATGAGAAGGCAGTCGAAGAATAGAGCTTAACATCGTATGGGTTGCAAGAGAGTGATAAGCAACTTTTACATTATCTAATACAGTTAACTCGTTAAAGAGACGAATATTTTGAAATGTTCTACTTATCCCTTTTCTCGTAACTTTAAAAGGCTGTAGTCCATTTATTCTTTCCCCATTAAATAATATATCCCCTTCAGTAGGTACGTAGACACCAGTCAATAAGTTAAAGCTTGTAGTTTTTCCAGCTCCATTAGGGCCGATTAATCCGACAAGTTCTCCTTGATTTAACTTTATGTTTAAGTTTTGTACTGCCTTTAAACCACCAAACTGAATACCAGCATTTTTCACTTCCAGTAAAGGTTTATTTTCCATGCTGATCGCCTCCTTTTGGCGTTCTCCAAAGCTTGAAATAATCCGTAATTTCCATCGTACCCATCAAGCCTTTCGGACGATAAAGCATAACAAGAATTAAGACAAGACTATAAATAATCATTCGTGTTTCAGGATATCCTTGAAGATACGTGGAAACAACCGTCAATAAAATTGCGGAAAGTACGGCACCGGAAAGACTCCCTAACCCACCAAGAACAACAAATATTAAAATATCAAAAGATTTTAAGAATCCAAATTGACTTGGTTGAATGATATAAAAGTTATGAGAATACAAAGCACCTGCAACTCCAGCAAAAAAGGAGCCAATCGCAAATGCAGCTACCTTATAATAAGTAGTATTAATCCCCATCGCATCAGATGCAATTTCATTTTCTCGAACAGAAATTGCAGCTATCCCATGCCTTGAATTAGTAAAGTTGACGATTACTATAATGGTGATGACAAGGCAAACAAACGCATATGTCCAAGTCGTCAAATGTGAAACCTGCATTCCTGCAGCCCCACCAACATAGTCAATATTCAAAAATACAATGCGAATAATTTCTGCAAAACCAAGGGTTGCAATAGCCAAGTAATCCCCTTTTAATCTCAAACTTGGAATACCGACAATTAGCCCCGCTAAAGCAGCAACCATTCCTCCGACTATAATAGCAACGATAAAAGGTAGATCTAGTTTCATCGTCACAATTGCTGAGATATATGCTCCTACCGCTAAGAAACCAGCATGACCTATAGAAAATTGTCCCGTAATTCCAATTACTAGATGTAGGCTGACCGCTAAAATTATGTTGATAGCTATAAATATAAATGTATTAGAATAAAATTGATTCATCGTTCCATTTGCAATAAAAAATTGAACCACTGCATAAACCAATACTGCAGCTATAATAAATAGCCAAAACTGTTTTGACTTTTTCATAATTATGTATCACCTACACTTTCTCTCGTGTATTTTTTCCAAAGATGCCAGATGGTCTAAAGATTAGAATTAATATTAAAATGACGAATGCGGCAGCATCTCTCCATAAAGAGAACCCTAAAGCACTAACAACCGTTTCCACCACTCCAAGTACTAATCCACCTACCATTGCTCCAGGGATTATGCCAATTCCACCAAGAACGGCTGCAACAAATGCCTTCACCCCTGGTATTACCCCCATTAACGGATCGATCTTTGTATAATACACACCGAATATAACACCAGCTGCTCCTGCTAAAGCTGAGCCAATTGCGAAAGTTGCAGATATTGTATTGTCAACATTTATTCCCATCAGTTTAGCTGCTTCTGTATCATGAGAAACGGCCCTCATCGCTTTTCCAGTTTTTGTTTTATGCACAATAAACTGTAACAGAATCATTAATACAACAGATACCGATAAAATAAGAATAGACTGAATGCTAATTTGTGCACCTAAAAATGCAAACGAACGATTGGAAAACACATCTGGATACGCTTCTGGTTGAGCTCCTCTAATATAAATGACGCCATATTCTATTAATAGCGATACACCGATTGCAGTAATAAGCGCTGCTATTCTTGTAGCATTTCGCAAGCGTTTGTAAGCAATTCGTTCAATAATAACTCCGAATAATGCACAAGCTGCCATCGAAATAATAAGCGCTGGAAAGAAGCCTAAATTAAACACTGTAATAGAATAGAATCCAATAAACGAACCGACCATGAACACATCCCCATGTGCAAAGTTGATCAGTTTAATAATTCCATAAACCATCGTGTAACCGAGGGCGATTAAAGCGTATATACTCCCGAGTGAAATACCGTTTATCAATTGTTGAACCCATTCCATAATTTTTCACTCCTATAACTTAAGATTTCAATAATTTTAGAAATAGAAAAGGAGGGATATCAATCCCCCCTATTAATCATAAGAATCTTAAGGATTAACTTTCGTTTTAAATACTTGCGCTCCATCTACGAATTCAATAATCGTAGCCGATTTAATCGGATGGTGGTTTTCATCAACAGAGTATAATCCTGTTACAAGTTCCAATTGATCTGTAGCTTCAATTGCTTCTTTAATTTTAGTTCCATCTGTTGAACCAGCACGCTCAATTGCATCTTTTAATAGATAAACTGTATCATACCCAAGTGCATTGAATGAGTTAGGATCTTTACCATATTTTTCTTTAAATTTGTCAGAGAACTCTTTCGCTTTACCATCTGGATCTTCAGATGAATAAGCAGTAATAATGTATGAATTATTTAGTGCATCCGCGCCAGCTAAGTCAACAAGTGTTGGAGAATCCCAACCATCTGCTCCCATTAACGGAACTGTGATTCCTAATTCACGTGCTTGCTTAACAATTAAACCAACTTCTTCATAATATCCAGGAATAAATACAAATTCAGGATTAGAAGATTTAATACGAGTTAAATTTGAACGGAAATCAGTATCTTTCGCCACATATGATTCTTCTGCAACAATTTTCCCTCCAGCTGCTTCAAAATCTTTAATGAATGCTGCAGCAAGACCTTTTGCATAATCACTTGCGTTGTCTGCATACACTGCTGCTGTTTTAACTTTTAACTCATTAGCAGCGAAGTTTGCAGCTACCGTTCCTTGGAAAGGATCGATAAACGCTGTACGGAATGTGAATGGATTTACCTTTCCATCATCTCCTACTGTTACTGTAGTACTTGTTCCTGAAGGAGAAATCATTGGTGTTTTTGTGTCTGTTGCTATTTGAACTTGAGCAACGGAGTTACCACTAGTTGCAGCTCCAATAATAGCTGTTACTTTGTCTTGACTTGTTAATTTGATGGCTGCGTTTGTTGCTTCAGCTGCATCTGATTTATTGTCTACTTTAATAAGTTCGATTTGTTTCCCATCTATACCCCCAGCAGCATTGATCTCTTCAACAGCCAAATCGATAGCATCTGCTTCGGATGTTCCATAAGAGGCCACAGCTCCAGAAAGCTCAAGATTTGCACCTATTTTAATAGTGTCCCCACCCTCTGAACTATTTCCTTCTTCTGCTCCGCACCCAGCTAAAATTCCGATCAATAAAGTAGATGAAAGGAAAAGTGATGCAAATTTCGATTTCTTCATATAACTACCCCCATTTTGTTTGATAATTCTGAATTTATAAGTCATACTACTCGCTCTCTCTTTTTAGCAAGCATAAACTCAAACATTATCATTTTGTAAGAACAACCCTATTGTAAAACAAACTTTAAATTCAGTCTATACTAATTTTTCTTCATTTTTAGAAAATTAACAATATTAGATTAGTATAATTATTTTAAGCAGTCGTTAAGTCCTTATAAAATAACGTTTTATAGGTCAATTTCCTTGTTCTATCATTCTAATATTTTCCTTAAAAATATTTTTTCAAGGATAGATTAAGCGATATATTTTATTATTTATACTAATATTACATACATTTTATGGTATAAATTGAATAAAATATATGTTTTTACTTTTCAATTAATTATATATATACTATTAATAGTTCGAAATCCGTAATAATGAGGAGAGATAAAATGGTAAACCATATGCCTAAGCGAGACGAAGTAAAGACAGAAGAAACTTGGAATTTAAATGATTTATTTCAGACCGAAAATGACTTTTCAGGAGCATTAAAAGAGATAGAACAAAATGCATTGGAGTTCAATAATCGTTATCACGGGAACATCCAAAATGCTACAGATGTTGTGGATGCACTTATAGAATATACGAAACTATATGAGAAAATAGTACCTGCGGGAGCATTTGCTAGTCTTTCGTTAAGTACAGATCAAACAAATACCGACGCACAAATGAGAGCAAGTAAATTCGGTTCACTTTCCGCAAAGGTAAGCAGTCAATTATCTTTCTTAAATAGTGAACTAGTAGAACTACCGGAAGCAATCATTAAAGAAGCTATATCAAAATCTCCAGCTCACCAAATTTATTTAGATAAGTTACTAGCAAAGAAAAAATATCAACTTCATCCTGAGGTTGAAAAAACACTCGCTGCTTTCTCCGCTTCATTTGGAGCACCTTATAAGTTATACGATACTACCAAAATGCTTGATATTGCGTTTGATAATTTTGAGGTGAATGGTCAAGAGTATCCCCTTAGCTATGTGTCATTTGAGAATGACTGGGAAGGAGAAGCAGACACAGAAAAAAGACGAGCGGCATTCGAATCTTTTTCTAAAAAATTAAAAGAATACCAACATACTACCGCTAAAACGTATGATATGCATTTGCAAATGGAGAAAACAACATCAGATCTACGAGGCTATGATTCTGTTTATGATTACTTGTTATTTAACCAGGATGTTGACCGCTCTTTATATAATAGACAAATTGATTTAATCACGAAGGAACTCGCACCTCATATGAGAAAATATGCGAAATTGCTTCAAAAAGAACATGGACTAGAAAAAATGACTTTTGCGGATTTAAAAATATCTCTTGATCCCACATATGAGCCCAAAATATCCGTTGAGGAATCCAAAAACTATATTGATGATGCACTATCTGTTATGGGGGAAGAATATATTGAAATGGTCAATCGTGCATACGTAGAACGTTGGATAGATTTCCCTCAAAATGCTGGGAAATCAACTGGTGCATTTTGCTCTAGCCCCTACGGCAGTCATCCATATATTCTAATTTCATGGTCTAGTCGGATGAATGAAGTATTTGTTCTAGCGCATGAATTAGGTCATGCTGGGCATTTCTATTATGCAAACAAAGAGCAGAATATCTTTAACGCTCGCCCATCACTATATTTCATTGAAGCTCCTTCCACGATGAATGAAATGCTAGTGGCCAACCATTTACTAAAAAATTCGGATGACCCTAAATTTAAACGTTGGGTAATTTCTTCTATAGTAGCTCGTACGTACTATCATAATTTTGTAACTCATTTATTGGAGGCAGCATATCAACGTAAAGTGTATGACCGAATCGATCAAGGTTTAAATGTAAATGCACAAATTCTTAATGATTATAAACGTAGCGTTTTAGAAGAATTCTGGGGTGATGCAGTAGAAATTACAGAAGGTGCTGAGCTTACGTGGATGCGCCAACCTCATTACTATATGGGATTGTATCCGTACACATATAGCGCCGGGTTAACTATCTCCACTCAAGTATCCAAACGAATATTAGAAGAAGGACAAACTGCTGTAGACGAATGGACGGAAGTATTGAAGGCTGGAGGCACTAAATCACCTGTAGAGCTAGCGCAAATGGCGGGTGTGGATATTACGACAGATAAGCCGTTAAAAGATACGATCGCTTATATAGGTTCCTTGATTGACGAATTGGAATCATTAACAGAGGAAATTAATCAAAACAACTAAAATATTACTTGATTTGTAAAAAAGAGCTTGTGCTATACAAGCTCTTTTTTCTGTTTTATTCCTAGTACGTTATAGATGAAGGAGAAAAGTAGGCAGTGATTACTCACTAAAATCTAGATTAAGTGGTTGTTTCGGTAAGTTATCTTGGAAAAGCATATTTGTCGAATCTACTTTCTCATTGACTTCTTCAAAACGAAAACCATCTGCCCACACTTTTCCTTTACCAACAAGTAAAACGCCAAAGTAAATGGAAGCACTTTCTTCTGGAACATCTAAAACAATAGAATAGTGATTCCAGTCTGTAGTCCCATGAATAGAGCGACTATCCATATTGTCAAATTGAAGTGTATCACCAGAAACATTGTCAATACGAAGCCAAGCACCACATTTGGTCACTTGTTCAGTTTTTAAGAAGCATGACATTTTTATTCTTTTATTCTTGTAATTTTCTGCCTGAAACCCTTGCATCATTGTCCCAAATTGTTGTTCATTTGCCTCACCCTTAGCAAAAAGCAATCCCGACTTTGTCCCTGTGTGAAATACCTTATCATCTACCGTTAAATCATATAGCTCAGTATAAGAACCACTTAAGTTCCAGCCATTAATCTGTTCCTGATTGTTCAAATCATTCTCCTCCTTTATTATTCGTACAGCTCTCATCAACTGGCGATACTTTCCTGGAGGCAAGCTGTACACTTCTTTAAACGCTCTTGAAAAAGCCTCTTGAGATTGAAAGCGAAATAAAAAACCAATTGTTAAAATTGATTCTTCCGTTTCTAACAGAAGTGTCGCAGCCAAAGCTAATCGGCGTAGACGTATATATTCCACAATTGACTTCCCTGTATCTTTTTTAAATAACCTGGATAAATGATATTTTGAATAACCAATAACGGAAGTGAAACTATTTAGATTAATATCTTCCGTCAGATTACTCTCTATATAAGAGACTGTCTTTCGCGTTATTTCACTGTAATACAACTCACTCACCTCAAGATAATCATAACGAATAAAAAGAAAGAATATTTGATAAATATTGCTATATTATCATCAAATTAATAAAATAAACATTGGTCTTCTATTTTGCGACCAGAGAATTCGGATTACATGTCACCACATAAGATAATTTTAAGCATTATACGTGGATGATCGGCCGGACAGCGTCTGCCATATCGAAAACAACAACTATAGCTAAATTTAAATAGAAAGCCCTGAAAACTTTACTAATCGTAAAATTCTCAGGACTTTCTTTTTTTGAGAAGAGTTTTGTCCCCTCCTCTTTAAAATTTATGCTTCATTTGTTTATTTTTTAGATATATCTACTCGTTTGACAAATAGTGATAACACTAATGCTACAACTGTTACAAGAGTAGCGATGAAGAAAGTGAAATTGATCCCTTCTAACATTGCTTGAGCACCAAGTTGCATTTTAAACTGCGCCAAAGCATCTGTAGCAGTCGGCACATTTCCAGCTTTCGCTGCTTCTTCGAATAAACTTGCACCTTTTGATTCCATTCTAGCATTCATAATCGTGATGAATATTGCAGAACCTATAGCTCCTGAAACTTGCTGTAACGTGTTGTTCACTGCAGTTCCATGAGGATTCATCTTCATCGGTAATTGATTTAGACCATTTGTCATAATAGGCATCATTACCATGGACATACCTAACATACGGATTGTATAAACTGCCATGATGTAATAATAATCCGAATCTGCAGCTAAATTACTCATCATATATGTTGCAATCGTTGTAATTATTAAACCGATGACCGCTAACGAACGAGCACCGTATTTATCAAACAACTTTCCTGTTACTGGTGACATTAACCCCATTGCCAATGCTCCTGGAAGCATTAACAAACCAGAATCTAGTGGTGAAATACCGCGAATTGTTTGTACATACAAAGGTGTTAATATCATACCTGAGAACATTGCAGCTGAAACAACTACTGAAATGACAGACGATAATGCAAACATTGGATATTTATAAATACGTAAATTTAATAATGGTTCATCTAGTTTTAATTGTCTTAGGACAAAAATTACAAGAGCAATTACTCCGATTGCGATTGTACTATATACAATCGGTGCATCCCATCCTTTATCTCCTGCAGAACTAAATCCATATAATAGACCGCCAAAACCGATTGAAGATAAACCTAGTGATAAAATATCTAGTTTCATATCTTTGTTCGGAGTAATATTTTTTAACTTGAAAATCGCAAATATCAATACGATAACAGCCAATGGTAAGATTAACTCGAACAATACTCTCCAAGTGTAATGTTCAATGATGAAACCTGATAATGTTGGTCCAATTGCTGGAGCCATAATCATTACTAGACCAAATAATCCCATTGCTGTCCCTCTTCGTTCAATAGGGAATGCAGTCAACATAACATTCATTAACAAAGGCATCATTACTGCTGATCCTGCCGCTTGAATCATACGAGCTAATATAAGGACCCAAAACTCTGGTGCAATAGCCGCCAAAAATGTACCCAATGAAAATAAGGTCATTGCGGTAATAAATAACTTTCTGTTCGAGAACTTAGTTACAAAATACGCACTCGCAGGTATTAAAATACCATTGATAAGCATGTATCCCGTAGTAAGCCATTGAACAACTGACGCTTTAACATCAAATTCAACCATAATAGTAGGTAAAGCTACGTTTAATAACGTATTATTTAAAAAAGCTATGAATGCTCCTACAAATAGGATTGCAATCATGGCATATGGGGGTTTTTGTTGCGTTTCGTTCATTCTTATTTATCCTCCTAAAATTTTGTGCGTATTTCCCACTAGTTGTATACTACTTTGAACATTTTATACCCTTAGTCCAAAAAATGCAATCGCAAAAAACGCTTATATCTTAAATTTGTTGATTTAATAGTGTTTGTTTTGTATTATGATACTAGACTTGTAGTATAAAAGGTGTGTAAATATGAAAAATAGAAAGCATCAAGTATTATTGACTGCTCAAAAATTATTTATAAAAAATGGCTTCGCCGCCACTTCTGTCCAAGATATAATAAATGAAAGTAAAATATCAAAAGGTACATTTTATAATTATTTTTCGTCAAAGAACGAATGTATCATTTCTATAATTGACAACGCAAAGGAAGAAACGGATCTGAAGCGTAGAGAATTATTGATACATCAAGATATCACTAACAAAGACATATTAATACAGCAATTAATAGTCCGCATGGATGTATACAAAGAACGAAACTTAGTACCAATTTTTTTAGTTATCTTCCACTCACAAGATTCAGAGCTAAGGGATATTATCAAAAAAAATCATTATGAAGAAGTAAAATGGTTAGCCAAAAGGATAGTAGATGTATACGGGGCAAAATCACGGAAATGCTCAGTAGATAGCGCTATCTTGTTATTAGGAATGATTCAACAGATGCAGCATCCTTGGACAGTTAAATCTAAAGAAGTTTCTACTGTCGAACTAGTTAACTATGTGATGAACCGTATGGATTCACTAATGGGAGATTTAGTGGAGTCCGATGAAGTTATTATTGACACGTTTGTTTTTAATCATTTTTATGATGAAGTTCGGATTACTAAAGAACATGTGATTCAATTAATCCAGACATTTAAAGAAACAAATGAGAAAAAATTGAAGCTACAGGAAATTGAATTGATGAACTTCATCATCGATGAACTAAAAAGTAATAACACTAGGAAGTTTCTTTTGGAAACAGTAGTAAATAGCTTTTCAAATACGATGAACAATACAGCGCAGTCACTTGAAATAAAAGAAATAGCCTCGAATATTTGGCAGGTAATTGACTCTCTTTCATAAGGAGGTTTGACATGAAAAACAAAGTAATCGAACAGTATGAAGCAGATGAAAATATGATGATCCAAATTTATGTCCAATGGTGTATAAATCATGATATTAATCCTTTAGAGCTTTATAATAGAGCATATCCCAACCAAGCTTCCAACAATGTTATTCTAGAACTAATGGAAACTACAGAGAAAAATTCAACCATTATTGATACAGGCACTGTTTTGGATGTACTTCAATTATTCGGAAATGACGATCTTGCTTATGTAGTTTCAGAAGAGGATAAAAAGTAACTTAAGGAGCTGAACCAATGGGTTCAGCTCCTTTATCTATTCCTCTGGTATATACTTTCGTGATTTTTCTAATAAGATCTGCTGACTATCTACTTCGCATTCCGTTTTGTCTTTATAGTGATATTTTCCATTTTGATCTTGGACTCGCGCTTTAACGTTGTCTCGTAATTCTAAATCTAAAATTTCCATTACTCTCTTTTTAATAGAAGGAGATAATACTGGAAATAATATCTCTACGCGCTTTACCATATTTCTAGTCATCATATCAGCTGAGGATAGATATAATCGCGATGCTCCATTACGATAAAACCAGTAAATTCTTGAATGTTCTAAAAATCTTCCAACTATACTCGTCACATTTATATTCTCACTAACTCCTGGAACTTTAGGTAACAAACAACAAGTTCCCCTAACTATTAAATCAATTTTCACCCCAACAGAAGAGGCTTCGTATAACTTTAATATTAAATCTTTATCAGTAAGGGAATTCATCTTTAGTTTTATATGTCCATTATGAAAAGCCTTATGGTACTCTATCTCCTCATCTATTAAACTAATGAATTTGTCTCGAATATCAAATGGTGAAACGACTAATTTATCATAGTTAGGTTTGTCGGTATATCCACTGAGGAAATTAAAAAATTGGGTGGCATCTGAACCAATTTTTTTGTTTGCCGTAATAATTCCCATATCAGTATATGTTCTTGCAGTTTGATCATTATAATTTCCTGTACCGAGATGGACATATTGCTCAATTCTATTGTTCCTTCTTCGAACAACTAATGTTATTTTGGAATGCGTTTTTAAATTATGCATGCCGTAAATTACGAGACACCCTGCTTTTTCTAACTCCTTTGCCCACTGCACATTATTTTCTTCATCAAAACGAGCTTTTAACTCTACTAACACAGTCACCTGTTTTCCATTTTCTGCAGCACGCTTTAATGCAAGAATTACAGGAGAATTCCCACTAACACGGTACAAAGTTTGCTTGATAGCCAATACGGAGGGATCGTCAGCTGCCTTTTCGATGAAATCTATGATTGGCTGAAAAGATTCATAGGGATGATGAAAAAATAAATCTTGTTTTTGAACCTTCGCAAAAACATCTTCATCACTAGCTATGTCTAGTGGTGGTTGTGGTATAAAAGGTTCATAGAATAAGTGCATATGCTTCCCTTTAAAAATTTTAATGAAGGAAAACAAAAAAGTTACATCTAATGGGCCATCTACTTTATAGACATCCTCTGGTTGAATTTCTAGCTCGTCCAGCAAGTAATTTAATAACTTAGGCTTTATTTCACTTACTTTTACTTCTAATCGACTAACTGCGCCCCACTTTCGTTTTTTCAATTCTTTTTCTATCTCAATTAATAAATCTCGCGCCCCCTCTTCATGGAGAGTTAAATCTGCATTACGTGTTATTCTGAAAGGGTTCGCATGCTTCACATGGTACCCATGAAAAAGCTTGGAAATATGTTCAATAATGACATCTTCAAGCAGGACAGCTACAAATGAACCATCAACTGTAGAAACTTGGATAAAACGCTTTAGAACAGACGGCACTTGTACAATGGCAATCTTATTTTGTTCCACTAAATCATATTGATTGTCTTCAATCATGACTAAAATATTCATTGTTTTACTCAACAATATAGGAAATGGACGGTATGCATCTACCGCGATCGGTGTTAAAACAGGAAAAATTTCTTCTTCAAATAATTTCTGCAGTTCCTTCTTTTGAGCGGTAGTTAGTTCACTATATTTAACTAAAGAAATCCCTTGCTTTGGGAGTTGTTTTTCAATTAGTTCTTTATAGATTTTCATTTGCCTCGAGACTAGTTGTTTTGTAATAGATGCAATACGATTTAACTGTTCTTTTGGTGTCAACCCTGCTTTGTTTTCAGGTTTATTGAATCCTGCACGAACCTGATCTTGTAATCCTGCTACACGAACCATAAAAAACTCATCTAAATTGGAACTAAATATAGCCAAAAACTTCATCCGCTCTAAAAGAGGATTCGACTCATCTTCCGCTTCTTCGAGAACTCGCTCGTTAAAAGCTAGCCAGCTGATTTCTCTGTTATTATAATAGGCATAGTCATTAAAAGGATGTTTTTCTACAGTCTTATTAGTCATCACTCAATTTCCTCCATGTCTAAAAACTTCAACTCCACTTCTACATGAACTATTTTCTCTATATGTTTTTTCAGTTTTTCAGCTTGGTATTGTTCTAAAATATTATTTCCAACAACTAAAAATATAAATTCAATTTTATCCATGGATCTTTTAATGGAAACATTCTTTATATGAGATCTTCCAAGGACGTCCATCCCTTTCGTAAAACGGATTAATGCACCAATATCTCGAAGTTGCTTACTTTCCGTACTATTAATAGTATGTGGATAGAGGTCTATATATTGTTTAAAGGTATCTTTATTTTTGTACGATGCAAGTAAGGCTAATTTCAAGCGATCCTTGTTTGAAATCCCATCTATTGTTAAATTAGTTAACAGATAAAAAGTATGCTGACTAGATGCCTCCTGATCAATTTCCTTTCCAATATGAAATAGTTGGTAGGCATATTGAAGTAACGCATCATTTTGCATTGGGGTAATATAACCCCATTGTCCAAATTTGTTATATATCGAAGAAAATATTTCATATAGATGAAGTGATATATGTTCATCAACATGAAATTTCCCTAACACATGCCGAACAGCATTTTTTGTTACACTATTAACGTTAAAATCATCTGGAAAATATTTTATAAGCTGAGCGTAAATTACCCCTTCCCTCAGTCCTTTTTTGCTATATATAAAGACCATACTTTGTACCACTTCCATAAATACGCGAAAAGTTTCTAAAGCAGGTACAATAATATCCGCTCGATCACTGGATAAGCCATCTATTTTCTTTAACCCTTCTAAAGACGATTGGGTGAATTTATAACTTATTTCCTGCAAATCCACTGTGCTTAACTCGTATTGGTGAGTTCCATGCAAAGAATTGTTTTTTCTTTCCTGATCTACTTGTGCTATATTACGTGCGCTGCCCCCAATAGCAATGATTGGCACTTGCAAATTATGTAACCATTCAAGCGATTGAAATTGTTCTCTAACAAATTCTATTAGGGATATTTTTTCCTCTGTTGTCATAAAACCGTTCGTTATAAATCTCTTTTTTAATGAAACTGCTCCAAATGGGAAACTATGCGAAAACTTCATTTCTTTGTTTTCAAAGTATGTAACTTCCGTACTTCCTCCACCCATATCGATCGTTACAGCTGAGGGGATACTAGTAGAATGTATTACTGCTAAATAACCATAATATGCTTCTTCTTTAGCAGATATTATAGTTACTTTTATGTCTGTTTGTTGTTTAACCTTGGTTATGATAGTTTCACGATTTTCCGCTTGCCTAACAGCCGCAGTAGCAGCAGCAAATACATCGGTTACTGATAAATCATCTAAAATTTTTTTGAAATTAAATAATGTTTCTATTAAAAGGTGAATACCTTCTTCACTTAAATTTCCAAATGTATCAATATGCATACTTAAGCGTGCTACCGTTTTATAATTATAATGTTCTACTAACCCCTCTTTACTGCTATAACTAAAAACTACTAGACGTATAGAATTGGAACCGATATCTATTATTGCTTTTTGTTCACTAATAGGTTTCATAAAATCTACTCCTTTATATAAAGTTTATTCCTTATTTCTCCTCTTCAATATTAATAATGTAAATTTAAGTTATTTTTCTGAATTATTTATACTCCCCTTTATTTATTTGATGTACAATAATTTATAACAAGGCTTGAAGGGATGAATATATTGAAAAAATTCACAAAAGAAGAGAATAGCTGGTCTCTTTATGATTGGGGCTCTTCTGCCTATTCAATCACTATTACTACAGCTGTTTTCCCTATCTTTTACAAAGCATCCGCAACAGCAGGGGGGGTTGATGCAGCAGATTCCACAGCATATCTCGGATATACAATTGCTATTTTTACTTTTATACTTGCATTGATAGGACCAATTCTAGGAACAATCGCAGATTATCGTGGGATGAAAAAGAAATTTTTCACTTTTTTCTTTGTATTAGGAGTTACATTTACTACGATGTTAGCATTTGTGCCTTTTGATAACTGGCTATTATTATTAATCTTTTATACCCTTGCCGCACTCGGTGCAACTGGAGCAAACGTCTTCTATGACGGCTTTATTGTTGACGTCACAACAAATGAACGGATGCATAAAGTCTCTTCACGTGGATATAGCCTTGGTTATATTGGGTCCACTATTCCATTTTTACTTAGTATTGTCATTATTTTATTGGCTCAGAGAGAAATTATCCCTATTTCGTCGACAAATGCTAGTCGAATTGCATTTGTAATAACAGCGGTCTGGTGGGTTATATTTTCTATCCCAATGTTCAAAAATGTGAAGCAAATTCATTTTGTGGAGAAAGAAGGAAATTTAATCGTTGAAAGTTTTAAACGATTAGGAAACACCTTCAAAGAAATTAGACAATATCGCACTGTATTTTTGTTTTTACTAGCATACTTTTTTTATATTGATGGAGTGGGTACGATTATTTCCATGTCTACAGCCTATGGATCTGATTTAGGATTGAGTGCAACAAGTTTACTTATCGTACTATTTGCCACCCAAGTTGTCGCTGGACCTTTTGCACTTTTATATGGGAAATTAGCTTCTAAATTTACGGAAAAGAAAATGCTATATGTGGGGATCATTGTTTATATTATTGTATGTAGTTATGCATTTTTCTTAGATACTATAGTTGACTTCTGGATCTTAGCGATGCTTGTCGCCACTTCTCAAGGCGGTATTCAAGCACTTAGTAGATCCTATTTCGGTAAAATAGTTCCAAAAGAAAATTCCAATGAGTTTTTCGGATTTTATAATATCTTTGGTAAATTTGCCTCTATTATGGGACCGCTATTAGTAGCTATTACTGCACAAGTAACAGGAAACTCTTCCTACGGAGTATTTAGTCTGGTAATACTATTCATTATTGGCTTTATCATTCTAACAAAAGTTCCAGAACCAAAAACTGCACCTCCTGTGGATCAAATTGTAAAAAGTTAGGTTGTTAAGGCATACTAGAATCTAGTATGCCTTTTATCCTGATGCTATTTAACGTGTAGCAGTCCTGATATCAAACGTCGTTTAGTCCATATTAATGTAAAGATCAAAAACAACTCAAATGCATTCGTCACTGCTCCACTTTCTATATTAAGAGGTAAGGCACTTCCAATAGTCATAACTATGGCACCTATAAAGAAAATCGGCCATTTTGTTTTTTTCCATACGATTGCACTCGCTACAATAAGAATAAGTGTTACTAATAACACCATAATTGGCGGGCCTGTCGCTTCCTCCACATTCGAATAGCTGACGACACCATACTCCTTCACCACTTCAATTTCCAATCCAACAACCTCTACTGAAAATTCAAAAACCATTAAACCAATCGTATAAATAATACCTACTATAACTAACCATTTTTTCTTTACCCATTCAATTCCACTTTCTCGTAGTGTTCCTATTGAATACATTACAAGTAGTGGAGTTATTAAAGCGTGCAAGCAAAAACGAGAGAAGTTTAAGCTTTCCAATAATTCTCCTTCGCCAATCCACTTGCCTGTTGCTAGTATCAAATTATCATAAATCAGTGGGAGTATAACTATATAAATAACACTGCTCCATTTGGCCAACTCTTGCTTTCTTATACCATATAATCCCCATATCAATAATGCCGTATATAAAAATGTATAAAGAAAATATAAAAACGTATCCATTCAATCGTCCTCCTTTCTATTCCATTCCCATATTCCAAAAAATTTAATCAGAAAATTAAAAAACCAAGCAAAAATCGCCAGTCCTTTAACGTCATATCCTGATTCTTTCGTTTTCTAGGAGCCTTTTAGGATAACAAGAGAAAGTTACTTTCATGTCTTATTTCATAAATTTTTCCTATCTCTTTTAGTTTCGCTTTCTTATAGTATTACTCAATATGTCAAAAAAACCTGCACTAAAAACGTATTGTTTTAGTTGCAGGTTTTATAATTATTCTATTGTTTTCCAAAAGTATTAGGCATCACTACAGCAAGAACTTCACCGCGAGCGCATAGTTCTTCTCCCGCAAATACTTCTGTTATTACCTTGAATTTCTTTGGATGAATTTCTTCTACTTTGCCAACTGCTTTAAGAGTAACATTTTGAGGTGTTGGCTTTAGGAAATCGACATGAAGTGAGCCAGTTACGAAACGAGGCGGCGTTTCTCCACTTCCTGGTTCAAACCCATTTTTTCGATGTAATGCGAGTGAAGCAGAGCCAGTTCCATGACAGTCTACCAGTGCCCCTATTAGACCCCCGTATACAAAGCCAGGTATAGCAATATGCTCTTCCTTCGGTTCATATATAGTTACTGTCTGTTCCCCATCCCAGGCAGTACGGAAATGATGCCCATCTTTGTTCATCCTTCCACAACCGTAACACCAAGCAAAATCCTCTGGGTACTCATCTTGAATAGCGCGAATTTTTTCTACCATCATAACTCCCCCTTTAGAAAACCATACAAAAAAGCTACCCGTACGTCAATACAGATAGCGAGATTCTATTAATAGATGTCCACTCTGCGATCCTGAAAAACAGGGATCCTCTTTCTAACTTCATCCACTTCATCTAAGTTAATTTCTACTAGACCGATTGTTTCTTCTTCTGCTCCAAGCCAAAGAACTTCACCCCACGGCGCAATTACCATCGAGTTTCCATTAAACGAATTGTTCAGATCTTCTCCAACTCGATTTACTGCTACGATGAAACACTGATTTTCAATCGCACGAGCCTGCAATAATATTTTCCAATGATCTATTCTTCCAGCTGGCCACTGTGCCGGTACAAATATAACTTTAGCTCCAGCCAATGAATGTGTTCGGAACCACTCTGGAAAACGTAAATCATAACAAATAACGCCACCCATATCGACATCATTTAACGTAAAGATATTTTTGTCTGTTCCCGCCTCTAGATAAAGATGCTCATCCATTAATTTAAACAAATGTGCTTTATCATATTCGGCTATTACCTCACCAATATTATTCACGACATACATCGTATTAAAGAAATGATTACCTCTTTTCGTAGAAACGGATCCGCCAATGATATGAATATGTAATTCTTTAGCTAATCGCGTGAGGAGACTTTTAGTATCTTCGCCGTTTACATCAGCTATTTCTTCAAGATTCGTTAAATCATAACCCGTATTCCACATTTCAGGTAATACAACGATTTCTGCATTCAGCATCGCAGCTTTTCGCACCTTTTCTTCTACTTTTCTAAAGTTTTCCTTCGGATCCCCAAAAGCTATATTTAACTGAACACATGCAATTCTCATTTTGACACTCCTAAAGACATAATTATTAAAAGGTTATAAGATTTGACGGATAAATGCAACTATTCTTGTAAATCAAACAATGAATTCGTTGCTTTATTTAATATTCTCCTTTCTCCATAAAAGTCCGTATTTCTTCTATCTCTCCTTTTAATCTTTTATCCGCAGAGTCTAAAGATTGTTTGTTATCTACTTTGCTAATGAGACCTTCCACCAACGTATCTAGTAATCGTTCATCATCACTGAGTTCTCCATCACTTAGCTTTGAGTCATACTTTTCTTTGTATTCATTAAAAGTTTCCCATTCTTCGCTTGTCGGCTCTCTGTCCATTTCTAATGAGGTTTCAATAGTAGTAAGCACCTGCTCAACATCGCCATGCATTTCTGCTTTAATATTCTCGTTAACGGATCCACATGCTGTTACTAGTAAGGTTAGTGTAAGAAGTATTAATAATCGTTTCATATAACAACACCCTTCTTTTGAAAATTGTAATCTGCCATGGAATTGCACTATGCATGGGGTGCAATTCTGGACTTACGTTTAATTTTAAAGTCCACTATTTCTAAGATGAGTCGTATTAATAAAACACCTAGACTATGTGCCTAAGTGCTTTATTGGGGTACTTGGAAGGTCAATATTGCAACAGATAATATAGTACATAGAACCATCCAAAGAAACCATGAATAATCGCCCACAGTATCGACTTGTTAACTGTCCATGAGATAACTATCGCTAATATTACTCCAAATCCAATTCCGCCAGATGTTACCGACCTCTGTCTAATCGCACCCATCCTATCCTTTTGGCAGTCCTATCTTAATATATTCCTAGTAGGCAACACCTTATGCCAAGACACGCAAAATCATCCGTAATACTTTTTTATGTAGCTATTAGTATCGCATTAATCGATTTTTTGTGAATTACGAAGGGAATTATTTAAAAAGTGGGCGTAAGTGATATCAAGGCAATCTTTTGGAGCTCTAATTTGATGGTTAGTTGGAATTCTGGGACACTTAGTTGGAATTTTGGGCTTTCTAGTTGGAATTATCGTCATGCTAGTTGGAAAAATGTAATACAGGAAAAAGATGTCCAGTCCTACACGTCTAAACATGAAAAAAGATTCACATTTTAAAAATCAATAACTATAAAAACCAACCAATACATAGACAAGCTATTTATTTTTGTTAGAATAAAAATACAAATGCAACTTTTTAGAAAACGAGGTTTTGTACATGGAATTTTCAAACCGTTTAAACAATCTACCTTCTCAGTTCTTTGCTACACTTGTCAAAAAAGTGGGAGATGCAGTTCTAGAGGGGCGAGATGTGATTAATTTAGGACAAGGTAATCCTGATCAGCCCACTCCCCCACATATTGTGCAAGCAGTCCAAGAAGCGGCCGCTAATCCACTAAATCATAAGTATAGTCCCTTTCGTGGAACGGGGGATTTTAAAAAAGCAGCATCCAATTTTTATAAACGGGAATATAATGTAGATATTGACCCTGAAACGGAAGTGGCAATTTTATTTGGAACGAAAATTGGGTTAGTAGAGCTCCCATTAGCTTTGATGAATGAGCATGAGTTAATGTTACTTCCAGACCCTGGTTATCCTGATTATTTATCGGGAGTAGGATTGGCAAATGTCGAGTTTAATACTATGCCATTACTGGGGGAAAATAATTTCCTGCCGGATTATAGCTCATTAACAGAACAACAAAAACAACAAGCAAAACTTATGTACTTAAATTATCCAAATAATCCTACTGGCGCTATCGCTAATTTAGACTTTTTCCAAGAAACTGTTACATTGGCAAAAGAAAATGATATTGCTATTGTTCATGATTTTGCATATGGAGGAATAGGTTTTGACGGTGTGAAGCCAGTAAGCTTCTTACAAGCTGATGGAGCAAAAGACGTTGGTATCGAAATGTACACACTGTCCAAAACTTATAATATGGCTGGTTGGCGCGTTGGTTTTGCAGTTGGAAACTCTAAAATCATTGAAGCTATTAATATTATTCAAGACCACTTATTTGTTAGTATCTTCCCTGCTGTTCAAGATGCTGCAACTGTTGCTTTGAACGGTAGCCAAGCATGTGTAAAAGAACTGGTTGATCTATATGAAGGCAGACGGAATGCTTTAGTCGAAGCTTGTACTAGCATTGGATGGAAGGTGACTGCACCGAAAGGATCCTTCTTTGCTTGGCTACCAGTCCCTGATAATTATACGAGTGAAGCTTTTGCAGATTTAATGTTACAAGAAGCTGACGTAGCGGTTGCTGCTGGTAATGGATTTGGGTCATCCGGCGAAGGATATGTTCGAGTAGGATTGTTAGTGGATGAAGACCGATTGAAAGAAGCAATTACAAGGATCGGAAAGCTTAATTTATTTGGCTATGCTAAAGGCAAAGGTTGATTTGAAATGCACATAAAAAAATGAGCTGGAATATATCTCCACGCTCATTTTACTTTGGTGTATATTTTTACTAAAACACCCGTTTGTTTAAGTGTATTTATTCACATAGAACTATCCAAAATAGTTCTATGTATGCAAGTTCTAATAATCTAACTGCTTTAAGCTCAATAGTAAACCATCATCCGTAATTTTTTTAACCATGAATGAATTTAACTTTCTGTCAATTTTTTTATCCATTTTATCTGCATTACTGAATGAATTTCTTACTGCATCTATTGCATAAATAAGAATTGATAACACACCCGCACTTCCTAATGCCACTCCTATACTTTCGTTTTCTGGAAGATGAGTATCCATAATCTTTCTTACTTCTTTATAATAGTCTCCTTTAATAAGGATATATTCAGATTTTGCCTCTAAACCTGCTAATAACTCAGTTCGATTATGTGCTTCATAAGCTTCTATACCATTCACTTTGTACATAAAAAATCCCCCTTTCAAGTGTCATAATAATAATTTACGAATATAAACAAACTAAAGTTCCGCTTTTTTCTAATTTTATTTATTCGACTAAACCGCTGCGTTAGTTTAAGTGTAACACTTTTAACATAGCGATTTATTTTCACAAAAATGCCGCCCATTAAATGAGGCGGCATTTTCTAATTATGTTAAAGCTGATTAGGTTTATCTTTTTTCTTTTCTACCGGATAAAACTGGTTTGCACCTGTTTCTTCATCAAACTTCCGCTGAAAATCCATACCAATAGTTTCTGCCAACACTAAATCTACTGTAATAACAGGATTTTCCCCTTTCATAAAATGACCACCAAAAATATTGCCATATTGGTCACATATTGTCCCATGGAAATGTGTTTCAAACTGTCCATCTCTTTGACAGACAACTCCCGTCCCCTGCAAAAACTCGATTGGCCCCTCTTTGACAACGAGGTTATTGTACCCTACACCTATGGGTGAATCTTCGTTTGGTATCAAATAAACAAATCCACTTCTTTGAAAACTTCCAAAACAACTAAGAATTGTAGCAGAATTAATTCCATTCACTTTACACAATTCCTCTATTCCTTCTAGCAAATCAGTTCCATATACTAAACGCGCTCCTACTACCTTTCCTAGCTGACCAACTGCAAATTTTGCTCTTACTTTTGACAACGCTTACACACCCTTTTTGTATAATTATTTATTTTTATTAAACATATACTATTTAGAATGTTATACGCAACTACAAAAAAAGTAGGTTGACTTTAATAAGTTGATGTAGTAAATTATATTTTATGAACTGTTGAAAAACTTAATAGCTGATATCTCTTATCAAGAGTAGCTGAGGGACTGGCCCTATGAAGCTCGGCAACCATCCACCTAATAATCTATGTGGAAAGGTGCTAAATCCAGCAAAACAATTTGTTTTGATAGATAAGAGAGGACTAACGTATGTATGCGCCTCTCTTTCTTTTGAAAGAGAGGCTTTTATATTTATACAACGTTCTGAATAATTATTTGGAGGAATGGAAAATGAAGAAATTTGGATTTTTATTGTCAACGGTACTTTTATCTGGAGCTCTTGTAGCTTGTGGAGATGATGCAACTTCAGAAACTAAAGCGATTAATGAGGACAAAATAGTAGTTGGTGTAACTGCTGGGCCACATGAACAAATTGTAGAAGTGGCTGCTAAAGTGGCTGCTAAGGACGGATTAGAAGTTGAGCTTAAAGTTTTCTCTGACTATATTTTACCTAATACAGCCTTATCGGAAGAGGATTTAGATGCAAATAGCTATCAGCATGAGCCATTCCTAGATACGTTTAACGAAGACCATGGCACAGATTTAGTTCCTGTAGGAAAAACGATATTAAATCCAATGGGTGTCTATTCAGACAAATATGATTCTATAGATGACCTGCCAGATGGAGCAACTTTTGGTTTACCAAACGATCCAACAAATGGCGCTCGTGCATTATATATTTTAGAAGAAAATGGCTTTATCAAAATTAAAAAAGATAAAAGAGAATCAGCAAGTATTTATGACATTGAAGAAAACCCAAAAAACCTAGAATTTATTGAACTAGAAGCTGCTCAAATCCCGAAACAACTGAGTGAAGTAGATGCAGCTGCCATCAATACAAACTTTGCACTTGATGCAGGTATTAGTCCAAAAGAGGATTCCATATTACTAGAATCTTCCAATTCTCCTTACGTGAACTATATTGTAGTCCGTGCAGAAAACAAAGATGATCCGACAATCCAAAAGTTTATCAAAGCATATCAATCGGAAGAAGTTAAAAAATTCATCGAAGAAGAGTTTAAAGGTTCAGTTTTACCTAGCTGGGACGAATAATGGAGTCATAAACGTTACCGACTTCGGTAGCGTTTTCTTTAAAAAGAAAGGAAGATCGTGAAATGATTGTATTAGAAAATGTCTCGAAAGAGTTTAATAGTAAAAGTGGAACTGTAAAGGCAGTAAAACAAGTCAATATACGGGTAAATCAAGGAGAAATCCACGGTGTTATAGGATATAGTGGTGCTGGAAAAAGCACACTAATACGTTGTGTAAATTTACTGGAAAAACCTACAGAAGGTAAAGTTTTCATAAACGGCGTCGAACTTACTTCCTTACCCCTCCCTAAATTGCGTAAAACTCGCAATAAAGTTGGCATGATTTTTCAAGGATTTAACCTACTTAAAACAGCAACGGTTTATGATAATATCGCCATTCCACTAAAGCTACTCGGCTATAACAAAGACGAGGTAAAAAAACGGGTGGAGCAATATTTAGACATAGTTGGTTTAACTGACAAGCATACAAATTATCCTAACCAGTTATCAGGCGGACAAAAGCAACGTGTTGCTATCGCTCGCGCACTTGCTCAGGAGCCTGAAGTATTGCTTAGTGATGAAGCAACCAGTGCACTGGATCCAGAAACAACTGATTCCATCTTAGATTTGCTACTAAAGATCAATCGTGAATTAGGAATTACTATACTCTTAATCACGCATGAAATGAATGTCATTCAAAAAATTTGCGATCATGTATATGTCATGGAAAATGGAGTTATCGTGGAACAGGATACAGCTATTAATCTATTTACGAAGCCTACCCACCCTACTACCAAAAAGTTTTTAAATACAATTAGCCAACGGAATTTATCCAATTCATTGATTGCTCAGTTGAATGTTACAGGCGCTGTCAGTCGTTTAACATTTGTAGGGGAAAGTACTGGAAAACCGTTATTGGCAGAAGTTAGTCAAAAATTTAATGTTCAGCCAAACATTTTAACTGCTAATATAATCGAATTGAAGAATGGCATCGTCGGAAATATAGTCGTTCACTTAATTGGCGACAAAGAACAAGTGAAAAACGCTATTCACTATCTAGAAGCACAGGGTGTAGCAACGGAAGAATTGGAGGGACATTCTCATGAGTAGAACAGATCAATTTGTAGAGCAATGGCTACCGATTATTGGTGAATCTGTTGTAGAAACATTTCAAATGGTTAGTATTTCCCTTTTCTTCTCTGTACTAATCGGGATTCCATTAGGTATTTTAATCGTTTTAACTAGACCTGGTCAGGCATTGGCAAATAAGTTTATTTATCAATTAACTAATTTAATCATAAATATTGTACGTTCTATCCCGTTCATTATTTTACTATTCTTCATCTTGCCATTTACAAAACTCATCGTTGGAACAACTATTGGTGTGCAAGGAGTTATCGTGCCATTAGTCATTTATACAGCACCATATATTGCTAGACTAATGGAATCTGCCCTACTTGAAGTGGAGAACGGTGTTATTGAGGCATATACAGCAATGGGTATTAGTACAGGTGCCATCATTTGGAATGTCTTACTTCGTGAAGCTCGCCCTTCTATCGTTTTAGGGTTAACCATTTCAACGGTAAGTTTGATTGGAGCTACTGCAATGGCTGGAATGGTCGGAGCAGGTGGTTTAGGTGACTTGGCATATCGTTTCGGACATTTGCGCTATGAAGTAGATGTTATGTATGCAACAGTAGTCATTTTAATCATCCTAGTCCAAAGTATTCAATCTATCGGAAACCGTATTGCAGCGAATATTAAAAAAGACTAGTAGGAGGGTTACGAATGACAAATCTATTATATGTGGAGCGCAGTGAATCTATCGCAACAGTTGTTTTTAACAGATCAGACAAGAAGAATTCATTCTCACTGGCTATGTTTAAACAGCTAGGTGAATTATTGACTGAACTGGAGAAGGATTCAAAAGTTAAATTATTAATCCTTAAAGGAGTAGATGAAACTGCATTCTCTTCTGGTGCAGATATAACAGAGTTTCTAGAAAATCGTTTCTCTGCTCAAAAAGCAAAAGATTATAATGATGCAACTCTTGAATCTATTGAGAAATTATATCGTTTCCCTAAACCTACTATTGCCCTTATTAAAACATTAGCTATAGGCGGGGGATTAGAACTTGCAAATTCCTGTGACTTCCGATTCGCCTCTTCTGGTAGCAAGCTTGGGATAACCGCTGCAAACATTGGCATTATTTATAATCTCGTTAGTACGAAGCGCTTGGTAAATCTTATCGGCCCTACGAAAGCAAAGGAATTATTGTATACCGCTAAGCTAATAACAGCCGAAGAAGGAAAAGAAATTGGCTTAGTCGATTATATTTATCCATTGGGAGAAATTGAGGAAAAGTGTCTTGAATTCGCTCGTCAAATTATTCGTAAGTCTTCTGTTGCCAACAACGGGATAAAACAAGTAATTCAAGCAATTATTGATGGCGACAACGAAGAAACAGAAGAAATTGAAAAGCTAATTTTAGAATCTTTCAGCTCTGATGACTATAAAGAAGGCATTGAAGCGTTTTTAGAAAAAAGAAAACCAAATTTTGCATAAGAGGTGAACTTTGATATGTCTACGAATGATTTATTATTAAAAAGTATCGAGGCAAGTAAGCATTACCCGATAAATTTTACCGAATTGGAAGCTGCTGCAAAACAAGCATTAGAACCCGGTCCGTTTGGTTATATTCGTTCTTCTGCTGGTGGAGAAGAAACCTACAGAAAAAATACAGATTCCTTTTATAAGTACTCAATCATCCCCCGCTTTTTAACGGATGTGTCTACTTTAAATACAGAAGTAACGATTCTTGGACATACATATCCCCACCCCCTCTTTATAGCTCCTGTTGGAGTCAATAAAATAGCCCATGAAGACGGCGAATTGGCGGTTTCTAAAGCTGCGGCAAAATTGGAATTCCCATATATTCAAAGCACCGTGTCTAGTTATTCTATTGAAGAAATTGCCGCTGAAACAAAGGGAAGTTCAAAATGGTTCCAATTATATTGGTCCTCTCAACAGAAGGAAGTTTCCTTTAGTATGGTAAGAAGAGCAGAAGCTGCAGGTTATAAAGCAATTGTACTTACAGTCGATACGACGATGCTTGGATGGCGTGAGGAAGATATTCGCAATCAGTACTCTCCGTTAAAACGCGGTTTCGGACAAGGTAATTATGTGTCTGATCCAGTATTCATGTCCGCACTGAACGATCATTCTCAAGAAACTATTGTCCATAAAATTATTGAAAATATATACCATCCTACTTTAAACTGGACGAATATTTCCGAGTTACGTGAACATACAACACTACCAATTCTAATAAAAGGAATACTTCATCCGGAAGATGCTAAACTTGCCGTGGAAAAAGGAATAGATGGAATTATCGTTTCTAATCATGGGGGTCGCCAGTTAGATGGTGTTATTGCGAGTATCGATGCCCTTCCAGCAGTAGTTCAAGCAGTTAATGGACGAATCCCTATTTTATTTGATAGTGGAATTAGAAGAGGTTCTGATGCAGTAAAAGCTTTAGCACTTGGAGCAACAGCAGTTTGCATAGGTCGTCCAGTAATATGGGGATTAGCCAGTGGCGGACAGGAAGGCGTGGAACGCGTGTTAGAAAACTTCCTACAAGAAACTAGAGTTTCTATCTCCTTGAGTGGTGCGCGGAATCTAGAAGAAGTACAAAACCTACAGTTATTTAAGGATTAAGGATTTTATAAGGTGGTAGATTGGTGATGGAACAAGCATTAAATGGAATGAAAGTAGTTGATCTATCTCAAGTTCTCGCTGGACCCTATTGCACCATGGTTTTAGCTGACATGGGTGCAGACGTTATAAAAGTGGAAAAATTCCCAAATGGGGACGACACTCGAAGTATGGGTCCTTATATAAATGAAGAAAGCTATATGTATATGATGGTCAATCGGAACAAACGCGGAATATGCCTTAATTTAAAAACAGATAAAGGTCTTGAGGTATTATATAAACTTATTAAAGAAGCGGATGTTTTTATAGAAAATTATCGACCGGGAGTTACGAAAAAACTCGGCATTGATTATGACACGCTGAAAGCTTTAAATCCCGCTTTGATTTATTGTTCTATATCTGGTTATGGTCAAACAGGCCCGTATAAGGACAAAGGCGGCTATGATATTATGGCGCAAGGTCTTTCTGGTCTGATTGACATGACCGGAGAAAAAAATGGGAAACCTGTCAAAGTTGGAATCGCTATTCATGATATAGCTGCTGCTCAAACGGCCATTCAATCTATTTTGTCTGCCTATATTTATCGACTTAAAAAAGGGACTGGTCAATATATTGATGTCTCCCTTGTAGATTCTGGTCTTGCATGGACTGTGTGGGAAGCCGCAGCATATTTCGGCAAAGGTGAAGTGCCTCAAAGAAATGGAACAGCACATCGTGTTTCTGCTCCCTATCAAGGATTTAAAACACAGGATGGTTTTATCCTTATTGGTGCAGGCAATCAAAAACTCTGGGAAAAGTTTTGTTTACAAGTAGTCCATAAACCACAATGGCTTACAGATGAACGTTTTTTAACAAATAGTATTCGAGCAACTAACGCTAGCCAACTCGAGATGGAGATTGAGAAGGTTCTATGCAAACACCCCTCCTCCTACTGGCTAGACTTGCTAGATACATCGGGCGTACCTTCTGGACCCATCTATTCTTACGATCAAGCTTTAAATGATGAACATATTCTATCGAGAGAAATGATAGTAGATTACGAACATCCTTTAGCAGGTTCAATGAAAACACTAGGGTTTCCAGCTAAGTTTTCCGAAACACCAGGTCAATTTAGAACTCCCGCTCCTCTACTTGGACAGCATAACAAAGAAATACTCACGGAACTTGGATACAACGAACAGGAAACACAGTCATTGCTATCCTCCAAGGTTATCAATAACTAACGTTGGGCCTATCCCATTAAAAAGACCAATTGCACGGAGCAATTGGTCTTTTTAGTGGTAGATTTACATATTAGCCATTAGTCTTTTAGCAATAGCTTCATATTCATCCGGTCCTATTCCAGGTGCAAATTCTTCCGGGAGTGATCTTAAATCAGGAATATCATATCCTTTTGGACTTCCTTCTTTCACAACTAGCTTCTCACCACTCATAGGATTGTTACCTTTCCAAATCTGATTTATATCCTTGTAATCCCCTACATTATTCCACGTAAATAATACATTTCCATACCCTTGCTCTTCATACTTTCTTGCAGTATCAAAAACACGGTTGTCGAGGTTAGGAATTGGAAGCATTTTCGTCACATCTACCCCTGTTGCTATTTCAATCGCTTTTGCATATGCCAAAACATGCGTTCCTCCGCGCACAAGTAAATAGCCGATCATTTCTCGAGCTGTCGGATGATCTGTCATCTCATAGACGCGCATTTTATGTGTCCTAGCACCACATTCTAAAAAGAAGTTATGCAGTAAATCTAACACTAAGTTACCACTAGAAAATACATAATCACCTCTCCAAGGATTCCCCATAGAATCTCCTGCCAATGATGTTTGAGCATTTGCTATAAAAGCATACGTATTTCGTTTATCGATAGCATCTTGAAGAGGGGAACTGTTTGGATCACCAGTAAAAGAAGAATTTTTATTTAACAAGTTAATTGTATTTGATACAAGTTCCACATGACCAAACTCTTCGGCAGTAATACTTGCTACTAAATCATAAAATGGTTTTAATTTCTTTCTACCACGGAAATTAAAGGATTGATACATATAGTTATTTAATGTCGACATTTCCCCAAATTTCCCGCCGAGTAACTCTTGAACTGCCGATGCAGCATTTGCATCGCCATATTCAACTCTAGGTAGATCAATTAATAACTTATCCACTCGTTGAAACAAATAACATGCTCCTCTTTTTTTATTTAGTAGGTGAAATCCACACTATTTGCTGTATTCTAATGTAAAATGGAGTTCCACTTACATCTAATACTAGATGATCAGGTGCAATACCTTTAAGTATACCTTGCATGGTACTTCTAGTTGTTTGAATAGCAATCATTTTGTCCTTTAATCCTTTAGCTGCCTGGTAAACATAACCTTCAAATTGACTTACAAATTCGACCGTTCCCTGTGGCTTGTCGTTCATGGTCTATCCATCCTTTCCTAACAATCTTACTAGTGTATGACATAAGGTTTTATATGGTTACGAGAACATGCTATGATGGACTAAGACGTTTAGATAAGTTGGGTGATAATGATTAAGAGAATATTAGTAACAGGTTATAAAGCACATGAATTGGGAATATTTAAAGATACTCATGATGGGATTCCTATCATAAAAAAAGCAATAGAAACACAACTTCGTGTTTTGTTGGAGGAAGGTTTAGAGTGGGTAATATTAGGTGGTCAACAAGGTATAGAAACTTGGACTGCCGAGTTAATCCTAGTGCTTAAAGATGAGTATCCGCAGTTAAAGTTTGCCATAATTACCCCATTTTTAGAACAGGAAAAAAATTGGAATGAACAAAAGAAAGAAAAGTATGAGCGCCTATTAAGGCAAGCTGATTATCAGACAAGTGTCACAAAAAAACCGTATGAAGCTCCCTGGCAGTTTATAGAGCGAAATAAATTCGTTGTTCGTAATACCGATGGAATGTTAATAATTTACGACGAAGAAAATGAGGGCTCTCCAAAGTTCATCAAAAAATTAGCAGAGCAATATGCGGAAAAAAATGATTACCGAGTAATTACCATAGATGCATATGATCTTCAATTAATAGCAGAAGAAATAGCAGAAGAAGGAAGGAACCAATTTCTATGATTACAAACAAACTAACTAAAAAGATCGAAGAAGCTACAAACAATGAAATAACATTAACAATGGAGGAAAAAGATTTTGCAGAAAAAAACCTTTTACTCCCTGAAGGATTAAATATTCTTCCACAAGACTTATTTAACGATGCAATTATCGAAAGGTACAATAAAGAAACAGATGAGTTAATAGCTAAAGAGCCCACCTCATTTTTACAAACACCTGCATCCTATCTTAAAGACAATATGCAAGAATATGTTTATTTAGAAGCTAATATGTTGGATGTTGTAAGCGTAGATGCGATTGCAATTGAATATGATGAAGTGTTTGAAGTTTACACAGCAATGTTTGGTTTATTTATCCAAAAAAAATATACAGCAGAAATTAGAGCATTTTTAGATGAACATTACAATTCAGAGAAGATGCAATATAGTATAATGTTCGCAGGTAACGAAGGTTTATGGGAAATTAATTTACCGATAAATTATATAAAAGGATTCGATGATTCCTTTACTATGGAAGAAGTTTATCAATTATTATACTCATTAATCTTTAAATTAATGACGAATATTAAATAAGTTTTGATCCGCAATCCCAATAGAATGATATTGGGATTGTTTTTATTTTTTTATAGCTTGCATATTTGATGACTTTTTACTCAAACTACAAAGGATGTTCCATCAAAGTTTCTACAAGGAGGAAAATTGGAATGACACAAAATCCATTTGGACAAGGTCAAGGTCAAACGCATCAAAATATGCAAACTGGTAATATCTCACAAAACATGAATCATGGTGGTCATGAGGTATTTGACGTCCATGAAGTTTTAGGGACTGTTATTTCCGGATTAAATTTAAAAGTACTTCTACGTCCCCATGTAAAAGACCAGGAACTGCTAAGTATTTTAGACCGTCAATATGCATTTGCATTAGACGAATATAATATTACCGTTGAATGCTTTAAAACAGGTGCAGATCCTTCCCATCCAACTACTAGCTATAAAATGCAAACTGGAAATGACTTCATATATGGGATAAAACCTTCCCAACCTAAAAAGCCAATTCAATCTGCCAATGAGCTTTCAGACGAACTGATTTCTGGATACCTTCTTGGTGCCGCTAAAGCTTCCGCAACTATTAAAACTACCGCTGCACTTGAAACAACTAATCCTGTTGTTCGCCGAGTACTTGCAGATTCCATTCCAAATTGTATTGAAATGGCTTATGAGCTCTCTATTTATCAAAACAAACACCATTATTACCAAGTACCTCAGTTGGATCAACAAAGTATGCAAGCTCTGACGAATTCATATGCCCCTGCACAAGGAAATATGATGAGCTAAATAACAAATTTCGCCCCATGAGATTGGGGCGATTTTTTGTTTGTTCATGTATAATAATTTTATGAATTATTAATGGAGAAAAGGGTGAAATTTATGCGAGTAGCTATTTTTGATTTTGATGGTACTATCTATGCGGAAGAAACATTCACACTACTAATGAAACATTTAAAAGAACACCCTACTTATCATTCCTCATACAAACGTTTTTATCGCGCTATTGTTCCACCGTACATAGCAAATAAGTTAAAGTTATATCCGGACAACAAAATGAAAAAGCGTTCCATGCAATTATATTTAGAGGCATTTAATGGACTGACAAAACAAGAAATGGATATCTATTTTAGTGAAATTAAAGCTACTATGCAGCAAGATTTCAACGCAAAAGTATTAGAAAGACTCAAACGTCACCAGGAAGAGAATATTCATATATTACTAGTATCTGGTGCGTATACGCAGTTTTTAGAACGTGTAACGGATGGTCTCGTGTTCAATCAGATTATTGGAACCGATATATTTTATAAGGACGACAAAGTTTACACAAAGAATGCAATCAACCATGTAAACGGCCAGCAAAAAACGTTGAAGGTTCATGAAGCTTTGGATGGTCATCAAATAGATTGGGAAAATAGTTATGCATATGGAGATAGCTTTTCAGACATGCCTGTATTAGAGCTTGTAGGAAATCCAGTTGCTGTTAGACCCGAGGAAAAGCTCAGAAGCCTAGCAAATGCACGCGGTTGGGAAGTAATGGACTGAGTACATTAGGAAATTTAATAAATTGTTGGACGACATTTCGGCAGGCTATTCAAGCGATTGTCCCTTCTACCAAAAACGACCTAGTCTCCATACCGAGACTAGGTCGTTTTATTAAGTAAGTCGGACATTCACATTCTTTGAATGTAAGTAAGATTTTATTTCTCCAATTGTGTAGTCTCCGTAGTGAATCATGGATGCTACTAAAGCCGCATCAGCTTTACCGTCAGAGAAGACTTCTTCGATATGTTCGATCTTCCCTGCCCCACCTGAAGCGATAATAGGAATATTAACTTTTTCAGATAATAACTTGATCAGTGCTACATCATAACCGTTTTTCATGCCGTCCTTATGGATACTTGTGCAAATAATTTCTCCAGCACCTAAGTCAGCTGCTTGCTGCGCCCACTCCACAACATCCATTCCTGTTTTCTCATGACCAGAATGTGTATAAACTTCCCATCTAATAATTTCTTGGTCATCATTATAGATTGGCATGGCATCTAAGCCTAATACGACACATTGTTTACCATAAATATCTGCTGCTTCCTTCAGTAACTCTGGGCGCATTACTGCCGCCGAGTTGACTCCAACTTTGTCTGCCCCAGCCCGTAGTAAATTTTTAAAGTCATCTACTGTGCGCACCCCTCCGATAACGGAAAATGGAATATTTACTTGTTCGGCCACCCTTTGGATCCATTCCAATTTTACATCTTGGTTTTTTAAAGAAGCGGTCGTATCAAGATAGATTAATTCATCCGCACCATCTTCCGTATACTTTTTACCAAGTTCGGCAGGATCACCAATAATAGTAGGATTTCTAAATTGAATATACTTCACTGCTTGATCATTTAGTACATCGATGGCTGGTACAATTCGTTTTCTTAACATCTTATTTATCTCCTTGCTTACAGTAGTTATCTAAAAGTTGGATGCCGTATTTACCACTTTTTTCTGGATGAAATTGTACGCCCATTACTTGTGAATTACCAATAACGGAAGCGAAATTTATACCATAATTTGTCTCTCCTAAAATATCTTCCCGATTTTCCGGCATAGCAAAATAAGAATGCACAAAGTAAAAGTCTGTTTCTTCTGGAATATTTTCAAAAAGAAAATGATTTTGTACATCTGTCACTTGGTTCCAACCCATATGGGGAATTTTCTCCGATTCATCGGTAAATTCAGGTACACTGCCTTTTAGAAATCCGAGGCAATCCACATTTCCTTCCTCGCTCTTTTCTAATAAAAGCTGCATCCCAAGACAGATACCAAGTAATGGAATACCATCTGAAACTCTTTCTTTTAAGTAATCACTTAAACCGCTCCGATCCAACACATCCATCGCCACTTTTGCATTTCCAACGCCAGGCAGGATAAGCTTGGTAATTTCATCGGTATGATCACTAGCTTTTGTAATAAGTTTTGTTTCATAGCCAAGCTGCTTGATCGCTTTTAACACACTATGTAAATTACCTGCACCATAATCTATAATACCAATCATGTTATTGCCTCCATATTCGTTATGTAACTATTATGACATCTTATGACCAAAAACGGAACAAAAACTTTAGTTCACTAGCACGGTAAAAACCGGTCATGAGACTATGACCGGTTTTTTACTAACATATTCATTTACTCGTTTAGCTACTTCTTGCCCTTCTTTGATAGCCCAAACAATTAAACTTTGCCCTCTTCTAGCATCGCCAGCTGTAAAGATTCCCTCTTCATTTGTTTGATAATCTTTAGAAGATGCAGCAATCTTTTTATTGGTCATTTGTACCCCAAATTGGTCCGGCAATGTAGTTTCTGCTCCTTCAAAGCCAATAGCAACAAAAACAAACTGAGCAGGCCATATCTTTTCTGTACCTGGCACTTCTTTAAAAAAGTAGAAGCCGTCTTCTCCAAGAATTTTCTCCATTTGAATCGTATGCAGTTCTTTTAAATGACCATTCGTATCTGCAACGATTTTCTTCGTCTGAATTAAATACTCTCTTGGATCTTTTCCAAACTTTGCATCTGCCTCTTCATAAGCATATTCAAGTTTAAATATAGAAGGGTCCGTCGGCCATTGATTATCATCTGCTCGTGTTAATGGCAATTGAGGGTGCTTCCCAAATTGAACTACACTTCGACATTTTTGTCGTAGGGCTGTCGCCACACAGTCTGCTCCCGTATCCCCACCACCAATTACGATGACATCTTTCCCTTTCGTATTGATGAACTGATTATCCTTAAAATCTGAATCCAATAGACTCTTTGTAGTCGTCGTTAGATATTCCATCGCAAGATGTATCCCTTTAGAGTCACTGCCCTCCATATGGAGCACACGTTGTTTTTGTGCTCCTATACATAAGATTACGGCATCGAACTGTTCCTTTAGCTGGTCTGCCGAAATATCTATACCTACTTCCGTGTTCAGGACAAAATCTATACCTTCTTGCTGGAGTATCTGAATTCGACGCTCTACTATATCTTTTTCCAGCTTCATATTCGGAATTCCATACATAAGAAGACCTCCCGCTCGATCAGCTCTCTCGAAAATGGTAACGGAATGTCCCGCCTGATTGAGCTCATCTGCACTGGCAAGACCAGCCGGCCCTGAGCCGATAATAGCTATTTTCTTCCCAGTTCTCGCCAATGGGATTCTTGGTACGATCCACCCATTTTCAAATCCTTTATCAATAATAGTACGCTCAATATTCTTGATGGAAACTGCTGGATCTGAAATAGCTAAAGTACATGACCCTTCGCATGGTGCCGGACAAACTCTCCCAGTAAACTCCGGGAAATTATTAGTCATCAGCAATCTTTCTAATGCTTCTTCCCATTTCCCTTTATATACTAAATCGTTCCACTCTGGAATAAGGTTATTTATAGGACAACCGGAAGTTGCCCCCCTAACCTCAATACCCATATGACAAAATGGAGTTCCACAGTCCATACATCTTGCCCCTTGTTTTTGTAAGGACACATCCGATAGTTTAGAAGAATATTCCTTCCAATTATTTATACGTTTGAGAGGGGCCACCTCTTTACCTTTTTCACGCTCATATTCCATAAACCCTGTAGGTTTTCCCATAAGTATCTCCCCTCTCCTTATTTTTTCGCTAGTACTTTCTTTTCCTTTTTTTCCACACTCGAAGTTGCCAAAAATGCTTGCATTGCAGCAGCATCGTCTGTTAAGCCTTGAACTTTGAACGATTGAATTTTATCCACCATTTTTTTATAATCATTTGGTACAACTTTCACAAATCGACTAGATGCTTCATCCCAATTGTCTAAGAGATTCATAGCTTTTGTGCTTTTCGTATAATAATAATGATCCATGATTAATTGGCGTACAGCATGTAGCTCATCTGCAGTTTGAATTTGTTCAAACCCAATCATCTCTGGATTACACTTTTCTTTAAAGCCACTCACATCATCCACAAGAACATACGCAATTCCACCCGACATTCCTGCTCCAAAATTCTTTCCTACATCTCCTAATATAACCGCTCGACCACCTGTCATGTATTCACAGCCATGATCGCCAATACCTTCAACGACAACGTCGACACCACTATTTCGTACTGCAAAGCGCTCCCCAGCACGGCCATTGATAAAAGCAGTTCCACTCGTTGCCCCGTAAAGCGCAACATTTCCAGCAATAACATTTTGTTCTGCTTTTCCTTGAATCGGTGCTGTTACGATTAGTTTTCCGCCAGATAAGCCTTTCCCAAAATAGTCATTTACATCGCCGGTTATATACATCGACATTCCTTTTGGTATAAATGCCCCAAAACTTTGGCCAGCTGCTCCTGTAAATCTTAAAACAATGGAATCATCCACTAACCCTCGCGCTCCATATTTTTTAGAGATTTCACTTCCAATTATGGTACCTACTACACGTTCTCTGTTAGTTATAGGGAAATACAATTCTGCTTTTGACTGACTTTCTATTACCTTTTCCAGTTTTGGTAACAATACACGCATATCAAATGATTCATCAATTTTATGATCCTGTAATGTATTCCAAGTTCTCGGTCCTTCTGGTTGATATAAAAGAGCCTCTAGATTTAGCTGTTTTGCTTTCCAATGGGATTTAGCACGTTCACTAACTTGCAATACATCGGTTCTACCGACCATTTCTTCCATTGTTCTGAATCCTAATAATGCCATGTATTCTCGAACTTCTTCTGCTACAAACTTCATAAAGTTAACTACATAATCTGCCGTTCCAGTAAATTTATCACGCAACTCTGGATTTTGTGTCGCAATTCCAACTGGACATGTATCTAAATGACATGCTCGCATCATGATACAACCCATTACAATAAGTGGTGCTGTTGCAAAACCATATTCTTCTGCGCCAAGCAAAGCTGCCATTACTACGTCTTTACCTGTCATTAACTTGCCATCAGTTTCTAACACAACTCGGTCGCGCAAACCATTTAGCATTAACGTTTGATGTGCTTCTGCAAGGCCTAATTCCCACGGAAGACCGGTATGTTTTATGCTCGTTTTAGGTGATGCACCAGTTCCACCATCGTATCCACTAATTACAATTACATCTGCTGCCCCTTTTGCTACCCCAGCAGCAATTGTTCCTACACCTGATTTTGCAACAAGTTTAACACTGATCCTAGCTGCTCTATTTGCATTTTTTAAATCATGTATTAATTGAGACATATCTTCAATTGAGTAAATATCATGATGTGGTGGTGGAGAGATGAGCCCTACTCCTGTAGTTGAACCACGAACATCTGCAACCCAAGGATATACTTTGTTACCAGGTAATTGCCCACCTTCTCCTGGTTTTGCCCCTTGCGCCATTTTAATCTGCAATTCATTTGCTTGAACGAGATAATGACTCTTAACACCAAATCGACCAGATGCAATTTGCTTAATAGCACTGCGACGATTATCGCCGTTTGCATCCAGTTCATAACGACTAGGGTGTTCACCGCCTTCTCCGCTATTACTTTTACCACCTATTCGATTCATCGCAATAGCTAGTGTTTCGTGTGCTTCTTGGCTTAAAGAACCATAGGACATAGCGCCCGTTTTAAAACGTTTAACTATTGATTCGACAGATTCTACTTCCTCTAGAGGAATTTTTTTAATTGCTTTATCAAAGGTCAGTAGATTTCTTAAGAACCCGATACGCTCCTCATTGGCCATTTGCGCATATTGTCTATATAAACCATAATCCCCTCTTCTAGTTGCCCATTGTAGCGTATGAATTGTTTTTGGATTGAAGGCATGATGTTCTCCCGTATTTCTCCATTGAAAATCACTACCAGATTCTAAAGAATCACTAGTCGAAAGAATTGCTTGTTCATGTCTTTTGTTAGCTTCATTCGCAATTGTTGCTAGGTCAATTCCACCAAGTTGTGAAACCGTTCCAGTAAAATATCGTTCAATTACGTCCTTACTAATTCCAACTGCTTCAAAAATTTGTGCACCACGATAACTTTGTACAGTGGAAATGCCCATTTTCGACATTACTTTTACTACTCCATCTGCTATTCCTTTACTATATTTAGCAACTGCATCTGGATAACTCCTCGTTATGTGCCCATCCTGTATTGCCTCGGCAATCGTCGCGTAAGCTAAATAGGGATTAATAGCATCTACCCCAAAGCCGATAAGTGCAGCAAACTGATGTACCTCACGTACCTCACCCGATTCAACAATAATACTCACCTTTGTCCGATTACCAGTTCGCAGTAAATGCTGGTGCACATGACTTGCTGCTAACAAAACTGGAATGGTCTGCTGTTGTACCGAAATACCTCTATCTGAAAGTATGAAGAGAGAGATTCCTTGGTCGATCAATTCATCCACTTTTTTGGATAGAAGGTCCAAGTCAATTTCTAAGTCTTCAGACATATTCAGTTGGAGTGAAGCAGCAGTAAATGATTTTATACTATTCTTTTTAATATGTGCTAGTTGGCTATTTGTTAAAATAGGTGTTTCTAAGAAAATCCGTTTTGCATTTGACGCATTCGGATGTAGTAGGTCACCTTCCGCTCCAAGCAGTGTCATCGTTGAAGTTACAATATGCTCCCTAATCGAATCAATCGGAGGATTAGTAACCTGCGCGAATAGCTGTTTAAAGTAATTGAATAACGACTGGGGACGATCAGATAATACCGCTAAAGGAGTGTCGTTCCCCATCGATCCAATTGGGTCCTTCCCGTCTAACGCTATCGGAATCATATATTTATGCACATCTTCATACGTATAGCCAAATACTTTCTGACGGAATAACAAATCCTCTAGTTGCTCTACTTTTTCTTCGATCGCTGGTAGTTTATACATATTATCTGTTAACCATTGCTGATAAGGCTGCGCTTGAGCCATTTCTGATTTAATCTCTTCATCCGAAATAATTCTGCCTTTTTCCAAATCTACTAATAGCATTCTGCCAGGACTTAGACGCTCTTTATATAAAATATTTTCTTCTTCAATATCTACAACCCCAACTTCAGAGGAAAACACAATATAATCATCTTTCGTAACCAAATAACGCGCTGGGCGTAATCCATTGCGGTCTAAAATAGCACCTATCTGTTTGCCGTTTGTAAAAGAAATTGCTGTTGGTCCATCCCATGGTTCCATTAAACTGCTATGATATGCATAGAAAGCTTTCTTTTCTTCTGTGATATGAGGATTCTCAGTCCAAGGTTCAGGAATAAGCATCATAGCTGTATGGGCAGGAGTTCTACCTGCTAAAACAAACAACTCAAATGCATTGTCTAGCATAGAAGAGTCACTACCATTTGTATCGATAACTGGTAGTAACTTGGTTAAGTCCTCACCAAAGGCTTTGGAAACAAATTGTTTTTCTCGAGCCTTCATCCAATTGATATTGCCTCGCAATGTGTTGATCTCCCCATTGTGAACTATATAGCGATTGGGATGTGCTCGCTCCCAACTCGGAAATGTATTTGTACTATAACGGGAATGTACAAGTGAAAATGCAGAAGTGAATAGTTCATCCTGTAAATCTACATAAAACAAATCTACCTCTTCTGGAGTTAGCAATCCTTTGTAAACAATTGTTTGACTAGAAAGGCTTGCACAATAGAATTTAAGGCTTTGATGACCAGCCCAATGTTCCGCTTGCTTGCGGATAATATATAGTTTGCGTTCAAAAGCTAATGATTCCATTTCATTATTTGCCTGAATAAAAACCTGGCGAACGAAAGGTACTGTTTCCCTTGCTTTATCGCTTAACATGCTTGTATCGATTGGTACTGTTCTCCAGCCAATCAGAACTTGCCCTTCTGCAACTATCAAATCATTTATTTTTTGTTCGATTAGTTCGCGTTCGTTGGAATCGTTTGTGAAAAATAACATTCCGACTCCGTATTTACCTTTTTCAGGTAAATCCCATTCATTACATACAACACGAAAGAATATGTCAGGTATTTGAACCATTAAGCCTGCTCCATCCCCCGTTTTACCATCGCCACCTCTGCCAGCGCGGTGCTCTAAGCGACATAACATCTCAAGTCCTTTTTTTACGATATCGTGTGTTGCATTACCTTTTATATGTGCGTATAAACCTATCCCACATGCGTCATGTTCAAAAGACGGGTCATACATACCTTGTGCTTGTGGTAGTTGATGAAATGTCATGTTTATACCTCCCTTTAACCTAAAAAAGTGTCTTAAGAATATTGTATGTTTTCAAAATAATATAAACAATATATAATTTGGATATAAACCATCTAATATTGAGATAGATAAGGAGAATTCGATGGAACTACGCCAATTGAGATACTTTATAGAAGTAGCAGAAAGAGAGCATATTTCGGAGGCTGCAGTCCATTTACATGTTGCTCAGTCCGCAGTTAGTAGACAGATAGCGAATTTAGAGGATGAACTCGGAGTTCAATTATTTGAACGGATCGGTAGAAATGTAAAGCTAACACCAATAGGTAAGATTTTCTTAGACCACAGTGTCTCTGCTATTAAAGCCATCGATTTTGCCAAGAAACAAATTGATGAATATTTAAACCCTGAAATAGGAACTATTAAAATTGGCTTCCCAACAAGCTTAGCAGGCCACTTGTTGCCGACAGTAATTTCTGCATTTAAAAAGGAGCATCCAAACGTTGCTTTTCACTTGCGACAGGGATCTTACAATTATTTAATAGAAGCGGTTAAACAGCGTGAGCTCAACTTGGCGTTTTTAGGCCCACTTCCTCCCAAAGATAGTAATTTAAATAACACGATTCTTTTTACCGAGAATTTTTCCGTTCTTTTAAATGCCAACCATCCCTTTGCGAAAAGAAGTAAGATTCCTCTTATTGATCTTCGCAATGAGGATTTTGTTCTTTTCCCTGAGGGCTATATTATGCAAAAACTAGTGGTCGAAGCATGCAACTCTGTTGGTTTTACACCAAAAATTACCTCAGAGGGTGAGGATATGGATGCGATTAAAGGTTTAGTAGCCGCAGGTATTGGTCTAACACTGTTGCCAGAAAGCACTTTTTATGACTCTACACCTAGATTCACGAAGAAAATCCCTCTTGATTTACCTAATATTCGAAGAACAGTCGGAATCATTAGTCCGGCTTCCAGGAATCTATCACCTTCTGAAAAAGTATTTCATGATTTCGTTGTACAATTTTTCTCATTGCTTGGGCAATATCAGTAACCGAACATACATCTTCCTCTTAAAACCATAAAGAACCGGGCATTTTACACGCCCGGTTCTTTTAATTTCAACCTAACATAATGCCCTGCATAAATGCGATTATTTTTTATCAGCATTGGTGGATTCGGCCACTTTTGATAAATAATATTGTTCTTCTCTTGCCATATGGTCAGCCATAGATACAGTAAAAGTTCCAAGCACCTCTGCATTTAGTTCCATTTCTTCTAATTCATCTAGAAAAGCTAAAAACAGAGTTATTTCTAACTCTACATTATCATTAAATCTATTTAATGCTGGGAACTTGTTGATATTCGTGCGTAGGTAACCAGTCAATTCAACCGCTTTCAAATAAAACTGTTCAAAATGTTTGGCAAAGATTTCACTTTTTTCTTTTAGTCTTTTCTCTGTGTCATCCATTCGAGCATCAATTGCACCAGCATGACCAGAAGCATCCAGTAGCCAAATTAGATGGTGATGCAATTCATGATAAATAGCTGGTACTTCCCCTTTTTCCAGATAGCTTAATACCAGTTGATATTCTTCTAACTCGTTTACCATATGACTTATAAAGGTAGGCGTAAGGTGAATCCCCATCTCCCCTAGTAAATGCCTTTTGATAATGGACAATTTAAATGATTTTAATTGATCCACATATTCTGCGACAATATTAGCAAAAGAAATAGCATTTGTTTCGTTCAAAGCATTTACTTGAGAAAAAAGTTGATCGAAATGTTTTATGAAATAATTCGCCTTCTCGATGTCCTTCTTTTGAGAAGGATAGAGCGAATCATGAATAAAGCGAGAATGATCTCCTAGCACGCGAAGCCAAAACTGATGTTCAAAGACAGCACTTTTCAAGTAATTATTTTCCAACCATACATCTCCTTTAGTTTGCCTCTCCTTCAATTTATTCATCTTATATTGTTTTATTAATAAAATTATATAAAACCGTAAATGCCAACAATATTTAAAAGCCAATTCTTTAAATGGCTTTTAACATAAATCATAAAAAAACATGAAGATCGCAATTACACGATCTTCATGTTTTAATGGATTGCCTAAGCCTTAAAATACACTCAGTTTTTCGTCTTTTAAATCACTGATAAACATGCAGCCGGGTGCATGAGTAATCATTATAGAAGGCTTGGACTGCATAGCGACTGCTTGAGGTGTAACACCACAAGCCCAGAAAACTGGCACTTCTCCATCCTTTATCGTAACTGAATCTCCAAAATCAGGCTTCGATAAATCCGTTATTCCAATTGTTCTTGGATCTCCAATATGGATTGGCGCACCATGTACCCCTGGAAATCTGGAAGTAATTTGTGTAGCTCTAATTGCGTCTGCAGAAGACATTGGTCTCATACTTACTACTGTCGGCCCTTCAAAAACTCCTGCTTTCACACACGCAATATTCGTCTTATACATTGGTACATTACAGTTTTCTTCAATATGTCTAATCGGGATACCAGCATCCAGTAGTGGAGTTTCGAACGTAAAACTACATCCAATAAGGAAAGCTACCATATCATCTTCCCAGTAATCAGTAATATCCAAAACTTCCTCTACATAGATGCCATCTTTATAAATCCGATACTTTGGGATATCTTTGCGTATGTCAGCATTTTGAGCAATTGACCTAGGCACAAAAGAACCTATATCAGTTACATCGACTAAAGGACATGACTTGGGGTTTCGCTGGCAGAACAGCAAGAAATCATATGCATATTCTTTCTTTAATATCGCTAGATTTGCTTGTGTATAGCCTTTAGACATTCCAGCTGTAGGACCTGTGATTTCTCCAGAACGTATCAATTCACGTATGTTACTGGGTGACATGGATATATAGTTATTTATACTAATTCACTCCTAACTAGTTAAAAAAGCAATGGAATTTGTTCTATAAGTGTCATGATACCTAAAACACCCATGATTATCGTTACTAATCCACCACCTATCGTCATCCAAAGAGGATGTTTATACTCTCCAACCACTTCTTTTTTATAAGCTCCAATCAGTAAAGTGCCGAGGGCAAGTGGTAAAATTAGTGCATTAAGTGCTCCTACAAGGATAAGAACGTTTACAGGTCTTCCGATAAAAGCAAATGTCACAGTAGATACAATAATAAATAATATAATTACCCAATTATGATATTTTTCGATTTTTGGGTGGAAAGAACGAATAAATGAAACGGATGTATAAGCTGCTCCTACCACTGAAGTAATGGCTGCCGCCCACATAATTACACCAAATATACGATACCCAATCTCACCGGCAGCAAGTTTAAATACTGAAGCTGGTGGATTCTCTGGATCTATTGCCAACCCCTGAGATACTACTCCTAGAACTGCAAGGAACAAAGCGACTCTCATGATACCTGTAACAGCAATTCCGGTCACCGAACTTTTTGTCACATCTGGTATCGATTCTATTCCACTTACTCCTGCATCCAGCAATCTATGTCCACCTGCAAAAGTAATGTAGCCGCCTACTGTACCACCGACTAATGTAACTATCGCAAAAATACTTATTTCAGAAGGTGCAAATGTTCTTACTATCGCTTCTCCTACTGGAGGAGATGTTATAAACGCTACATAAAGCATTAGTAATATCATGACAAAGCCAGCTACTTGAGCAACTTTATCCATTGCCTTACCTGCTTCTTTAACTACGAAGATAAATATAGCAAATACAGCACTTATTATTGCACCAGTAATCGGATCAATTCCTAGCATTGCATTTAATCCTAGACCAGCACCTGCGACGTTTCCTATATTAAATGCTAGTCCACCCATCACAATAAGAATTGCTAAAACTACACCAAGCCCTGGCAATACCTTATTTGCAATCTCTTGACCACGAAGACCAGATACAGTAATGATTCTCCAAATATTAAGTTGAGCAAATACATCTAATATTAAAGAAATTAAAATAACAAATCCAAAACTAGCTGCTAATTGTTGAGTAAATACGGTTGTTTGTGTTAAAAAACCTGGTCCAATGGATGAAGTTGCCATTAAAAATGCAGCACCAAGCAATACGCTATTCGTAACTTTCTTGTTACTATTCACAGCAATAATATTCTTTTTTGACATCTCTCTCTCCCCCTAGTCTACTAATGAAGATATAGCAATATTGCTGCGCTCTAAAGTTTCTTTAATCTGTTTTGCAAATGTAACCGCATGTTCTCCATCCCCATGGATGCAAACTGTATCTGCTTTTATCGATACCTCCGTATTTTGTTGAGATATCACTACCCCCTCTTTAATCATTTTGACAACTTGTGCAACCGATTGATACGTATCAGTTATTAATGCATCTGCATGTTGACGAGAAGTTAAAGTTCCATCTTCCTGGTAGGTGCGGTCTGCAAAAACTTCATGAGCTGTCTGTAAACCAATTCTTTCTCCTGCAGCTGTTAATTCACTATTCGCTAGCCCAAAGAGAATTATGGATGGATCCACATCATAAACTGCTTGCGCTATAGCCTCGGCTAGCTCTTTGTTTTTCGCTGCCATATTAAATAATGCTCCGTGAGGTTTTACATGCTGCATCTTTTCATCAAAAGTTGCTAAAAATGCTTGTAATGCTCCTATTTGATAAACTACCATGTCGTAGCCTTCTTGGGGAGAGATATTCATTTCTCTACGACCAAATCCGTTTAAATCTGGTAAACCTGGATGTGCACCGATTTTAACCCCATAATCTATAGCTAGTTTTACAGTTTCTCGCATCACACTAGGATCTCCCGCATGAAAACCACATGCTATATTAGCAGAAGTTACATATTTCAATATCTCTTTTTGTTCTCCTAATTGATAACGTCCAAAACTTTCACCTAAATCACAATTTATATCTACTTTAAACATTTTTCTAAACCCTCCCCAGATATAATAATAGAATCAGCTCTGATTAGTTCCGCAATATGGAACCTTAGTTTTGAAACTTAAAAAAAGTTTACCACAGTTTGATTTTTCTGAATAGATATTATTTTTTATTAGGTTATTAAATATGGTGCAAAAACAAAACTTGTAATTTAAATTTAGACAATTATAATAATTTATATAGTTCATTTTTAAGAACTAAAGTACCGCAATTCGAAACTAAAGGAGTTTTTCCAATTATGAATTCTTCCCAGTTAGAAGTCGACATTAAACCTTTAGGCGATTCTGCACTTATTGTTCAGCTTGGAGAAGGTATAAGTCCTACCCTACATAAACTTGTAAAAAGTCTCTCAGAGCTGATTTCTACTAATCCCTTTAAGGGAATTATAGAATACGTACCTGCTTATAATAATATTAGCGTGTACTATAATCCTTTTTTGGTACAAAACGTACACAGTGGTTCGAATAGCGCCTATGATAAAGTGAGTAATCATATAAAGAAAATTGTTCAACAAATAACTTTGGAGAACAGAACCGACACAAGAACTGTAACTATTCCAGTTTGCTACGGTGGTGAATTCGGTCCTGATTTAGAGAATGTTGCGTCAGTAAATAATCTAACAATAGACGAGGTTATTGATATTCACACAAGTAGTGAATGTTTGGTTTATATGTTAGGATTTGCACCGGGATTTCCTTTTATGGGAGGTATGAATGAACGAATAGCTACTCCAAGAAGAGACACCCCAAGATTATCTATTCCGCAAGGTTCAGTAGGTATTGCTGGTAAACAAACAGGGATTTATTCGTTAGAAACACCTGGTGGATGGCAAATCATTGGTCGAACTCCCCTAAACTTATTTCTTCCAAAACAGTCTCCTCCCACACTTTTACAGGCAGGCGACAAAATTCAATTTGTTTCCATTGCGCCTGAGGAATACTTCTTATACGAGGGGTTGAAGAAATGAGTATCAAAGTGCTACACCAGGGATTGCTGACTACTATTCAGGATTTAGGGAGGTACGGCTTTCAAAAGTTCGGTGTTATCGTAGGTGGAGCAATGGATTCCTATTCCTTAAGGCTTGGTAATCTCTTAGTTGGTAATATTGAAAATGAGGCTGCTCTAGAAATCACACTGTATGGAACTAAGCTTCAATTTGAGGAAGAAACACTAATTGCTATAACTGGTGCTAATTTCTTACCTACTATTAATGATAGGCCTGCACCGCTATGGAGCCCGATTATTGTTAGGAAAAACTCGGTGTTAAAATTTCATACAGCCATAGATGGAAGTAGAGCATATATAGCGATTGCAGGAGGAATTGACATTCCTGCGGTGATGGGTAGTAAAAGCACATATCTTCGTGCCAATATTGGCGGATTTAAAGGGAGGGCCTTACAAAAAGGGGATGTGCTTCCTCTAACTTCTTCAAAAATCTTCAATAGCAAGCCGTCAAAAATTAGGCAGAAAAACAAGGGCAATTGGAGCATAAATTATAATGAGTTGATAAATTTGGGCAAGCATCAAATAATTCGAGTAATACAGGGGACAGAATTTGATAGGTTTGATAAAGAAAGTCAACATAAACTTTTGACGGAAGTTTTCACTTTATCGTTACAGTCTGATCGAATGGGATATCGGCTAGAGGGATCATCACTTTCTCTTTCTGAAAACTTTGAACTGTTATCGGAAGGAGTTACATTTGGTACTATTCAGATCCCCCCTAGTGGACAGCCAATCATTCTTATGGCCGATAGACAGACAACAGGTGGTTATCCAAAAATAGGACAGGTAATTTCTGCAGATTTGCCTACGCTTGCTCAACTTCCACCCAAAGCTACTATCCAGTTTAAATTAGTAACATTGGAAGAAGCAGAGCAGGCATTCATTCAAAATGAACAAAAGATACACCTTATCAAAAAAGCGATTAACTTTAAACTATATCCATAAATTCAAAAACCCCCTCATTTTTTATTGAGGGGGTTTAGTGTAGCCTAGCTTATATGAAATCTCGTCAGCAGCCTTCATTACTTTTTGGGCATAAAATTCAATATTCTCATCTTGGTAATTAGCTTCGATACCTGCAATACTAAGCCCTCCAACTACTTCCCCTTTAAAGTCCAAAATGGGTGCTGCAATTGCAGAAGTATAATCCTCTAGTTCAGAATGGCTTATTGTATATCCATTTACCCTTGCATCACTTATAGATCTTAATAACTCTTCTTTAGTAGTTATTGTTCCAGTTGCAATTCTTTCAAACTCTGTCTTATTTAGATAGGTCTCGATTTCTTGGTCAGGTAAAAAAGAAAGAATAGCCCTTGCACATGCCCCTGCGTAAAGAGGGCTTCTTCTCCCGACAGCAGTATACAATCGAACTTTTTGATAGACATCCACTTTTTCAATATAAATTGTTTCATCGCCTTGGCGAACGATTAGATTTATAGCTTCTTTTAGTTCTTTATGTAATTCTTGCATAATATCAAAAGCAATTTGCCTCAAATTTAGCCGGGAAGCTACAAGGTTTCCATACGTTAGAAACAATAAACCCAATCGGTATTTTGAATCTTTTCCTTTTTCTACGAAACCCATTTCTTCTAAAGTCAGAAGCATTCTGTAAACAGAAGTTTTCGGTATTTGAGATAGATCAATTATCTCTTGAAAAGTGAGTTCTGGGTTTTCGAGAAACAAGTTTAAGATATCCATTGAACGAACTACAGTCTTATTTTTCATTTTATCACCTTCTATTAAAATTATTAGCGTTTATTACTATAGTCTATCAGTTTCTTTTTACTTCTATAGTTTACAAGGAAGATACTAATGCCAACCATAACTAACCCGATAATGAGTAAATATGTAATTGGTTCCTCAAGGAATACCGCTCCTAATATGACGGCAATAATTGGTACCATAAAAGTGGAGGAACCTACCTTACTAGCTTCACCTTCTCTAATAAGTTTGTAATATACTATTTGTGCCAGAGGTATACCTAATACGGAACCATATGTTAAGGCACTGATATATTTACTATTCCAAACGATATCTGAGAAGTCCTCGAAAAAGCTCCCGAATCCTATCAATACAAAACCGCCTATTATACATTGCATGGAAACCATCCAGTATGGATTCACTCTATTGCTCACTTTTTTGACGTATATAACACCTAAAGCCCAAAAGAAAGCAGTTAATAACCCTAAAATTACACCAATAACTGATACATGGAAAGTCAAACCATCCAAGCTCACAATAACAATACCTATAAAGCCAATTACTAACCCCAAAATCTTTCCAGGAGTCATAAATTCACCGAGCCAAATCCATGCAAAAAGCCCTAATAATACAGGTTGAAAATATACAAGAATGGAAAATAATCCACCCGGTAAATAATTTAACCCGACTGTTTGAATTCCAAAAAATAAAGTTGTATTTAATAAGGCAGAAGTGCAATACAGACGCCAATTCTCACGCCAATTTAATTTATCCCTAATTTTAAATAATATTACTGCTAATAGTAATCCACCCATTGTTGCTCTCATTCCTGCAAATATGACGGGAGGAGTATATGGTAATGCAAGTTTATATATAGGCCAACTTGCTCCCCAAACAAAAATTAAAAACAAGAGTAGCATTGTGGACTTTGTGAAAATTTTTTTCAACCCTATTACTTCCCTTCAACATCTCACCGAATCTATAAAACCACTCTAAACACTATACACCCTTTCACTCCTAGCATCTATTTAAATTTCCTTCTACTAAGCGAAAAAATTCGTTATATTCAAGATTTTCGATTCTCCATTTTCGTCCTGCAGTCGACCTTATATCATTTTAGAAGAATGGAATTGATAATTACGTATTATTCGTTCACCATTAAAACGAATTGTTCTCTAATAGTAAAAAGACGCCCATAGAGAGCGTCTTTAGAAAAAATTATTAAACAAATATATCTGCAACCAGAATAGCTATTAGTGATGCACCCCAAGCTAATGTAGTTGGTACTGACCATACCATAATCTGTTCTTTCGTATTTGTGATACCAAGTGACCGGTTAACAACCCAAAACATTGTATCACTAAAATATGAGAATACCATTGCGCCAAGTGCTGCGGCTTGTGCTGCGAGCACCATATTTACACCATCTATATTAACTAGAATTGGTGCTGAAATAGATGCAGCTGTTATCATTGCAACAGTCCCACTACCTTGGATCAACCTTATAAGGGAGGCAACTATGAACGGTATTAATACAGCAGGTAATGGTAAGGAAGCTACGAGATTTCCAATATAGTCACCTGCACCACTTTCACGTAATACATAGCCGAATGCTCCACCTGCACCAGTGATTAATAGAATAACCCCGGCAGCGTTCATACCTTCTTCCATCCTGGCAAGTGTATCTTCACGACTCCAACGTCCTGCTAATGCATAAATCGCTGCAATTACAGCTAACCCTACCGCAATAATTGGTTGGCCTAAGAAAATAAGATAATCATAAATTCCACCCGTAATTTCTAATGCTGTCAACGTTGTATTCAGGAAGATTAATACAATCGGTAAGACAATCGGTAATATAGAACGGAACAAGGAAGGTAGCTCTTTATTACGTTCATCTGAGAGTTGAACAAATTCATCATATGTCATTTCATCCTCAGGACGAACCCAGTCCGTGCCGTCTTCATTTGGCAATTGATATATTCTCTTACCTAACCACTTACCATAGAAAACTCCAACTAACATAATAGGAATTGCAAAAATCAATCCATAAATAATCATTTGACCAATGTCTACTCCGAAAATTCCTGCAACCCCTAGTGGTCCTGGAGTTGGTGGAACCGCATGATGCGTTGCTACCGCACCAATTGCCAACGGAATTCCAATTGCAACAACTGATTTACCAGTTTTTCTTGCAACAGATTTTATTAATGGCGTTAAAATGATAAACGTAGAATCTACAAATATAGGAATCGCAACTATGTATCCTGCAAGGGCCATGGCCCATTCTTCTTTTTTCTTTCCTATAAACTTGATAAGTGCATATGCTAAACGTTCTGCAGCACCGGAAACTTCCAATAATCTACCCATCATAACTCCAAACCCAATTACGATACCAATGGACCCTAACGTACTACCGAAACCACCAATTATGGCATCGGCTACTTTAGGTGGTGACATTCCTCCGATGATTCCTGTTATTGCTGCTGCGATTATTAATGCTAAAAACACATGAATTTTCGTTTTTACTACTAGATAAACTAATAAAATTACCCCAATGATAAGACCTAAAATTACTTGTGACTCAGATGACATCCCATGAAACCCCTTTCAATCCTCTGTTTTTAAAAAAGGAAAGTATAATACTTTCCTTCTATACTAATTACTTATAATGATTCACGAGTAAATTTCGGTGCATATTCAGCAGCAAGTTTAATACATTCGTACATGCTTACCTCAGATGCAATGTTTTTCCACGCTATATCAAATGCAGTACCATGATCAACAGACGTACGTAGGAAAGGCAGACCATTTGTAATAGATATTGTACGGTGGAAATCCGTCATTTTCGCCGCGATATGACCTTGATCATGATATAGAGAAAGAACAGCGTCATACTTACCATTTAGTGCTTGGAAGAAAACTGAATCTGCCGGTACTGGACCGTAGGCATCAATTCCATCTGCTTTCGCAAGTTCGACACCTGGTTTAATTTCTTCTACTTCTTCCATACCAAATAGACCGCCCTCCCCTGAATGGGGGTTTAATCCTGCAACTGCAAGCTTACGACTCTCAACTCCTAGACGTTGTAGAGCTTTATCACATCTATTTAAATAATCACGAACTCTTTCTTTCGTCATTTGCGTAATTGCTTCTGCAACTGACACATGTCTTGTTAAGAAGAATATACGCATTCCTTTTACTTGGAACATTGTTAGTGGATCTGGAGCACCACCTAAATCCTCAAGCATTTCTGTATGACCGATATAAGGAACCTTTGCTGCTTTTAATGATTCTTTATTGATCGGAGTAGTTGCAATTGCTTTAACTTCGCCAGCCATTGCAAGTTCCACTGAGCGTTTGATAAATTCAAATGCTGCTTGTCCATTTTGTGCCGAAACCTCTCCTGGCGCGAAATCTTCCATATTAATATTTGCTAAGTCCATTACATCTATCGTCCCAAACTCATAGGAACCTTCTGCTGGTGATGAAACGACACGAACTTTTAAATTTACACCAGTTACTTCGATTGCTTTACGAAGTATATTCGCATCCCCTACAACAAGAGGTTTACACATTGTGTAAAGTTCTTCTTTAGCTAAAGATTTAACTGTAATTTCAGGTCCAATACCTGCCGCATCTCCCATAGGAATTGCAATAATTTCTCGAACTGTAGTCATATCCTAAACACTTCCTTCTTCTTTTTTGTTTGTTAAGAATCTTACACACTTATAAATAGAGTACTTATCCCCTACCATGCCACCTTTAGTAATTACAGGAATGCCATCGAAAGCTCCTCCTATAAAATGACCATATGCCGCTAAAGGAAGTACTTCATCCTGCAAACCAATAGCCTGCGCTTCACTGACAGAGCATAGAGCTGCTGTCACATCGCCACCACTGGAAAACATTCCATCAATTGCATGTTCTGTTTGGTCAATAACACTGTGAGTAACTCTAGCCAAACCTTCCGTTAAGCGCTTGGCAAGCTTTTCTTCTGTTACTCCTTCTCTAACAGCTATTTCTTTTAAATCTAGTTTCCCTGAACCCGGTGCATACGTAGTGATGATTAATACTTCTTGATCCTCTAATTTAATGATTGCTTCCTTCATCGCACGCTCTATTTCTTCGTCCCACGTACTAGTAGTAGAAGCTAATGCCTCCGTATTGACATAAACAGGGTCAGCATTTTTCTTGTCTATTAGATAATTTAGTTGTCTTCCAGTTAAAGGAGTTATGCTACCAACCGTTACGATGAACTTATTCGTCAACACATGCTGATGAGCCATTAAACGACTATAAGATGCGGATAATGGACCTGGATCCACGGGCACAAAAACCACTCCCTCAATTGCAGCCATCGACTCTGCTATATGATCAATGTCTTCATTTGTCACAGCATCTACAACAATAATCCGATTTCCAGCTTCTATTTGTTTCATCATTTCCAATTGAATACTATTTTTTCCCTTTAAAACTCTCCCTAATCCTATGTGGGAAACTGGATACTGACTTTGCTCTATCATTATAGTAGGCACATGAGAGATTGTAATTGGATTCATTGGATCCTTCGCAACGTCCGTAGATTCAACTGGTACACCATCTATCAATAGATACCCCCCAGATACGATACGTCCTGAATCTGGATAAGATGTAACAACTACTGCCACACTATTTTTTCCTATTGCATCTAATAATGTGTCTGTTTCTACTCCAAGGTTTCCACGTACCGTACTATCAATGCGCTTACAAAAAATACTTGCCCCCCATGTCGAAAGCTGTTCGTACGCATTCAACACTCTATTTTGTGCAATACTTGGTGCACAATATCTACTATCTGTGTCAACACTAATGGAAGTAAAACCACCCGTTTTTGGCACCTCTCCCCCAAAAACTGCAGTAGCACTATTGAACCCATTTTTAGAAAGGAGAACTCCAGTTGCATTAGCACCGGTTAAATCATCTGCAATAATTCCAACTTTCATTTTTTCACGCCCTTAATAAAGGTAGTCATTTCACTGTAGATTTCTTCTACTTCTTCTGGAAGTGTTTGATCTGTTATGATAGCTGTCACGCAATCGATATCCGCTATTTTAGCAAACGCTTTCTTTCCGAACTTTTGAGCATCCACTACTAGATAAACTGATTCGCTACTATTAATCATTTCTCTCTTTATAGAAGCTTTTTCAAAAGTAGCAGATGTAATGCCTAGTGTTGAATGAACTGCATGGGCACCTAAAAACAAAATATCTACATGGATTTCTTTTAACATATTTTCTGCATATGTTCCGAAAACTGCCCCTACACCATTTTGAATTTTTCCACCTAACATAATGACTTCCACTTTGCTATCCATCAATTCTGCAGCTATTTTAATGTCATTTGTTACAATCGTTAAATTTATTTTCTGTTTTAAACGTTTGGCAATTTCAAAATTAGTAGTACCAGAATCGAGAAAAATTTTCATACCATCTTTTACAAGTCCTATAGCGATTTCAGCAATTTCTACTTTTTGTGGATGAGCTTCAGAAATTTTTTGAATATAGCTCTGTTCGGCAATAATAGCCTCGGGTATTGCGGCTCCACCGTGAGTTCTTATCAATTTCTTCTGTTTTTCTAGTTCATCTAGATCACGACGAATGGTCATCGCAGATACATCTAGTAAATTTACTAAATCCAAAATTTCTACTTTTCCATTTATGGCAAGCTCTTCAATGATGCGTTTCTTTCTTAATATCGGAGTCATACAATTCTCCTTTTCATAAAAACGTTTACTATGAACATATTATGTTCGATTCTACCAATAAAGTCAATATATTTTGTTTAATTTAAACTTTTAATGTTAATAACGAACATTAAACCATTTATAAAACAATTTAGAATTAACAATATTAACTAGCATTTTAGCGATGTAGTGTGATAAACTATATTAATCTTTTAAATGAAATTGGAGGTATACCGCCTTATGCAATTAACAGATACGAAATCAATACAAGTGGAGAATGTCCTAATTGCACATCAGTTTTTAAAAGATGTCGTCTATCATACTCCCTTACAAAAAAACGAGTATTTATCAGAAAAGTATGGAGCTACTATTTATTTCAAACGAGAGGATTTACAACATGTCCGCTCTTTTAAATTACGTGGGGCTTACTATAAGATTAAAACAATTGAGGCAGAAGCAAGGGAAAAAGGAGTAGTTTGTGCAAGTGCTGGTAACCACGCACAAGGTGTCGCTTACGCATGTGCACAACTCGGTATCATCGCAAAGATTTTCATGCCTTTAACCACGCCCTCACAAAAAATTGATCAAGTGAGAATGTTTGGACGTGAATTTGTGGAAATCATTCTAGCCGGTGATACATTTGATGATTCCGCAGAAAGTGCAACGGCTTATGCAGATACGGAGGATAGAATTTTCATCCACCCATTCGATGATCCGGATATCATTGCGGGGCAAGCAACTGTTGCTGTAGAAATAATGAATGATATTGATGTTCCTATAGATTATTTGTTTGGTAGCATTGGTGGTGGAGGCTTAATATCTGGACTATCTACTTATATAAAGAATGTCTCTCCTTTCACCAAAGTAATTGGGGTTGAACCTGAGGGAGCTGCAAGTATGCAGGCTGCTTTCCAAAACGGAGGTCCAATTAAGCTAGATTTAATAGATAAATTTGTAGATGGAGCTGCAGTAAAATGTGTTGGAAATCTCTCTTATGAACTAAGCAAAAAGTACGTGGATGATATTGTTCTTGTACCGGAAGGAAAAGTTTGTACGACGATATTAGATTTATACAACAAGCATGCAATTATCGCTGAACCTGCTGGTGCTCTATCCGTAGCAGCATTGGACTTTTATAGGGAAGAAATCAAAGGGAAAACTGTAGTTTGCGTCATAAGTGGGGGTAATAATGATATTGGGCGTATGCAAGAGATTAAAGAAAAATCATTAATCTATGAAGAGTTACTATATTATTTCATCGTCAAATTCCCTCAAAGAGCAGGAGCATTACGTCAATTCCTGGATACGGTTCTTGGACCAAATGATGATATTACCACTTTTGAATATACTAAAAAAAATAACAAAGAAAGTGGACCTGCACTTGTGGGCATCGAATTGAAAAACAAAGAAGACTATTCTGGTATTCTTTATCGTATGAATGAGAATGGGTTTTCCTACAAAGAAGTAAATAAAGATAGCACTCTATTTGAATTACTTATATGATAAAAACCTGTGTAACATCAACGTTTATAGCGTTTGATGTTACATTTTTTAATATACTAATATAAAGTTTTTAAAAATCTTCACACCTCTATTCTAGCAATATTTTAATCTGTTTGATATAATGATTCTTGTATTATAAATATTCTAATCTAGGGGGAAATTGAATGTCAGAAAATCAAAACAACAACAATAACAAAATGACAACTGCAGCGGGCGCGCCTGTAGTAGACAATCAAAACTCGCAATCAGCTGGACCACGTGGCCCATTATTATTACAAGATGTATGGTTATTAGAAAAACTAGCACATTTTGATAGAGAAGTAATTCCTGAGCGTCGTATGCATGCAAAAGGATCTGGTGCTTACGGTAAATTTACTGTTACTCATGACATTACACAATATACTTCAGCAGCTCTTTTCTCAGAAATCGGTAAAGAAACTGAAATGTTCGTTCGTTTCTCCACAGTAGCTGGTGAACGTGGAGCAGCAGATGCTGAACGTGATATCCGTGGATTCTCTATGCGTTTCTACACAGAGCAAGGTAACTGGGATTTAGTTGGTAACAACACTCCTGTATTCTTCTTCCGTGACCCACTTAACTTCCCAGATTTAAATCACGCTATTAAACGTGATCCACGTACTGGTATGCGCAGTGCAAATAGCAACTGGGATTTCTGGACATCATTACCGGAAGCACTTCACCAAGTGACTATCGTAATGAGTGACAGAGGACTTCCAAAATCTTACCGTACAATGCACGGATTTGGTAGCCATACATTCAGTATGATCAATGCTAACAATGAACGCGTTTGGGTTAAATTCCATATGCGCTCACAACAAGGCATTGAAAACTTAACTGATCAAGAAGCAGTTGAAGTTGTTGGTGTGGACCGTGAAAGTCACCAACGTGACCTATACGATAATATCGAAGAAGGCAATTTCCCGAAATGGAAAATGTACATTCAGGTAATGACAGAAGAGCAAGCTAACAACATGCCTTACAATCCATTCGACCTGACAAAAGTTTGGTATAAAAAAGACTTCCCTCTAATTGAAGTTGGAGAATGGGAACTTAACCGTAACCCTGAAAACTATTTTGCTGAAGTAGAGCAAGCGGCTTTCACACCAGCTAACGTTGTACCTGGTATTAGCTTCTCTCCAGACAGAATGTTACAAGGTCGTCTATTCTCTTATGGTGATGCACAACGCTATCGTTTAGGTGTAAATCATCATCAAATTCCAGTTAACACACCAAAATGCCCGGTACACTCTTTCCATAGAGACGGAGCAATGCGTGTGGACGGTAACTTAGGTGGAACATTACCTTATGAGCCAAATAGTTATGGAAAATGGAAAACTCAACCTCAATATACTGAGCCACGTTTACCACTTCATGGAGATGCTGGAATTTGGGAATTCCGTGAAGATGATGATAACTACTATGAGCAACCAGGTAAACTATTCAGATTGATGAGTCCAGAAGACCAACAAGTTCTTTTTGATAACACAACACGCAATATGGATGGCGTAGAAGAATTCATTAAGATTCGTCACATCATTCACTGCTATAAAGCAGATCCTGCATACGGACAAGGTCTTGCAGAAGCAATGGAAATTCCGTGGGGCAATATCGAAGCTGCAATGGCTTAATATATCCACTTAATAACATAGCTTTACTCACAGAGTGGTTAGTAGTAACTTAGGTTACTACTAACCACTTTTTTATATAGTTAAAAACCCTCTAGAATGGCTCCAACTAAACAATACTTACGGAAAGGAAACGTTTATCTATTCGTGACTCATTAAACAGACAAAAAGAGCAACCCATGGCTGCTCTTTTTGTTGTTTAGGACGATAATAATGCTCGATCACTTGTTAACTTTTGGCCACGAATACGTTGGAACTCTTGCATTAGCTTTTCAATGGTTAAGTGTTTCTTCTCTTCTTCCCCAACCTCTAATATTATTTGTCCTTTATCCATCATGATCAAACGATTTCCTAAGTCTAATGCTTGCTGCATATTATGAGTAACCATTAAAGTGGTTAGATTATCTTTTTTGACAAGCTTTTCGGTCAAATTAGTTATTAGTTCTGCTCGAGAAGGATCTAAGGCAGCTGTATGCTCATCTAGCAATAATATAGAAGGCTTTGTAAATGTAGCCATTAACAATGATAATGCCTGCCTTTCTCCACCTGAAAGCAGTCCAACTTTAGCGTTTAACCGGTTTTCAAGATTTAAATGCAAGCTTTCAAGTGAGTGAAGGAAAAGTTCTTTCCTCTGTTTATCAACTCCAATTTTCAAGCTTCTTTTTTTATTTCTAGAATAGGCAATTGCTAAGTTTTCCTCAATTGTCATGGTTGGTGCAGTACCAGACATTGGATCTTGAAACACTCTTCCTATCAACTTGGATCGTTTAAATTCGGGTAATTTTGTCACTTCTTCTCCATTAATATAAATTTGGCCAAAGTCGGGAGTCAATGCCCCAGAAACCATATTTAACATGGTAGATTTACCCGCACCATTACTTCCAATAACGGTAACAAAGTCACCAACATTTAGCGTTAAATTTATACGATCTAATGCAATTTTCTCATCTGCAGTACTCTCATTGAAAATTTTGTTAATATTATTTAATTTAAGCAAGGTTCTCACTCTCCTTACTTCTATTAAGAGCTAAGACTTCCGATTCACGCAATGCATGTCGTTTTGCTTTCCTGCTCTTTTCACGTCGTTTTTCGAAGAACTGAGGTAAAATGAGCGCTACAATTACGATAAATGCAGTAATTAGCTTCATATCTCCTGCATCCAAGAATTCTACGCGAAGCGCTAATGCTAAAACGATACGATAAATGATAGCACCAGTGATTACAGCAATAGTTGTTCTAACGATTGTTTTCGTACCGAAAATTGCTTCTCCTATTATGACGGAGGCAAGTCCGATTACTATCATTCCAATACCCAACCCTATATCAGCAGCTTTTGTATACTGAGCGATTAAAGCTCCAGAAAATGCAACAAGGGCATTGGAGATACCTAATCCTAATATGACAAGCGTATCTGTATTTGCTGAAAAACTGCGAATCATTTTCTTGTTATCACCGGTTGCACGAATTGCTAAACCAACTTCCGTTTTTAAGAACCAATCAAAAATAAATTTTATTATAACTATTAAAATAGCTACAATTACTAGTGTCCCCCAAGTTTTAGGAACATATTGTATACCTAAAGAAGTTAAGAATCCATTAATAGTATCATCTATACCTAAGCTTCCCCACCAACTGAAAAATTGGCTAAATATAGTTCCTTCATTCATCAAAGGGATATTAGGTCTTCCTACAGAATTCTCAATTGTAAAACCCATTATCCTCAAATTGATGGAATACAAAGCAATCATCATTAATATTCCCGACAGTAGTGGATTAATCTTCCCTTTCGTGTGTAAAATCCCTGTCATACATCCTGCTAGGAATCCTGCAAATATAGCAACGAGTGTTGCAATAGCAGGATGATAGCCTAACACTATCATCGCCGCTGCTGTTCCTGCTCCTGTTACAAAGCTTCCATCAACCGTCAAATCAGGAAAATCCAACACTCGGAAGGTCAAATAAACACCGAGAGCCATAAGTGCATATATAAACCCTTGCTCAACTGACCCAAAGATTGCTGTAAACATAAAACATCAAACTCCTATCTATTCCGCAAATTCTGATTCCCATTCATCTTTTACTTCTATTCCAAGGGCATCAACAGTATCTTTGTTTAAAACAAATTTCAAATTTTGTGGATATTGAACGGCCAAATCAGCTGGTTTACTTTCACCCTTCAAGATTTTAACAGCCATTTCTCCAGCTTCATAACCGATGTCATAAAATTCAAAGCCATATGCTCCTAATCCGCCACGTTTAACAGAATCGAACTCGCCTACCATCATCGGTAACTTATGCTCATTAGCAACATCTACTACGGATTCAAGAGCTGAAACAACCGTATTGTCAGTGATGATATATAAGGAGTCAACTTTCCCTATTAAAGATTCAGTTGCTTGCTTCACTTCAGCTGATGTTGAAACGGAAGCTTCTACTACATTTAGACCAACTTTGGCCATTTCTTCTTTTACTGCATCTACAGATGAACGTGAATTTTGCTCTCCTGCATTAAATACCATACCAACATTCTTTGCACCTAACTCATTTTTCAAAAATGCAATAGTATTTGGAATCGCATCAGGTTGTGTATCAACTGTTCCAGTTACATTTCCACCTGGGCTTTCCATTGAATCTACAAGTTCAGCATCAACAGCGTTAGTTACAGAAGTAAATACAATTGGAATGTCCTCTGTAAGAGCCGCAACTGCTTGAGCACTAGGCGTTGAATTGGCAAATATTAAATCGGCTCCTGAGTTTACTAAATTATTTGCAATAGTTGAGTTTAAACTATTATCATTTTGAGCATTCTCATATTGATATTCGACTTCGAGTCCTGCATCCTCAATAGCTTTTTGAAATCCTTCGTAAGCTGCATTTAATGATGGATGTTCTACAATTTGAGTAACACCTATTTTAAATACTTCTTTATCGTCAGACTTTACAGAAGTGGATTTTGTTGCAGCAGAATCATCTGTACCACATGCAGCTAATAGTAAAACAGCAGCGGATAATACCATACCAAACTTTTTCTTTGTTTTTCCCATATTTAATACCCCCAGTTTACATTCAATACATCAGCGATTCAACTCGCTAAAGTATTACGATAAAGCAATGTTACACCGGATAAGAATAATAGTCAATAACATTATGAATTATTAATTAATTTAATTTGTATGCTGCTATTTTTTACTTATTGCCTTTAAGGTTAAAACCCTTACGATGTATATTAAAATATCTGCTATGATATAACTAATAATCCGAATTAGGAGGTATATAAATGACTACTGTAATTATTATTAGTATTTTTATTTTCTTAATAGTATTAGGTCTCACTATTTTCACTATTAATAAAGGGTACGCATTTAAGCATACAATTGATGATTTACCTGAAAAAGACGATAAAAAAACGCATAGCCATAATGGCTAATGCGTTTTTTCATTCATGCACAATTTAATTGTTTACTTTTACTTTATCTTTTTTAATTTGTTTACTTCTTAATTGACCACATGCAGCGTCGATATCACTACCTTGCTCCATACGAACACCACAATTAATCCCTTTGTTTTTCAATGTTTGGAAGAAAGCACTAATCGATTTTTCATCACTTCGTTGATATTGACCATGCTCATCTACTGGATTGTATGGGATTAAGTTCACATACGAAAGATGACGTTTGTTTTCTAGAAGTTTAGCAAGTTGAAGTGCCTCTTCTACATGGTCATTTACATCTTTGAGTAGTATATATTCAAAAGTAATACGACGATTTTTCTTCTCTAAATAATAATCTACAGCTGCCATTACTTTTTCAATAGGGAATGCCTTATTGATAACCATAATTCTCGAGCGAAGCTCATCATTAGGAGCATGCAATGAAACTGCAAGATTTACTTGAAGATCCTCTTCCGCAAAATCCATAATTTTCTTAGCAAGACCACTTGTTGATACTGTAATATGACGAGCACCAATAGCAAGTCCTTTTTGATCATTTACAGTACGTAGGAAGTTCATCAAGTTTTTATAGTTATCAAACGGCTCCCCGATACCCATAACAACGATATGGCTGACACGTTCTTCCTTTTGAATTTGGTCCAAATGGAATTGCACTTTCATGATTTGTTCCACAATTTCTCCTGCGTCAAGGTCACGGCTCTTTTTAAGTAATCCACTTGCACAGAAACTACATCCAATATTACACCCTACCTGCGTCGTCACACACACTGAAAGACCATATTTAAAGCGCATTAGTACAGTTTCGATTAAATTACCATCTTGCATTTCAAATAAGAATTTAATGGTGCCATCTGCAGATTCTTGCTTAACACTTTCCTTTAACGTCTGTATAACAAAATTTTCTTCCAAAATCTGAAGACATTCCTTGTTTACATTGGTCATTTCTGCAAAGTTTTGTACACGTTTAATGTACAACCAGTCCCAAACTTGCTCTGCGCGGAATTTTTTTTGGCCTTGACCCATTAGCCATTCGATTAACTGATCTCTTGTTAGACCATATATAGATTTTTTCATTATAAGCCCTCATTTCATGCGTATACAATTTGCCTATTATACTATAGTTATTTACCCAAGACAACTTATTATACTGGAAAAAAGGTTAAAAAGATATAATTATGCTTGTGTCATATCTATTTCTACTTCATTTTCTCTAATCCAATCACTGTAGCTACCAACATATAGCTGAACATTTTCATAGCCTGCCTCTTTCAAACAACCATACAAAGGCGCAGCTGTAACGCCACTACCACAATAAGCTATCACAGGTTTGTCAATTGAAGCTAATTGACTTAACTTTTCCTTTAATTCTTTCTGCTCTAGGAATTTCCCGTTTTTCTTCAGTTGCTCCCAGTCAAAGTTTATAGCTGATGGGATATGCCCCGCAATTGAATCGATTGGTTCACTTTCACCTTTATAGCGTACATTTGATCTTGCATCTATTAATTGACCCTCTTTTTCCTGTGCTACAACTTTCCTTACTTCAGCCATTGTCAGTAACTTATCGTTGTTCCATTCAGGGATTGTTGAAGTATGTGGTAGGACAGACTCCATGTTAGAAACTGGTAACTTGCCCTTCAACTCTTCGTAGCCGGAACGGGATACATGTATATGTTTAAATCCTGCCCACTCCAATAAGAAATAGGCACGTAACGCAAAAGGTGTAGCTCCTTGATCATAAATTACAATATAATCATCTAATTTTAACCCAGCTTGCTGAACCAGTCTTGTCATTTTTTCCTTCGAAATCATTGGATGACGACCATCTTGACTGCCCATATCTGATAAATCATCTTCCAAATCCCAATATAATGCACCTTCTATATGTCCCTTGTTATACATTTCACGACCCGCACCTTTTTCACCAAGATCAAAGCGAGTATCGATAAAACGGGGACTATTCTCTAAAATCTCTCCTAATTCAATAAATACTTTTACCATTTAAGCCCTCCTTTATAGTCGCGCATATACTGACTTCCACAAGTGAAGTGTTTGTTCCTGCTCTAATAATTTTCGTTCCGCATCAATTTGCGTAATCGATTCTTGTAGTAACTTTAAACGTAGAGCCTCCGATTCAATATCCGAGTATTGTTCTATCCATTTTCCTAAACGTTCTTTTTCATTCGATAGGTATTTATCTGCCTCCACTTTGGTTTCATCAGATAAAGTATCACGTAATTTTTCTTTTTCATTATTCTCAAAAAAGCTCTTGGAATTTTTAAAATAGGATTTTACATGTTCATATTTAGTAATGCTTTCAAATGGTCCTACAAAATCTAGTAATTCTCTCTCGGTAACTTCATGTGGACTAAATGTAAAGCTTGTATTCAAATCTTTTAGTACGCGTATTTCTTCTTTTTCTAATTGCAGGATTTGTTGCTGAATATATTGCAATATACGGAAATTGGAGACCCGCATTTCTTGTTCGATATCAAAACGTATCATTTTAAGAATATCCTTTAAAGCAATGTCCAATGCAATTGTTGCGGATTTATTTGCAAATAATGATGGATTATATGCCTCTTTAAAGAACTCATTGAAACGATAATATACACGTTGTAATACGTAATAGAGTAGTGTATCTAGCTCCTGGTTAGCATCTTTTGCAATCTGTGTGTATTTAGAATTTGTATAGCGTTTACGAATATTTTGTTCTTGATTTCGAAGCTCGACTAGACGTTGGTCTTTTCGGGCCAGATTTACTTCCGTCTGTTCTATTAAGCCAAGTAGTTTCGATTGTTGACGAGTTGCTTCCTCTTCAAGAGCAGATATAGAGATTTGCTTCAGATCCTTTTCAAGAAAATGATGAAAAGATTCTTCAAACTGTTGCATTCCTTCATGCAATGATAATCCATCGAGTTTCTCTTTTAACCCTTGTAAACTAGATACCCCGTACACTCTTGGGAAACGAATACCAAAACGTTGTAGTTCATCCTGGACGTATTGTTTTACTAAATTGGCCTCCTCTTCTGAATCTGCCAAATCGATAGCATTAACAACAAAGAACATTTTATCCAACTCGAAGGCATCTTTTACTCTTCCCAGCTGTATTAAAAACTCACGGTCTGCTTTTGAAAATGCATGGTTGAAATAAGTAACAAACAATACAGCATCAGCGTTACGAATATAGTCAAAAGCTACTCCGGTATGTCTCGCATTAATCGAATCTGCTCCAGGTGTATCTACTAATGTCACACCTAGTCTCGTTAATTCACAATCATAATAAAAATCAATAAAATCTACAAAACAGCTTTTCGATTCATCCGCTACAAATTGGCCAAATTCATCTCCAGAAACATGCAGAACATTTCCAAATTGCCCTTTAAATGTTGGATACCCTTTATAAAATGCAGTAACGAATGATTTGTGTACCTCTTCAGCTACCTTCTCTTGCATAACCGTACTAGCTTTTTCAAAAGCTTCCTCTAATGTATGGACAGTTATTCCAAGCTGCTCATAAGCAAAACTCACATCTTCTAAAATTTGCCCCTCTGATTTCAACACTACATCAGCAGTATTATGTAAATGATTTTCAGACACAGGATGAATTTTGTTAATAGCTGCAGTTGTAGGGTTTGGTGAAACCGGCAGCACATTTGCCCCCATTAAAGCATTCGAAAAACTAGATTTCCCGGCACTAAATGCACCAAATAACGCGATAGTAAATTGTTGATTTTCCACTCGTAAAGCTTTTCTTTTAATCGTTGCAGCAGCTTCTTCAAAAGCAGGTAATTCTGCTAATACTTCACCAATTCTTTTCGCACGACTCACTACTGCCTCCGCGGAGAGAAGAATTTCTTCGTCCTTTACTTCTTCTTCCTTTGCTACATTTACAATAGGTTGCTCCGTAGTATGCGCTTGTTCTTCATAATCTGTAATAGAACCTTCAAATTGAAGTCGTTCTTGTTCCCAGCTTTTTAATAATTTATCTCTGTCTTTTCTTATTGGCAACGAAGGAGTAGTGACGTTTTTTTCAAATGTTTCTATTCGTGTATCTATTTCTTCCAATGATTGAATAGCTAGTCTCTTTTCATTGAGTTCCGCTGTTTTTGATAGTATTTGGTCCTCATCTTCCAACGGACTTTCTTCTATATAATGTATATTTTCTTCTTTCCATACATCTGTTTGGTTGATGTAGTAACGATTTACCGCTTCTGTAACTCGATTGGCGAAATTTAGAATCGCATTACCAGTCGTACTTGCACCTTCGTGAAGAGAATTTTCAATCAGACTAGGAGAAATAGCAAACTGAATTTCATCAATCTGATGGATTTTTTCTTCTGTTAATAAGGAAACATCTTTCAACATACGTTTCATTAACAATTTCATATGAGAAGTTATATTGGTAGAAATTATTTTTTCTAACATGCTAATAATTTCGTTAAGTCTTCTTTGTCTCTCTTCTTCAGTTTTCTTTTTAGTACCCAAAAATCCAACTTTAAAAGTAGGTTGCTTACTTTCTGCATAAGACTTTAAAGCTTCACGCATTTCAAACGTCATTATAGAAGCATTTTCAAGTATGTTTTTTCGAAGTTCTTCAAATGTTTTTCTCCAAAGCGTAACATCTTGAAGTTTTACTTGCGTTTGAGCTAGTTCCAATTGTTCTTTGATATCCTCTTTATTATTCCAATCTTCTTCACTTAGCTGACTTTCAAAGGCTTCAAAACAAGTAGCTTTTTCATCCTCTAAAAAATGTAAATGCTCATCTTTTAACTTTTCTAGCGTTGCCTGGGCCAGTGTAAGATAGTAATCCTCTTTATTTTCAATAGAACTAGTAACGATTTGTTGAACTTGCGGAAAATCATTATGTATGAAATCTTTATTTTTTAGGCTTGTATAAAATATTCCTTTCGGATCAACCGACCACGATTTAAATGCATCTGTAACAGATTGCTTATAAGCTGCAAATGGTAGTTCTTCTTCTCTGTGCTTATCTACCTGATTTACGATTAAATATACATTCTCATTATAATGAAGTAATTGCTTTGTAAATTGAAAGTTTAACTCAGACTGAACATGATTGTAATCCATCACATAGAAAACAATATCTGCCAAATGAAGGGCAGATTCGGTGGAAACGCGATGTGCATCATCAGTCGAGTCAACTCCAGGAGTATCCATTATAGTAATTCCTTCGGGAAGATTAGACCCAGCATGTCCTATTTCAATTTGAGATACTTTACTTCCGTCTTTTGAATATTTTTTTACTAATTGAATATCATACTCCCCTGAAAATCTAACAGGTGGTTGATCCACAAAGTGAACAAGAGCATAATTTTCTGCTGTATTTTGAACCGTCACAATATTTGCGGAGGTTGGAATCGGGCTAGTTGGCAGTATTTGCTCATCAACTAAGGCATTAATCATACTAGATTTCCCTGCAGAAAAGTGACCTGCAAAAGCGATAGTAAATGTGCCTTTTTCTAATTTTCCTGCAAATAATTTAGACTTACGATAGCGTTCATCATCATTATTCTGTTGGAAAATCGTTGCAAGTAAAGCATTTTGTTCTTTTATCATTTGTAATTCATTTGAGTTCTGCATATAAAAAGTTAATCTCCTTCATAATTCGACAATGTACATCTATCATAGCAAAGTTTTAAAGCCTAAAACAATATTCTTTCACTCTTTTAGTTAAAAGAAAAACCGATCAAAAAAATGTACGGTCCTTAAGGAACTGAAACGTAGATATGCCGGTAATTTCCGCTCCGACTGGTCGCTTTCCATGGGCACTGCTTCCTTCCCTTTCTTAAATTCAGAACTCGGACTACTTAAAAGAATGAAGACCACTGCTGATTTCCACTTCAGGCGGACGCTTTCCGCTGGCTTGGCTTCAGCCTCCTCGTTCGCTATGCTCCTGCGGGGTCTTCAGCTCAAGCTATCCAGCTTGAGTCGCCGCCTTGCGCTCCAATCAAAATAGGGAGTAGTACCTCAATCATAAGATTTTTCGCGTAGCCTCTCGCTTAAATGATAAGAGTGGTCAAAGTTAAAAGGATAAAATCGTACAGTGTTCATCGTAAATTTTTAAATACTTTCCTAATCTTTTAAAAATGACTCTACTTGTTTTCACAAATAAAGTCATTTCGTCTTTGTTTCATATTGTTTTCGCTTTAGGAGCTATAGATTTTAAAATATATGCCGTTACCCCACCATAAACTAAAATAGCTGATCCAATGAAAATAGCTAACATAAAAAATCGCCCTCTCAACTGAATTTGATATTCATTCTCATTGACATAATACCATAGTATATTTTAAATTTCTACAATACCTATTCTTTTTTCCTATATAACATGTTAAAATTGATACATCTATACTAGTCGGAGGGTTAAAATGAGTACTTCTAAACATATTCAAACAATTTTAAATGGAACAATCCAATCCTTGAAATCAGTTATACCTATTCCAATGGATATAAAGTCACCTTCCCTGATGGTTCAACCATTTGTGCAAAAGGAAATGGGCGTACTTATCGGAATCATTGGTGATATTAAAGGGCGTATTATTATTGACTCTGCGGCTGAATCCTTTTCTGCAATTGGAGCTACTATGTTCGGAATGCCATTAGAAGGTGAAATGCTCGAATCATTTACAGGTGAACTCGGGAATATGATAGCAGGTAATTTATGTACCTCCGTTGCTGCAAGTGGAGTTGAAATTGATATTACTCCACCTACTGTTATTGTTGGTACTAGTAGGTTATATGGTTTCCAACATGCTTTTAGACTGCCTGTAGAAATTGAAAATATAGGTGAAATGACCATAATCTTAACGATAGATGAATAGAAAACGGAGCCTCCTTTTAATAAGAAGGTTCTTTTTTTTGCCTAAAATCATTACAGGAAGGTAATTGTGTTCCAAAAATACCAGATTTCACATATATTTCACAGTTAATAACCGTATGTGTGATTTTTATCACATCATCTCACGACTATTATATTTATGATGAGACTATAGAGTTTAGTAGAAGGAGGTGTAAGTAAATGTCGAAAAAGAAAGAAAAAGACTCTGATTTAAAAGGGACACTTTATTCCGTAGGTTTCGTTGGCGCATTTATATTAGTTACTTGGTTCTTGGCATTTTACTTATTCATAGACAGATTTTGAATTTAAATTGGAGGTTTAAGACTTATGCATATTCATAAGTATGAAAAGTGGTGGCTAACATTTGGAATTAGCTCATTGGTATTATTTTTAACTATCGTCGGTTTTAGTGCATTTCATTATGGCTCCCATCCCCCTTCCGGGAAAATTTATATCGACCCTGAGCGAGTTGATGAGATAGCTCCTTTTAATAAACCAGGAGTTCATAAAGTAGAAGGTGAAGAGTGGGATTATGAAGTCGTTCTTGTAGCGTCTGCGTTCTATTATAATCCACCCGAAATAGAAGTACCTATAGGTTCGACCATAAAGTTCATAGCAACTACTAAAGATGTAGTTCATGGATTTCAAGTTGCTGGAACTAATATTAATATGATTCTAGAGCCAGGTTATGTTTCGGAATATGTAACAACAGTAGACAAACCTGGTGAATTTTTAATCTTATGTAATGAATATTGTGGCGTAGGACATACCACAATGACGTCCATGTTAAAGGTGGTAGAGTAAAATGACAACTATTAAAGAAAAAGCACAAGACTTTGTAAGAGTTGATCGACGCGATGGGAAACTGGCACTAGCTCATATATATGTAGCATTTATCGCTTTATTCATCGGGGGGCTTTGTGGATTATTACAAGTCCTTGTCCGCTCAGGTCAATTTACACTCCCTTGGGGGATTGGCTATTATCAAGTATTAACTATTCATGGGGTTTTATTAGGTCTTATCTTAACAACTTATTTTATATTAGGTTTCCAAATTGCTGCAATTAGTAGAACGTCCGGTACGTTAACAGATAAACAACGTTTAGTCGGCTGGATTGGTTTCTGGGTAATGACTGCAGGTACAGTTGCTGCTTCCATAATGGTATTACTCAATGAAGCTTCTGTACTGTATACTTTTTACGCACCACTTCAAGCACATTGGATTTTCTATGTAGGTATGGCATTAGTAGTAGTTGGATCTTGGATAGTAGCTATTGCACAGATTATGAAATATGTGGAATGGCGTAAAGCAAATCCAGGGCAACCTAGCCCGCTCTTATCATTTATGGTAATTGTCAATTTGGCTATGTGGATTATCTGTTCTCTTGGGGTAGCTGTAGAAGTAGTATTCCAACTAATTCCATGGTCACTAGGTTGGGTGGATAAGGTTGATGTATTGCTTTCTCGTACATTATTCTGGTATTTTGGTCATCCTTTAGTGTACTTCTGGTTATTACCTGCCTACATGGTTTGGTATGTAATTATTCCTAAAATTATTGGCGGAAAAATATTCTCTGATGCATTAGCAAGACTTTCCTTCATGTTATTTTTACTCTTCTCCATTCCTGTTGGTTTCCATCATCAATTGACAGAACCCGGGATTGATTCGTTCTGGAAATTCTTACAGGTAGTATTAACAATGATGGTTGTTATCCCTTCATTATTAACGGCTTTCTCTATGTTCGCTACTTTTGAGTTACGAGGAAGACAACTGGGTGGTCGTGGATTATTCGGTTGGTTCAAAAAACTACCATGGAATGATGCTAGGTTTACAGTTCCATTTATCGGTATGGCTGCATTTATCCCTGCTGGTGCTGGCGGTATTATTAATGCTTCTCATCAGATGAATGCATTAATACACAACACTATTTGGGTAACCGGACATTTCCATTTAACACTGGCAACGACAGTTGTACTGACTTTCTTTGGAGCCGCTTATTGGTTAATACCTCATCTTACGGGTAGAGTATTGACGAAACAAATGAACAAGTTAGCAATTATTCAGGCTATTGTTTGGGCATTTGGAATGTCGATCATGTCAGGTGCAATGCATGTTGTAGGATTAATGGGTGCGCCTCGTCGTTCGGATTTCTCCACTTATGGTGGTGCACAACAAGCAACTGAATGGATACCTTATCAAATAGCACAAGCAGTTGGAGGAACAATTCTTTTCATCGGGATCATATTAGTACTTTATATTGTTGCAAATTTATTATGGTTTGCTCCTAAGGGTGAAACAGAATTCCCTGTTGGTGAAGTTTCAGAGAACGCGGAAAAGACTCCAATGTGGTTGGAGAATTGGAAGATTTGGTTAACAATTTGTATTGCATTAATCCTATTTGCTTACACTGTTCCAGTCTTTGAGATGATTCAAAATGCTCCTCCAGGTTCAAAAGGTTATAAATTCTGGTAACAATAAAATATTAAAAAATGGTTAGTCGAGACTTATGTCCAGGCTAACCATTTTTCTATAGTCCACTAGGAACAGAGAAGCACCCGTTCAATTAAAATCAATAAAAATAATAAATACCAAAAACAATTCCCTTTATAAGAAAAACCGGGTAAAAAACGCCCAGTCTTCTAAAAATTGAAACGTAGATATGCCGTTGATATCCGCTCCGGGCGACGCTTTCCATGTGCACGGCTTCAGCTGCTCTCCTCACTACACTCAGTCCAGGGTCTTTAGCAAGCTCACCCCTCGGAAGGCCAACAGGGCACGAAGGCGTTGCCACATGGCGCTCATAGCATTTGAACCCCACCTGAATGGAAATCAGTAGTATTATTCATTCTAAAAAGTTCTGTAAACCCAGTGTTTATACTGCATATTATATACTTTTTTTTAAAAAGACCCAAGCAACATTCGTCGCTTGGGTCACCTATTATTTAAAGTTTATAGATTTTTGTATACTTTTCTTCTAAATAATCAGCAAGGTATTTACCGTTAAGACCTTCACCTGTTGCTGCCTTCAGAATATCTAAAGGTTTTTTAAGAGCACCATACTGATGCACGTTTTGTGTAAGCCATTCCTTGATAGGTGCTAAATTGCCTTGTTCTAACAAACTATCAAACTGTGGAATATCCTTTAGCATCGCCGCTTTGAATTGAGATGCATAGATATAACCAAGAGCATAGGACGGGAAGTAACCGAAACTAGCCCCAGCCCAATGGACATCCTGCAAAATTCCTTCTGCGTTAGTAGATGGACTAACACCCAAATATTCTTCGTACTTAGAATTCCAAATTTCAGGGAGATCTTCTACTTTTAAATCACCGTTAAACAATCCTTTTTCAATCTCATAGCGAATCATAATATGAAGAGCATATGTCAGCTCATCCGCCTCGATCCGGATTAAAGAAGGTTTTACTTCATTGATAGCTCGAAGAAAGTCTTCCACAGGAACTTCCCCAAATTGTTCAGGTGAATAGCTTTGTAGCTTTTCATAATTTTGTTCCCAGAACTTTGGATTACGTCCTACAAAATTCTCATAAAACAGTGATTGAGATTCATGAATACCCATGGAAGCCCCACCCGCTAAAGGTGTACCTGTTAACTCTTCTGCAACATTCTGCTCGTATATCGCGTGACCACATTCATGAATAGTACCAAATATTGCCGAACGGAAATCGAACTCATCATACTTAGTCGTGATGCGCACGTCACCTCTATTTAAACCAGTAGCAAATGGATGCACTGTTTCATCTAATCTTCCCGCATCAAAATCATATCCAAGCTGTTTTAGTATATCTAAACTAAAGGACTGTTGTTTTTGTTTATCAAAAGATTGGAACAAGAAATCTGTTTTTGGCTGGTTTGGAGATTCTGAAATGCGTTTTAATAACGACACAATTTTTTCTCTTAGTTCATTAAAAACTTGATCTAAAATTTCAGTCGTCATGCCAGGCTCATACTGGTCCAACAATACATTATAAGGATTGTTATCTGTAACTCCCCAATACTCTACAAAGTTCTTTAGCGTAGCAACCATTTCAGTTAAATATGGTTGGAACATAGACCAATCATTGTTGTTTTTTGCTTCTTCCCAAACAGATTCTGATTTAGATTGAAGAATTACAAATTTCTTGTATTCATCTGCTGGAATTTTCTTGCTGAGATTGTATTCCTTTTTTACTTCTTCAAACACACGTTTACTTACTTCGTTTACAGAATCCAGCTCAAGTTCCATCTGGTCTAGTAATTCTTTAAGATCGTCTGAAGTCGATAAATTAAATACATCCGTTGCAAGTACTCCTACAACTTCAGATCTCTGATCAATACCTTTTTTCGGAGCACCAGTACGCATATCCCAATAAAGCACCCCTAATGCTTCTTGATAAGCACCAATTTTCTTCACATAATCTAAAAAATTTTGTTCTACAGACATTTCTATTCCCCCTTGATTCATTTCGAAATTGGTGTAGGTAATACCCCTGTAAATCTACTTTCTTGTAATGCTTCTTCTTCATTTAACAATAAATGAATTTCCCCGTAATCACTAGATGTACGGATCAAACGCCCAATACCTTGTTGTAATCTTAAAAGCATAAATGGCAATTCTACTTCCTCAAATGGATTGTTAGAGAAAGAACGTTTTGCATCAAATAGTGGATCTACAGGTGGAAATGGTAGATCGTAAATAATAACTCTGGTTAAGGCTTCTAAAGGTAAATCTAACCCTTCCCAAAGATGATAGGAACATAAAGTGGAGTATTCTCCATTTTGGAATTCTTTTACAATGGTTGAAAGCTCCCGATCTCCTTCAAAGACGATATCGCTTCTATCACCTATAGTAGCTCGGAAAGAAGCCATTGCTGCTTTGGATTTAAACAAAATAAGGGTTTGCATTGGGTTATTTAATAGTTTCTCCACATGATAAGGCTTCTCTTGCTGTTCCATTTCCTCCGTGTATATCTTCATCACTTCGTCATAATCAAATGGAGATGCCACAGAGAACGATTGGAATTTTTCGATTCCTAAAGAATCTGCAATATACGTAAAGTCCTTTTCTATAGATAATGTAGCAGAAGAAAAGACAATAGGAATTTTAGAAGTAAATAGCTTCTCATTTAAAATGTCCGTAACTAGTCTCGGCATAATGATTAACGTTTCATAACCATCAATGATCTCTAACCATTCAATTCCGTCCCCTTTTTCGGTGAATAACCGAAGAGAGAATGTATATTGCTCTAAAAATTCTTCTACCATACGCAGTTCGTATTCAGGAATCGTATATAACTCAGACTCGAACACAAATTCTTCTAACAAGCTATCAGTTACTCGAATTGCCTGTTTACACAATTCCATTAACTCGAAAGATTTATCAACCTTCATGCGATCGGTTTCTTCCATGTTACTACCAATACGTAACAAACCAAATATCTTATCGTGTAATTCTTGGAGAACTTCCATTAAGTTCAATGTTTTTTCTCGCACACCGTCAACCATTACTTTTTCCAGTAATCGAATAAGTGTTTCACTTTGAATTTCGTACGTTAAAGCTTTTTGAGCAGCGAATTCAAGTAAATGCCCTTCATCTAATACGGCCATTGATACCTCGGGTAATAATGGCATTTGACCTTCACGTATACGAGATTCTTTTGTCCAAATATGCTCCATTAAAAATTCATGTGAGCAAATGATTAAGTCTGTAGACTCACGATAATGCTGGCGATGAATTGTTTGTCCACAACGATTTCGCAAATCACAAACCATACATTGCTGAGTTGGATGATAATTAACTTTCTGCCAATCCTCATCGCTTACTCCAGCAAACTGACTGCGCTCTCCATATGGATAAATTTTTTGCATAGATGAATGTGCATATACAAAGTCCGGAACTTGATCTTCAATTTCTTCTAAGAAATATTCATTATCATCATCTTTTTGTGCTTCTTCTAATCGCTTCAAACATAAATATTGATCACGTGATTTTGCTAATCGCACATCAATTTTTATATCTAAATAGTTTTGAAGTTTAAAAATATCTCCAGCTTCTTTTACAAGTTGTTCAATTAGTGTTTCATCTGCGCATGCGATTAAAGCCGGTTTTCCAGAATAACGAGCATACGCAATAGCCGGAAGCAAATAAGCAATGGTTTTACCAGTACCTACTCCTGCTTCAGCAAATAGCACATTTCTTTCTTTTAACGTCTTTTCAATTTGATATGCCATGAAAATCTGTTCGTCGCGACACTCAAAACCTTTTTCGGGTAATTCATCATATAATACATCACCCATCCAGTCTCCTAATGATTCGAAGAAAGAACGGTCTTTTGAAAGTTGGAATGGTAAAGCTTGCTTCATCTAAAAACTCCCTTAAATAATAATATAACAGCAAGGGGAACTAGTCCCCCTTACTGTTATGAACGTTTACCCCAGAACTGATAGTAGTCCGTTCGAATAAATCCATTAAATAATTTACGCTTCTTAGTTGCACGTCTACCGTATACATTCTCAAAGTTTTCCATAGACGATAACATATAGACAGACCAGGAAGGATATTGGCTCATTAAATACCCTAGTTCACCAATAACCTGCTCGATTTCTTCCACTTCACCAATACGTTCTCCGTAAGGTGGGTTACTAACTATTACTCCATCTGTCAAAGATGTAGTAAAATCCTTTGCATGCATTTGTTTGAATGTGATTATGTCACCAAATCCAGATTCAAATGCGTTTTGTTCCGCAATTTGAATCATTTTAGGATCAAGGTCTGAACCGAAAATTTGAAGTTCTTGATCATAATTGGCCAATGATTCTGCCTCATTACGTACTTCTTCCCAAACTGTTTTTGGCATCCATGGCCATGCTTCACTATGAAAATCGCGATTAAACCCTGGTGCAATATTTTGTCCAATCATTGCTGCTTCAATCGGAATAGTACCGGATCCACAAAAAGGATCTACAAATGGTCGGTTCGGATTCCATTTAGAAATTTTCACTAAAGCTGCGGCAAGTGTTTCCTTTAGTGGTGCTTCCCCTTGTCCATGGCGGTAACCACGTTTATGAAGACCTGCACCACTTGTATCTATTGTAATGGTAGCTATATCTTTTAATATACTTATTTCCAGTTTGAATGTTGCTCCAGATTCATCTAAAAAACCAGTTCTTTTATGTGCTAATTTTAAGCGTTCCACTACTGCTTTTTTTACTATTGCTTGACAGTCTGGTACGCTGAATAATGTTGATTTGACTGATTTTCCTTGAACCGGAAATGCTGCATCGACAGGTAAATACTTTTCCCATTGTACAGCTTTTGTGCCTTCAAACAGTTGATCAAAGGTTTTTACCGGAAACTGAGCAGCTACTATTTTAACTCTGTCTGCAACACGTAACCAAATATTTGCACGCGCAATTGCACGCTCGTCCCCTTCAAAATAAACCTTGCCATTTTCCGTTGTTGTTTCATATCCTAATGCTTTTACTTCATCTGCAACGATTGATTCTAATCCCATAGCTGACGTTGCTACTAATTTAAATGTTGTCATTATATATTCCTTTCCTGTCTATAAATTTCCCATAACTCGATAAAATCCATAAGCTCCTTTGCCGCTAATGGTTTACTATAATAATATCCTTGAATGATATCGCAGCCCATTTGCTGTAAAAGCTTTACTTGACCTATCGTTTCTACTCCCTCTGCTACAACTTTTATATGCAGCCGATGAGCCATTAATATGATTGTCTCTACAATAGCTTGCTTATCTTGTAAGTTAGTAATTTGTTGAATAAAACTTTTATCTATTTTCAAATAATTTAGTGGGAATCTATTCAAATAACTTAGAGATGAGTATCCAGTTCCAAAATCATCAATTGAAATTTTAAAACCCATTGCTTTTAGTTTAACAAGTTTATTTACTATATCGTCTGAATCCTTCATCACTGTACGCTCTGTAAGCTCTAATTCCAATAGGTGCGGACTACAATTATATTGCATAAGTATAGAATTTATACGTTCTATAAAATCATCCTGTTGAAAATGGACAGATGCGATATTAATGGACACCGGTAATATATGTATCTTCCCTTGAGATCTTGACTCCAGTATATCCAAACAAACTTTTTCTAATATTACCTCACTTAAAGGAATAATTAGACCAGTATCCTCCGCAATTGGTATAAATTCAGCGGGTGAGACAAAACCTAACTTAACATTGTTCCATCTTACTAAAGCTTCTACCCCAATTATATCTTGTTTAGCTAAACCGATTTTTGGTTGATAGTAAATGAAAAAGTCTTTATTTTGAATAGCTTTTCTGAGCTCTGCTTCTAGTATAATTATTCGTTTAGAGTCTTTCTTTAAATCATCAAAATAAAAAGCATATTGGTTTCGGCCATTTTGTTTTGCAAAATACATGGCCTTGTCTGCTTTATTTATCAATTTCTCAATATCTTTACCATCTTGCGGAAAAATACTAATTCCTATACTTGCAGTGACATATACTTCTGTATCATTTATGAGAAATGGTTTGTTAAAGAGCTTTGTAATATCCTTAGCCAAGTTTGCAGCTTCTTTTTGATATTCTATGTTGGATCTAGAAAAGACAAATTCGTCTGCACCATAACGAGCAAAAATATCGGAAGAACCAGCTATCGAGTTTATTCTGTTAGTAACCTCTATTAATATTTGGTCACCTACTTCATTCCCCAAGGTGTCGTTTATCTGCTTAAACCGATCTAAATCAATAAATAATATAGCATGACTATGTATAGAATTATTTACTTTCTCAAATAATAATTCATTAAAAGCATTTCGATTCAGAATATTGGTTAATAAATCGGATTGAGTTAGTTCTTCAAGTTCTTTTTCCGTCTCTTTTTCTATAGAGATATCGGAAAAAACCCCGTAATAATTGGTGAGCTGCCCTACTTTATCAAATACGCTATAAATAGAAAGAATTTCTGGATATATTTCTCCATTTTTTCGTCTATTCCAAATCTCGCCCCTCCATGATCCATTGGAGCGAATTTTAGACCACATTACTTTATAAAAATCGGCATCCTGTTTCCCGGATTGTAATATGTTTGGATATTTCCCGAGTATTTCAGATGACCGATAACCTGTAAGTGTCTCAAAAGCATTATTTACCATAGTAATTTGCATTTTTTCATTTGTAATCATAATACCTTCAGTTGTTGACTGAAGAATTTGTTCCAATAATTCAATTGAAAAGCTCTGTAAACGTTCGGGTGGTTGTTTTTTCATAATCTTTTACCTCCCCTATTACGTAATTCTGTAAAATTATTCATATAATAGAAAAGCTCTCCGTTAATGGAGAGCTTCTTAGTTATTAAATATAGCCACTCATACACTCAATAAGCCATGTTTTGTTTCCACGGTACTCAAACGGCGCATTACCTCGTACGTATGTGGACGGCAATCATCTATCTACAGATGAAATCTGTTTTTCTATCCGTTCAATTCCTTCAAGAAAATGCCCCTACCATAATTTGGGTTTCTCACTCGTGGGGTTTACCTCGTTCCACCTGTATAGTTTCCTATACAGCTCCGTCACTGTGGCACTTTCAGAGATTGTCAGCCATATCCTAAGACTTAGGCCTTCATCCCGCCGTTAGCTATTAATAGCTACCTTAGTTTATTTTTTCACTAAGCACGAACACTACATTCATCGCAGAATTGTGTGAGCATGGACTTTCCTCTACAATGTCTAGCATTGCAGCGATTGCCCGAATATATAAGTGGTATTTCCATTATATACGAATCTCCAAAGTTTTTCAATATAAGATTATGCCAAATTGTCTTTAGCATCTTTTTTTGTAAGTCATGCCCGATTAGTCTACAAGTAGAGCTGTGATTTCTATAGGAGACTTAGTAATAATTATTCGTACAATTTACTACCAAAAACATGTTTTTCTAGATGTGAAAGACGCTTTAAAATATCAAAGTTAGTTGCCCCAGTTTGCGGTGCAACAGCTTGTGTTCTCTTTGGCATTTCCTCTAGTTGTTCTTTTAGTTTATTATTTTCTAATTGGAGTTGTGCAATTCTTTTTTCATAAGCCTCGTAATCTTGAATAACATCGTCTAAAAAAACATCTACTTCTTCTTGGTTATAACCTCTTAAACCCGTTTTAAATTCTTTTTCTAATATATCAGATGCCTTTAGTTTAAATTCCATATGGTATCTTCCTTCCATCAACAATTCGCTACTCATATTATAGCATATCGGTGTCGAATAATGGAGTTTTTTCAGCCGTTTATATGCGTTTTTTGTTATGTTCTGCGCTTTCCCGGGAAATATTTAACTTCCGAATTATTCTCATTTCTCTCTTAGTAAGTTCCTTTTTCAAGCGAGACTGTACGTCTTTATTAAGTTTTGCTTCATATTCTATGCACTGCTGCGTCATTTCTAAAGCTTTTGGGAAATCTTTTACTTGATGTTCGAATAGCTTTGCCAGCTCAATATAAACCTCTATACGATATTTCCCGGAAATCTCTTTCAATGCTTGTTCAAACGCTTTCAAACTGTCCTCGTAAGAACGAGCTCGTTTTAAATGGAGACCCACGAAATAGTAAGCGATACTAGTCTCTTCTGTTGAAAAATTATTTACGACAAAAGTAAACCAATCCATACTTGTATTCATCGTTTTTAAATCTCTAAACCATTTAGCGATATTAGTATAAGTTGTGGCTGTTTCCACTACATCTTTTTCTTGAAGTAATTCTACGGAGAGAATATAAAGCGTTACAAGCGATAAAATATCCCATTCATTATGCTTTAATACCTTCATCAAATTGATAGGATTACCACTTTTCACTGCATCAAAATAGATTATTGGTGCTAGGTGACCAGGTATATCATTTTCTCTTTTAAATCCAAGCTTCATTTCCTCTATTTGCTTTAACTTAAAACGCTCTAATTCACCCTTCCAAATTCTTTTAGAAGAATGCATTAAGTCAATTTGATGATGGTGCTTTAATCGTGGTAAATCGTTTCTATTCATCGTCCATCTTGATAGCAGCTGGGGAAGGTCAAAACTCTTCCCGTTATACGTAATAATAGTCTGTTCGTTTACCCAAAAATCAGTCGCCTTTAAGAAACTTACCTCTTGACCTGGATCAGCTAGCACAAATTGAGTAAGCAAGAACCCATCCTCCACTTCCTTTAACACTCCGTTTAAGAAAATAAGTACTCCCGCACCTTTTAACCCGGTCGTTTCTGTATCATAAAAACAAAAGGGACTTTCTTTAGTAATAGTTAAAGGATGCGTCGGATAGACTTCCTGCATAAACTTTATTGCCTGTTGTAGTTTATTAAGCCCAATATTCCCATGTATATGCCCCAAAGGATAAAAAGTTTCCTTTACAAAGTAAAATCCTTTTTCTTCTTGTATAAATTTTAACCCTGCATTTTTCCATGGTTCAACGTAAAAGGGAAGCGCCATTTCTGACTCTTCCTTTTTTACTACCTCTTCAATTGGCTTCTTTTTCACTAAATTCTTCATTTGCATGAGTTTTTTTTCATACGACATGGCGGTCCACCTGCAATAAATGAAGTAACTTAATCACTTCTTCCTTTAGATTCAACTCCGCGTCTTGAGCACCAATACATGCAGGGCAGCCATGCATACAAGAGCAACTCTCTACCTGAACTGTTACTTTTGGTACTAACTCATTCCAAAGATCAAACATTCTTTCAGAGAGACCGATTCCACCTGGATAACTATCATACATATAAAAAGTCGGTTTTTCTCCGTGAATCGATTTAACCTGAGGCACAACATGGATATCCTTCGCATCACAATGAATAAATAGCGGGATAAAAGCATGTAACGCATAAGAAACCCCTGTCATTGCGTCTGACAACAAAGTGTCTTTCCAGCCGTCTGGTTTATCAAAACTAAACCAGGTAGAAGAAGTATGTAATTCTATTGGTGGTAAATGGATTTGACCAGAACCGATATTATCATGTGTATCAAACTTAATCTTTTTGAATATAGTTGGTTGTGCTAACACTATAATGTCACCGAATCGAAGTATCCCAATGTCAGCTTCTTTTGCTCTATCTTCGCTTAATACTTTTAACTCAATTGCTATATTAGCATCTGTAAAATAATCGACATCGACTTCTCGCACAAATGCTTTTTTCTCTTCCCAGTCTAAAATTTCTACTTGGAATTGAGTTCCCTGATGTAAGTAAATAGCTTCTTCGTGAAGTAATGTCATCGCACTATATTGATCCATTTCACCAATAACCCTAGTTTTAGTTGGAATTGATTGATCGATAATAATAACATTCTCTTGAGATGCGGAACGTAGGCTTATATTACTTGCCGGAAAACTATCAGACATCCAATGCCATTTTTCTGATGTTTTTAAAAGGACACCTTCACTTTCAAGAAATGCTAGTAACTCCTGTATAGAAAATTCTGCATACATATCGGCAGGTGAAAAAGGTAATTCAAAGGAGGCACATTTTAAATGATCCATTAAAATTATCATATTATCCGGATGAATCCTTACTTCTTCTGGAGACTGTCCAAGAAAGTATTCAGGGTGTTTTACTACATATTGATCAAGAGCGGTAGACCCGGCCACATATATAATAAGTGCTTCATCCTGTCGTCTACCTGCTCGTCCAGCTTGTTGCCAAGCACTAGCAATGTTCCCTGGATATCCCGTCATAATACACGCCTGCAGCTGTCCAATGTCGACTCCTAACTCTAATGCATTGGTACTAACAACCGTTCTAATTACTCCCTCTCTTAGTCCCTTTTCAATAGTCCTTCTTTCCGAAGGCAAATAACCGCCTCGATAACCTCTTATTGTTTGATCATTAATCTTTTTACTAACTAAGGATTGTAAATACGTCACAAGCATTTCTACTCGCACACGGCTCTTCGCAAAAACAATTGTTTGAATACCATTTACATATAACTCCTGTGCCAAATCTCTAACTTCTAAAACGGCACTCCTTCTCACATTAAAAACTGGATGGACTATTGGAGGATTATAAAATATGAAATGTTTTCTCCCCGCTGGCGCACCGTTTTGATTGATCAATTCATGAGGTGTATTCGTTAAATTTTCAGCTAGTTCCTTTGGATTTTTGATGGTCGCAGAAGTACAAATAAATTGTGGATTGCTTCCGTAGTATGCACAAATTCTTTTCAGACGTCTTATAACATGTGCAACATGACTCCCAAAAACACCCTTATATGTATGGATTTCATCTATCACAATATATTTTAAGTTTTCAAATAGAGTAACCCATTTTGTATGATGTGGTAAGATACCCGAATGCAACATATCAGGATTAGTTAAGACTATATGTCCAGACTTCCGAATTTTTTGTCTAATACCCGGGGCTGTATCACCATCATATGTGTAACTTAGTATTTCTTCCCCTGTTGCTTCAATCAAATTATTTAGATCGCTTTTTTGATCTTGTGCTAATGCTTTTGTTGGAAATAGATAGATTGCCCGTGAGGTTGGATCTTCCATAATCGATTGTAGTACTGGGAGATGATAACAAAGTGACTTTCCAGAGGCTGTAGGAGTGATCGTTGTGTAAGACTTACCAGATGACGCTGAATCGAAGGCTAGTCGCTGATGTATATATAACTGATTTACACCACGGCTTTTTAATGCCTTTTGAATGGACGAATGCATTGTCTCTGGAAATGGAGCATAAATTGCTTCTTTTTCTTCGGTTGTGTGAATATGTTCAATTTGTGGAAAGCGATTTTCATCCACTTTCCACGCATCTAATAATTGATGAATGCTTTGTTTTTCAAGCATATTCATCCCCTACTTCCTTAATAGCTTGAATAATTGTTTCTAGCGTGTATTTGGATGAATGGACAGACGAAAGAAATCTTTTTTTGCTTGTCCCTTTATAGTAAGATTGCACGATAAACTGTTTCATGGATTCAAGTAATGAGTCAATTTGGCTTGGGTGGACATATTTTGGACGTTTCACTTGAATCCATTTCCGGACCAATTGTTCCCATTCCAGACAGATCTCATCTATTTTATATGCATGTGGTTTTACATCTATAAAAAAATCTGGCTCTTTATCAAGTTCTCTATATTGATGAAAACGTAAAATGCAATCATCGCATTCTTTCATTAGTTGGTTGCTAAGCTTTAATAATGACAAAGTGATCCCTCGCATTCTATTTACAGTTTAGCAAATTCACACTAATATTACTAGTTCTAAGCGAACGTACATTCCTTACAATTTGTTTTCAATTTTTTCTAGCTTGCCTAATAATCGAAATGAGTTTTTACTAAAATCCTCTTCAAATTTATCCTGCTCGTCATTTAATCTCGTTTCCAATAAAAATTCTAGAAGCTCTAACTGATCTATTAATCTTTCAATTTTGTTCATTTTATAGTCCCCCTTTTTTAGTATTTATTCGCTGGATTTATTTACTCTCCTTCCTGTATGACAAAGCATCTTCTCGATAGACAAAACAAGTGCCTACTCGACATTTCGGAATATGAAACCTTCTTTAATAGCTGTTCGTCTAATCTACTTGTGATAAACTAATAGCATAAAGAGGTGATTATTTTGGCTATTCATTATCCAAATGGAAAAGCGTATGTCCCCGTGATCCAAGCAACAAAAGAAAAGAAAAAGGATTACTCATTCAGCAATAGGGGTAAGACGTTAGAGGACGAAATTAGTGATGCAAATGAATATTATATTGCGCAGGATATAGCTGTTATTCATAAAAAGCCGATACCTATTCAAGTCGTCAAAGTAGATTATCCCTCAAGGAGTAGTGCTGTTATTAAAGAAGCTTACTATCGTACTCCTTCTACAACCGATTTTAATGGAGTATATAAAGGGAGATATATTGACTTTGAAGCAAAAGAAACGGAAAATAGAACAGCGTTTCCCTTAAAAAATATTCATCTTCATCAGGTAGAACATATGAGAAAGGTTTCTAAACAACAAGGGATTACCTTTTTGCTCGTCCGTTTTTCTGCATTAGATCGTTATTTTTGTTTGCCATTTGAACAATTATCATTGTTTTGGGATAGAATGCTAACAGGAGGAAGGAAGTCTATTGCCATAACTGAAATGGAATCACATGCAATAGAAATTACTCCAAGATATGCACCAAGAATTGATTATATAAAAATAGTTAATGACTTGAACGTATAAAGTGAAAGTGAGGAGACGTTTATGAGTGAGCAAAAAATGACTCGTGAACAACGAAGAAAACAATTACAAAAAAAGAAACAATCTAAAACACCAGCTAAAATGTGGGTAAAAAGAATTTTATTAACCATTGTCATTATTGGTGTCGTCGGACTTATAGGTGGAGGGTCATTATTCGCCTTCTATGCTAGCAGTGCCCCTGAGCTCGATGAAACTTCATTAAAAGATCCAATTAGTCCAAAATTGTTAGACGCTAACGGTGATCTTTTCGCAACAGTGGGGGCGGAGAGCAGGGAATATGTCGCTTATGACGATATTCCACAACAAATGGAAGATGCGATTATCGCTACAGAAGATGCTCGTTTTTACGATCATTTCGGTGTCGATGTATTACGTTTAGGGAAAGCCGTACTCGCTAACCTCACAAATGGTTTTGGTGATCAAGGAGCAAGTACGATTACACAACAGGTCATAAAAAACTCGTTTCTTACAAATGAAAAAACTTTAAAAAGAAAAGCACAAGAAGCTTATCTTTCCATAAAGCTTGAGAGAAAATATCAAAAAGAAGAAATTTTTGAAATGTACTTTAATAAAGTACTAATGTCTGGAAGAATTTACGGTTATGGGACAGCAGCTCAACATTTCTATGGTAAAGACCTAAAAGACCTTACTTTGGATCAATTCGCAGTTCTTGCAGGTATGTCACAACGTCCAAATGCGTTTAACCCGTTTAAAAATCCAGAACTTACAAAAGATCGAAGAAATGTTGTATTACATTTGATGAATCTACACGGCAAAATCACAGAGGAAGAAATGAAAGCAGCTCAAGCTGTCCCTATTGAAGAGGCACTACTACCCGAAGATCAACGAGTTGCTAAACAGGATTCTAAATATGATGCTTTTATAGATATCGTTTTAAATGAATTAGAAGCAAATGGAGATGGGGGTGCTATCTCTGAAGGGATTACCATCTACACGACATTACAACCAAATGCTCAACAACAAGTAGAGAAAACATTAAACTCTGATATGTTCCCTACTGAAGATATCCAGTCAGCCGTATCAGTAATCGATACGAAAACAGGTGCTATTGCAGCTGTTGGTGGTGGTAGAAATTATGGAGCTGATAGAGGCTTTAACTTTGCTCAGGACATGACAACACGTTCACTAGGCTCAACGATTAAACCACTGATTGATTATGGTCCAGCTATAGAATACCTAGGCTGGTCAACAGGACAAACAATTACCGATGAAAAAATTACCTATACGGGAACTGAGCAAGTAGTACGAAACTTCGATGGTAAATACAAAGGTAAGATGACATTTAGAGAAGCGTTATATAATTCTCGAAATGTTCCTGCAGTTAAAACACTGCAAGAAGTTGGTACAAAGAATGCCGCAGAATTTATAGACCGATTTGGAATTGATCTTGGGAATATAACAGAAAGTAGCGCAATCGGCGGTACTTCTAAGGCAATGTCCCCTATTCAATTAGCCGGAGCTTATGCAGCTTTTGGAAATAGCGGAGTCCATACAGAGCCATATTCGATTAATAAAATCGTATATCGTGATGGAAAAACAGAAAAAAATTATAAACCAAAATCTAAAGAAGTTATGAAAGATTCTACTGCTTATATGGTTACCGATGTATTACGTGATGTATTGACAAAAGGTACTGGTAAGCGAGCTGCAGTAAGCGGTTTAGATATTGCTGGTAAAACAGGAACATCTAACTATAGTAAAGATGATATGGATAAATGGGACCTACCAAGTAGCGCCTTTCCTGACGTTTGGTTCGCTGGATACACAACAGACTACTCAATTGCTATTTGGTCTGGATATCCAGAGATGAAAACACCAATGACAACGAATGAGGAACGTAATCTTCCTCAAAATATTTTCCATGAAGTTATGGCTAACATTTCTACAGACACAGCGAATGAGAAATTTAAGAAACCAAGTTCTGTCGTAGAAGCCACAATTGAAAAAGGCTCAAGCCCTCTTAAACTAGCAAGTGAATATACACCTGACGAACTAAAACTGACGGAACTATTTGTAAAAGGCACAGAGCCAACCGCAGTTTCTGAGGAATATGAACAACTCGAATTGAATTCACCATCCAATCTTTCTGTGGATTATGATGAACTAGCTTCTACTGCTACATTATCTTGGGATTTTGAACAAGAAGATTTAGAAACGGAAGTTCAATTTGAAGTTGCCGTTAAGGTAGATAACGGAGCCAATGAATTAATTGAAACGACTAAACAAAAAGGTTTAATCATACAAAGTCTTATTCCAGGAAGCACATATATGTTCAGCGTTACCGCAGTCTCAGACGGTATCCGAAGTGAAAGTGTTTCCGTACAATTAACGTTAGATGCTGAAGTTGAAGAAGAATTAGATGAAATTGAGCCAATTGAAGAAGAGCCAAAAAATCCAGACGGCTCGAATAATGGTAATGAAAATAATAATGGCAATAATGGCAACAACGGTAATGGAAATGGAAACAATAACGGCAATGGCAATGGTAACAACGGTAATGGGTCAGATTCAGGGACAGATCCTGGTGCAGGTGGTGCAAGTCCTGGTCCTGGTGCAGGAACAGAAAAGCCTGATGATGGATCGACTGTCCCTCCAACTGAAGGTACTGGAGGTACTGGAGGTACTGGAGGTACTGGAGGTACTGGAGGTACTGGAGAAAATGATGATACTGGAACAACCCCTTAATAATAAAAGAAGCAGATCTTGACTAATGTCAAGATCTGCTTCTTTATTTATGTTAGATTTAGGCTATTTAAGTGCAATGCTCTCCACATACTATCTCAAGATTCATATATATCCCTTTTTTTCAATTTAGCAATTAAGTTCTCGAGCCAAGTAATTTCATTTATGATCGTATCTGAGATATAACCATCCGCAAAGTCCACCATTTCCTGCACAGTATCCTCTACGCGAATATGACTATATATATCTTTTAATTGTAACTGCTTCGAGTGCAAACTTTCTAGCTTTTTCTCCAAAATAAGAATGATGTGGGATTTCTCTACATAACGTAAAAACATTAACCCAACGATTACTTCTGCTAGCTTATTTGCTTTTTCAAATAGTTCATATATTTTTTTAGGCAGGATCTCACGACCCTTTTCAGTTATGGCATAAACCTGTTTATCTGGTCGATTTTCTTCCTTGATGACTTCTACCTGCTGGATTAGCCCCTGCTTTGAAAGAGATTCGAAATGGTAGTATAGTTTGCTTTCTGTTAAATCACCTATTTTATCAAAAGGAATAGGATCTGATAATTCTTTTTTTAATTTATAAGGATAATTATCCTCTTCCATTAACTTACTTAAAATATAAATCTGGATTGACATAATACACCTCCATACTTAATTTACATTAGAAGTAATAAAGCTTCAACCATGTAACATGATTGAAGCTTTATTATTAATTATTTACTATTGGCTGAGCATTTACTGGGACGCTTGTAGTTGCGCTTGCTATTGCATCCATTGGTACGTCTTTGTGAACGAATCTCACGATGATCATATTGATAATCACTGCACCGGCTGCTACAGCTACTAAGCCCCATAAGAAAGGAGATTGTTCTGTAGAACCGAACATAACCGCATAATACGATTGGACGGAATAGTACATAGGTGAAATATGACTAACGAAGTTAAAGTAACCATACATCATTTCACGAGGCATTGTCGCACCGTTCGCAATCGTTTGTGATAATAATACAGGAATATTAATAATCATACCTGCTTCACCAATTAAGAATGTGAAGATTGCACATACATTAAATGCCGCCATATATAACAAGATTTGTTGACCTGCAAGTTTTAATATAATACTTGTATCCAAATCTGAAATTGAAAACGCCACTATTAATGCAAAGATCGTTGAAACAACTGCGATGATTAAAGCTGAACCTTGTACATAAGTGAATAATTTTACTTTAGACGCTTTACCACGGCTAAGTTTAAAGGCACCGACTAGTTGCATTGCCGCAATCATTGCTCCTACATAACAAGCCATCGTTAAGAACATAGGTAACATGCCGTTGTGCATGCCATCTGGCACATCATTCATGATGACATAGTTTCCTACATAAGCCGTTTCGATTTGCTCTGCTATTGCAGTCGCTTGCTCTTCAGGTACATTCATATTTAATAATACACCTTGAGCCGTTTGTGTGGAGAAGCTTGTACTTAACTGGTTGTTAATTTCTGTTACAACTGAGCTCATTGCTGATGAAACCATTGTAGCTGATGCTTCGTTTACAGTGAAATCAATTTGAGCTGATTCACCTTTTTGAGCATTTTCTGTAAATGTCTCAGGAATATGGATAACTAATGCATACTTGTTATCTCCTAATTTATCTAAAGCTTTTTCATTTGTTAACTCTGTATCTATCTTAAATGGTAAAGATTCGGTCAACTGTTCCGCTATTTGTGAACCGGATTCACCAGCATCATCATTAATAATCGCAACTTTTAGTTCATCCATATTACCGGGTAATGCTGAATAGCCTAATAGAAAAATTAATAGCATAGCTATAGCATAAAATATGCCCATAAAAATAGATGCTTTAAAGCCTTGTAAGTTTAAAAATTGTTTGAATTTCATTCTTTATTTCCCTTCTTCAACTAAACTTCGATTAAAGTACTTCAATTAAAGTACTTTGCTTTAACTATATTAAATTATTATATTATAAAAGTAAAGATGTTTACTATGCCTTTTCCCTTCCCTTTGGTATATGTTATTAAAATAGACACATTTTTGATGCTCTCCATTATTTCATGAAGGATGATGTCATACTCCCTTAAGCTAATTCTACTAAAATCTAAAAAAGCGAATGAATCTCTTGGATTCACTCGCTTTTGGATTGTGCACGTATACGCGCTAATTTTTTCTTTGTTTCTTTAAAAAGCTCATCGAGTTGAACAAAAGCAACATGTTTATCTATATTGGACTTGATAAATGTAGTGCGTTCCATATAGTTAAGAGGTGTTGCTTCTTCTGTCTCATCAAGTATATACATTAGCTGATGAATACCCTTTCGCATAAGCTCACTTTTTTTCGGATCTTTATTTCGGATTAACTGAAGTAGTTCTTCCCTAATTATTTCCCATTCATCGAAATAACGTTGATTATTGTGGGACAATCTTATTCATCCTCTTCTTCCCTTCTCTACAAACCGAGAGTAAAGGGCATTCTGGGCAATTTGGGTTTTGCGCTTTACAATGATAGCGACCAAAGAAAATTAGCTGGTGATGCGTTTTTGACCATAAATCAATGGGTGTTTTTTTCATTAACGTTTCTTCCACCTGTAGCACAGAATCTTTCCATCTGCAAAGACCTAATCGCTTTGAAACTCTTTCCACATGTGTGTCTACCGCAATCGCTGGAATGTCGAATGCAACCGAAACTACAACATTAGCCGTTTTCCGACCTACTCCTGGAAACGTAGTGAGTAAATCACGGTCAGGCGGCACTTCTCCGTTATACAATTCTATTAGCTGCCTACTCAGTGCTTGTATATTTTTAGCCTTATTTCGAAATAAACCAATCGAACGAATATCTGTCTGTAATTCCTCAATGGATACAGCTAAATAATCCTCTGGATTTTTATACTTTTGAAACAAGTTTTTTGTTACTTTATTGACTAACACATCTGTACATTGTGCGGATAATAGAGTGGCAACTAATAATTCAAATGGATTCTCATGAACTAACTCACAATGTGCATCTGGGAACATTTGCTCCATTTCATCTAAGCAGTAGAGCCATTGTACCTTTGTAAGCAAAGTTTACACCTACTCTCTTTCTTCTAACCAGTTGTAAAATGGAACCTTCACACTAGACGATGGCTGTTCCGTTGGATTTTGAACTGGCATATGCTGTCTAAATTGTGCGGACTGATTTTCAGCAGCTTCCACTGTTTTAATATTTTTCTTCTTCCAATCAAATAAAATTCGATCTATATAACGCAGACTAAGTTTTTGAGAAAGTACTGCTTCTTTTAATGCCAATCGAATCAACGATACAGAATGTTTGTCTTGGTCAAACCACATACCAATTGTTTCACATTCCATAGGAGATAATAATCGACCAAATTCTTGTTCGAATAATTTATATATATCCCCTTCCTCCTCTTTACTGTGAAGGTCTTTATCGTCGTTTTGTAGCTGTTCCATATAATCTACTAATAGCTCCCATAATAGATGAAAGGAATAGTATTCATAATGTATCCCATTTTGATCTAGATGCTTTTCTATTTGTATTAACCCCTTCTGCATAAGGCGTTGCAAAATAGTTATTACTTTATCTTCACTAAAATAAGTACGTTCCACTAAGTTCTGTGGGGTAGGAAAATGATTTCCTGCTTCTCCATAAGCGATTAAATGCAATAAAAGAATAGCTTCCTCATCTCTAATATTGATCGCTTTATAGTGACTAAAAAAAAGCTGGGAAATAGTTACATTTCCCTGCTCAGTCCAGATACGGAGTCGATCTCGCTTTTGCATGCTCGTACTCCTTTCTCTCTATATAATTTCTATTTACTTTTTATGGGTATAAACGATTTAACAAACGTGGGAACGGAATAGATTCACGGATATGCTCTGACCCACTAAACCATGCTACTGTGCGCTCTAATCCTAATCCAAATCCAGAATGTGGTACAGCCCCTTGTTTACTCAAATCTAAGTACCAAGCATAAGCGGATTCATCTAGGTTATGCTCTTTAATACGCTGTTTCATCAATTCATAATCATGAATACGCTCAGAACCACCAATTACTTCTCCGTACCCTTCAGGAGCGATTAAATCAGCACATAAAACTACATCATCACGTTCTGGATGTGGCTGCATGTAAAATGGTTTAATGCCTATTGGATAGTGAGTAATAAATACTGGTTTGTCAAAGCTTTCTGCGATTGCTGTTTCATGAGGTGATCCAAAATCATCTCCCCACTTAATATCATCAAAGCCTTTTTCTTGTAAAAACTTAATAGCATCATCATACGAAATACGTGGGAATGGTGCTTGAATATTTTCTAATTTAGACGTATCACGACCAAGACGCTCTAATTCAAGTGTACAGTTTTTCAATACTGCCTGCGCAATAAATGAAACATACTGTTCTTGCACTTCTAAGCTTTCTTCAAATTCAACAAAAGCCATTTCTGGTTCAATCATCCAGAATTCGATTAAGTGGCGACGAGTTTTAGATTTCTCTGCACGGAATGTTGGTCCGAAAGAAAATACTTTTCCTAATGCCATAGCCGCTGCTTCCATATATAATTGTCCTGATTGTGAAAGATATGCATCTTCATCAAAATATTTAGTATGGAATAATTCAGAAGTACCTTCTGGCGATGAACCTGTTAAAATAGGTGGATCCATTTTCACAAAACCATTTTCATTAAAGAATTCATATGTAGCACGAATTATTTCGTTACGAATTTTCATAATGGCATGTTGCTTTCTAGAACGTAACCATAAATGACGGTTGTCCATTAGAAATTCCGTACCATGCTCCTTAGGAGTTATAGGGAAATCGACTGCTGCATGAATTACTTCTATTTCTTTTACTTGAAGTTCATATCCAAAAGAAGATCGTTCATCTTTAATCACTTCACCTATTACATACATAGAAGTTTCTTGCGATAAACCTTTTGCAGTTTGGAAGATTTCTTCCCCAACATCTTCTTTTACTACTACACCTTGTACAAAACCAGAACCATCTCGTAATTGTAAAAAGGCAATTTTACCACTTGAGCGCTTATTAGCAAGCCAAGCGCCCATTTTTACTGTTTCTCCAACATGGTTGGCCATATCTTTAATCATGATTTTTTTCATTATACCCTCCAAAATTTTTGACTATAAGTTCGAAATTCGCTTCCACCATTCTCCATTATCAAATAACAAATATACATAATTGAGGTTGTCTTCTGCATTTACATAGGTTATTTCCCACACCGGCCCTATTTCTTCTACACCGAGTTTAGCATGTAAAAGCTTACCTTCTTTAACATCTTTCATCACCAAGTCTACTGCTCGTTGCTCTGATATTCCTTCTTCCAGATTCACTTCCATAATTTTTTCGTCCGATTTCCCATGAGGTAAAAAGTATGCTTTTTCTTCCCCTTTAGCTGTCGAACCAATTACGGTGTAAAAAGTGGAAGTATTGTTATATACGTAAGTTTTATCCACCTGAGCTAGCAAATTGTTCTCCAAAACATACGATTCTGCTTTATCCGTTGCTTCAGAAAATGGACCTTTGGCTTGAAAGTAAATTAATAAGCTAATAACAATCGTTAAACTTAATGCAAAAATAACCATAAATAATAACCACTTTTTAAGTCCCATCTGTTACGTCCTATAAATGGTGAAAACCGCTTTATTTTCATCTTGCTTATCAAGAGCAAGCCCGAACATTAAGTCTTTCTCTTTAAGCGTACGATTCAATACATCGACTATTTTATATAAGTCTGATTGGTAGTCAACTATAACAGTTGATAGCGTTTCTATTTTGTTTTCCATATTCCAACCCGCTTTCTAAAATCATCCTTCATCAGTATACCAATTTTCTAGCTCTAAGACCATATTTTCTAGCGATACTTTCTTAACAGGAATATTAGGAATAGCCTGTAAAAAGTCTCTTCCATATGACTTAGTCTCTATACGTCTGTCCAAGACGATGAAAACGCCTTTATCTGAAGATGATCGAATCAGACGACCGAAACCTTGTCTAAAACGCAACACCGCTTCTGGTAAAGAATAAGCAGAAAATGGATTTTGCCCATTTTTCGTTAACAATTCTGCTCTTTTTTTGAATAATGGATCGTCTGGAGAAGAGAATGGTAACCGAACCATAATGATAACCGATAAGGCATCACCAGGAACATCCACTCCCTCCCAAAAGCTATTCGTCCCAAAAAGAACTGATTTGGAGAACCGCTGGAATGACTTTAATAATCTCATCCTACTTCCAGATGTCATGCCTTGTGCAAAAAGCATATAATCATCCAACAAATGAGTATCTTGTATTAATTCCACAGTTTTACGAAGCATATCTTGGGAGGTAAACAAAACAAAGCATCTACCTTCTGATACAAGAACAGTTTGGACCACTGCTTCCGCAACCGCTTCAATATAATCACTTTGCGATACCTGTTTAATGTCGGGCATATTTTCCACAATTAGCAGTTCCGCTCCACTATAATAATCGCTAGCGGCTTTATACTGATAGATAGGTATTTCTGTACCCAACCCGAGTTGGGTCGTGATGAAATGCCTATTAGAAGGTACCGTAATTGTTCCAGACGTCCAAATAACCGCTCCCACTTCTCGATGCGTCATTAAGGCTTTTCTAATATCTTCTCTATAATTTAGTGGTCTTTTTATAACAGTAAGGCTACCAGGAATACTCCGAGTATCAACTTCTAACCATCTTGCCTCTGTCACTCTGTTCTGTAAGAAAATTTCATCCCATTCACTGACTTTAATGACTAACTCTCTAATCCAATATTGCCATTCATTGATAAATGATTGTATTTTCTCGTCTTCCACATGTTTACTGTATGAGTCAATCATAGATTTGGTAGAAAAGATGAAAACCTGAATCGAATTTGCAACGGAGCGGAAAATAGTTTGGTCTAACTCCAGGTCATCTAATGCTACAGTCTTTTTAGTGCTCTTCCCGTTCCTTTTACTTTTCTGAAGAAAGGCATCAATTACAAAGGAAACAGCCTTATCAAATTTCTCAATGGTTTCTACATATTGCTTTTCTAATTGAATTTGAATAGATAATGGAACATGCAAAAGCTCCAATTTCTGCAACAATTGCTCGGTATCAAGTGTCCCAAATTGTCCTAAAACATATTTCCAATTGGTATAAGAGAAAATACGCTCACCGCGAGACATACTAGCGTGAATCATTTGATGGGCCTCATCGACAATCATTGCACAACCAGCTGTTAATATTGGTTGTTCTCTTTCTTGATCGGTCATTACCATTGCATGATTAGTAACTAAAATATGGCAGTCTTCACTTTTACGAAGAGCTCTTTCATAAAAATCATTTGCTCCTACTTCTTTTTTGTTAGACAAGCTTCCTCTTCTGATTTTATCGACAAATAATTGGCCGCCACCCGAGGCATTAAGCTCAGTTAAATCGCCATCCTCGGTTAAAGTAAGCCATACTAAAATTTGCATAATCGTAAAGGTTTCATCATATGACTCATCTTCCAGTTGAACCTGCTGCCAAAAGCTATACAGATCAATATAATGATGCATTCCTTTTAATGTTGCTACCTTCACATTAGTTTCTAAAATTGCGTTGATCTTTGGTATTTCTTCACTCACCAATTGATCGATCAAATGAGTTGTATATGTACTTATAATTACAGGTCTTTTCTTTTCGAATGAATAGAGGACAGCAGGTAATAGATAGCCTAGTGTTTTACCAATTCCCGTTTCGGCCTCACAAACTATTTCTAATTCATTTGTTAAGGATGCTTGAATTTGATCCATCAATTCAAATTGTCCCTCACGTTCTTCAAAGCTGGGGATACTTTTACTAAATAATTCAATTTTCTTGTCCCGTGTTTCAGGAAATGACAATGAATCGGTTTCTTCATGTTGTTCATCAGAAATTTCCTTTATCGGAATCCCTCGGTAAAGTAGAAAACCTTCTGACACTAGCTGTTTTCTTTTTTCAACAAGTACATCAAAAAATAATATAGATAAATTAGATTTTAACTGAAAGGAACGTTTATGTAATAATTCGATAGTTTTTAGCGGTAGCTTCATTAATTGATCGATACATTTTATAAGCAAATGAGCAGTTGCCAGAGCATCGTCATCAGCTCTATGAGCAGATTCTAAATTGATTTCTAACTCATTTGCTATATCCTGAAGCTTATAACTATAAAGGTTCGGAAACATTAGCTTTGTGAATTCTACCGTATCCATTGTTTTGCATACTAGGTTTGGAAGACCTACTCTCTTTAGTTCCTTCTGAAGGAATGGTAAGTCAAAGTGAATATTGTGAGCGACAAAAATGTGATCCTGCAGCATACCCAATACTTTTGCTCCAATATCCTCAAATAATGGTGCTTTTTCAACATCACTTTCCGCTATATTAGTCAGATCCTGGATAAATAGAGGAATTGGCTTTTCTGGGTTTATAAAAGTCGTATATGTGTTTACCAATTTGTTATTTTCAATAAATACAATTGCAAGCTGAATAATACGGTCACCATTCGTCGATGAGTGGCCTGTTGTTTCAATATCGACAACTGCATATTTATGATTTTCCATCATTCCTCAACTCACAGTCCTTTTGTTCTAAAAAAATTGTACCACATTCACTTTCCAGTGACGAAATTTTAACTTTCAAACAAGATACAAATGGATAAACGGAAAATTCTTAAAATCACGTTCCGATCAATTTCTCTCCATATACTTGCGTAAATACGTTTAAAAAGGAATTAGTATCTTTAAACAATCCTAAAAAGCCTAATTTAATTTGGAAGTATAGACCATATTAATACGTATCCTGGAGTTTCTAAATAACTTTTATAAAAAATAGGATAGAAAAAGAACAGAATAGTCGTAATGATTGGAATTTCCAGAAACTATGGTATAATCAAGCAGTACACAATTGGATTAGTGACTTCCGAGGTTGTCACTCCTTAGAGAGGAGTTCGAGGAAATGTCATCTCAACATTTAAAAAACATGTTGTTATCATTACAACAATTTCAAGATTCTAAAATCTCCATTACAATCAATGACCACAACAATGAAGCCTTATTTACAGTAAGTTTATCAGAAAGTCTATTTCAAGTTACCAATATCAACAATCACAAGACAGAAACTTCCGATAATGTAGATACGGTAGTAGAATATATAGAGAATAATATTTTTACAAATTGACCCTAACTAGTAGGTCTCTTTTTTTTTGAATAAAATTAGTTCTATAACTGTTTTATTTGAATTTTGATTCTGTCCCACCTTTTGCTCAGTTTACTTCTGTTGTCATCTAGTAAACGGATGTCTAACATAGATGCAATGGTCTCAGCTATTCTTTCAATGGACATGTGTTCGGTTTCAATACGATGTTTAAATATATCATTGGATAAGCCTTCTATACACCTTTCTATTTGCAAAGCACCCCAAGAGTGTTTGCTCTCTCCTCTACTTCTCAGTCTCTTTATCAGTGTTTCCTTGGATGCCCAAAGGACAAAATGATTTACTACGACACGATCCTTTCTTAGCTTTGTTATTATTTCTTCAAAGTATTGTGGATTTACAATAGTCATTGGTACAATAATTACCCCATTGTATTCACTCGCTATGTATTTTAACGTAGTATAATTTAGTTCTCTCCAGACACTGTGATCTTGGAAATCCGGTTTACTAAGCTCAGTTGGAATATTTTTGTTAATAAAAAAACCCGTTTTTTCTGGATCAAAGACAACAGAATTAGGAATCCTACGATGTAATTCATATGAAGTCTGCGTTTTCCCTGAACCAAATGCCCCGTTTATCCATATAATCATAAAATCACCTTTTCTTTAATGAATGATCAACTTACTACACTCATTACTAAATTCATAAGTTCCAAAATTATTATATACAACACTTATTCAACCTTTTAAGCTGAAAATCCTTTTATTTACTGCTGAATAACAAAAAAAAGAAAATGAAGTATGTATTTCATTTTCTACAAGCTATGAATAATGGAATTTTGAATTTTGATCATTCCTTTAGTATGCATTCTTCCTCCCTAGTATTATATTAAGTTTTTCTGAGCTTAATAGCATTGCTACAGCAAAAATGACAATAACAATCGGGAAAATCCCAATAGTCATCTGAGAAGCCATGAAACCAAGAAGTGGTGGCATGAATGTTGTGCCCGTATAAGCAAACGCCATTTGATAGCCCATAATCGTCTGAGAATGCTTTTTCCCAAAACGTGTTGGTGTTTCATGCAACATACACGGAAATATCGGCGCTAATCCTAATCCGACAATTATAAATCCGACAAATGAGAAAGCGGACGGTAACGGTAAAACTAATATTATGGCACCACTCAATGCTATTAACTGCCCCCACCTAATGAGCGTACGGTTGGTAACTTTATAAGTGATAAAACCTGTTATTAATCTTCCAACAGTTATCCCTGCGTAATAAAAAGAGATCCAACCGGCAGCTGTTGCTACACTTATTCCTTTAATATTTACCAAGAAACTACTTCCCCAAAGACCCACAGTTGCTTCAACTCCACAATAAAAAAAGAATGTAGTCAGAGCCCATTTTACTCCTTTAGTTTGAAGTGGCTTTGTATTAGTCTCTTTTTCATTAATTACATCTTTTAGCTCGTCAATTTCCTCTAGTAAACGATCATTTCTTTTTACTTTTACTTTTTTCCATAAAGGCAAAGTGAAGAAAAGAATAATAACTAATGCAAACTGAATAGCTGCAATAAGAAAATATCCATTTCTCCAAGAACTAGAACTGTCCCCTGATATAAACTGAGCCATAATAATCGGACCTAAAGTAGCTCCGACTCCCCAAAAACAATGTAACCAACTCATATGCCTCGCCTTGTAATTTACAGCTACATAATCGTTTAACCCCGTATCTACAGCCCCAGCTCCTAATCCAAGTGGAACAGCACAAACCATTAACCAAACAATCGATGGAGCAAAATGAAATCCAAGCAAGGCAACAGCGGTCATTAATACGCTGACAAATGTGACTTTCCCAGTCCCGTACCGTTTGAGAATCCTTCCACTAATAAGACTAGAGATTATTGTGCCACACGCTATGGTCATAAATAATAGTCCAGCAGTCTCGAGTGGAGCTCCCAAGTCCCCTTGCATCACAGGCCAAGCTGCTCCTAATAATGAATCAGGTAAACCTAAACTGATAAAAGCCAAATAGATTATTATTAAAAGAAATGTTGCCATGTTTCACCTCATATACTTCCAATTATTTTATTTCATTCAACATAAGCTCTATCCCTAATCTTTGTAGTCCATATAAATAATCTTGTTTCCAATCACTTATAGTTAGCTCAGGAAGATGTTCTGGTGGAACATAATTAGAACTTGCACTAGTAATTTTTTCTACTAACGCTTCATCCACTTCATCTTTGCAAAAAATGATGGTATGTGGGTTAATGCTTGCTGTAAATGATGCTACTAATCGGCTAATCGGATCAATCTGATAATCTTGAGAAAAAGGAGCTTCTTTAGATTCAGTTCCGTTGTTTTCTAACGCTTGCCATAAATTCTGCTCATCATACTGAGGGACGAACGAAATCTCCCCAGCGAAAAATGTACTCCCACGCACCACATCTCCATTTATCAAAAAACCTGCACCAGGACCATTTTGACCTATATACAAATATACAAGGGAGGGATTGTTCTTCCCCCCCATATAATGGTGATATCCGAGTACGGCAGCATTCATATCGTTCTCAACAACCACAGGTATCGAAAAATGATTTTCATAAAATCCTTTAATATCAAAATTTTGAAAGTTCACATATCCAGGTATATGAAAAATCCTTCCATTATCAACAGAACCAGGTACCCCTATTGCGATAGAGCTAATTTTTGGGTATTCTGCTATTAATTTTTCCATGCTCATAGTTAATAGCTGTAAGCCACCTTCCACTAATACACTTGGAATTCCCCCCCGTTCTTTCACCTCTCCCACACAATTAAAAATCGCATAATTTGTTTCTTGCCTCTCTAAAAAAATGGAAAGACCAAGCGTATGCTCAGGATTGTACTTATACCTTTTTGCTCGTCTACCTCCACTGGATTCATCTAAACCGACTGAAATAACCTCTCCACTCTTCTCCATTTGAGCAAGAAACTTACTTATAGTTGGGAAACTAATGTCTAATTTGTCGCAGAGTTCAGCTTTTGTTGCACTTTCAAACTCTAAAAGCGACTTCCTAATACTCGAAAGAATTACTTTCCTCACAGACTTTGGAGTAGCATTCACTAACTCCACCTCCTACTTAAATATACTTATTAAAGAACTTTAATAAGTATTGTTGATAATATACCATAGAAAATTATTGGAAACAACTACTATAATTTTTATTTTCAAATAATTCTTTTTTCTTACAATCACACGAATAAATAACCTCTATTACTCTGTTTCCTGATTAAAAATTGAATCCCTACATTACTTTTTTAATTAATTCATGAAAATCTGATGCGAAGTATGATATGGTAAATTGTCTACAATTAAAGATTAGAAGGTGAACACCGTGCTAGAAGTAAGTGAAAGTAAATTATCGAAATATGTTGTACATCACGTCGGCGATACGCTTGTACTAGGCGATGAAGCACTCTCCCAACCTGAAACGATGTTGGAAGCGGCTTTTACTCAATTAGCTTTTAACAAAATTGATTTGGAGCAACAATTCGAGTTTTTCCACGAATCAGACATAGGATTGAATGAAGTATATACGTATGTAAACTCCATATTTGATCAGGATACTAGTTTCCTAGAGCAATCCAACCATATTGCCACTCATTTAAAAAGTGTTTCTCAGCATCCAAATATTAAACACGGAGATTTATTCATAGGGTTATTTGATAATTGCCTATGGCATAACGAAGTGAAAAAAGCAATAGCTATCGTCAAAATTGATGAAAAAGAAATGTTTTTAGATGTGAAAAATGAGCAAAATAAAATGGTTGTGAATGGCATTGACGGAATTAATGTAAAAAAAATCAATAATATGGCGGTCATCATGGACATGGGTCCAGACGTAGCACCAGCTGTCTTTATGAAAACAAAAAAGAAAGAAGATGTCGTATACTGGCAAGAGCGTTTTTTGAAGATTAAAGTAGCAGATGAGCATTATCACAAAACAGAGTTAGCTTTAACAGAATGTAAAAAGTATATTATTAAGGAAGAAAACTATACGAATACCGAGAAATTGGGTTATTTGAATAAGACACTCGAATACTTTAGAAATGAAGAAGAGTTCCAGGTAGATAATTATATTGACACAGTCTTTGAAAAAACAGATTCAGTTCAAAAAGATATAATTGTCAATTCAGTAAAACCATATGAAACGATCATTTCTGAAAGTGCCATTGCAAAAGCAGAAAAAACGTATAAACGTAAAATTAAATTAGATTCCAATATTGAAATTCAAGTGAATGTACGAGATATTGAACAAGTCAATGAGCTGATTGAAGTTGGCTATGATGAAGCTACAAATCGGAAGTTTTATAAAATCTATTTCCAAGAAGAAATGTAATCCAAGATAAACATACTAGTATAAAGTTTAGTCTGCAGAGAATAAGAGGAGATGGGCAAAGGACACGCCACAATTCTCTTAGATCCTGTATTCTTCACTATATTATTACCGAATGTATTTAAAGGGATACTGGATGTGACGGATGTCACAACCAATATCCCTTTTTTCGGTAATTTTATGGAGTTTGCTTCTTCAAGTCCCATGTATCTAGTGTAGGCAAAAGAAAACCAAATTTCTATAACTGTTTACACTTTCAACTTTCTTCGCTTGTCTCGCATGGAGTGATTTCATAGCATAACGCGCTATAGGTTGTGCGATTAACATTTCAATCCAAAATTCTCGGCCACACATGCAAGAATTTTCTAAACAAGTATTAAACCTATTACATCGATAATCTATACATAATTTGTCGAACAATTTTAAAAAGAAGAAGTAGCCGATTAGATATAAATAGCCTGCCATTCAAGTCAGTGTCACTGATTTGAACGGCAGGCGTATTTTGTATTCAATTACATAACTGTTGCTTCGGGTTCGTAATGGATGATTTGTTTGATAGAATTATCTTCATTCATAATCGCCACTGTCGGCTTATGTGATTGTGCTTCTTCATTCATCACATATGCATACGATAGTATGATTACTACATCCCCACGTTGAACTAGCCGTGCAGCTGCTCCATTTACACAAATAACACCACTACCTCTTTCACCTGAGATAATATATGTCTCAAAACGTGCACCGTTATTATTATTTACTATATGCACTTTTTCGTTAGGTAACATACCTACAGCATCTAGTATATTCTGATCTATTGTAATACTTCCTACATAATTTAAATCAGCTTCCGTTACTACTGCTCGGTGGATCTTCCCATTTAACATCATTCGCAGCATATATTACACATCCTTTTTTTCTTTTAAAATATTATCTATCAAACGTGCCTTCTCAAAAAATACGGCTGTCGCAAACAGTACTTCCTTCGTATCATCTGTAACTGACTGTAACGTTGGATAAGATAATGCTTCTAAATAATCAATCTTACCAGAGGTGTTGCTCTCAATATGCTCTTTCCCTTTTGCAATTGCCGCTGGTAAGTCATTTGTTTTTTCCCATGTTTCTGTAGCTAATTGCAAAGCTTTATACAAATGAACTGCTTCTAATCGTTCTTGTTCGCTTAAAAATACATTCCGCGAGCTCTTAGCAAGTCCATCAAGCTCCCTCACTGTCTGTACCCGAACTATTTCTACTGGGAAATTATACGCATTCACAAATGTCTCAATAATAGCTAGTTGTTGTGCATCCTTTTGTCCAAAGTATGCCTTCGTTGGCTGAACAAGATTAAATAATTTAGTAATTACCTTTAGGACACCATCAAAATGTCCTGGTCTACTTTCACCACATAGCTTAGTGGAAAGATTTCCTACCCCTATAGAGATACCACTTTCAAAAGGATACATTTCCTTTGCACTTGGAACAAATAATACATCTACTCCAGCATCTGTAGCTAGTTGTGTATCACTTTCAATATCTCTTGGATATCTGTCTAAATCTTCATTTGGACCAAACTGAGCAGGATTCACGAAAATACTTGCCACGACTATGTCATTATCGATTCTAGCCTTAGTTAATAAGGCTAGATGTCCTTCGTGCAAATAGCCCATTGTGGGAACGAAACCTATCGTTTTGTCTTTATTTAGTTCGATTATTTGTTTTAGCTCATTTATCGTTTGTATTGTTTGCATGATTGCCTCCATATAGTGCGGAAAGTTGCTCTTCCTTCATCGTAAAGGAATGTTCTACCGTTGGGAAAGTACCATTTTTAACTTCCTCTACATATTGCTTAATACCAGCTAAAATTGGTTCCCCAACATTTGCAAATTCCTTCACAAATTTAGGAATATGATGTGTACCATACTTTACCATATCATGAAAAACTAACACTTGCCCGTCAGCTTGTGCACCTGCTCCAATACCAATAGTAGGAATGGTAAGAGCCTTAGAAATAGTGTCAGTCAGTTGATGTGGAATACACTCTAAAACGACGGCACAAGCCCCAGCTTTTTCACATAGTTTTGCGTCTTCTATTAACTTTTCTGCTGCTGCTGCAGTTTTTCCTTGTACTTTATATCCACCTAGTACACCCGCAGATTGAGGCAACAAACCTAGATGAGCGATAACTGGAATACCGGCAAACGTCAATTTTTCAATGACTGGCAATACATCATCCGCACCTTCGAGTTTCACAGCCTGTGCACCCGTTTGCTGCATAAGTTGAACCGCATTAGTTAATGCTGAATCCAATGAACCGTGAAACGTCCCAAAAGGCATATCGACCACTACAAAAGTATCCTTCGCACCGCGTCTAACTGCTTTTCCATGATGAATCATATCGTCCATCGTTACGAAAACAGTAGAGTCATAGCCTAAAACGACCATACCTAGTGAATCACCCACAAGAATCATATCCATTCCTGCTTCTTCCGCAAATTTAGCGGTCGGAAAATCATAAGCTGTCATCATCGTAATTTTCTCGTCGTTTTTTTTCATACTAATAAAGTTACTCGTTGTTTTCATACAAAATCCCTCCATTTGTGGTGAAGAGAAAACCATATAAAAGCCCTTCTATTCCGAAATGGACAGAAGGGCAGAAAAATTGTATTCATAGGTTTTCCCGTCCCTGTCATATAGATCAAGGCAGACTATTTAGTTAACAAAACTCTTTTTCTAAAGGTGCAGTTCTAAAAGGATACTGCCCAACACATACAGAATAACAAAAAAAATGAAATCCGTCCAAACTAACTTCTTCCTAGCAAATGAATATCTGCCGAATAAATACCACGAATTTCACCACTATCTAATCTCAGCTCTAAAACTCCATCTTTCGTAATACCTAAAGCTACACCTTCAAGTGTTTCTCGTAACATAGTGGCACGTATACGTTTTCCAATCGTGCAGTTATGACTTTCCCATAGTATTTTAATAGGTTCAAAGCCTTTTTCTACATATAGATCGCCATATTTTTCTAGATAGTAAAGTATTTTAGCTACCAATAAGGAACGATCCACCTCTTCTCCATTTTCCATTTTCAATGAAGTGGCAATGTTTTGGATGGATTCGTCAAATGCACTTAGTTCCTGATTTACATTGACACCAATTCCTATAATAATTGAATGGACTATATCCATATCTGCCTGTAATTCCGTCAAAATACCGGTGACTTTTTTTCCGTTTATCAATATATCATTTGGCCACTTAATCTGAGGTGTAAGATTAGTTACCTCTTGAATAGCTTGATTGATAGCTACAGCTGAAACCAGTGTAAACTGAGCAGCAAACTCGGGACTTATATTTGGACGAATAATAACACTCATCCATATGCCTTTATTTGCAGTAGAGTCCCAGCTGCGTTCTAACCTTCCTTTTCCAGCAGTTTGTTCCTCCGAAATAATAACCGTTCCATGAGAGGCACCCTGACGTGCTTTGTCAGCTGCAATAATTTGAGTGGATGTACAAGATGTATAATAATCAATATTTCTTCCTAATTGTTTCGTGTTAAGTTTAGGAAGAATTTGCTCTGGCGTAACTAAATCCGGTATAGACTGGAGTATATACCCCTTCTTTTTGATAGCTTCAATTACATAGCCATCCTCTTCGATACTTTTCAAATGCTTCCAGATCATTGTTCGTGAAATATGTAGTTCATCTGCTAACTTCTGACCAGAGACCGGTTCCCCTTTTGCATTGATAAGCGTTGAAAGAATTTTTTCTTTAATGGAGATATTCATGAGAAAACCATTCCTTTATTTCGTGTCTGTCATTATTTATTTTGCCATTTACAATCATACCCGTTAATATGTCTAATACTTCTTTTATCCATGGGCCTCTTTTTTTGTTTGTCCATTCAATCAGGTCATTTCCATTCACAACAATATCTTTTTTAGAAGTAATGGGAAGTGTGCGTTTCTGTAGTAAAAATTTCGCAAGTGGATGAGCTATTTCATTTGAAAAAATGGAGTTTCCAAAGTGGTAAGCTACTGTCAGAACTTCCTCCCTAAAAAGGAATAATTCATCAAGCGTCCAAGCACCTTTTTCCAAACTATAAACTGCTTCCAACACATTTTTTACATGTCTTTTCTCGTCATTTGAGCATTTATAATGATTTAACAGAATGTTAATATTTTCGTTCGACTGCATTAGAGCAAAGAAGGCCCATCCATTAACTTTAACATTAAAACTCGAGAAGTTGTCCCAACTTTGTAGATGCCTTTCCCAGTCGCCAGGGAAATTCTGAGATAATCCACTTTCTACAAAAAGTTTCATCCCTTTGAAAGGAAAGTCACTTAGCCATATCTTTTCTAGCTCCACTTTCACTCTTTCAATGGAGACATGCTCAATAAGTGGATGTAAGGAACGAATTGCTTGAAAGGTCTCTTGCTCAAGTGTAAAATTCAGCTGCGCTGAGAAACGTACTGCTCTTAACATACGTAATGCATCCTCTGAAAATCTTAACTGAGGATTTCCAACCGCTTGAATTATTTCTTCCTCGATAGCTTTTTTGCCTCCAAAATAATCGACAAGCTCATCTTCTTTAGTTAAGGCCATTGCATTTATCGTAAAGTCTCTTCGTTGAAGATCCTCTTGTAAATTACGTACAAATGTTACACCATCTGGTCGTCTAAAATCAGAGTAGGTAGATTCCGAGCGATACGTAGTTACTTCAATAGGCTCATCTACTACAACTAAAACAGTCCCATGTTCGATTCCAACATCAATAGTATGAGTAAATATCTTTTTGACCTCCAAGGGAGTAGCATTTGTAGTGATATCTACATCATTTGCAGGAGCATTACGTACAAAGTCTCGGACAGCCCCTCCTACTACAAACGCCTCAAAGCCTGCCTGTTCTAGTTCTTCTATTATTTTATAAGCTGCCGGCCACCGATTTTTCATCAAGCTATTTTCTCGCCACTCTTTCATACATTTCTTCATACTGCTCTACAATACTTTTAGAACTAAATCGATCCCGTATAACCTCTAAAGACCTATCGACAATCTGTTTATGTAATGAGGGGTTTTGTAAAACTTCCACACCATGTTCTGCTACCTTTTTCCAATCCCCTAGTTCCACGATAAATCCATTTTCGCCATTCGTAATTACTTCAGGAATGCCACCTACATTCGTTCCTATACAAGGCACTCCACAAGCCATTGCTTCTAATAGCACTAAACCAAAAGACTCTTTTTCAGAAAGCAATAGCATAAGATCTGCTATGGAATATAGTTCTGATAGATTTTCCTGTTTACCTAAAAATAGAACATCATTTTCGATAGATGTACCTTTAATGGATTCCATAATAGGATGTTTTTCGGGTCCATCTCCTACTAACAGTAATTTAGAAGGAACCTCTTCATGGATAAGTTTAAAGCTCTGTACTATATCAGGAACATGCTTTACTTTTCTAAAGTTAGAAACATGAATTACTACTTTTTCATGTGGTTTTATACCTAATAATTCCTTTAGATTACCTGCATCCTTTTTAGTATATTCTTGCTCATCAATAAAATTATATATCGTCTCAATATCCTTATTGGGAGATATTAAATCCATTGTTTCTTGGCCAAGGGAATGAGACACTGCCGTTACGACATCTGATTTTTCTATCCCATACTTTATTGCGCCTTTTAACGAAGAATCATATCCTAAAACGGTTATATCAGTTCCATGCAAAGTAGTAACAATGCCGATATCTGAGTTTGCCATATCCTTTGCCAGTATTGCACACACCGCATGAGGAATAGCATAATGTACATGCAATACATCTAATTGCTCATCTACAATTACCTCTGCCATTTTATTGGCTAAAGCAATATCGTATGGAGCATATTGAAAAACAGAGTAGCTATTCACTTCCACTTGATGAAATGTGATCTTTGGAGATATTTTATTTAGTCGGAATGGGATCCCAGATGTGATGAAATGTATTTCATGCCCTTTTGCTGCAAGCATCTTTCCTAATTCTGTTGCAATTACTCCTGATCCCCCAACAGATGGATAGCAAGTAATTCCTATTTTCAATTTACGCACTTAATCACTTCCTTAACGTGAACGTCTCTCTTCTAGTAAACGCCAATCTAAAAAACCTTGTTCTATACCTTTTAAAAGGATTTCAGCTGTTCCCATATTTGTTGCAAGTGGGATTTGATATACATCGCAAAGTCGAATAAGCGCCGTTACATCTGGCTCATGCGGTTGAGCGGTAAGTGGATCTCGGAAAAATATAACCATATCCATTTCGTTATTTGCAATCGCTGATCCTATTTGCTGGTCTCCACCTAGTGGTCCAGATTTATATCTAAATATATTTAAACCAACTTCATCTATAATTCGTGTTCCGGTTGTTCCGGTAGCAAATAATTCGTGCTCTATTAATATTGACTTATATGCTGTTACAAACTGTATCAAATCTTCTTTTTTCTGGTCATGTGCAACTAATGCAATTCTCATTGTTTCCCTCCTATAAAATAATATCTTCTAAACCATATATCAGAACATCACGCTCCATGATCTCATTGATAGACAATACAATTCCAGACATAAAGGATGCGCGGTCAAAAGAATCATGACGTAGTGTTAGCAATTGCCCCTCTCCACCTAGAAGCACCTGTTGATGTGCAACTAAACCAGGTAATCGGACACTATGTATATGCATGCCACCCATTTTTGCTCCTCTTGCACCTGGAATTATCTCTTCTTCACCCGGATGTCCCTGTTCCATAGAAGTGCGTGTTTGTTGAATCATCTGAGCTGTTTTAATTGCTGTTCCAGAAGGAGCATCTACTTTTTGATCATGATGCATCTCAATAATTTCCACATTCGGCAAATATTTTGCAGCTGTTTGTGCAAACTTCATCATAAGCACCGCACCTATAGAAAAGTTTGGGGCAATAATACATCCTACTTGGACCTCTTCTACTTTGTTTCTTAATGTATCTAATTGTAAATCAGTAAAGCCCGTTGTACCAATAACTGGTCTCACACCATAGTCAAGTGCAGTCATCGCATGCTCAAAAACGGCAGAAGGAATAGTCAGATCAACTAATACATCAGGTTCTGTTTGTTCGATTAATAAGTCTAATGATGTGAAGATGGGAATGTTATCCCCTAAGCACTCCGTCTCTTGCTTATAATCCAAAACTGCCACTAATAAAAATTTTTCGTTTTTTATTACAGTTGCTACTGCTTCTCTTCCCATTTTACCTCTTGGGCCTGCTACCGCTACTTTAATAACCATTTTTAGTCCTCCTTAATCGTCCATCTATCTTTATCTCTTGTATTATATTTGTTTAAAACTTGCTCTAGTGATTGCTGAAGATCTATACCTTCTGCATTTGCCAAACATAATAGTACGAAAAAGAAATCTCCCATCTCATCCGCAATTTCTTTCTCCACTTCTGTGGATTTCTTTTTCTTTGTCCCATACTTATGTTGAACTTCACGGGAGAGCTCCCCTAGTTCTTCCGTAAGTCTGGCTAGTAGTTCCATTGGTGGGAAATAGCCTTCTTTAAACTGGTTTATGTATGTATCCACTTCTAGTTGTAAATCAGATAAAGTTTTTTTCTCTACCATATAATCTATCTCTCCTTCGTGTATATCCTAATAAGAAAAACAGCTAGTTGTCAAAAACATCAAAATAATCGATAATAACTTAAGTATGAACTAATAAGCGAGGTGTAACAATGGGAGTTGGACTTAAATTAAAAAATATTATAATGATTATATTGGGATCAGCCATTTATAGTTTTGGCTTTGTTCACTTTAATATGCAAAATGAACTTGGTGAAGGTGGATTTTCTGGTATTACTCTCGTTTTATATTTTGCATTCAACTGGGATGTAGCATTGATGAACCTTTTATTAAATATACCAATGTTCTTCTTAGGTTGGAAGTTGCTTGGGCGGAAAATGTTTGCTTATACAGTGATTGGCACTGTTTCAGTATCCGTATTTTTAAAATTATTTGATATTTATGAATTCCATCTTGGGCTAGAAGGTGACTTGTTTCTAGTTTCACTATTTGCTGGGGTTTTTGTAGGTGTAGGTTTAGGTATTATTTTCAAATATGGTGGTACAACCGGAGGGGTCGATATTATCGCCCGACTTGTATTCAAATACAAGGGATGGAGCATGGGTAAAACGATGTTTATCTTCGATGCATTTGTCATTTTGTTATCCTGGGCAACTTTCCTAAATGAGCGTTCCATGATGTATACGCTTGTTGCTGTATACGTTGGCGCAAGAGTTATAGATTTTGTGCAAGAAGGCGCATATTCTGCTAGAGGTGCATTTATCATTTCAGACAAGCAAAATGAGATTGCTGATCTCATTACGAATAAATTATCTCGCGGAGTAACAATATTGAACGGACATGGACATTTCACAAAAAGTAGTCGGGAAGTAATCTATTGCGTCGTAGCGAAAAACCAGATAAGTGCATTGAAGTCGGTTATAAGTTCTATCGATCCACATGCATTTGTGTCTATAACAGAAGTAAAGGATGTAATGGGAGAAGGTTTCACTTTAGATGATGAGAAAAATCCGATAGATTAGTGTGAAGGATTATTCAAGTATCTTACTTGGGTGATCCTTTTTTAATAGATAAGCAATAATATAGAACACAGCATGAAAATTGGATTATTTATAAAATTTTAATGAATGAATGAATGATACTTCTGATTTACGCTACAGGTGGACGCGTTTTCGCGGGGTGAGCGATGAGCTACCACCACAGCACACGCGTCGTTGTGATATCTCGAAGCACCTTCTCTTTTATATTATAGTCGTAATGGCATGAGGGTATAGTTTTCTTCATACGATTTACTAGAGGTGATAAAATGGAATTACTTTCTGAAAAGGAAGCATTGAATTGGATACTCTATGTTATTTACTTCGGATTTCCTATTCTAATAGCAATAAATTTAGGTGTACTAATAACTTTAATCCAATTAAAGAGAAGAAATAAAAGATAAAAAATGACCCTAAAGGAACAGAGTAATTTTTGTTTCTCTTATTGAACTAAACTACTTATTTTAAGAAAAAAAAGCTATACTCCTTCTTGAAGTAAAGCACCCGATAGTTGAAGATGAAAATGGAGGAACTCAATTAAATTAAGTTCCTGCTTTACAATGAATATTTACAATTAAATCTATTTCGGCTTACATTCAAAAGAATAACTACTTGTGAGATTATTATGAATTTCTAATTTGACTTCTCCACTATTTTCATAACAGCCAGTAATGAGTAAATTTATTTCTTTAGTATTGAAATAACTATGGGTATGCGTTATAAAAGACACTCCAAATAAAGCCATAATGAAAATCCATAAAAAACCTTTTAAATTCACCTTTTTAAAAATACTCATTTTCTTTCATCCCCTCCTTTATTTCAATTGAACTAACCTATTCTTTTACTTTATTACGTATAAAAGTAATAGAAGTTCGAATTATTTCAAAAATAAAGTTCCCCTTGTTCAACTAAACTGCCGCTTTAGTTGAATAAGAAAAAGGCTTTACTCCTTCTTGAAGTAAACCACCCGTTACTTTAAGAGTAGCTCTGCACAAATTATAAATTCCCCATTAAAGTTGGGTCAGCTCCAAACCAAGTTTGATTATCATTTTCTTCTGTCAATGGTTGAATCCAACAAACACCAAAATAAAATTTTCTATCTGAAGTAGTGGGATATGTTACATATTGAATTCCATTACTCAAGTAATCCCCACCATATTCAATATAATTTGTGCCGTCTGTGAATCCTCCTACTATCCCAATTGTGAGTTTTATATCATTTCTGTAAAAAGATATTGCTTCAAGCCTTTCGCCACTTTCAACATCTCCCTTTACATCTATTGAAGGTATGCAACATTTAATTTCTTGATCCTTCATTTCACTTTTGTACTCATATTGAATTAAATACCTACCATTTACATCTCGACAATGCAATTCTAAATCTAATTTTATCACAGTAAATCCCACTTCTTCATCATTAACAAACAATTTAATAGCACCTAAAGGAGTTAATAACATTTAATCACCCACTTATTAATATTTTATCTTGTTAAACTAAACTAAAGCACCTAGTTGTTGAAGAAGGAAGTAGTAATCTCGCTATTTATACTGATTAAAATTCGTTTCGATAGGCATTACCGATTTAATGAAGGCTATATCTTTTTCGTTAACATTGGGTGCAAAAAACTCCATACCCCAATGTTCGGAATGAAAAATAGTGGTGGAGTTTTTACTCAAAAAAATAGAGAACCATTTTATCTCCCCCTCAATATTTACATTATTTGATAATAAATGGGTTACAACATTTAGTGCTTTATTTCCCTTGAAAATAGTGAGGTTATTTTCCGTGATTGTTTCGAATGAGCCTTTAAGCATTGATTTTGTTTCCTCGACGACAACTGCTTCTTCATTCCAACAATGGATTTCTATGGTATCTGATTGTGATAAAAAATAGTTCATCAAAGGAACCCAATAATCAATTTTTTCATATTCACCAGATACACTAAAATACAGTTGGTAAATCATTTTACTACCACCTTTTTAGTGATTTTTATATCCTATATCTCAAATTCCTTCTTTATCTAACGCTTCGTTAGTTCAATAAGAAAAAGGCTTTACTCCTTCTTAAAATAAAGCACCCTTAGTTGAAGTAGGAAAACTAAAATATATTTCTAATATCTTCCCAACCATACACAAGTTCGGTAAGTTTTTTCTCTGAAATCTCAACTTCAACAGCATCTATTTTTTTCCCACCAAGTGATTCATAAAACAGACGAGAAATATTATCTTTTAAGACAAGAACAAGCATAGAGTTTAATCCCAATTCTGCAATTTCTTCAATTATTGGTTTAACAAGTGCTTTTCCTAAACCATTGCCCTGATACTCTTTTAAAATGTATATTGCATATAACTCCCCTTCGAACCCATGGTAATTCCCGCTTCTTTCTAATCCACCAGAAGAAAAACCAACAATTTCCCCGCCATTGGTCTCTGCTACATATACCCCGCCATTAGGAATATTGTTTTCCCATAGCCGTTCTCTGCTTTCGTATGTTAAATTATTAAAATATTGGTCTGAAACTATATTCTTATACGTAGTTTTCCAAGAATCAACGTGTACTTTTGCTATTCCTTTTACGTCTGATAAAACAGCTTTTCTAATGTTCATATTCCCATTGTTCATTAATTCCTCACCCTCTTTTGCAGTAAATAATACCACAAAATTTCGTTTTCATAATGAACTAACCTGCTGTGTTAGTTCAATAAGAAAAGTTACCCATACAGGCAGCCACTTGGTTAACTTAGCACCCATTAGTCTAAGTAGAATCTATTCTCATATCCTTATTTGACTAACTGCATAATCGAAATTTAAGTGAAGAAAAAAGAATATATCAAAAAAACAAAAATCCCTATTATTCCTGTGACAATAAATGGAGTTCCGGAAACTGGCCTTCTTTTAATTCGAATGTAAAAACCGCTCAAGATATACATGCAACAGAGTAATAATCCAATAATCAATAATATAGGTTTCATTGATCCATCTCCAAACTTGAAGTAAGCAACCCTTTTGCACAATATTTTACATATATTAACTTATTCAACACAGTAGCAAAATAACCTTCTTCTTCAACGAAACTGCCGCGTTACTTTCACAAACTTTTAGATGCAGGTTAAATTCATAATGCTTTTACTAAAAATCAATTAACCCTTACCTTTTACTTAGCCAAATTTAATAATAATTGTTCACATATTAAAAAAGAGCTTGGAAAATGAAACTTCCAAACTCTTTTTTCTGTCTTTCTTTACTAAACACCTGTTACTTTGAATGTATTTCTTCACAATGTCTTTACTTAATTTATTTCGTATCCTCTGTTAAGAAGGTAATAACTACAAATAATGCAAATGCCAATAATAATAAAGTTCCGCCTACAATGAACAAAATCATCACAAATGTTTCATTTAAGTTAAATGGGTTTAAATTATACATCCACATACCAAACGTTAGACCAAGTGCACCTAACATTCCTGTAATAGCGTGTATAGGTACAAGTTTTTTGTATTTTACAGTATACACTCTATAAAATATTCCCCATGCAAATACGGATAACCATCCAACTAATAATATATGTGCATGTATGGGACGCAATGAATAATCCATACTTCCGCTCATTTTAGACCCTAAAAACGTACCGATTATTCCAAATATAGCAGCAAAACGAATTAATCGAATTGACCATTTCTTTTCCATAATGTTAACTCCTTCTAATTGGTAATTTAATTACAAATGTACTTCCTTTTCCGACTTTACTAGTGACATTTACTTGTCCACCATGTAACTCCACAACTTTCTTGACTATTGATAGTCCTAGCCCAGTACCATCTTTTTTTCTAGCTGTATCTACTCGATAAAAGCGGACAAATATTTGCGCTAATTGTTCATTACTAATCCCTATTCCTGTATCTTTGAAAATAATTTGAATTTCACCATGTACTTCTCGACAAGTAATAGAGATGATACTTCCTAATTCAGAATACTTAATAGCATTACTCAATAAATTATCCCACACACTCATGAGTAATTCTGCATCCCCTTGAATAGATACAGGTTCTAATTTATAGGATAATTCTAATTCACGTTCATTGATTCGCCATTGCGACTTCCTTATAATCTCTTTTAACTGTTCATCTAATCGGACACTATTCCTTTGTAAGGAATAAGATGCCTGATCTAAAGAAGTTAAAATAAGTAACTGTTTTGTTAAGTTCGATAATCGCTTAGATTCTCGCTGAATAATGGCTGCATACTGTAACCTGTCTTCTTTCTTTAGTTCATCAGTTTGAAGTAGATCAGAGTAACCTTGAATATTCATTAATGGCGATTGAAAATCATGAGAAACGTCATTTACAAATCCCTTGCGTAATTCATCATTATGAGCAAGCTGCTGCTGCATCAAATTAAAATTTTCCGCCAATTGGCCAATCTCATCGTTTCGTGAAATATTTAATCGGTAATTGAAATTTTCGTTTTTTACCGCCTTAGTAGCTTCTGTTAAGGATGAAATCGGTCGTATTAGTTTTCGTGTCATAACAGCCACACCGAGTAAGCTAATGATAGCGATTGCAACGACAAAGCTCATTAAAACAACATGGATATCCGAGAAAATGGACTTGTTATCGGGTCTCAAAAATAATGCATATTGGTTTTGCTGTGTAACAACAGGTACCCCAACGGAATTTTCCAAACTATTGGAAAAATGTCCCATCATTAATAACGAACTCGGTGCATATTTCATCCCGTGATATATTTCACCATCCATAATAGTTTGAACTGTTTCAGGGGGTATCTTTAGATTTTGAAATTCTTCACCAAAGGGGTATTTTTCTCCAGAACTAGATATTAGATAGATTTGATATCCTGAATTACCGATTAATGATAAATAGGCATGCATAGAATCCTTCGAATCATGCATATTTTCAATTCCATTTGCAACCTCAAGAGCAAATTCTACATTCTGTGAATCAATATTGTTTTTTGAGACTGAAAAGTAAATAATATTTGCAAGGACAAATCCGACGATGATACTGCAAAACAAAATTAATACAGTCGCGCTAATAAATTGTCGATAAAGTGTTTTCATTTCAACAGCTCTAATTTATAACCTATTCCACGAACGGTTAGAATTTCAACATCTGCCTCGTAACGTATTAATCGCTCCCTCAATCGATTAATATGTGTATTCAGCGTAAAGTCACTACCCTCAATATCAAATCCCCATGTTTGCTCAATTAGAAATATTCGTTGGACGATTTTTCCACTTCGTGATGCTAGCAATGTGAGTAGTTCAAATTCCTTCAAAGGCAACAAAACGGTTTCATTTTTTATAATAACTTCATAGTTTTTTCGATCAATTTTCATATTCCCAATTTCTATGAAGTTTTCTAAAGATCTTTCATAACGTCGCAAAACAACTGCAACCCTAAATAATAATTCGCTAGGTTCAAATGGCTTTACTATGTAATCTTCTGATCCAGCAGTAAATCCTTGTTCTTTATCTGCTAATTGACCTTTAGCGGTTAATAAAATCACCGGGATATCATAATCTTCCGTCAAAATTTCTGTTAACTCAAAACCATTCATACCCGGCATCATTACATCTACAATCGCCAAATCCACTTTGTAAGTTTCAAGTAAAGTTAGTGCTGCTTCCGCATTGTCAGCATTATGCACTTTATACCCTTCACGTTCCAAATGTATAGTTACTAGTTGTAATGTATCTAAATCATCATCTACTAATAAAATGTGCATAGTAACGCCTCCGCTTTCTAGTGAATTTGGTTTCATGTAAGTTATTAATTATATTATTGTAACGTTAATTTACCATCTTCCATGCGGTAAACGCGGTCGCAATATGCCAACATTCGTTCATCATGGGTTACCATAATAGCTGCCTTACCACGTGCTTTAACCTCTTTTGAAATAAGGGACACGACCTCATTTGCACGGTTTGTATCCAATGATGCTGTAGGTTCATCCGCTAAAATAAGAGATGAATCATTCATAAATGAACGCGCGATTGCTACACGTTGTCGTTCACCACCAGAAAGCTCGTTAGGGAATTTTTCGAATTTACTACCCAAACCAAGCTCCTTTAATAATTCTTTTGCAAAGGCTATATCTTGTTTTGTTACTTTACCAGACATTTTTTTTAAAAGAAGTAAATTGTCTAAAACATTTAAGTACGGCATTAGATTAGACGTTTGTAATATAAATCCTATTTCTTGTAATCGTAAATTAGAAAGCTCTTTATCTTTTATTTTTGAAATATCTTTATTATCAATTTTGACTTCACCTTGCGAAGGTTTCAATAATGCCCCTGCTATCGATAGAAATGTTGATTTACCAGAACCTGATGGGCCAATAATGGCCACAAACTCTCCAGATGCAACCTCCATTGAAACTTGATCTAAAGCTATTATTTGTGAATCGCCTTCTTTATATACCTTTGAGACATTTTTCATGCTTAAAGTCATTATTCAACCCTCCCTAACGCGGTTAATGGATCTATTTTTGAAATTCGACGAACTGAAAACAACGAGCTACCAACAGATATCACTAATAATACTATTCCATAAATAATAACTAATACAGGATCTAAATTAAATGGCATTTCTTCTGGGAAAACCATCGCAGTTAGATACGTAAGACCGATACCTAATAAAATACTAAAAAATGACAACACAAATACTTGAGATACGATTGCTTTAGCTATAAATCCATTTGAAGCACCAATTGCTTTCATCACACCAAATTGTTGTGTTTTTTGGATTGTTAGAACATAGAAGAAAACTGCAATTACGAAAGCTGAAATGACAATTAAGAACACAAGCATCATCATTATTGTACCATTTTCCGCAGTATAACCTGGCATACCATTAATAGCAGCGGATTTGGTAACTACTTCCACGCCATCGACTTCTTTTTCAATTTGTGCTGCATCCACGTCTTTACCTAATATGGCGAATGCATTGATAGCATCTTCTACTCCATTATTTGATCCCGGTGCAGAATATTTATACTCCCGTACAAAATCCATGTTTGCAAATAGTGAAGGCAAGTGATTGAATGTCTCGTTTTTCACAAAACCAATAATTTCTGCATTTAGTTCAGAACCATCAATCGCTACAGAGTCACCAATTTCATAGCCATTTGTATTTTTTAATGTGATATTAGCAACCACACCATTTTTAATCTTCGGATCAACGGCTTTACCTTCTATTACTTCTGGATGTAAAAATGAGCCTGCTTCAATACCTAATAAAGCAGCATCTACTTTGTCCTCCCCTTCAGCAACACCATCAATTGGTAAGATTGCTATGACTGACTGAGAAAATGGTGCAACTTCTTCTACCCCTGGCTGCGCTTCAATTTTACTTTGCAACGATTGAGATAATAATGATTTTGAAAATGTCGCACCCGCCCCATTTTCATAAACAACATGCTCTGCTTCCCAGTTTTTAATCGTCGCAGCGCTTAGTGTAGATAAACCATTTCCTAAACCCGAAAGAATAAATACAAGCCATGCGATTAATATTATGATAAGCCCAATCATTGTAAAACGTAACTTACCATGTTTTAGTTCTTTTAATGCCAAAAACATATAATAACCTCCTTATTTATTTACATTTCTCATCATATACAAGCTATATAAACTTTATATAAACTTTCACCAATTAAGCAGAATTAGAGATATAGAAATCCGCCAAAATTATTAATATATTTCATCACAAGACAAAAAAACCCACTCAAATATTTGAGCAGGATGTATCAGATACTTTTTCATCACCAATATATATTCCGAGCTTATAAACCTGATTGGTTCTTTTGAATAATAGATATAATCTCGATATATAACGCTGTCATTTCGTCAGGGGTCTTATCTAAACCATTTTGAATCCACTGTTCAATTAACCCTAAAAATGCTGATGTGATAAAGGATAAGTAGTATTCCATTGGCACCTTTAAGTTTGTATGGAAACTTTCATTTTTCTCTAAATTAACACGCACTTTTTCTGAAAAGGCATCTCTAAATCGAAGATGAAAACCAGCTCTACCACGATCACTTAAAAATATTTTTAACATTGGCGCATGCATTTTAATCGAGTTAAATAAGGTAGCAGCTAATTGTTCTTGATTCTTTTCAAATTTTTGCATAGATGAATAATATTTTTGCAATTCATCAATATGATTGCCTAAATCCTCAAATAACTGTTGCTCAATTTGATCAAGTAAATCAAATTTATCTTTATAGTGTAAATAAAATGTCCCGCGATTTATTTGCGCAACTTTTGTAATGTCACCTACCGTAATTGCTTCAAATGACTTATTCTCTATAATCTGCATAAATGACGTTTGGATAAGTTTTTTTGTTTTGCGATTTTTTTCTGTATAAATACTCAAAAAATCAACTCCTCCCAAAAATGAACACACTGTTAACTTTTGTTTATTGCTTTAATATACGCGTAAATTGTAAGATAAACAAGTACCACTAAACAACATGTTGTAAATTGAGAAAGGATGAATTCCAGTTGAGATTATTTAAAGAAAAATTAGCATGGGTTGCTCCTATCGCTGTAATATTAATAATTGCTCTATTCTCTTTGAACTTATTTGCTCAAGGAGATCCAAAAGTTAAAAATCTACCAATTGCACTTATAACGAGTGATGAAGGCAGTCATGTGGATGCTGTAAAAGAAGCAATCGAACAAATGAGTAAAGGTATCGACGGTGAGGAACCGATGTTAACTTTTTCAAGTGAAAAAGAAGCAGATATTGAAGAGTTGTTTGCTCAAAAAGAGTATTATGCAGCTCTAGTTATTCCTGAAGGGTATAACGATGCCGTACAAAATGCCATGACAAGTAACACATCAGCAACTCTAAAAATATATATTAATCAAGGTTTTAACATGACAGGTGCAAACTTTGCGAAAACTGCTTTAAATGGATTAGTTACCCAAATTAGCGATCAATATTCAACAAACCTTATAGGACAATTGGGCGATCAACAAATAGATGCTAACCAAGCATCTGTGCTTGTCCACCCCGTCGTATCTGAAGAAAAAGTATTCAATGCAATCACTACTGCCACAGCGAATGGGAGTGCACCGACATTATTGGCCGTGCCTGCTTGGGTTGGAGCATTAATTGGTGGCTTCATTGTCTTCCTAGCTACATCTAGCATCTATAAAAAAGAAATGCTAACACGTAAACAAACATTGCGTCTAATGAGTGGACAAGTATTATTCGGTGTAATTATCGCCCTGTTCTCAGGCTTTACTGTTGCAACACTTGCACAGATTGCTGGTATTAATATGCCAAGCTACTTTTTAGTCGCTTTCTTTGTATCCTTTGCAGCTTTCTGTTTCTACTTATTGGTATCAGCTATAACTGCATGGATTGGCAAACCTGCCATTACGTTATTTATGGTCGTTATGCTATTAGGTATGGGTGTTCTAATGACGCCACAAGAAATGCTTCCAAGTTTCTTTGTAAACTTCATTCGTCCTTGGGTACCAATTCGGTTTGCTTCTGAAGGTTTACGTGAAATCTTCTACTTTGGTAGCGGCTTCTACACAGGGGAATCTTTCAACACTATTTTAGGAATTGGTATTGCAGGTTTATTGATTTTCCTACTGTCTATTTTTAAACCAGTACGTACAAAAACTAGTGCAAAATAAAGAACAGTTGGAAAGCGTATATGCTTCCATCATTAAAAAGTGCTCTTTTGTTCCGTCCAATCAGATCTAACATTATTATCGACTTACGCAACTAAAGTGAAGGAAAAAGCCAACCATATGTGGTTGGCTTTTAAACTGTAGACAAACTCAACTTTAGGTGTATAGAGTTGAATATTAAACTCGGCAAGGCCCACCACTTCGCTTTCCGTGGGCTTGGCTTCAGCCTCCTCGTCACTACGTTCCTGCGGGGTCTTCAGCTCAAGCTTTTCCCACTGGAGTCTTCGTGGTGGACCTTGCCTTCTAAAGAGTTCCAATAGAGTATTCAATATCTTACTTTTAATAGGATGAATAAACCCATTTATTATTCATAACCGTTTATAAAAATACCTTTGTCGTCAAACTGAAAGCCAACCATATGTGGTTGGCTTTTTCAATTACTTGAGCAGAGCATAATAATTTTCTGAAAATGGCTATGTTAAATCTAATTAAAACACCTATTCCATATGCCTGTGCACTTAATTTTATATCCATCAATAATCCCCTGTTAGAAAAGTCAACATGACTCTATTAACTCGACATGCCCTTAATCGCAAAAATTTACCGTTACTAATATTGAATAACTTTGTTTCCTACTACGTTATACGTTTTTATAGCGTATGTGGGTAGTTTGGAAGAATATAATTCTTCGACTGAAACAACAACTAATTTTCCATTTTGATAAAATAAGTTTTGAATTTTTCCACTCATTTCATAATGCTTTTCTCTTTCCATAGTGTTGTAATTGTAAACATCTATACCTTTTCCATCGCTTGTATAGAAAAACCCATCCTTCAGATTAAATGTAATTTGTTCAAAAGGAGTATATAGTTCCATTAGGTATCTCATATCCGTTGCTTCGGCTTCAGTAGCAATCATCACAACACCAGAACCGTTAAAAATATATTTTCCATCTGGAGAAATAGCCATATTTGTATCCAGCTCATACTTACCGTGATAAGGTGAATCGTATCCTGTTATTATTTTCCCATCATCAATTAAGTGGGTATCCACATCTCTTGGACTTATAGTTGTATCTATAGAATAAAGCCTATCTAGATTTGGATGCATTTCTAAAAAGCTTTGATCATAAACGGATTCGCTCTTTGATGTTTCAAGTAGCGTTTCTCTTGAGTAACCTAAAATATTTCCCCATTGTCCTGAACCACTTGATACATAAATAGACTTGTCATCTGCGACAATATCAAATGGATCGATATTAATATTAAACTGCTCTACCAATTTAAAAGAAGTCGCATTTATAATGGCAATGGCCCCTTTTTGATATTCCTCCCACAAATAGGAACTACGTGTACTTTTCAATAAGGCGACATATAACTCATTATTTTGAAAGTAAATTGTTTCGGGCACTAAGTTCATTGTAAGGCGCCGAACTTTCCGAGTTTCATAGTTGATTTCTAAGACGTCTTTATTTTCATTTAGCGCATAAATAATAGGCTGTGAAGGATGTATAACAGCCTTGCGAGTTAACTCAGATAAATAGAAGAACGATTGATCAAACGTACCATCTCCTTCTATGGCTTTTTTAGTTTTATCTAGTTTTATATGTAAAAGCTGTCTAGCGTTTTCATCTTGTATGGTATTTACTGTAGTTTCAATTTGCTTAACGCTCGAAAGTAATTCTTCCGTGTTTTTATTTTTAGCAATAGATTGTTGAAGTTGGTCGATTGTCATTTTCACACTGATGACAGATTTTGTCGATTCTTTAACTTTCTCCCCTGGGCTTTTATATTTATCTAAGATCGCATTTCTTGTTGACTTCCCATAAACACGATAAAGTAATATTGCTTGTTTTCTAATCTCACTAGACAGATCATGATAAGCCTTTTCGGTTTGATCACTTAGCGGATTCAATCGATACGCTTCATATAAGTTATCGGTTTTAACTGTGATCTTCTTACCGGACGTTATAGCGTCAATATAAGCCATAGACCTATTTAAATGGATATCTACGTTACTTTCCATTCTTTTAGTTAATTTAGCTTTTTCTTGAGCTGGCAGCGTTTTAAGTACTTGGTATGCTAATTGGCTAGCATTTTTTGTCGTATTATATAAATTCATATTTGGTAATGAAACAGGATCTGAATATATTGTTTTTCTGTGCTCTAAAGAGATTTCCCATTTTAATGCTGTTGCAGCATTCTCCGCTTTTTGAACCAGCTTCTCTGCTTCTGACAGGGAACTTGCACTGTTATTACTTGGTAATATCATCATAAAAACAGCTAAAATAATGACAATCGATAAAAATTTCCATTTCTTCACTTCATTGCGCTCCTTATTCTATTAAGAATCTTATAAAAACTATCTTTATCCATGCTAAAAGATTCAATCCCTAAACTTCATCTGTTTATTCAGTCCTAACAGCTCTTTTACTAAAACATCTGCTGAACAAAGCATTTTTCTTTCATTATTCAATTTGCTTTAATGACATTATCAGTTATAGCCATATGTACAGAATTCTACATGAAGAATTTATAGTCTATTTATTTAATGCAGTAAAATTGCTCTATTATAAATTTTATTTAGATAGATAGAAAGAAAGAAAGAAACTGAATACGCTTTTTTGTTTTTAGATGGATAAAGATAAGGGGACCAATCATTTATTCATTTGGCCCCCTTTTTCTAGGTGATTCCAAATAGTTTTTCCCTAAATCGATTTCTCAGAAATAACCTTCCACTACTGTATAATTTCATTACCTTTAACCTTATATGTTTTTATAGCATTTTTGGGGAGTTTTGAAGAATATAATACTTCAGTGGTAACAACCACTAATCTCCCATTTTGATAAAATATATTATTGATATAACCACTCAATGTGTAACTATTAACTTTTTCCATTGTTTCATAATTGTATACCTCTAGATTTTTCCTATTACCTGTATAGAACAGTCCATCATTCAAGTTATAGGTAATTTGTTCAAACGGTGTATTTAGTTTTGTTAAATACGTCATATTCATTGCCTTTGAATCAGAAGCAACCATAACGACACCCGAACCGTTGAAAATATATTTTCCATCTGGAGAAATGCTTATATTTGTATTAAGTCGATAATCACCATGATAAGGTGAATCGTATCCTCTTTTTATTTTACCATCTACAATAAAGTGAGTTTCCACATCTCTAGGACTAACAGTCGTATCAACCGCATAAAGTCTATCTAAACTTGGATGCATTTCTATATAACTTTGATTATCAATGTAGAGGACTTTAGAAGTTTCAAGTAATGTTTCTCTTGAATACCCTCGAATACTTCCTGTATCATCTGAAGCACTTGATACGTATATGGCCTTGTCATCTGCGACAATATCAAATGGATCTATTTGAATATCAAACTGGTCCGTCAAGGTGAAATTAGAAGTATTAATAATTGCAATTGCCCCTTGTTGATTTTGAACTTGCCCATAAGGACCACGTGGGCCTTTTAGTAAAGCGACATAAAGCTCATTATTATAGAAATAAATAGTCTCGGGAACTAGATTCATTGTAAGCTGCCGAATTTTACCCGTTTTGTAGTTAATCTCTAGGATATCTTTCTTTTCATTTAAAGCATAAATAATAGGCTGGGATGGATGAATAACAACCTCCCGAATTAAATTCGGTAAATAAAAGAACTCATCATAATCTAGTAGACTGATTCCTGGAATGGTCTTTTTAGCCGCATCTAATTTTGTGAGTAATAGTTGTCGAGCGTTTTCATCTTGTATTTTATTAACAGTCGCTTGAATTTGCTTGGCGGTCAAGAGAAGTTCTTCTTTGGTTTTATTATTAGCAATTGATCGCTGAAACTGCTCAATTTCTATTTTTGCACTTATTACATACATGCTAGATTGTCTGGCTTTTTCCCCTGGATCTTTATATTTCTCTAAAATCGCATCTCTAGTTGACTTACCATATACACGATATAGCAATATCGCTTGCTTTCTAATCTCGCTCGATAAATCATGATAAGCCTTTTCGGTTTGCGTACCTAACGGATTTAATCGATAGGCATCATTTAAGTCACTTGTTTTAACCGCAATCTTATGTCCAGATTTCACAGCGTCAATATAAGCCATTGCCCTATGAAAATGTATGTCTACGTTGCTCTCCATTCTTTTAGTTAATTTAACTTTTTCCTTAGCTGGTAACGTATTAATTGCATTGTATGCTAATTGACCAGCACGTTTCGTAGCATTATATAAGTTCATATTCGGTAATGCAATAGGATCTGAATATAATGTTTTTCGATGCTCTAAGGAGATTTCCCATTTTAATGCTGTTGCAGCATTCTCCGCTTTTTGAACCAACTTCTCTGTTTCTGACAGGGAAGCAGCATTACTTTTACTAGGCATTATCATCATAACAACAGTTAACATAATGACTACCGATATAACTTTCCATTTCTTCACTTCATTTGCTCTCCTTATACTATTAAGAATCTTGTAAAAACTACCTTATCCATTCTATTGGATTCGGGTATGGTTGTATATTGGTAGAAAGTTCTAGTCTGAACCCAGAATATCCAGCTAGATGTTGATTTAAATAATATAATCAGAGTGCCACCACTATATGATACGACCTAGGCCCGGCCACATACCCCGCTGCGTAACTCAACAAGAAAGGGGACGCATGTTCAACACTCGCACCTAATTGAGGAAGATCGTCCTGGAACATACTGCTTTTTCGAGAAAATTCCTACTGTTAGTAAACGCACACATTCTCGAAAAGATGTTGCGCTACTTCTAGATACTACAGCTGAAACTGTACGAAATTGGGAACGTAGCGGACTCATTACCGTTCCGTGACTGGACCGAGCCTATGGTGAAATAGAACTTGAGCAGCTACGAGTTATTCGTAGTTTAAGAAGTGCCCATTACTCGATTAATGCCATTTCCGCGATTTTAAATACACCAACAGATGAAGAATATATTGTGTCAGTAACGGATCAATTAGGTAAATCATTACTAGATGCCATAGCAGATGCAAAAGATACATTAACTTTATTTCAAGAAAAAACCACTTTCCCATAACGCTAACGGAAAGTGGTTTTTAGCATCTTTACTTTAAACTAATGTGCATTTGAAAATATCCAAAAATCCATATTTTGCTTCTTATATTAAATCCACTCTTTTCCATGTTCGCGAATAAATTTAATATCGTTTTGATAATGTTCAACGTGCCCTTCATTTATCATCTTTTGAAAAGCAATGTCACCTTCATTGGCTTTTCTTTTTATGGTTTTACATAATCCTTCTAATCTTAGCAATACCATCTCCAAATAATCCTGATCTATTCCCTCACCATAGGATTCAAAAAACAATTTTACTCTTTGTTTTATACGGTCGGCATGCTGGTATGAATTATAATAAACAGCCTCACCGGTTTCGGAATGATAAACTCTACTTAAGGGGACGCAGGTGTAAAGAGTATACGCTATGTCCCAAAGTCTTGGACCAGGACCAGCAACATCAAAATCAATAATACCTACTGGTCTTTTATGATTAAAAATAAGGTTGTATATTGCAAAATCATTATGGCATAGTACCTCAAATAGTTTGGGGGTGTTATCTAACGATTGCCAGCTATCATCAAATAAAAAATCACTCACAGAATCATGATAAAGACGGAGCATATTCGCTATTTCTTTTAAGACATCATTAGACCACATGTATTCTTTTAAAGGATAATTCCCAGCTTCTCCTTCAATAAATGATAATATCTCTCTTCCTATTTCATCGATACCTAAAAACTTTGGTGCATAACTGAAACCTTTGTTCTCCAAATGCTGTAATAGCTTATGGATTTTGTGACTATCTGGCTTTAATTCTCGTCGCACAGTATCTCCCGAACGATAAACGTTAGAGACATTCCCTCCTGTTAGCACTTCTTCGTTTTCATAAGTTGACATGTAAATATCCCTCCCACCAAAGATAATAATATACCCATTATAAATGTCCAATGATTATCTTCCTTTTCCTTATCGAAAGTAAAAAAGGTTACATACAAAAGATAAGAGTAATAACAGAAAAAGGATATTTGAGAAATACGAAAGTAAATCCACTAATAATCATTCCTACCACTCTATACCCTTACAGGCAGCGACTTGTTTAACTAAGCACCCATTACTTTAAGTACATTTCTTCTCATTCTCTATATTGTTGCTGCTAAAAAACTATCAGTAATTTCATAAACCTTTTATGTTCCAAAACTCGTGCTTTTCTGAATACGCCCCTATCCAAATGGAAAAGGGCATTTTTAAAATTCTATGCAGCGTTAGTAAATACTCTATTTTTTATAAAAGAGGCTGTTTAGAAATAATAACCCCGTCCTCATCCACATAAACATACTCTCCTGGATTCCAGTCGACTCCACCAAAGTGGAATTTGCCATTGCGCTCGCCTGTTCCATCTTTTTTACTTTTCAGGGGATTTGTTCCTAACGCAAGAATACCAACATTCATTTTAGCAAGATCAACAGAATCTCTAACATAACCGTTAATAATAACGCCTGATAACTTTCTTAACTGCGCTATGCCCGCTAAACGATCGCCAAGAAGTGCGCATCGATTAGAACCACCACCGTCTACAACAATTACGGAGCCTTCCTGTACACTTTCAAGTGCTTCAACGAGGAGCACGTTATCCTCATACACACTTACAGTTTCAATTTTTCCTGAAAAACGTGTCTTTTTTCCGAAAGAACGAAATGCGATATCGCTAATTTGTAGTTCATCTGAATAGTCGTCGCATAAATCAGTAGTTTTAAAGTCTAACATAATGGATTCCTCCTAATATTTTATAAATATAAAATTCATTTTTCCGCAATCGGGTGTATAGAATAGTCATGCTCTGGAAGTAACGGTAGCAGATAAAAGAGTAAACATTAATAAGTGAAAAACGAGATGACATTCTTATAAATTTGAACTCCTTGAGATAGCTCCAATAACAGTACCTATCCATATTCCTGCTAAAATAGTAATCATAAATAAACCCAGTCCCATACCATCCCAACCACCAATTCCAATTACGCTATAAATAATTACCCCGATACAAATTAGACTTAATACAGTAGAAGTGGAAATTAAAGATTTTCTTGAAACTTTACGGGACGTAATAAACATCACAATTGCAAACACAATTCCGCAAAGCAATATAGGAGTCCATCCATCTAACATCAAAGCATCCATTTATTTACCTCCTGTTATGTTTTCTACAAACTGGCACGATTGTTGAACAGAACACAAGTTAAACAACACTCTTCAACTAATCTGTTACTTTATTTTAATACGTTTAAAATAACCAGAAGTTCCAATATTAAACAAATTACCATAAACTGCCGCATTAGTTCAGTAAGAAAAATGACTAACCTTAGTACCCCCATGATACTCAACTAGAGCACCCGTTTGGTTGAATAAGTGTTTTTTCAAATGTTAAACGACTAAAAACAGAAAAAATAAGTTAAGTTTTATAACTTATTTTTTCTGCTTTCAATTAGTAATAAAAGTGACAACACCACTACACTAAATACCACTATAAACAAAAATGACAAGTATAGAGTCATGAATCCTTCAAATGCCTCATCAAACTCTATAAGAGCGACATCCGGGTTATAAATACCACCCATAGAAATATATCGAACCACTTCAAGATAAACAAGATGGAAAATAATACTCATCCATAATGTTCCTGTATACTTTCTATATAGCTGTAGAGCAATTCCAAAAGTGAGGAGCAATATAATATAATCTATAGTTATTATTACAAATGGATCACTAAAGAATATTGACTCCAATGCCATTACAGTAATCGGAATACAAATGAACATCAACGGTTGCAAAATTAATGAGATGATGAAGCGAAATTTCTTATTCAACTCTTGAAATATTAACCCACGTATAAAGACTTCTTCTGGAAATGCCTCATACATAAATGCTGTCAGTGCATTGATTAAAATGGCAATTATAACACTTGATGTAAAATTAAATCTAACATTTTCAATGCCACCAAATATATAAGCCGTTAAAATACCTAATAGGACTAAAGTAAAAGGCAAAGTAATTCCCACTATCAACTTAGATGATGATTTTACACCCTTCAAGCCAATGTTACTAAAAACGTCTGGTTTTTTTCTTTTAAGTATATAAAGTATAAAAAGCGTTAACCCAGTAAAGATTACTCCTTGTAAGAGCATGCCTATTTGTCGATCCATATCTTGTTTTTCTATCAAATATTGTCCGATATTACCCGATACAAAGAGGAATAATGACACGAGTACAAAGTACAAAATTAACCTGCTAATCCTGAAACTTGATGAATCTATTTGAATTCTCCTCTCTTTCTAATAGATTAATATTAAATCTTTTCTGGTGAAAAACCTTTTAAGTATTTTGTGTCATATTCCTCAGTAAAATGTTCATATGACTTTAATTCTTCTTTCGCCAAATCTGTTAAATAAGAAGACTTCGGGGTCAACAATTTTTAATACTTTATTAGATTTCACATGAACTACTCCTTTCACACCTCCCCCAATGTTAAGAAAAAAGAGCTTTTGATCAACATAACTTATCATTATGAACACGTACTTAATTTAAGAGAAAAGACCTTTTAAATATATTCTACTTCCCTCTAGTTATTCCTTCTTCAACTAATCTGATTCTTTAGTTCAGTAAGAAAAAAGGCTCTACTTCTTCTTGAAGTAAAGACCCGTTAGCTTAATAAAATTTATTTTATTCACTTGGTATATAGCCAATTACTTCATTGGTATTGGGGTCAACGAGGATTAAAGGTGTACCGAATACAACAGTATCTTTATCTTCGAACGAAACCGTTAATACCTCTTTTCCATCATAAGTTTTATCCAAAAATTCGTAGCTATTATCAGCAATCGTTTTTTTCACTTTCGCACTTTGCCAATCTTCTTTAGCCCTGTCATACCAACCTTTTTCATTTATAAATTCCCATGCTACTGCCCTAACATCTCCATAATTATCCGTATCATTTGTATTTTCTATAACTTGTTTATTTGAACAACCAATGATTACCCATATCGAAAATACTGCTAAGGTTAAATATAAAAATTTTAATTTCATAATACTTTAACCTCTTTTCAATTAGACGATAAAATCTATTTTGGTATTCAATAATTCAACTCTTGTTAAACTAAACTGCTGCTTTAGTTCAATAAGAAAAAAGCCTTTACCCCTTCTGTAAGTAAAGGATCCGTTATTTGAATAACTAAGCTTATTTGAGATCCTCAATAGTTTCAATATCACTAAGAAAAATTAAACCATTTCTTTTTATCGTGTATCTTACGTAGTACGTCTTATCTTTCTGAATTAAATTCATTACCATCGGTTCCCTAACAATTACTTTAGTCCCTTCTTGATGTCCTACTGGGGCATTAGGGTTAAATCCCTTTATCCATGCTTCATTGTTATCGTTAGAATACCCTTTTTCAGTGACAGTAAAATCAGTTACAGTTAACACAGACGAAAAAGAATTATAAATTAAAAAAACAATTAAAAAGGCAACAGAAATTGTTATAGCCGAAAATAAAGTTCTTTTACTCTTCATAAAATTCCCCTTCCTTCACTATCCTGCTTCGTTAGTTAAATAAAAAACAGCTACCACTATAGGCAGCCACTGTTTAACTAAAGCACCCAATAGTGAAAAACATCTCTACATTCCTTTTATCCCATTAGAATCAAAAACCCAATTGTTAAAATCATTGATCCAATAGAAATTAGGTACACTATTACAAATTGATTAAAATTAATCTTTAATTTACCTTTTCTTTTCAGACTGTATAAAAACATAGTAAATATAATAACCCACGTTGCCATTAGAATATAAATAGAAACTAATATTTTATTTCACCGCCAACCTATTAATTCCCCCTGAATCTTTGCCAACCAAAACTTTAGCTTAAGATAACAAGAAAAATTGAGGATGATTATGTTTGGAGAAAAAAGTTGTGCCAACAATAATTTTTCACAAATAATTAGAGTACTTAGATAATTTATTTAATGGTTAGATCCTTAATCGTTATATAAAGTCGTCTCGCGGAATTCATTATATCAGCTCTGATATTTTCAATTTCATTTAAATTAGAAATCTTTATTTGAAGTTCTGCTAATCCTTTTAAATTACTGATATTTATATTCTCTTTTTCTATACCAAAATCTTGAATAAGCTTATTTGTAAAATTTTTTATTTTGCCGTTACCTTTCTTTCCAACATAAAATATAATCTTAATCTTATAACTTCTAATGGAAATTAAATACTGATTCAAGGCCCAAATATAATTATCTTTTTCGTTATCATAATGGCTTGGATCTCCAAAATGTTTGGCTTGACCACAATGATGACAAATTGCTATATAACTAACATGTCGCCTATTTACACCCGGTTGTTCAACATTCACAAAAACTTCATAGGGAATAAACACATCACGTGAACAAAATCTACAAATAACAGGCTCATCATAAATCGTGATACGACTTTTTTGGGGGCGTAGGGGTTCATCCATCCCGCTCATTCTTTTGTCACTTCCGTGTATTCAATAATAGATACATGTTTTTGTAACATATGATCAAATCGGTTTTTTTCTTGAAACATTCGGATTTCACCACATGACGTGCAATAAAATGATTGCAATGTGAGCTGGTCTGTTACCGTTTCACCTAAAGGATTTAAATCCGTATAAACTTCACGATGCAAAAATTCATCGTGCTGACAAAAAAAACAAACGAGCTGCTTGTCACGAATTTTTATTTGATATGTCCCTCTTCTTCTAACCATTCCATCACTCCTGATCATTAATACTGCCTTATTTTACGTTTGAATTAAATGAGGGTTCCAAATTTAAATAATTTACCCATTTAAAAAGACGCCATCTTAGTTTCTTCAACTAAACTGTAACGTTAGTAAATTTATAATGTCTTTTGGATAAGTTGGTCTGCCAATCGCATATTCATTTGCTTTATTATAAAATTCATTTTTCAAAATGAGTCACAACTCTCATTTGTATATATTGTACTATATTAGCAATTCAGTATTTTTTAGTTAAATCCTCTAAAAAAGACCTTACTCCTTCTTGAAGTAAAGCACTCGTTAGCTTAATAAGAAATGCTTATTTAGACAACAGATGTAATAACAATGTTCTTGTTTTTTCAAAGTTTTTATATTCCCGAAAGAAATCGTTATAGATTTCAATTTTGTCTTCAAAAAACTTATATTGTTTAAAGGAATCAAAGAAAGATTTCTGCAACATCTCAATTTGACCTTGTGGAACTTTATTTGTTTTACCCGCTAAAACATAACTTAGACTTCCAGCTATATTCATACAGTAATTATTAAAATCACCCGTTAGACAATCTTCTTCATCAGATAAACTTAAAAATTCTGTTCGAAAATCTACTTGTATTTTATCTGTATCCCTGTATGGAATTGGCTTTTCTAATTCGTTTTTAATTTCATTTAGTTGATCTATAATATTATCCATATTTTCACCCGTTGAAGTATGTCATTTACCTATTTTATCATGCTTCCCTATACAACTAACCTCCGGCATTAATTGAATAAGAAAAAAGGCTTTACCCCTTATTGAAGTAAAGCATCCGTTAGTGAAAAATGTATAATACTTATCCTACTTAGTTCATGTCATGATTATTAGTGGATAATCTTTTCAGTACATGAACATGTGATTTCTATTGTATTATTCATAGGGTCTAAAATAGGAAAACTCCAATATCCTTTCCATATGGGCTTATTGTAATATTTTGTTATATCATTTATTAATACGGAATTTACAATTTTTCCGAAATTTTCTTTATCACATTCTAACGACCAACCTATCCTTGGTTCTGTTCCACCTTTCCACCCTGGTTGAATGGAAAACTTTCTTGATGGTGGGTTAAATTCTTCATTGTAATCAATGCTCAATTGGTGTTCACCAATTTTAAAAGCTATGGAACCTTTATCATCCCATATAAGTATTAACTGAAGTATGTCTGAGTAAAACCACTTCATTTTCTCCAAATCGTTACAAAATATATATGTAAATCCCCATCGTTTTGCTATATTAAAACCCCCATTTTATTATATTTCCTTTTTCCACTAAGCTGTCCATTTAGTTAAACAAGTTCAACAAAAGGGGCATTAATCCCTTCTTGGAAGACCAAAATCCCGACTTAATGAAATAAGAAGAGTATCTATTTTCTAATTAAACCTTTTCAAACTCACCTCGAACTACTCGACTCATATCAATAACGTTAAGCATCTCATTATATAATTCTTCAATTCTAGGATCAGCGTCAACTTCTTTCAGAACAACATCGTGATGATGTTTATTATTGAATGTAGAAACTGAGCACATCAAAGTTTCATTTTCCTGTAGTTCAACCGATGAATCCATCCCTTTACAACCATAGATAGCATCAATAAAAGTGCTTTGGTAAGTGTCATCTTCAATCGCACCATATTCCTTGTAAATAACAGAGGCCATTTTATTAATTTCTATAAACCGTTCCTTATTCTGTTTCAAGACTGGATATAAATACAATACATTGTACATAAAAGACTCCTTTCCTTTCTTCTTCAACTAAACAAGTAAAAGGCTTTCTCCCTCTTAAAGTAAAGCACCCATTAGTTCAGTAAGTTCAACAAAGAGGCGTTTAGTCCTCGTCCTCCTGTATGATAAAGGGAATTAATAATTAATACTCCAACTCTTCTAATTAAAAAGCTTTTTTACTGACCACCCTTTATAAATACCTTTATATTTTTTGGAATATAAAAACATAAGCTCAGTTTGATAATCAACAAGTGCCAAAGCTTCTGTTTTAGTCGCTTTAATTATATAATCAAAACTTTTGTCTTCAATGGCAATATTAAATCCCGTTTCACTTATCTCACTAATACATTCTCTTGCAAATTCATTTGGTATTGCAAGTACATGGGTAATGTGACATGTATTCACCTGCGATAAGTTTATTTGGGATTGTTTTATTTTTATTCTGTTTGCCTTAAGTCTTTTTTCCTTTTCTTCAGAGGTTTCATAGCAATTGAATAGCCCTACACCAAGGGAATGATCAATTTCAATACGATTATAATCTAAAATCCATTTTCTATACTTATGATATAAAGGTAAAAGAGTATCTTTATTTATGCTAAAAACATCACAACCTCGGTCATCATACATACATATGAAATATTATATTCGAATTATTCACTATCTGCGGAGTTATTTGAGAAGAAAGGAGTTTACCGTTGTTCAAGTAATGCAGGACGTCTGTTTAAGTACATTTGAAACCACCAGTTATCCAAAGTGATTATGAAAACACCTAACAATAAGAATCATACTCACTATCCACCAAATTATGGATTTATTTTTTGTATAACTTTCATCTCCATGTTTACTGTTATAATAGCGAGCTTACTTCCCATCCCTTTTTTGTAAATTACTTTTCTTTCAATCTTCTTTATTCAGCTACCCTGCGACTTTAGTACAATTAGGAAAAAGCTTTACCCCTTCTTGAAGTAAAGCTACGCTTAATAATTATATTTTCTTAACCATCCGTACTGTTCTTAAAATATGCCCATCTAATTCATCATCAAACTCTTTTACAATTTCAAACCTTTTCGCTTCATAAAAGGTCATTCCAATCTTATTTCCTTTTGCAACGTTTATATAAATCTCTTTTGTACCTTTTAATTCATTAATTGCTTGTTGTAATAAAGCAGTACCTATTCCTTTCCCTTGAAACTCTGGATTAAGATAGATAGCAGCTAATTCAACAATCCCACCATCTCTTACTGGGGAATAGTTTGCAAAACCGACAACTTTACCATTAACTTCCGCAACATAAAGAATAGAACGTTCTAAACGTTGTTTCATACCTTCATCATTGTAAGCTGAATTTAAGAAGTTATTTTGTACCTCTAATGGAATTATGCCCTCATATGTAGCATTCCAAGTTGTTTTCGCTATACTTTGAACTTGTTTTGTATCTGCGTACTGCATCTTACGAATCGTAATACTCATATAAAGTCCTCCTTTTGTTCAATAACTTACATATATTAACTTATTCAACACAATCGTAGAAAAACCTTCTTATTAAGCTTGACTAACAATATACGACCCTCTTTATCTTTAAAATAGTACAGCAACCAGAATTTTTTGCCATATCAATTATTGCTGCTTTTTTGATATTAAGGTAAGGTTTAAAGTAACAATAAGTGAGGATGATTTTCTAATGAAAATATTGCTGGTGGAAGACGATCGTACAATTGCTTCAGGACTTGAATATTCATTGCAACAGGATCACTTTTCTACGGTTCTTTGTTATGATACGGTAACCGCTAAACAGGTGATAGCTGAACAATTAGATCAATTTACGTTATGTTTATTTGATATATCCCTACCCGATGGTGATGGATACGAATTATGTAGGATGGTGAAGGAACGGAGTGATATTCCTGTTATTTTTCTAACAGCGATAGATGATGAGGTGAATGTCGTGATGGGGCTTGATATGGGAGGAGATGATTATATTACTAAACCTTTTCGTATCCGTGAGCTTCTCTCGCGAATTAAATCCGTCTTAAGAAGATATCATCAACAGACCCAAACCAAATCGATCATTGAAATCGAAAATATACGGATTAACACGCTAGAAGGGAAAGTTTATAAGAATGACGATGAGATTTCATTGACTGCCTTAGAGTACCGATTATTGCTTATTTTTGCGAACCATATTGGGCAGATTCTTTCAAGAAATCAGTTATTAGAACGGATTTGGGATGTGGCAGGTGATTTTGTGAATGATAATACATTGACGGTCTATATTAAAAGATTAAGAGAAAAATTAGAGGACAACTCTCAAGATCCAAAGATTATTAAAACAGTGCGCGGTCTAGGATATAAGGTAGGTGTTTAGTATGCTTCGAAATAGAGAGATTCAGTGGTTATTCGTTACGATGTGTTCGATTAGTCTCGTGGCAATTGTGATCTCGGCAATGATGTCACTCGCTGTCGTAGTGCTTACTTGTATCACTTCAGCGTTACTTATTACATGCAGTTTGGTATTTACGAGATGGAGATATACGGAGATTGGGAATCTCTCTAGCTATTTACGCCAAATCAGTAATGGGAATTACACGTTAGACGTTCGTGATAATCAGGAAGGTGAGCTGAGTATTCTAAAGAACGACATCTATAAAGTGACACTCATGTTATCTGAACATAGTGCGCTTTTACAACATGATAAAGTCCAGCTTACGAATGCGATTTCCGATATATCACATCAGCTTAAGACTCCCCTAACCTCCATGACAGTCATGGCAGATTTATTAAGTGAACCCGAACTTCCTCCTGAGAAAAGAACGGAATTCACACGTAATATACGGATTCAACTCGAAAGGATTGGATGGCTTGTATCTTCATTATTAAAGTTCTCCAAAATCGATGCAGGAACGGTTCAATTTAAAAAAGATTCTATTTTGGTCAGAACATTGTTTCAAAAATCACTCGAGCCTGTTCTGATTCCAATGGACATTAAGGAACAAACGGTCTCGATTAAGGGTGATGACGCCGTATCTTTTCTTGGTGACCTTAATTGGACCGCTGAAGCTGTCATCAACATTCTGAAAAATTGCGTGGAGCACACACCTGAGGGTGGGGAGATCTCTATATCTTTTGCAGAAAATGCACTGTATACCGAAGTAATCATTGCTGATAACGGAAAAGGGATTCCGAAAGAAGAGTTACCCTATGTTTTCCAACGATTCTACAAAGGAAAGAATGCAAGCGAAGATAGTGTCGGTATTGGACTAGCCTTATCTCACAGTATTATTACAAGTCAGAATGGAGATATCAATATCAAGAGTGAGAAAGGAATAGGCACACAGTTTCATATTAAAATTTATAAATAACTCAATGCATTAAGTTAAGTGACTAAATAGTCATGTAACAGTCACTGTAAAGTCACAATAGACAGATATACTGATCTCATTAACACAAATGGAGGTCTTACAATGGAAATATTAAAAATTGAACATCTGTCTAAAACGTATGGTAAAGGTGAAAGTGCGGTAAAAGCACTTGATGATGTATCTTTTACAGTAAACAAAGGAGAATTCATCGCTATTATTGGTCCTTCAGGTTCAGGGAAATCAACGATTCTACATATGCTTGGTGGTGTGGATCGACCGACAAGTGGCAAAGTGTTCGTGGACAACACAGATATTTATAATCTTAATGAGACGCAACTGGCGATCTTTAGACGAAGACAAATTGGATTAATCTACCAATTCTATAATCTTATTCCGGTCTTAACGGTGGAAGAGAATATTAAGCTTCCCCTACTTCTTGATGAACATAAGGTGGATAAGAAGCAATTCGCGGATATCGTGAAGACTTTAAATTTAGCTAATCGCTTAAAGCATTTACCAAATCAACTCTCGGGTGGACAACAACAACGGGTGTCGATTGGAAGAGCACTAATTAGTAATCCTACGATTATGCTAGCAGATGAACCAACAGGTAATCTGGATAGTAAAAATGGCAACGAAATCATAGATTTATTAAAAATGTTTAATAAAACCTTTAATCAAACGCTGATTATCATTACCCATGATGAGCGGATTGCGCTTCAAGCCGATAGAATCATTACCATTGAAGACGGAAGGATTGCCAAAGACGAGGTGATTCGTCCGTGAATATTGTTAACAAATTAACAGTAAGACAATTAAAGGAGAACAAACGCCGCACACTAGTGACTATTATCGGTGTCATTATCTCTGTAATGATGGTGACAATGGTTCCTACATTTGTGGTTTCGGTTATGGATTTAATGCTAAGGCAAACGATAACAACTACTGGGGAATGGCATGTCCTTTATAAAGATGTGAATCCATCTCAACTCAAAGCGATTGATGCAGATGAGGACACTCATACAATTGGTGTATCAAGAGATCGAGGCTATGCCCTAATAGAAGAGGGAGATAATGCGAATAAACCCTATTTACATATTAGGGAATATAATGAACAAGGATTCAAGCAATTTCCAATTGAACTAAGTTCAGGGCAACTTCCTCAAGCAGACAACGAAATTGTTATTTCGGAGGAAATTGCAACGAACGCTAAAGTGGTATACAAGATCGGAGACACGATAACACTCGATATTGGCGAAAGAATTAGGACGGGGGCTAGAGATGCACCGGCACTAAAACAAGAGGACCCACTGGTAACAGATAAAGGTGAGCGTGCTGAAACAATAGAACATACAGAAGCTAAAAGTTATAAAGTTGTAGGCATCATAAAACGACCGACATGGGAGTCAGCAGAGGCACCGGGATATTCCATTTTCAGTTATGTAGATGAAGGCACATTGGGTGCAAATGATATCGTTAATGCCGCAGTTGTATTAAACAAAGTGAAGAGTTCCTTGTTTACACACGCAGAGGATTTAGCTAATCAAAATAACATTGGATCTGAGTCTATTGATTTTAATTATAGTTTATTGAAACGCTATGGATTGGCGATTAGCGATAAATTGAATAGAACAATTCTATCATTATCATTAGTCATTACGGGCATCATTATTGTTGGATCAGTATCGCTTATATATAACGCATTTGCGATTTCTGTCTCCGAACGGTCTCGTCATTTAGGTATGCTTTCAAGCGTGGGCGCTACAGCAAGACAGAAGAGGAATTCGGTATTTTTTGAAGGGATGGTTATTGGCTTAATCAGTATACCAATTGGAATCATTCTGGGAGTTGTAGTAATTGGTATTACGTTCTTGTTTATTAATCCGATGATTCGTCAAGGGATTTTTGGCATAACTGAGGAGTTGGCGATAACTATTACACCAGGGTCTATATTGATTGCCTGTGCCGTGTCGATCCTAACAATCTTCCTTTCAACCTATCTACCAGCAAGAAAAGCATCTAGAATATCTGCGATTGATGCGATACGACAAACAAACGATGTTAAACTAACAAATAAAACAGTGAAAACATCCAAGTTGGTTAGCAAAATTTTCGGTATGGAAGCAGACATTGGTCTGAAAAATTTAAAGAGAAATAAACGTAGATATCAAGCGACGGTCTTTTCACTTGTCATCAGTATCGTTCTTTTCTTGAGCATGTCTTACTTTACAGACAATATACAGAAAACGATTGAACTCCCACCGGATAAGAACTATGATATTCAAGTTTCTAAATTCGGTATGGAAAACTTAGATGATCGGGTTATCAACTCGATTGCTAATCTTGATGATATAACGGAATGGAATGTAACGAAAAACTTTGGTTTGTTTTCTTGGGTTGATGAAGATGTAATTGCAAATGAATATCATGACTTGGCTAAAGATGACCCAAGTTTACTGAAAGAAGGAAAGTACCGATATTTCATTAGTTTTCATGTCTTAGATGATAAAAACCTACAAAATTATGCGAAAAGTGTGGGTGCAGATTACAAGCAACTCATTGACGCAGAAAACCTGTCTGCTATTGTGGTTGATAAGCTTTCTTATAACAATGCAGCAGCAAATAAAATTGTAGCGAAAAAGGCCATTCATGCAAAAGTTGATCAGAGCCTTGACATAGTTGATATAGATTGGGAAACCGGAAAAGAGACACCCGTAAATAAGATTAAGATAGCTGCCTTAACGGGTCAACTTCCTATGGGAGTCGAGCAAGCAGAGGCGAGTTATGGGAATTTGAATATGATTATCTCTGAACAAGTCATGGATCAATTGGAAAGCAGAGAAAATGTTCAATTGTGGCTAAATCTAAAGTCCACGGATCCCATGGCCACACAACAGGAAATCGAGGAAATGAAAGAAAGTAATCTTATCATTAACAATGGGTTAAAAGATAGGCAGGAAAATGAACAGCTGATTCTCTTGATATCCGTATTGGGGTATGGATTCATCTTATTAATTACATTGGTGTCTATAGCCAATATATTCAACACCATCTCGACGAGTATCTCACTTCGCAAACGAGAATTCGCGATGCTGAAATCAGTTGGGATGACGCCCAAAGGTTTCAATAAAATGATTAATTACGAAAGTATATTTTATGGAATAAAATCATTACTCTATGGGCTTCCAATCAGTATCGGTGTAATATATTTGATATACAAAGCACTGATGACTAGCTTCCAATTTGAATTCACACTCCCTTGGATAAGTATAATATATGTTATCATGGCTGTATTTATCATGGTTAGCACAACCATGTTATATGCGAGTTCAAAAGTGAAGAAGGAAAACATTATAGATGCGTTAAAACAGGAGAGTATATAAGTTTATAATTAGGTTTTAAGATTTTAACCTAGTAGTGAAATGCTACTAGGTTATTTTGTTATAGTAGGGCACCGATAGATGACAGATTCATTCTCACTTGTACAACAATAGATTATGCCCTATACGAAGTTAAGGCACCTCTCGATTTACTAACATTATGGAGCTCAATCCCTTCAACCAGTTGGCTTTCGGCCCGCCACCTAACTGTCTACGCTTAAAGGCTAATGTTACCATTAGCCCTCCAAGACTCGCTACGAGTGAATGGCTAGTTCTTTCTCGACGGGAATCCCACCCGCTATATGATACGACCTAGGATTGGCCGCACAAGCACCCGTTAGTAAAAAACATCTCTATCATAGCAATCCTTCATAAAAGGAAAGCATATATAACTTAATAAAGAGAGAAGTAAAATTCCTTCTCTCTTTTAAATATATTATTCTGACTCCGTCGTTTTTCTAAACAAATTCTGATTCTTTAAAGCCATAATACTAACTATTGCAAGTAAAATACCAGAAACAATAAAAATACTACGTACACCGAAGTAATCTGAAAGAATACCCATTGTTAGCGAGGCAATTCCAAATGTGCCTGTTCCAATAGTGCCAAGAGAAGTATAAACAGTTGCTAATTGGTCTTTGGGTACGCTTGTTTGAATTAATGTTTGTTGGGGTATATTTTTCAATTGTCCAAAAAGCCCAATTAAGACGGATAGCACCATTGCGATTACAGGGAAACTCGTCAATCCAAATACAACCGTAAAAATGCAAGTCATAAACGCTCCTGTAATGATAAAAACGTGACGTTTTTTATCTACAAACAAGGAAAACTTAATGCACAATAAACTTCCTACTACTAAGCCTATAAAAAAAGCTGCATTAATATAACCCCACCAATATTCTTCCGCCTTTAAAGCCTGTTCGACATAGACCAATATTATTGCTGCTATCCAAACTGAGCCAGCAATAGTTTCAAAAAATTCCATACGGACCACTGTTTTTAATAACGGTGTCCGTTTAATAGTTCGCCAACCTTTGGTTAATTGAGACCATTTTTTTTCTTGTCTTTCTTCTTTGTGTTCTACATTTTTTAACAAACTCAAGAAAATGCTTGAAAAAATAAATAGTACAGTAACTATCCAGATTAGTTGGTTTGGACTGAATACGATTAATAGCATACTTCCAAAAAACCAAGTCCCTATTTGGATAGTTTGTGTAACTGTTTCTGCTATTCCGTTTGCTTCTACTAAGCTTTCTTCCGCTACATAAAAAGGAATTAAAGTTTGTCTAATTGGATTCGCACAACCATCAAGAAGAGCAATCAAACCAATCGCTACAAATATGAAATAATAGTTATTTGAATTAAAACCCATCATCAAAAAAAATCCTAAGCCCAATAAAAATAATGTTTTTCCTATCTGTGAACCAACTAATAAACGTTTCAAATTGTACTTACCTATTAGCAGTGGTGTTAAAACACTTGAAATAAACATAGAAAAAGTAATGGTAAACGGAACGAAGGCTGATGCGGTAGCTGACTCGGTTAAACTGTAAATAATGCTAATAACACCGACAATGTACAACACGTCGCCTATATTAGCTAATGATTGGCCAATCATTAAAAAAAGAAAATTACGATTTGATTTCAATATTATCCCCCATTTTCTTCTGAATTGCCTGAAAAAAATGAAGGGTGTTAAATTGGACTATTATGCATGAAACTTTGCTCCTTTATGTACGCAGTATGACAAAAATCACTGGGGGATAACATGACTTATCATATTACGTTTGAATATTAACTTGATTGTACCTTAAATCTTTATTAAATTAAATGGGCGTTCTTCGCAATTCATAACGATTATCAACCTTTATCTTTAACAGAACCAAAAAAATTAATAATTATGTTGAAGTGCTAAAACTCTTGAGGAAAAATCGACCCTTTTTTCGAATTCGTTAGATGATGTTACAAGTGAACAATTCATTTGCAATTCATTTGCAAACAAAAATGGAGGGAGATGACTACAGTCATCTCCCTCCATTTTTTAAACTTTATTAATCGTTTCGACTCATTCCAGTATAGATTAATACTAAACGTAATAACTCTAAAACAGCAACTGCTGTAGCAGCAACATAAGTTAAAGCAGCTGCGCTTAATACTTTTTTCGCGTGACGTTCTTCCTCATTGCGAATAATGCCGTGAGAAACCATTTGGTCCATCGCTCTACTCGAAGCGTTAAATTCTACAGGTAATGTTACAATTTGGAATACAACACCAGCAGCTAATAACACGATCCCTATCAACATCAGATTAGGGAAACTAGCTATCATACCGATCATGATGAAAACCCAAGAAGCATTTGACGAAATATTAGCTACTGGCACTAATTTATGACGTAAATTTAAAAACGAATATGATTCTTTATGTTGAATGGCATGACCGACTTCATGTGCTGCAATCGCAGAACCTGCAACAGAAGCTTCATGGAAATTATGAGAAGATAATGCCACTATTTTTGTCATTGGATTATAGTGATCGCTTAAAAACCCTCTACTCTCCACAACCTGAACATCAGCTAAACCATTTGCATCAAGAATTGTTCTTGCTACTTGAGCCCCTGTCATCCCGGATGTAGAACGAACTTTTGAATATTTTTTATATGTTCTTTTAACTTTCATTTGTGCATACAAAGGCAATAACAGAATTATTGCAAAGTATATAAGATAAGAAGCCAAATTTTTTCCCCCTCTATAATCTATACTTCTTATTTTAATAGGAATAATAGAGACATTCAACTAATACGCTTTGACCTTTGTTGATAAATAAAGGAAGCTAACAAAATACAAGCAATAGATAGCCAAAATGTAAAGTAACCAATCTGATCAGCATACTTATCTAGACTACTATATATTGGCATCTGATCAAAGACATAATCAATCACATCATTATGTAATGTCCAAATAGCAGCTATTATGATGTGTATCCATCTAAAGCGATAAAAAGGAATGTAGAGAATAGCCTGAACAGCCATTGCAAAATGCGATGCTACGAGCATCCAACCCATCCAACCTAGATAATCATTTTCAACATATGTCCAAATATTCATGACTACAGCCCATAACCCATATTTAACTAGTGTGATTAAAGCTAGAGCTTCAATCAACTTCCAGTTTTTCTTTAATAACCAAGCAAATAAAGCAATTGTAAAAAACAAACTTGCTGTAGGACTATCAGGAACGAATAGTAGGAATTTTGCCTCCGTTTGGGACAACTGACCTTCATACCAAATGTAGCCATAAATAGTGCCAAGTAGATTTACTATGAATAATAGCCACATAAATGTTTTGTTAAAGAGAACTAGTTTTATATACATTAGCAATTCTTTCATTTATTTGGACTCCCTTTTTGTGTAAGAAAAAAAGAGAGTCAGTTTCCTGACTCTCTTCATTTGTTAAAATTATTCTGCTGGTTGTAATGTAGTGATATACTCAGCTAGTTTTTGTAACTCTTCCTCGGTACCTGTAAATGTTCCACCAGGCATACCGCCTTTACCTTCATGAGCGATTTCAACGATTTCCTCAGCAGTATATTCTAATCCTACTAATGGTAAACCGATACCGCCCTCAAAGGAGTTACCGTGACACCCAATACAAGAAGAACCTTGATAAAGTTGATAACCTTCGGAAGTTTCATCAAACTCGACTGATACTTCTTCTTTAATCTCACCGTAAGCTTTAGCAGCTTCCCAGTCATGGTTTACAACAGATTCCCATGTTAAGTAAATGATTGAAGCAATTGCTAGAAGCATGAATCCTGTCGGTAATGGACGTTTCCATGGGCTTCTTTCCTTGCTTGTATCTAAAAATGGTACTAATAATAGCGCTCCGAAAGCCAATCCTGGCATTACGATTGCTCCAATAATATTAAATGGTCCTGAAGCAAATTCATATTTCAATAATTGGTATAAAAACAAGAAATACCAGTCTGGTACTGGAATATAACCTGTGTCAGCTGGATCAGCTGGGCGTTCAAGTGGCGATGGATGTGCAACAGTTAATACCAAATAACCAACTAAGAATACCGCACCGACTAACCATTCTTTAAGTAAAAAGTCAGGCCAGAAAGCTTCTGTTTTGCCTGGATACTCAGAATAGTCTTTTGGAGTGTTTTTCTTACGGTTAGAAAGATCTGGTACACGTGAGTCTCCAACGAATTTCATGCCTTTTCCGCGATGCATAGTGTCCCCTCCTTGTAACAATTATCTGTTCCATTTACCCATTAAAGTGGTCCAGAAATACCTTGACGACGAATCATGATAAAGTGAGCTGCAAGTAATGCAAATAGAGCAGCTGGCAAGAAGAACACATGAATCGCAAAGAATCTTGTTAATGTTTGTGCACCGATGATTGTTTCATCACCAGCTAAAAGCGTTTTAATAATTCCACCAACGAATGGAACAGATGCTGCAATTTCAATACCTACTTTAGTTGCGAACAATGCTTTCATGTCCCACGGTAATAGGTAACCTGTAAATCCTAAACCTAACATAACAGCGAAGATTAGTACTCCGACCATCCAGTTTAGTTCACGAGGTTTTTTATAAGAACCAGTAAAGAATACACGCAATGTATGTAAGAACATCATAACAATTACAAGTGATGCTCCCCAGTGATGCATCCCACGTACAATTTCACCGAATGCTACTTCATTTTGAAGATAGTAAACAGATTCCCATGCATTTTCAATATCAGGTACATAATACATAGTTAAGAACATACCTGAAAGAATTTGAATTACCGTGATGAAGAACGTTAATCCTCCGAAACAGTATACAAATGCCGAAAAATGATGTGCAGGGTTTACGTGTTCTGGTACTTCATGGTCTGCAATATCACGCCATATAGGAGTAATATCAAGACGTTCATCCACCCAATCATAGATTTTATTAAGCACTGATGTCGTACCCCCTTACTTTAAACTAATGTGTTAGGAATAGCTTTCCCAATTTCTAAGAACCCGTCATTTTCACGAACTTCATATTGATCCAACGGACCTAGAGGTGGTGTTTTTGGTACATTTTTACCGTTTTTCTCGTAACGACCAGCGTGACATGGACAGAAGAATTGATTTTTGTGCGCTGGGTCTGCTTCCCAGTTTACTGTACAACCTAAATGCTTACATACTGGAGAAAGTGCGATAATTTCATCGCCTTCTTTGTATACCCAAGCTGCATTGGTAATATCAGACTTGTACCATGCGTCCACTTGTTCAAAAGTGAAGTCAACACGTTCTGGAACTTCTGTAATATCGGCAATTTTCTTCTCCGTTAATACAAAATCTCCGCCTTCTTTTTTCTGCAATACAGGATCAACTGCAAATCGTACCATTGGCATAAGCATTCCAGCTGCCATAAATCCGCCAACACCTGTTAGGGTGTAACTTAAAAACTGACGTCTTGATACTTTATTGTTACTCATCCTTTTCCCCCCTCTTACTTAAAGGTTCAGTCCAATGGACATACTTGCTTGAATAATAATACTAGGACATATACATGATATATCAATAAAAAAGGAAGGTCAATATTCGATTTCCTCGAATTATAAACTTTATAGACAAATTATGTTCCAAATTGTCACTAATTCGCCCATATTTTCGCAAAAATCGGAATAAGTTGTCGTAATTGATCTTCTAATACTGAGTTTCTCATTTTTTGGTCCATGGAGTCCAGTGGAATAGATGGAATCCATATAATATTTTGTTCTTCTCCCATTGTACTCCAGTCTCTATCAGAAGTAACGTAAAAGATGTGTTTGAATGAGGCTTTGTTTAGTTCTTCTTGCCACGTTTCAAATATCGATTGCTTGTCCTGACTCTTTGTATAAGAGAAGGAAGGAAATAAAACAATCCTCCCTTTGAACTGATTTTCAATTACGTTTGCTAATGACAATGTGAATTCAGCTGCTGAGGCTGCAAAACGGAAACCTTCATCAGAACCATCAATCTGTATAAGTGGAATCACTGCTGTATCTATATATTCTTTTTGTGTTTGAAAAACTGTGCTATCTTTTCCGTTCCAATGCATTTGTAACCTCTCCTACATCTCTTTATGTTGTATTTGCTTCCACAACGAAGAAAGTTCCATAAACTTTTCTTTGTTATTATCATCAATTGCTTTATCAATTTGCTTTTTTAATTGCTCTACTTGAAATGAATACAAGCTTTCACTAACTATATCCTCAGCTATCATTTTATCCTTCTCATTGATCTGTAAATATTTTGGCATATAAGGATTCTCTTCTAGTACTGCAAGATACTCTGGACTCGGTGGCATCATTTGAAAGTTTAATTGAATATACATATCCTCTTCTGGATGTAATCGTAAATCATGGAAAGATTTTTCAGCATCAGCGGTCATAATACTTCCCTTGTAAAATCTAAAAGGTATACCTGAGGACGTAGTCACAGACATGATCATTGCTCGAGGACAATAATGTGCCTCCTCTACGAAGTGTACATTATTTAACAATGTCTCATGGCTTATTAAATAATTCAAGATCCACACGCACTCTCTTCTTTTCATCTGATACTTTTTCAAAAACCAACGAACAAATTCTTTTTTCTCACCAACTGAAACAGAAGCAGTCACGTAACCTCTCCTTCCCTCATTTATTCGAACATTTCAAACCATTCACTATTTTCCGGTTGAAGTTTTTGTAAAATCAGTACAACTTCTTTTGCTTCTGCCCTTTTCCCTTCCTCTAGAAGGAAATAAACATACTTTTCTAAAAATGGAACATCCTCTATATGTTCAGTATATGCAAGCTGATAAAATTCGTATGCTTTTTCATACAATTCTAATCTTTCGTAAGCGGTTGCCAAAAACGGATACATGGCAGACCATTCAAAATGCTCCTGCTTCAACGTTTCATAGAGCTCCACTAACTCTTCATCTTTTTCTTCTGTTGAATACAACGAAGATAAAATGAAGATAGCATCCATATATTCTGGGTCCAATGCAATTGCTTCTCTTAAAAAAGTTTCTGCTTCCTTCACTTTACCCAATTTCAAGGAAATTTTACCTGCAAATAAATAATATTCTTTTTCAAACTCATCACGAGCGATTCCATCTGTAATTGCTTTTAGAGCATCCTCATTTTTTTCGAGCATCGCATAGGTCTCTGCAAGTAACATATAGCCTGAGAAGTAGTCAGGATCGATTTGAAGGAGGTCCTCCAATTGCTTGGCAGCAGTTTCATATTGCTGCACTTGGAACGATGCATAAGCTGCATGGAATAGTACGTCTGGAGCTACTTCCTTTTCAAGCGCTAATGCGTAGTATGGAATCGCTTCTTCATAGGCTGCTCCTGCACTATAAATTTCTGCTAGTTTAAGGGACAAATCGATAGCCTGAAGTGATTCTTGATGGGGCAGTAGATCCTCCATCACACGTGCTGCTTCTAAGTATCTGCCGGTTTCAAACAATAATTCACCTTTAGCATACAAAAGCAAAGGCTCTTTAGGTAAAAGTGTCAGTGCTTCGTTTATCTTTTGTTCTGCAACCTCATATAGTCCAAGCATTTGATAGTAGTCTGCTAACGTGAGTAGTGCTTGCGGATACGCGTCACTTGTTTTTTCGATAGTCGTTAGCATTTCTAGTGCTTCATCTTCTTTGTCCATTTCTAAATACAGCTGGGCTTGATCGATTTTCAATTGATTTTCCTCAGGAAATAAAAACTGAAGATGTTCTAGGATTGAAATAGCTTCCTGTAAAAAACCAGATTGTGTTAATAGATCTGCTAACTGGTATTGCTCGTCGGGATCGCCATTCAATAAAAAGCTTTCAAGCATTGTACTAATTTTTTCTATGTTTCCTTCTTCCATCGCGTGGATAAAGGGAGTAAAGTTGTCCATATTATCACCATACTTTCATTATACCTTTATCCTACAAGAACATTTGTTTTTGAACAAGAAAAAAACCCTCTTTGGAAAAAGAGGGTGTCTGTTTCATCTTAAATATCCTAAAATCAGTTAGTCATGCAAGTATCACTTGATAACACTTGAAATATCTTCAAAGAATGTTGGATAAGAAACAGCAATACATCCTGCATTATCAATTGTTACGGGTTCAGTAGTGATTAGAGAAGCTACTGCAGCCATCATTCCAATACGATGATCTCCATAAGTAAGCAGATCCCCACCATGGAGTAACGTGGGTCCCTCTATTATCATCCCATCATCGGTGGCAGTAATATTTGCGCCCAGTTTCTTTAATTCATTCACTACTGCATCAATACGATTTGTTTCTTTCACTTTGAGCTCTTCTGCATTTTTTATAACAGTTTTTCCAGTAGCTTGGGTAGCAAGTAGGGCAATAATAGGAATTTCATCAATTAGTCGTGGGATAAGTTCTCCACCAATGTCAGTACCTACAAGATTAGAAGTTTCAATTTCAATTGTACCCATTTCTTCATGACTACTGTTTTCTGAGTCATTCACTGTAAAGGATGCACCCATTGCTTGTAGAACGTCCATAATGCCAGTTCTTGTTACGTTTAAACCTACATTTGTTAAGGTAAGTTTACTATTAGGAACAATTGCTCCAGCTACTAAAAAGAAGGCAGCAGAGGAAATATCTCCAGGTACGACCACATGAGTTCCTGTTAACTTTTGTCCACCTTGTAAACGTATCATTTTACCATCTACTGCAATAGTTGCACCAAAGTGTTGTAACATTTTCTCTGTGTGATCCCGAGAAGTTTCTAGTTCTTCCACTATAGTTTCTCCATCTGCATTTAAAGCTGCTAGTAAAATGGCAGACTTCACTTGCGCACTAGCTACAGGCATTGTATAACGAATAGCTTGTAATTGAGTACCCTCAACTGCAATTGGTGTAAACTGGCCGTTCTCTCGCCCGATTAGTTTAGCATTCATATCTTTTAAAGGATCCGTTACTCTTCTCATTGGACGTTTTTGAATAGATTCATCCCCTATTAAAACGGAGGACACGGAGGAGCCTGCTAAAATTCCGAGCATTAAACGAGTAGTTGTTCCCGAATTCCCCGTATATAATATTTCGTCAGGTTCCTTCCAGTTCGCAATTCCGTCACTTTTAATCGTAACCTTCTCCCCTTCGATGGATATATCCACTCCAAGCTTTTGAAAGCAATCAATTGTACTTAAGCAATCATCACTCTGTAAGAAACCCTCAACTGTTGTAGTTCCTTCAGCTATAGCACCAAACATAATAGATCTATGAGAGACGGATTTATCTCCCGGTATACGAACAGTGCCCTTCAAAGAGGGCTGTACATAATCTAACTTCTTACTAGTTAACAATGTCTTCCCTCCCTAAGAAATATATGTTTCAAATGTTGTATTATTTGCAATACATTCTACCGCTTTAGCACGATCATTTGTCGATTGAAAACTGATAACTAAAATTCCAAAAATATCTTCACGAGTTTCTACGATTCGTAAATTTGTAATACTTATATTATCTTTTGCCAAATAACCTGTAATCTCAGATATAACACCGGGATAATCTGGTACATCCACATACAGATCAAATACACTAAACATTGCGCCTTGTGTATTAATAGGAAGATCATCTCGTACTTTTTTAGCAACATTAAAATAATTTTCTATATCACTAGAATCCGCATATGAAAGCAGTTCTTGTAATTTAATCATTTCATTAGTCCACGCTTTCAATTGATCCGTTAATTCCTGCCGATTTTGAAGCGTTATATCCCTCCAAACAATAGGGTTGGCAGAAGCGATTCTTGTTAAATCACGAAATCCTCCTGCCGCCAGTTGTTTCGTAAATGGATATTGTTCATTTTCGAAAGACAATTGATGCACCAGAGACGCAGCAACTAAATGGGGGAAATGACTAACTACAGCGGTCATATGGTCATGCTCTTCTGCTCCGACTTGTACTACCTTCGCTTTCGTTACCTGCAATAGATTGATCAGCACTTGAACACGCTCATCAGTTTCATCTTCAAAAGGGGTTAGCAAATAATAGGCATTTTCAAACAGGATTGGTCTAGCAGCTTCCACACCACTCTTGTGAGAGCCAGCCATAGGGTGACCCCCTATAAAAGTTATGCCCTGCTCCTTTAATGATATCGCGACTTTCATAATTTCTTTTTTTGTGCTTCCTGTATCTGTAATAATCACTTGTTTCTTCAATTGCCATTTCGGTAATTCTTTCATCAAACGAATCGTTTCACTCACGGGAGTAGCAAAAACAATGACATCTGCAAAGGCACTACTCTCTTCTAGATTGGTCGCTATCTCATCGATGACACTAATTCTTTTCGCTGTTTTTAACGTTTGGCCATTTGCGTCATATCCAATTATTTTCACATCTTTATTGCGCTTTAAGCTTAGTGCCAAGGATCCACCTATTAATCCGAGTCCTATAATGAATACGTTTTGTTGCATTATAAAACGCCTTCCTCTTTAAGAACCTCATCAAGCTTTTCTAATAACTCACTATTTTGTTGTTCCGTTCCAATGGTAATACGTAAATACCCTTGTTTCCCTAATGCATTTCCACTTCGAACTATAAATCCGCGCTTCATCAAACCTTGGAAAACTGCATCACTATCTGCCTTCACTTCCATTAAGATAAAATTCGTTTGCGAAGGGAAATAATGCAGATTTCTTTCGTTGCAATAAGTCACGTACTGAGCTTTCCCCGCATTATTTTTCTCTTTGCATTCATTAATAAACGCTTGATCTTCTAATCCAAGAAGTGCTACCTGCTGACTTATAACTGTATTATTAAATGGCTCACGAGTTGGTTCTAGCTGAGCTATTACTGATTCCGAGCCAATAGCATATCCAATACGGAAGCTTGCCAGACCATATGCCTTAGAAAATGTACGCATTATTAAGACATTCGGATGGTTTTCTAATAATCCAAGAGAATCTTTGTAGTTACTATCTGTTATGTATTCTGTGTATGCTTCATCTAAAACAATTAATACGTCATTTGGCACTTTCTCGATAAACTGTTTCAATTTATCGCTAGGTATTAAAGTCCCTGTTGGATTGTTTGGATTACACACCCAAATAATTGCGGTATTTTCATCAATTGCTGCTAGCATGTTATTTAAATCATGTTCTCCATTTTTAGTAAGGGGTATTTCACGCACTTCTGCTCCCTCCACAACCGCATTGTGCTTGTATTGACCAAATGTTAAATCCGCCATAATAGTATTCAATCCAGGTCGTAAAATAGCTCTTGATACAATCAGAATATTTTCGTCAGATCCATTGCCAAATAATAATTGCTTTTCAGAGACGTTCAAATGATTTGCCACAGCAGCTCTTAAATTTGATGCATATCCATCTGGATAGATAGCAAAATCTATATTTGCGTTTGCAAAGTATTCTTTAACTTTTGGTGAAGCACCATAAGGATTTTCATTGGATGCAAGTTTCGTCACTTTTTCTAAGTTGAACATTTTCTTCACTTCATCGGTAGTTTTTCCAGGCTGATATGCATGTAACCCATTAATCTGTTGCTTAAATTTCATTTTAACCCCTCAATTCTATAAATTATTTAAGTAAATCTGGTCTTAATGCGACTGCATTATTTAAATAGATATGCTCAATTTGTTGTTGGTTTTTATCTGTATTTATATGCATGAGTAATCGAATACACTTTTCCAAAGCCCCTGGTACATTCATCTCGTGGGTGCACATTACCGGTACATATGCCCATCCTTCTATGCCTCGAACGGCACGTGCCGGAAATGCAGAAGTTATATCCGGCGTAGTAGAAATGATCACGGAAGCAATGTCTTCGGGTAAAATATCATTCGATTTTGCCATTGTTTCCACAAGACGTCTTGTTTCCTGCAGAACTAAGTCATTTGAATCTGCTAATACGGTGGTTGCTCCTCTTACTCCTCTAATCATTTGTTCTCCTCCTTCACCCATTGTCGTAGCTGATTATCACAACTTTTAATCTCTTCTACCGAAACTTTCTGCATAAATGGATGCCCTATTTCTTGAAGCAATGCAAAGTGGAGTTCTCCATTCATCGATTTTTTATCTTTTTGCATAAACATTGATAAGCTTTCAAATGAACAATGAAGCACGTGTGTAAAATTATACCCAAGTCTATTTGCTAGGTCATAAACCCTTCTTGCATAACCCTTTTCCACATTCCCGTGAAGCTCACTTAGCATTAATGCTGGGATCATACCGATCATCACAGCTTCACCGTGCGTGACTTGCCCATAACCTACAGAGGCCTCAATCGCATGACCATATGTATGGCCAAAATTCAAAAACTTTCGGTAAGACTGTTCTTTTTCATCCAGCTCAACAATATGCGCTTTAACTCGAATTCCTTTTTCAATCCAATGCAATAATTGTTTATTTTCGATTGCCAATAGGTTTGGAAGATTAAGAAATTCATCCATCCATTTAGTATCACTGATCAATGAATGTTTGATCACTTCCGCTAATCCTGAGCGAATTTCTCCTTCTGGTAACGTTTTTAAAAAATGAAAGTCATATATTACTTCCGTAGGTTGATAGAAAGCTCCAATCATATTTTTTCCATTCGGGTGATTGATCGCAGTCTTACCCCCAACGGCACTATCATGTGCTAAGATAGTCGTTGGAATTTGGTAAAAAGGAATACCACGCATAAAGGTTGCTGCTACAAACCCAGTCAAATCTCCAACTGCTCCTCCCCCTAATGCCAGAAGCGCAGAATTTCTAGAACAATTTTCATCTAACAAAAATGATTGGACTTGATAATAGGATTCAAATGTTTTGCAGGATTCACCATTAGGAACAATATAAAGTTTAAATGGTAGCGTAAAATTTCTGCGTACATATTCCTCATGTAAACTCCACACATGTTCATCTGTGATTATGACCAATTGATCATATTTGGATAATTTATCTGTTTCTCTACTACAAAAGGATTGTAGAATATTTTCTCCTAGATAAACTTCATATACGGAGTCTTTTGTTTTTACTTGGATAGACATCATTAAAACCCCTTTGTATAAGCTCTATGACTCTCTATATCTGCAAGTAATGTTTCTAGTTTATCTCCATGGAAAGTATCTAGAACCGCTTGTGCAATTTCCCAAGCAATAACAGCTTCTGCAACTACTGAAGCTGCTGGTACCGCACAGCTATCAGACCTTTCAATACTTGCTTTAAACGGTTCCTTCGTATCAATATCAACACTTTGAAGTGGCTTATAAAGCGTAGGAATTGGTTTCATCACACCACGTACTACAATTGGCATTCCTGTGGACATGCCGCCTTCTAGACCCCCTAGACGGTTTGTATCACGTGTATACCCCTTATCTGCACTCCAAGAAATCTGATCATGAACTTGGCTTCCAAAAAGATTAGCCATTTCGAATCCCAACCCTACTTCTACTCCTTTAAATGCATTGATACTCATCATCGCCATTGCGAGTTTACCGTCTAGTTTACGATCATAATGAACGTAACTTCCAACTCCAGCTGGCATCCCAGAAACAATTACTTCTACTACTCCACCAATTGTATCTCCTGCTTTTTTTGCATTATCAATAGCTTCTACCATTTGTGCAGAGGCTTGAGGATCTAAACAATAAACAGGATCATCTTCTACAATTGTACGGATTTCTTCTATTGTCTTTCCATTAGCCAAATCCAAATTAGCTTCAATCCCACCAATTTTCGTAACATGAGCCACAATAGTTATTCCTAGTTTGCTTAACAACTCTTTTGCAACGGCTCCTACTGCCACTCTTACAGTAGTTTCTCGTGCGGAGGAACGCTCCAGAACATTACGTAAATCACGATGACCATATTTCATACCACCAACTAAATCGGCGTGTCCTGGACGTGGTCTAGTGATTTGTCTTTTAATATCCTCTGGATCGATTTCATCTCCAAGCGGTTCAATTCCCATAATGTTTGTCCAGTGCTTCCAATCATCATTATTTACAACTAGACAAACTGGAGAGCCTAACGTTTTCCCATGACGTACACCTGATGTTATAGCTACTGTATCTTTTTCAATTTGCATACGTCTTCCACGACCATGTCCACCCTGTCGACGTTTTAACTCTTTATTTATCATTTCACTCGTTATTTCCAATTGCGCTGGTAATCCTTCAATAATCGCTGTTAGTTGTGGTCCATGTGACTCACCTGCAGTTAAGTATCTCACAACACTTTCCTCCTTCAACTCGCTAAAGTATTTGTTTATCACTATATCAAAATTTTGGTGCCATGTATAGAAGAAAAGCGCAAGAGCCTACGAAAGCCTCTTACACAAACAAAAACCACTGAAGTTCTTCCATCCTCATTAATCGATTATCATGATCGATTATCGCTTCACTTCCTGTATTACTTAATTTATGGAACCTATTAACCTTTATCTTTGCTTAGAAGAAAACTGCCCGAAATGCATCGGACAGTTCCACTTATTTTTTCCGATAGAAAAAGGTGTCTTCGGTTTCAAACCCGTACTTACCTGGATTGAATATCTGTTCTGTACTACCGACGAATAGAATTCCTCCAGGTCGCAGAGAATCACTAAAGTTTTGATAAATTTGATCTTTTGCAGCTTCTGTAAAGTAAATCATGACGTTACGACAAACAATCAAATCGAAATTTTTATCATATGTATCTTTCAATAGGTTATGTTTTTTAAATGTGACGGTCTTTTTAACGGAATCGCTTATCTTATAAAATGGTGTTTGTGTCTCAAAGTACTTATTTTTAATGTCAATTGGTACCTCAGCTAGTGAACGTTCTGGGTAAATACCAACTTTTGCACGTTGAATTGCATTTTCATCTAAATCTGTTGCATGTATGGCAATTTGAGATAAAGGAACATGATTGGACAAAACCATCGCAATGGTATAAGGCTCTTCACCAGTAGAGCATGCGGCACTCCAAATTTTCAATCGTTTATTTGTTTCTAATAACTTTGGAAATATTTTCGTTTGTAATATATCCCAGCGTTTTGCGTTCCGATAAAACTCTGAAACATTAATCGTCATTCTATCTAGAAACTCATTCATCAAATCCCTGTTGGAATCAAGTGCTTGATAAAACTCAACAAAGTTTTTGTAACCTTTTTTTTCATATAATGAAGTTAGTCTGCGTCTCATCTGCGCTTCTTTATATGCTGCAAGATCAATGCCTGTTTTTTTCTTTATGGAATCCACAAATTTTATGTAATCTGGCAAAATGATTTCGCCCCTTTCTGAAAACCTTTATTTAGTATATCGTATACATAGCATTTAGAACATACTAAAAAGACTGATAAATGTGAGCATTTGCCTATTTTTTTATAAATTGAAACCGAGTGGCTATGATATAGCTCTTTTCATCTGTTATATCTTACTTTTATAAAATAAGAAGAACCGGACAAAAAAGACACCAGTCCTTGCCATTGAATTTCCGCTCCGAGCGGACGCTTTCCGTGGGCAAGCCTTCAGCCGCTTACTTTGACTACTCTTATCATCTAAGCAAAAGGCTATGCTTAATCTTATGGTTGAGCTAGTACTACTGATTGTAATGACTTGAGTTCAACGAAGAGGAGACTGAAGCTTGTTCACCAGACAATTTTCAATACTTTCTTAATCCTAAATAAAAAAATGGTTGTTTATGACCGAAGTCATAAACAACCATTTTCCGGATTAGTTAATCCAGTTGTTAGCATCTTTTTTATATGATACTAGCTCTTCTTGCTTGAAGAATAATCCAATTTCACGTTCAGCGCTTTCAGGAGCATCAGAACCATGAATAATGTTTTTCCCTACAGTTAATGCGAAATCTCCACGGATAGTTCCTGGAGCTGATTCTTTAGGGTTTGTTGCTCCAACTAATAAACGTGCAGTTGAAATAACATTTTCCCCTTCCCAAACCATTGCAAAAACTGGTCCAGAAGTGATGAATTCTACTAATTCCCCGAAGAATGGGCGTTCTTTATGCTCGCCGTAATGCTCTTCAGCAAGTTCAGTAGGAATTTGCATTAATTTTGCTCCAACTAATTGGAATCCTTTTGCTTCAAAACGACCTACGATTTCACCGATTAAGTTACGTTGTACGCCATCAGGTTTTACCATTAAAAATGTTTTTTCCATAGTTAACACTCCTCGAATATATATAATGGACTTATTCTCCACCGTTACAAATATTATCATTATAATTCATTATTTTCAAATTAAATTAATAGACGGTAGCTAATGTTTAGGTTTTAAAGGCAGGTAACTGAACAAAATACCATTTAAAATTTCCTTTTACTCATAAACAATGCAATGTTTTGTAATGATTTTTTAGCGGAATTTGCCGGCAATTGCTTTACTTCATTTAGCGCTTTTTGCAAGTAAAGATTACTAATTTGTTTAGCTCGATTGATGCCATCTGAGTCCCGAATTTTAGTTAACAGAATTTGTCGATTCTCGCCACTTATTGTCCCTGCTAAAATTTCTTTTAATAATGGTTCAATATCTGGATCGTTTTTAACGTATAAAACAGGCAATGTAATATTCCCCTGTGCAAGATCAGATCCAGCAGGTTTACCTAACTCCTCGTCTGTAGATGTAAGATCCAAAATGTCATCTATGATTTGGAATGACATACCGACGTAATAGCCAAACCATTTCAAATGCTTGACCGTTTCCTCATCTGCTTGGGAAGCAATTGCTCCTAACTCACAGCTAGCTGAAATTAATATAGCCGTTTTCCGTTTAATCCGGCGTAAGTAGTCACGAACTGTTTGTTCTAAATAGTGCTTATCCTCAATTTGAATAATTTCCCCAATACAAAGTTCTACCATCGTATGAGATAACACTTCATGTGCATATGTATTTTGTAAATCTGTTATGTATTCAATTGCATTGGCAAAAAGAAAGTCTCCTGTATACATTGCGACCCGATTATTCCATTGTGCCTTCACCGTTTCTCTGCCTCGTCTAGTTTCTGCATCGTCTATTACATCATCATGGACGAGGGAAGCCATATGAATGAGTTCAACTGAAACAGCTACGCTTTTTATAGAATCTATCGAATAGTTTCCAAATTTTGCTGCAAGCAACACAAAAACTGGTCTAATCCGCTTTCCTCCGGCTAATAGCAGATGAAGAGACGCCTCATTCAATAAGTGAGAAGAAGAATTTACCGCTACAGCTAATTCTTTTTCGATGATATCAAGATCCGATTTCAAATCGGAATAGAGTAACTTTAATTTCATCTTGTCCACGGTTACAACCTCACTCACTTAAATATCTTTTTTAAAGCCAATATGTCTAGCTGCCGCCCCACCGCTATATGGTTTGCTCGTTACATTGACCAAGCCCACTTTTTCGAATAGCTTAGTTAACTCAGCTCGATTTGGAAACTCTTTAGCAGACTCCTGTAACCATGAATATTCTTTATAACTTTTTGCAAAAAGTTTTCCGAATAATGGCATGATATAACGGAAATAGAATCGGAATAAACCATTAAATAATTTCGAATCTGGTGTAGACGTTTCTAAGCAAACGACCATCCCACCTGGTTTAACAACACGATTCATTTCACTTAACACTTGTGTATAATCTGGAACATTGCGTAATCCAAAACCAATCGTTACAAAATCAAAGGAATTATCTTCAAATGGCAGCTCCATAGCATTTCCTTGGATTAACTCAATTTGTGAGATATGCTTCACTTTTTCTAATCCCACATTTAACATGTTTTGACTAAAATCTAATCCCCTTACCTCACCAGTTGGTCCAGTTGCCTCCGCCAATGCAATTGTCCAGTCTGCTGTCCCGCAACATACGTCCAATGCTTTGCTTCCAGGTTTTACTTGCATAGCCTTCATCGTATCTTTACGCCATGCTTTATGTTGTTGAAAGCTAATAACCGAATTCATCGAATCATAGTTATCAGATATCTTTTCAAACACTTCATGTACATGCTGTTCTTTTGATTTTTCCACGACTTAACCTTCTCTCAACTGCTTTTCTAAGGTGCATTTCATTAACTTTTCTAGAATTATACTTTTTAGTTGTTCTTCTAATAGCTCAGAGTTTTTAATCTCATCCATAAGTATGGATTCAATCTTTTCTATCTCCAACTGGAGAATATTAATATTAGCCTGTAACTGACTTGACTTACTAATATAAAATGGTTGTTCACCTTGCTCATATGCTGCAAGTTCCTTTTTTAAAGCAATGAGGAGGAGAGACTCTTTCATTACGAATATATACTCATGAAAAGAATAATACTCAAGTAATTGTTCAATGGATTGAGATTCTATGAGTTGAATGGATTGAATGAGCTGATCGAACCCATAGATTTGTCGGTCATAAAATCTTGTTTTATGTTCTGAAATAGTCGCGACACCTTCCGACAAAATCTGGATCAAGTCTAGTTGTCCATCGATCGCTAATAGGTGGTAATACTTCCCGCTGTAATAATCTCCAGCTAATACTTGTAACTGTTGATCTTTGCTAGTTGCATTCAACTCTTTTACTAAATCATGAGCAGCTAAGGCAGAAAAGATAAGAGTTACTGCAATAGCAGACTTTCTTTGGGATTCTTCCCATTCTTCTCCATTAAAAAGTGGTAAAAGTGTAAAAAACAAACGCTCTTCATCAATGACAGGAGCCCCAGTATATTTCAACAATGTGCTTTGTTGAACTTGATGGAGAATAGCTTCTTTATATTGCTTTATATGTTGTTTGATCAATGCTTCGTTCATACACCTTACTCCATTTCCCAACCGCGCTTAATCTGTCTATATGGTTATATTAATAACTACTTTTTAGAATCGGATTGTATAATTCCATTCGATGAATGAATGGATGCTTTTCCTCTAATTTTTATAGCTGATGTATGTTCTGTAAACTGAGCAATCATTACTTCGCCACTATCCAGTTTTTCAGAATGATGAAATTTAGTATCCGTTCCTCTTGTAAGACCAATTACATGAACTCCATCTTCTTCAGCTTTTATCACAATATAATCTGAACTAGACATTTTATAGTCTCCTTTGTTCACAGTCTTTTTCCATCATACCATATTCTAAAGCCGACATCCAAAGGTGTTACTTCATCTTTATGAATGAAAGTATTTCCGAGCGTTTAACATCATCTGTTTCTAAAATTCCACGCGCTACCGCAGTAATTGTTTTGGCACCAGGTTTTTTAATACCTCGCATCGTCATACACATATGCTCTGCTTCCACTACTACATAAACTCCATGCGGATTTAACATTTGCATTATATCATCTGCAACGCTTGAAGTGATTCTTTCCTGTAGTTGAGGACGTCTCGCGGTTGTTTCGACAGCTCTGGCAAGTTTACTCAAACCAGTAACTACACCATTTCTAGGAATATATGCTACATGTGCTTTTCCATAGAAAGGAACTAAATGATGTTCACACATGGAGTAAAATGGTATGTCCTTCACTAAAACTAACTCTTCATGATCTTCGTTAAATACGGTTTTAAAATATTCTTTTGGATCTTGATGTAAGCCTTCGAACATTTCTGCGTACATTTTAGAAACTCTTTTAGGTGTATCCAATAATCCTTCTCTGTTAGGATCCTCACCAACTGCTTCTAAAATCATTTTGACCGCTTCTTCTATTTTGTTCAGATCGACATTTGTCATCTGTAGACCCCCTAAAACTATGTATTATACCAATTGCATCTTAGCATATGAAATGCTTATAATAAATAAATTTATCCCGGTCGCTCTATCATTTGCAAATATTTGTATATTAGATTTCTTTAAATTATTGAATTTTTTTTTATAAGTTATCGAACAATCTGAGATTAGCATTTAATTGAAAAGAACGGTTACCGTGAAGCAAGCTCCACAATAACCGTTCTATGTACTACAACATCAGTTATTTAACTGCGTCTTTAAGTGCTTTACCTGGTTTAAACGCAGGTACTTTGCTTGCAGCGATGTCGATTTCTTCACCTGTTTGTGGGTTACGTCCTTTACGTGCAGCACGTTCACGAACTTCAAAGTTTCCGAAACCAATCAATTGAACTTTTTCGCCATCTGCAAGAGCAGTTTGAATTGATTCAAATACAGCTTCAACAGCTTTAGAAGCGTCTTTTTTAGAAAGTTCTGTAGCTTCTGCAACAGAGTTAACTAGTTCTGTTTTATTCATACCATTCACCTCCTCTCAAAGGAAGATAGCTTCAATCCTGTAAAAAGAGTATCACAACAGAAAAACCTACGCAACACTATTTGCACGAGTTTCGCTAAGTTTCCTCAAAAAAAGGGCAATTTAACGCAATAACAGGACTTTTTGCATAGTCGCAAAAAGCCCTGTGTTGGATTTACAATATAAATGTGACCATCCCTCGATCACCTTCATTAACCATTCTTTCAATCGTTTCTCGCATTCTTTTCTTCGCAACATCAGAAACACTCTCTGTTTTGTATCGCAAACTTTCTTTTAAAACTTCGACTAGGGAAGTACCAAAAACCTGCGTTTGCCATAAAGCATCTCTGTCATGTAAAAAACCATGTTTTAAATCTTTTAATAATTGCTGACTATGAAACTCTGACCCTATTAATGGAGCAAATTCTGCTTCCATATCCACTCGAATAATATGGAGAGATGCGGCTTTTGCTTTTAAACTGACACCATAGAAATTATTCTGTTTAATAATTTCTGGTGCAGTCGGCTGAAAATCTTGTATAGTTGGTAATGATACGCCGTAGCCATGTTTCTTTGCAGCTTCTAGAGCTTCTGAGAATTTATTGTAAGCCTTTTTAGCAGTAGAAGCCTCTTTTACGAATAACAGCCAGTCTTTTTTCGATTCAATAGGCTCATCTAGCCACTCATCACAAACCTCTTGAAATACTTCAGGTTTTAAGCCAATTTGTATACATGCCGATCCTCTGCCGGGGTTAGCCTCAACCACTTCTGCAGATTGTATAAAAGGAACTTGCTTAAATCTAGAAGCTAATTCCTTTACGTCTTTCATTTTGGATACTAATTGTAGCCACTCCTGTAACGAGGAAGTGATTGCATTATTGACAAAATGATCTGGTTCTAATACATCCGTCCAATCAGGCTTAACTAATTCGATATCCGTGATCGGAAATTCATAGAGTGCTTGTTGGAGTATGTATTGAATTTCCTCAGCAGTCATGCGATCAACGGCAGTTGCAATTACTGGAACCTCATGTTGTCTTTGTAATTCTTCACTTAGTTGAATTGTTTCTAAATGACCTGGATTTTTGCTGTTTAGAACGATAACAAATGGTTTACCAATTTCTTTCAATTGGGTAATTATTTGTTGTTCAGCACTTTCAACGGCCATTCGAGGAATATTATTAACAGATCCATCTGTCGTAACAACAATTCCAATTGTAGAGTGATCTCTAATTACTTTGTCTGTCCCAATCCTAGCAGCTTCCTCAAAAGGTATTGCTTCGCTATGCCATGGGGTGTGCACCAACTTTTGACCTTCTTCACCAGAATGTGTTTTAATGCCGTCAATCATGTAACCGACGCAATCTACTAGTCTGATTTGTAAGCGTAGCTGGTCTTCTCCTAGATGTATATTTGTCCCGTGTGCTGGCACAAATTTAGGCTCAGCTGTCATAATCACATTACCTGGTGAACTTTGCGGCAATTCATCTTGTGCACGTAGGCGCTCGGCCTCTTCTTGAATATTAGGAATTACTACTAGCTCCATTACTCGTTTTACAAAAGTCGATTTACCTACTCGGACAGGGCCGACTACACCAATATACACATCACCATTCGTTCTTTCTGCTATCTGTTCATACAGTTTACTCGACATGGATACTCTCCTTTCTTAGCAATTTAATATATGCACAAAAAAAACGTTTCATGCATATTGCACGAAACGTCTTTTTACAAAGATTAAGAAAGTAAATATGTAACAAGCATTAGGAAACATAATAATTCAACAAATTATAGCGCTTTGTTTTTTTCTTTTACGCAGAGGTCTCCTAGTTAAATCACGAAACGTAGAAATCTGTTTCTAGGAGAGCAACGGATAAACAAATGCATAAAACAGAGGCCGGTCATGACGTCCGTCACAACCAACCTCTGTCAAACTACCCTGTTCAAAGATCTTTGAACACTATCTTTTAGCCCTATTTTTATTATTTATTCATCATAAAAACAGGTTCATTCTTTTCATTTACCGTATAAGGCAGAGAGTATGCTGGCACAATCGCAAATTTGTCCGTTAACAAAAACCGAATATCATCTCCAGGCTCTATTTTCTTATCAGATTCCTGAAGTAGTCTATTCAATTCGATGGAGTAATCTACATAGACTTCCCCATCACCAGTAGCCACTATAGGCAACTGAGTATCAGAATAAGGGCTTTGAACAGTTAACTCGCTGTCATAACCCATTTTTTTGAAATCTAGCTTATATACGCCATCTACAATCGTTTCAGCTATAGGACCAAATCCATTTATACTCTTTCGATGGTTAATATCACGCAACGTATCTGCAATACGTAGGTCTACTAACTTAACCGTAGGATTCTCTTCTACATCCATGAGTACATATTGATAGATCCCCCCAGCCTCATAAGAATTGGCAGGAGCCTTTCCAAGCTTTGATGGAATAATTTTGCTAAAATCGATTGGGTATTTAATATATTGATCTGTTTCCATATCACGCGTTTTTATCGGTAAAAGTCCACCGGAATCTTTTTGAAAACTGTCAACAGCAGTTTGAACTGCAGTTAGTTGGTCCTCATATGGCAATAAATTTTCAGGCTCATAACCACTTTTATAACCGCATCCTGCTAAGAAAACCGTTATTATAATGAACACAGCAATAAGTTTAAAGTTTTTCATAGGAATCTCCTTACTAAGCCTTAGTTGGGTTAGATATAATATAGATCATCGTAATGAAACCTATAAACAATAATATGTAAGCGATCAAACCTAATATAAATTTCAATAATTTATTCTTTAGTTTTGTCTTTACAAAAAACATAAAAGCCATAGCTAAAAACATACAACCCATAGATCCAAACGATATCCACATTTTATCCATTGATGAAACTAATAACACCACAACAACTTCCACACCTTTCTACAATAAAAAAGTATAACATACTAGAATTGAGCAAGCGCCTATGTAATTCTGACAAAAGGCTTCTGTAACATACATTGTACAGGAGCTAGACAGAGTATAACAAAAAGTTCAGAAGGAACATGGAAAAGAAGCTTTAATAAAAATAATATTTCTAGTATACAGTCAAAAAAGAGTTGTTTTTAACAACAACTCTTTCCATTTGTGACAATTTTAGAACGTTTTATAATCTTCTAACTCATGCTTCTTTGTACGATGCATAAGGATGTCTACAGCCTCTTTAGGATTGACCTGTTCAAATAAGACAGAATACAGAGCTTTAGTAATAGGCATGTCCACTTGTTGCTTTGTAGCTAGTTGATATGCTGCTTTTGTAGTACGCACACCTTCTACAACCATACCCATCTCTTCTAACACTGTATTAAGTGTAGCTCCCTTACCTAACATATTACCAGCACGCCAATTCCTAGAATGCACACTAGTGCAGGTTACGATTAAGTCACCCATACCTGTTAATCCAGAGAACGTGTAAGGTTGAGCACCTAGACTAATACCTAAACGGGATATTTCAGCTAGACCTCTCGTAATGAGTGCAGCTTTTGCATTGTCACCGTAACCTAATCCATCTACTATCCCAGCGGCTAAAGCAATTACATTTTTGAGTGCTGCTCCAATTTCTACACCAATAACATCGTCGTTAGTATAGACGCGGAAAGATTTGTTCATAAACAAATCTTGAACCTTTTCGGCAGCAACCATATTTTCACTTGCAACTGTTATCGTTGTTGGATGCTTTAAGACAACCTCTTCTGCATGACTTGGCCCAGACAATACAACGATTGCTTCTGTAACATCCTCTGACAGTTCTTCCGCAATCATTTCTGATATTCTTTTTAGGGAATCAGGTTCAATACCTTTCGAAACATGTACAAATAGCTTCTTTTCAGCTAAGAAAGGTAGCATATTTTGGCAAACTTCTCTAATAGCTTTAGTGGGAACAGCAATGACAATAACATTTGCATGTTGAATCGCTTGCTGAAAGTCACTAGTAGCCTTTAAATTAGTCGGTAAAATAGTCTCAGGTAAATATTTTTTATTGGTATGATTTGTAGTTATTTCTGTTGCCTGATCCTCTCTATGGGACCACAGTAAACAGTCATGTTCATTGTTTGCAAGAACCATAGCTAGGGCTGTTCCCCAGCTTCCTGCACCCAATACAGTTACTTTTTCCATCGCTATTTCGCTCCTTTAAAACTAATAGGATTAAGTTCTTGCGCGCGTAATAATACGAATTGGAGTTCCTTCAAAATCAAAGGATTCTCTAATACGATTTTCTAAAAATCTTTCATAAGAAAAATGCATCATCTCAGGTTCATTAACAAATACCACGAAAGTTGGTGGTTTGATAGCCACTTGAGTTGCATAGTAAATACGCAGACGTTTCCCTTTATCAGTTGGAGCCGGATTTCTTGCAACAGAATCTTCTATAACTTCATTCAGAACAGATGACGTAACACGCATTGCATGATTTTCACTTACTTGATTGATAACTGGTAGAAGTGCATGAACACGTTGCTTTGTTTTAGCTGAAACGAAAACAATCGGAGCATAATCCAAGAATAAGAAATGATCTCTAATTTTCTTTGTCATTACATTCATCGTTTTATCGTCTTTTTCAATAGCATCCCATTTGTTCATCACGATAATAACTGCCTTACCGGCTTCATGAGCGTAACCAGCAATTTTTTTATCTTGTTCTTGAATACCTTCTTCAGCATTCAGAACAACTAAAACAACGTCAGATCGTTCAATCGCCTTTAATGCACGTAAAACACTGTATTTCTCAGTTGTTTCATATACTTTCCCTTTTTTACGCATACCTGCTGTATCAATCATTACGTATTCTTGACCATCAAAAGAGTATTCCGTATCAATCGCATCTCTTGTTGTCCCAGCGATTTCACTTACGATTACACGATCATGTCCCAAAAATGCGTTGACCAAAGAAGATTTCCCTACATTAGGACGCCCAATTAGAGAAAACTTAATAACTTCTTCCCCGTAGTCTACATCTTCTACATCTGGGAAGTTTTTCGCTACTTCATCTAGTAAATCTCCTAGACCAAGTCCATGAGAACCTGAGATTGGGAAAGGTTCTCCCAGTCCTAAAGCGTAAAAGTCATAAAGCATTTCACGCATATCCGGATTGTCTATTTTGTTAACAGCTAAAACGATTGGTTTTTTCGTTTTATATAAAATTTTTGCAACATATTCATCTGCTGCTGTAATTCCTTCGCGACCGTTAGTTAAGAAGATGATTACATCTGCTTCGTCCATCGCTATTTCTGCTTGTTGCTTAATTTGTTCTAAAAACGGTTCGTCGCTAAGTTCTATACCACCTGTATCAATGATATTAAATTCATTTGTTAACCAATCGGCAGAACTATATATACGATCACGTGTAATACCTGGAATATCTTCCACGATAGATACACGCTCTCCTACGATTCGATTAAATATAGTCGATTTGCCGACATTAGGCCTACCAACGATTGCTACTACTGGTTTTGTCATTACTTTTTCATCCTTCCAACTTCGTCTATGTTGTATTATACAACAAAAAGACAAAAACAGGCGACTTTATTGAAGTCACCTGTTTAAGATCGTATATTATGTTAGTTATTATTAGTGAAGCCTTTCAGCTTGTCTCCTAATACATCACTTATAGAAAACCCACGTGATTCTTCTGGCATTTGATAATCTTCTATGTTGTATTTATCTTCATTTTCAAGTAATTCTTTAATACTTAAGGAGAGACGTTTTTCAGCACTATTAACATCTAGTACTTTAACTTGTACTTCTTCGCCCTCTTTTAAAACTTCTTGTGGATTGCTAATATGCTTATGTGCAATTTGCGAAATGTGCACTAAACCTTCAACTCCTGGGAATACTTCTACGAATGCACCGTATGAAACTAGACGCTTCACTTTCCCAGTAAGTGTTGCTCCTTTTGCAACTTTTTCTTCTACCACAGACCAAGGACCAGGCAGTGTATCTTTGATGGATAAAGAAATTCTTTCGGCATCGCGATCGATCGATAATACTTTTACTTTAACTTCTTGCCCTTCGGTTAAAACGTCCGTAACATTGTCTAAGTGCTCGTACGAAATTTGTGAAATATGAACAAGTCCATCTACTCCACCTATATCGACAAATGCGCCAAACGAAGCTAAACGTTGTACTGTACCCGTCAAAATATCCCCACTTTTAATGGACTCAAATGTTTGTTGTTTGCTAACTGATTTTTCAGCTTCAACAACTGCTTTATGGGACAGGATAAGTCTATTTTTCTCTTTTTCAAGTTCTACAATTTTAAAGGTCATTACCTTCCCTTTATAATCTTCAAAGGATTCTACAAAATGATCCTCTATTAGGGAAGCAGGTATAAATCCACGGACACCTAAATCTACTACTAATCCGCCTTTTACAACTTCTTTTACTTCTGTTTCAATTATTTCTCCAGATTGGAATTGTTTTTCTAATCTATCCCAAGCTTTTTCTGCATCTACTCTTCTTTTAGAAAGGACAAAGTTAGCTTCTTCCACTTTGGTAATCATTAGCTCTAATTCGTCACCTATGGAAACGGAGTCGGATGCTTTTTCAATATGCAAGCTAGATAGTTCGCTTATAGGTACTATCCCGTCAAAAGGTGCTCCTTCAATTGTTACAATGATAGACTTTTCATCTACTTGTGCAACCGTTGCTTTTACTAGTTCACCCTCTTTAAACTCATTCGTGTCGTTTAAGTTCATTTCTTCAGACATATGATATTCCTCCTTCACAGCGTTTCTATTCTATTTTATGCGAACTGATACAGAATTACAAAAGGAAGCACTTTAAAAACGAAAAGATTCTAACTATTTAGACTGATGTGCTTCTAATAACTCAGCTATTTTTTCCATTATTTTTTCAGTAACTTCATCAGCAGAAGCTTTTCTTTCACGATACGGCGCAATATCAATTGGTTCACCATAGACTACCTTTAACTTTTTAAAAGGTTTATAGGGGCCAATTATTGCGCAAGGAACAACATTAGCTTCCCCGCGTAAAGCAAAGAACCCTGCTCCACTAAATCCTTTTCCTAGCTTTCCATCTTTACTTCTAGTTCCTTCCGGAAATAAGCCTACAACTTCCCCACTTTTTAAGAGTTTAATAGCTGTTCGAAGTGCGTCTCGGTCACTTAGCCCTCTTTTCACCGGGAAGGCGTTAACGCCAGGTAATATACCTTTTAAAAGGGGTACATTAAATAATTCTGCTTTTGCCATAAAGTGCACAGGTCGTGGTGCTAGTATGCCTACCACCGGTGGATCCAAAGCATTAATGTGATTAGAACATAACAAAATCCCTCCATCTTTTGGGAAATGTTCTGTTCCAATAACTTCAAATCTATAAAGTGGTTTTAATGCTGAAAAAACAACCGTCTTTGCAAACGAATATAGATTCAAATTAAGACATCCTTTCTTTTGCTAGTTGCATAATTTTATTTGATACTTCATCAACTGTTAATAATGTTGTATCTATATAAATAGCATCTTCTGCCTGGATCAATGGCGATGCTTGTCTTTCACTATCTAGCTTGTCTCGTAAAGCAATCTCTTGTTTAAGTTCTTCTAAGTTTGTTTCAATTCCTCTATTTTGGTTTTCTAAATATCTTCTATTCGCTCTTTCTTCTACACTGGCGCTCATAAATATCTTCAGCTCAGCATCTTTTAATACATGGGTACCTATATCTCTACCATCCATCACGATGCTACCGTTTTTACCCATTTGCATTTGTCTCTTAACCATTTCTTCCCGTAACGTTGCATGTGCAGCAACAGCCGATACAGAAGATGTTACTTCTTTAGAACGAATTTCGTCCGTAACAGCCACTTGGTCAAGAAATACTAATTGACCCTCTGGAGAAGGCTTTAACTCAATTATAGTTTCTTTTAATAAAGCAGTTAATTTATCTTCATCTAGCAAATCTATGTTTTGTTGTAATGCTTTATACGTGATTGCCCTGTACATTGCACCTGTGTCTACATATGTATAACCTAATAACTCTGCGGTTTTTTTTGCTATCGTACTCTTACCTGCTGCTGCTGGGCCATCTATGGCTATTTGTATTTGTTTTTTCACTTTATTTGCCTCCACTCTATTCCTATACATTTTATCATAGAACAGCATTAATGAGGAAAAAGCAAGCTTCTAAAATATAACTTGTTTTTTCCTTCAAATTTGAAGAGGTTACCCAAAAGTTTAACTTCTGGGTAACCTCTATTTTGATTTAACTCATTGTTTTCTTTCGGATCAATAGTTGACGTTCAAAACAGAATCTTACAATTTGTTGTTTGTCTAAGTCATCTGTATCCGTAAAATGTAAAGAAGCGATGGTTAAAGAACCTTTATCCCATATTCTAATCACTTGTGCTAGTGTGGAGACGTATTTAATATCTCCATTATTAAACAACAATGGAATTAACAAAGAGACTTCATCACCTGCTTTAAAATTTACTGGCGTGTTTAAAATAATTGCTGTTCCTCCAGCGCTTACATCATCTGTGACAAATTGGTATCTTTCCTCTTCGAATTGAACGGATATATCAATAGAAGTATTAACACGGACGAAATCTCTTCGCTGAATTCGCAAAAATTCCGAATCCGGCGGTAATGCAAGCTTAATCATCGGTATTTGTTTAGACTTTTTACCTAGGACCTCTGTTTGAAATGCATAAACGGCTTTAGATTCTTCTACAAAGCTCGCTCTAAGCTGCATACCATCCATTAGGAAAACTGTTCTATTGGAAAGTGTATCCATGGGATAGTCGATATATATAAATTGATCATCTAAATCCACAACTTTACATTGATATTTTTCCGTTTTATCCGTAAAGGTTGGCTCTAATATTAATTGTGTACCAAGTTTGATTTTCATAGGCAATCCTCTTTTAGTGTCATAATATATTTTCTATTATGACACTGAAATGGATATAATTCTATAGAAAAAAGCTCTACGGAAGTTTTTCTGCATGTAAAATTTCGTGGTTTTCAGTATCAATATAAATTTTATATGTGCCAATAGACTCGTTTACAGCTATCAATTGATAGGCCAAACGTTGTTGTAGCTGTTTATTTTCCACATATGCTAATCGCTCTTCTTCTACCGAAAAGTTACTTGAAAAAAGCTCTGCTTTATCGATTGGTACTATTTTTTGTTTATCAATTTTTTCTTTTTGAATGTATTCCATCGCATTTAAGCCAAGCAATTCTCCATTATCCTTCGCAATCTTTAATTGGATTCCATCTGCATAAATTAAAGCATCGTTATCCTGCGCTTTTCTTGCAAATGATAAATGCCAAGCAATTGAATTTTCACGATATTCAACCATTTCCGTATCAGTAAATCCGAAATTTTTCATATACTCAGCGGACTTGTCTTTCATCTGCTGCACAGTTATAGTCGTCTTTTCAAAAGGTCTTTCCATTAAAAAGGATAGTAAATGTCCGCCTTTTTTAGTCAAATCTGCGTATCCTATACGAATACCTTCATGAAATTGGATATGGTAAAAAGGATAAGGGGCATCCTGTGAGCTTTCCGTTATGTGAATCTTTGCATCCTTAAATTCTGGAAACAATTTAAAGAACTTTTCTTTTGCTTCCGCTGATGTAATATCGGCGTCTTTAATATGCTGTAAATCTTTTTTCTTTTGTTGATCTGCCTCACTTGCAGTCATTGGGAAATCGCTTTCTGTATAAGCTTTCACTGAGTTACCTAGCGACTTCCAACTCTTTTCGCCATTTTGATCTAATTTGTTCTGAACAAATGCTTTAACAATATAATCCTTACTCCCACCGTCTTTGTTTGTAAATGCCCACTGATTTGAAAGTTCCTGCAAGTTTTCTCTAGCACCAGCCATATTTTTTTGCCATTCTTCAATAGGAACCTTGCCATCTTTGACCTGTGCAGCACCATTTCCTAATCTGTTTAGATAATTCATCCATATAGCAGATGTTTCGTTATTTATCGGCAATGCACTTATCGAAGTTCTTATATCCGAGGAAATCCTCCACACATCATCTAAAGGCTGCTCTAATGCTTCCTTATCGGTAAACAGCATTGTCTGATCTACGGATTCTGTTAGCTTCGTCAATTTCTCTGAAGCTGAGGTCAATTGATTTGAATATTGTACTGCTAATGCATTCTCAAGCCTATTATTTTGAGACTGAACAGAGAAATGATACACAAGGAAGACTACAGCAACAGAAGACACGATAACCCATATAGTTTTTTTCATTTTATCTCCTTATGAACAGAATATATGCTGTCCAATTGTTTTAATTTGTGGTCGGCTCCAAATCCACTTACTAGTTGCTGTTTTCGGATTAAAGTAATAAATAGCATTTTCAGTAGGATCCCAACCGTTGAGTGCATCTAATACTGCTTCCTTAGCCCGTTCATTTGGCTCAAGCCAAATCTGTCCATCCGCTACTGCAGTGAAGGCTAAAGGTTGAAAGATTACTTCCGAAACTGTATTTGGAAATTCAGGATGTTCAACACGATTTAGAATTACCGCAGCAACTGCCACTTGTCCTTCATAAGGCTCTCCACGCGACTCTCCATATACAGCATTTGCAATCAATTTCAAATCTTTTTCCGAATATTGTGGTGGCAATTGCATATTTGTACTTTCTTCTTTTTTGTTTTTTACTTGTTTATCTAAATCAATCCCACCGTAATACGTAAAACTATTTCCTTTATTTATTTGATCGTGTACAAATTTTTTATCGTAATCCGAAACACCTACAAGTTTTTTCTTAGTGTCTTGTCCTAATAGTCCATCTATCGGCAGACCGTATTTTTCCTGGAAATTCCTTAATGCCCAGTAGGTACTATAACCAAACTTGCCATCTATGTCACTCTTATAAAATCCGATATACTGTAATCTTGCCTGGAGTTCAATAACGTCGTCTCCATAGGCACCTCGTTCTAATGTCTGAGCAGAAAAAGCCTGGGTAGTTGGTTGCTCACTGATAAACGAATAACTGAATGTACAAAATAGTAAACTGATCAGGATGTACTTTAGTTGTTTCAAACGACATCTCTCCTTTTTTCTTAGCATGGAGTAAGATGCGCCAAATTATACAAAAAAAGTCTAGCATTTGCTAGACTTTTTCTTCTACATAATATTCATGATTTGCATATCTTTTTCTACGAGATAGAACATGAGCTTTTTTAACTTTGGATAAACTAAACAACCACAAAAACAACATGAATGGTACCATCAATAAAAGCTCTAGTCCTGTAATACTTAATATACTATTATAAATAGTATGTAAGAATAGCGGTGCTATTAATGCAAACAATATTTCATAACGAGATTTAGTTAAAGTAGTAAATTTCGCTCTACCGATATAATATCCCATTAAAACACCAAATAGCGCATGACTGGAAACAGGTAGAATTGCACGTAAGATAGCTTCATCCATACCAAAGTTCAATAAATATAGTATATTTTCCACAGTCGCAAAACCTAGTGCTACGCTAGCACCATATAATATGCCATCATAGGGATCATCGAATTCCACATGTTTGTAGATAGCGACAATTAGAACTAGCCATTTAAAAAACTCTTCTAGTGCACTCGTTACAATAGCTTGATGGATAAATAGAGAAGAAAAGATCTGTTCCTCTTGAAGAACATGTTGAATAAATAAAATTGGAAACGTTAATATGGCGCCATATATAAATGTATGTAACAATAATCTGGAGGGTTCTGCAGAAATTTCTTTTCGCAAGTAAAAATAGCTTAACAGTGCTAAAGCAGGGGCTATTGCAACGGAAAGTAGTATAAACATAAACTTACTCCTTCCATTTCATTATTACTATTATACCTTAAATACGCAAATTTTGGGAGGTACTTACTCACTATGAAAACTATTTTATTAATTCACACAGGTGGTACGATATCCATGCAAGTACATGCAGAAACAGGAGCTGTTGTACCAGCAGATCAAAATCCACTTTTAATCGAGGCAGAAAAACTTAGATCATTAGCTAATATTGTGGAAATAGATGCTTTTAATCTCCCTTCTCCTCATATAACACCTATCGAGATGATGGAGCTAAAACAGCTTATTGACCAATATATTTTATCGGACAATATTGATGGGGTTGTTATTACACATGGTACAGATACATTAGAAGAGACTGCCTACTTTTTGGATCTCACAGTAGATACGGACATTCCCATTGTACTTACAGGTGCCATGCGTTCATCCAATGAGATAGGAGCTGACGGGCTATATAACTTGTTATCAGCGATACAAGTGGCTTCTTCGGATGATGCAAAAATGAAAGGTGTACTAGTGGTATTAAACGATGAAATACATACTGCAGAAAATGTGACGAAGACTCACGCTAGCAATGTTAGTACTTTTCAGAGTCCGCAATATGGTCCAATAGGATTTATATCTAAATCAATAGTACATTTTCACCATTCTCCCAATCATCGTCTTGTTTTTCCAATTGAGCATATCGATAAAAAAGTTGCATTGTTTAAAGTGTATGCAGGAATGGAGCCAGACTTGCTACAAGCATCGATTGATCTTGGATATGATGGAATAGTATTGGAAGGTTTAGGGCAAGGAAATGTACCCCCTCGCCTTGTCTCTGTGATAGAAGAAACATTAAATAAAGGGATTCCGATTGTATTAGTTTCCAGATGCTTTAATGGGATTGCGCAAGATGTGTATGGTTATAAAGGTGGCGGAAAAGGTCTTAAAGATGCAGGTGTGATTTTTGCGCAAGGATTAAATGGACAAAAAGCTCGCCTTGCTTTACTAATTGCACTGAACCATCCTGATCCGCTAAAAGCGATTGAGTATATTTTTTGAGTTGTGTTTTAGGAAGATAAAAAAAGAGTAGCTGACGTAACTGAGTTTACGTCATGCTACCTTTTTTATGTTGGTTAATAGTGTTTATAGGGATTTGGAGAGAGACGTCTTTTACTTACGTTCAATTGCTGAATACTCGCTCTTAATGTACTGATACTTGCGGATGGATGATTTTGATTTTTGGGTTAGTCAGTTTGCTTATTATTTTTTCTTTTAATTTCGTTTGCAATCTGATCCCCATGGAATCGTCCATTTTCAATGAAAATTTCATTTGCGTTATTCCCTGCAGCAATAACACCTGCTATGAAAATTCCTTCTACATTTGTTTCCATTGTTTCTGCATCAAAGGATGGTCTACCTGTAACTTCGTCAATATCCACACCCATTTCCCTTATAAATGCATGATCAGGATGATACCCAGTCATTGCAAATACAAAGTCATTCGGTATTTGAAACTCGCCTGTTTGACTACTCTTTAGCGTTACCTCAGATGCCCCTATTTCTATTACTTCTGTATTAAAGTGCATTTGTACTTCCTTATTTCTTACAAGACCATCAAACTCTGGAAGTACCCAAGGTTTTATACTTGGTGAATACTCATTTCCTCTATATGCTACTGTAACATTGGCTCCTGCTTTGTTCAGTTCTAAGGCTGCATCTATCGCAGAATTTTTCCCACCTATTACTAATATATCTAATCCAAAGTAGGGATGCCCCTCTTTGAAATAATGACGAACTTTTGCTAATTCCTCGCCTGGTATGTTCATATAATTTGGATGATCATAATAGCCAGTTGCAATGACTACATACGTTGCCAAATAAGTTTCTTTAGATGTATATACTAAAAAATTATTTTCTTGTTTCTCTACTTTTAGAACTTGTTCGTATTTATGAACATCAATGTTTTTAAGTTTTGCTACTTCTCGGTAGTAAACCAAAGCTTGATTTCGTTTTGGTTTTCTCTCTTCTACTATGAATGGAACATCACCTATTGATAATTTTTCACTTGTGCTAAAAAAGGTCTGATGTGTAGGATAATTATAAATAGCCTCTACAACATTTCCCTTTTCAATTACGATGGTTTTTAGTCCAATATTTTGTGTAGAAATAGCAGCTGATAACCCACAAGGACCTCCCCCTACTATTAATACATCTACTTGTTGATACACCCAAAAAACTTCCTTTCTTTTATTCACTTAATGTCTTCCACTAATGGTAATGAGATGGCATTCAGATTTCGCTCCAAGTCGAAGTGGAACTGCCGTTGTGCCATAACCATTGCTAATGAGTTCAGCACTATTTTCTTTTTCTCTATAGCTTCCTTTTTCATAAATTCCAAATGGTCCAAAGCGTATTTGGCCGCCATGCAGATGACCAGCTAACAGAAGATGTGGCTTACTTATTTTTTTAGCATTATTGAAATAGGCTGGAGCATGGGTGACAAAAACGATGACATCGGATTCTTTAACATCCTTGAAAGCCTCATACATTTTTACATTCCCTTCGAAACCATCGTTAATCCCAACAATGCGTAAGGAAAATTTATCTTTTTCAAACTCAACAGACCGATTTTCCAATATATAAACAGCATGTGCTTCTAAGATATCACTTAAGTTCTGCGCACCAACTTCTCTGTCATTATTCCCAAATACGTAACAAGTATTTCCAAGCTTAGCAAGCTGCTTAATATTTTCATTTGTTCTTTCTAAAGGAACGCCTCTTTCCGTCAAATCTCCACCTATTACAACTATATCTACTTTACCGATGAGGCTTTGAATTAGCTTATCACTTATTTTTCTTCTGTGAATATCTGATATGAAAAAGACACGAAATTGAATATCTTTTGTCCACTCATTGATATACAAAGAATGGGTATGAACGTTAGTTTGAAAAGCTAAAAATAACATATATAAGAAAAGCAAAATTACGATAGACAACAAAACACTAATAATCCATACAACCAATTCTATACCCCCAAACAACATGGAAAAGGACAGGGAAATTCCCCTGCCCTGCACTTGTGCAATTGATCATTCTACTCTTCTTTATCAATGTGTAGTACACGGAAACCTGACTTTTCTAAATCAGCTAAAATTCGATCCATTTTTGAATCATTTTCAATCTTTAAAACAATGCGTCTAAATAATTTATCGGTCTCATCAAAAGTTACGATTGAAATAACAGAGGCATGGTATTTATGAAGGACATCTGTCATTTTTTGAATCCGTCCTTCTGATTCCACCGAGGTGAATGTAATACGCGTTCCTTTACTATTCATACCAAATGCACTTTTAAACTGTTCTACTGCATCATAGCGTGTAACTAATCCAAGGAACTTCCCTTCCTCAACAACAGCAAGGACTGGGAAATCATGAAGCTTAATCATTGCGTTTTCGAAAACATCCTCGTAACCAACAAAAACATCTTCGTTTGTCATAATATCCGTAACTTTCGTTTGCTCCATGAAAGCTTCTTTATCCAATTTACTATAAAAATGAGCTTTATATAAAAGATATTTGTTGAACATACCAACATATTTCCCATTATCTAAAATAGGTAAAGCATCCATTTCTTTTTCTTCAAGTAGACGAAGAGCCGATGAGACTATTGTACCTACTTGAACTGTTACACATTTTTCTTTTGGGATCATAACACTTTTTACAAACATTTTAGCACCTCTTCCAACTTAGGATATACTTTATATATTCAACATTTAAAAGAAATATCCTTCTTTCTCTATGTTTAAGGTAGTACTAACTTTTGACCAACTGAAATTTCATTTGAAGACAGGCCATTAGCAGACTTTATCTTTTCGACAGCATTTCCATCCTTATAATAATTGACCGCTATCCGATATAGTGTTTCATTTTCCTTTACGATATGCGTTCTAGAACTAGCAACTTCGGTAGGTTCCGTTTTCTCCACCGCCGCTGGTTCTTTCTTAGGCTCTTCCACAACTACCTTTTTTGGCTCCTCTTTGACTACTTCTGCAGGCTTTTCTGCTTGCTGCTCCGTTGTTTCAGGAGTAACAGGTTCTGTTGGAGTCACTTCTTCTTTTGTTTCGTCTTTTTTTGTTCCGTTATTAATTGATTGTGTTTCAACATGTATCGCATCATTTTTCACTACTTCCGCCTTGTTTGGATCGGCTTGATAGAAAAATTGTACATAGATAAATATACTAACTGGTATTAATATGAAAACACAAAATACGGTAGGAATTAATAGGTTTTTAGATTTCTTCTTGGGTTTCTTATTTAAACTTCTACTTCTTCGCATGTTATTAGAATCGTCATCTTGTCCTATGGATTGTCGATGTTCGTCGATTTTTTTTTGGTAATCATCTTGGTTCATTTTACTCAAACTCCATTTCTGCCATCATTTCTACTTCTATTATGACGAATATTGTAGAAAAAGTAAACTTATCAAATGTATTATGTAGGAAGGAGGATATTTAACCTTTTTTTCCAATTTAATTCTTCTTGACTATTCTTTTCCTCTGTTCGTTTTTGTAAAATATTCGCAGCTTCCATCTTACATTTGGAACAACAATAGTACGGTTTCTCTATCAATCTTTGGTCAAAATAATGAAGTAGTTGTTGTCTTATACATATATCATTTCGTATCATGGTATAAAATTTTTGTATATCCTGCCACTTTTTTTGTTTTATATCCTTAAATAATTCAATTGTTTCATGTTCGTTTAAACGTTCTTTCCAGTAAGTAAGAATTCGGGTCGTTGTTTCTGCTTGTTCGATATCAGAATAAGAAGATTGGTAGGCAATTTGAATATCTTGTTCCTCAGGGAAGTCTTGCATCGTAACGTAAAAAGTTTGCTCCACATCCGTTGGAGTATACAAAAGAGAAGCGATTGCTTGTTTTCCATCTCTCGCTGCCCTTCCAACCTCTTGCATGTACCCCGCAATCGAAGTTGGAATATGATCATGAATAATTTGTCTTATATTATCTTTGTGTATACCCATTCCAAATGCATTTGTCGCACAGATCCACTCTAGTTGCCCTTGCTGAAATTGCTGCTGGATTAATATTCTATCACTTTGTTCCATTTTAGCATGATAAAATCCAACTGAAATTCCTTGTTCTCGCAGTGCTGCTGCATATGTCTCTGTCTTTTTACGAGACTGTGTATAAATTATTCCTGGTCCCTCTGTGGAGGTGACTCTGCCTAGTATCCACTTCATTTTTTGTTGTTGGTTATCTACCTCTATCATTTCATAGGCTATAGCCGGTCGATCAAGTGAATGAATATATTCAAATGGTGCATTCATTTGTAGAGTTTTTTTAATATCATCCACCACTTCGGCTGTCGCAGTAGCCGTTAAGGCTAGAACGTTCACCGAACCAATTGATTGGAGCCAAGTGGAAATCCTTAAATAATCTGGTCTAAAATCAAAGCCCCATTGTGAGATACAATGTGCTTCATCTGCCACTACATAAGCAATAGAAAGTTTTCGAAGTGCTAGGTTAAATTGTTCATTTTGCAGCATCTCGGGAGAAGTAAATATGAATTTATAGTCAGCTAATCGACGAATAGCCATCTCCTTCTCCTGAAAAGATAAAAAGGAGTTAATAGCAATAACTCTTTTTTCACCAAGTATTTTCAATTGTTCCACTTGATCTTGCATAAGGGACAAAAGAGGTGACACAATAACCACAGTACCTTCCATCAGATAAGCAGGTAGTTGGTAGAGAAGTGATTTCCCCATTCCTGTAGGAAGTATTGCGATAACATCTTTTTTTTCTATTATTTGTTCAATTATTTCTTGTTGACCAGCACGAAAAGTAGCATGGCCAAATCTTTTCTGAAGAATTTCATTTAATTTATCCATGAATTTGTTCTCCCTTTGTTAGTGCTAAACGTACTTGAAAATAAGTTAGTTCGGGTAATCTATTTTTTATCACAGTAAGCTTTTTCGTATGTAACTCTTTGGATAAATGAAGAATCTTTTCAACTTGCTCACTCGATATAAATGCCGAAACAGAGAAATTTTTATCGGATGAAACTATTTCAATTACATGATCTTCTATTGTGTTAATCTTTAACTTTCTTATTCTAGCTATTTCCTCCATTGTATACCCTTTTTCAAAAAGGCTATTCGTTTTAAAAGCAGAATCTGTGAGAGGAGTGTCTAGATGAATACCTTTTGCTAAAGAAAACAACAAAGGACTAGTATTTATATCAATATTGTCCAATATATTATGTAAGCACTCTAAGAAATTTATCTTTGCGTTCATATCAGTTAAATCATAGTAACGAGACAATTGTTCCCAAGTCAAGCCAGTTTTGTTATATCCACTAAGTCGATAAACAAATAATGTCCTGTGTAAATCATTTAACAAAGGATTTTCAAGCAATCGGAATATCTCTTGCTTTAGATCATTACTCAAGTTAAATTCACGAAAGTTATGTTGAATGAGGAAGTCTTTGACGAAATTCTGAATAGCCATATCCTTTTGGTTTGGCACAAATTTTTTCTCTTTTGCTTGGAACTGGGACAAAGTTTGGATCACTAAGTCTAATCTTTCCCAAAATAATTGTTCCCTTCCTCTGTATTCCCAGCCATTGAATAGAAACTCTTTACCTTCCCCTACTGTAGCTATTCCTTTTTCTGTAATATAGACGAGTGATTCCTCTACCTGAATTAGATCACGGTTATGCAACTCATTAATTCCAATATCATAGTCTTCCTTCGATAATTGTGGAAGAATAGAGAAAAAAGCATGAAGTTGAAAATATGTCACATCTTGAATAGTTTGTCCTGATTTTTTACCTTTTAATAAATAATAAGGAGCATTCTCAGAACGTTGTCCGGATAACTTATGTATAATAAATAGTAATATTTGATGAAAATGCATAGGAATACCTCTCTTTTCTGAAGTATTTTGGTTGAAATATAGGGAAAACATCTTTAGAATGAATACGATAGCATATTCGTGTTAGTAGTTATAAAGGAGAGAATATAATAATGGCAAAATATACAATTGTAGATAAAGATACATGTATAGCGTGCGGAGCATGTGGAGCCGCTGCCCCAGATATTTATGACTATGATGATGAAGGTATTGCCTTCGTTATTTTAGATAATAACATGGGTACAACAGAAGTTCCAGAAGAACTAATGGAAGATATGGAAGACGCTTTTGAAGGCTGTCCTACTGATTCTATTAAAGTCGCAGATGAATCATTCGAAGGCGACGCACTGAAATACGAATAGTATATGGAATGGTGGTTGTGACTTTGTCATAATCACCATTTTTCATTCTAATAATATCAGACAAATAGACGCTAGGTCGGTCAATATCCGTTTCAATTGTTTTCGCATGGCTTTGGACAGACTTATTACTATCGTTTGACTGTCTCCCCCTTCTACAACATTTAGAAACAGGTAAGGGCGTTTTTAGATAACTAGAGATAAGATACTTTCTTATTCTTAGAGGTGATGGATGACAGTCTAAGTACGCGACATCCTGTCGCAACGACTGCCTGACCCGCATCGTGCGAGCCCGAAGATGCAAGTTCGCTCACTCGTTTACTTCTTTATTTTGGCAACACTTACTATTTCTCTTTATTTCCACTAATGTACGAGAAATCTACCTTCTTCATCTATCAATGGAGAATAACATTTAATTCAAAAGTGAATACAAATAATTTTTCCATTTCTAAGATTTTACCACCCTTCTGACTTAAGCGATAAGCTATGTTAAATCTTCTTGTTGGGTACTACTCGTTTATTTGATTGTAGCGCAAGCCCGCGGAAAGCGTCCGCCTGAAGCGAAAATCAGTATTATCATTCTTTCTTTTCAGCTCCATGAACCAAGTATATTTTCTTTCAAAAAAAGTTGTTCCTCCTAGTGGAGAAACAACTTTTTGTTAATTTGTATTAGGTTTCATATATGAACTAGTTACTTTATCAAGCAATGGCTTCATTCGTTTGAATAAAACAATCATCACGATCGTTACTAATATACCTTTAATAAGATTAAATGGTAATATACCAAAAATGATCGTATTAAACAAAGCAGTGCCTGTTTCCATAGGGAAATTTAAGAAATAAGCGTACATTGGTAAAAACACATAATAATTTAGTACACTCATCCCAATAGCCATAGAGACTGTACCTGCTCCGAGTCCTGCCATAATGCCTTTGGACGAAGTAACTTTGCGATAAATCAAATACACAGGTGTGATAAACAAGATACTAGTTACAAAGTTAGCCATATGACCAACAGGTACACCAGTTGGACTTCCTGCAAATAACCAATCTAGCACATTTTTTAAAAATGCGACTAAAATTCCTGCAACTGGTCCCATTGTAATTGCAGCGATTAATGCTGGTATATCACTAAAGTCCACCTTTAAATAAGCCGGTAAAACCGGTAATGGAAATGCAAGTAGCATTAAAACAAAAGAAATACTACTCAGCATTGCGACTGCAATAAGCATTCGCGTTTTGCCTTTTAACATAAATCCTCTCTCCTTTTGCGATTCACTCCACAAGAAGAAAGGTTCAGAACGTTTGCATACTTAAAAAATCCCTCGAACTTATAGAAGTTCAAGGGAGAAACAAGGTACACTTTAATAAGCGTATCCGTATAAGCATACGAAAAACGACTGCACCTTCACCTTCTCCCATCCAGACTATACTGTCGGCTTTGGAATTTAACCAAATCAACCTGTTAAGGTTCGCGGGCTGAAGAAATAAATTTCTAATACCGCCGGTCGGGAATTGCACCCTGCCCCGAAGATGAATCAATATTTTGTTGTCCTCCAAGAATATATCTTGAATTAATAACATTTTATCAAATTAAAACAATATATGCAACAGACCTGTTTGCAACTGAGAATTCTAGGCAAATTTATGTTATGGGCGATAATAAAGTTTAAGGGCTGTATCGGATCGCTTATGGGCTGAATTCGTATGGGCTGGGCTATCCGCTAGTTTACTAGCAAGATGATTAATTATGGGCTATTTTCACAAATGTATATGCCATCACATATATCTTAAAACAAAAATGCCAAGCTTAAGTTAATAAGCATTGGCATTTTTTATTATTGAATTGTTTGCATAGTAAAACCATTTGGCCCCACTGGAACTGGAAGTGGACTAGAAAAATCTATTTCATTCCATTTTTCTTGTACGATATTCTCTAATCGGATAGTTTGATTGAAGCTTGCAGCTGTAAGCGAGAAAGCTTCTATCAAACGGGATGCCTCACTTGCATTTAGTGATTCCAAATCTAAAGGCTCATCAAAATGTACAACAAGTCCCTTATCTTCCTTAACTGAATAAGTTACATCATTCGGAATAACAGAAGTATAAATTTCATTTTCAGGATTTTTCATCCCCTGCAATGCTTCTAATAGTGTATTGAAAGTTTTATTGAAGTTTGGTGTTAAATAGGTCTCCTGATTAAAAGCCTTATATGCAAAATAATTTACCTTCTGCTCTGTGCCAGTTAACACCAAAGGTTCATCTATAGTCCCTACTTGATCCCATTCGATTGGGGATCCGTCCTCATTTACTCTTAAGAACGAATCAAAATCGGTAAAGACTTCATTGATTGAAGAGATGTATGGTACAGCTGTTCCAGGTGCAGAATCGTAGCCATGATCTGCTGGTAAGTAATGTTTTAATATTTTACCTTCTGCTATAAAGTAGCCTTTGTAAGGATGATATTCTTGGAAACCAAGAGAAGTTTCGTCAATCTCCAAAGCATACTGATTATATAATTCTAAGCTACTAGGTTCCATATTTGGAAAATCCGCTTCTATTTTCTCTTGAGGAATGACAATCGTGATTGGTACAGTGAGCGCATTTTCCAATAGAGAAAAATGAAATACCGTTTCATCACCTAAATCCTGCTCATAAACAGAAGTAAAAGTCCTATCAAATGGGGCTAATTCTACACTAGGAGCTAACTTTTCAGACATAGTTGTCATACCAACAGATTCTTCTTCTTTAGCATCCATAGAGGATTCCTCTGGTACTTCTAGAGTTCTCATTTGATCGTCTGCTGTGGTCGATTCTTCGACAGTATCAGCTGTGGAGCTCTCATTGTTATTTATATAGGAAGAGACGAGTACGGTTAATAATAATACAGATGCTACAGAAATGATAAATGGTAGCCATTTGTTCATAGACACCTGTATTCGTTTACGTTGCTCAAATTTCTCTTGCGTTTCTATTTTTGACTTAAGCTGCTGGTAAATTTCTTCTTTTGAGCGCTTATCTGTAAACTTGGGCATCTTTTTTAATAGTTCATCTAATTCACGGTCTTCTGCTTTTTTCTCACTCATGATGAACATCTGCCTCCTTTTGCTTATCAGATAATCGCTCACGAAGTGCTTTTATTGCACGATGTTGCGTTGTCTTCACTTTCCCTTCGGACCAATTTAAGATTTCCGATGTTTCTGCAATCGAAAGCTCCTGGAAATACCGCATTATAATAACCATTTTCTGATCTCCCGTACAATCATCCAACGCAACTAATAATGTTCTCATCTCATCATTGAGCTGCACTAAATCTTCCGGTAGCATATCTGAAGATGCAAGTTGCATCGTTTCCCAGTCAAATGAGTCAAATAATCTCTTTTTCCGGACAGCTTGTTTTCTAAAATGGTCAATTGCTATGTTTTTGGCTATTGAGAATAGCCATGTTTTTTCTGAACTTTTCCCCTCGAAGCTACTATAAGCTCTGAGTACTCGTACATATACTTCTTGGACCAAGTCTTCCGCAGTTTGTCTATTTTTCACCAAATATATGAGAAACTGAAAAACATCTTGATGATAGGTATCATACAAGCGGTGGAAAACGGAGTCATTCATATGCTCCCCCCGTTCTATCAATTAGTCGTTTCAAGTAAGTATTTGTTACACAGCTTCTATTGGCAATTTAATGATAAAGGATGTTCCTATCCCTATTTCGCTTTCCGCTGATAACACACCATCATGTCGTTCTACTATGTTTTTAGCAATAGCCAATCCTAAGCCTGTGCCACTTTTTCCCCTTGTTCTGGCTTTATCTGCTTTATAAAAACGTTCAAATACATATGGAAGATCTTCTTTCGGAATCCCATACCCTGTGTCGATAACCTTTATAACGAACTGTGCGTTTGTCATACTCAATTGTACGGTAACAGAACCATTTTCTGGAGTATGTCTAAGTGCATTATCGATTAAATTGGTTAGAACTTGCTCCATACGATCCTCATCCAGATGCATGGATAAGTTTTCTGTCAGGTTATGTTCAAAGTACAAGCCAATATCTTTTTCTTTAGCAGCCTGGTCAAATTTTTGCGTAATTCTTTCAATTGTCGGAACAACTAGAACGTTCTCTTTATATATACTAAGATATCCTGACTCTAAGCGTGCCAAATCTAACAATTCGGTTACTAATCTTCCCATTCGCTTAGATTCATCATATATAATACGCATCATTTCATTTTTGTCTTCTTCCGTGGTCACTACATTATCGATTATTGCTTCTGAATACCCATGAAGCATCGAAATTGGAGTTCTTAACTCATGGGATACGTTCGCGATAAAATCTGATCTCATTTTATCTAAACGATGTTGTTCCGTCATATCACGAAGCACGATTACTGCTCCTCGCACGACATTTCCACTTGAATATAAAAGGCTTATAGATGCTGCAAAATAGGATCCTTTAATCTCTAATTCTTCGTCAAACTCTTCTTTTACTTCAAACACATATTCCAATAAGTGTTGGAGCTCAGCAGGAAGTTTAGAATCTTCTGTTGCTTCCAAACTTTTATACCACTTATCCAATAGAAGATCTGCCTGAGGGTTTTTAACTTGAACTTCAAATTTTGTATCAAAAGTAATAACAGCATCTGTCATAGACGTTAATATACTTGCTAATTGTTCCTTTTCTTGGTTAATCACTTCTACATGATGCTTCAATTGTTTACCCATCTGGTTAAAGGCGATTCCTAGTTCTCCTATTTCATCTTTTTGAAGATACGGAACTTTTGTCTCAAAATTACCTTGTGCCAACTGGATTGCTGCTTCTCTCATAGATCTTAGTGGTAATGTAATTCGTGAAGTTAAAAAGAATGTGAACATCGTAGTTAAAAGTAAGGCGATAAATCCAGATAAGAAAACAATTTTCGTAGTACTATTTGTCGTTTTACTGACAACCTCTAAACTTTGATAGATAAAAACAGCACCATGGATATTTTTATTGGATTCTAAAGGTGCGGCTAAAATAATATAATCTTCCATCCGATCCTCACTATTTATAGCGGGCATTAGCATTTTTTTGACGATTGGTTCATTAGATGTATATATTTTAGATAAGTCCTTATCATCTAATATCTTTTCCTGTACTACCTCTTTGTTGAGGCCCTCATGGATAGACAAAAAAATGGACTCAGAATTACGTACAATTAATGTATTCGTTTCTGTACCTAATATATCTCGGATTATTTCAAACGAATCTTCTACATTTTCATGTTGCTCAACTATTTTCCCTATGGTCACTGCTTCTTTGCGAAGGGTGTCCTCTGCTTGTTCTGTATGGAAATCTCCTAAAAATTCAAGTAATAAAACGGTTACAATAAATAACACAAATAAGACGAGAAGCAATATGGTTCCCCATAGCTTCCCGACAACACTATTCCAAAGTCTATTCATTTATAACCTCAAATTTATACCCAACACCCCATACAGTTACAATCATTTTAGCAGACTTTTCGGAAACTCTGTTTAACTTTTCACGCAACCGTTTTACATGAGTGTCAACTGTTCTTAAATCACCGAAGAAATCATAATGCCAAACTTCTTTTAATAATTGCTCGCGATCAAATACTTTGTCTGGTGCTTTTGCTAAGAAGTAAAGTAATTCATATTCCTTAGGAGTTAAACCTACCTCTACACCATCTGCAGTTACTCTATGAGCATCATGATCTATTGTAAGGTGTGGAAAAACTACTATTTCTTTAGAAATAGACGATCCTTGTGAAGGTGCAAATGCAGTAGAACGTTTTAACAAAGCTTTTACTCGTAACACTACTTCTCTAGGGCTAAACGGTTTCACTATATAATCGTCTGCTCCTAGTTCAAAACCTTCTACGCGATTAGCTTCTTCCCCTTTAGCTGTCAATAATATAATAGGAGTTTCTTTATGAACACGTAGTTCTGTCATCACTTCTATACCATCTTTTTCAGGCATCATTATATCTAAAAGGATACAATTATAATCATATTCTAAGGCTAACTTTAATGCGACTTCCCCATTTTCAGCTTCTTCTACTTCGTAACCTTCTCGCTCTAAATACATTTTCAAAAGACGACGAATACGTTCTTCATCCTCAACTACTAGAAGTTTAATTGTTTCAGACATAGTTTTATCAAACCTTTCTATCAACATCTACTTTACATTGTACAATTACTGTATCCAAAATGAAAGAAAAGCCCTTCCCCCCTTGTTATATAAAGAGTAAAGAGCTTTCCACAAGTACACACATTCTGTTTCGTTTCTGTCTAGTTAGCATTTATAAAAGCTTACACTTTTTTAAGCGTATGAATGTAATCCTGCTAAAATTAGATTTACTGCAATCAAGTTAAACATAATTATGATGAATCCGATTAAAGCGATCCAAGCAGACTTCTTACCTTCCCAACCTTTTGATAAGCGAAGATGTAAGAACACTGCATAAAATAAGAAAGTGATAAGTGCCCATACTTCTTTTGGATCCCAGCCCCAGAAACGCGACCACGCTTCATGTGCCCATATCATAGCAAATATTAAGGCCCCAAGTGTAAACACAGGGAATCCAATTAATACGGAACGATAACCAATTTCATCCATCAATTGAGAATTAGACTTTTTCGTAAGTGGTTGTAATACAGTTGCAAGACGCTTACGTAATATTAAACGAAGTAATAAATAGATTACAGAACCGATTAGAATCGACCATACCACAGTAGTTAATTTTTTAGCATTTACTAGTGGTGGCATTTCAATAAGTGGATCTAATGCACCTTCTGTAATCGCTACTGACTCATTCATACCAAAAAGCGCTGGCATTGTATACTCAATATTATGCTCTGTTTCATCTTTACTTATATATGAGTACTCTGCACTGTAATCCGCAAGTGAAAATGACAGCGTGGAAACAACAAATCCTACAACAAGTACTAAAACATACATAACTGCCTCAATCCAAAAGCGTTCTTTGGATTTTTTTGTCAGGTCAATATTTTTCAACAAGTATATAAATCCTGCTACTGCACTTATTGCTAAAATTGCCTCACCCATTGCGGCAGTAATTACATGAATAGTCAGCCAGTAACTTTTCAAAGCTGGTATTAAAGGTGTAATTTCTGTTGGGAACATGCTTGCATAAGCAATGATTAACACGGCAATAGGTAAAGCAAACAATCCTAGAGCAGGTGTTTTATATATAAAGTATATAAGAATAAATGCTCCTACAACCATCATCCCAAATGCAGTAGTAAATTCAAATAGATTACTTACAGGAGCATGTCCTGCAGCAATCCATCTAGTGATAAAATAACCAATATTAGCGATAAATCCTAAAATGGTAACGGTAATCGCTAATTTGCCCCATCTATCAAAGGACTTGGTAGTTTGAGTATTTGAAGATTTTACTGCTCCTCCAAATAAAAACGTAGCAATAAGATATGCTACAAAAGCTATAAATAATAATGTACTACTTAAGGATGCCATATCCATTATGTTAAACTCCTTCCACTTTATCCACTTTTTCTTCTAAAGAATCTATATCTTGCTGATCTAGATATTTTGGAAGATGAGCTACATCTGTAACCTTGTCCAAATCTCTCTTAACACTCAACCAGTTTTTGTTTGTATGCGCGGCAATAACCGTTTGTCCATCTTCTAATAACTGAATCCAAATTCGACGGTGATTCCAGTAAGCCCCTTGTGCTACACCAATCATGAAGATAAGGCCTCCAAGTGCAAGAAGTGGAAGTGTTAAATCCTTACGAACTGTTAAACCAGATACGTCTCTTGTCTCAACACTTTGGAATGCAATTTTATGTTGGTTTTCCCCTAAAGGTTCTACTGTCTCTTTAATCATGACAAAACTTGTTTCCCCTTTAGGAAATTCAGGGCTATACATTTTGATTAGAAATGCTGGGTTATTAGGAAGCGGTGATTGAGATTGCGGAACCCCTTCTTCAAATCCAGTAAAGTCTGCATAATAGTCCATTACTTCAACTTTATAACCATCATTTAGTTCATAAATGGGTTGTGGATCAGCTAGATCGATTGTAAATTCTCCAAAAGATTGTTGTGTTTGTTTATCCTGTAACTGGAAAGTCATCGTTGCTAACTCATCCAATCGGAAGTCCATTTGGAACACCGAAAAGTTATCGAATTTAATTGGTTTATTTACTTGAATAGAAGCTTCTTTTTCAAATGTTAAATCTTCTGTATGACCTGCAACAGCGCCTTCAGGACCCTTATACAAAGCTACATCTGTTTGATAGTTCTTTGCAATTGTACCCACTCGATCAATCGCTTCACCATAAACTTCTTTGGATTCTTCTTTCGAGTATGTCTCATAAATAAATTCTTTACTCTCTAAAAAGTATCCATGGGTTTCAGGTACATAAAGTGTTTCTCCTTCACGTAACCACATCGTTTCATCCACATAGAAACCAGGAAGTGCACGTAGCATTACACCAAAAAGGAATATGATAAGTCCTAAATGGTTTACGTATGGCCCCCAACGTGAAAACCGTCCACGTTCAGCCAATATAGCATTACCTTCACGTTTCACATTGTATTTAAGCTCTTTAAGCTTTTCTTCCGCTTTAAGTAGAGACTCTTCTGAAACATCAGCTTTACCAATACCATAAACACGTTGTCGTTTTAAGAAACTGATATGCCTTTTTGTCTTTTGTTTTTTTAGAGATTTATATAGTGGTATGACTCTGTCTAAACTTGCGATAACTAAGGAAATCCCTAGCATACCTACCAATCCCTGGAACCACCAAGAGCTATATAAGTCCGATAAGCCAAGCTGATAATATAGCGTTCCAAATGTGCCATAAATTCGCTCATAATATGCTGCTATATCCGTTTCATTTGTTGCAGGCACATAAAATACTTGTGGAAGTATCGTTCCAATCGCGGCTGCAACTAAAATAGCAACAATTATCCACATACCTACTTTTACACTGGAAAAGAAATTCCATACTTTATCAATTATCGTCTTATTATACGTTTGAGACCGTCTTGCAGATCCTTCATAGCGCATATCTACAATTTTTTTTTCTTTTGTCTCATCATTTAATGGACGACCACAGCTCTCACATAATTCTGTACCAGCTGGATTCACGTTTCCACATGTACAAACTATCTTGTCCATTTTTAAAGACTCCTTCATGAAGGTTTAATTTGATCCATAAAATTCGCAATATCTTCTTCAGTCATTTCGCCTTTTATAATTTTTTCAATTTTACCTTCGGGATTGACCAAAAATGTTGTTGGTAGTGGATCAATATTATATGATTCCATTACACTTTTATTGCGATCAATTGCTATAGGGAAAGTTAAACCATATCGATTTAAAAAGCTATTTACCTTAAGATCTGATTCACCAATATTAATGGCCAGTGTTTGAACACCTTTATCAGTAAATTCTGCGTATTGGTTGTCCATCGCCGGCATCTCTTTTGCACAAGGCTTACACCATGTACCCCAGAAATTCAAAAACACGCCTTGTCCTTTATAATCAGACAAACGTCTTTCCGTACCATCCATATCTACTAAAACAAAGTCCGGAGCTTTATCTCCTACTTGCAATACAGCATTTTTCTCTTTATTTAGGTTGGAGTATACGGTAAAAACTATAGCTACGACGAGTACTGCTAATATAGCGGTTCTCATATAAAATCTTTGCTTTTTAGATTGAGCCAATTTGCTAACCTCCATTTCCAAGCATAATCATGAATAATTATAACAAAATTTACAATTTAAAAGAGCCTTACTTATGAAGGCTTTGTGAACACTCAAAATTTATTTACCTATTTTTCCCGTCTCTGCTAACACTCTCATTTTCTTCACTTCATGATTAGTCAATTCTCTCCACTCGCCAGCATTTAAGCCATGAAGCCCTAAGAAACCAAATTGTTCTCTTTTTAGTTTTTGAACAGGAAAACCTATTGCATCGAACATTCTACGTACTTGACGGTTTTTCCCTTCATGTATAGTGATCTCTACAATTGATTTATCCGCTTTACGCTCAGAGGATAATAACTTAACTTTAGCAGGAGCTGTTTTCCCGTCTTCTAAAACGATTCCACGCTCTAATGGACGTAATTGTTCCTTCAAAGGTATCCCTTTTATACGAGCTACATATGTTTTATCTACTTTATATTTTGGATGTGTAAGCGCATATGAAAAATCGCCATCATTCGTTAAAAGTAGCACTCCTGACGTTTCATAGTCCAGTCTTCCAACAGGATACAAACGTTCTTTTACATTAGGTAATAAGTCCGTCACTGTTTTTCTGCCTTTATCATCTGATACTGCAGAAATCACTCCACGAGGTTTATAAAGTAGATAGTATACTTTTTGCTCTTTTTCTAATTTTACCCCTTCTACTTCCACTACATCATTGTCAGACACTTTTAACCCTTGCTCCGTGACTACTTTACCATTCACTTTCACTTTTCCTTGCGTAATCATTTCTTCTGCTTTTCTTCTTGATGCCACACCTGCATGTGCGAGCACTTTTTGTAATCTTTCCAATACATTCACCTCGTCCATTCTATCCAATTCATATGACTGAATTATGTCATACTTTGGGGGAAATTAAAAGAAGACAGTCTTTTGTAATAACTGTCTTCTTTAGAATTTATTTAATTTTCTTTACTTCAAATTTTAATGCGACCTCATTATTTATCGTAACATTCCAAAGATAAGGTTTTTTCTCTGAAGATTTACGTGGAATGATTAACACATTTTTGGCTTCCTCTTGTTCTTCTTTTTTTAGTAAAAGGAAATAATCTTTCTTAACTTCTATAACCTGTTTATCCAACAAGCGATACTTTCCTTTTTCTACAACTTTCACATTGTCATATGACTGAAAAACATTTGTCGCAAGAGAAGAGTGCGTATTCCAATCATTCGAATGGTTTAATGTTACAACGATCACTTTTTTTCCATCGTCTTCAAAATAAGTCACAAGTGTTCTCCCAGCTACTTTTGTATAACCTGTTTTTCCGGCAATAGCAAATTTATTGTAGTGTAATAATTTGTGCTTATTTCTCCATGAGACAGATTTTTCCTTTGGTTTATAAGTTTTAGCAGAAGCAATTTTTATAAATTCTTCATTTTGCATTGCCAAGCGAAACATATTAGCCATATCTAATGCAGAAGCATAGTGTTCCTCATGATGAAGTCCTGAAGGATTAGTAAAATGAGCATTTTCTAACCCAGCCAACTGTATCTTTTCATTCATCAACTTAGTAAACCCGTCTATTGAGCCACCTGTATGCTCAGCAAGCGCATAAGCTGCATCATTTCCTGAATGTAACAGCAATCCATACAATAAGGATTCCACCGTCCAAACCTCTCCTGCTTGTAGATATAGGGAGGATCCCTCTTGAGTTGCCGCAGCATTGGAGATGGTTATCTCATCATCTAGCGGAACATTATCCAACACCGTTAAAGCAGTCCATACTTTAGTTAGACTCGCAATAGGAAGCTCTGCGTTAGCATTGCTACCTTCTAATAGTCTTCCTGTACTTGCATCAATAACAACATAAGAAGATGAAGCCTTTGCCTCATTCACATTCCACAAAAGAAACAGCAACAAAAATAATCCTAATTTTTTATAAATGAACCATACTCCTCATTCAATTATTTCTACCCTTCAAATGTCTCTTGAAATTTTGTCATAAACAAATCTGTGTCTTCCATTTCATCAACAGATAAGTCTTCTGGAAGCGGTGGAAGTGCTTTAATATCTTCTAATCCAAAGTACTGTAGAAATTCATTGGTCGTTCCATATAAAATAGCTCGACCCGTCCCATCTGCCCTACCTACCTCTTGTATAAGACCTTTAGCAGAAAGAGTATGAATTGGTCGCTCCGACTTAACTCCCCGAATTTCCTCCATTTCCACTCTTGTAATAGGTTGCTTATAAGCAATAATAGCTAGCACTTCAAGAGATGCCTGAGACAATGACTGCGGTGTAGGATTTTCTACTAGCCTTTGGATAATTTCTATATTTTGTTGTTTTGTTACTAACTGATAAGTTCCTGCTAATTGCTTTATCTCAATACCTCTACTGCTATTCAGTTTGTATTCTTGCATCATTTCATGGAGTATCTCTTCTATTTCCTCTTCTTTGGAACTTGTTAAAAATGCTAATTGTTTTTTAGTTAGCCCATCCTCACCACTTACAAATAATAGGCTTTCTAAATTACTCATCAATTTCATCTTGGAATTCACTTTCGATATCTCCCTTTCGCAACTGTACAAACAAATCATCAAAATTACTTTTTTGCTCCACTGAAATAATCTGGCGTTTCATCAATTCCAGTAGGGACAAAAAAGTAGTGACAATCGTTTGTTTATCTCTAGTTGGAAACAAATCATAAAATGATAGTTTCCCTCCACCTTTTCTTAATACGTCAATGACATTTTTCATCTGAGCTTTAATGGATATATCTTGCTTACTTACTCTCGTATTAAGAGGTGCGTTTAGTTGTTTCCTACGTAACATTTTTTGAAAAGCACCAAGCATATCGTACACATTTGCGTCTAGTTCGAGTAATTCAATTTGTTTACTAGTTTGGTATTCACTTAAATCGGTTGGTGGTCTAGAATAATAGAGTGAACGGGTTTCCTCCATCTCATGCAAGTTTTCTGCCGCTTCTTTATACTTCTTATATTCTATTAATCTTTGTACTAGTTCATCCCTAGGATCTGCTAAATCCACATCGAAAGCATCGTCCATATCATCGTCTTGGTGAATTGGTAATAACATTTTACTTTTAATAGATAGTAAGGTTGCTGCCATTACTAAGTATTCACTGGCTTCATTGAGTTCTAGTACTCGCATGGCGTGAACATGATCCATATACTGTTCTGTGATTTCTGCCATTTTAATATCGTATATATCTATTTCCAAACGATTTATTAAATGTAATAATAAATCTAGAGGGCCTTCAAACGCATCTGTTTTTACTTCATAAGACATAAAACTCCACCTAATATCGATTTTTAACATTATTATAGAGGAAAGGTGATTGCATTGCACCCTACATTTCATACTAGTTTTGTGTCATTTCTAAAACATTTCAATGAAACCTTCGATTATTTTGAGTGTCATGAGTTATTGGAAGACTATTGGAAGGAAGTTTCCCCAAGACATAAAAAACACGCATTGACTGCTTTAATCTTGTTAGCAACTTCTATGTATCACTGGCGTCGCGGGAATTTTAGTGGAGCGATTAAAACGATGAAAACAAGTTTAAAAAGAATGGATGAAACAAAGAACTCTCCTTTCTTTGAGAACATCAACTACCAAAAGTTAACAGAAAATATGAATCTCGCACTTGAATTAATGACTAGTAGTCAAGACTTCCAAACATTCTACATTGAGGTAACCAATCCTACTTTACAAACGTTAGTTAATAACCTCGATTTAGAAATGAACGATGATTTACATTTTCTTATTCATAAACATATGCTTCGAGATCGTTCTGAAATACTGGAGGAACGGGATAGAGAGAAAAAAAAGAGAGATGACTTATAAGGTTCCAAGTCATTCTCCTTCTTTTTTTGTTTGGCATTTAGTATAAAATGATTCAACATCCTCTGATGGCTTTATAGAGGTTGTTTGTAGGACAGTTGGCAGTTTTAGCAACATTTCTTTTCCAAGTCCTTCTCCGCGATGGGAAGGATTGACCGAAATGTGTTGTATAACTGCTTCAGTATCTTCCATCCGCACCCCTATTAACCCTACTAAATCGTCCTCTTTCTTCCAAAGAAACAAATGCCATGATGGATTTGTCTCATACTCATGAATTGTTTCTAAAAGTTTTTTTACATCTTTTTCGTGGGGCATAAAGGAAAGTAGTCCCATTGAAATTTTCTCAAATGTTTTTTTATAGCGAAGTAGCATCATTAAAACCCTCTTTTAATTTCATGGCTTGGTTAATAATTTATCGGCAAAATTATACGTTCAGAGTCATAGATTCTATAAACGCATTATTTCACATTAAATTTAACAAAGTCCAGTTTGTTAAAATATCTGTTTTATAGTACCTGAATTTTATCGATTTTACAAATTAGCATTAGGAGCTATAAATAACCAATATATTAATCCCCATACAATTCCTACGATAAATATCATTAGAAACAGTATAACGTTTGCCTTTTTCATCTTGTTCACTCCTTCTCCATTGCAAGAGGAAGGTCAAGATGTATAAGATCTTCCAAAGTTTCTCTTCTTACAGCTAATTGATGTTTTCCATTTTCTACAAATACTACTGCAGGTCTCGTTAACCGATTGTAATTACTTGCCATGGAGTAACCATAGGCACCTGTACAGAACATTGCCAGTATATCACCAGGCTCAGATACAGGCAACTGAATATCTTCGATTAATTTATCACCAGACTCACAACATTTTCCTGCAATTGTATAGTTTTTAGTCGCCGGGAGATCCATTTTATTTGCAATAACTGCATCATATTGGGCTCCATATAAAGCAGGTCTAATATTATCAGACATACCCCCATTAACCGCTAAATAATTCCGAACATCTGGTACTTCTTTCTCAGATCCAATTGTATATAATGTCGTCCCTGCATCCCCAACTAATGACCTACCCGGTTCTATCCAGATTTCTGGCATTTTAAAGGAAGAATTGTGCACGAGTTCTTTTACGATTTGGATCATTTCATTCACATATACGGCAGGTTCAAGTGGAGCATCCTCTTCCGTATATTTTATACCGAAGCCACCACCTAGGTTTAAAACGCTACATAAGAAGCCATAGTCTGTATGCCATTCGATCATTTTAGTAATGAGCTTCTCTGCTGCCACTTTAAAGCCTATTGTTTCAAATATTTGTGAACCAATATGACAATGTAGACCAAGTAACTGAATATATTCATCTTGATACACATCCAGAAATGCTTGGTCCGCTTGTCCATTCAACAAGTCAAAGCCAAACTTAGAATCTTGCTGGCCAGTCGTAATATAATCATGTGTATGAGCTTCAACACCAGGCGTTACTCTAAGTAAAATTTTAACTTTTTGCTTGTGCGTTACAGTAAGCATCTTTAATAATTCTATTTCGTAAAAATTATCGACAACTATACAACCAATATTATGCTCAAGCGCTAATAATAATTCTTCTTTGCTTTTATTATTTCCATGAAAATGAATTCGTTCCACTGGAAATCCCGCTTTAATCGCAGTAAATAATTCTCCTGCAGATACTACATCTAAAGATAAGTTTTCTTGCTGCATCACTTGGTACATTGCAACACTAGAAAATGCTTTGCTCGCATAGGCAACTTGTGCCGATATATGTTGATCTCGGAAGGTCTGGATAAATGCATGTGCTCGTTCTCTAATAAGAGATAAATCGTACACAAACAATGGTGTTCCATATGTTTTCGCAAGCTCTAAGCTATCTATTCCACCAATCATTAAGTGACCTTTTTCGTTTACAGCATGCTGTGAAACTAGCACCATTTAGTTCGCCTCTTTTCCCTATATCTATTAGAACTTTATCACAATAGATAAGGAAATGGCAATGCACATTATGACCGTTTACGATCAGGTGATCTTGTGATAAATGGTCTTTTAGCATCATTTGGCATTGGATACCTTATTACCATACGCAAAAACGCTCTTGGAAAAAAAGGTTGCAACGGCCATAAGTAAGGGACATTTAAAGGTTTCACAGAACCCACATAAAATAGAAGAGCTAAAGAACCTACAAAAAATCCTGATGGTCCAAACATCGCTGTACTTAGCAGGAGAATTGTCCTAAATATTTTCGTCGTAATACTAAGTTCATACGAAGGAATAGAAAAAGTGAATATCGCAGTTATTGCGGTATATAAAATAACCTCTGGAACAAACATCCCTACATCAACAGCCATTTGTCCAATTACTAATGCAGCAATAATTCCCATAGCTGTTGATAATGGGGTTGGCGTATGAATTGCAGCGAGCCTTAGAAATTCTATCCCTATATCTGCAAATAATATTTGTAATAATAATGGTATATCTGTCGTTTCTTTTGGTCCAATAAAATCTAGTGCCTTTGGTACAAATTCCGGGTGAACTGATAACAAATACCAAAATGGCAAAAGAAATAAACTAAGTAAAACACCTAAAAATCGAATCCATCTGACGACAGTTCCAATGGCTGGCGCTTGTCTATATTCTTCCGCATGCTGTAAGTGGTGAAATAGAGTCGTTGGAACTATTACTACGGAAGGAGATGTATCTACTACTATTATTATATGGCCTTCTAACAAATGTGCAGCAGCTATATCTGGTCTTTCCGTGAATCGAACAAAAGGCAATGGATGGAACCCTTGTTTAAACAACCATTCTTCTAGCGCTTTATCAGTCATCGTAATTCCATCATGCTTTATTTGCTTTAACCGATCACGAATTTGCGTCAAATTATCTTCATTTGCAATACCTTTTATATAAGAGATTGCAACATCTGTTTGACCTAATTCTGTAACTTGATGTAGCTCAAAGCGCAAATTGGTATCTCTAATCCTTCTTCGTATGAGCGCCGTATTTTGCACTATATTCTCTGTAAAACCATCTCTAGAGCCTCTGACAACCTTTTCATTATCTGGTTCTTCAGGTGTTCTTCCCGGATAAGAGCGAACATCGATCGTGTAAACCGAACCATTTGATAATATAAAAGTGACTTGACCACCCAACAGTGCTGCAAGCCATTTTTCCTTGGAATCATATTGCGTTATTGAGTAGTAAGGAAAATAATGCTCAATAATTTCATTTTCACTTACTGTGTTATCTGCTATTTTCATTTGGGTGTTCGTCAATAATTGAGTAATTATCATGCCATCAATTAATCCATTAATATAGACGAGTAGAACTGGAAATTCATATAAATGGGTATGTAAAATTCCCACATCATAAGACTCATTTACACCGAACTTTTCTTTTAAATAAGATTCAGCTTCATCCATACTATTAAACAAAGGTTTCGTTTCAATCACCTATCTTTTACATTTGTATTCGTTTGACCCACAGGTACTAGCCAACTTTTTAACTGGGTTAATATTTTCTTCTCTAATCTGGATACTTGAACTTGAGAAATACCCAAGCGTTCCGCAATATCACTCTGTGTACAATCTAGGTAATAGCGTAAATAGATAATCATTTGCTCTCTTTTTTCTAGCTTCTCAACTAGCTCTCGTAGAGGAATATGCTCGAACGGTTTCTCAGACCGCTCATCCTTCATCTGGTCCATTAACGTCAAAGCATCTCCACTATCGTTTTCATACAGTTGCTCCTGCAATGATGCTGGATCACGAAGAGCATCTGTAGCCATCACTACTTCTTCTCTAGTTACCTCTAAAATATGTGCAAGCTCCAAAATAGTCGGTTGCCGCTCGAACGTTTTCAAAAAGTCATCGGTTGCATGCCGAATTTTGAAGTTTAACTCTCGAATCGAACGACTAATTTTCACCATTCCGTCATCTCTTAAAAATCGCTGTATTTCTCCTATTATCATAGGAACCGCATACGTCGAAAACTTAACCTCGTAGGACAAATCAAACTTGTCCACGGATTTCATCAAGCCAATACAGCCAATTTGAAACAAGTCCTCTAGATCTGCTCCTCTGGAAGCAAAACGCTGAACAATAGACCATACAAGCCTTGTATTACCCTCAATCATTTGTTGCCTTGCTAGTTTATCACCAGTCTGTGATAGAGCTATGAGCTCTCGCATTTTTTCTTGAGTAAGTAAAGTAGACGGTTTTTTATTTATCATTAGACGATCCTGCATGATTCTTGAATTGGTACAAATTGCTTCGTGATCGTTACTGTTGTCCCCCTATCAGGAATGGAGTAAATCTCAACACCATCACTAAAGCTTTCCATAATCGTAAAGCCCATCCCTGAACGTTCTTGCTCAGGTTTTGTCGTAAATAATGGCTCACGAGCTTGATTGACATCACGAATTCCACGTCCATAATCTACAACCGAAACAACAATTTCTCTATCTATCCGTTGTGCATGCAGTTCAATTTTACCTACTCCGTCTTCTTCATAACCATGTACGATAGCATTTGTCACCGCTTCAGAAATAACCGTTTTAAATTCAGATAACTCCTCAATAGTCGGGTCAATCGTCGCGATAAAACTAGACATAACCATTCTTGCTAAAGCCTCATTTTCACTTTTAGCGATAAAAGATAATGTGATCTCATTGTCCATAAACTATTCCCCCTAACTTAGACATTATTTCAATTTCGGATTCGCTATAAATATAAGGACTTAAACCTGCAAACTGAAAAATTTTACGCATAGTCGGAGATGGGTTAACAATAATCGTTTGTCCATCTATTGGAGCAAGCTCCCTCATTCTTCCTAAGATCAATCCTATTCCCGAGCTATCCATAAAATGTAAATCTTTCAAATTCCAAACTAATACTTTAATAGACCCGTTTTTAATCATTGGAACTATCTCATTTCTAATGTCATTTGTACTGTGATGATCTAATTCACCTTTTAATCGAATAATAATTATTTCGTCTCCTACTTTTTCTACTTCATGAATCATAAAATCGCCTCCTTAGATAGCGCTATTCCACATGCTCCTTGATAATTCCTTGCGCGTGACAAAAGTAGAAGAAAACATCGGTTATTAGTCGATTTTCGACAGAGGATGGTCATATAAAGTATGGGAATATAAACATTTTTTTAATCAAAAAATAGGCATCTCACAAAAGTTTTTAAAAACTTTTAGTAAGATGCCTATTTAAACTATGTAATTGAAATAATTATCTGATTCGTCAGTAATGGAACTTCTAGGGACGGGTAAAGCAATTCGTTCGTAAGTAAGTCAATATGGAGCGCAAGAATTCATAGCAACTTTGCTTGTATGTGACCGCTGAGAGAGCGCCAAAACCATAGAAAACAAAGCAACACCAAATTCACAAAAAAAGAAAAGAGTACCATGACCGAAGTCATAATACTCTTTCCCAATCAATAATTTATGCAGTTATTACTTCATAGATTAAAGGTGGTGCATCTTTTTTAGCAGCTTCGATATCGATAAATTTAGTTAATTTATCCATTACGTCTTGAACATCTTCTCTGTTTGAATAGATCGTAGCAAGTGACTCTCCTTTGCTGACAGCGTCTCCAACTTTTTTGTTGAGTACTATGCCAACAGCTAAATCTATTTCAGATTCCTTCGTAGCTCTTCCTGCTCCTAGAAGCATTGCAGCAGTTCCGATTTCGTCTGCTTCCATAAATGTGATGAAACCATCTTCAGATGCTGGAACTTCGAATTTGAACGCTGCTTGAGGTAGTAAAGAAACGTCATCAACGATTTTTTCGTTTCCACCTTGCCATTTGATGAATTGTTTAAAGATTTCTAATGCTGACCCATCTTCGATCACAGCAAGCAGCATTTCTCTTGCTTCTTCTAGAGTTTCAGCTTTTTCTCCTACTACTACCATTTGACTACCAAGTGTCAAACATAGCTCTGTTAAATCATCAGGTCCATTACCTTTTAAGGTATCAATAGCTTCCACGATTTCTAATGAATTCCCGATTGCTCTTCCAAGGGGTTGACTCATATCTGAAATAATTGCCATTGTTTTTCTTCCAACATTATTCCCTATACGAACCATTGCTGTTGCAAGGGCTCTCGCATCTTCTGTCGTTTTCATAAATGCTCCGTCACCAGTTTTAACGTCTAATACGATAGCACCGGCTCCAGCAGCAATTTTCTTACTCATGATCGAACTTGCTATTAATGGAATACTATTCACAGTACCAGTAACATCACGTAATGCGTATAATTTTTTATCCGCAGGAGTTAAATTACCACTTTGGCCAATTACCGCTACTTTTAGTTCATTTACTTGTTTCACAAATTGTTCGGATGTTAACTCTACATGGAAGCCTTCAATCGCTTCTAGTTTATCGATTGTTCCACCAGTATGCCCAAGTCCTCTACCACTCATCTTAGCAACTGGGACACCACAAGCAGCAACGAGTGGTCCGAGTACCAAAGTAGTTGTATCGCCAACTCCTCCAGTAGAATGCTTATCTACTTTAACGCCTTCGATGGCAGAAAGGTCAATTGTTTCTCCCGAATTAACCATAGCCATTGTTAAATTAGCTCTTTCTTCATCCGTCATATTTTGAAAGAAGATAGCCATTAAAAGTGAACTCATTTGATAATCTGGAATCGACCCATTCGTATATCCTTCTATAAAAAATTCAATTTCTTGTTTTGTAAGAGCACTACCGTCTCTTTTCTTTTCAATAATATCGATCATTCTCATCGTATATACACTTCCTTCATTTTGATATTGCTTCCATTTTAAGCATAGTGTTATTTTAATAGAGAAAGGAAACTCTCTCCAAATTGAGGTTTTTTAACCCCAAAGTTTTCACTAATCGTTGCTCCAATGTCAGCAAATGTGTTGCGTAATGGTAACTCTTTTACTTCCTTGAATTGTGGAGAATATACAATTAACGGAACATATTCTCTCGTATGGTCAGTTCCTGGCATCGTTGGATCATTTCCATGGTCCGCTGTAATTATTAATAAATCTTCCTCGGTTAACTTTGGCAGTACTTCATTTAGACGAACATCAAATTCTTCTAAAGCCTTACCATAACCTAGTGGATCACGACGGTGGCCAAATAGTGCATCAAAGTCTACTAAATTTAAAAAGCTAATGCCAGTGAAATCTTTATCCAGCGTTGCAATGAATTTATCCATACCATCCATATTATCTTTTGTTCTTTCTGTAGAAGTAATACCTTCACCGTTATAAATATCATTTATTTTTCCAATTGCAATTACGTCTAATCCAGCATCACTTAATTCATTCATAGCGGTGCGGCCAAAAGGTTTTAACGCATAGTCATGGCGATTTGATGTACGAGCGAATTTCCCAGGCTCTCCAATAAATGGACGAGCAATTATACGACCTACTAGAAATTCCTCTGAAAGGGTTAACTCACGAGCAATTTCACAAATACGATATAATTCTTCTAAAGGAATAATTTCCTCATGTGCTGCAATTTGAAGCACAGGGTCAGCAGATGTATAAACAATGATTGCCCCCGTTTTCATATGCTCTTCGCCAAGTTCGTCTAAAATTTCTGTTCCACTTGCAGGTTTGTTCCCAATAACTTTGCGACCAGTTTTTTCTTCTAATTGAGAGATTAGTTCATCCGGGAATCCATTTGGATATACTTTGAAAGGTGTGTCAATATTCAAACCCATGATTTCCCAGTGCCCTGTCATTGTATCTTTTCCCACAGATGCTTCTTGCATTTTTCCAAAATAAGCGGTAGGTGCTGCAACATGTTTAATCCCTTGTATATCATCAATATTACCAAGTCCCAGTTGTTCCATCTGGGGCATATGTAGGCCGTTCATTTTTTCGGCAATATGTCCAATAGTATGAGATCCTACGTCACCAAATACGTTTGCATCTGGTGCTTCACCAATACCAACAGAATCCATAACAATCACATGTATGCGCTTAAATTTACTCATAACATAACCTCCTACTGTTTTCTTCTAGTTTAACAAAAAATTGAAAAATGTACAGGTCAGACCTCTGACAATTTAAGCTCTAGGATGAAATTGTTTATAAACATCCTTTAATCGGCTTTTGCTAACATGCGTATAAATTTGTGTTGTAGATATATCCGAATGCCCCAGCATCTCTTGAACAGCACGCAAATCTGCACCATTTTCTATTAGATGAGTGGCAAACGAGTGCCGTAGTACGTGAGGAGTAATTTCCTTAGAAATTCCAGCAGCGGCGGCATGCTTATTCAGTAATTTCCATATACCCTGTCTAGTTAGTCGTTTCCCACGTTGATTGATAAAAATAGCTTCTGTTTTTTCAGACTTCAATAAAGTCAATCTAGCATTTTCTATATAATCTGTGCAAGTTCTAATGGCAGAACTACCTAAAGGTATGATTCGTTCTTTGCCACCTTTCCCAAATACACGAACAAATCCCATGGATAAATGTATATCCTCTAGATTTAAGTTTAAACATTCGCTAATTCGCATTCCACTTGCATACATAAGCTCAAACATAGCTAAATCTCTCTGCCCTTGTGGCTTAGATATATCTATACTATTTAAAAGGTTATTCAATTCCTCTACGGATAAATATGTTGGCAACTTTTGTTCCATTTGAGGTAGATCCAGATGGACAGTTGGATCTGTATTTGCCACTTTCTCTCTTAATAAAAACTGATGAAAAGAACGAATAGATGAAATATGCCTTGAAATCGTCCGTGCAGATTTGCCATTTTCTTTTAAGTTTCGAAGATAAAGAACGATATGTGTGCGTTCTATCTCATCAAGACTATGTAGTTGTTGAATCTCAAATATATGATGCAAATAATCGGATAAATCTTTTTTGTAAGAAATTAGTGTATTGCTCGCTAATTGACGTTCTATTTGTAGAAAGTGCAAATAATCTTCTAAATGCAGTTGTCCATTGTTCATGTATTTCACCCCTCATATAAAATAATCATTTAAAAAAAGGATAGCTAAAAAGCTATCCTTTTGTTTATTTAAGAAAGTAATGATAATTAATCGGCAACTGTCTAGCGGCAGTACCTAGACCCTCTAGTCGGCTCTAATTTACTTCTAAGAAGAGTTAACCTCAGAATGTTGTCATTACTGACTTAGGTAATAGTACATCCCTATTTCTCTTCTTGGCAACGGTAGCAAATACCGTGAAATGTTAGACGATGATCTTTTATCCTAAAGTTCCATTTTTTCTCGACAATTGCTTCGACATCTTCTAACAAATCTTCTTGAATTTCATCTACAGCTCCACATTCAATACAAACCAAATGGTGATGAAAATGTGCTGCACCCTCTTGTCTTAAATCATAGCGAGATACGCCGTCCCCGAATTGAATTTTGTCTACTACATTCAATTCGTTTAATAACTCAAGCGTTCTATAAACTGTTGCTAGTCCTATATCAGCTGATTTCTCTCTAACTAGTAAAAATACATCTTCTGCACTTAAATGATCTTCCTCATTTTCAAGCAAAACTCGGACTGTCGCTTCACGCTGTGGCGTCAGTTTATAGCTCGCACCAGATAATTGTTTTTTTATACGATCAATACGGCTTTCCATATGACGCCTCCTTACCTGAATCCATTATACCAATAATTGAATTCTCATTACAAGAGATTCACATAATAATAATTATTAGAAAGAACTAATTATTAAATAATATAAATGGTATTAAGATGAACTCTATAATTATAACAATTATATAAAAGGATAGCGAAAAAATATTAATCCGATTTGCTAATGCTAATAATAAGATACAATAAACTAGTTGAAATGGAAACCACCAGAACACATATGGAAAAGTAGATTCCTGTGTTTGCAGTAGATAACTAGAACAATACCCATAGAATGTAATTTTAAACGCACAAATAACTAAAATAAGTTTTCGTAAATAACGATGTTGATAAAACAAGAAAAACACAATCGCAACCATTAAATGAGGAAAAATAGTTTCTAAAAAAGTAGGCCGCTCTATTAATAGAACGCGTGCATCCAAGAGATTTATAATCCATTGCTGCTGTTCTACCGTACTTTGTTCAAATAATATTAAACCTCCGACAAAGCTAACTACAAGCACACATAATGAGATGAAAATAGTATAAGTCTGGTTCAAATTGGAACACCCCCCTATCTACTTCCATCATATGCTTGTACTAACTTAAATCATGCTTCTTTAAAATAATCTTTCAACCAAATATATGCGAATGCAGTTTTAGCATCATAGATTTGTTGTTTCTTCACCATTTCTTCCATCTCGGTAAGACTAACATGTAATAACTCTACAAACTCATCTTCATCTAATCCAACTGGCTGTTCCATCTTTACAATATTATCTGCAAAGTATAAATGGATAATCTCATCAGCAAACCCTGGTGATGTGGAAAATGATTGAATGTATTGTAAATTGTCAGTCGTATAGCCCGTCTCTTCTTCCAATTCCCGCAATGCAGTTATTTCAGGCGCTTCTCCAATTTCTATTTTCCCGGCAGGAATTTCGATAATGGATCGTTCTAAGGCTTTTCTAAACTGTTCTACTAAAATTATTTTGTTGTCTTTTGTCACAGCTATCACGGCTACCGCACCAGGGTGCTTAACAATCTCTCTGTTACTAGTCTTACCATTTGGTAATTCTACTTCGTCTACTTGTAAAGTAATGATTCTACCTTTAAATTTAAGCTCAGATTGAATTGTTTTTTCCTCAAATTTTTTCATAACATATCTCCCTCTCCTATATATCATTTCACTTTAGTTGAATCTATCTAATTGACATTGTACCATGTAGAAAAGGACGTGATAAAACTTGAAGAAAAGACAATTAGGTAAAAGTAATCTATACGTTTCAGAAATCGGATTAGGTTGTATGTCCCTTCCTACAGACCAAACGGTTGCCAATAAAATTATTCAAGTAGCTTTGGAAAACGATATAACGTATTTTGATACAGCTGATCTATATGATAAAGGCGAAAATGAAAAAATTGTCGGTAATGCCCTTAAGGATAAAAGACAAAATATAATATTAGCTACGAAAGTTGGAAATCGTTTAAACAAATCTGGAGATGGTTGGTCATGGGATCCATCAAAAGAATGGATAACGGATGCCGTACACGCTTCCCTGAAACGTCTCCAAACTGATTATATAGATGTATATCAGTTGCACGGAGGCACGATGGAAGATAATGTAGACGAAGTGATAGACACGATGAAGTCACTTCAAAAAGAAGGACTTATCCGTGAATATGGAATCTCCTCCATTCGTCCAAATGTCATAGAACGTTTTTTAAGTAAAAGTAATGCAGTTTCTGTAATGATGCAATATAGTTTGCTAGATAGAAGACCTGAAGAATGGTTCTCTCTATTAGAAAATAACTCGGCTACGCTCTTTAGTAGAGGAACACTAGCTAAAGGACTATTAACCAAGGAAGGTTTATCTAGAGCATCTAAAACTGAGGATTATTTAAGCTATAGTCACCAGGAATTACTAGAGGCTCTAAAAGAACTAAATGATTTGGAAGCTCCTTTAAGTTCCATTGCTCAACATTATGTTTTACAGAAAGATGTAACAGGTTCCATGATTCTCGGCGCAAGTAGTGAGAAGCAGCTGTTAGAATCTCTTCAGTCATACCACTTGGAAGTTCCAGAAAGTATATTACAAAAAGCAAGTGAGTTAACAAAGAAAGATATTTATATAGAACATCGAATTTAATATAATATTACAGGATGGCTAGCCGTGATCTACTTCACGACTGGCTTTTTTTATAACTTTGGAAGAAGATATTTTTCCCACTAAAAAACCTATTCGCCGAAGCAAATAGGTTTTCTTGTTTAAAATTTTGAACTATTACCAAAGCCGTATTCATCTAACAGTTCTTCAAAAGATTTATTTTTTTCTTTTTCTTTCTTTTCAAAAGCTAGCTGTGCTTGTCTTTCTTCTTCTTTTTCTTGTTCAGCTGATACTAATTGGTTCTTCGTTTCTTTTAGTTTCGCTAAAATATCAGAAGAAAGCTGATCAGATAACGAGTTACCTTCTTCTACTTGCTTAGCAGGCTTTACTTGTTGTTGTTGTTGTCTTTGTTTTTTCTTAGCCAATTGATTCACCTTCTTTTTATGAGCGTTTAACTATAGTCGCAACCCCTTGGCCACCACCTATACAAAGTGTAGCAAGACCGGTTTTTGCATCTCTCTTCTCCATTTCATGAAGTAAAGTAACGAAAATACGAGCACCGCTTGCCCCAATAGGATGACCTAATGCAATTGCTCCACCATTTACATTTAGTATATCATGATTAAACGACAGCTCTCTATCAACAGCAATCGATTGTGCCGCAAAAGCTTCATTTGCTTCAATTAACTCTATGTCTGCTAATGATAATTGCGATTTTTTCAATGCTTTTTTAACTGCTTCTACCGGTCCAATCCCCATGACGCTTGGATCCACTCCTGCCGATGCATTTGCAACGATTGTCGCAAGTGGTTTGAGGCCAAGTTCATCTGCTTTAGCTTTGGACATTACTACTACCGCTGCTGCTCCATCGTTAATACCTGAAGCATTACCAGCAGTTACAGAGCCATCTTTTTTAAACGCTGGACGTAGACCCGCTAGTTTTTCTTCCGTAGAACCTTTTTTCGGATACTCATCTTGCGAAAAGACAACCGGATCTCCTTTTCGTTGAGGAATTTCTACAGGCACGATCTCATCTGCAAATTTACCTTCTTGCATCGCCAGTGCAGCTCTCTCTTGAGAACGTGCAGAAAATTTATCTTGCTCTTCTCTAGTAATATTATATTGATCACATAGATTTTCAGCAGTCACACCCATATGATAATCATTAAATGCACACCACAGACCATCTGAAATCATGCTATCTACTACCTTCTGATCACCCATACGGAAGCCATCTCTTGCGTTTTTTAGTAAATATGGAGATTGACTCATATTCTCCATTCCACCTGCAACAATAATGTCTGCATCTCCCGCAATAATAGCTTGCGTCGCAAGATGAATTGCTTTTAGACCAGAACCACATACCTTGTTTATCGTTAAAGCTGAAACTGACTGTGGCAGCCCTGCTTGGATGGAGGCTTGTCTTGCTGGGTTCTGTCCTAAACCTGCTTGTAGGACATTCCCCATAATTACTTCATCCACGATTTCTTTAGAAACCCCCGCTTTTTCTAATGCTTTTTCAATAACAATAGCACCTAGTTTAGTAGCTGGTACATCTTTCAAAGCCCCTTGGAACGAACCAATTGCAGTTCTAACTGCACTTACGATCACAACTTCATTTGTCATGTGATTTCCTCCTTGTTTCCCCTGTATCAAACAAATTTTTACAAAGTTCAATTTAAATTTGCTTGTTTAACCATCCTTTCTTTACAATAAAGAGGGAGGGATGATTATGTTTAGTTTACCAAATAAAGTGACAATTATCGAGGTAGGTCCGAGAGACGGTTTGCAAAATGAAAAAAATGAGGTACCAACCGATATAAAATTATCTTTTATCGAAAAACTTCAGCAAGCCGGAATTGAAGAAATGGAAATAACTTCTTTCGTATCACCGAAATGGGTGCCACAAATGAAAGATGCGAACGACATAGTGACTCAAGTGAAAAAGATGGGTAGACAGTTAGTACTTACACCAAATAATAAAGGTGTCGAATTAGCCAAACAATCCGGAGCACAAAGTTTCGCTGTTTTTGTAGGTGTCTCTAACAGTTTTAATAAAAATAATATAAATAAAACTACAAAAGAAAGTATGGATGAACTAAGACCTATTGTGGGCAAACTACTACAAGATGGTCATTTCGTACGTGCCTGTATTTCAACTGCTTTTTACTGTCCATATGAGGGCAAAATGAAGTCTTCGGACACACTAGCACTATGCAAAGAATTCGTTTCATGGGGTGTAAACGAACTTAGTGTCGCTGATACAATTGGAATGGCTAATCCACAAGAAAGCTATGAATTATTTACTGCACTCAAGAAGGAATTCCCTGTAACGCTCATTACCGCTCATTTTCACGACACACGTAAAATGGGTATCGCCAATATTTTAGCGACCTTACAAGCAGGTATTAATCGCTTTGACACATCTGCTGGCGGACTAGGAGGATGCCCTTTTGCACCTGGGGCTACAGGAAATGTAGCAACTGAGGATGTTGTGAATATGCTACATCAAATGGGTATAAGGACGAATATAGATCTCAATTCATTACTTAAAGCAGTAGAAGTAGTTGAACCTTATGTGTCCAGACCGATAGATACGGGAATGTATAAACTATTCAAAAGTAAGTAGGGGTTGATCGGATGAAGAGACGTGTAATTATTTGGACGAGTATTTTTACTAGTGTTTTAACAGCTATGGCTACGTTCTTTGGTTTCTTTGTAACTAATAGACTTATGTATATGAAAAAGAAAGAAAATGATTTTATTTTGAATCGTGAAATTACATCAAAACGATTAGATGAAGCTTGGTTTAATGCTGTAAACAAAACGGAGCAATGGATTGAATCTAAGAATGGGTATTCCCTAAAAGCAATTTTTGTTGAACCACTACAAACAAATAATTACGTCGTTATTTGCCACGGGGTTACAGAAAACAAGATTAACTCACTTCGTTTTGTTCGTATGTTCGAGCGACTCGGTTTCAATAGTGTTGTTTATGACCACCGCAGACATGGAGATTCTGGTGGCAAAACAACAAGTTTTGGGTTTTATGAAAAAATAGATTTACAATCTGTAGTAGAAGCTGTAAGAGAAAGAGCTGGTCAAGATGCTGTTTTAGGTATTCACGGAGAATCTATGGGGGCTGCTACAACATTACTCTATGCTGGATCTATTATAGATGACGCTGATTTTTATATTTCCGATTGTGCATTTTCGGACTTTGAGCAACAAGTTTATCATATAATGACCCAGTCCACGCCTCTCAGATCAAGTCTTGCCATTCGATTTGCTAACTTGTTTCTGAAGTTGCGGGATGGATATACGCTAAATCTCGTCTCTCCAATTGATGTTATTGACAAAATAGAAAAACCTGTTTTATTTATTCATAGTTTACAGGATGATTTTATATTACCTAAAATGACCGAGGAGTTATATGAAAAAAAACAAGGCCCAAAAACCTTGAAAATGTTTGATATTGGCGAACATGCTAAATCCTTCAATGAAAATAGTAAGGAATATGAGCAAGTGGTGGCTGATTTCCTACAAGAAAACGATTTGCTAAACAAATAAAAAGCACTCAGCTGAGTGCTTTTTATTATTTTTGCATTTTATTCATTTGATTCATCATTTGTTTAACTTGTTTTTCTGAAGGCTTACGACCCATTTGTGTCATCATCATACGAAGCATTTGTTCATTAATAGGTGGGTTTTCTTTTAAGTATTTCATCATATATTGACGCGCTGCAAAGAAACCTAATGCTGCACCAGCAATTAACGCAACGATTATAATAACGATCCAAATCCATGTTTGCATATATTCTCCTCCTTTACATACTTATCTACGTGTACAAGACACCATTAGAAATTATACTATAGATTCTTTTGGCATTCTATATAATTCGAAATAAAAAAGCAATTCGAATACTTATATGACAAAGTATTCGAATTGCTCGTACAACTTTTTACTTTTGAAGTAATGCTTTCATTTTTGAAACTACGTTTTCCACGGAGAAACCATATTCTTTCATAACGATTTCACCTGGAGCACTTGCACCGAATTTATCAATAGCAATTACGTCTCCATCAAATCCAACATAACGATGCCATCCTAATGATGCACCCATTTCAATTGCAAGACGTTTTGTTAAATGAGAAGGTAATACAGAGTTTTTATAAGCAGCATCTTGTTTCTCAAAAAGATCCCATGATGGCATAGAAACTACTGATACTTCAATACCTTCTTTAGAAAGTGCTTGTTGTGCCTCCACTGCAAGACTTACCTCAGAACCAGTTGCAAGTAATATTGCTTCTGCTTTTTCATTAGGTGCTACTACATAAGCCCCTTTTGAAACTCCTTCTCTTACTAGTTCTACTGAATGATCTAGTGTTGGCAAGTTTTGTCTAGAAAGAACTAAAACTGTTGGGTTATTTTTAGATGAAACTGCTAATTTCCATGCTTCCGCTGTTTCATTTGCATCTGCAGGGCGGATTACCGATAAACCTGGCATTGCTCGTAAAGAAGCTAAATGTTCAACTGGTTCATGAGTTGGTCCATCTTCCCCAACTGCGATACTATCATGTGTAAATACGTATGTTACTGGAAGACCCATCAAGGCAGATAAACGAATTGCAGGTCTAACATAGTCACTAAATACGAAGAATGTGCCACCAAAGACATTTAGTCCTCCGTGTAAAGCCATACCATTTAAAGCAGTTCCCATTGCAAATTCACGCACACCAAACCAAATGTTTTTCCCTGCGTAATCGTCAGCTGAGAAATCTCCTACATTCTTCATAGTAGTTTTGTTTGAACCGGCTAGATCAGCACTACCACCAAAGAATGAAGGTAAGTTTTGAGCAATTGCATTAATCGCTTCACCTGAAGCAGAACGGGTTGCATGAGAAGTACCTGCTTCGTATGTTTTAAGTGCATCTGCAAAGTTTTCTGGTAACTTACCAGAAATTGCTGTTTTTAATGTTGCAGCTAACTCAGGGAATTCCGACTCATATTGCTTAAGTTTTTCATTCCACGAAGATTCTTCTTCAACACCCAATACGTTTGAAGCTTGTTTAAATGTGTCATAAACTTCTTCAGGTACATAGAAATCTTCTTCAAATAACCATTTATATTCAGCTTTAGCTAAAAGAGTTTCGTCTTTTCCTAATGGCATACCGTGCGCATCGGATTTACCAGAACGATTAGGAGAACCGAATCCAATAACAGTTTTAACTTCAATAATCGTTGGCTTGTCATTTTGAGACTTCGCTTTTTCAATGGCATTTGAAATTTCTTCAATGTCATTTCCGTCTTTTACATGAATATAGTTCCAACCATACGAGTCAAAACGTTTTTCAACATTTTCAGAGAATGATTTATGTAAATCACCGTCTAATGAAATATCATTACTATCATATAATACAATTAATTTATCCAACTTAAGATGTCCAGCTAAAGAAATTGCTTCTGCAGCCACACCTTCCATTAAATCACCATCACCACATAATGCATACGTATAATGATCAATAATTGAATGGTTGTCTTTATTGTACGTAGCAGCTAAATGTGCTTCTGCCATTGCCATTCCGACCGCCATACCAATACCTTGACCAAGTGGTCCTGTTGTTGCTTCTACTCCTGCAGTGTGACCAAACTCTGGATGTCCGGGAGTTTTAGAATCCCATTGTCTGAAGTTCTTAATTTCTTCCATTGGTAAATCGTACCCACCAAGATGTAGCAAGCTATATAAAAGCATAGAACCATGTCCAGCAGATAACACAAAGCGGTCACGGTTGAACCACGTTGGGTTACTTGGGTTATGACGTAAATGCTTTGTCCATAATGTGTATGCCATTGGAGCAGCCCCCATTGGTAAACCAGGGTGACCAGAATTTGCTTTATCAATTGCATCAATTGATAATGTTCTAATAGTATTAATTGCTAATAAATCGGATTGTAATGACATGAATGACATCCTCTCAAACAAATTTTTTGCTATATATCTAGTTTAGACAAGAATGTCTGTATTATCAATGGTTTTGAAATGATAATTTAATTCAGAAACTTTCCTTTCTTTGCTTCTTGAACTTTTGAAGGTGTTACATCATTTCCATCAGGGTCAATTACTTTTACACTTTCAATGGTATCTCTCATAGTAGAGCGAAAAGTTTCCAAATATTCTTTACGTAAAGAGCTTTGTTCTTTTGCTTCTTCCATGGAAAGTCCCGTAGTTTTAGATTTTCTCGATAACTCACTAATTCTCGCTAATTTTTCTTTGCTTAACAATTCTTTTCACCCTTTCACTTTATCCTTATATAAAGGTAAGGAAAAAACACACAGAGTGCAAGTCATTTCACTCCGTGTGTTTCTATGTACTCCATATAACGTCGATGGACAGTTGCTTTACTAATATTAAACCCCAAACCTTTTAGAGTCATCGAAATCTCTTCATAGGTAAGACCAGCATTACGAAGTCTAACTACTTCTTCTAATGGCACGTCTATTCTCTCTCTTCCTTCGGGATTACCTCTTGTTTTCAAGTTTTTTTCAGGTCTATATCCTTGAGACACTGCTTTTTTCATACCTCTTTTAATTTTTGCGTTGTGTAATTTCCGCTGATACTCCTCCACTAGCGCCAATATTTCCAAGAGCATAGTATCCATTTCGTTTAGATTAATGACACCTTTATCCTGTAACGTATAAATCGAAGTATTGGTTTTTTGAAGTAAATGTAGAACGGCCATTCTACCGTTTCCTCTGCCAATACGTGTCTCATCTTGTACAAATACCGCTTTAATTTCATTTTGTTTAATATAGTCAAGTAAATCTAATAAGCCTTCGCGTTCAATATCATATCCACTATGTTGATCTGAAAATACTTTTTCAACTTCATAATTATTTAGTTTTGCAAATTCTATCAATTCTTCCTCTTGCCTTGTTAATGAAGTCTCTTGAGACTCTTTTTCTGTACTCACTCGACAATATATAACTGATTTCACTTTGTATCGCCCGCTATCTCCGTATCATGATTGAAATGGTAACTTTTTTCAATGACTGGAATAATAATAACTTCCCCCGCTTTAATATGACCGTCTTGCAAATTATTCATCGCAATTACTTTATCGATCCATTTTAGCTTATCTTCATTCGTTCCATATTCTTGTGCTAAAGCCCATAAAGAATCTCCTTGTTCTATATTAATATGTTGGCTCTCGTCTGTCGAAAAAGAATTCGAGATTATTATAAACATTGTAAATGCAATACTGCACGCTACAAATATTGTTAAAAAGTAATTTTCTTTCATCCAGGTCATTTAAAATCCCCCTAATAGAATGTGTGTTCGTAATGTATATTTTAATATTAATGCGAACGTTTGTTTTTGTCAACAATAATTAGAACCTATGTTTGCATTACTGTTCTTCCCCTGTTATACTATTAATAAGATAGAAAAGGATAGAGATAATTATTCAAAAAGAGGTGAACATATGAAAAAAGCATCTAAAAGACAAGAAGATATACTTGCTTTTATAAAAGAAGAAGTTCGTAAAAAAGGTTATCCACCATCCGTTAGAGAAATTGGAGAAGCTGTGGGCTTAGCATCTAGTTCAACTGTTCATGGACATTTAGCACGACTGGAAAGTAAAGGTTTAATCAGGAGAGATCCAACAAAACCACGCGCTATTGAGATTCTGGATGGCTTGGGCAGCGTTGCTGAAAAACACAATGTGGTTCATGTACCGTTGATCGGTAAAGTTACTGCTGGTATCCCTATTACAGCAATTGAAAATATAGAAGAATTCTTCCCACTTCCAGAAACATTTGGAACTGCAGATGATAATTTATTTATGTTAGAGATTATGGGTAATAGTATGATAGAGGCTGGGATCTTAAATGGTGACTATGTGGTTGTGAAACAACAGCAATCGGCAAATAATGGCGATATTGTAGTCGCAATGACTGATGAGGATGAAGCAACAGTTAAAAGATTCTTCAAAGAAAAGTCCTATTTCCGTCTGCAACCCGAAAACTCTTCTATGGAACCTATCATTGTAAATTCGGTTAGTATACTTGGAAAAGTAGTTGGAGTTTACCGTAACATTCAATAATTTTGTCGAACTTGACAATATAGACAAATAAACGTAAGATAACGAAGAGCCGATATCATATTTCAACGAAAAGTGGACATTTTCGTTGAAATCATCGAAAAACCCCTTTACCTTAATGGTTGAGGGGTTTTATTTTTATACATAAGTAATCAATAGACTTGGTAAACTAGTAATATTACTTCTTCTGGAGGGCAGCTAAAGTCTTTGTTCCGACTACCCCATCAACTGTTAAGCCCTTTTTCTTTTGAAAGTCTTTAATAGCGGAAATAGTTAATGGGCCTTCTATCCCGTCAATTATTAATTTATAACCTGCTGCATTTAAGAGTTTCTGAATTTCAGTGACATTTATTTCACTTATATACTTTAAAGGATTTACCGCATTTGGCTGACCTACCTCGTAAGATGGTATGTGAATTTCAAAGTGTAAGTGGATACCTGTACTATTTCCTGTACTCCCTTTAATACCAATTGGTTGTCCTTGTTTAACAGTTTGTCCAACTTTCACAGAAATAGTTTCTAGATGGGCATATAAGGTTTCATACTTCTTACCATTGAAAGTATGTGCAATCGTTATAGCATTTCCATAACCTCCAATAACTTTCGCTCTAGTAACGATGCCACTTGCAGATGCTTTTATAACGCGACTACCATCACTTCCAATGTCAACTCCTTTATGTAACTTAACATTGCTATTCTTGCGAGTTACTCCAAAACGAGATGTAATTCTTCCTTCGCTTGGTCTAATAAACAATATATAACCTCCCTTCTATTAATCAGTAGAGAACAATTCATCACACCAATTAATGCTCAAGTTTTATAAAGATATAGTCAATTTTCATCATCTTTTTCTAAAAAATTGTAAAAAAGATTAGAAATGCGTAAATTTGGGTATTAATATTTATAACTTAGCATATATTATATTAATAATATTATTTTATGCATACCTATATAACTATATAAAGGGGCAATAACTTATGAAACTAATTATAGAAGAACTCAAAAAGCTTATTAATGATTATTATAGATGCAATAACCACTATTTGAAAAAAGAAATTTTGATTGATATCAATTTGTTGAAAGATGCTTTAAGAATTTTAGAAAGAAGAAAGTTTGAAATTAATACAGAAAGCTCACTTGGTTATTAATCTAGTGGGCTTTTTTCCTTTCTTTTATACACGCTAATTTAGTGTAATCTTACTGCATAACATTATATCCTCAATTATTAATAGTTTTTCATCCTATTGCCACTTTTCCATCGGTATCTGGATATTCGGCAAACCGCGGTCGATATTTTGGATAACTCAAAGTACATAAATTATAAATTAGTCTTAAAAGAAAATTACAGTTCCCAAGATAACCATCCTTTTCTTGCCCTCCAGTTTAGGAGTAGAGTTATTTTTATTTTAATCATGATTTATACAAATCACTTCCATTTATACTAGTTTTGTTAGATAATAAGTAATAGTTAATATAACTTAAAGGGGAGCATATTTAACTATGATATTAATTTATAATGAATTGAATAATCTAATTGATGATTATTATAAATGTCCCTTCGCACATATTAAAGAACAAATCCTCATAGATATTAACCTTTTAACTGACGCTTTACTAATTGTTGATTCAGATTTTCAATATTAAATCCACTTTATCTATTCATTTCAGTTTTTGCTATGGGTATTAAACTTTATTTTAATATCTATTCAAATTTACTATATCCATAATAATGGATCATACATTTAAAAAAGCGTTGGAAGCTATTAGCTCCAACACTTTTCCTATTTATATATTTTCAAATATTACTCATGTTCCTATATACGTACAGATTATACGGGATTAGATGCGTTAAGTGATAAAGCATCCTGATTTTTATTCAGAGATAATGACAACCAAATAACAGTGACAGCTAAAATACTAATCACGATTGTGTCAAGAGTTGCGCTAGATCCTCCGCTTCCTAAAAATTGAATTAGATTATGAAGACTATGAAATAGAATTAGCGGGAAAATGTTGCCTGTTTTAATAAATAATTGTGCTAGTACAATACCAATTAGAAAAGAGTAAGCTAATTGTAATCCAGTTTGCCCCAAACTTTGTCCAGATAACAAGTTAAGCATGTGTGTGACAGAGAATAATATGCTCGAAGTCAGAATAGCTGGAAGAATACCTAGTGGTAGTAATATTTTTATCATTATTCCTCTATAAATACTTTCTTCCACAAAACCGATTAAAATAGCAAAACCAATATAGAAAATAATCGTTTCAATTGGCTGGGAACTAAACCCTTGAAGGCATAATACGATTAAAATAATCAGTAGTGGTAAATACAGTATCCAATTTGCTCTTTTCATTTCTCGTTTAAAGCCATAATAAGTCCACTTTCTCTTCCACGAAAAATAGAATAGTAAAAATAGCGCCGTTGGTATGAACGATATTAATATAGGGGTATTGTAACTTAATTGTTTAATCGTAGCGATTGCACCTGCTATAAAAACCACTAGTAAGAAACTGACTTCAATAAGTATGATACTTATTATAGGGTGTCTTTTAGAATAACTTAACTTATTATGCATTATACCTCTGTCCTCCTAATAATATCTTTTAACCAACTTAGGGCAAAATTAAAAAGAAACTGAAATTTCAAAAAATTACCTATATCAATCTATTCGAGATTTCTTACGCACATTCCTCCTTTTTAGTTTGAGGCCCTTTTTTAAAGTAATATTGATTCTCTTTCATTACCTTTTAACTCAGTAGATCGACCAAAAATAAATAAAAAAACACCGATCAAGTCAATAGGCACTGACAATACTTTTGAGACAGGAATAAAACACCCTATTATGCAACCAATTGACGGTATTGAACCGGTGATTGGTTGTTTAGTTTCGTTTGAATACGGATATTATTATAATAAGTAATGAATTCTTCGACGATTTGTATCACTCGCGCATTCGTTGTGCGGTAGATACCGTCGAGATAGAACGTTTCAGTCTTTAGCGTGGAGTGAAACGTTTCGATTGAGGAATTATCAGCTGGTGTGCCTTTGCGGGACATACTCATGATAATTCCTTTTTCTTTGACTGCTTTTTGATAAGCATAGGAGGTATAAACGGAACCTTGGTCACTATGCAGAATACACCCTTCGGGTAGCTCAGGCAATTGGTTAAGCGTGTCCAACACGAAATCGGTGTCTTGTTTAAATCCGATAGTTTGTGTCACAATTTCACCATTGTAGACATCGAGAATACTATAATTGTGGATGGACGTTCCTGGCGGAGCATTAGAAACGATACTCCCTTTTGAACCATATACTTTACCATTCCAAATATAATTCGGTCTACCTTGTCCATAAATATAGGCTTGGTCCTCATTCGAACGGAATCCAGATGATATTTGCATGTAAATACCTTCATTGTAACAACGCTTAATTAATTCAATTGTATATTCCTTCAAAGAAGGATGAACAGCTCCTATACGATTAACAGAACGATTTATTAATGTCTTTACTAATACAGTCATAATCTCACCTCATTTCTCTTTTGGTTTGTTATAAATTAAAGCTTGTTTACTATCAGACAATCCTTGTGTAATAGTATTTGCAACTACACCACTGGCAATTAAAACTAGTATAAAGGCATCCACATAGTTATTGTATTCAGCCAAATCTATTAGACCTGAGCTGTTAACTATTAAACCGATACCGATTTGTGCGGTATTTTCTCTCACTCCCCTTTAGATATATGGATAATTAAAAAGAACGCTCCTAATGGAACGTCCCCTTACTAATTGTTATTATGTTTTCTCATAGCTTGTTCAATACTTGAATAAGTTTTTATATCTCTAAAATCAATCCCTAGTTGTACGGTTGTTTGTGCAATACTTGGACGCACACCTGATAATGAAGTACTTACTCCAATTAATTTTAGCGCATTAATCATGTGAAAAAGCTGATGTGCAACCATTGTATCTACAATAGGAACCCCTAGCAAATCAATATATAAGTGATTGATTTGCAATTTAGAACATTGTTGCAGTGTTGATTCTAAAATTACTTTGGCTCTGTTTGTGTCAATTTCTCCAACTAGTGGTAACAAAGCTATGGTGCTATCTAATTTAATTACCGGCGCACTTAGTTCAATAATCATCTCTTGTTGGGATTTTAATCTTATTTTGGATTGTTCAATAAATTCATTAGTAAATTTGAGTATAACGTTATTGATTGTAGTCAATATAGCGTTTGTATACGCTATTATTTGTTTGCTTGAAAGTTCATTAGGATACTGATCCATAAATTCTTCGAGCAATTCCAAGTAAAGTTGTTGTTGCCTAAAAAATTCCCCTATTATTTCTGTAAGCGGAGTATGTTGGTGACCTTCATCATTAACAACCATTGTAATAAAATCATCAAAACTTTTTTCACATACTTCATCTGATTTATTAAACATTTCAACGAATTTTTCATGGAATAGATGGTTCTGTTGTTTAAGCAATTGTATCTCTTCTAGATTAGAAGTAGCATAAATTCCATTTTGATCTTTGTTTAGACTCTCATACCATCTTTCTGTTAATTGCCATGTTTTACTTTTAAGAAAATCATACAACTTTTGATTTCTGTCCAATTGATTTCCTACTTTCGTCATAAATTCACGATTATAGCATTCAAAATATTACTATTTTGATAGTACCATAGAAAAAATAAACAGACACTTTTTAAGAATTTATAATCTATACAAATTCAGATGGAGTGACCATGATTGTTGATCTATAATTTCCCTCGACCTTACTTAGTCCAACTCTTTCGGGCCCCTTTTCGGCTTGTTTCGCCGGACATTATTCATATAACCTTGACCGTGACAATTACTCGACAATATAATGTAAGTTAGACCACTATACAGGCAACTGATTTTAAGTGGTCTGTCTTAAATACGAAATGGAGAGAGATATCACATGACAACAGCACATAATACTGCAAAATTTGAAGATATTGCAAAAACAGTTTTAATGCCAGGAGATCCTTTGCGTGCGAAATATATTGCAGAAACATATTTAGAAAATCCAGTTCAGTTTAATAGTGTACGTAACATGTTTGGTTATACAGGAAGTTATAAAGGAAAACAAATATCCGTAATGGGATCTGGGATGGGAATGGCAAGTATAGGTATTTATTCTTACGAGTTATTTAAGTTCTATGATGTAGAAAATATTATTCGAGTAGGTAGTGCAGGTGCTTATACAGATGAACTTAACATTCATGATATTGTTCTTGTAGATAGTGCATGGAGTGAATCAACATTTGCAAAGGTTCAAGCTGGGGTAGAAAATGATATCCAACTTCCTAACGAGTTATTAACGAAGAAAATTGAAGATGCTGCAAATCGCATCCACACTCCTATTGTTAAAGGTAGAGTACATTCAAGTGATGTATTTTATCATGAAGATAATGTTCCAAATCATGTTGATTTTTATAATGACCATAATTGTATTTGTACAGAAATGGAAAGCTATGCATTATTCCATAACGCACGAATATTAGGGAAAAAAGCAGCGAGTATACTAACTATCTCAGATTCTTTAGTAACCCACGAGGAAATTAGTGCTGAAGAAAGGCAAACATCATTAAATAATATGATGAAAATTGCTTTAGAGGCTTGTTTGTAAAATATAGAAACAGGAGATGCAATAAATACTTTAGTATTTATGTGCATCTCCTGTGCTATCTCCAAAATGGTTTTGAATAAATGATATCTAATCAATCGTTCATTAACTAAATTAAAAGTAGGCTACATTTAAAGTAAATTGAGTTGCATAGGCAACTCTTTTTTCTTGAAGTAAAGCACCGGTTAGTCACGATTTTGAATCTTTTTTTGTGTCGTGATAATGGTACACCTCTACCTAAGTCTACCCTTTTAATGCTTTTAAAGAATGCTTAGAGGAAATTGGGAATATCTCTCTAGACACACACATGCAGTTTTGTTATTGGAAGCTGGTACTGATATGAAGTTTGTACAGGAACAACTGGGCCACGGTTCTATACAAAATACATCGGACGAATATGCACATGTTTCCAAGAAGATTGCTGCACGTTCTATAGATAAATTTGATGAGTACATGAAAGAAATTGAATAATTTCATGCTAGAAATGTGGTATTATTTAAAATACTTACCACGAACCTATAACAAATAAAAAAGCGTTGGGAGCATAGTGCCCCAACGCTTTTACTATTAATACATTTTCAAGTATTGCTCACGTTCCCATGGGTGTACAGTCGTACGGAACATATCCCATTCGATTTCTTTCGCTTCTACAAAGTTAGCGTAGATATGCTCACCAAGTGCTCCGCGAATAATTTCATTCTTACCTAATTCTTGTACAGCAGCATGTAAAGTTGGAGGTAGATTATGAATACCATTTTCAATACGTTCCTCTTCTGTCATCACGTAAATATTACGGTCTACTGCTGGTGGAGGAGTTAGTTTATTTTTGATACCATCTAATCCTGCTTGTAGAATTACTGCCATTGCAAGATATGGATTTGCTGCAGGATCTACTGAACGAACTTCAATACGTGTACTTACACCTCTTGAAGAAGGAATTCGGATTAAAGGACTTCTATTTTGTCCTGACCAAGCTACATAACAAGGTGCTTCGTATCCAGGAACGAGACGTTTATACGAGTTAACTAACGGGTTTGTAATCGCTGTAAAGCTTTGTACATGCTTCAGTACTCCAGCCATAAATTGCATAGCTGTTTCACTTAAGCCAATTTCAGCTGATTCATCATAGAATGCATTGTTTTTCCCTTTAAATAGAGATACGTTAAAGTGCATTCCTGAACCATTTACACCAAATAGTGGTTTTGGCATGAATGTCGCATGCAATCCGTGTTTACGTGCAATTGTTTTAACAACCAGTTTGAACGTTTGAATATTATCACATGCTGTCACTGCATCAGCATATTTAAAGTCAATTTCATGTTGACCTGGAGCAACCTCATGATGAGATGCTTCAATTTCAAAGCCCATTTCCTCAAGTTCTAAAACGATATCACGGCGGCAGTTTTCACCCAAATCCATAGGTGCTAAGTCAAAGTAACCACCATGGTCATTCAGTTCAAGTGTTGGCTCTCCCGCCGCATCTAATTTGAATAGGAAAAATTCAGGTTCAGGTCCTAAGTTAAAGCTTGTAAATCCTAACTCTTCCATTTCCTTCAAGACACGTTTTAAATTATTACGAGGATCTCCTGCAAATGGAGTTCCGTCTGCTTTATTTACATCACAGATTAAACGAGCTACTTTCCCTTTGCCCGTAATCCACGGGAATACTACCCATGTATCTAAATCTGGTACTAAGTACATATCTGATTCTTCAATTCGTACAAATCCTTCAATAGAAGATCCGTCGAACATCATTTTATTGTCAAGAGCTTTATCGAGCTGACCCACTGGAATTTCTACGTTTTTAATCGTACCTAGTATGTCTGTAAACTGAAGACGAATAAAATTCACCTCATGTTCTTGAACGAACTTTTTAATATCCTCTTTTGTATACTTGCTCATTATTTCACTCTCCTATTTAAGTTATATATGAACCTCGATTATCTGAAAAATCGAGATAGGTCCCCTTGTCGTAAAGAAGCTCTTTGTTGCCTTTGAGCTAAATGCATTTCTTCTTTTACAATCGCACGTAGTTCTCTGTCCGAAATCACTTGTCGAACATCTTTCGTAGTAATTGGACTATTCTTCATTTCAAAGATTTGTTTAATCCCAGCGATATTAACTCCTGTTTTTAGTAGATCCTTAATCTCTAAAAGTATATCTATATCATCCAATGAAAACATGCGTTGTTTACCTTCCGTCCGTGCAGGGTGAACCAGTTCTTGCTCTTCATAGTAACGAATTTGTCTAGCAGTCAAACCAGTCAGCTGCATAACAATATTCATCGAAAGTAATGGCATCGAGCGTCTCCATTCCTTTTCCATCACTGCACCTCCTAGTAGGTTATAAGATTATTATATGTTATGTTAGCTAACATGTCAACATCATGTCAGGAAAACTAACAACTATTTTTCAGAAAATTAAAACCACTTCCTTTTAATCGGAAATGGCTTCACTTTACTATCTGTTTAACGTTTGTACGGCCCCTAAAATAGCATATTTCACATGTTCATATGTTAATCCACCTTGGATAAACGCTGTATAAGGAGGACGAATCGGTCCATCAGCTGTTAACTCCATACTAGAACCTTGTACAAATGTACCTGCCGCCATTATGACATCATCTGCATAACCAGGCATATAAGCCGGTTCAGGCATAAATTGAGCATTTACCGGAGAATGCATTTGTATTGCTTTGCAAAATTGAATCATTTGTTCAGCATTTTGAAAAGAGACCGATTGTATTAAATCGGTGCGCGGCTCTGCAAAATGGGGTTCCGTGTTCATTCCTACCTCCTCTAAAAGAGCTGAAGTGAAGATAGCTCCTTTGACTGCCTGAGATACGACATGTGGGGCAAGGAAGAATCCTTGATACATATCCATTAGTGCATGTAAAGAAGCGCCTGCTTCCGCTCCTATACCAGGAGAAGTCATACGGTATGCACATTTAGTGACAAATTCTTCTTTACCCGCTATATAGCCACCAATTTTCGCTAGCCCACCACCTGGGTTTTTAATCAGAGAACCAGCCATTAGATCTACCCCTACATCTGTAGGTTCCAACTCTTCTACAAATTCTCCATAACAATTGTCTACGAAAATTACTGCATCCTCTTTTATACTTCTAATTTCGATAACCATTTGCTTAATCTGATCTATTGTAAACGAAGGACGTACCGCATAGCCCTTCGAACGTTGAATAGCAATTACCTTAGTATTGCTTTTTACAGCATTTTTTACAGCATCCCAATTGATGTCCCCAGTTTCCAGTAAATCTATATGATTATACGATATACCAAAGTCGGCTAAAGACCCTGTATCCTCTTCTCCACCACTTACGATCGATTGTAACGTGTCGTAAGGTTTACCGGTTATATATAGCAATTCGTCCTGTGGTCTTAAGACGCCGAACAAACTAATAGAAATAGCATGTGTACCTGAAATAATTTGAGGGCGAACAAGCGCAGCTTCTGAACCAAATGTCGTTGCATACACTTTTTCTAATGTATCTCGTCCCTCATCATCATAGCCATATCCAAAGGATGGGTGAAAATGATGATCACTAACACCATGTGTCTTAAAGGCTTGAATTACTTTTTGTTGATTTAAAAAGGCAGTTTTTTCTACAAGCTTTTGATATGGCGCTACTTTGGATTCTACCTTCTCAGCAAGCTCTAATATTTCCTTCGATAAAGTTGTTGTAAATGTCATGTTATATTCTCCTAATATTTATATTACAAATAGAAAAGACTAATCTCATAAATGAAATTAGCCCTTAGTTATTATCAAATATACCTTGGCCTATTTGAGCCCAGACTTTATCGAGCTCTATCGATAAAGACCACTGTAATTTGATAAGTTAAGTTAGAACTGTAACTCGCCGTCCCAGTCCATCATACCACCAGCAATGTTCGTAACCTCATATCCGTTTTCCTCTAAAATCTCACAGGCCATTGCACTACGGCCACCCGCTTTACAAACTATGTAATGAGGAACTGATTTGTCGAGTTGATCCATGCTGTTTTCGATTTGACCTAAAGCGATATGTTTAGCTCCAGGAATAATCCCAGTTGCCACTTCATCACTTTCACGTACATCTATGACACTGATTTGCTCACCAGCATCTAATTTTTCTAAAAGTTGTTCTGTTGTAATAACATTCATTTTAAACTCTCCGCTTCTGTGATTTCTTCTATAAAATCATAATGGGAGCATAGCTATCTGTCAAACAATCCATATTATTCTTCTGTCAGTTTAACTGGTTTTGAAGGAGCAAATGTGGAAATTGCATGTTTGTAGATTAACTGTTGCTTGCCATCTGATTCAAACAGGACAGTGAAATTATCGTATGACTTAACTAACCCTTTTAGTTGGAAACCATTTAACAAAAATACTGTTACAAAAATGTCGTTTTTTCTAAGTTGATTTAAATATAAATCCTGAATATTTGTAGGTTTCATCCCAATACCCCCATTATACAATTTGCATGTTTAAACACACTACTATGTTAATATTCGCTTTTTTTATTCTTTTTCCTGCATAAACTCATTAATTTCTTTCAATATTTTTTTTGCATCCGTGAAAGGATTAAACCAATTAATAGCCATTTTGTTTCGGAAATAGGTTAGTTGCCTTTTTGCATACCTTCTCGAGTTTTGCTTTAATTGTTCTATTGCATCTTCGATGGAAACATCTCCGTCCAAATAAGCATATATTTCTTTATAGCCAATTGCCTGGATGGATTGCACATCTCTGATCCCTTTACTATGGAGCATTTTCACTTCTTCTAGAAGGCCATTTTCCAACATTATATCTACTCGCTGATTGATACGATTATATAATTGCTCCCGATCTATGGACAGGCCAATAATATAATGATGATATACTTTCTCATGGCCTTGGTTTTGCTCTATAGCATTCTTTTGTTTCCCTGTAAGCTCTACTCGTTCAATTGCCCGAATTACCCGTTGGACGTTATTCGGATGTATTTCCATTGCTGCTTCTGGATCCAGAGAATGCAAAAGGTCAAATAGATCATCAGGAGACATTTTTTCTAATTCGGCGAGTCTGTTTTCATCGCGATCCGGTTGTTCCGTAAATCTAAAGTCAAACAGAACCGACTGAATATATAGACCAGTTCCTCCTACTATTATCGGAAGTTTACCTCTTGCTGTAATTTCTTCAATTTTTCCTCGAACGAGGCTTTGGTACTCCGCTACAGAGAAACTCTCTTCTGGACTTTTAATATCTAGAAGATGATGAGGAATTCCCTCCATTTCTTCTTTTGTAACTTTTGCAGTTCCAATATCAAGCTCACGGTACACCTGCATAGAGTCGCCATTAATAATTTCTCCATTAAATGCTTTAGCCAATTCAATACTTAAAGCTGTTTTCCCAACAGCAGTTGGCCCGACTATAGCAATTACGTTTGTTCTATTTAGCATTATTCCAACATCCAATTTACAATTATTTCATATGTTTGAAGTTTGTTTACCTCTTTTAGTATTTCATGCCTTGCATCCTCTACCAAATGGACAGTAACTTTAGACATTCCGACTTTTTTATAGCCCTTTGCGACTTTAAATAAATCCTTGCCATCCTTACCAACAGGGTCCTTGATACCACTAATAATTAAAACAGGTAAATCTTTTTTTATATGATTATTTTTTTTGTCATCGTGGATTATTCTTAAGCCATCAAATAGGTCTATATAAAATCGGTTCGATGGTACGAAACCACATAGTGGATCTTCTATATATTTTTGCACTTCTGTTTCATCAGTTGTAAGCCAGTCAAATGGCGTCTTCGTATCTTGAATTTGTTTATTAAATCCTCCGAATGCCATACCATTTATCAAAGTCCCTTCAGATTTTGGGCTTTTAGCAGCGGATACAAGCTGAGCGACCACTTTACCGATTTCACCCATAACTCCAGGACTAAAAGTAGTACCTGAAAGGACCACTTTAGTTAATGAGTCGCTATACTTTTGCATATATCTACGAGCTACAAACGACCCCATACTATGGCCAAATAGAATGAGCGGCATATCACCCAAATCCTCTCGCACATGCAATAACACTTCCCGAACATCTTCTGTTACACGCTCGAATCCTAACTTATCTGCAAAATAGCCAAATTCACCGTTTTTTTCAGCAGTTATGCCATGACCACGATGATCATGACCAGTAACGACAAAACCTTTACTCATTAAAAATGTTGCGAATTCATCATAACGACCGATATGCTCTACCATTCCATGCAGAAGATGGATATGAGCTATTGGGGGTATATCAGGGGAAAACTTCACAATATGAATAAGATGATTATCTGACATTTTGCCTTCTAAGATAGTTTTCAGCTTAATCCCTGCTTTCTTTTAATGTAGCTTCGGTATAAAGTATTTCTAGTTGTTTATTAAACGCAGTCGTTTCTTCTTTAGAGTAATGCAATAATTGCTCCATCACTTTTACTACTTCTTCTTTATACTCTTTAAAATGCTGTATATCAAAATAGAGCATACCTGTTCTTCTTACTAAAAAGTCTACAGGAGAATATGCCATTTCTTCATGCACCGCGTAATAGATTTGAGCGATAAGCGATAAAGGCAAAGTTGAAGGGATAGTAGAAAGAATTTGTGCATTTTGAAATACTTTATCGACATTCGTCCCATACATTTTAGCCAATTTTCTACCTTCTATACGAGATAGACCATAAGCTGGAGCCACTTCTTCCTTCTGAGTAAGAAAGGCTTCCCATTGCTCAGAGCCGCCAATATCCCCACCGGATAATGATAAACGCTTAGTTACACATGGACCATATTTTTCATTTCCTAATTGTTTGGATATTTTATCTACTATTGTTTCTGCCATTTTCCGATATCCTGTTAGTTTACCTCCAGCTATTGTAAATAAGCCTGCCTCCGATTGCCAAATCTCATCTTTTCGAGAAATTTCAGATGGATCCTTTCCATCCTCATATATTAATGGACGAACCCCTGCCCAAGTAGACTCCACTTGATTTGCTGTAACGTGAACTAATGGAAACATAGCATGAATGGCTTCAATTAGATAATCGACATCTTCCGGCGTTGCTACAGGATGTCGAATATCACCTTCAAAGAATGTATCCGTAGTCCCTACATATGTTTTTCCATCTCTTGGGATAGCAAAAACCATTCGTTTATCAGGAGTATCAAAATAGACAGCTTGTTTAAGAGGGAAAACAGATTGATCGATAACCACATGAACACCTTTTGTGAGCTTCAGTTTTTTGTTATTTTCAATAGCATCTAAAGCACGAACTCCATCTACCCAAGGACCAGTAGCATTTACTATTTTTTTTGCATGAATCGAAATTCTTTTATTGCTTACTGTATCTACAATTTCCGCTCCAATTACCTGGTTATAGTCATCATAAATAAAGGAACGAGCTTTAGCATAGTTTAAGCACACTGCCCCTTTTTCCATTGCTTTTTTCATGACCTCAATGGTTAGTCGAGCATCGTCCGTACGATATTCAACATAATAACCTCCACCAAGTAAACCTTTACTTTTTAGGAGGGGTTCTTTTTCCAGAGCTTCATGGTCAGAAAGCATTAATCTTCTCTCATCTTTTTTGACACCAGCTAAATAATCATACATTTTCAACCCAGCTGATGTAGTGAGAGGACCAAATGTTCCTTTTTTATGAAAGGGCAGTAGCATCCATATAGGCTCCGTCACATGAACTGCATTTTCATACACTATTTCTCTTTCTTTGCCTACATCCGCAACCATTTTCACTTCTAATTGCTTTAAATATCGTAAACCACCATGCACAAGTTTTGTTGACCGACTAGAAGTTCCCGCAGCAAAATCCTGCATCTCTACTAACGCAACAGACATGCCTCGAGTAACGGCATCTAGCGCAATACCCGCCCCGGTTATACCTCCACCTATCACCAATAAGTCAAACTCATAATAATTTAAAGTATTCACTATTTGCTCGCGTTCTACAGAAGACTTCAATCATTCCACCTCTTCATCTGAAAGTTTGAAAATACGTGTTGCCTCAACTGCTTTTGTCCAACCTCTATATAGATGATCTCTTTTCTTCGTTTCCATTTTTGGCTTGTACTGCTTTTGACTTTCTCGCAAGTTAGTAAGCTCTTGTTCATCTTTCCAGAAGCCTGTAGCTAGACCCGCTAGGAAAGCCGCTCCTAACGCCGTGGTTTCATTAAGCTTGGCAAGTTCAACAGGCAAATTTAACATATCACTTTGGAACTGCATAAGAAACTCATTGCTTACTGCTCCACCATCAACTCGCAATGTCTCTACATCTACTCCAGAATCTTTTTCCATCGTATCAAGAACATCTTTTGTTTGATAAGCGAGGGATTCTATCGTTGCACGGATGAAATGCTCTTTAGTTGTTCCCCTAGTTAATCCGAAAATAGAGCCTCTCGCTTCAGAATCCCAATAAGGCGTTCCTAATCCTACAAATGCGGGAACAAAATAGACCCCGTCTGTGGATCCAACTTTTTTTGCATAAACTTCAGATTCAGGTGCACTTTTTATCATGCGAAGCCCATCTCGAAGCCACTGAATTGCAGAGCCAGCAACGAATACGCTACCTTCTAACGCGTAGGTTACTTTACCATTAATCCCCCACGCAATAGTTGTCAATAAACCAGACGGAGAGGCAACTGCTTCTTCTCCCGTATTTAAAAGCATAAAGCAGCCAGTACCATATGTGTTTTTCGCCATGCCTTTGTCAAAACAGCATTGCCCAAAAAGCGCAGCCTGTTGATCTCCAGCAGCTCCTGCTATATCTATTTCTTTACCGAAGAAAACAGAAGGATCTGTCTGTGCATATACTTCAGATGATGAGGCAACCTTTGGAAGCATTTCCATAGGTATAGCAAGCTTCTCGCAAATCTCTGCATCCCATTGCTGATCATATATATTATAGAGCATTGTTCTGGAAGCATTGGAGTAGTCCGTAACATGGGCTTTTCCATTAGAGAGCTTCCAAATTAGCCATGTATCTATCGTTCCAAAAAGTAAATCACCCGCTTCTGCTTGTTCTCTCGCACCATCCACATTATCCAGTATCCATTTTACCTTTGTTGCAGAAAAATACGGGTCCAATTTCAAGCCCGTCTTCTCTTGGAAAAACGTTTCTAAATCAGCCTTCTTCAATTCTTCAATGATGGATTGTGTTTGTCTCGATTGCCAAACAATCGCGTTGTATACTGGTCTTCCCGTGTGTTTGTTCCATACAACGGTCGTCTCCCGTTGGTTTGTAATCCCAATAGCATGAACGTCCTCTGGTTGGCTACCACTTTCCGTTAGAACAGCAGCTAATACGGATAATACAGATCCCCAGATTTCTTTTGCGTCATGCTCAACCCAACCAGATTTAGGAAAATATTGTTTAAATTCTCGTTGAGCAGAGTGAACAATATTGCCGAGCTCATCAAATAGTATTGCTCTAGAGCTTGTCGTTCCTTGATCGATCGATAATATATATTTCCCCATTTTGGCTTCCTCCTACATAACTCGTTTGAACATTTTCTCCACTTCATAAGTAGAAAAATGTATGATAACTGGTCTACCATGTGGACAAGTCAATGGATGCTTTGCATTTTTTAAGCTTTCAAGCAGCTGCTCCATATCCCTCATTGTTAAATAATGATTTGCTTTGATAGAAAGCTTACAGCTCATCATAATTGCTGCATGTTCTCGCAGTTTTTTTATATCTGTTTTACGGTTATTCAATACTTGTTCGATTAGGCCTTCAATAATCTTCGTTTCTTGACCCTTAGGGAACCATGTAGGATAATCTCTTACGACAAAGCTTGAAGAACCAAACTCCTCTAAAAATATCCCTACATTTATTAATTCATCCAAAGACTCTTTAATACGGTATGCCTCGTCCAAAGAATAGTGAAAAGTTAGCGGCAGCAACAACGATTGTCGCTCATCTGCATTTACTTCCCCTATCTTCTCCTTGTAAAACTCATATTTAACCCGTTCTTGTGCAGCATGTTGATCTATTAAGTAAAAACCATCATCACTTTGGGCAACAATGTATGTTCCATGGATTTGACCTACTACATGTAAATCAGGAAATGGCTTCTTCTCTTCGATATTTTCAATTGGTTGGACTTCGAAGTCTGTAAGCGGATCTACTTCTTCATATATGATACTTGTCTGTTTTTCAGGTGAACTGTGAGCCTGGTCAAAATACACTCCATCATTGGCAGGTGTTATTGGATCCTTTTGAACTGGCTCATACGTCTGTTTAAAGAAATTGAATTGTACACTTGGTTGCTTTTTCTCAACTGGCTTCTCTATAATTTCTGGTGGTTTCTGCACTCGATGCATAATAGAACGGATTGTTATACGAACCAATTCCATTAGCTCTTTTTCTTTGCTTAGTCGAATTTGATGCTTGGCCGGATGAACATTGACATCGGTAAGAATTGGATCCATTTCAATATTTAGGACTACTATTGGATATCTACCTATCGGCAACAATGTATGGTAGCTATCTACTATCGCATTATTTATACCATAGTGCTTTACCCAACGACCGTTCACTAAAACCGTTATATAGTTTTTAGATGCTCTCGTTATTTCTGGCAATGTCGCAAAACCAGAAATACGAAAATCCGATGAATCATTGTCGAAAGCGACCATTTTTTTCACGTTAGATATTCCGTATATGGCAGCCAAAACTTGTTTTAAATCGCCTCTACCACTCGTCTGCATAATGGTTTGTTGATTGTGCGTAAGTTTAAAGGCAATCCCTGGATAACTGATTGCTAAGCGATTTATCAAATCTATTGAATGACCTAATTCCGTTTGAATCGTCTTCAAGTATTTTAAACGAGCTGGCGTATTGTAAAATAGTTGACTTACAACAATATCCGTTCCTCTCCGAATCGGACCTGGGGTATTAGATATTACCCTCCCACCTTCTAACTCTACTTTTGACCCAATATTTTCACCATTTGATGTCCATAAACTAATCTTAGATACAGAGGCTATACTAGCAAGTGCCTCTCCCCGAAAACCTAATGAACGGATTCTAAAAAGGTCATGCTCTGTAGTTATTTTAGAGGTCGCATGTCTAGAAAATGATTTTAGCGCATCATCTGCGTCCATCCCCTTACCATTATCGGTAACTTGAATTTTAGACAGTCCTGCTTCTTCCAGCGTAATTTCAATAGAAGTACTATCAGCATCTATGGCATTTTCAACTAATTCTTTTACAACAGAAGCTGGTCTTTCCACCACTTCACCGGCTGCAATTTTGTTGGACAGCAATTCGTCCATTACAATGATTTGTCCCATTTCATTCACCTACTTTTGGGTTATTCTAGCTCTTTTTGTAGCTCGTATAAAAGTTGTAACGCTTCTAATGGAGTAGTACCCGATATATTGACTTTCTTTAACTTTTTCATAATTTTATCTGTCGCTTTATTTTCTGGGATAGTAACTAGTTCTTTACGTATCTTTGGTTGCTCATCAAAAAATGATAATTGCGTTTCGCTTACATTTACAGCACTTTCTCCCTTTTCTTCCTGATCTTCAAAAGTTGCTAAAATCTCACGGGCGCGGGAAATAATTTGTTCTGGTAGTTGCGCCAACTCAGCTACGTGAATACCGTAACTCTTATCCGCTGGGCCATCTTTTAACTTATGTAGAAAGACAACTTTGCCATCTTTTTCTGTTGCTGAAACATGAACATTTCGAAGCTTCGATAACGATTCTTCTAACTCAGTCAGTTCATGATAATGTGTAGAAAATAGCGTATTAGCACCTATATTTTCATGAATATATTCCATCATTGCCTGAGCTAAGCTCATGCCATCATATGTGGAAGTACCGCGCCCAATCTCATCAAACAAAAGCAAGCTCTTATTTGTTGCATTCATAATAGCATGCTGTGATTCCATCATTTCAATCATAAATGTACTTTGGCCACCCGCCAAATCATCCGCAGCTCCAATACGAGTAAATATTTTATCGACAATTGGTAACTTTGCAGATTCTGCAGGTACATAGCACCCTATTTGCGCCATCACCGTTGTAATCGCGATTTGTCTCATAAAAGTACTTTTACCCGACATATTTGGTCCGGTGATCAACAGCATATTGGTGTCTTCCGTAAGTACACAATCATTCGGTACATATAGCTGATTGTTCATCATTTTCTCAACAACTGGATGTCTACCTTCTTTAATGATCATGGCATTAGAATCATGAAACACAGGCTTTGTTAAACGATGGTCCTCTGCCACTTGAGCAAATGATATAAAGACATCTAGCTCACTGATTTGTTTAGCCAATTTCTGAACAAGCGGTATATATGTTTTAATTTCTTCCCTAACTTGGGTAAATAGTTCATATTCAAGTACTAGGCTTTCATCTTCTGCAGATAAAATAAGAGATTCTTTTTCTTTCAGTTCATCCGTTATATATCTTTCAGCGTTCGCAAGCGTTTGTTTTCGAACATATCTAGACTCATCTGCTAAATGAATATACGATTTAGTTAACTCAATATAGTAGCCAAAAATACGGTTATATCCTATTTTTAGATTTTTGGCACCTGTAATTTCTCTTTCTCTTTGCTCTAATGCGGCAATCCATTTTTTACCGTTAACGGAAGCATCGCGAAGTTGGTCCAGTCGTTCATGGTAACCGTTATTAATCACTCCACCGTCTTTTACGGCAATCGGAGGATTTTCACTGATTGCTTCTTGTAACTTTCTCCAAATAACTTCACAATCCTCTAAAGCAGCTCCAAGTTTTTGCAACACCGTATCTTCCGATTCACTTAGTAGTTGCTTTATAATTGGCACCTTTGAAAGAGATTGTCTTAACTGCGCAAGATCCCTTCCTCCAGCACTTCCAAATCCAATTCTTCCTACAAGTCTTTCTAAATCATATACTTCCTTAAAAGCCTCTTTAATCTCCTCACGAAGCATAAAGTCATTTAGAAAACTTGTCACTATTTCTTGACGTGCTTCAATCGATTGTTTGTTTGCAAGTGGCTGATGAATCCATTGCTTTAACTTTCGGCCGCCCATTGCTGTTACCGTTTCATCTAGTAGCCATAATAACGTCCCTTTTTGGTCACCACTTCGGATAGATGATATTAGCTCTAGATTCCGTTTGGAATGGTAGTCCATTGCCAAAAAGGATTCTCTTTGCTGAAACGTGAAAGGCTGAATATGTAAAAGAGATTGTTTTTGTGTTTTTTGAATGTATTGTAAAAGTCTTTTTACTGTTTGATGCGTTTGTTTGGGATGATTCGGAATGTACTTTTGAATCGCTTCATCTGTTAACTCCTCTTTTTCAATCGAAACCGTAAAATCATGGATAGTTGATAAATCATTAATCAGTACATACATTTGTTCACTGACGATTAGTTCTTTTGCTTGGATGGAGAGTAGTTCCTGTACGACCTCTTTTTCATCACCAGAAAGAATAGTCGTAAAACCATCACCTGTCGAAACATCCAAATAAGCAAAAGCAACTTCGTTTGATGCAAGTAAGTCAGCAGAAGCAATAAAATAGTTAGACTTGGTTTGCATTGCTTTTCCTTCTATTAGCGTCCCTGGTGTAACAAGACGTACAACTTCTCTTTTCACAACACCCTTTGCATGCTTTGGATCTTCTACCTGCTCACAAATAGCGACCTTATATCCTTTACTTATAAGTGTTTCAATATATCCTTGCGCAGAATGATGAGGAACGCCACACATCGGAATATTGTCCTTCCTACTGGTCAATGTAATTTCTAAAATCGCGGCAGCTTTAATAGCATCATCATGAAACAATTCATAAAAATCACCTAAACGAAAAAATAAAAACGCATCTATGTGGTCTTCTTTAATTTTTAAGTATTGTTGCATCATTGGAGTCTGTGTAGTCATTTAAATCCTTCTCTCTTCTTTACTAATATAATGATTATACCAAAAAACAATGAAAAATGAGGGAGTTGGAAGAATCAATGAAAGGATTCATCTATTCATGACGAATAAAATGAACCCTGAATAAGTAACCTAATCAGGGTTCAAATAGTCTGTTACTTTTTAATTGAATTTTTCTTAAATGACTCTTTGTCAGCACGCTTGAATTCTTTTGGATATATAACTTCTTGCATCGATGATAATCCGTTATCTTTTAGTTTGAACTTTTCATGTGGTTGCTTACGTTCTTTCATTTAGAACACTCCTCTCGTTTTTAATCTTTGTTAGTTTTTCCTTTATCACGAGAGATATTCAGTGTTTTATAATGGAATGAACTTTATAAGCACTTCCAAAAATTTCTTTACTACATGCCTGCATATTTTCATTTGAAAATGGTATTTATAAAGCTAACGTGAGAAAAATGATACAGCACTTAAATTATTTTTAGTCAAAAAAAAAGCCGGTAGTAAAAGCCGGCTTGTTAAATGGACGAAGAATCATCCACCTCTTTAGAGGAGCCTGTGGAACTCGAACTAGAGGAACTGGAAGATGAACTAGATGAGCTTTCTTCTCCATATGCCCATTCTTCTTCAAATTCCGCTTCATGTACTTGAATACAAATAGTTGTTTCCCCAACGACCTCAACAAGTATCTCTCTTTCTACTGTTACTTGGAATTGTGTACCACCTGAAATAATAATTGCCTCTGTACAGTTTGGTTGTTGCAGCACACGTACATGTACTTCTTCTCCCGTAGTGTCTTTATCGCGATAATGTAGTTTAATGCGATCTTTATAATTGATTGTTTCCGTGAATACGGAAGTTTTGGAATGGTCATGGTGCGCATACCAAACGTTAATATCAAATTTCCCCGTTACTTCTACATATCTTCCGTGTTTTTTAGACGAACATGTGTGATTAATAACCCAGCAACCTAAAATACTCGATGGTGTATTCGGTGGACGAAGCACTTCACAGGATTCTGTTCTCTTTTTACCTTTCGCAACAACAGCTTTCGTCACAATATGGCGCATGTGTTTCATTTTTTTCCTCCTTGTAATCAAGTCATAACATCATATGCGCCCATCGCCCAATCGGTTCATCTTGTTACAAATGTTATGTAGAATAAAAAGAGGAAAACCATCATTAACTCACTTTTTGTCACATCATACGTCTATTTAATTGTTATTTTAGGCCAATTTGACTGCCAGTTTTTCCGCTGAATACGTTGCTCATATACTGCCATAAGATTTTTATCTTTTGCAAAGTGAGGGACTGGTTTCACATGTAGCTTCAGAATGTCCGCTACCCCATATGGAGCTACGAGCGCTATATCATTTTGTCCAAGTAATTTCACTCCAATGGCAGTCACCGTTTCAGGAAAATTGGCTATTCCCTCCGCTGAAGAATGATAAGGCGGCAAATTATTGACCTTGTGCATTCTCGCCTGATTTTTTACTGACCAAGGAATTGTGTGCATTAGTTTACGTAATTGATCCTCCCACTTTTTTTCCTCTGATTCTTCCTTATTGTTAGCTTCAAAATAAATTACATCGATATCTTCTAAAGGCGTTCTTTCTATATACCCATGTAATGCATCCCAGATTTTGGACCGAACAAATCCCGCGCATATCCACCAGTCTGGAAGGTCTAATTGTTGAGCTGCTCCTAATATATCCATCATCCATTTATCTTCTAGTATTAAATTTTTTATATCTTCTGTTGTTTGCAAAGCCCTAACCTCCCTCGTTGTTACCCTCTTGAGAACATTAATTTCCAACCTATGATAATACTTATAAACAGAATGACCGCATATGTCGGTAAACCATAAGGAATGAGCAAAATAAATGCATGTATCGCTGCCATAACCCCAACTAGGAACATGCTTCCGAAAACTTTGATGAAGCCATTAGTTTGCGTATGCTCATGTGAGCTTATGAAAGGGAACTTCCCTTTACTAAAAATCCCATAGGATACGAGTGTTAGAACGATTGTAGCTAGTAGAACAACCACTAAGTCCAAAAAAATTTGGAAAGAAAAAATCCAGAGAAATATTACACTTAAAATCGCTAAAATAGGTATGAAATAATTCATGATACTCGCTTTTAAAGTTGCACTATATACAAGGGCTTTATTTTTGATAGGAGCTGCATAAAAAATCCATTGCCCTTTATAGTTACCAGAGTACTCTAGCATTTGCACAACGGATGGAATCATTATTAAAGAAAAATAGATGACCATAAAAGAACTTCCACTTCTCATTTCCTCAAAGGAACTAGAGCTTATCGTATTGAATAAAAAGATAAAAGGAAAAATAATCGCAAATCCTAACAAAGGAAATATTTTGAGCTTTAGTTCTCTTTCTTCTTTTAACAGTAGAGTGGCAAACTTATAAAAAGTCCGTTCCTCTTTAGTACTACAAAGAATTCTTGCCCAAACTCCTTGTAATTTACGGTTTCGCTTTTTCGTTCTGTTAGCATCACTTTGTAATTTAGAAAGATTTCTTTCAAAGGACGGCATTAAACGTATATATAGTGCTATTGCAAGAAATGGAGCTAGAATAGCAAACAGCGATAAGATAATAATCGGAACGGAAAAATCTTTATTTAAGATTAATTCGAAGGGGGCGGCAAACCAAAATGGCGGGAGGAACATATGCCACCATGTAAAAGTGTACGTAATGTCAATATTAACTATTTGAAACACACGACCCACTAATTGATAACTAATCGCCATGCCAATCGCTAGGAAAATTTGCACGTAGTTAATAACATCCTTTAACATTTCCCCACTGAAGAAACGTAGGATAAATAGATATACAAAGGCAGTCAATACTACAGACAAACTGCTAACCAATAATATTTCAAATAAAAACAGGAGCGCAAATATAATACCAAACTTAAAGACACTGACAATGAGAGGAATAATTATAAACGAACCAGTTAATAGAACCATATATATCATAATATGAGTAATCTTCGCTGCATTTAAAGTCTTTGCGCTAATAGGTTTCGGATGAAGAATATTTTTGTCTCGTATATCTAGTAGAACAGCAGAAAAATCAGAAACCATCGATGTCATTAAAATGATAAATAAAGAGCTAAACATGATAGTAAGCGAGAACAGAAACTCATTGCCTAAAAATAGAAAAGGAACTAAAAAGAGAACACCAAATAACCCATACATCCATAAGGATTTAAGAAACTGATTTCCTTCCTTTTTCACATTAGAACCACTAAAAATTGCTGGCATTCTTCTACTATCCATCGTCAGCTTTAGCTGTAAGATCAAACGCATCACATCATAGTCTATATTCAACCTTTGAAAAACGGACCTAAAGCGATCTAGAATTCTCAGTGACGCAAAATCATTCATCTTTCCTGCCTCCACGAACTAAATTCACAAATCGCTCTGCAATTTCCTCATGCTCAGTAAAACCAGTCAACTGATTGAAGATGTCTTCTAATGAACCTTCCTGGTTTTGCATTTTCAACTCTTCAAAAGATCCATCTGCCACAACTTGACCATCTACTAATAGTACAATGCGATTACTAATTTTCTCAACGACATCCATTATATGTGAAGAATAAAAAATAGTCTTCCCTTGTTCTGCAAGCTTTGCTAGTATTTCCTTAATAACCATGACACTGTTTGCATCTAGACCACTTAACGGTTCATCAAAAAACAATAAATCTGGGTTATGTAGCAAACTAGATATGATTAATACCTTCTGTTTCATCCCTTTGGAAAAGGAGGAAATTCGTTGATGAAAAACAGCCTCTAAACCAAATTCCTTCATCAATCCGAATGCCTTTACCTCCGCCTCTTTACTGCTTAATCCATAAAGTTCGCCAGTGAAGGTGAGATATTCAAAGGCAGTTAGATTTTCATAGAGCTCGGCTGTCTCCGGCACGTAGCCAATGCGTTTTTTATAGGAATAATCACCTTTAATAATATTTTCTCCGAAAATTTCAATAAGCCCTGTGTAGCCATCTATAAGACCAAGCATTAATTTGACAGTTGTACTTTTCCCTGCTCCGTTAGGTCCGATATAGCCAATAATTTGACCTTCATATACATCTAAATTGACACCTTTTAATACTTGTTTGTGTCCAAAACTCTTGGAAACACCATTCAGTGACAACACTTTTTTAGTATTCATCATACTCCCCCTCTGTATATATCATTCTCAAATTCTAAATATTTACATATTCATATTATCATATCAATACTCTTAATATTCCATTATTTTGATATAGAGAAAATTCTTTCTAATTCTAACTATTGAACTTCAAGGACAAAGAGTGTAGCATTTTCTAAAGTTGGACTACATAATCTCGTAAGGAGAGAAGATATTTGTTAACTACTAATGAAATGAATAAAAAGGCTTTTATTTTATTGATAATTGGAATTGTTTTCATCTCCACCACTCTACGTGCACCGCTTACCGCCGTTGGACCAATTATTTCGTATATACGAGATGGACTAGACATTTCCAATGTACTAGCTGGATTCATCACAACGATTCCTCTGTTAGCTTTTGCTATTGTCTCTCCCTTTGTCCCAAAGATTGCGCGACGACTTGGGATGGAAATGACACTATTTCTAGCTATTCTATTGTTGGCAATAGGAATTATTATTCGTTCGCTCGGAACGCCCTTTCTTTTACTTTTAGGTACTGCGCTTATAGGTGTTGCTATAGCATTTGGAAATGTACTACTTCCAAGTTTTATAAAGCTAAAATTCCCTTTACAGCTTGGACTTATGACTGGAGTATTCACTGTTTCTATGAACTTATCTGCGGGTATTGGTGCAGGTATCAGCTATCCAATAGCTGATGGAACATCTTATGGTTGGCAAGGTGCGCTCGGATTTTGGGCTATTCTTGCAATAATTGCATGTATTATTTGGTTACCTCAGGTCAAGAAAAAACAAGAAATAGATGTCGTGCCCTCTTCAACTAATGTAGAAAAAGCCAAGTCAATATTAAAATCACCTCTAACATGGACAATCACTTTATGCATGGGTTTACAATCACTCATATTTTATACAACTGCAGCATGGATTCCTGAAATATTGCAAACCCAAGGAATGGAGGCCGAAAAATCCGGCTGGATGCTGTCCATTATGCAATTTGCACAACTTCCAATGACTTTTCTTATCCCAATTCTTGCGGGTCGATTTAAGGATCAGCGAATATTAGTTTTGGTATTTACGATTTTCTATTTAATAGGCTTCACCGGACTGTTATATGGCGATATTTCACTGACACTTCTATGGATGGTTGCACTAGGCTTAGGTGGTGGGGCATCATTCGGACTGGTCATGATGTTCTTTTCTCTTCGTTCGCGTACCCCTATGGAAGCAGCAGATTTATCGGGTGTTGCGCAGTCATTTGGTTATTTACTTGCAGCAGTCGGTCCTGTATTTTTTGGATTTATCCATGATGCAACGGGTAGCTGGGAGATTCCTAAAATACTATTTATCGTAACTGTTATTCTTCTTTTCTTTGCTGGAATGCATGCAGGTAGAGATCGTTTTGTTTCGGAGGAAGTCTAAAGAACAATTAAATTTACATTTAAAAGGAGCATGATTAATCATGCTCCTTTTTTAATACGGTGAAGGTTGATAGGAATAATTCGGTGTTACTTTCTCATTATTATATGGCTTATGAAAAATATGCGTGGTGGCAGGTGACATTGGAGGAATAAGCCATGTCCAATTACCTGTGACGTCACGACCTGCATCTTTCTCAATTTCTTCAAATTTCTTAAATTGTTGCGCAGCAGTATGATGATCTACAATACTGACACCATCTTTTTTGAAGGAAAACAATACAGCTGTATTTAGTTCCAAAAGAGCCCTGTCTTTCCACAGAGAAGCATTAGATTTCGTATTTAATCCCATTCCTCTGGCAACTGAAGGTAACATATTGTAGCGATAGTCATCAGCTAAGTTTCGTGCACCAATTTCGGTGCCCATATACCATCCATTAAACGGAGCAGCAGCGTACGTAATGCCTCCAATCTCCAACTTCATGTTCGAGATCATGGGTACTGCATACCACTTCATTTCTAAATCTTCAAACCAATCATATTCAGGATGACGAATTGGTACCTCTAAAATATACTGCTCTGGAATATCAAATAATTTCGGTGGGTGATCCTTCACCTGAATAACAAGTGGCAACACATCAAAATTGGTTCTCTTCCCCTTCCATCCAAGTTCCTCACATTTTTTCGTAAATTCTATGGAATCGGAATCTCCAATAATCCAATTCTCCGTTTCATAGCCAGCATATCGGATAAGCTGATGATTCCATACGCGAATATCCTTTTGTGAAAATATTGTGATGGTCGGCCTTATTCGACCTTCATTTGTCGCAAACTGCATATGGGCGATGAGTGCCTCAAATACAGCTTCCTCGTTATGTAAATGTCGTTTATCAAAAACGGTAAGGCTTTGCCAAAACAGACGACCTATGCATTTATTACTATTACGCCATGCCACCTTGGCACCGAATTCTAGCTCTTCAGTAGTGTGTTCGTAGGCACCTACTGTATTAATCTGACTTTCTATTTCTTTTAAACGTATATGCATGTCTATTTCCGCCTTACCAGTTTCCCTATAAAAAAGATGAATAAAGTCCTGTGCTTCCAATAACATTATCGTAGCACCTCCCCATCTCTCCATCTTAGTAGAATGGAGCCACTACAGACAAGTGACAGAACTAAGAAAGATGTGAGGATTTTATGTCAGTAGAAATAATCGAATTAATTTATATGCTATATACATATTCAACTCCTTTATGTTAAAGTCTAGGTAACATTGAATATTTTGGTAAAATTAAAGGAGATTTCCCCATATTATATTGTGATATGTAGTTATCTTTACACGCACCTTTTGACTCACCACAACTTAGTTCAAAAACTTAGGAGGATTTACTATGAAACGATTTTCTGTAATCATACTTTCCGCAACATTAATTTTGGGGGTTTCTACAACAGCACCGACAGAGACAGAGGCGGCAGCTAAGAAATTCAGCAATTGCACAGAGTTAAACAAAACCTATAAAGGTGGAGTAGCCAAGGCTGCAAATATTAAAAACAAAGGCGGAAAAACTAAATTTACTCCTTTTGTATCAAAAGAGATTTATGAAGCTAACATTAAAAGCGATCGTGATAAAGATGGCATTGCATGTGAGAAGTAATTTTATAATATAGCTATTGTAGCTTAAGAAAAGTAGATAATATTTAATGCATTTTATTGTATTACCTGACTAGATTCTAATTTCTACTTTTTATATAACTAAAATAAAAAATAACCTTGAAAGGCGTTAAGCCTTCAAGGAAATGATTTTTTATTTGGTTGTAGTCTTGAATGTTGATCTTTGCACTTCAGGATTTTTTTAGGTATATACTAGTGCGCTACATTATAGTATATTTATATCAAGAAACATTAATGTTTAAAGAGTTCTTTACATTAAATCGGTCTTGTAGCTCAGTTGGGAGAGCACCACCTCGACAAGGTGGGGGTCGCTGGTTCGAGACCAGTCGGGACCATCATAAATCACTGTCGTAAACCTTGCTACAATAAGGTTTACGACTTTTTTATTTATATTGATTTTATTTCCATTTTCATGATTGGTGCAAATATGGTGCAAAAATTTAAATAAATCTATCGTAAAACCTATAAATATAAACCACTATTTGTAATTTCCCCTACCACAATAACCAATTCTCTAAATTAGGATTACTCTTGCCTTTCTTCCTTTATTACGTCAGATAAATAGTCGTCCTCAGTAATACCCTCGGTTTCTATTAAACTCCTCTTTGCTTTTTTCCACTCTTCATCTGTGTATTCATAATAAGTTTTTCTTGCATCATCACAGCTTTTTCCATTAACACCTTTCCAAAACGCATAGGGATTTTCACAATAAGAAATAAATTCTTCTGCTTTCTCTTTTTTTATTATTTCCATGTCTTTAGCGCAACTCATGAGACCAAAGAATAAAAATATGATCAAAATTATTAAAAAGAAATACTTTAGTGCTTTTCGTTTTTTCCTCTTCTTTTTCATTTTATCCCTCGATAATATTAGATTTTGTCCACTAAATTGTTATCGGAAGACAATAATTATAATTAAGAACTATATACAAATTTTCTGGCATTTCATTTAAACTTATTTTACCACACAGTAGGTTCCAACTCTTTGTCAAAAATGACCTCATTACACCTGTTAGCATATCTAGAAACATTAAAAAAACGAGGACAACTATCGCCTCGTTTACAATTTGGAGCATATACATAGCAAAACCAGCTAATAACGCTCCGATTGATTTAAATCCTGTAATTTGCAAACGTGTCACCTGCTTTCTCTCCTTCCATCATCCTCAGTCCCCCTTTAGATATATGGATAATAAAAAGAACGTCCATGTGGACGTTCTGAATTGTTTAGAATTTCAATTGAAAAGTCTTAATCGGTGCTAGCTTTATTACTTGTAACACTATCTACAAAACTTTTACCATAGGAACTTAAAATATAATTTCCCTTATTGAGGATAATACTTGCATTCAACCACTTCCCATTCTTTTGTTGCTCAAAAACTCTTTCTTCAAACAATTTCTTTTTTTCTAACAAAATGTGCTCTAGTTTCTCAAATTCATCAATTTGAAAGTCATAATAAACACTAGTGTCTTCCAGTATACCTAGTTTAATAAAATTTTCCATATAAACGGTTGAATTTTCCTCAAAATTTAAACTTAATAAAGTTGCAACGTTGTTAACTTTATCTGTTAAAGGAATAACTCCTCCATCTAGTTTTGCTAAGTAGGTATATTGAACATTATTTTGTTGTCTATGATAAACTTCGTTTATTATCTTAGCTTCATCTTCACTTATGTTTTTAATTACTTCGATAAAACTTGGATGTGCATATCTCACTCCAGATAGAGTAGAAGCATTCGTGAGTAAATTAATAAATAATTCTGCTATATCTTCATTTGTTACTGTTAAAAGTTCGTCAATTATCTTTAAACCTAAAGTAGGTGGCACAATAGCTATTTCTTCTTCAGGTATTTTCTCCATATTTTCTTTATACTTTTCCATATGGTGCTTTAAAAATAGCCCTGCATTTTTGTTATCAGCTCTATTGCTATACTGCTCAATAGCTTTTTGCATAGCTTTAGGTGAGAACCCCGCTTTTCTACCCATATGTTTACCCTGTTTGATTTATTGTCAAGGGTATTTATCATTTTTTATAAATTAATAAGGAAAATAGAACATTTTCTTCTATCCTATCCCCTTATTTCCTATAGAACAAGCAATTAAGCTACTCAATTGTTTCTTTAAATGCTTTTCTCCCTGTATAAACTTTATTAACATCTATTGTTATGCTGCTAATAGAGTTTTCTGTCAAGGGGACTTTGCCATCCTTTTGTACTTTGTTCCAATTCTTCACATCACTTCTGTACAAATATTCTGATAGACGATAAATATCCACGTCTTTTTCCAGTCCTTCTAAATAGGTTTCTTCGATTTCTTTCTTTATTTGTTTCTTCACAAATTGGCGAATCTCTTTCTCAGTAATTTTTCCTTCAAAGCTACTTAGTAAAGCATTCATATTTAATTTTACTTCAAATTTTACATCATTGCCTTGAACTTTAGGTTTTACTTTTATTTTTAGATTATCTATAGTAATCGAAACAAACTTATCTTCACGAGGAATTGTAATTTCCCCTTTTTTAGTTTCCTTAGTCATCCACTGTAATCCATTAATTTTTTCGCCTGAGATAAAGCCTTTAAATTCATCTGGAGTAACGACACCTACTCCCTCGAATTTCGGTAGTTTATCTTTTTCTTTTTCATTCTCCCAATTATCGTCTATTTTCACATAGGGTATGTTTACTTCGTAACTAGGTTCATTTAAACGGATAACGAGCTTCCGAAAATCTATTGGTTCTACAAAGGACTCTTGTTGGTATGAACTCATAGGATCTGCTAGTTTAAGTCTAGTCATGGCGCTGTTAAAAAGAGGATTTAGCAACATAATTTCACCGATAGGATCATTCGTTGAATATACCCACGTTTGATATCTAATCTCCCTAAATCTTAAAAAGGCGTTAATAACAACATTAGCTCTTCCTTCTTTAAGCGCTTCCTCAGAAAGTACCATATATGTCATATGCCCCCAGAATAACTTCAAATCCATCGATTTATACAATTCAAAGAATGCCTCTTCTATAGTGTCTCCTTTAGCCTTGCCAACTTCCACCTGAATAGCATCCTGGTTTGGTTGCTCCTTTTTTGCAATATTGATGAAGTCGATGATTTGAGCATGTATTTCATACTTATCCTCTTTATAATCTATCCCTATTGCATAGATGTATCGTATTCTATTTGGTTCATCCACATCCCAACAGCTGGTAAGTAGAGGTAGAACTAAGCAAAGAATGCACAATTGTTTAGTTATTCTCTTCATCATCTTCTCCTCCAATTCGAGTAGAATCCTGAGGGTTTAAAGAATGAGGACGTTCTTTATAGTTTTTGGGCGCAGGCCTTATAAGAGATCTTTTAATAGTTGACCAGCTCAAATCCGTTGCAATATTCATATAAGGAACTCCAAATATTCTGATATTTGATAAATAAAGCAGTAAAAAATATAAAGCAATAAAAAATCCAAACAATCCTAGAATAGATGTAATCAGTATGAGTATGATTCGAACTATACTTACAGCAGTGACAAGCGACTGATTCACTAAAGTGAAGGTGGCGATTGTGGATATAGCTATCACAACAATCATTGCAGGGCTAGTTAAGCCTGCTCTTATAGCTGCATCCCCTACGATTAGACCACCTACTACACTTATGGTTCCACCAATAACGCTTGGCAAGCGTAAGCTTGCCTCCCTAAATAACTCAAACATAACAAGCATCGTCAGCATTTCAACGGCTGAGGGCAACGGTAGTCCGGAATTATTTTGAACAACGGTGGCTAGTAATTGAAAGGGTAGTTGGTCCTGATGAAAAGTAGTAAGCGCTAGCCAAAAGGCTGGCAAAGCTAATCCTATCATTAGACCAATTATCCTCAGCAATCTTTCCGCACTACTAAAAGCGATTGGATATTCCACGTCTTCCCCTGCTTTTAAAAGTAAAAACAAATTGACAGGAGTAATGACTACATAAGAGACACCATCTACTAGAATAACAAACCTTCCCCTTACTAAAGCTTGTACAGCAAAGTCTGGCCGACCTGTATAATCATTTCTTGGGAAGATAGGCGATCTTTTATTTATCATTTCTAGTAGCAGTTCACCACTAAAAACGATATCAATATCCACTTCATTTAATTGACTCATAATATCCTTCAGAATATCCTTATTAGCAATATCATCCATATAAAGTACGGCAACTGTCGTTTTTGACCTTTTTCCTAATTCGAGTTTTTCCACGTTCAGGGAATTGGTAGGTAATCTTTTTCTTATTAAAGCAATATTAACCGATATATCCTCAATAAAATTATCCCTTGGCCCCTTAATAAGTACTTCCATCCTAGACTCCTCAGGATTTCTATTCGGCTTTTTAGCAATATTACTTGAGAGCGTAAGATTTTCATCCTCAAAATAAAGAATTAGAAAACCATTAAAGATTCTTGAGATTAAATCTTCTTTTGTCTCAACCTTTTGTAAATCTGGTATATAAAGCTTATTCAAAATGAACTCTTCAAGTGGTTCCTCGCTAACCTCACTACACGTTTCTTGTACCCGTGGAACAATGGTCTCATTTAGTAGTTGAAGATCGATCATAGAATCACAGGTGATAAAATGGACTTTATATTTCCCGTAGTTGTACAACTGAAATATGACATCTTCATTCTTCTTGAATAGTTCCTTTATTGTGTGAAGATTTAGTATCCCCTCCGGTGGTTTCACTTTGTTTACCTCCTTTCCTACGTTTTTTCTCTTTTTTAGTTGTTTTTTTATGAAAGAAAGCTATCAAGAACAGGAAGATTGATACGAGTAAAAAGAATACGAAAGTAGCTATAAGAAAGTAATTACCTTTGATGAAAAGAAATAAATTGTCATTTATTACAGTTAAAATCATACAAAGGATAAAGAACGCAGGGGCTAATATGAACCATACAGACTTCTTTTTATTCATTTTAAGAAGGTCAACTGTGATGAATAAGAGAAGTCCAACACGTATAAAGGCACCAGTTAACCATTGGTAGATGGAAAAAAAGTCTAGATGTTCAATGAACTGCCCAATGGTAACTAAACCCCATTCCTCATATGCCGGATAATTTTGTTCGGCTGCCTCGTGTGGTCCAAACTCTGTAATAGCCCCCAATAATGGACCTAAGGTTAGCCCCATTAACAAGAACAGAATGATCGCAAAATGGAACCATCTCATCTTGTCCTTAATATGTTGTTGTAAAAAGAGAAGTAGTATTAGCTCGATATAACCTGCAGCAGGAAAAACACTGGCTTTTAGCACTGGCTCCCAGCCATGCTCCAAAAAAGGTCGTAGTAATGAATAATCCTTCACTTGAATATTCACAAAGGCTACAAAAAAACCTAAAACTAAAACACCAAACAAGACCATGACATTTACAATGGCAATAGTTTGAATACTGCTAGTTGCTAATAGGATGCACAAAACGATATAAATTATTAATAAGACGATAATGGAGGTGGTAGGCAAGAAGGTTGTTTTCACCCATTGCATCGCTTCACGCATTGTAAAGGCCGCCGATACGAACAGATAGATCCCTACTACGTAACGAAAAATTGTACTAGTTTTGGGACCTGTTGCCTCCTGAAGCCACTCCAACAATGGCCTCTGTTTAGCTTGCTTATAAATATAAACAAGTATAAAAATCCATAAGCCCATGATTACTGCAGCCAATATGACAGAAATCCACCCATCTCTACCTCCTACCTCTAGAATAGGAGGTAGAATAGTGACATGATTTTTTAATCCAATCATAGTCATGGATAAAGCAACAACGTGTAAAATACTTATTGGACCGACTTTTTTCAAATTCATACCTTCTAACGTTTTATAATACTTTCTAGTTTTGACAACTTTTAAAGTGTTTATAAGGTAAAATAGATATAAATTGAGAACTATTCATAAATAAACTAAGTGGAGTTAAATAGGATGTGTTTTTTCGAAAACGATAACATCCTGGTACAACTTATTACTGGAGAGATTTATCTTTACGCAGAGAAAACCTTCTAGCTAAGGATTCCTCTAAAACAAAAAAGGGTTAAGATAAAATTCACCGAAAATAAAAAGCCTCGCAAACTTTACGACCTAGTAAAGTTTGCGAGGCTTTAATTACAATTATTTATAGTTTTTTATTACAGCGGATGCTTACCAGGATAAGGATATCTCCCAAACAACTACAATGGAGTATTTCTTACAAGAAATAAGCTACCTAAAAAAACGTGAAATCAAGTTGACCGATTTCACGTTTTTTTAATTGATAGACTAGCTATGTCCCAGTCTCTATTCTTATTCAACTACTGAATAGTTTCCGTGCTCCATGGAAATTACATATTGGAATTTGAAATTAAAATAATTGGTGAACATCTGAGAGCCATAAAGCCTGAAGATGGAACCGCACTTTTAGATATTTCCTTAAGAAACCTAAGTACCAATCCTGTAACCATTGTTTCCGGAATATTGATTGTAAAAGACTACCAAAATAAAGTGAGATCTAAGCATGTCGTTTACGGTTTCGAATCTGAGATGGGAGCAGTTTTAGTATAGAAATTCAGCCTAAAAGAGAATTAATAGGGGAATTGCATGTTGGCTTTGGATCTACTGATTGTTTAAAAATTGTCCTTGATAAATATGGTTACACTGATGAACGATTTATCTTTGATTTGTATTTGCTAAAGATGAATTTCTATGGAAGGTAGCTCAAAAAATGAAAAACGAATGATATGAAGATGTTTTATAATGAGGGGAAACTAAGAAACAACTGTTACACACTGTTTTCATAAAAGTAGTAATACAGACCACCTGTCTACTCTTTTGTCCGCAATTTGTCCTCATAATTAATTTTCTGTACCGATCTTACTTTACTGAAATGATTTTCACTGTCTCGAAAACCTTATTAAACCAGACTTATTTAATCTAATCGAACTCAGTTTATCTAGATTATATAAGCGAGATAAATTCGACAAGGTGGGGGTCGCTGGTTAGAGACCAGTCGGGACCATCTATTCAAAAGCCTTTAACCTCAACGGTTTCAGGCTTTTTTCAATTTCATTTATAGCCTTTAAAATAAGTAAAAATTAGTGTTACGTGACCGATGTGTGACGAATTTAAAAACGTTTTTTTTGAAATTATAACAACACACAATTTCCTATTATATTATCTAGGTCTAAAAAGAAAAAACCATACCTAAGTAGGATGAGCAACCTACGCCAAGGTGAGGACAGATCTCTCCAACCTGCATTACACCCTTTAACTCTTCTACTAATTGAATCACTACTTTTGGCGCCACTTCCTTTCCAATTCCTCGTACTTTTTTAAGACTTCAATCTGCTGTTTCAAATACCGATTCTCGGCCTGTAGTTTGGCTGTTTCACTTTCATATTCCGGTCCTTTGCCGAAGGTATATTGTTTGCCAACTCGTTGGTAAACACGGTGGATTTCTCCATTTCGATACCATCTCATCCATGTTTTCAACTGCGTATAGTTTCGAATATTTAATTCTTCCATTACTTCTTTTACAGGTACCTTAGCCAATCGCATTTCAATAGCCTTCATTTTTACTTCTACTGGATAACTGACTCTTGTACCCATAGAAAAAACATCTCCGCATTGAATTTAGGTTTTGTATACCCGTTTTTCAACGAAAGGTGTTTTTATTTGTCTCGTTTGTTTAGGTCACTGCAAGTTTTTAATTAATAGTCTTCTTTTACTGTTACACCATTTTTTTTAATCGAGGGACGGCTACTGCTTTTTTCTACCGACTATGCATTCGAATAGATATCATCTGAAATTTTTTTAAAAAATTTTCATTGACAATATAAGTGAAGTGTTTTACCTTTGTGTTAACCAAAATAAAAAACAGGTTAACACATTAAAGGGGGCAGTTTATTTTGAAAAAGGGTGGTACTTATCAATATGTATTAGCAGCAATTGGCGCAGCAATTATTTCTATACTCGCGCAGGTGACGATTCCTCTTCCACTAGTACCAATTACTGGGCAAACTTTAGCAATCGGTTTAGTCGTTACCATTTTAGGAATGAGATTAGGTGTATTATCGGTAATAGTGTATATATTAATTGGCGCAGTAGGGATGCCAGTATTCAGTGGGTTTTCAGGAGGATTAGGGATTGTAGTTGGGCCAACAGGTGGCTATATTATTGGATTCTTGCCATCAGCGATACTTATGGGACTTTACTTGAGAAAATTTAGTGTCACAATTTCACATGCAATTGTGGCAAATTTAATTGGTATGGTTGTCACACTGTTATTCGGGACAGTTTGGTTAAAAATCATTGCTGACTTGACGTGGACAGCAGCATTTATGGGTGGCGTGGCACCGTTTATTTTAGTAGGTGTAATAAAAGCAGTACTAGCTGCATGGTTTGGTGTTGTAGTACGCCGCCGCCTAAAAACAGCTCATTTAGTCGAGGCAACCGTTTAATTAATTTGAGTTTCAGTGGAAACTTCATGGTTGTTGGAAATATTTGTGCGGAACGAGGGGTTGAATATAAAGAAGAAGCGGTCACCGTTGACAAACTTCAGGGGTTACAAATTCGACAAGGTGGGGGTCGCTGGTTCGAGACCAGTCGGGACCATCATTTTCTATAGCCTGTAAACGTTGATATAACAACGTTTAAGGGCTTTTTTCTTTCGGAACACTTCCTATACTAAACCTCGGATTTTACAAATGCTCACGGATTGCTCACGAGATTTTTTCCAGTGCTTTTTCAAAAACATCTGCTAAATCGTAATTTTCATCTGGTACGAGGTGAGCATATGTTTCTAAGGTAATTTTAGCATTCGCGTGTCCCAAACGTTTTGACACCTTCACAACATCAACTCCCTTAGAAATTAAAATAGATGCGTGGGTATGACGGAAATCATGGAATCGAATACGGGTTACGTTTGAAGTGGTAATCAGTCTTTTCAACGCATGTAACACATTTCGAGGATCTTGTTTTGACCCTGTTTCCGTGCGTAATACAACAGATAACCGGTGTTTCTATTCAAATAGTGAAGTGGTATATAGTGAAATTTCATGTAGGGGCAAAGTAATATCTCCAAAACGGCTATTTCACTCTACTATCATAAATTCAGTTTGTTGTGTTGATGATTTTCGCCAAAACAGAGAAATACTTTCTATAAAATTCCACAAATTTATTTTTTAAAGTCGCTGCTAAAATATTAGCTAAATCTCTAAGCATCCCTTTATTACATTGCCTTTTAGACAATTCGAGATGGATAACTACCCACTGAATGAAAGTTAAAAGGCTTAGAATTGCCTTCTACAACAAGGTTTGTGACAAAACAGTTTTAAAAATGGTGTTAATCTAGTTTGGGCATCTGTCGAGGGTGTTATAGGCCTTAAGACTCCCAATATACCCTTCCTATTATGTGAATCTATACCAATTCCAATAAGCAGAACTAATAGCGTCATCTGTACTTAATTACCCTTTTTCAGTTATTCCTTTCTCTCTTTTTCTGTTGTCTTGTTGTTGGTTGCCGTTCTCTCTCTCTCTCCTTTCCTTTGTCTTACCTTACCTATTTTTTTCTTCTTTCTCTACTCTCTTTACCCTCTCTACACGTCCACATGAGGCTAGTTCTATCCTTCACCCCTCCCCCTTTTTTATCCCTCTTCTTCTTTAGACCTCTCATATCTCATTGTAGACGCTGTGAGGGTGTTTATATAACCTATTCATTATTTCCCTAGACACCTCTTTTTAGTAGCGACTATTGAGGGTGACTTTTGAGTGGTGTGGTGGTGCATTGTTTCGTGAATATGAGTACTCTCTTGAATGTGTTGAATATTGATAGTTCCCTATATCTTCGTAATTTTGAAGAAAATAATCTTATGAAATTCTATTTATAAAAACTGTTTTCAGTTAAACTAAAGGTAAAAGATTGAGGAGTGTTAATAATGGGTGCTTGGGGAACAGGAATATTTGATGATGATACTACTTGTGATGTAAGGGGTGATTTTATTGATTACTTGGAAGAAGGTAAATCTGTAGAATTAGCAACTCAAATAATATTAGAGGAATATTTAGGTAAATATAATATTGATGATGATTTGGAAGTACTGTCTTTAGTATATATTGGTCTTTCAGCAATACAGTTAGATAAAAAGTGTCTTCAAGAACAAGTGCGTAAGAATGCTATTGAATTGATTAAACGTGGTGCAGACCTTGAACTTTGGGAAGAAGCCGGTGAAGATGATTATGAAGAACGAAAAAGAGTGTTGAGTGAGTTTAAACAGAAGTTACTTAATGTTAAATAATGAGTAGTTTAACTTCAAGAACATGACTGTCAATAGACGGTCTTTTTTTATGCCTTTGAGTGTCGTAACTACTATAATGTTCCAGATAATAATTATTGGAATCAAGCATCCATTCTCTTACCTCTTTAGACTTAGGACCATAATCCCTTCGAACTTCATTCCACCAAGTAACGGCATCCGTTTTATGTGCCATGGCCGCTTCATTTAAGGGACGCCATTTATTTTCACCGTCTTGTATCTTATTTTCTTGAGACATTCTCTCAATAACTTCTCTTCCAGTTTTTGATATCTTAATTTCAGTTTTAACAAAAGAAACCTTGAAAGGCATAAGCCAATCAAGGTCAGAAATAGTGAATAATAATCTTCAATTTCTTTCTTTACGAATTCCAATAACAAATAGCCAGAATCATTTGCTATTATCTCATACCTTTAAACAGTTAGTTGTTGGTATGGTTCTGTGTGCTACACTACACTGTCCATCCTCCAAAAATTGGCTGCGGATTATACATTTAACTAAGTGCTGAAGAGAAAGCAGATTCAAGCATAGTGTCAAAATTGCAAAAATTTTCCATAAGCTCACCTGAAGGCTTATCTAGTTCAACAAAACTTTTTTTAGAAATATTATAACAATACCAAGCTATATCTGAATCTCCAAAAAAAATCAGTTCATCTTCGTCTTTAATTGACTCCCATGTCTCATTCGCATCAAAAAAACTATCCACATGATTTATTGGCTTCGAATCCAAAAAAAATTGGTCAATTCCATAAATTATAAGTCCATTAAATTCAATCCCATTAACTGTTTGTAGATATTCATAGTATTGCTGTGGCAGTACATCTTCACCAAATTTTTCTACTACAGATTTACGAAATCTTGATAACTCGTTTTCATTGGTAGGTAAATTGAGTTTTCGATTTCGTTTCTCTCTTATTTTGGAAATCTGACTAACTTGCTCTCTCCACATATAATCACCTTCTAAAATTATTTATTCCTTATTAGGAGGATAAATGTTTCCTTCTGGAATAGGAAAATCAACTATTTTACTGTCCCCAGGTTTCATACCCTTTGTTAATGAATTTTGCTCATTTGTAATAACCTTGTGATAGGGATCGTTTTTTATTAGAACTAAGTTTTCCACATCATTGGTACCACTTTGATCCAAAGGGATTTTATGATGGACGTGCCAACCGTCAGGAACTAGTCCGTATTCATTCATATCTTCAATATCATTATCTGAAATTCCAGCCTTTTTTAGTTCTTTTATTTTTTCAGGATTATTAGCCATAGATTTCAACATATCTTTCCTGAACTTAGTAAAATCCTTTCGCAAATGAGCTGTGTCATTTGGATTTCTTTTATTAAACGTAACCTTTTCTATTTTAACATTAGGAAGTATGACTTCCTCACCTTTTAATTTACCGACGAAATTAGGACGACTATCCGTAGTGACGACATTATCCGTACCCTTACCACCAACATCCACATTCTTTATTTCAGTCTTAACATCGGCATCTCCACTTTTGATGCTCGTAGGGATATCCGTTTTGGCAGGTGGCAAAATAAGGGCTTTTGGCGTATTCAATTGGGAATGAGTGTTATATAAGGTATCTAGTTGATATTGAGTTCTGCCAAGTGGACACATAATAAATGGTTTTCGATGCCATCAGGGCAATTAATCGTATAACATAAGGTGTCTTTAAAAGCACCAATTCTTTATTCACTAACATGTATCACCTACTATCACAATATCTTATAAGGAGTTGTGAAACCTATAACCCTCGCTCTTCCTCTTCTTCCTCAAGAAATACTTTAAAATAATCAGCATAGGTATCCCATTCATCTGGTTTTGAGGTAAAAGAGTTTTTTTCTAATTCAGAAATTTCCACTGCATCAAACCAAATAACTGAGGGAGTACTTTTTGTATCCATGACTATAAGACTTTCTGATGGCTCAGCTAGAACGACAAATCTGGTTGGCAAATTTACAGTCTCTCTCAATCTAATTGTTTCATCGATGATATTTAAGCTACTATCCACCCTGGTAAAAGAATAATTACTTATACTACCCAAATATCCGCCACTAAAAAATGTTGATATTTCGCAAAAAGATTCTGGCAATTCTATTTCTAATTTTTTTCTATTTCTATTAACTCTGCATTGTTAATTCCATCTTCAGGAAAAAGAGTTTCGTAACTTTTTTTCATTTCTAAAATTTTTTTATCCATACTACAATCCCTCTCTACAATTTATTTATTTTCTACTCTAAATTTCCAATATTCTCTTGTATCTGCATTGAATTTTTTTCGATCTATAGGAAAACTAGGATTAGGTTTACTTTTACCAAATTGGCTGTGTAAAATATCTCGACCATATTTTCCAACTCCATGATATCTTGTACTTGCTTCAGCTAAAGGACCTCTTGAATCTTGTCCAATATGATGTAGAGTTGCAAATCCTCCATCAGGTAATTGCGGCGCTAACCCACTACCAAATGCTTCAGCATTTGTTTTACCAATAAATCTCTTATCTCCAGAAGTTCTTACATGATTCCAGTCTATATCATTTCTCCTAAAAACTTCATACGGATATTTAATATTTTCCGCTACGTTTTCTTCTATAGTCTTTAGTTTCTTTCCTTCCAACGTTTGGAAAGTCGCTTCGGTAATCATCGTACCGATTAGTTGCTCCTGTTCTTTTACCCATAAGTCATTCGGATTTAAGTATACTTTTGGGAACAGCTCTGTTCTAATGAAACTTCTAAACCTGCTTATCATTCTTTTGGTAATTGCACCAATGAACTATTCGTCACTGGATAGTCCCCAACAAAAAAAGAAACCCTGAAAGGCATATAGCCAATCAAGGTCGACTTTTTTCTTTATACAAATGATTAGCTATTCAATATCATCATATGCGTCACCTAGGGAGATAAAATCACTTCTTAGCCAATACCAATATTGCCCTTTATTTTTTATAAGTGCGTCAAGTAAATCAGTAAACGAAGTAGCTATAATCTGGGATTCCCCTACAAGCCCATGACGGTCATAAAAACTATCGTAGCATCTACCTAGTCTATCTTCATTGAGGTCAATCGTTAAGTATTCATCCGTTCCATCATTACCAATAATATACCAGTTAGATGAAATATCTTCTTCACATAATTCTCCTACTATTATTGGATTTGCCAGTACAAAATTATCAGGAGACACAAGAAAAATTGGATACTCTTCATTTTCAAATAGAACTAATCCCCCACAAAGACTATAAAACTCTTTTAAATCATTAGATAAAATATTTTTTTCTTCGTCAATAATGGGTAATCCAGAAGGCTCAAAGATACGACAATGTGGTAACGTGTTTATGTGCGTGAGCAACTGCTTTATCTTTTCCATTAGCTTCACTCCCGAATTATATTTATTAATGGAACTATAATATTCTTGTCTGGCTGATTTGGGAACATTTGCAGCATCAAACATTCTTTCTGTTAGTTCTTGTATCTCCCTTGGAGAGACGATTGCCAATAAATAGCTTTTGTAGCAGCATATTGTTCTTTTAAAAGTGCTACTGTTGGGGTATTCCCACCCCTACTTACATAGTTTGGAACATTATATTTAGCCCTTACATCCATAACACCATGATGATTTTTGAATTACTAGGTCGATATGGCACTACATCATTTGGTTTAACAGTTGTATCTATACCTCTATCTCCATTAGTACCATTATCCACTGCTTCGCTCGCATCCTGAGCTTCCTCTATTGCCTTACTTCCTTTTACAGCAAGTTTACCACCCGTACTTGCCCACCCAGCAAATTCAAAAAATTTGCGTTAAAATATCTCACATTTTCATTTTGAACTAATAACTCCCTCCTGTACTCCGCTAACACCTACGAATTAATAAACAAAAAATAGACCATGATTCTTTTACTACAAGGAAAGAAATTAGAATTTAAAAACCTTGAAAGGCATTTTTCCAATCAAGGTTTTTTTCGCTTTAAAGCACTCATTAAAATTCTCAAATATTTCTATTTCTCCTCCGCAACTCTAATTATTTGTAAATTTTCGTTAGTTTAACTTAATTCATTTATATTTTTTTAGAAGCATTATTTAGAAGTGCATTTAATTTATCACCCAAATTTAATTTAACGTTATCGAGATTGTTTTTAGTTACTTTTATACTTTTAAAGTCTTGTATAAAACCTTCAAAAGAGTCAGAAACCAAGAAAACATTCTCTCCTTCCATTTCGTGAAACCAAATATATATTTTATTTTTTTTATCATCTGACTTTCCTATGCAAATTAAATCTTTGCCTGGTAAATCTGCAATTGGAAATAAATCAGTTGGTAATATACTTTTATAATAGTTTGCTTTGTTATCAATTTTATTCTCGTCATTATATAATCCGTAAATAGAGTCTATCTCGAATTGAGTTTGCTTAATTTTTTTCGGCAAATCTAATGAAGGAATAAAACGATAATCTTCTTTAATATAATCATTACCATAATGTTGCAAATAAAATTCATAATCTTGAGGTAACTTTAACTTATAATTTTCTTCAAGTGTTTTTATGTCATCTTCACCCCAAATTTTATCTATCTCTTTTATATCAAAGTCAATTACTTCCTCTAGCTTCTTTTTTAATTGTTCCATTTAATATCCTCCTCTTAAATCAGATGCAGAACCAATATGCGGAACATTCCCATGTTGTATTTTTTCATATACTATTGAAAAGTCATCATTCGAACCAGTTAACTTTCCTTTTTCAAATACAATATTACCCTCTGACCAAGGTGTGAAGTTAGGTCTACTCTTTGCAAATTCCACCCCTTCACCATTCGTTATACTTATAACTTCTGGCTTATCAGAATACCATTTTCCATTACCTGGTTCACCTTCCCAATGACCATTATTTCTTGGTAACCTTGTTCTAGGATTATCCGTACCCTTAGCACCAACATCCACATTCTTTATTTCAGTCTTAACATCAGCATCTCCACTTTTGATGCTCGTAGGGATATCCGTTTTGGCAGGTGGCAAAATAAGGGCATTTGGCGTATTCAATTGGGAATGAGTTTTATATAAGGTATCATCTAATTGATATTGAGTTTACCCAGTGGACTGTTGACGACATCTTGATAAATTGGCGAATAGATGGACTCCACCTTCTCCGTACTCAAAACATCTCTTGATGAATATAAATCGCTTCCTTTATTTACGAATTTTCCACCCGTACTTACCCAGCCAGCAACGGGAATCATCGCGGAAAAAGAAAGGCTTGCATTTAATGCATCCCCTCTTGCCGTATAGATAACTCCATTTACGCCATCCGCTATTTCACCAAAAACAGGTATAAAGCCTGCTATATCTAATCCAAACTGTAAAGAATCTAGTAATTTGTTTTCTTACGGTTTGTCTACAGTAACGGACTCTTCTTTATATTCAACCTTGGAAACAACTTTGTAGAAACAGTTTGATCTACTACATACTCTTTAATGAGTAAACCATTATCATACGCATGATATTTTATATTTTCCGCTACGTTTTCTTCAATAGTCTTAACTTTCTTTCCATGCATCGCTAGAAAAGTCGCTGCAGCTTTGTTTTAAATAAAATGCCTTGAGAGGCATTAAGCCAATCAAGGTTAAGTAAACTACTCAACATTTACTGAAACAAATGCAGTTTCATCACTTGGAAAGTCATCTGGGAACGCATTGCATACTAATTCTTTAGTTATTATTCGATATAAAAACTCTACCATTGTAAGTAAATAAGTATAATTCTCCGGTGCCCTCGACTCGTACACCACAATTTTCCACTCGTCAGGCCCTCCCTCGGTTAACCAGTATAATTCATCACCGTTATCTGTGTATCCCCATGGAAGTAATCCACCGTTTGAAGGGTAAACATCATGTTTATAATACTGTGGAAAACTTTTCTTAGATTGAATATAAGCATTCGTCATTTCCTTCTGTTTCACAAGATAATTTACATTATCATCATTTACAAATGGAGTTAATATCCACAAAAAATTGTCAACGCCACCAGTACCATAAGTTTCGATAAATTTCACATAATCTGAAGGCAATTCCGAACCAAGTGTATCAAAAAAAATTCGCCATTGTTCTTTATCTTCAGTTTTTTGTGGAAATTCTGGTGGAGGAAGAATTTTAATTAATTTATCCAAATATATACACTCCTATTTTTTATTTAATATTGTTACATCTAAAGAAAAGCCAAATTAGAATTGATAGATATCTTATATCTTCACCTCTATCAACAGCTAATCGAACAGAAGTCTCAAAATCTCTCATAACTGGAGAGTTTACAGGTAACTGGTAAAGAGTGACTAAATTTCTTGCATCTTTCCCTGAACCACCCAATTGGTTACTCAATAAATTTCCCCGCGCATGACCCAGACTCCCTGGTCCACCACCTAAGAATCCATGTGGCAAAATTGATTGACTAGCCTTACTACCAGTCCCAATCACATCCTGTGTAATTGAAGCTATTACTCCAGTTGGTCGTCCTAAGTTATCTAATTGACCAAAAATAACATTTCCAGGCGAACATTGAGTTAGCTGAGATATTCCGAGATTATCCGTACCCTTAGACTGTCAATGTCAAAACTTCTTCCCTAGATGCAGAAGTGATTACCTAATTGATAAATTCTGTTGTAGAACTAAATAAAGCATAAACCTTCCACACGGAAAGTTTATGCTTCAAGTCACAAGAATATATGCTTTTAGTGCATATTCTTTCGCTTTATTAACGTCTCCTAATTCATAGCCAGTGTTAACATTTAATAAATTATTTATCACTTAAAATTTCACTAATACTAATTTCTTTCTCATTTACTAAATCATAAAATCCAATATGAACTCCTTCTTCATATAGCCAACATATATCTGTTCCATATGGAGCATCAAAAATTTCTAACATAACTGGGGCAATTTTTATTATTGAAGTCGCCCCCATTATTTTAAAGTTATCAGGATTATTAACATAATCATCATTATCTTCGATGGAATAAATTGTCCATCCATTCAATTTTGGAATATCTGACTTTTCTCGGAACGTATACCTTATCGGTTTCCCTTCGATTACGTTATTTGAAACAACAAATCCACCATAATCCAAATTAATTTTTTCCATGTTCATACTCCTTAATAATATCTACTAAATCATTTCTCCAAGAATATTCTTTACAATAATCTAAACAAGATTTATTAAATACATCCTCTAATTTATAATTTGAGCCATGATCCAAAAGTAATTTATATAATGTTTTATTATCGTTAGTTGGTAATTTATTTATTGTAATTGCATATTTAAAAGGAATTGCATTATATCTGTCTACGGCATTTATATTTAAGCCATTATTAATAAAGATTTTAGTAACCTCTAAACTATAATCAGGAGTAGGACGAAGGACATTGAAATAAAACATATGCAAAGCATTTCTATTATTTTTTTTCGTAGAATAATTTAAATCTATTCCTTCTTCTATTAAAAAATTAATAATTTTAATTTTTTCATTTGGATTTTTATCATTTGCCAATGCTATACATAGTAAATTAATATCTAATTCCTCATCAACTTGGTTAATGTTACCATCGTAAAACCTCTTTAAGTCATCAAGTGTTCCATCTCTAGCAGCATCAAAAATATTTAATATTTTCATTTCTCTACCCCCTTTTATTTATTCAAATTCATGACTTCGATTTGTAGAAGGCGTCTCTAATCTATAGTTATCAGGATTATATTGAAATTCTTTTAAATCGTCTAAATCAATTTCTCTATTTTTATATTTTTCAAACATTTTTGAATAAGAATTACCTTCAGTATGCCCAAAATCCACTATACCTTTTCTTGGTTTACCTGGTATCCAATCGATTACAGCATCAGTATTAGGATCACGTAAAACTTCATCAGGATCTACTTGCATATTATATACTTCGGTTTCAAATTCTAGTTTCTTCTTACCAGATAACTGGGGTCGACCATTCGGTTTACCATTTTTAATATATGAGCCATTTATAAGTGGATCTTTTACAATATTACCCGTATCCTTAGCTCCATCATTAATATTATCCACCGCTTTGCTCGCATCCTGAACATCCTCTATTGCCTTACTTCCTTTTACAGCAAGTTTCCCACCCGTACTCGCCCAACCAACTACGGGAATCATCGCGGAAAAAGAAAGTCCCGCATTTAACATATCTCCTCTTGCCGTATAGATCAGACCATTTGCCCCATCTGCCAATTCACCAACACCAGGTATAAGTCCTACTATATCTAATCCAAACTGTAAAGAATCTAGGAATTTGTTTTCTTTCGGTTTGTCTACGGTGACCGCTTCTTCTTTATATTCAACCTTGGAAACAACTTCATAGAAAACAGTTTCGTTTACTACATACTCTTTAATGAGTAAACCATTGTCATACGCATGATATTTAATATTTTCCGCTACGTTTTCTTCAATAGTCTTCAGTTTCTTTCCTTCCAACGTTTGGAAAGTCGCTGCGGTAATCATCGTACCGATCAACTGTTCCTGTTCTTTTACCCATAAGTCATTTGGATTTAAGTATACCTTCGGAAACAATTCTGTTCTAATGTCACTTCTAAACGTAAGGACATCCCACTGACTCGGTAAAAAGTTTATATCCTTCACCCCAGCTTGGAACAGTCCTTCCATATCCGTCAACCACTTGTCCATCGTCTGTAAACCTTGTTCAATCGGATTCAGTGCGTACGTCTGGGTAGCATCAAATTCATAAAGTTGCATTAAGGTATCATCACGTTTTCTTTTAGAACTAATGACTCCCTCCTGCACTCCGCTATCGTCTAAATGGGGCAGGGCTACAATATCACTCACTTGATCCATGATACTGTTTGCCTCATCCGTCAAGCTAGCGGTGAGTTCGCCAATAAGCGTAAGTCCCTGTTCTAGCTCTCCGTCAAGGAAAGTTTCGAGTATGTAACCGGAGGAATCAGGTTCCAGTGAATGAAGTGCTGCCTCCATCTGGTTAAGCACTTGTTTAAACTGTTCAGAAAACAACTGAAAAAATGAAGAAACGGTAAATGACATTCCTGGTAAAAAGAACGGATGGCATTACCTCCTGCTCCCTTTAATTGATCCTCCATCTGAACTAGCCCCTCCACCGCCTGGTGGATTGATTTCATTTCACTGCTTAGCCTGTCTAACATAGTTAGGTTTCGCTGTAGCCCATCTTGAAATATATCTACATCCAATATTTTCATAGGCTTTGCCTCATCGAGCATATAGAAATAGCCACTTCACAATATTCTTTATTATACAATAATACCCCACAGGTGAACATGCTTCTCCCCCTCTAGCAAACTATTAATAGTTATAATATTCCATTTATACGGGAGAAGGTAAAGGGAGAAGTGATAATATCCAAAAAAATAAACCAAACGTATTAATAAACTAAAAATAGACCGTGACTCTTTCACTACCAAGGAAAGAAAATGGTAGTTAAATAGATAGTAATGAACATGGATTTTGATTTTATCTTCAATGTGAGAACTTGCTTTATGAAAGTAAATGAAAGCTAGAGTCTAACGAATGTTGCTAATACACTCATCCACTGGTAGTTTTTATCGCTACTTGCCAATAACAATTAGCCTTTCATTTTCATCGATTTTAAACCCTGGTGAATTAGAGTATGTATACATACCTCCTGGATAATGAAGGAAAACTGTGGACGTAAGTATCAAAAAAATGCGCGCACAGTGGAATATGTGCGTGCACCTGGACTATTTCCTACAATTTCAGTAATAGCTAATCCTTCATGAGTTAATTTCAGAATTGCTCTTCTTAGGTATACCTCTATGATTTTCCAAATTGAATCCCCACTTAAGCTAAAACTACTAATTCTTCCACAGATTTAGAAGAATACTCTGTTTTATACTATTTAGAGTTTCTTCTCCATCATGATGTCTTCCTAAATAAGCATAAGCTTTCTATCCACTTTAATATTATCCATGAGTCCATCTCCCTTCAACATCTACCCTTCAACGATTACAAGATATTTTTTGATTTCTCCTTCAGATTCAACAATTAAAATATCTCCTCTTTCTTTGGCAGAAAAAATCTTTGCACCAACAGGAAGTTTATTCGACATCTCATCTTTAAAATTTGTATTTGCATCATTTTTTGTTTTTATTTCACCGATTTGAACACCTTTTGTTAAAGACAATTCTTCAACCCAATCAATATTAGTTTTGTAGATAACTCCATCATATTGAAAAATATCAGCATTAGAATCCAATTTTAAAATCTCTTCGGCATCAATACTATCAATTGTTACAGTGGTTACTTCCCCATCATTCGAACATCCACTAATCATTAAAAATGGTAATGCAATCAGTACATAAAATAATTTTTGAACCAATGTAACACCCCCTGTAAATATAGTCGGTAATAATCTATCTTAAGTTTCATCTTCAGTATCATTTGAATAACGGTGTAATGCAACTTCCTCTAGGTCACTCGGTTATCTCCCTCATACGATTAAAGTAACTGATAGTTGGACGAATGCAACGCCCTCATTTTATTCAAAGTGAAACATATCTTCTATTTCTTCGCTTGCTTTGGGTAAATCCATTCCTTTTTTCCAAATCAAAATATTATCTTCTGGAGTTCCGTAATACAACGCCTTTATCTCCGCACCCTCACGATTCATTTCTTGACCTTCGATATTAAAAATATCATACCCCTTCACCATAGAATATGGCGGCTGTGCCTTGCTCTTAATTATTGGTCGTAAAGGAGTTAAGTAAAAGTTCCCTTTTTCATCCATATCATATTTTATTCTATATATACTATAACCATCTGTTATATCATTTTCATAAACGATACTTCCGTTTTCCAACTTACTTACGTTCTTTATCTCTACCACTTCGATTGGAACGTTTGTTATGTGCCAATGAAACAAACCGTAATATCCTAATGTGATAAACGATAACAATAATGCACTAATTATTCCCCCTTTAATAAATGATTTGGTTTTTGAATGGTTCCAGAAAGATGAAATACCTTTAATAGCATTGCCATCATTTTTATTTCTCTCCATTTCTTCTTTTGGTAATATAAAATCAGCTTTTATTCTATATAGTTCCTCTTTGCAACTCTCACATTCAACAAGGTGTTCTTCTACTATTCTTTTGCTATCATCACTACACACATTGTCATAATATAATGGAAGCAAATCTTGAACTATTTCACATGATACTTTACTCATTTCCTATTCCTCCTTTAGCAAATCTTGAATTTTACGTTTGGCTCGGTGAAATGTGACTCTCGCCCAACTTTCGGTTCTCTCAAAGAGTTCACTTATTTGTTTGAAGGAAAGTTCACCATATACTCTTAACGTAAAAACTTCTTTATAAGGCTCTTCTAAGTGACGTAATACCTTGTGAATACGGAAATTTTCTTCCTTATTTAGTATGATTTCTTCAACACTACTTACACTTACTTCAGGTATATTGTCTGTATCAAAACGCTTTTGTTTATTGAGATAGGTAAAGTATGTATTTTTAGCTATTTGACAAAGCCATACATTAAGTTTGCACTTCCCGTTAAATTTTTCAATATTTTTTAATGCCTTAAAAAATGTTTCTTGTGTAATTTCTTCAGCTATCTTTTCGTTGCGACTTAACAACAGTACAAACGAGTAGACATCCTTAAAATATTGATTGTAAATCCTCTCAAATTCAGGCACATTTCTACCTCCTTTCATAAATAAGACTAAGTTATGAGGAATTCGTTACAAAAAATAATAAAAAATTGGCAGACGTGTAAGTCTGCCATTAAGTCATGTTTTATTTATTCATAGAAGTCCTTTTATCTGTTAAGGTTTCTGAAATAAGCACCCCTTAGCTTTCTTTTGGCATTATTAACTATCATAAATAACATCAATAAAATCATCATTCATAATTGGTTTTCTAACTTCACTTTAATTGGTTTAATACATTTTGCATCTAATCATTCCCTATACGATTTAACGCTTTATTTGTATGATCGTTTACAATATTTTCAGAAAGACAAGCACTTTAATAGAATTATGTTAATAAAATAAACCACCTTCCATTAATCTGGTTGGTGGTTTTGAGCTTCTGCAGCCTCAACTCTGTTTATATTTTTACTTCCAAGTGATAATAATTCGTTCCTATTCATTCGTGACATTTCATCTAATGCACCAAGTATTAATTCTGGAGGATGCTCATCCATTAATTGGTTAAATAGTTCCTCGGTTCTATCCAATACTTTCACAACCTTAATCTATTATGGTTACATCTACTATTTCATCTAATTTTAATTGTAGCAAAGAAAATGGGTCTTCTAGTTCAATAACTCTTCTTCGTAAATCCACACTTTCTACAATTCCTCTATTGTAAAAGAATGCTCCATCTCTCCACAATTTAACTTTAGTATCCGCTTTGCTTTTAATGGCCATATCTAAAGTATGTTGAATTGCATCATAATCCCATTCATCTAATTCAGGGATAGGTTCTCTTTTGATCTCTTTACCGTATTCTCTAAGTAAAGAAACGTGTTCGGGAAGCATCATAGCTACCCATTTTTTATTCCCTCTATCTTGTAACTTGGATAAATCAAAAACTGGTTCGTAAAATTCATCGTTCATATAACTTCACGCTCCTTCTGTGTGAAGGGAACAAATGCTAGTACATTATTTACTTTAAAAGTCCTTTTAGTATTTCGTAAAAAACAAAAAGCTTTAAATGTATTACTTTCCACACTTAATACCTTTACTCTTCGCTTGCTAATTTCACCGTTATTATTCATATAAATCATTTCAGATATTTGATCAAGCTGCACCGACTTCAAAATATTTATACGCACATTCGTTCTCTCCCTCTTGTTTTTTAGTATACGAACAATAGTTCTATTTTACAACTAGTAATTTTTGGTGAAATAAAAAAGCGACCATCTCAATGAATGAGAAGGCGCTTTTAAAGAAGGAAGTACAAAAAGAAAAGTTCTCTTAACTAACACTTTTTATGAAAGAATACATATACAGCGAGCGTACTGTATTCATGTCTAAAAAGTGCTATTGGCTAAGCTAAATTTCTCTCTTAATCTTCCTTTTTAGTAACTCATAAAACTAGCTCCCACAATAACAAGTAAGATAAACAATACTACAATCAATACGAAGCTAGATCCGTTATTAGTATTATTGCCGTAGCAGTCTCCTCCATTATAACCAGACATCTTATCCTCCTCCTTTCTAATTAATATTTATAGATTATGCAAAGATTGTTGAGCGACTAAGGTAATCCACCTTGTCATTAAGAATTATATTTGTTTCTTTCTTTGGTTCCTTTAAACAAAACATCTTAACAAAAAAACCCGCTCAAATTAATAAGCAGGGTTAAATAAAACTGTACTATTACTTTCTTTCATAGTGTATGTTCCTTTAGGTGTTGCTTTCTATCCAATCACAAATGTGTGTTCCTAGGTCTCTAATACTCTTTCCTATACGATAAATGCAAAGTATAAAATGAATAATAAACAAAGAACATACATAATTGGATGAATTTCTTTATAACGCTTTTGTGCTACTAAACAAATTGGATAAAGAATAAAACCTAATCCAATACCGATTGCAACACTAGAAGTTAGAGGCATCATAATAATTGTTAAAAATGATGGAATGACAATTTCTAACTTTGTCCAATCAATCTTACGGATTTCCATTGCCATTAAGGCACCTACAATAATTAATGCAGCTGATGTAACTTCCACCGAAATAACGTTAACAAGTGGGGAGAAGAATAAAGCAACGACAAAACAAGCCGCTATAACGACAGAAGTAAAGCCAGTTTTTCCTCCGACAGCAATACCAGCAGAAGATTCAACGCTTGTAGCAGGAGTTGAGGTACCTAAAATAGCACCAATTACACCAGCAGCAGAATCAGCAAGTAATCCTTTACCAATATTCGGAATCTTATTACCTTTCATCATTCCTGCTTGGCTCGTTAATCCAATTAATGCACCAGCTGTATCAAAGAAGGCAACGATTAAGAAGGTGAAAATAACTGTCAGTGTTTGTACATTAAAGATTTCATCTAAATGGCCAAACACAACACCAAATGTTGGTTCTAGGCTTGGGATACTTCCAATAATCGATGAAGGAACTTCGATTAAACCGAAAATCATACCAATACCCGTTGTAATAACCATTGCGTAGAAAATACCGCCATTAATCCCACGTACTAACATAATGATTGTAATAATAAGACCAATAATAGCTAATAAGGTCATTGGTGAAGTTAAATCACCAATCGAAACAAATGTATCCGCATTGCCGATAATGATTCCACCATTTTTTAAACCGATAAATGTGATAAAAAATCCAATACCAGAAGCGATAGCGTATTTTAAATCGATTGGAATGATATTAATAATTTTCTCGCGAATTTTCATTAAACTTAATAGCATAAAAATGATTCCGGCAACAAAAACGCCCGTTAAAGTAACTTGCCAGTCAATACCCATTCCAATACATACTGAAAAAGTAAAGAATGAATTTAATCCCATACTAGGTGCAATGGCGATTGGGAAGTTCGCAAGTAAGCCCATCAGAAGTGTACCGATGATTGCAGTAAGTGCAGTTGCAGTAAATACAGCACCATGATCCATACCAGATTGGCTTAGGATAATTGGATTCACGACTAAAATATAGGCAATAGATAAGAAAGTTGTGATACCGGCAAGTGTTTCCGTTTTATAGGAAGTACCCCGTTCTGCAAATTTAAAAAAGTTTTTCATGTTGTAATCTCCTATTTGCAAGATTGAAGGTAATGATGCTAGGTTCGTATTACAACCTATTCATTTTACTTTCTCTGGATAGCAAAAAAACTTTGACCACTATTTGGACAAAGTTTCTCTACAAAATGGGATAAAAAAATATCATTAATTTCCCATTCCTTGTAGTCAGCTATTTATTGGTAGCTGGTAGAAACTCTCAAGCCATATTCTTGAATTTATACAAGGTATATATTTTCTTTTTAAAAACAATAGGAGAATCATAACAAGTTTAATTTGAATCGTCAATATTATATTTTTCCATTAAAAGATGTAAAAATATTTAAAAAAGAGCAAAAAGTTAAGAAGATACATATTTACAAAAAAACAAAAAATTCAGCTATATTACTGCACTCAACTTCTTAGTACTAATAGTACGTGGTTAGTAATAATTATTTGTAGTATTGTTGAGGTACAAAAAAAGCCACTTGTAATTAAGTGACCTCATCAAGAACAAATACATATTTTTCAATACTTTCATCTGCTTTGATAATAATTCCAAATACAGTAGCTACACCCTTTGAAACCTTAACATCAGTAAGTTCAATCATACTCTCAAAAATGTTTGGGTTCATTCTTATTTCCTTTACCTGCTTACCCTGCGAATTGAGATAATCAATATCTTCGTGGATTTTATTTAATAATACTTCCAATTCCTTTCCTCCTTAGACAACTTCTACTTGATATCATGCCCAAATTGACACTAATAATTTCAAAGCACAATAAAAAAGCCGGCATTCAGAATTGAGTGCGACTTTAAATACTTCTATTTATCATTATTTACATGTCTTAGTTCACTTACCCACTACAGTCAAAACGAATGAATTAGCATTGAATTCTCTCATTAACAGAATTAAATCTCCCTCACTACAGCTACAGTAGACAAGAATATACCTTTATTACTAGTTTATCGACACACAACCTCCCCCTTATAAAATAAGTAAATAATGGACAAATAAAATAAGCACCTACTAAATTAGTAAGAGTAAAACTTTATTATGAATATGCCCCATACAACTACTATTAGTAACGCTCCTACATTAAAACCAATTAAAGAAATAATTATGTTAGTTATCTAGTTATTAATAATCATATGCTTTTCTTTATACAAATTAATTATGTCCAATATAACTTTATTCTGAAAATTAAGCTTACTAAATTAATTTAGAAAAAATAAAAAAGCCTCACTTCTTCAACAGTGAGGCTCCAATCTATATGCATTAAGATTGTATGAGAAGTTACAAAGGGAGATCTCTGCTTTCTCATTAACTATACTAACATAGTTTAATGAATCAGAAAAATGCTATACATCCTATAATACTTTTACCTATTTTTATTACAATATTAGTTTATTCTTAAATTCCTCAATTTGACGGGCTAGTGGAAGTAAAGTATTCCACACATAATACTAATTTACTTTTCTAAAAGATTCTTTCCATCGTACAGCCCTAACTGAAATGCTTCCTGCCTTACTCTTTCATGAACTTCATTTAATATAGGTTCATTTGCAACTCTATCCACCTCTCTCTTTATTTAACCAAATGATCAAACTAGACCATTGATAAGTCCCTTTGCTAATCCATCAATAAATCTCCCTTGTTTTAATTAGAATTGCATCAAAAGTACTAATTATAAAACCACTTTCGGATAATATGAAAGGCATTTTTGTATTTCTTCACACTTGATAATTAGCTTGTTTCTTCCAAAGGTTTAAAAATGTCTTTTTTGTAATAATTTCTGCACTTATTTATACCGTTCAGAAAACAGCTGGAAAACTAGAACCGGACTTTTCAGGCGGCCCATGATATGACAGGGGCTGTGAACAGAAAAGAAATTCGTTCATATACTAGTTTGAGCAATTGTAGACGTTTTTAATTGATCATTTTTTTTCTGAAAGGAATGAATGTTATTGAATGAAAGTAATGCTGAACAAATGGAGTTAAATCGTCTTCATCTTGGATGCGGGCATACAATTCTTGAGGATTGGATCAATCTGGATTTTGTTGCACTAAAAGGTGTGGATGTTATTGCAAATTTGGATGCCTGTGCGGAAGTTCCACTTCCGTTCGAAGATAACAGTATTGAGGAGTTTTATGGGAGTCATTTAATTGAACATATTCAACATACATTACCGATGATGCAGGAACTTCATCGGATTGCAAAACCGGGTGCGAAGGCCAATTTTCGACTTCCATACGGAGCAAGTGATGATGCTTTTGAAGACCCAACTCATGTAAAGGAGTACTTTTTAAGTAACAGTTAACCAAATATAAAAAAACAGTGTTTTCTGTCCCAGTAGACACTTTAAGAACAGTTCGTAAAAGTGAACTTTTACGAACTGTTCTTAAATTTTTTGAATATAAAAAAACACCTATATTATAGGCGTTTAAAAATGACTAGAATAATTACTCCACTACATCTCTTACTTATAAAACATTTATTTGGTACCCCTTATCATTTCTTTCTATTTCGACTACGTCCCCTTTACTCAAAGGAACCTTAATCAATTTATACGGGATAAGTAAACGATTTAGATCTTTGTTTTTATTATTAGAAAACACACCAAAGAAATCGTCAATTTGTTCAACAATATATTTTTCCATAGTAATCTATCCTCCTTAAAAATTATCATACCTTCTATGTAAGTTAAATGAATAAATAAGTTAAAGCCTCACTTCTTCAACAGTGAGGCCCCAATCTATTTTCATTATGATTGTAAGAGAGTTTCGAAGGGAGATTCTCAACTTCTCATATTTATAGTTTACATGATAATCTTAGGATTTAATTTGGTAATTATATTATGAATTTGGTAATTATATGCACATAATATTTTAATATATCTTTATTCCACGTATCTCTTTGTTCTAAATCTTGAACCAAGGTAGCTTACATATTTTCAAATAAATTTCTTCTAACTGGAAAGAAGATGCGTGTTTCGGATTGTGTTAGCTATTTGTACTCATAATTGCGCAACTCCTACGAGACATTTACGGTAGAGACATCTAAAACTGAACGACTGAAGATGCGCCAGTATATAAAAGTTTATTATCTCCGTGTTAAACTATAAATAGATGAATTAGGAGTAATCGTTCGGGAACTATTCAATGAAAACACTACATATTGATCGAAGTCGATGGAATTTGGTTAAGAGGTGTATTATTGAATACATATATGTGAATTAAAGTTAATATCAAAACAGATAATCTGCAAGTATTACATAGAAAACAAAATAATAGGGTGGTGCTTCCATGACTGGTATGGGCTATCGGACGATAAAGACTGCTGTAGGAGCAGGGCTGGCAATGTGGATTGCGAGTTTATTGGATTTGGAATTTGCAACATTTGCAGCAATTATTGTTATTATGTGTATTGAGAAAACGAAAAAAAAGACATTAATTACTATTAAGGATAAATTCTTTGCCTCCCTTTTATCTTTGCTGCTTGGTTCATTGATATTCGAGGTATTAGGTTATCATCCCATTGTCTTTTCTTTATTTATTTTGTTATTTGTTCCAATCCTCGTAAGAGCTCACATTCAGGGTGGTTTTGTCACAAGTATGGTTGTCGTATTACATGTTTATACGGTAAAGAATGCTGACTGGACAATGTTTCTGAACGAGCTATACATTATTTTCATCGGGATGGGAATTGCTGTTCTCGTCAATAGTTTCATGCCAAATTTCAAACGAGATATTGAGGTTTTTAAAAAGGAGATTGAAAAACGGTTTGAAATTATACTTTATGAATTCTCTGCCCATTTAAGGGATAATATGCGGAACTGGGATGGGAAGGAAATACTTGAAGTAGAAGATTTAATCAATCAATCCAAAAGCCTTGCCAATCAAGATGTAGAAAATCAACTATTGCGAAAACAAAATATAGATTATTATTATTTGGAAATGAGAGAGGATCAACTAGAACTTCTAAAGCATATGATGAAAATCATTGCTATTTTCTCTTCCTTTAGCCTAGACATCAAACAGAAAGAAATGTTCGCAGAATTCTTGGAGGATTTAAGTAGGAACGTTCACTCGGGAGATACAACGAACATTTCAATAAATAAGTTAGATGAATTAAATGCCATAATCCGCGAGATGGAGTTACCGAAGACAAGAGAAGAATTTGAAGTAAGGGCGAATCTATTTTATTTGACTTATGAAATGAAAAACTACTTAAACATAAAGAAAAAGCTTTTTGCTCAAAGAAATTAAAGATGGAAAAAACCAACCTTTGATATTTATAAGGTTGGTTTATGGATTTGCTATCAGGTATTTATCCCCTTTATAATATGATTCTAATGAATTGTCACAAACTAATAGGAAAAATAAAAGAACAACTACAATCAGTTGTCCTTCGTTAGTATTCAATGTTTAGCTTTTAACAAATGTACATTACTGGGAGGCAAAGTTCAATTGCCTTCCATTTCTTGTTTGAAGATAATCCCATCCTCATCTGGGATTAAGTCGATAGTTGAGTCAACTTCTAATATGTTTGCTATCGTCTTGGGAACGTGTAGCGTGCAACTTGATCGTTTTAAGTGATCAAATCTTAATTCATGTTCTGGTTTAAATGAAATATCTTCGGGCTCTTTAACAATTTGTCCTTCTGAGAAAAGAACTTGTACATCGCTTTTTGTTAAATGTGGATACTTTTCTAAAATGTGTTTTTCTGTTGTTTCTGAAATCTCTATCTCCATATCAACGTCCACTTCCTTTTCCCTAACACCTTTAGTTTATCACACCTAACAACCATCCAATCCATTTAGCAAAATACAAAGAACTTGTCTGTCGCATTTTCCATTTACTGAATACACATTAAATGCACTATTGAATCGAAATTGACTGCTCTCTCGTCACTTTCTCCCAATCGTTGAGTTCCTGTATACATTTAAAAAGAACGCCCGGGTGGACGTTCTTTTGATTACTTATTTATTATTAATATAGTCCATGCCTTGAGCTGTTATTGCTAAAACAAGGTTTTCTGATCCTTGCCCACTATCTATGGCATAACCCTGTTCGATAAGGTATTCAATAGCATGTTTGCTACTAGCATCAGCATTAACCATTGCTTTAGGTAATGTATAACTTCCGCCATTATTAGCAAAATGATAATCATAGAGACTTTGTAACAAAATATCCGATAACTTTTTTATTTCTTCGTTAATCATAAATAATCCCTCCTCAATAATCAATATACAACACAAGTTTAAAAATTTCTTTCTTTATGCTTTTGACAAATCAAGTATATTGCATTTAATCAAAATACCATTATTGATAGGAGGTGAAAGTTGAAAATGGATAGGCCAAATTTACAATAGTTCGTTAAAAACAACAACTAATATAACCCAGTACCACTTAATTGTAGCAAAGTAGTAACTATATACTTTTTACCAAGTTCATAGTCACCAAAGTTCTGTTCATTGTAGATGCAACCTCTCTCTCTAAAAAAGGTATACCATTTACCTTCTTCCTCAAAATAATGGAAACCCTCATCTAGAGAATACTTACTCGCTGAATCACTATGTGGCAGACCGTGGACTGAAATATATTCATATACCTCTTCATAGCTAACAGTAAAAACTTTAGAGTATTTATGATTTCTCATATTTGGAACACCCAGTGTTTTACAAGCAAAGTCTAATGGATTTCCATAGAGAAGTGTCTCTATTTGTTTTTCTTTATCTATCAAACTGTCCCCTCCTTATTTAAATTCCATTTTATATCTATTTTTCATTCTACATTTAAAATACTTCATTTATAAGTATGTTCAAAAGATGGTCATATTCTATACCAAAGAATTTGATAAGTATAAAAACATATTTTGCCCCGAAAATAGTGATAGAATCATATATACAAAGACTATGAGAGAAATTTAGGTACTGCTTGCATTGTTCTAAATGCAAAAATGCTCGACATCCGTCTTATATATGTAGAAATAGCCCTAAAATGTTCATAAGTAATGAAGAAAAAGAGATAATATAATGGAATTTTGCTAAGCAATTAGGTTATATTAGTTCAAGTGGGTAAACAAGGAGCTAACAAATACAATGAACAAAAAATCACAAAAGACGTTATGGGCTCAAGTAGTTAAAACAGGAATTATCAAGTCCAATCTAATTCCAATGGTTGCTGGATTAATGCTCGCATTATATACATATCAGTATAGCTTTACAGATAATATTTGGAATGTAGTGTTTGCATTTTTAGGTACAGCAGCTGTAATTGCTGCGGCAGGTTCATTCAATAACATTTACGACCGCGATATTGATGCCATTATGGCACGGACTAAGGTTCGTCCAACTGTAACAGGTGAAATATCGATTAAGAAAGTTTTGATCGTTGCTATTTTATTATTAGTAATCGGATTAATTTTATTATATATAGCTTCTCCGTTAGCATCTTTACTAGGGTTCTTAGGGGTGTTTTTCTACGTAGTCCCTTATACAATGTGGACAAAACGTCATACTATTTGGAATACGGAAGTTGGTAGTATTTCAGGAGCTATGCCTCCTTTAATCGGTTGGGCAGCAGTCGGTCCTGATATTTGGCATCCAGCTTGTTGGGCGTTATTTTTAATAATGGTCATATGGCAAATGCCACACTTTTACTCTATAGCCATTCGCAAGAAAGCAGATTACGCTGCAGCAAAAATACCGATGCTCCCTGTTGTCATGGGGAAAAAACGCACATATATTCAAACAAATTTCTATTTAATTTTATTAGTGCTATCTAGCTTTTTATTTTTACCACTAAGCTTAGGTCTAACCTTAGTGTCACTTGCTCTAGGCTTATTTTGGTTAGGGTTGAGCCTATTCGGCACACGCAAAATGGATATAAAAGATTGGGCAAATAAAATGTTCAAATTCTCTTTAGTGCACATGATTGTTATTTATTTTACGGTAATAATATACTCTACAATCGGCCTTATTTTACAGGCACTTTAATGATAAAATTAGCCATAATAAATGAAGTTTAATATTAATTTCTTTAGTTGTATGAACTACCAAAAGACTTGCACCGTAATGGGCAAGTCTTTTTTTTCTTTCTTCTTATTCACTGGTATCATCGACTACTTTATTAATTCTTTCAAGCATTGTTGGATGAGAATATCGAAACCATTTTACTAGGAGTGGAGGATTCACTTCATTTAATCCAGCTATGGTTAGTTTTTGAAAAGTGCTCACAGCAGCACTTGGTTCTGCCACTAACTCGATTGCGTAATCATCAGCTCTTGTTTCTTCATACCTGGAAATGTAATTTGTTAACGGACTTGAAGCGAATGATAGAACGGATGTAATTAGTAAAAACAGTGGAAACGAATGAATAGCGTGTATCTGTTTTATTTTTAAGCGACTTCCGAAACGAGCGATAATCCAAGGCATTAGTTTTGCTATTAACCATAATCCTAAAATGGTCGTGAAAGTGTACACTACTATTCCAATATAAATATGTTTCTCTACATAATGGCCCATTTCATGTGCCATTACGAAAAGAATTTCACCCTCTGTTAGCTGATTTAATGTCGTATCCCATAATACGATTCTTGAATTACTCCCGATTCCCGTTACATAAGCGTTCAGAGCATTTGTCTTTTCTGCCATATTCACTTCATATACATGGTTGGCAGGAATATTTGCTTGCTCAGCTAATGTGAGAATTTTTGTTTCTAATCCTTTATCCGTTAACGGATAGAAATCATTATATAATGGATCGATTACTACTGGTTGAATGAACATCATGAATATAGAGAACGGTATCATTAAGAGGCAAGCATTTATCCACCATTTCTTTGTGTTTTTATAGATAAGCCAATACAAAACCGTTACAATCACAACAGTCATACCATAGTTGACCCAAAAATCGATGAGAATATCTCGCATCCAAGAAGAAAAATTTTGGTTGCTGATTCCGTAGTTTTTACTTAAATAATACCTATAATAGTCCAATGGAAATAACACGATGAATATAAACAAGGACAACAAGAATAAATATACTGCTTTTTTAATAATTCCCCATTTTACTTTAATGAGTAGCGAGTTTTCAAACGCTTGAGAAAGGCCAGAAGCTAATATGAAAATGTAAACTAGCCACTCAAAAGGAGTCGCGACAAAAAAGAGGAAATTCTTTATTTTTGAATATTCCTCACTCAGGTATACTTCTTGCTCCGACATAAAAGTATGCGGATCTGCGACTGTCCCCTGCAAGGATTCAGGTATACCTCCACTATTGCTATGAAAAATATATACATACATCACTAATATATATACTCCAAATAACAAAAGAGCGGAAATTCCGTATTTTTTTACCAAGACCATTCATCTCCATTCACACTTACTTACATTAAGTGTAAGCAGAAAAAATGAAATATAGAACTTCAACGAACCAATACGTTTTTCACCTTAAAATTAAAGAACTTATCATTTTGAATAACTCCAACTATACGGAGCACATTAAACTCTAGGAGGTGACTTAACTTTGTCAAACAAAAGCAAACCAAACTTTAAGAAAAAAGAACCAAATTCACGAAGCGATAATCGAGAAGAATTTTCAGGAGAATTATCTTCAAACGAAGCCAAAAGTAAAAATGAAAAACAAAATAACCAAAAGAACAGATAAAAATCATTAATTGGTGTTCTAGGCTCACTTGACTTTTAAGTGCAGACTAAAGATGACGCAACTTTTGAGTCTGCGTCATCCTTTCTGTTTTTATTTATCCGATTTTAGGAGTTCCTCATACAATTTTATATATTGTAGAGAAGACGCTGACCAGCTAAAATCCAAACCCATTGCGCGTTCTATCAGGTTGTTCCACTTTGTAGGTTGGAAGCGAAATAGGCCTACTGCACGTTCAATTGTATGTAACAATTCATGGGCATTATAATTAGCAAAGCTGAATCCAGTTCCTTCTTCAGTTATTTCATTGTAAGGAATTACTGTATCCTTCAGCCCACCTGTTTCACGGACGAGCGGCAAGGTTCCGTATCGAAAGGCGAGTAATTGCCCTATTCCGCATGGCTCAAATTGGGATGGCATTAGAAATATATCTGAACCAGCATAAATTTGTCGAGCCAATGATTCGTCAAAAAACAGATTAGCTGACACCCTATCAGGATAAATGTCTTCAAAATATCTGAACGATTCTTCATACTGATGATCTCCAGTGCCTAGTAAAACAAACTGAACATCCAAACCGATGATTTCATGAAAGACATGTAAAATCAAATCTATCCCTTTCTGGTCAACTAATCTAGTAACCATTGATATGATCGGAGTATTAGCTTGGATAGGTAGGCCGAGTGTTTCCTGTAAATGTTTTTTATTTGCTGCCTTTCCCTTAGAATCATCGAATGGAAGCAATAAACTTCCATCACTTTTAGGATTATAGCAGTCATTGTCTATTCCATTTATGATTCCTTGCAGATTATCACCTCTTTTACGTAAAAACCCGTCCAGTTTTTCTCCATAGTAGGAAGACTGTATTTCAGATGCATAGGTTGGACTTACAGTCGTTAGGCAGTCTGCAAAAGCTAGTCCTCCCTTGAGATAACTAATACTCCCATAAAACTCTAAGGCATCTATACGGTAATATTGGTCGTCAAGATCCAATAAATCAGACAGAACTGATTTAGGATATACCCCTTGGTAGCGTAAATTGTGAATGGTAAATACAGTTTTTAATCCCTGATAGTATGGGTTGTTGTTATAATTGGCTTTCAATTGGACAGGTATCAATCCTGTTTGCCAGTCATGGCAATGTATTATATTCGGGCGCTCTTCTAAAAAAGGTATAGCTTCTAGTACAGCCCGAGAGAAGAATGCAAACCGTTCACCATCATCTCTAAATCCATAGCTACCATGTCTTTTAAAATAGTATTCGTTATCCAGAAAATATACGGTTATTCCCTGATAGTGAATTTTCTCTATACCACAAAATTGACGTCTCCATCCTACAGGTACTTCAATACTTTTAATCCATTGCATTTGTTCTTTAAACTGTAATGGGAGATCATCGTATTTAGGCAATATTATGCTAACATTGACGCCCTGTTCTTTTAAAGAATGGGGTAAAGCACCAATCACATCGCCTAACCCCCCTGTCTTTATAAATGGAGCGCACTCTGAGGCTGCAAATAACACATTCATGTAAGTGGACCTCCCGTTTAAACTACTACTTCTTTTTTGATAACAACCGGCTTATTTATCGCTGTGATTTTCTGATTTTTAGTGATAATTACTTGTTTATCCGTAATTACGTTTTCTATACGTGCTCCCTCTTCAATATCCCCTTTTTGCATAATGATACTATTTTTCACCACCGCTCCCTTTTTAACCTTTACTCCACGAAAAATAATACTATTTTCCACAGTGCCTTCGATAATACATCCATTGGCGATTAATGAGTTAGATACCTTGGAGGAATTCGTAAATTCGGCAGGAGCTTCGTGTTTGATCTTGGTGAAAACTTCCCATGAATCATAGAAAAAGTGTCGAAGAATTTCTGGGTTAAGAAACTCCATATTACTAGCATGGTATGTTTCTAGGGAGTGAATAAATGGCATATAACCTGTGTATTGATACCCTTGCACTTTAAGATTTATCAAGTTAGCTTTCACAATATCTTTTAAAAAATCATATTCATCGTATTCTATGCAATTCTTTATTAAATCTATTAAAAGTTGTTTCTTAATCACATATGTTTCTAAACATATATGGTCACCTTTCTTCGGTGCTGTAAAAAAGTTTATATCACGAACTGCACCGTCTGTGTCCAGTGAACACTGATGATAAATGGGCCTTTTAACTGCCCCCCCATCATAATCCTTATACAGAACCGTAATATCTGCTTTATTGCTTTCATGTTTTTTTAACACATCATTAAAGTCAATTTTACAAATATGGTGACCGGGTGCAATAATTACAGTATCTGCAGTTGCTCGTTGAAAAAATTCTAAATGATCATAGAACTGTTGTAAGTCGCCTTTAATCTTTTCATCTGGATGAATGGACGGAAGTATAAATAGACCTTGTGAGCGGTGATCCAAATCCCATTCCTTTCCGGAGCCAAGATGATCCATCAATGACCGATATTTATCTTTGGTGAAAATAGCAACTTTACTTATCGAGACGTTCATAAAGTTGGACATTGTAAAGTCAATCATTCGGTAGCGTCCACCAAAAGGTAAGGAAGCTAAACAACGGTGATGGGTCAATTCTTTTAATATAGGTCTTTCATTTACAAGATTAATAACACCTAAGACATTCCTCATTAAAAATACCTCCTAATATAAAGCTTGCAGCAAAGCACTTTCCGAAGATATTTGTTGATTTTCTCCTATTAATATAAGTCCTTTTTTCGTGTCAGAGATTATTGCCCCATCTTCTATAACTGTACCGCTACCGATTATTGCTTTTTCTATTATTACATTATTTCCAATTTTTACATTTGGCATAATAACCGAATTCTTTACATTTGAGCCACTTCCAACTTGAACATTATATGACAGAACAGAATGGTCGACATTCCCAAATACTAAACAGCCTTCATTCACTAAGGATTGGGTTACATTCGCATCTTCTGATATATATTGTGGAGGGTGGTTAGCGTTTCCTGCGTAAATTTGCCAGTTTGGATCTCCTAACTTAAAATTTGATGGTTCTTCCAATAGATCCATATGTGCCTCCCACAAGCTTTCAATCGTCCCGACATCTTTCCAGTAGTCTTTAAATCGGTACGCTTGTAGTTTTGCTTCATTCTTCAGCATTTTTGGTATAATATCTTTTCCAAAGTCATTAGAAGAGCTAATATCCTCTTCGTCTTCTGTTAAATATTGTTTAAGATGGTTCCAATTAAATATATATACACCCATGGAGGCTAGGTTACTTTTTGGATTTTGTGGTTTTTCATCGAATTGTATAATTTGATCAGTTTCGTTGGTATTCATAATACCAAAGCGATTTGCTTCTGCCCAAGGTACCTCTATGACAGCAATGGTCGCATGTGCATCATTTTCCATATGATCTTCAAGCATTTTATTATAATCCATCTTATAAATATGATCCCCCGAAATTACAAGTACATATTCCGGATCATTATGATCGATAAAGTGAAAATTTTGGTACACAGCATTAGCCGTACCTTTATACCATTCACCGCCATCTTTCCCTTGATAAGGTGGAAGCATAGAAACCCCACCGTTATTACGGTCCAGATCCCATGGCCGTCCGTTTCCAATATATGAATTTAAAATATGCGGCCGATATTGAGTAAGTATGCCGACGGTATCGATACCCGAATGTGTACAGTTACTTAACGTAAAATCGATAATTCGGTATTTCCCTCCAAATGGTACTGCGGGTTTAGCTAAGTCACTCGTCAATTCCCCGAGCCTCGAACCTTGACCTCCTGCTAAAAGCATTGCAATCCACTTTTTAGATGCCATTTAGATGGTCTCCCCTTTTTCTAGTTTTTGTTTCTTTCATGAATATCGCCATTCCTAATGGTGGTACAGTTATTTCTAGGCTATAAGGTTGATTGTTACGAGGAAATGGATTAGTGCTCCTAATAGTAGAATTCAACTGTCCCGAACCACCAAATGATGCAGCATCACTACTAAATGCTTCATAATAATTACCTTTAGTAGGAACTCCTATTTGATAATTGTGGTAAACCTCGGTTGAAAAATTACAAACTATAATGCAGTAATCACCCTTACGTTTTCCTTTTCTCATAAACGTAATCACACTTTGTTCCGTATTGTCTGCATCGATCCACTGAAATCCGGCTTGCTCATGATCCAGCCGCCAAAGGGAAGTGGTTTTTTGATAAAATTTATTTAACTCTTTATAGTAATTAAAAAAACTAGAGTGAGCGTCAAAATCTAACAGCATCCAATCCATCTCCTGCTGATATTTCCATTCGTCAAATTGACCAAATTCACTACCCATAAATAAAAGCTTTTTGCCGGGATGCGTAAACAAATAGCCAAATAAAAGGCGTAAGTTCGCAAATTTTTGCCAGTAATCCCCGGGCATTTTATTTAGTAATGACTTTTTGCCGTGAACCATTTCATCATGCGAAAATGGAAGAACAAAGTTTTCCGAAAATGCATATAAAAAGGAAAAGGTTAATAAGTGATGATGCTTCGGTCGTTCATTCACATCCAGCTTCATATATTTGAGTACATCATTAGACCAGCCCATATTCCATTTGTAGTTAAACCCAAGACCCCCTAGACTTGTAGGACTTGTTACAAGTGGCCATTCCGTAGCTTCCTCCGCCATCATAAGTGCGCCAGGAAATCTCCGGAAAATGATTTCATTTAGCTTTTTTAGAAATTCAATTGCTTCGAGATTCTCTCCTCCACCATACTGATTCTTCAACTCTACAGGAAGAGGATTATCATGATTTAAATAAATCATGGATGAAACTGCATCAATCCGAAATCCATCTACATGATAGACATCCATCCAAAATATGGCGTTTGAAATGAGAAAGCTGACGACTTCGGGTTTACTATAGTCAAAGCTATATGTTCCCCAGATAGGTCTCTCTGCTCGCATGGGATCTGCTGATTCGAACAGAGGCGTCCCATCAAATCTTCCAAGTCCATGGATATCCTTACAAAAATGCGCTGGCACCCAATCAAGAATCACACCAAGCCCTTGTTGATGGCATTGATCTATAAAATACATTAATTGCTCAGGCGTCCCATATCTGCTAGTCGCTGAATAATAACCAGTAATTTGGTAACCCCATGAACCATCGTAAGGATGCTCCATAACAGGCATTAACTCAATATGGGTAAATCCATTATCGATTGCATACTCAATTAGTTCGTCAGCAAATTCTTGATAACTATAAAACTCACCATCTTCTTTTTGTTTCCAGGAAGCCAAATGAACTTCATAAATAGCCATCGGTTTATGATACATATCTTTCTTTACTCGCTGAGTCATCCATTTCTGATCTGACCATTCAAATGCATTTAAATTGTAGATAATAGAAGCTGTTTCTGGTCGAAGCTGCGTATAAAAAGCATAAGGATCTGCTTTTAATACTTTTTGTCCGTCTGGACCTGTAACCTCATACTTATAAATATCTCCTTGTGCTAAGTCGGGAACAAATAGCACCCAGATTCCAGATTGATCCAAACGTTCCAATCGATGCATTGTACCAATCCAATTGTTAAAATTACCTACAACCGATACCTTTTTAGCATTCGGTGCCCAAACTGCAAAACGAACTCCTTGCACTTCGTTCTCTTCAATTAGATGAGCTCCAAGCATCTTATAGCTTTCATACAATGTTCCTTCATGAAAAAGGTATACATCAAAATCACTTGGGAGTCGCCGGTGATCCAACTTCATAATCTCTACCATTTAAACACCTCTTTCAATCTATGATTCTTTTCATTCAAATACCAGTTCTCCCCTAAATTATTCGCCATTAATCTTTAAACACCTTTTAATATTTCACTATTTCCAATAATATATAAATTTCGACAAAATAAAAAATCCTCCATGCACTGAAGGACTTTTACTAATATATTTTGTTCTGTAAATATTAATAACGATAATACACTAAAGTGCATTGACCAGAGATTAGCTATTAGCTGTCCTCCCTTTTGGGGTAGAAGATGCATCAATCATACGATTTAAAAATAAGTAGGAAAGTGAGACAGACCAAGCAAGTGGAGTGTTACCATTTGGAACATTTTTACCACCAATATATAACTCAGGAACTTCCCAATTTTCTGGGATAATTCGCTCTGTTTTACTAATATATTCGAAAGCTTTGTCATACATACCTAGCTCCAAATAACATAGTCCGAGCCAAGGTAGTCCAAAGCACCATTCTGCTTCGCTGCCTTCGTTATAATACTGATCATTGTGATAACGAATACAGCCATGTGTGCGTTCAAGTTTTTCAGAAACCATTTCAACTATTTTAAGAGCAGTTTTCCTTTCAACTATACGATATGGATAGATTATTGAAAGCAGGGATAAATCTGTTTCTTTCGTTTCACTTTCTCTAGGTAAAAGAAAACGCAACGTCTCTTCACCTTTTTGAATTAGTTCATCCTTTACGTTTACTAACATTTTCACAGAACGTAATCCAGCAACACAAGCTCCTACACTTGAGGCATGAAGTTCCATATTCTCTTCCCACATACCATTATCCTTTGCCTGCCAGTATTGAAGACACTCTAAATAATCGACCAGCTTCTGAACAATAGCGATATCTTTCTCATCACGAATAACTTTATGACCATGGCTCACCCCTACTCCCACACCCCATAAAAATGCTCCAATTGCATCATTTTGAGCGTGACCCCATTCTTGGTTCAATTCCTCTAAATCTGTAGAATAGCGTGAGTGGATATATTCAAAAAGGTAGACTGGTTTTTGTTCTCTATGGATGTCTATTTTCCATTCATAGGTTTTAAATAGATCAAATAACGCATAATATGCTTTTTCATACCGATCAGATTGGCTTTGTAAAAAAGGCAAAACTGTGTATACAATATCACGTATCCAGACATAATTGTAGTCTTGCGAAACACTGGCAGTATAGGCTCCATTCGGTAAACGCATCCGATCTAAAACTTCCATAGCATTGTTGACTTTCATATACGAGACCTCCTTTAATAATATCTATACAGTGATTGTTAACCAATTTCTTTTATTCTAGACAATTTAAACAAAGACGAAAGTGCTTTCATTAAAACATTTAATAATTATATATTATGCAAAATTTTTTAATTGGAAAAGCAACAGTACCTAGTCTTTAAAAATCTTTATTTTCTTAGTTACAAATTTCAGATTCTACTATGCGTTTAGTATCCAATGCTACTACTACCCAAGATTTTAATTTGTAAATCAGCATTTGGGATTTAGTTAACTTTATAAAATAATAAAAAAAACATAACGAGGTCCTTTAGGGATTCGTCATGTTTCGTTTGCTGTTAAAGTTGGTCAACGGCTTCCTTGAATATTTCATATGAACGTTTTCTAGCTTCCTGGTCATAAACATATGTAACAGCCATCAATTCATTTACATGGTATATTTCTAAGAATGGTTTTAATTGCTCAGTTATTGTATTTCGACTGCCTTTAAAAGTATAAGTCGACATTGCACGTACTGCATTTTCCTCTAAATGATTCCACACACCATTCAAGCTTTCCACTGGCGGCTGTAATAAGCTCTTTTTACCAGACACCACATTTAAATAAAATCGATCACTAGTAGTAGAAAGTAGTTTCGCTTCTTCATCAGTTTCTGCTCCTATTACATTTACACAAACAATCACATAAGGTTCAGATAAATACTCTGAAGGAACAAACTGATTTCGGTAAATTTGTATTGCATGTTCCAACTGCTGAGGAGCAAAATGTGCAGCAAATGCATACGGTAGTCCTAAACGAGCAGCTAATTGTGCACTTGAAGTACTTGAACCTAGAATATATATTGGTACATTGGCACCGACTCCCGGAAATGCGCGAACAGTTCCTTGGTTATCTAGCGATTTAAAGTAATTTTGCAATTCTACCACGTCCTGTGGAAAAGAAAAAGCAGTTTCCTGTGTAGTCCTGCGGAGTGCACGAGCTGTTTGCATGTCTGTACCAGGTGCACGACCAAGTCCTAAATCTAGTCTATTTGGATAGATATTTTCCAGTGTCCCAAACTGCTCTGCAACTACAAGAGGTGCATGATTTGGTAACATAATTCCACCTGATCCTACTTTAATCGTTTCGGTATTTTCCAACACATGGCCGATTAGAATGGAAGTTGCTGAACTAACAACATTCGGTGAATTATGATGTTCTGTTAGCCAGTATCGACTGTAACCGATCTTTTCTACGTGTTGCGCTAGGCTAACCATATCCTTAAAAGCCTCTTTGTTTGTTTGGCCTTCCTTTACTGCCACTAAATCCAAAACTGATACAGGAACAGGTTGAAGTCTCTTATTCATATATTTACTTCCCTTCATTATATAACGTCTCCATTAGATAATAGAATCAAGTTACTATTACTTCAAGGTATCTGCTTGATAAGACTTATAAACTATTTGTATAGAAGACATACAACAACCCCATCTAAGTAAAAGGATGGGGTTGGCTCTATACAATTATAGGTTGTTATGTCACCGTATTTAAATACTACATTTCTCTTAATGTTCCTTAGATAAATCGAGAAAATCTTTCACTCGTTGCATATATTCATCTGCGTCATAGGAGAAGTATAGCTGACTAGCTAGTCTAACAGGATCACCGAAGAAGAAACGTTCGTATAACGTTTGCCGAGTACCAAAAGAACTCATTGTTAAATCCCACGCTAAGCGGAAAAGTTGTACACGATCCTCACCCGTATTTTCATGAGATTGTAAGTAATGATTTAATTCATTTCCTACAGGTGATTGAAAAGTATTTCCTGTTGGAATAGACATTAATCCACTGGCACCTAATAGTTGAATAATTTCTGTAAAACGTGGATATACGCGAGGATATACATTCATAGCAATTTGTAATGTCGACCGATCTGGCTGCATCCATCCACCTTTGTCTATTTTGGCTTCTACTTCTGATTTAATCACTAGTGCTTTCATCGTTTCCAACGCAATAATTATTTCAGAGACTTTTTCTTGCACATGTTGGTATTCCCCAATATTAATAGTTTCAATAATAGAGTGGACTATTCCTAATATGAATTCGGTTTTCACAATTTGCCTAGATACTACTTGATGAAGTGTAAAAGGCAAGAAAGAATTCGATCTCATAAAAATATTGGTGATAGGAACATTATCATAAAAAAATACACGTTCCCAAGGCACTAATACGTTATCAAATACAACAATACTATCCATTTCTTCAAACCTTGAACTTAATGGATAGTTAAAAGACGAATCACCTCCAACAAATGATTCTCTACATATGAACCTTAACCCTGTTGTATTACTAGGTATTGAAAATGCGAAACCATTTCCATCTTCTTCCTTCCCGTTTGCAGAGATAACTAAAAGCTCATCCGTTATTCCACCTTGTGTCGCAAGAAGTCGAGCCCCTTTTATAATAATTCCATGCTCGTTTTTATCTACAATTTTTGCAGCAATTGGCTCTTTCGAACGTTCTATATACAGTTGAGTCCGATTTACTTGTGGCTCTATAAATGTATGAGTCATAGAAATATCTTTTTCTCTTGCGTATTCATAAAATGATTGTAGGTTTTCTGGGAAACAGTTTTTTTGATCCTGCAAAAGGTGCACAGATGAAGCTAGAGCCATTAAAACTGTGTTCATATAATCTGGACTTCTCCCCATTAACCCGTTGTTACTTCTAGCCCATTGCTGAATCATTGTGCGTCTTGTTACTAAATCTTCCTTCGTCTTTGGCTGTAAATATGAAATACCAACCCTATTTTTAGTTGTTGGAGATAGATACGTTAAAATATCCTTTAAGTCTTGATGATGCTGAAGTTCATATAATGCAGCCTGACTCTTAATAATTCCTTTAAACGCAGGATGCTCCGAAATGTTACCTGTTACACGTTTCCCCTCAATCCAAATATCCGTTTTTAGCTGATCAATCCGTTCAATATACTGTCTCCCCGTTATAGCCGGCATACGCTCACCCCTACTGTATTAGGTTGTTCATAGCACTATATTATTCTACAGAAGCTGAGGTGTGACGGATCAGTTCTGAAAGATAAAAGGATAATATCAATTGGCCTGTCTCCACTTATAAAAAAGGAAATCCTCATACTTCCTATTTAAATCTATCCTCTTCTTCTTTTACTGTGCAATTCATCCTAAAAAAATTATTGTTTAGTGGAATAAATTTCCTTATATATGAATATACTTCACCTAGAAGAAGGAAGTGAGGTCTATTAAATACTTAATTCTTATATTTGTTATTTGTTTATATGGCTGTAGCGAGCAAAATACAAATCCCCCGAGTCAAGACTCTGTTGAAAATCAATTGATACAAGTATCCAAAGAGGATTTCTCAACGGAAGACATACCAAAATATGATTATTATGCAAAACAAGGTTGGACTCTAACATTTCAAGATGAGTTTGATGATTTAGAAGTGTCGAGTAAGAAATGGAACAAACTAAATTCAGGTTATAAGGATCATGGTCGTAAGCATCATTATTTACCGGAACAAGTTTCTAGCTCCTCAGGCACTTTAAAATTACAAGTTGGTAATAAACCATTTCAAAGTTATCCCTACCGTTCAGGTGCAGTAACTACTCAAGGACTCCACGAACAGCTTTATGGAAAATTTGAGATACGTGCAAAACTACCAGTGGGACAAGGGTTATTACCTGCGATTTGGCTACTACCAACAAACCATGCTGCCTTTCCCGAAATCGATATAGTGGAGATGTTGGGTCAACTTCCTAACGAAATTTGGCATGTCGGTCATTCAGGACCAGGTAAACGTGAATATCAAGTTACCAATATAAATGGAAGTCAATGGCATTTATATACGCTAGATTGGACTAAAGAGGAAATAATTTTTTCGATCGATGAAATTGAAAGATTCAGGATCAAGAATTTTGCCCATACAAGCATGTACTTATTAATGAACGTTACAGTCGGCGGGGTTTGGGTTGGGGACCCAGACAAAGAAACGAAATTCCCCTCATATATGGAAGTAGATTACGTCCGAATTTATTCAAAAAATAATTAATATTAGAAAGTTGGAACAAATTGAGTTATTGGTCTTTTTTATTTACGGCAATCTTCGTACTTTATCTCTTATTACAATTAAAATATATATATAGATCCTTAAAAGTTAAAAAAGCACCCTACATTTCAAATAAAGAGAAAAAAATTACTGTGTTAATCCCTGCATTTAATGAGGGGCTCGTTCTCTTACAATGTCTAGAAAGTTGGAAAAGGTTAAACTACGATAACAAAGAAGCTATATTTATAAATGATGGGTCAACCGATAATACGATGAATGTTTTACATGAGCTACTTGATCTATTAATAGTAGAAAAAGAAATAACCTTAGATAATTCATCCATAAATTTTTCTAGACTCTTTCAAAGTAAAAATTTCCCACAAATTTACGTAATCGATCAACTAAACGGTGGTAAGTCGGCTGCCCTTAATGCCGGTATCTCCATTGCAACTGGAGAAATTGTAATTACCCTTGATGCCGACTCCATATTAGAAAGTGATAGTCTTACTAGAATTAATGAATCATTCTCTGATCCAAAAGTGATTGCTGCTGGTGGTATGGTACAAGTGGGACAAGTAATAAATAGAAGAGGTAATAATTTTTACGGGAAAAATTGGATTATCAAGTATCAATTATCTGGTTATTTATCTTCTTTTTATGTACGGAAAGTAACACAAGCAAAGTTAAATGTATTAGGAGTGGTATCTGGGGCATTCGGAGCTTTTCGTCTATCTATCCTACAACAAATTGGAGGTTTTAAAGATACGCTAGGAGAGGATATGGAAATTACTTTTAGACTTCATAAATTTATTCATGAGCGGAAACTCGGTGAAAAGATGATATTTGTTCCTGAGGCAGTTTGCTATACAGAAGTACCTGAAGATTTCAAATCTCTATTACATCAGCGAGTTCGTTGGCAAAAAGGTTTTCTAGATTGTATTAATCTATATAAAAAAGATTTTTTTACCAAACTAAGTAAAAGGTTCTCCTTTTTTTTATTATTCGAATCCATTGTACTTAGCATTTTAGGGATAATCACAATTTTTATATTACCAATTACCTTATATTTAGGGAATATATCTCCATTTACCATTGTATTGCTTATTACTGCATGGTCTAGTGAATTCATTTTAAGATTAGTAGCGGTTCAACGCGCTGGACATTTTGGGTATACCTTTTCTTCTAAGCAGTGGTTAAAAATTATATTATTTACTATTTGGGAATCTGTAACTTATCGCTTGCTGGATACCTTTTTCTTCTTCTATGGATCCATCCTTTATATTTTCGGTAATCGCCATAATTGGCACAAACTCCAAAGAAACGGATCTGTTATCTACTCCGAATTAGAAGCTGTAAGATGACCTATCATCATTAAACCCGAATGGCCCTAAAGGGGTTTCCATTCGGGTTCTTTTTTATTTAAAGCGTCCCACCAGATCCACCATCAATATTAACAGATGTTCCCGTTACATAAGACGCGGCATCTGACACTAAAAAAGTAATGACATTTGCTGCTTCTACTGTTTCACCAATTCGCTGAAGTGGAATCGTTGGACCAACCACATTTTTAGAATATTCTTCCCAAGTAAGTTCTGGAGCTTCTTTTTTCCACTTCAATTCGATTTGATGGCTTCTAATAAGGCCAATACATACTGTATTAACTCGGATATTATCTTTTCCCAAATCTTTGCTCATCGCTTTAGTCAATGCCATTCCAGCTGCTCGACTAACAGTTGTTGGCAGCGAACTAGCAGGAGGTGTTTTTCCTAATACTGCTGTTACGTTTACAATTGCTCCCCCACCCACTTTTCTCATATAGGGTATTGTAGCTTTTGACGTATGTATAGCTCCAAATAATTTTAAATCTAAATCTGTTTGCCACAAATCTGTTTCTACTGATTCAAAAGGGTTTGCAGAAGAAGTACCAGCATTATTAACTAAAATATCAATACGTCCATAATGATCTACTGTTTTTTGAATAATTTCTTTGCATGCTTCTTCTTTGGTAATATCCGCAGGAACAATAAGTACTTGTGCTCCTGTTTCACTTTTAATAAATGCCGCAGCCTCTTTTAATTGTTCTTCTCCTCGAGCACAAAGAGTTACCTTAGCTCCTTCTTGCACTAATTGTAAAGCTGTTTGTAAACCTATCCCTTTACTTGAGCCCGTAACGATTGCTACTTTTCCAGCTAATCCTAATTCCATTATGTTGCCCCCTCTAATTCAAATCATGTTCTTCTTTCATTATATTACAATTTTATATTTTGTCAGAATTATTGCTCTCCTCATTAGGAATCAAAATAACGATAGAATGATTTCTTTTGAATGACACATTCTAAAGGAAAGGAGAAGTGATGAATTATGCAAAAACTAATTATCGAACTTACCATTATAGCTTCTATGCAGACATTAACAACATATATACCTACAACCGCTCCTACTCATCAGGAAACCCCTGCCTATGCTAAATGGGGACAAGTTGCTGTAAAAGAAACTCAATCCAAATTTCCCCATGCAAGTATAATTGACTATCTTTATGAAGGAAGTGAACCGAAAGAAAATTCGACCATTGAAAAGTTCAGTCTAAGGTTAAAAGACAGTGACAAAGAATTTGGAGTCTCTGTTAAAATTGAATATATTACTGATACTAATGAATTGATCCATGTTCAAATCCATGAAGTTTCGGATTAATTGTTTATACTTTTTCTATTGTTTCTAAGTCATTTCTAAATATTAAGTAAGCCAATTTTATTACGACATGACCTTTAACAGATTTGCCATCTCAATTGCAGAGACGGCTGCATCGTATCCTTTGTTTCCAACCTTTGTACCTGCCCGTTCAATAGCTTGTTCTATAGATTCTGTAGTGACGATACCAAAAATAACTGGTACTCCAGTTTGTAAACCTACTTGTGCAATTCCTTTTGCTGCTTCGTTGCAAACATAATCATAGTGTGTCGTTGAACCTCTGATTACTGTACCAAGACCAATGATTGCATCGTATTTTTGGGAATCTGCCATTTTTTTTGCAATAAATGGTACTTCAAATACACCAGGAACCCAAGCAACTTCAATACTTTCTTCAACGACACCATGACGTTTTAACCCATCTATTGCACCGTCAACTAGTTTTGCATTGATGAAATCATTAAAACGTCCGACAACAATACCTACTTTCAAATCTGTTCCGATTAAATTTGCTTCGATTGTTTTTACCATCTTATTCTCTCCTTAGCTAGCTTTAATATTTATTAAATACCTTGATAGTTCTTCGATTGTGACAATCTTTAATTGATATTGTTTGGCAAGTTCCAGTAAATCTGGTAAGCGTGCCATTGAACCATCATCGTTCATTATTTCGCAAATTACACCTGATTTAGCTGATGCACAAAGCATGGCAAGGTCAACTGCAGCTTCCGTATGACCTCGTCTTTCCAGTACACCACCTGGCTTTGCGATTAGCGGAAAGACATGTCCTGGTCGTTTAAACTGTTGTGCCTTTGCTTGTGGCTTAATGACTTGTAACATCGTCTCTGATCGATCAAATGCACTTATGCCCGTTGAAGTGTTTTCATGATCAATCGACACAGTAAATGCAGTTTGATGAGAATCTGTATTATTAGAAACCATCGGATGTAATTGCAATACCTCTGCGATTTCTTCATGAATAGGCATACAAATCAATCCTCGACCATACTTCGCCATGAAATTGATGTTTTCTGGTGTTGCAAATTCTGCTAAGCAAAGGAAATCCCCTTCATTTTCGCGGTTTTCATCATCTACTAAAATAATAAGCTTTCCTTGTGTTAAATCTGTAATTGCTTCTTCTATCGTATTTAGCATGCTAATTTCTCCTTAAAAACCGTTCTGCTGTAAAAAGTCCTGGGTGATAGTCGATTCATTTTTCTTTGTACTAAATTGATGCACGTACTTCCCTAGCATGTCACCTTCGATATTAACGAGTTCACCCGCTTTTTTCATGCCTAGAACTGTTTCCTTATTTGTGTGGGGAATTAATGAAACTGTTACTGTCGACTTATTTAAATCAAAAATAGTTAAACTTGTTCCATCAATCGTTATAGACCCCTTTGGAATACAAAAGTGACTTGCTTCTTCTGATACTATAATATCGATATACACTGCATTTGCTGCATGGCGCTTTTTCAATATGGTACCCACACCATCCACATGTCCTGTAACGAAATGTCCACCGAATCGACCGTTTGCCTCTAATGCTCTTTCTAAATTGACAACTGAACTGCTATTTAATAATTTTGTTGTAGTTGCATAAAACGTCTCTGGCATAACGTCCACTGTAAATTCAAATCTTGAAAATGCGATTACTGTTAAACAGACACCATTCACTGCAATACTATCACCTAATTTGATGTCCTCTAAAATTCGTTTTGCTCGGATAATAAGTTGCATACTGCTAGCAGATGTTTGTACGTTCTTAATGGTGCCAAGCTCTTCAACAATTCCTGTAAACATCGTATCCTCCTTATTAGTAAGTACTTTTAGATGGAATCTAAAGCCTACTTCAAACAAAAACCTCCGTACACTTAAGTGTCGGAGGGAAATTAGGTAGATTCAAATAAGCCTTTTGTGTTTTTCTCTCAAAAAGCATTGAACTACTCCTTCTCCCATCCAGACTATAACTGTCGGCTTTGGATTTCCACCAAATCATGCGTTTTACGGCTCACAGGCTTTGAGATTTCTCTCTTACTGTCGATTGGGAATTTCACCCGACCCCGAAGGATAGTTATTCAATTTTAAAAAGTAGAAGTGCCTATGCTCGCGGGATCATGTCCCAACAAACTGACTTACCCAGATTTGTTGGCACCGACAAACGCTATAGCTAGACATTAAAAAACGCACCCAAATTTATGGATGCGAGAGAAGTCATACTTTAATAAGCCTTTTGTTCCTTTTTTAGCATAACTAAAAAACCTCCAAATAGGCGACTTTCTCCTTCTCCCATCCAGACTTTAACTGTCGGCTTTGGATTCTCACCAAATCATGCGTTTTACGGCTCACAGGCTTTGAGATTTCTCTCTTACTGTCGATTGGGAATTTCACCCGACCCCGAAGGAATGTTATAAAATTGTTATTAGCATAACAATTTCATATCTTAATTGCAAGGAGTTGAGTACTTTTACATGATACAAAAGGATTTTGAAAAACATAAAAAGCTAAGAACCTCTTGTGTTGAGGGTCTTAGCAACTTTTCTCTAAAAAAATAATTAGTTCATAATGATGACAATCTTTTATTTTTCATACTGTTTAATATTTTTTGCTGTATATATAAATACTGATCTAACTCTTCCACAGTCAACTCTTCAAATAACTCCACAAATATTTCTTCGCCAATCTTTTGTGCTTCCATTAAAGCAGATCGCCCTTTTTCTGTAATCTGAAGATGGATCGTCCGGCGATCTTCTTCACTATACAGTCGTTCCGCTAATTCGAACTTCACGAGCTTGCTAGAAATATTTGTGATTGCTCCTTTTGTATACCCTAAGGTCTCTGCTAAATCACTTTGCATTACCGGACCATTTGCACGTAATTGAGCTAGTACCAAAATTGCAGATATTCCTACTGGAAATTCAAATTTAGAAGAGAATTTAACTATATTTTCGTTTGAGATTATTTCAGTTGCGTGAATCAATTTAAATAAATTTGTTTTCTCCATACTAAATCCTTCTATTAACGCAACATGATGGATCCACCATCAACCATCATCGTTTGACCTGTAATATATCTTGAATCCTCACTAGCTAAAAATACTGCTACACGTCCAATATCCTCTTCTACTTCACCGAAACGACCCATCGGTATTTTACTTAGTACTGCTTCATAATATTCAGGTTGAGCTTTTGCCCATGCTTGTACTCCCTCTGAGTTAGCAACTGGACTGATAATATTCACATTAATACCAAAACGACCCCATTCGTTTGCAGCTACACGTGATATCCCACGAATTGCTTCTTTAGCAGCAGCATATGCTCCTTGAGTTTCATGACCAGCCAATCCTGCCCCTGAAGCAAAGTTAATAATATTTCCTTTTGTTTCTTTTAAGTAAGGCAGTGCAGCCTGCATTAAAAAGAATGTTGGATAGAATCCAGTCCCAAATGATAGATCAAGATCCGCTTGTGTAATATTCTCAATCGTTAATTGTTTTGATGCATGTGCATTATTTACAAGTACATCCAACTTACCATAGTTATCAACTATTGTTTTAATGATGTTTGGTAAGTTTTCGCGATCCATAAGATCTGCTTTTAAAAACATTGATCTTGGGGAAATTTCTTGTAACAATTTCTCACTTGCTTTACCTGTCTCCTCATTCACATCTACAATTGCAACGATTGCTCCTTCTTTAGCCATTGCTTTTGCCATCCCAAATCCAATTCCACCAGCACCACCAGTAATGATTACAACTTTATCTTGAAGTTTACTCATCTTTAACACTCCTTTTTCTCTAATGATTTCCAATTTAGTTTAACACTAAACAATTTAACAATAAACTAATATGGTTTATCTATTTTAAAGTTCTATAACTTTTAAATAATCATAAAATACATAGATTCTAAATTATAAAGTAAGGGGAAATGGAAATGTTTGCAGTTCATTTTATGGAGAAAAATATGGTTATTTTAACTCAAGTATTAAGAGATATCCCTTCCATCGATGATGATCTTAAAATCAAAGGTAGAAAAGGTAAAGTAATTAATGTACAGGAAACAGAAGAAAATGGTATTCAGGTTCAGGTAGAATTTGAAAAAGTGGTAGATAAAAGCAAAACTTCTGTAAAAGATCTCGGGAAGAAGAAACGAAAATAACTTTAAAACAATAATACCCGTTAAATGAGCGTATATACTCATCTAACGGGTATTTATATTTTAGTGAATATCTCGTTTTTTGAACGTACCGCCTCTTACTTCTGCCACATCTGTGATCACAATAAAAGCACCAGGATCCAATTCTTTAATAATTGTTATTAACTTGTTTTCTTCCATGCGAGTGATTACACATGTGACAATATCCATAGTTTCATTGGAGAAACCTCCGCGACCACTGGAGTACGTTACACCACGACCTAAACGATCCTGTATGGCAGACCCAATTTCCTCGGATTCTTTACTAACTATTCGAACTGATTTGGAACTTTCAAGTCCAACTTGAATAACATCAATAACTATTTTAGCTATGTAATAAGTAGTAGCTGAATAGAGTGCTCCTTCTAAACCATATATAAAACCAGCACCTAGAAAAATAAACGCATTAATAAATAAGATTATATCTCCTACTGAAAATGGTACTTTTCGAGATACTAGAACCGCTAAAACTTCTGCACCATCAAGTGCACCACCGTTACGTAATACCACACCAATACCAATACCTAGCATTACCCCTCCAGATATTACTACTAATAGTGGATCTTTTGCACTCAGAATCGGCTCAATTTGATGCATTAAAACTGTTGAAATAGATAGGGATGCTATACCAATAATACTCATTATTGCGAAGGTTTTCCCCACTTGTTTATAACCAATATATACAAACGGAATATTTAATATAAAGAGTAAAAGTCCAAGTGGTATATTAAACAAATATGTTCCCATGATACTAACACCTGTTACGCCGCCGTCAATAACTGAGTTTGGTATTAACACTGCTTCCAGTGCATAACCAGCTATAGCTGCTCCTATTACGATTAAAATTATTCTACGGACTTTATCCGCTACTTTATTTTTCTGCATAATTTCTAAAACTCCCTTATTCATAAAAAGATTAAACAAATATGATTACTATTAATTTTAAAGAAAAAAAGACTGAGTTACAAGATTAAATCTGCATAACGTAATACTTTTCAGTTTTTGATATTTATCCTCTCCTGTAAGTGAGAAAAGCCCGTAAACTTTTAAGGTTCACAGACTTTTCTTTCCCTAGCATTAGGTACCGCAAAACGTTTTGTACGGTCCTGAAGTATCAGGAGGAAGAGTAGTATAATCCATATAGTCTGCCTTGTAATCATAAGGATGTGAAATTACACTTAGCAAATTGTTTAATACACTATAGTCCTCATTATTCACTGCTGCATCAAGCGCTTCTTCTACTCGATGATTTCTCGGAATAACTACTGGATTACTTTTCTGCATTAGTTGCTTTATAAATTCTTCTGACACCTGTTGATTTTCAAGTCTAGTTTTCCATTTTTCATACCATTGTTCAAATCCATTTTTACCGAATAATTCAGTTTCTTCCACTTTATCAAGAGTCAATAATCGGAATGTATTTGTATAATCTACTTCGTATTTTTCCATAAGTTCAAGAAGGTTTTCGATTAGGGAAATATCCTCTTTTTCTATATTAAAAATCCCTAGCTTATTCCCCATTCCTGTTAACAAATAATTTTCATAAGTTACAGGGTAGGCCGCCATCGCTTCTTGCGCTTGCTGCACAGCTTCATCCAGATCTTCGTGAATAAGAGGCAATAAACTTTCTGCCAATCTCGCTAAGTTCCATGCGGCTATATTTGGCTGATTTTCATAAGCATAACGACCTTGTCTATCAATGGAACTAAATACTGTTTTCGGATTATATATATCCATAAAAGCACAAGGTCCATAATCGATTGTCTCTCCGCTTATTGTCATATTATCTGTGTTCATCACTCCATGTATAAAACCGACAAGTTGCCATTTTGCTATCAATGCCGCTTGGCGTTCAATCACTTCTTTAAGGAATGCAAGATAGCGATTTTCATTAGCCAATAAAATTGGGTAATGTCTTTCTATTGCATAATCCGCTAAAGCTTTAAGATCTTCGAATGTGCCCCATTTTGCAGCGAATTGAAAAGTACCTACACGTAAATGACTTGCAGCAATACGTGTCATCACTGCACCCGGTTGAACAGTTTCTCGCATAATACTCTCTCCGGTTGTAACTACTGATAAGCTTCTGGTTGTTGGAATTCCTAGAGCATGCATCGATTCACTAATAATATATTCACGTAACATCGGCCCGAGGCCCGCTCGTCCGTCTCCCCCACGAGAATATGGTGTTCTACCAGAGCCTTTCAATTGTACGTCTACTAGCTCCCCCGACGGAGTTATTTGTTCACCAAGCAACAGTGCTCTTCCATCACCTAACATGGTAAAATTTCCAAATTGATGACCAGCATAAGCCTGAGCTAAAGGTATACCGCCCTCAATCACCTTATTACCAGCAAGTACCTCAACACCATGAGTACTTTCTAGCTCTTTCGAATTTAGCCCAAGAGATGTTGCCACCGTATCGTTTAATATAACCAGTTTAGGATTACTAACAGGATTTACATTAATAGCTGTATGCAGTAATTCTGGAAGTTCGGTATACGTATTTTCCAAGTTCCATCCTATATTTAAATTCTCTTCCTTCATCGAATCTTCCTTTCTTGAGTTAAAAAAGCAATACTAGTTACTTATTATTCATTATTATACCCTTACACGCTACAGATACGCTTCCCTTGGCTCTCTTTTGCCTATTAAAAAAGAATGCCCTATAATAGGCATTCCCTAATATTTAAACAAGTATCTCTCGATTTGAAGAAAACATAAAAATACGAACCATTATGGTTCGTATTTTTTATGTTTATACTGCTATAATTTTCGTGTCTTCCTTTTCCCGAGTATATAATTGAATTGCAAATAGTACCCCAAATAATACAAGCCCTATTATATCCGACATGCTCTCTGGGTAGATCAATAGTAATCCTGCTCCTACTGCCAAAATTCTTTCCAACCAATTAACCTTTCTATACCAATACCCTATCATTCCTGCGCCAATAGAAATCATCCCTATTATTGCAGTAAATGTGACCCAGATAATTTCCCACAAAGTGGTATCAATCATTAACAATGTTGGAGAAAAGACCACCATGTATGGAATTATAAAGGCTGCAATTGCTAATTTCGAAGCCTCTAAACCGGTCTTTATAGGATCTCCACCAGATATCCCTGAAGCGGCAAAGGCGGCGAGTGCAACAGGAGGTGTAATATCTGCTATTATTCCAAAATAGAAAACAAAGAAATGTGCAGATAATAGAACAACAATTGGAACTGCACTTTGTGCAACATCAGGCGCTAACAAAGTAATAATCGCTGGTGCTGCAATTGTAGATGTAATTACATAGTTTGCTGTAGTTGGTGCACCCATCCCTAAAATTAGAGAAGCTATCATAACAAAGAATAATGTTAATAAGATACTTCCACCAGCTAATTTAACCAAACTTGTAGCTAGACTTAAGCCTAATCCAGTTTTTACTACTACTCCGACGATAATTCCTGCACACGCAGTAGCTGCAACAACCGCTAAAGCTGTTCTTGCCCCATCCACTAAAGCATCTAAAATTTCCTTGATACCAAGTTTAGTATCTTTGTTGATAAACCCTACTGCAATACAAGCTAAAATCCCATATAACGCTGAATGAATAACAGGAACGCCTACCATCATTAAAATAATGATTAGGAAAATAGGTAAAATTAAATAAATCTTTTTAAAGATTTCCTTCCGATCTGGCATTTGATCATCTGTTAATCCTTTTAAACCTAAACGCTTCGCTTCAAAATGGGTCATAATCCATATTCCTGTAAAATATAATAGAGCTGGAATTGCCGCTGCTTTTGCAATATCCCAGTACGTTACTCCACGTCCTATAAATTCAACCATTAAGAATGCGGCTGCACCCATAATTGGTGGCATCAACTGTCCACCAGTAGAAGACGATGCTTCAACTGCACCAGCAAACTCCTTCTTATACCCAAGCGATTTCATCATTGGAATTGTGTAGGCACCAGAAGTAACAACATTTGCTACCGAACTTCCCGAAATAGTACCCTGTAAAGCAGATGAAAAAATAGCAACCTTTGCAGGACCTCCAACTAACTTTCCAGCCACTGCAACAGACAAATCATTAAAATATTGTCCTACTCCGGTTTTCACTAAAAATGCTCCGAAAAGCAAAAAGGCAAAAATATAAGTAGATGAAACAGCAAGAGGTGTTCCTAAAATACCATCAGTTGTGTAGAACATTAAATTCACAATATTATCGACACTTTGACCCCTATGAGCCATAAATGCTGGGAAATAAGGTCCTAGGTATGCGTACACTAAAAAGATTGCAGCAATTATAGTAATAGGCAAACCAACCGCTCTTCTAGAAGCCTCTAATACAAGCAATACTGCTAGTAATCCAACAATGAAGTCCATACTCTCCAATGAACCTAAACTTTGTACTAAACGAGTATAATTTATCGTCCAATAAGTTCCAATTAACAAAGCACCAGCTGTTAGTATGAAATCATACCATGGTATTTTTGTCTTCGAAAATTTTCTACGTGCTGGAAAAAGTAAAAAGATAAAAACTAGACCGAAACCTAAATGGACTGTTCGTTGTATTTGAGCGGGAAATTGACCATATATGGCTGTATAAAGTTGAAATAAAGAGAATGCCATTAATCCAAAATAGATAATATATTTTAGCACTCCACCTAATGTCCGAGTGTTCGACTCTAGATCGTACTTTTCTAATATTTCTTGCTGTTCTTCCAAAGATAGCTCTTCAAACTGATCGTCTTGTAATGGTTGTTGGTTCTTATCTTTCATTTAATTCGACTCCTTTCACTTTTTCAAAGAGTGATATTTTTTTAATTTTAAATTCATAAGACTTGCCTCGATCTAACTCTTCTTTTAAATCGAAACTTTTCTCGTTGTAATGAAAATCTAATTTATTGTCCACATCTCCAATATGTAAAATAAAATCCTTTAATACCGCTTTATCGTATTTAAGCGTGTAAACACCATTTTCATATCTCAATGTCTGGCCTTCCTCTGCATAACCAGGCATGCCAATCGCCACATCACTATATTGCATAGAAGCCAATTTAATTTCATTTGATTCTAATACTCTATAATTCTCTATCACATCAGTCAGGTGAATAGTATGTGTAAATATAATTTGAAAGTGATCCTTTTTTTCTAATGGGATAAAATGAATACTTGGGTGCTCGGTCCTAGTTTCTGTAAAAGTAAAAGCTGAGAAAATAGGGATAAAACAAAATAAAGTTAAAAAGAAAATAATCAAAAATGGCCAAAAAATTTTTTTCATAAAGTGATTAATCCTCACTTTTTTTAACAAAAAGGGACTCGAAGCAATTCGCAACAGAGCCCCTTCTTACTTTATAATTATTTATTGACTTCATCGAAGTATTTTTTTGCTCCGGGATGAACTTCAATTCCTATACCATCTAGAGCTGTTTCAGCTTTGATGAATTCACCTTTTGCATGACTAATTTTATCTGTATTTCCATATATCGCTTTTGTTATTTTATATACTAAGTCTTCAGAAAGATCTTTGTTTACTGCTAGCATTGCAAGTACTGAAACTGTAGGTGTTTCTCCCTTAATACCATAAGTACCAGCTGGGATTGTATCCTTCGCATAATATGGATATTTCTCGATTAATGCATCTGCTTTTTCATCGCTCACTGAAATAATTGAAACTTTGTTTGTAGCATTTAGCGCTTCTACAGCACCAGTTGGATAACCAGCCGTAATAAATGCAGCATCAATTTGTCCAGACTGAATACCATCTGTTGACTCACCGAAATCTAAACTTTGTGCTTCAATATCCTCCATTGACAAACCGTGGATCTCAAGCAATTGCTCTGCATTTGCATAAGTACCTGATCCTGGAGCTCCAACAGAAACCTTTTTCCCCTTAAGATCTTCAAAAGAAGTAATTCCAGAATCCGCTAATGTTACTAATTGAACTGTTTCAGGATATAACGCACCTAGTGCAGAAACAGCATCTGTTTTCTTACCTTCAAACATCATTATTCCTTCAGTACCATAGTAAGCAATATCCGTTTGAACGAAAGCGATATTTCCTTCGCCTTCTTGTAATGCTGTCATATTAGCTGCTGATGCTTGAGATACCTCCGCAGTAGTTTTAACACCTGTTTCCGTAGTGATTAGATCCGCAAAAGTTCCACCTAACGGATAGTAGGTTCCTTGCGTTCCACCAGTTAGCATACTTAAAAATTTAATATCCTCTTTAGTTTTACCTGAATCACTATCAGAAGAATCCTCATCTGTAGAACCACAGGCTGCAAGTATCATTAAAACTAAAATACTTAGTATGCTCAACAACTTTAATTGCCTTCTTTTCATTCCATTTCCTCCCTTTTTATATAAAATCCCCTTGCACTTATTAATATTAACATATAAGTTTATTTAATTGTCAACCTATTTAGTATTTTCAGGTTTTAGAAGCATTGAAAAAAGCATGCATATAATCGTGTAAGGATTACATGCATGCTCTATTTTAAGCTCTACTTATGAGCAACCATCATATGTTGTGTTTTTTACTTTTGAACCAGTTTCGCCTCTAAGTAAGTCACCTTCAGTTGCTTCAATAATTTGATTGGTTACATTGTTAGAAATGGAATTAGCTACTAATTGTAGAAGACTATTTACATCACCTTGGGATTGTTTAAATTCTTGTACAATTGGTAGTCCATCGATTTCTTCTTCGATAGCAGCAATTTTTCCTTCAATTAGGCTAAGTGCTTTTTCTTTCCCTAAATGTTGAAAGTTAACTGCTTGTTTTTGTAAGCTTTTTAGGCTTGCTATTTTTTCACGTACCTTAGTATTCTCATTAATTTGTTCTTCTGCACGTTTGAAGAATTCAACTTCCTCTGTATTTGCAATCATTGTTGCTATTTCTTTTGCTTTTTCAATAATATCTTCTCTTGTATATTTAGTTGTAGACATTATACTCCCACCTTTTGCTCGATTATTTCATTTACTAGTTCCCCAGTAAGTGACCATGTTTTTGCTTCTACTATTTTAACCTTAACTAATGTCCCAATGATATCTTTTGGTCCTACAAAATTTACTAGTTTACTTTTGCTCGTATAACCTGCAAGTACGTCAGGATTATTCTTACTTTCACCTTCGACTAAAACTTCCACAATTTGTCCATCATGCTTTTTCATAGCCTCCGCAGACATATCATTCACCAGCTTATTTAATCGCTGAAGTCGTTGTTTTTTCACTTCCATCGGTACGTTATCTGCCATTTTTGCAGCTGGTGTACCTTCTCGAGGAGAGTAAATGTACGTGTATGCTATTTCGAATCCTACTTCTTTATACAAAGACATTGTTTCTTCAAATTGTTCCTCTGTTTCATTTGGAAAGCCAACAATTATATCCGTTGTCAATGAGACGTTCGGTATAGCTGCTTTTATCTTTCTAACTAGCTCTAAGTAGTGCTCTCTTGTGTATTTACGAGCCATTATCTTAAGAATATCCGAAGACCCAGATTGAACAGGTAAATGAATGTGGTCGACTAAATTTCCTCCCTTGGCAAGCACTTCGATCAAATGATCATCGAAGTCTCTAGGATGACTAGTCATGAAACGAATGCGTGCTACGTCAATTTTCCGAAGATCATCCATTAAATCACCAAATCGATAATTCAAATCTTCAAAGTCTTTTCCGTAAGCATTAACATTTTGACCAAGCAATGTTACTTCTTTGTATCCTTGCGCAGCAAGATGTCTAATTTCTTGAATAATATCTTCCGGACGACGACTACGCTCTTTTCCACGTGTATATGGAACGATACAATATGTACAGAATTTATCGCAGCCGTACATAATGTTGACCCAGGCTTTAATCGAACCTTTACGTACTCGCGGCAGATTTTCTATAACGTCTCCTTCTTTAGACCAAACCTCTACAACCATTTCTTTTGAAAGGTATGCTTCGTTCAATATTTCAGGAAGACGGTGAATATTATGTGTTCCAAAAATCATATCTACTTGATTGTAAGTTTTTAATATTTTTTTTACAACTGATTCTTCTTGGGACATACATCCGCATACACCAATTAGGACATCAGGATTTTTTTGTTTTAAATGCTTAAAGTGACCAAGCTCACCAAATACTTTATTTTCAGCGTTTTCACGAATTGCACAAGTATTAAGTAAAACCACATTGGCATCATCTACAGTATCCGTAGGTTCATAACCTAGTTGTATGAAAATACCTGCCATTACTTCTGTATCATGTTCATTCATTTGACAACCGTATGTGCGTATATAAAATTTTCTGTTTTGACCCATATCTTTAAATTGTTCTGCAATAGCAAAGTCGTTATGGTACTCTATTTCTTCTTTGCCACGTTTTTTCGCATCTTTTAATGATGGTGGAGTATAGACTGCTTGAAAATATTTACTATAATCCTTATCGGATTTTTTATCCAAAGAGCTAGCTTCCTTCACTTGAGTACTTTGTAAACGTGATTCCTCGTTCATAAGAACTCTCCTTTCCTTCATTCGTGAAAAGTACGAATATCCCTACTATTATACTGAATAGTTATGTATTGCCACAAGGCTTTCAGCTTAAAATTGCCTAATTAGACAAATTAAGTGCATATACTTAGTTTATCGGGATTAGTTGGGAGAGGTTATGGGCTATATCTTCATGCTAGAGGGCTATATGAGAATATTTATGGGCTATACTCTATCATTTATGGACTTGCTTAGTTTTTATGGGCTATATTGGCTTGTTATAGGCCATAATCCATTTTTAATGGGCTTTCGTTCGCAGAAAAAAAGCTCATGAACTTTTGACATTCATGAGCCCTGAAACCATTACATAAAGTCTTGAATTAAAGCATTGAATTCCTGTTCACTCATCTTCAAATTTTGATCGACAAGTGGTGTTGGCGCATACCCAGGAACTTGTTCTTGGTATGATGGTGCATTTTCGTCTTGATATATGATACCTGTTACAAGACCTTTTGTTTCCATTACTAATTTCATAGCTTCATCTCTGTTTGTAGAGTCATATCCTTCTACAGCAGAAAGCTTAGTTAAATGCTCTTTAAACCAGTCATACGTATTTACTTTATTGTATGTTACACATGGGCTAAATACATTTATAAACGAGAAGCCTTTGTGATTAATGCCCGCCTCAATAATAGCAGTTAGCTCTTTAATATCAGAAGAAAATCCTTGCGCTACAAATGTTGCTCCGGATGTAAGAGCTAGTTCTAATGGCTGCACGGATGGTTCAATTGCTCCACCAGGAGTTGACTTCGTTTTAAAGCCCTCTGCTGAACGTGGAGACGTTTGCCCTTTTGTTAATCCGTAGATTTGGTTATCCATAACAACATAAGTTATATCTACATTACGACGTATCGAGTGAATGGTATGACCCATACCTATTGCAAAGCCATCTCCATCTCCACCAGAAGCGATAACGTGTAAATCTTTGTTTGCCATTTTTAGGCCCTGAGCTATTGGTAGTGCACGCCCATGAATGCCATGAAAACCGTATGAGTGAATATATCCAGAAATACGTCCAGAACAACCGATACCAGAAATTACAGCTAAATCATGTGGTTGAATGCCAACATTTGCAGCAGCACGTTGAATCGCTGCCTGCACTGAGAAGTCACCACATCCTGGACACCAGTTAGGTTTTACGTTATTACGAAAATCTTTAAATGTTACCATCTGTTAGCAACTCCTTTACTTGTTTTGCAAGCTGTAATGGTAAAAATGGTGTGCCATCATATTTTGTGACACTCACCAATTTATCATGACCACCGACATTCATTTTGATGATATTTGCTAATTGTCCAGTTGCATTGTTTTCCACTACTACCACTTTTTTTGCTTTCGCAACTAGTGATTGCATTTCCGTCACTGGGAATGGGTGGATTAAGCGAATATGCGCATGATTTACTTTAACATCACTTTCAATAAGTGTTTGTTGTAATTCTTCCAACACACCTCTAGTAGAGTTGAAACCAACAAATAGTATATCAGCCTCTTCATATGGTGCGTTTACATATACAGGCTCTTTGAAGTTAATATGATTAAGCTTTCCTAAACGTTTGTCCATTTGAGCCTTACGATTTGTAGCTGCCTCCGATGGTTTACCTGTTTCATCATGCTCTACACCAGTTACATGATGAATCGCATGCTGTGTGCCTGGTAAGACACGTGGTGATACCCCATCTTCAGTCAGTTCATAGCGTTTGAAGTACGATTTATCTTCCGTTACCGGTATTTCTTCATTCTCCACTAATTTTCCACGACGAATTTCAACCTTCGAATAATCAAATGGCTCCACTGTTTGTTTACCAAGTGATAGTTGTAAATCAGATAAGATTATTACGGGAAGTTGCAATTCTTCTGCAATATTGAACGCTTGAATAGTATCGTAGAAAGCTTCTTCTCCAGTACTTGGTGCAATAACCACTTTTGGAATTTCGCCATGAGTTCCATAAATCATTTGCATTAAGTCGGATTGTTCCTGTTTAGTTGGTAAACCTGTTGAAGGTCCACCACGCTGTGTATCCACGATTACAAGTGGTTGTTCAGTCATACCAGAAAGTCCGATTGCTTCCATCATGAGCGACAGTCCTGGACCCGCTGATGCAGTAAATGCACGAACACCTCCATAGTTTGAACCAATCGCCATTGTAGCGGCAGCAATTTCATCTTCTGTTTGAATAACTGCACCACCAAAGAGTGGTAGTTTTTTAATCATATATTCCATAATTTCTGAGGCAGGTGTGATTGGATATGCTGCCATAAAACGAACACCTGCAGCTAATGCCCCAAATGCAATTGCATCGTTTCCAATCATGAACATACGGTGTTTTCCATCTGCAGGAGCAATTTCCCATTCCCCTAAACGATCTCCGAGCTGCTCCGCCATTGTATCAAAACCTTGTTGAATAGCTTGCATGTTTTTTTCTACTACTTCTTGTCCTTTTTTACCGAAGATTTCATCTACCACACCTTGGAATACTGCTTTGTCTAAGTTAAGTAATGCTGCACTGGCGCCAATTGCTACCATGTTTTTCATAAGAGATGTCCCAAGTTCTGCAGCTATCTCTGTGAAAGGGACGATATACATTGGGGCCTTACAATCTTCAGGAGCCACTGGTGAGAATTTTGCATCTGCTAAAACAATGCTTTTTTCCGTTAACTCTTTGTAATTTACATCAATTGTTTCTTGATCAAATGCTACTAAAATATCTAAATCATCTGGTATTGTACGAACTTGTGTTGGGCGTACACAGATTTTATTGTTTGTATGGCCACCTTTAATACGTGAAGAGAAATGACGGTATCCGTATAGATAGTATCCAAGGCGATTCATCGCCATTGAGAATATTTCTCCTGTACTCTCAATTCCCTCTCCTTGCTGCCCTCCTACTTTCCAAGAAAGCTGTTGCAACATATAAACATCTCCTTACTATTCGATTAAATACTAATTTCCTTCATAAGTTTATCATGAAGTTTAAGTTATCACTATGTATTCTCTATATTTTTATAGAAATTCAGACCTTTGACGGAAGCTTATCGTCACATTTTATTCGAATAGTTTGGAGTGAAAGGCGGCGAGGAGGCTGAAGCTAATCCAACTGAAATCATTGTGCTATTAGCAGCGCTCACTAGACCTCTTACAAAAGAGAGGTCGCTACTCTATGAGCAGCGACCTCTTGTCTATTTTGATCTTTTTTCAACAAGTAACTTTAAAGCTGTTCGATCTTCACCTGAAATGACAATATCGGTGAAGGCAGGAGAACAAGTTAAGTCTGTTCCACTTGGAGCTACAAATCCTCTGGCAATTGCTATCGCTTTGATAGCCTGGTTTAATGCTCCTGCTCCTACTGCTTGCATCTCTGCATACCCTTGTTCTCTTATTACTGCAACTAATGCCCCAGCAACTGAATTTGGGTTTGAACGGGAAGATACTTTTAAAGAATCCACTATCATTTCTCCTTTTGTCGCTATATTATGAACTTGCTTCTGGTCCATAACCTAACGTATGCGCAGGAGTAATCTTTTAGACTTTTTAACCTTTAAATGGGTAATCCTCATTTATATAAATTCTTTCCTGGTGTATCGCTTTTCCAGTAGTATTGTCCACTTCTACGAAGAAACCACTGAGCACAGAACGACCTTCCTTCGGTACCTCGAATCGCGTTGGCATATTTGTTTGAAAGCGGTAAAGTACATCCTCTTTTTTCATACCCAAAACTCCATCATAAGGACCTGTCATTCCCACGTCTGTAATATATGCGGTACCTCCAGGTAAAATACGAGAATCTGCAGTTTGAACATGTGTATGTGTTCCTACAACAACAGAAGCTTTTCCATCTAAATGCCAACCAAATGCAATTTTTTCACTTGTCGCTTCGGCATGGAAGTCTACAAAGACAATCGGTGATAACTTTTTGGCTTCTGACACCATCTCTGTTGCCATTTTAAAAGGATCATCATGTGGTGGTAGAAACGTTCTACCGTGCATATTGATCACAGATATGGTATGACCATTTTTGGAAATGGACGTCATTCCTTTACCAGGTGCGTCTTCTGAAAAATTGGCAGGTCGTATTAAGTAGTCTGTGTCATCGATAAAATCCATGATTTCTTTTTGATCCCAAGTATGGTTACCCATTGTCACCACATCTACTCCCATATGGAGCAATGACTGGAAAATACTTTTTGTAATCCCGCGTCCTGCCGCTGCGTTTTCTCCATTAGCAATGACTACATCTACATCGTATTTTCTTCTCAGTCTTGGTAGATAATCCTCTAACGTGTCTCGTCCCATTGAACCAACGATGTCACCTATAAATAATATTCTCATTACTACATCAATTCCTTTCACGAAAAAAAGGCTTCATTTCGAAGCCTTTTTGTTAATACTACCATAAAGCATTCACATCTATACTAGATGTTATTTTGCATATTCTACTGCTCTAGTTTCTCTAATAACGGTCACTTTTATATGACCAGGATAATCTAACTCTTCTTCAATTCGTTTACGGATATCTCTTGCCAAACGATGAGCAGTTAAGTCATCAATTTGATCTGGACGAACCATAATACGAATTTCTCGACCAGCTTGAATAGCGAATGATTTTTCTACACCTTCGTAGGATTCAGAAATTTCCTCTAATTTCTCCAAGCGACGAATGTAGTTTTCTAATGTTTCACTTCTTGCACCAGGTCGTGCTGCAGATAATGCATCGGCAGCTGCCACTAATACAGCAATAACGGAAGTAGCTTCTGTATCCCCATGATGGGAAGCAATACTATTAATAACTACAGGATGTTCTTTGTATTTTGTTGCTAGCTCGACACCGATTTCTACGTGGCTACCTTCCACTTCATGGTCAATTGCTTTCCCAATGTCATGTAGTAACCCTGCACGTCTTGCAAGTGTTACATCTTCACCAAGCTCTGCTGCCAACAACCCTGACAAGTAGGCAACTTCTGTGGAGTGTTTTAATACATTTTGGCCATAACTTGTACGATAACGCAGTCTACCTAGAATTTTCATAAGATCTGGATGTAAATTATGAATCCCCATATCGAAAGTAGTTTGTTCTCCAATTTCACGAATTTGTTCATCTACTTCTCTTCTAGACTTTTCTACCATTTCTTCGATTCGCGCCGGATGAATTCGTCCATCCTGTACCAGTTTTTCAAGTGCTAAACGCGCTGTTTCTCTTCGAATTGGATCAAAACCTGAAAGAATTACTGCTTCTGGTGTATCATCAATAATTAAATCGATACCAGTTAACGTTTCAAGTGTACGAATGTTTCGACCTTCACGTCCTATAATGCGACCTTTCATCTCATCATTCGGCAGATTAACTACAGAAACAGTTGTTTCAGCAACATGGTCTGCAGCAAAACGTTGTAACGCAAGGGAAAGAATCTCTCGAGACTTTTTATCGGATTCTTCTTTAGCTCTAGTTTCCGATTCCTTTGTCATCACAGCAATATCAGTAGTAAGCTCATTCTCTACTTCCTGAAGAATTATTGACTTCGCTTCTTCACGGGTTAAAGTAGAAATTCTTTCTAGTTCTGTTTGTTGCTCTTTAACTAGTTCATCCACTTTGCGTTCTTTTTGTTCGATATGCTGTTGTCTTTCAGTTAGAGCATCATCTTTACGCTCAAGACTTACTTCTCTCTTGTTTAGAGCATCATCTTTACGATCAAGGTTCTCTTCTCTTTGTACTAACCGATTTTCCTGTTTTTGCAGTTCCATACGGCGTTCACGGATGTCAGATTCTGCTTCATTTCGTAATTGGTGAGCTTCATCTTTGGCTTCTAAAAGTGCTTCTTTCTTCAACGCTTCCGCTTCTCGCTTTGCTTCATCTATGAGATTAGCTGAAGATTGTTTTGCACCAGTCACTTTTGAATCGTTCACGTTTTTTAGATAAATATAACCAACAACGGCACCGACAATCAGACCAAGCAAAGCGGAGATGATAATTTCTGTCATTCGAACACCCCCTAATGCTATACTTTTTAGTTTCAGTCGGCACGTATATACAAAACCATATACGTAATGCCTATAATCATTTAATAATAAAGAAATTATACAATTTTAATTGTATAGATGTAGAAATACTCTGTCAAGGAAGGGAGGTATAATATATATAAAGTAGGACAAAATAGATAGATGTTTGTGCAAAATTCCATTCAAATGAATTTAAGCACAAGCTTTTATAAGATCAAAACTTGTTTCTATCCTTTTAGATGTGCTTAAATAAGCCATTTTCTATTTGATAATGTTACTAATTTTATAGCCCGATATGAATGACAAGTCATTTGAAACGGAAATTATAACAGGATTATTATTTATCCAGAAGGAACTAGTCTACAACATACAATTTATATGTTTTCAAAAAAAGTCTCTCAAATGAATGAGAGACTTTCTGTCTTGTTATTACTTATCCTCTAATAATAATTCAAATTCTTCGTCTTCGTCCTCTTCAATCTCATGTGCACCAATCGTTAAAGAGCCTGCCGCCATTCCAAGAGATTCACGGATTTTACCAGTGATTTCTGCTTTAATAGAAGGATTCTCTTTTAAATATTGTTTTGCATTTTCTCTACCTTGTCCTATACGTTCCTCATTGTACGCATACCAAGAACCACTTTTTTGAATAATGTCATATTCAGAACCAATATCAACTACTTCTCCTTCTTGAGATATTCCTTCACCATACATAATATCTACTTCCGCAGTTCTAAATGGTGGAGCAACTTTGTTCTTCACTACTTTAATTTTTGTTTTATTACCCATAATCTCTGTACCTTGCTTAATTGCTTCTGCACGTCTTACTTCTAAACGGACAGAACTATAGAATTTAAGCGCACGACCACCTGGTGTAGTTTCCGGATTTCCGAACATTACTCCAATTTTTTCACGAACTTGGTTGATGAAAATAGCGATTGTGTTCGATTTATTAATAACACCAGAAAGTTTACGTAATGCTTGAGACATTAGTCGAGCTTGAAGACCCATATGAGAATCTCCCATCTCTCCTTCAATTTCAGCTTTAGGTACTAAAGCTGCTACAGAGTCAATTACTAGTATTTCAATTGCACCACTACGTACTAGTGCTTCTGCAATTTCAAGTGCTTGCTCTCCTGTATCCGGTTGAGATAAAAGTAATTCATCAATATTTACACCTAGTTTTTGTGCGTAAACTGGATCTAATGCATGCTCAGCATCGATGAATGCAGCTGTCCCACCAGTTTTTTGTATTTCTGCAATTGCGTGGAGAGCAACAGTTGTTTTACCTGAACTTTCTGGACCATATATTTCAATAATACGTCCTCTTGGATATCCGCCTATTCCTAATGCAGCATCTAATGCTAGAGAGCCACTTGAAGAAGTAGAAATTTCAAGATTTGTTTTTTCTCCTAATCTCATAACAGAACCTTTACCGAATTGTTTCTCTATTTGTTTTAACGCCATATCTAATGCTGCTTTACGATCATTATTAGCCAATTAATTTCCTCCTAAAAGAAATGATGATGTTTTTTATTTCTATCCTTACTATACTCGGTCTTTGAGAAATTTACAAGAAAAAAGCGAACGTTCATTCGTTTATTTTTTACGTCTATTTAATTTTGAGTGTGAAAAACGGCTCAAAATTGGATTTTGGGCCGTTTTATTGATCTAAATTAAATTTTCGATAATGTTTGCTCACGCAGTAATCGTATTAAGTAATAGATTGTAAACTTTACTGTTCTAATTCTGTTCGTGTTTCGTAAACCTGAAAGGTTGAGTTTATATGTTACTGGCTTCAAATCACCTAATGCAATTCCAATCCAAATCGTGCCAGCAGGTTGCCCTCCGTGACCATCAGGACCTGCAGCTCCAGTAATACCTACACCTATATCGGTTTGAAATTTTTCTTTTACTTTAAGTGCCATTTGCTCGGCGCATTCACTTGAAACAACGCTATACTTCTCAATAATTGCAGCATCTACACCTAGTTGCTTAATCTTCACGTCTTCTGTATAAGTGATCATACCACCAACCAATGCTTCTCCCATTCCCGGCACTGCAGCAAGTTCTGATTGAAAAAGTCCTGCCGTCATGCTTTCAGCTGCTGAAATAGTCAAGTCATTTTCAATTAGTATTTCTCTAAGTTTCGAAGGTAAAGAGTCATTATTATACCCGTAAACGAATTTACCAACTCTGTTTAAAATTTCAGCTTGTAATTCTTCAATCTTTTTCCAAGCCTCATCCTCTGAATTACTCTTTGCTGTTAATCGGAGTGTAACCTCTCCATCTGATGCAAGGGGTGCTAGCGTAGGATTCGTTTGGTTATCTAGGAGATCTTGGACTTCTGTTTCTAGCTCGGCCTCCCCTATTCCATAGAAACGGATAACATGGGACATAATAACATTTTCATCTAAAAGGAGCTTCGGTAACAATGGCTTCGCTTCAAATTGGAACATTGGCTCCATCTCTTTTGGCGGTCCAGGAAGAAGCATATATGAATGACTTTCGGTAGTTAGTAACATACCGGGTGCCATACCATGTTTGTTTTCTAGTACGGTGCTTCCTTCTAACACAAGTGCTTGTTTTTTGTTGTTATCTGTCATTTTGCGACCCATACGTTTAAAGAAATCCTCAATATAGATGATTGCATGATTATCTAGCACTAAGCTCAATCCTAAATGCTTGGCAATAGTTTCTTTTGTTAAATCATCTTTTGTTGGACCTAACCCACCTGTGAATATGATTAAATCCGCACGTTTTTCTGCTATTTTAATCGATTCTACCAACCTATCCGCATTATCTCCTACAACCGTATGATAATATACGTCCAACCCAATCTCTGCTAGCTGAGTAGATATAAAGCGGGCATTTGTATTAGAAATCTGACCTAGTAATAATTCAGAACCTACTGCAATAATTTCTGCTTTCATAAAGAACTTCCTTCCTACTTAGAATCTAGTAACACTTTGCGATTCAAATAAAAGTAATCCCACCCAGACCATACAGTGAAGAATAAACAAACGTAAAGCATGATCATATCAAAAGGAATATGGAACATTTCAAAGAATATATTACCCAATAATAGGGAAGAAATCGCAACGATTTGAGTCCACATTTTTATTTTGCCTAGTTGATTGGCTGCGACTACCTCGCCTTCATTCGCTAATATTAATCGAAGGCCAGTTACTGCAAATTCACGGCTAATAATTAATATAACTACCCATGACGGTGCCATTCCAAACTCAACTAAAATGATTAGAGCTGCAGAAACTAATAATTTATCTGCGAGAGGATCAAGAAATTTCCCCATATTAGTAACCAAGTTATACTTTCTCGCATAGTATCCATCTATAAAATCAGTAATCGAAGCAATTATAAAGATAATTGCACCTACTAGATGTCCAACTGGAATTGTTGCTCCCAGTAGTGTAATATCTCCCCAATTGAAGTCTATAAGCATAAAAAACATAAAAATTGGGATTAAAAATATACGGAACAAAGAGATTTGGTTTGGTATATTCATTTTCATAAAAAATAACTCCTTTCAATATCAAATAAAATAGCCATCATAAAGATGACTATTTGTTGAACTGTATTACTGCATTTTGAGTAATTTCTGCACTTTTAAACTCTACAACTTCATCATTTATTGTAACAATATTTCCAGGAGCGTGTCCAAGACGTATACGTATTTTCGATAATGCACTTGCATCAAATTCGTACGTTTCTCCAGCCTTTACAGATTGATCTGCAATAATTTTGTCGTTTTCATCCCTAATATTCAACCATGTAGTATTTACTGCGACCAATTTTACTAAATAGGTTTCCGCACCGGTTAAATTATAATTTGAAGTTACCCCTTGTAAATCGACGAAACTTAGCTGTTGTGTAGGTTCTGGTTCTACTTCTTCTTCTACCTCTTCAACTGTTTCTTCTTCCTTAGGCTCTTCCTTATCAGCAGGTTGTATATTTTCATTGTCCTCAAATGTTGGCTTGTTCTCTTGTGTTAGCTCATCACTTGTTACAGTATCTTCCGGCTCATCTGCCCTGTTTTGGAATAAAAACCACGACATTATGATAATTGCGATAACAAAGACTACTACCATAATCATTGGGAAAATCTCCATGATCTTACTAGATGATCGGCCTCCTAATGCTCTTCTAGAAGGAGTTGTAGGAATACTCTTCGTTACATCCTCGTTGGATGGCGAAGGGATCTCCGATTTATACGTTTCTAATAATTCGTCTCCATTTAATCCAACTGCCTCTGCATATTGTTTAATAAATGCACGAACATAAAATGCACCTGGCATACTTGCATAATTTCCTTCTTCAATACCTGCCAAGTACCGTTTTTGAATTTTTGTTATTTCTTGCAAATCCTCAATACTATAACCTTTTGCTGTTCTCGCTTCTTTTAAGCGAGCCCCAAGTTCAGTCAACTAAAACACCTGCCCGTTAAAAATTGAATCCACCAAATCCGCCAAAGCCAGTCATTCCTTTGTCAGACATTCCGTGGTTTTTTTCCATCATTTCATATGTGATTTGTTCGTCAGGAGTGTGACGAAGCTCGATAATATAATCAAAATCATCAATAGAATACTCCGAATGTTGGATGAACATATCCGGATGTTCAACAACTTTGATTGTTGGCATCCGCATCATTTCCCTGACTAATTGGAGATGCTTTTCATCGTTTGATTTTCTCGTTACAATTCCATCTAATATAAAAATATTACGATCGCTAAACTCATCCCCTGCCAATTGGTTTCTAATCGTTTGCTTAATCATTGTAGAAGACAAGAATATCCACTTTTTATTTGCACATACACTTGCTGCGACGACCGATTCCGTTTTCCCTACTCTCGGCATACCTCTAATCCCAATTAGTTTATGCCCTTCTTGCTTAAAGATTTCAGCCATGAAATCTACTAAGAGCCCTAGTTCATTACGCACAAATCTAAAGGTTTTTTTATCGTCTGCGTCACGCTGAATATACCGGCCATGACGAACCGCAAGTCGATCTCTGAGTTTGGGTTCCCTGAATTTAGTCAACTGAATCGTTTCCATAGTAGAAATAATATGTTCAAAACGTTCAATATTTTCTTTTTTCTCTGCTTTTATAAGCATACCCCGTCTGCCTTCATCTACACCATTGATCGTTACAATATTAACTCGAAGCATACCAAGTAAAGAAGAAATGTCACCTAAAAGTCCCGGACGATTAACTTGAATTTCATATTCAAAAAACCATTCACTAGCCATGTTATATCTTTCCCTTCTCTGTAGATGACGTTTCACTTCATGATTAGTTCTATCATATATGATTTTGTAGTCGAATAAAAGAAAAAAAGAAAAGAGACTGTAATACTCTCCTTTCTTTTACCCTTGTGCTCACTATAAAAAACAGTAAGGAGGAAATTAAATATACCATCCTCCATTTACTCGAATAACTTGACCGGTTATATAACTTGCCTTTTCGCTCGTTAAAAATGCGACAGCATTCGCTATATCTTGTGGAGATCCTAAAATACCGGCAGGGATTTCTTCCAAAATCAGCTGACGAGCTTCTTCTTCAATATGGGTATTCATCTTTGTATCGATAAAACCTGGAGAAACTGCATTTACCCTTGTCCTCTGTAAGGCAACCTCTTTAGCATAAGCCTTTACAAGAGCATGCTGGGCGCCTTTAGCAGCAGAGTAAGCCACTTCATAAGATGCACCCGTATCTCCCCATATACTACCTACAAAGACGACTGAGCTACTAGACTGTTGTCGAAGCTTGCTATTTAGTTTTCCTAATAAGGCCATAGGATGTTCTACATGCACTTGAAACAAAAAACGAATCTCATCTATAGTAGTATCCTCTAATCCTTTGTAAAGGCTATGCCCTTGGGCAAATACAATTGCATTAAGGGCGAAGATGCTATCTACAATTTTTTCAATACAATCTGCCTTACTCATATCCGCATGCACAACCATAAACTCTTGTTCAGAATAGGACTCATTTAGTTCTGTTAACAGCTTTTCAATACGCTTATTATTATTAGCATAGTGAAGGTACAAGGACCAACCAGCTTCCGCAAGATTACGACAAATTGCGGAACCAATTTCACCAGATGCACCTAGCACTAATGCAAACTTTTTAGTCATTTTGTTTCTCAAAAGGTAATATGGTAAACACAGTATGAGCATCTTCGTCTGCTAACGATAGGAATGCCGATTTCACTTGGTCCATTGTAAGTTTTTCTAGAGCTGGCACTACATCAAACAAATTCATGTCATTAAATGAATAACGAGTAAATTGATTGGCAATATATTCTATCGAATTCAGCGCACGTAAGAAAAAGCCTATTTTTTTACGGACAATACGTTTTAAGTCCTGTTCTTCTACGTTCCAATTGGAAGCAAAGTGCTTAATCGTTTCTTTTATTTTGTCGTTTAGTTCAGTTGGATTAACAGTATCTGAACCAATCATTGTAAATCCATATCCTTGCTCCATAGAGAAATCAGCAGAGTAAGATTCATCAATCCAACCATTTTCGTATATTTCTTGATAAAATGCAGAACTTCTGCCAAATATCATTTCAATCGCAACTTGCATTGCCAACTCGTAATTTAACATTTCATCACCGGAAATATCCGTATTACTAGCTTTAATACCGAATAAAACTTTAGGCTTTTGAACATCCATCTGAAGAGTACGCTCTTTTATATCCACTGCTTTTTGTTCTTCAGGATAGAAACGTTTAATTTCTTGTGGCTCCTCAAATTTCTTAGCTGCTTGATCTGCTTTGATGAAATCCATCATTTCTTCTGGATTAACAGCTCCCACTACGAAAAGCACCATATTTGATGGATGATAGAAAGTGTTGTAACACTCATAAAGATGTTCTGCAGTAATATGACTAATCGTGTCAATTGTACCAGCAATATCAATCTTTACTGGATGCTCTTTATACATATTTTCGATTGTTCCAAAGTATAAACGCCAATCTGGTTGATCATCATACATAGTAATTTCTTGACCAATTATTCCTTTTTCCTTTTCTACTGTCTGTTCTGTAAAATAAGGCTGTTGCACGAAATCCAATAAAGTTTTCGTATTATCTAAAACATGGTCGGTCGAGGAAAACAAGTACGCTGTTCTCGTAAAAGAAGTAAATGCATTCGCAGATGCCCCTTTTTCGCTGAACTTTTGGAATACATCTCCTTCTTCTTTTTCGAACATTTTATGTTCTAGAAAATGGGCAATTCCATCAGGAACAACAACAGGCTCCTCTTTACCTAGAGGTATAAATTCACGGTCAATCGAGCCATATTTTGTGGTAAAAGTGACAAATGTCTTAGAGAAATCTTTTTTAGGAAGAATATAGACATCTAATCCATTTGGAAGTGTTTCTTTATATAATGTTTCATCTAATTGTTGAAAATACTCTTTATTCATTTGTTGCACCTTCCTTACCTGAAAGGAAATAAACAAATTCCTTTTCAATTGTTAAAGCCATTTGTTGTATTTCTTCTTTTGTAACATGCATCCATTTTTCTACCCAATCTTCAACAGTGAAAGAGGTATTTAGCTCTTTATATTGATCATAAATTTCAATTTGAGCACGTGCTGAATCCAAAGCTTCTTTCAACTGATTGGTAAGCATGGATTTCGTTTGATTTAATTCTAAGTCAGAGATTTCACCGTTTTGCAATGCTTTTAGTTGTTCATCGATTAATGCAACTGCTTTTTCTTGTAAATTAGAATCTATTCCTGCTAGCACAAAGATTAAACCATAGAGCGAAGAATAACTGCTCGATGCATAATAGGCCATACTTTCCTTTTCACGTACGTTCATAAAAATCTTCGAATGTGAAAATCCACCTAAAATACCATTCGTCAGCTGCATAACCGGAAATTCTTCCGAGAAGAATGTGATAGGTGTTTGATAAGCAATATGGAGCTTACCTTGTTTCATATCTTGAATTTCATGAAGAAATTCCTTGTTATTACTTTCTTTTGGTATATCTACTGCTTTTACAATCTTCTCTGTACGATCAGCAAAAGAAAAATGACTTTGCATTTTATCTTTTATTTCCTGCACGTTAACATCCCCTACTATATAGATGGATAAATCATCTTTTGTTAGTAAATCATGATGCATATCAATCAGTTGATCGTTTGTAATTGCTTTGACAGCTTCTACTGTCCCATTAGACGTTATGGAAGCAGGACTATTAGGGCGAATATTCTCTAACAAGCGCTGTTGAGCGTATCTTGTTTTGTCATCATACATAGATTGAATACGTTCAATAACCTGTTCTTTTTCTCGTTTAACAATCGACTCATCAAATTTCCCATTCACCAAATTTGGCTTGAAAATAACCGTATGTAATAAAGAAAAGACTTCATCGACAATTTTTTCATTGGATAAGTATGCGTCATTTACAGTTTCTGCGTTCAATGAAAAAATATGGTGGCTCCCTTTTTTCGTCGTATCAAAGTATAAGACGGCACCGTACAAATCATCTAAACGTTTTCTAAAAGCTACATTTGTAGGGTATACTTCATTGCTAAATTGTAAGATATTCGCTAATACTGCACGCACAGCCGCTTTTTCTACTGTTAATGGTTGTTTCCATTTGAACGATATATTGATCGTTTTAAATTGTTCTGTTGGTCTCACAAAAAGCTTTACGCCACTTGCAAGTTCAAATTGTTGAAACATAAGTGATCCCCCTTTTTCTTTCTAGTGTATCTCAGATAGTGATTCACTATACATCCTCTAATTATATCAGTACAAACAAAAAGGGACCAATTAATTGGCCCCTCTTCCATTTTTTCCATTAAATTTTAATGATTGAATACTTGACTGTCGATTTATGTTCCAATCAAATTATAAAAAATTTAGAGTATCTTCACTACAAAACTATCAATTAACGTTTTCCTTTGATATAAGGAATTCCACTTGCTCTTGGTGCGTATGCTCTTCCAATAAATCCAGCAACCGCCAAAATAGTTAAAGCATAAGGCAAGATGTGTAAGAAGTATGTTGGCACTTCTTTCACATATGGAATTTGTCCACCAATTATACTCAATGCCTGAGCGAATCCAAAGAACAATGCCGCTCCAAGCGCTCCTAGTGGATGCCATTTACCAAATATCATGGCAGCTAGTGCCATGAACCCTTGACCATTTATAGTAGTATGACTGAATTCACCAGAAATAGATTGAGAATATACTGCTCCACCTAAACCTGCAAGCGCACCTGATAGGATAACTGCAATATAACGCATTTTTGTTACATTTACACCCATTGTATCTGCTGCCATTGGATGTTCCCCAACTGCACGGAGACGTAATCCAAATGGAGTTTTATAAATAACAAACCAAGCCATCACAGCGATACCAATCGCTAAAATAGAGGTACCATATACATCTTTAAATAACATAGGTCCAATTACTGGTAGATCACTCAAGAATGGAATATCGAATCGGATAAATCGTTCTTGAATATAATCTGTTTGCCCTTTACCATAGATCATTTTCACCGAGAAAAGAGCAATTGCAACACCTAGCATATTGATCGCAACCCCGGATATTGTTTGATCCGCGCGGAAAGAAATCGATGCTACAGCATGCATAACAGAGAATAACCCGGATACAAGCATTGCTGCGATTAACGAAACCCATGGAGTCATTGCGCCAAATGTATCCACGAACATTAAGTTAAATAGAATACCGATGAATGCTCCCATAACCATTAAACCTTCTAGTCCGATGTTAATAACACCAGAACGTTCGGAGAAGACTCCTCCTATTGCTACGAAGATTAACGGAGCTGCATAGAAAATAGCTGCTGGAATAATAAAATATAAAACATCTAAGAAGCTCATATTACTTCGCCTCCTTTTTCTTGTTCGCTTTTTCTAGGAAATAGCGAATAACGTATCCACACGCTACGAAGAATATGATAATAGCTATTACAATAGAAACGATTTCTACTGGAATACCAGCTTCGTTTGGCATATTGAGAGCTCCGTATTTTAATGATCCAAATAACACCGCACCGAAAATTACTCCTAGTGGTGTATTGGCACCTAATAAGGCTACTGCTATTCCATCAAATCCAATTCCAGTAAATCCACCCTTAACATTTGCATATTGGAACGTACCTAATGCTTCCATAGCACCAGCTAATCCAGCAAATGCTCCAGCAATAACCATCGAAAGAATGATATTTTTGTTTACATTCATCCCTGCATACTCAGATGCATGTTTGTTAAATCCAACCGATTTTAACTCATAACCAGTTGTTGTTTTTTCTAATATAAACCACATTAGCAGTACCATAGCAAGAGCTATGAAAATACCATAATGCAAACGAGAGTAATCTGTAATACTTTCGAAAAATGCAGATTTCAATGATGCCGAAGCATTAATCGTTCCTGTATTGTCTCCACCATCCGACACAACTTTAATTAAAGCGTTTGTTGTATGTAAGGCAATATAGTTCATCATAATTGTTACGATTACTTCATGTACCTGTAGTTTCGCTTTTAATAAACCTGGGATAAAAGCCCAGGCCGCTCCAGCTAATGCTGCTGCGATAATAGCGAATGGTAGATGGATATACATCGGTAGATCAAATGCAATCCCTACATATGAAGCGGCAAACCATCCAACTAATAATTGCCCTTCAACCCCGATATTAAATAGTCCCGTACGGAAAGCAAATGCCACGGATAAACCAGCAAGTAAATATGGAGTGATTTGACGAATTGTCTCTCCAATTGCATAAGCATCTCCAAAAATACCATTCCATAGTGCCGTGTAACCTAGTATAGGATCATACCCACTTACCAGCATGACAATGGCACCTACAAGCAATCCTAAAATAACAGAAATTACAGGGACAAGTATATTGACTACTCTATTCGACATGAGTTGTATCCCCCTGTTTAGCTATGTTTGAATTCTTCTTTTGACCCGCCATCAATAAACCAAGTTCTTGTTCTGAGGTTTCTTTTGGCAATAATGTATCTACAATTTGTCCATCATAAATAACTGCAATACGATCGGATACATTCATAACTTCATCTAATTCGAATGAGAGTAGAAGTACCGCTTTTCCGTTGTCTCGTTGTTCAATAAGACGTTGGTGTATAAATTCAATAGCTCCTACATCAAGGCCTCGTGTCGGTAAAGCTGCGATTAACAAATCTGGATCACGTAAAACCTCTCGTCCAATAATTGCTTTTTGCTGATTTCCTCCAGACAGTGCACGAGCAGGTGTATGCTCTCCTTGCGTCCGCACATCAAAATCATTTATAACTTTTTGCGCCAACTCAGAAACTTTTTTATAATTCATAATTCCACTTTTGGAAATAGGTTTTTGATAGTAAGTTTGTAATGCAATATTATGTCCGATTGAAAAGTCTAAAACTAAACCATGCTTATGACGATCTTGTGGAATATGCCCTACACCAGCCTCCGTAATTTTACGTGGCTTTTTGTTCGTAATATCTTTCCCGTTTATCGAAACAGAACCGGCTTTTGCTTTGCGAAGACCAGTGATTGCTTCGATTAACTCACTTTGACCATTCCCATCAATACCAGCAATCCCTAGAATTTCTCCTTTGCGGACTGTTAGGTTTAGGCCTTTTACTTTATCAATACCACGATAATCTGCGACTACTAGGTCTTTAACAACAAGTGTATCGTCTGTTGGATTAGCTTCACTTTTAACAGTTTTGAATTCTACTTGTCTACCAACCATTAATGATGCTAATTCATTGGGATTTGTTTCTGCAGTTATAACAGTACCAATTCCTTCACCTTTACGAATAACTGTTACTCGATCAGATACATCCATAATCTCTTTTAACTTATGTGTAATTAATATAATCGATTTACCTTCTTGTATTAAGCGTTTCATAATTTGTATAAGTTCATTTATTTCTTGAGGAGTTAGTGAAGCAGTCGGCTCATCAAAAATAAGAATATCCGCACCACGATAAAGCGTTTTCAAAATTTCAACTCGTTGCTGCATCCCAACCGAAATATCTTCAATCTTCGCATTAGGATCTACATCTAATCCATACATTTCAGACAATTTTTGAATTTTCTTAGCTGCATCTTTAATATTCACCATACCAGCTTTAGTTAATTCATTACCTAATATTATATTTTCTGTTACTGTAAAGTTTTCAACGAGCATGAAATGCTGATGCACCATTCCTATGCCTAAATCATTGGCAACATTTGGGTCTGTAACTTTAACTGTCTTTCCTTTTACTTTTATCTCGCCGGCCTCTGGTTGATATAATCCGAACAAAACGTTCATAAGCGTGGATTTACCAGCACCATTTTCTCCTAAAAGAGCATGTATTTCTCCCTTTTTTAACTGAAGGGTAATGTTATCATTTGCAACAAACGATCCAAACTCTTTCCTTATGCCAAGCATCTCTATTACATAATCCAATGAACTCACTCCCCACTATCATACTAGTACTAAATTAATACACGAAAGACTCTAGACTTTTGAATAGTTAAAATCTTTCGTCTACTAATTTAAAATATCATAAAGACCGAGAGAGATCGGTCTTTATGATGTTCGTTAATATTATTATTCTACTGTTTCAGGAACAACGATTTCCCCATCAGCGATTTTCTTAGTGAACTCATCAATTTGGTCAAGAACATCTTGTGGAATAGCTCCACGAGAATCCGCAAGACCAACACCTTCTTCAGCTAAACCATAAGTTACAGTTGTTCCACCCGGGAAGTTTCCAGCCATTGCATCTTTTGCAATGTTTTGAACTGCAGTTCCAACTTTTTTCAACATAGAAGTAAGTGTTACGTTAGTATCGCCTACAGCACCTTCTTCGTATTGGTCAGAGTCAACTCCGATTACCCATACGTTTGCGTTAGCATCTTTTGTTTTACGTTCTTTTGCTTCAGCAAATACACCATTACCTGTACCACCAGCAGCGTGGAAAATAATATCTACGCCTGAAGAGTACATACGGTTAGCAGTTGTTTTACCAAGTGCAGCATCATCAAATTTACCAGTGTATTGTACATCTACTTTAATAGATGGATCTACAGCTTTAACACCTTCTAAGAATCCTGCTTCAAAACGTTCAATTACCGGAATTTCCATTCCACCAACAAAACCGATTTGTTTAGACTCAGACATTAGAGCAGCAGCAACACCTGCAAGGAATGATCCCTCTTGCTCTTTGAACATTACAGAAGCAACGTTTGGAGCATCAACGATTGAATCGATGATTGCAAGTTGAGCGTCTTTTTGTTGTGCAGCAATCGTTTTAATTGGTTCTTCCATTAGGAATCCAATACCATATACTACATCAAAGTCGCGACGTACTAAGTTATTTATGTTTGTAATATAATCTGCATCTGATGTTGATTGAAGGTAGTCATATCCACCATCGCCTTTTTCAAGACCATTTTCTTTACCAAACGCTTCAATACCTTCCCAAGCTGATTGGTTGAATGATTTGTCATCAACCCCACCAACGTCAGTTACCATTGCTAGAGAAAAATCTACTGCTTCAGTTGTACCTTCAGAACCTGTTCCTTCTGAATCTTTTGGTGTAGTTGTTTCTTCATCTTTAGACCCACATGCTCCTAGGATAGTTCCAGCAGCAAGTACTAGTGATAGACCTAATCCAAATTTACGTTTTGTCAATTTGAAAACCCCCATTTATTTTCTTATTAGCAGGAATTGTTGCATTTTACACCCTTTTCCGAACAACGTGAAAGCTAAATTTATCCGCTCGAAAATAATTCTTCGAGTACAAAACCACACGATCGTTTTCATCGTAATGGAGTTGTTTTAAAACAAGCAAGGAAGTTTCTGGCTCACAGTTCAAAGTAGGAGATGCGATCTCGTGGTAACCCACAGGATCAATGTAAGTCACCGCATATGAAATATGTATTTCTCCAGACTCTTCTAATGCAGTAAAAATAGAGCCTTCTTCTCTAATGAGAAAATCATTAGGTAAATAATTTTTCGGAACCTTATCGACACAATACACAACCGGTTCGTCATTTGCAGTACGGACACGTTCCATTGTAACAATCGATTGCTCATCTCCACACTGGAATCTTAAAATATCATCCTCAGATGGAATCGCTTGCATAGAACTCAAGTAAACTGTACCTGGTTCCATTCCAGCCTTACGAATCATAGATGAGACGCTAGAAAGCTGTTCGATACCAGACGTGAAAATGGGCTTAGAATTTACAAACGTGCCCACTCCATGTCTTCTGACTATTACATTTTCTTCTTCCAATAAGCGAAGAGCTTCTCTTAAAGTTGCGCGACTTACTCCTAATGACTTGGCCAATTCAAATTCTGAAGGAAGCTTTTCCTTTTCTTTGAATATGCCCTTATCGATGTCTTGTTTAAGACGATCAATCACTTGTAAATATAAATGCCGATGGTCTACTTTTATTGTCATCTAAAACACCACCATTTTGAAGAGATCAGACCTCTGATGTAAAACTTTCCTACTAATCAGTCATACTATAACATTTTTAATACATGAAATAAATACTTTTATTTATATTATTTTAAAAGTTGATACAAAAAGTATGTGAATTTGTAATTATTTTGTCATACTTTTTCTATAAAGTGTGATACTATTTAACCTTTTAGGTTACATAATATCATCATCCACAGAGTGTTTAGAAACCAGTACTTGTCTTGGCTTACTTCCCTCATAAGGTCCGACAACCCCACTAAGTTCTAGCTGATCGATAATTCTGGCTGCTCTGGAATAACCAATTCTAAATCTTCTTTGAAGTAATGAGACGGAAGCAGTTTGCATTTCAGTTACTAGTTGCACAACATCATCATATAATTCATCTCTATCTAACTGTTCTGCCGACTCTTGCACTTCATCTGGAATCATTTCATCTTGATAATTAGCCTTTTGTTGTTCAATAACAAAATCTACAATTCTTTCAACTTCTGCATCTGATAAAAATGCCCCTTGTACTCGGACTGGCTTCGAGCTACCGGCTGGAAGAAATAACATATCCCCTCTACCTAATAGTTTTTCTGCTCCTCCCATATCTAAAATAGTTCTGGAGTCAATTGCTGAGGAAACTGCAAATGCAATTCTTGAAGGAATATTAGCTTTAATAATCCCCGTTATCACGTCAACGCTCGGTCTTTGTGTAGCAATAATCAAATGAATCCCAGCTGCACGAGCCATCTGAGCCAAGCGAGTGATAGAATCTTCTACATCACTAGAAGCAACCATCATTAAGTCCGCTAATTCATCTACTATAACCACTATAAACGGAAGTTTCGGATGTTTTTCTTCATTCTCTTCGTTCCATCTGTCAATATGCTCATTGTACCCTTGCATATTTCTTGTGCCTGTATGAGAAAACAACTCATATCTTCTTTCCATTTCAGAGACTATTTTCTTCAAGGCCTGTGATGCTTTTCGTGGGTCCGTTACAACGGGCGCAAGTAGATGCGGTATCCCATTATACATATTAAGCTCTACCATTTTTGGATCAATCATCATCATTTTCACTTCATGCGGTTTTGCTCGCATCATTATACTTGTAATTATGCCATTGATACAGACACTCTTCCCACTTCCAGTAGATCCAGCTACTAGTAAATGTGGCATTTTATTTAACTGGGCTAGCACAGCTTGCCCAGTTACATCGCGTCCAAAGCCAATTAATAGCTTCTGACTCGGCATATTATTTTCTTCTGATTCCAAAACTTCTCTCAAACTCACAATAGCTACTTCCTTATTTGGTACTTCGATCCCTATCGCCGATTTCCCAGGTATAGGTGCCTCAATCCGAATATCTCTCGCTGCTAAGGCCAAAGCTAGATCATCATGTAAACTAACGATCCTACTAACTTTCACCCCTACATCAGGTAGAACTTCATATTTTGTTACTGCTGGACCTAAGTGAACTTGAGTAACCTTTGCCTTAACACCAAAACTTAAAAATGTTTGTTCTAGTTTTTTAGCATTAGCTTGAATCGCATTCAATTCACCACTTTGATCACTATGAGCAGGTGCATCTAACAAATTAATAGAGGGTAGTTGATAATCTTCATTCTCAACTGCTTCATTTTCCAAATTAATCTCTATAGGTTCAACGGGTTCAGATGGCTGCTCTACCACTTCTTTTCTAGCTATACGTTCGGTAAATGCAGAAATGATCGGTGAAGTAGACTGCTCCTCTTCTTCTGTTTCTAAAGGAACTGCTTCTATTACAGTTACAGCCTCTTCCTGTGCAGCCTGTTTTTTGTTTCGACGGGACTGACCACTAACAGGAGTAGCTGTAGGTGTAGGTTTTTTCTTCTTTTTTTTCGGTCTGTTTAGGAAGCTTTCTTTTAGCTTCGGAAACGTTTCTACTAAGTAAGGAACTAAGGCTTTTCCAGTCAGTAACACAATTCCTATAAATAACATTAGCCAGCCCGCTACTTTTGCACCGGCCGAAGCAAACAGAACATGGAATGATGCAAAAAGTATTGCACCTATTATTCCGCCGCCTAATGAGGTATTTCTATTGGTGATCCCACCGCTTTCTACTAGAACGCGATAGCTTTCTCTTAAAACAGAGTTGGTTACTAATGCTTTTCCTTCAAATAATTGTTGAAATAATGCGATATGGCTAAATAACAATAAACTTCCCAAAACAAAAGCACAGCCTAAAAGTAATCTATGGTTCCATGCCGGTACGGATTGTTTGATCATTATAATAAGTGCATACACGATTAGCATAAATGGAACTGCAATATGCCAATTCCCAAATAAGAAATAACTAATATAAGACAAAAATTCACCCACAAGCCCATATTCAAAAAACGAAATAATGGATAATCCAATAATTAATAGTCCAATAATTTCATAAAGGAGCGGATGCATTGTTTTTTTAGACGGCTTTTTAGTTGGTCTTTTTTTCTTTCTTGCCAAAGTGTCACCTACTTTCTAAGTAATTTTAAAAATCTATTAGAAGAAAAAACAGAAATATGCGCCAGGTCCTTAAACCGACAACGATCGTTTTCAAAGGATTATGGACAGACATTTCCCTCATACTAGTCGTACACGCAGAAATCGTCCAACTGTATTGAAATCAGAATACTATTCATTCTTTCCCCTGCCACGGATGCCTTATTCAAGTTACTTTTTTATATACTTTCTTGTCTTTTAAGATAAAAAGGATTTCCTTCCGTATTCGGAAAGGAAATCCTTTATTCATATTAATATTCCATAATAATAGGGATAATCATTGGACGTCTTTTGGTTTGTTGGAATAAATATGAATTTAGCGTATCACGGATTTCTTGTTTAATGTTTGTCCATTCAAACGTTTCTTTATTCACATATTTTTCAACAACAGTTCTGACCAGCTTAGCAGACTCTTCCATTAGTTCTTCAGATTCACGAACATAAACAAATCCTCTCGAAAGAATTTCTGGTCCAGAAGCAATTTTCTTCTGTGCTCGGTTTAAAGTAACAACAACAATAAATATACCATCTTGTGAAAGCAGCTTGCGATCGCGTAAAACAATATTGCCTACATCTCCAACACCGATTCCATCTATTAAGATATTGCCAGCTTGAACTCGACCACTCATTCTCATTTTACCACTCTTATATTCTACGATATCCCCTTTATCGGCGATGAAAATTTCCGATTTGGTCATACCAATTGCTTGAGCCAATTTTGAATGGGCTATCAACATGCGATATTCCCCTTGAATTGGTATAAAGTATTTAGGTTTTGTTAGATTTAACATCATTTTTAAATCTTCTTGACTACCATGACCTGAAACATGAACATTTTTTTCAGAAGTAAGAACTTTTGCTCCAACTTTTGCAATTTGGTTCATCGTATTATACATTCCTACTTCCATACCTGGAGAAGGTGTAAACGTGATCAAGACAGTATCTGTATCTTTTATTTTAATATCTTTATGATGCTTACGGATCATTTTTTCTAAGGCTTCTAGTGGTTCACCTTGTGTACCTGAGACAATAACTACAATATTTTCATCATTGTATTTAGAGATTTCCTTGATAGAAATAATTGTCTCCTCTTCTACAGTGAAATACCCTAGATCTAACCCTATTTCGAAAATATTTTCTAAGCTTTTTCCTGCAATTGCGACTTTTTTGCCTGTTTCAATTGCTTTGTCGATAACTTGTTGAATTCGTATAAAATTAGATGCATATAGTGCGACTAGTATACGACCTTTAGCAGCGTGGAATGTTTCTGATAATTGGTTTTCGATTACCGCTTCAGAAGTTGTATAACCTGGTCTTTCTGCTTCTGTTGAATCAGATAGAAGTATAAATACACCATCTTCTCCTAAACCAGCAATTTTTGCTATGTCAGGACGATACTTTCCTTTAGCCGATTGGTCAAACTTAAATTCTCCGGTATGAACGATTGCACCTTCAGACGTATGGAATACAATCCCAAGAGAATCAGGAATACTATGCGTTGTATGGAAAAAAGTAACATAGGTTCCTTGGAAATTCATGCGACTTTTATTTGTTACTTCGAAAAACTTGACTGGTTGTTTCGTCGGTAACGCTTTTAAATGCGTTTTTGCTAAAGCAATTGTCAATTTAGAGCCATATACCGGTGCTTGTACTTTTTGAAGTAAATATGAAATGGAACCAATCGCATCTTCGTGACCGTGTGTTAAGAAGATCCCTTTTACACGATCCTTGTTTTCTACTAAGTACGTAATGTCAGGAATTACAATATCTATTCCTAGCATTTCATTTTCTGGGAACATTAAACCACTATCTACGACAAAAATTTCTTCATCTATTTCTACTACGTACATTGCTTTTCCGATTTCTCCAACTCCACCGAGCGGTATAATTCGAATAAGTTCATTTTTTACTTTTACCAAATCTTTTCCTCCTATAAATCAATTACGCCTCAGAGAAATTGTATCTAGATGTGTATGGTGCTTAGTCCTGCGTCATGCAGTTCAGTTTGCAACTATCGAATAGTAATACGATTTTAGGCTTTCTGTAGTCTAAGACTCCATTCAACACTTTTTACATCCTCCGAAAGCTTTACTTTCTAGCAAATGCTTGTACTTCCTGAATCTTTATTACTTATTAATTAGTATTCGTCTCTCTGCCCTTTCCAAGGATGGGAGATATCTATTTACGTTAGCTTGTTAAATTTTTTATAAAAGAAGTTAACCCGACCAACATCCACGTATTTTCATTATATCGGACGTCAGCGATTCACACAAATAAAAAAAAGGCTGAAATAGGAAATCTTCAGCCTTTCTGCCAAATTATTGAGTATTCAAATATTCATCCCAGATTACATCAAATTCCTGCTTTTCTCTTTCGGTCATCTCAGTGAGTGGTAAGCGTAAGCTTCCCACTTCTAAACCTATCTTAGAAAGCGCATATTTTACGACAATCGGGTTGGGGTGTTTGAAGAGTGCCTGTATTAACGGCAATAATGATTGATGAATTCTTGCAGCTTCCGTATGATTTCCATTTTGAAAAGCTTCCATCATTTTCTTCATATCATTTCCTACAATATGGGAAGCAACCGAAATTACTCCAGTACCCCCTATTGCTAGTAATGGAAGAGTGAGTGAATCATCTCCGCTATACACTTCTAAATTCCCTTTTGTTTTAGCCATTACTCGAGTCATCTGATCTAAATTACCACTAGCATCTTTTAAAAACTTAATGGAGGGTATTTCACTTAAAGCTACCAATGTATCAAGTTCCATATTGATAACAGAACGGCTTGGAATATTGTATATGATAATTGGCAGTATTGTTTCATTTGCAATAGCTTCATAATGAGCTATCAGCCCGCGTTGATTGGGTTTGTTATAATAAGGGGTGACAATCATTAGGCCATCCACTCCCAGAGCCTCAGCCTTTATAGACAAGTCAATGGATGCGGCTGTGCTATTACTTCCAGTACCTGCAATGACAGGTACTCTTTTGTTTACTTTCTCTGCTACGAATTTAATAAATTTAAGTTTTTCTTCCATTGTTAAAGTTGGAGATTCTCCTGTTGTCCCACAAACGACAAGAGAGTCAGTCCCTGTCGAAAGTAAATGTTCAATTAATAATTCTGTCACAGTATAATTGATGGAACCATCTATTTGAAATGGGGTAACCATTGCCGTAGCAATTGGTCCTATCTTCATTTTTACACCTCTTTTAATATACCTTCAGCAATAAGTGCTTCTGCAATTTGTATAGAGTTTAGCGCTGCACCTTTCAATAAATTATCTGATACTATCCACATATGAAATCCTTTATCGTTGGAAGGATCTTTTCTTAAGCGTCCCACAAATACATCGTCTTTACCATCTGCATAGTACGGCATAGGATAAAATTGTTGGTCAGGAGCATCTTGTAACGTAATCCCCTCTGAGTTTGCAAGTAGTTGTTTTAGCTGATCGATTGATACATTCTCTTGATCTACCTCTACATAGACAGATTCGGAATGTCCGGTAACAACGGGCACTCTTACACAAGTTGCTGCAATAGCAAGATTTGGTAAAGACATAATTTTTTTAGTTTCATCCATCATTTTATGTTCCTCAAAAGTGAATCCATCTTCGGTGAACACGTCAATTTGAGGAATAACATTACCTGCGATAGGATAATGCTTTTCAGCACTTTTAACAGGTAAGATTTCTGGTTTTGCTTGTTTATCTTTTATACCTTCACTTTGTGTTGTCAATTCATTAATTGCAGCAGCTCCGGCACCCGATACCGCTTGGTAAGTTGAAACTATTACTTTGGTTAGACCAAATTTCTGACGAATTGGTTCAAGTGCGCAAACCATCTGAATAGTAGAACAATTTGGATTAGCAATAATCCCTGTTTGTTCATGTAAGGCTTGTTTATTTACTTCAGGAACTACAAGTGGTGTATCTTTATCCATCCGGAAGGCGCTTGTGTTATCAATTACGATTGCCCCTCTATTGCTCGCTTCTTTTGCTAGAACTTTAGAAATTGAACCACCTGCAGAGAAAAATGCTACATCTACACCTTCAAAAGCTTCAGGTGTTGCTTCTTCAATAGTATAAGAACTTCCATCTACTTCTACTTGTTTACCCGCTGATTTTTTAGAAGCTAATAACTTTAACGTTTTGTATGGAAAACTTCTTTCTACTAATTTTTCAATGATTTTTTGACCGACTGCTCCTGTCGCTCCTACAATTGCTACTGTATAACCTTGTGACATGAAAAGCTCTCCCCCTAGACCTATGCTATTTTTGATATTGTATTTTATTATACATGAAAATACATCTTCATCAATATTTATAATTTATGACTTATGAGCAAAGGCTGGAATTGTTTGAATTGAATCGCATGTTCAACTGTTGGAATTATTTTTGTAAAGTCAGCAATGAGTGAGTTTGGTTTGCTATGAGGATTATCTTGGCCAAAGGGGATAAAGTATATGTTTTTAGTAGAAAGTAATTTCATAATGTTCATTCCATTCAATCCTAATGCATCATTTGTGGATATTCCAAGAACTACTGGTTTTCCATTTCGCAATGTTGCTTTTGCCGCCATCAACACAGGTGAATCTGTTTGGGCATTTGCAAGCTTACTAATAGAGTTGCCTGTCATCGGAGCAATTACCATACAATCCAGTGGGTTTGTAGGTCCAAATGGTTCTGCCTCCACTATTTTTGACACTACTTTACTACCACTTGCCTCTTCTATCTTCTCAATCCATTCTTCCCCTGTTCCAAAACGTGTTGCCGCAGTTAATACAGAATACGTAATAATAGGAACTACAGTTGCCCCTAGATCAGTAAACTGTTTAATCATTGGGATAACTTCCTCATAAGTACAATGAGAAGCAGTTATTCCTAATCCAATTCGAAAACCTTTTAACACTATTTTTCCCCCTCCAGTAGAGCCAATTGAGTTTGCACAGCTTTTGCTATCAAATATCCTGCATCTTTGGGAAAATACAATCCTGGTAAGCTAGTTGAATGGATATAATTTGTTGGGATTGAATTGGCTGACTCGAGTAAACATCCTGGATTTGAAGCTAGATCATACACTTTTTTAAATCTAGCCGTATCAGACGTGCTCAGCCATCTGTTTGGAATAGTGTTTATCAGATAGCTGGTATGTGCTTCTTGATTATGAACAACATGCTCAAATTGTTCTATCTGATATCCATAGCTTTTTGCCTCAAATAATTGATGTTCAGAGCGAACCGAGATAATTACCTCTGCGCCCAAATGATGTAGAGCAAAAGCAAGTCTTTTTCCCACTCTTCCATACCCAGTTATGATGAATTTTTTATTATAAATAGATTCGTTTTCACTTCTATAAAAGTTATATATAAATCCCTCTGCTGTAAGATTTGCATTTTCCCAAATCCACTGTTCATCCTCTAAATAATAAAAAGCATGGACCTGGCTATTTTGTATTTCCTGTTCAATTTCTGTATTCGTTTTTCCAACGAAAAGGAGAAGACATGACTCAGGCAAAACGAAAGAACTATCTATTTGTAATGGTGGAATAGGTAAAAAAATGATGGTAGGTTGAAAATCCATTATTGCGACTTTTAGTTCTTCCGTCCAAATCGTCGTTGGAAAGATTTTCACTTCTAGTTCGTTATCTAATGTTTCCTTCAAAAACGATAGACGGGCGTCTGTACCTATGATTGCACATTTTTTTTTCACGAATATTCACTATTTCCAATTTCATTGTTTGCCTCATTAAACAGAATTCTATCTTTACCAATGAGAATTATTTCTTCCCATGAGATAAATTCCTTTTTTTTCGCTGATTTATTTCCTTGAAAAAAGGATCCTGTTTTTTGAAAAACTTCAAAACCTTCTATTTTCCCATTTTCAGGATTGAAGAGTAACTCAGTGTCTGCTAGTTTGCCATATCTCGCCCCGTCCTTAACTTGGATCAGCTCTTTTTCTGCAAGTTCCGAAAGTAACAATCATTCTCCCCCTTATTGATTTCTATTTATATATATGCCATTTCGCAGTACAAAGTGAATATAAAAAAACGGGAAAGAAGACGCCTGGTCCTTAAAAAACAAAAAATATATTTCCAATATAAAAAAAGCCGATCAAATTTGATCGACTTTTGGTTTAATGATTGAGATGGCTGGTTTATGGGAAAATGTCTCTGCAGCAAGATCCATTACCGATTGTAAGGAGACTTCATCAATTGATGCACTTACTTCATCTAATGAACGATGTTCACCATATAGCAATTCATTTTTACCATTACGGCTCATTCGAGCATTGGAGCTTTCTAAGCCAAGGAGTAGATTACCTTTCAATTGCTCTTTTGCATTAGATACTTCTGTTTCTGTGAATCCTTTTTCAAGAACATTTTGTATCGCTTGCTGAATTGACATAGATAGTTCTTCCAATTGGTTGCTAGAAGTCCCACCATAAATAGCAAGAGCACCAGTATCTTCATATGACGAATGATAAGAATAGATTGAGTAAGCAAGACCTTTTTCTTCTCTGATTTCTTGGAAAAGCCTAGAAGACATACTTCCACCCAAGATATTGTTCATCACAACTAGGCTATAAATGTTATCAGCCTTTACACTTAAACTTGGATAGGCTAAACAAAGATGCGCTTGCTCAGTTTCTCTAAAGTTTTCGACATGTACTGCTCTCAACTCTGGAGTTGCCATAGGTATTTTCTCATTACTCGATTTTTCTAGTTGGCTAAATAATGTTTCAATATACTCTAGTAGTCCTTCTGGAATATTACCCGCAACAGATATAACTACATTTTCTGGGGTATAATGTTTTTTCATGTATGCTTGAATCGTTTCTTTTGTGAAACTATTCAACGTTTCCTCTGTGCCTAAAATAGGCGCACCAAGCGGGTCATTTTCGTACATCGCTTGCCATAAATATTCATGCACGATATCATCTGGTGTGTCCTCTACCATATTAATCTCTTCCAGAACAACTTGTCTTTCTTTCTCAATTTCATTTGCATCAAATTGAGAGTGGAAAAACATATCTGCTAGTATTTCCACCGCATGTTCTGCATGATGATCTAATACTTTTGCATAGTAGCATGTATTCTCTTTAGAAGTGAAAGCATTGATATTACCACCAATACGATCAAATTCTTCTGCAATTTGTTTCGCAGTTCTCGTTTCAGTTCCTTTAAATAACATATGCTCAATAAAATGAGTTAAGCCATTTTCTTCTGGTAACTCATACCTTGATCCTGCCTCGACCCAAATCCCTACAGCCACAGATCGTACATAAGGAATATGTTCTGAAACAATTCGTATTCCATTTTTACAAGTTAGTTTATTTATCAAATTAACACCTCAGTTTATTCTATTCAGCTATTTAAAAAGGTTGCCGTAGCAACACGGCTACGGTCAACCTTTTTTGTCATGCTGATGTAATTGATTAATTATTTGTTTTCTTGTTGCTCAGCGCGTTCTTTTTCTTCTTTTACAACAATTTTACGAGATAAATTGACACGACCTTGATTATCAATTTCAATTACTTTCACTAATAGCTCATCCCCAAGTTTTAGAACATCTTCCACATTTTTCGTACGTTCTTCTTGAATTTCGGAAATATGCAATAAGCCATCTTTGCCAGTGAATAATTCTACGAAAGCACCGAATTTTTCAATTCGTTTAACTTTCCCAAGATAATATTCGCCAACTTGCGCTACTCGTACAATGTTCTCGATAATTTCTTTTGCACGTGCAATCATCTCTTCATCAGCTGATGCGATATAAATTGTACCATCTTGCTCTGTATCAATTTTCACGCCAGTTTCATCGATAATTTTATTAATTTGTTTACCACCTGGTCCAATTACATCACGGATTTTATCCGGATTAATCTTAATCACAACAATTTTAGGTGCATATTTGGACAGTTTCTCACGTGGATCAGAAATTGTTGCAAGCATACTTTCTAAAATTTGCATACGACCAATTTTAGCTTGCTCTAACGCTTCTTCAAGAATTGTTCTTGATAGTCCATCAATTTTAATATCCATTTGAAGTGCTGTAATACCTTTAGATGTACCAGCTACTTTAAAGTCCATATCTCCAAGATGATCTTCCATTCCCTGAATATCCGTTAACACAGTATAATGTTCACCTTTTTTCACAAGTCCCATTGCAATCCCTGCAACTGGTGCTTTCAAAGGAACACCTGCATCCATCATTGCTAGAGTTGATGCACAAATACTAGCTTGTGATGTTGATCCATTGGATTCTAACACTTCTGCTACTAAACGAAGTGTGTATGGGAAATCAGCTTCATCTGGAAGAACTGCCTCTAGAGCGCGCTCTCCTAAAGCACCATGACCAATTTCGCGACGACCTGGAGCACGGATAGGACCAGTTTCTCCTACACTAAACTGAGGGAAGTTATAGTGATGCATGAAACGTTTTGTTTCTTCTAAGCCAATTCCATCGATAATTTGCACATCACCAAGGGGCCCTAAAGTACATATGCTCAAAGCTTGTGTTTGTCCACGTGTAAACAATCCAGAACCGTGAGTTCTAGGCAATACGCCAACTTCTGAAGATAGTGGACGAATTTCCGCTACTCCACGACCATCAGGACGAATTTTGTCTTCTGTTATCAAACGACGAACTTCATCTTTCACCATTGCATCTAAAATTTCACGTACTTGCTTCAACGTCTCATCAGTTGCTTCTTTTTCTGTATAAATTGCAATGACTTCTGTTTTTACTTCAGTAATAGCATCTTCACGAGCATGTTTTTCTTGTACTTGTATTGCTTGTACAAGTTTTGTTTCACAAATACCTTTTACTTCTTCAAAAAGCACTTTATCTAACTCAAAAAGAGGAATATCTTTTTTCGCTTTTCCAACTTCAGCTACTACTTTTTCTTGGAATTCGATTAACTTGATAATTTCATTATGACCGAACATAATTGCCTCAAGTACCGTTTCCTCTGAAACTTCTTTAGCCCCTGCTTCAACCATGTTAATCGCATCTTTTGTCCCGGCTACTACCAAGTCTAAAGTGCTCTTACCCATTTGCTCTACAGTTGGATTGATAATTAGTTCTTCTCCAATTAAACCTACCTGAACGCCAGCTATTGGACCGTCAAATGGGATATCTGAAACGCTAAGCGCTAAAGATGAACCTAACATTGCCGCCATCTCAGAAGAACAGTTTTGATCAACAGACATCACGATTGAAATCACTTGAACTTCATTACGGAAACCATCTGGGAATAAAGGACGAATTGGACGGTCAATCAAACGACTTGTTAAGATTGCTCGTTCTGAAGGACGTCCTTCACGTTTGATAAATCCGCCTGGGATTTTACCTACAGCGTAAAGTTTTTCTTCATAGTTCACAGTTAAAGGGAAGAAATCTAAATTCTTAGGGTTTTTCGATGCAGTTGCTACAGATAATACTGTTGTATCACCATATCGTACTAATACTGCCCCGTTCGCTTGTTTTGCAAGTTGTCCTATTTCTACTTGCAACGGGCGTCCTGCCCATTCGTACGTAAATACTTTCTTTTCACTCATGTAATCTGGACTCCTCTCGACTTCAAAAACTCCTTTAAAAAAGGGTATATAAAAGTTATATGTATCATAAGTAGTGTATCAAAAATCTTTCAACTATGCGAAGTTTTTTATGCAAAAGAAAAAGCGGGATAAATCCCGCTTTCCTAAATAGAATCTTATCGACGTAAACCAAGTTTTGCGATTAGATCACGGTAACGTGATACTTCGTTTTCACGTAAGTATTTTAATAAGTTACGGCGACGTCCAACCATTTTGAATAGACCACGACGTGAGTGATGATCTTTCTTATGAGTACGTAAATGTTCGTTTAAAGAGTTAATCTCTTCTGTAAGAATTGCGATTTGAATATCAGCAGATCCAGTATCACTTTCGTGAGTTCTGTACTCAGCGATTAATTCATTTTTGCGTTCTTGTGTAATTGCCATGTTGGTTTCCTCCTAAAATTCTTGTTATCCCCTAATCCTGAGCAATCGTTGGAGAATCGAAAAAGCCAAGGAAAGGTTAAGTACGGTATTGTACTTATAAAGATTATCATAAATAGATTGGTGAAGCAACTAATTAGTAAGTGACAAGATCGAATTATCCTTTTAAAAACAAAGTAAAAAAAACGATCCTCTTAAAATACAAATGTAGATAGGCCATTGATTTCCGCTCCGAGCGGACGCTTTCCGTGGGCACGACTTCAGCCTCTTCCCTCGCTTACGCTCAGTCCAGGGTCTTCAGCTCGTGCTGTTCCCACTGGAGTCGCCGCTCTGCGCTCCAATCAATTATATCCACTTTATATGATTGGAAAATTTGGCTGACAGAGACTAAGATAAAGAAAATCCACTTTCTACATTCTTTGTTACATGATAACAGCCCAATTCAATATTAGACTGTTATATCCCTATATTAAATTTGCTACTATTATTCTATATGCGAGAAGCTATGATCTATCAATAGTTAAGTACTACTCACTCAATTGATTGGAGAGTAAGGTGGCGACTTCAGCGGGATGAGTGAGACAGATGAGATATCACAGCGACGCGCTAGCGACGGTGATAGCTCATCGCTCACCCCGCGAAACGCGTCCACCTGTTTCTGCATCGCTAAGCTAGCTTCGAAACATGAAAGTACGTTGAAACGGAAATCACAAGTATTATTTATTCATTTTTTGACTCTTAAAACAAAATATTTTTCTATTTTTTAAAAAAGCTACCGAAATTAATCTCCGGTAGCCCATCTTTATTATTCATTTTCATTTTTAAAAAACTCGATGGCAACTTGCTTGTCTTTTCCAATTTGTTCTTTTAACTCGTCAATTCCATTGAACTTTTGTTCCGATCTAATTCGCTTATACCAATGGACCGTTACTTCCTCACCATAGATGGATTGATCAAAATCAATAATATGTACTTCAATAGAAAGCCTTTTCTCATCAGGATTATTAAATGTTGGTTTATAACCTACATTACATACTCCCTCATGCCAAGTCTCCTGAACGCGTATTTTAACTGCGTACACGCCTGTTGCTGGTGTAAATTGTCCTTCGGTCGGTTCAACATTCGCCGTTGGAAAGTTTATAGTTCTCCCTCTTTTGTCACCATGGATCACAACTCCTGTTAACTTGAAAGGTCGGCCTAATAGTTCTCTGACTTGCTCCATATTACCCGCCGTTAGCTCAGCTCTTATTCTAGTTGAGCTAATCTTCTCGTCCACGAGTTGTTTTTTCTCTACGACTGATACAGAATATTTCCCTTCAGAAAGAATCTCCATATCTTTCATTGTACCTTTACCAAAAGCTCCAAATGAAAAGTCAAAGCCGGCTGTAACGTGTTTGACATTCGTCCCGTTTATAAAGAATTCTATAAACTTTTCGGGTGTTAACTTTGCAAAATCGGAAGTAAACCGAACAACAAAAACTGCATCTACCCCTAAGCTTTGCAATATATCTGTTTTTTCTTGAATAGGTGTAATATAAAATACTTTCTCTTTTCTGCCACCAAGTACTAATGAAGGATGCGGATCAAATGTCATCACAGCTGTTTTGATATTCTTCTCTTTCCCTTTATCGAGGGCTTCCTGAATGACTGCTTGATGCCCTTTATGCACTCCGTCGAAAAAACCAATCGCTAAAGAGTAAGCTTCATTTTTATCATTTTTAAATAAATGGTTTGGATAGGATAAGTGATATACGTCCATATTAATCTCCTTTTTCAGATGAAAACATTTTTTCTGGTTTCATCATACCACTTTTCGTCGGATGTTTAATATAAACTGCTATCGGATTTTCCAACAGTTCGAAAACTATTTTTTCGTTTCCAGCTAATAACGGATGAATTTCTACTACTTGTCCATTAGTTATACTTTTGTTGTTATCATCATTGACTTCAACTGTTGGCCAAGTCGCTAATGCATCTCTTAAGGGAAGTAATGTTACAGATAATGAACCTTCATCCACAGCAGCTTGCACCTCACTTAAAGTGAGACACTGATCTTTAGAAAAGCTTCCAGAAGCTGTTCTTACTAGAGATGACATATGTGCTGGATATCCCAGTAATTCACCGATTTGAACAGCAAGGGTACGAATATAGGTACCTTTTCCACAGTCGACTTCAATGTTGAACGTAACTTCTTGTCCTGAAAAAGTAGGGGCTTCATCCAATAATCTTATATTGTGAATCATCACTTTCCTACTTGGGCGTTCTACTTCTTTTCCTTCTCGAGCGTATTCATATAGTTTTTTTCCATTCACTTTTACTGCAGAATACATCGGGGGAATTTGAGTAATCTCCCCAGTCAGTTTCGCTAATACTTCTAAAATTTGTTCACGAGAAAAAGACTTAGGAGTTATGTCATTTACAACGATGTCACCGTCTGCATCTTCAGTAGTTGTTGATGTACCAATAGAAATAGTAGCTATATACGTCTTCCCTTGATCCATTATATATTCTGACACTTTTGTAGCCTGCCCTAAACAAATAGGTAAAACTCCTTCCACACTTGGATCCAATGTTCCTGTATGGCCAATTCTTTTCATCTTCAATATTTTTCTAAGTTTAAAAACACAATCGTGTGAGGTCATTCCTTTTTCTTTCCATAAAGGCAATATTCCTTCGTACATCCAGTTCACCCCTTGTATATATAACAAAGAAGTCTGCTTTAATAACAAAGCAGACTTCTTAGTTTTTATTACTCAGATGGCTTATTAATTTGTCTTAATAAATCATCTATACGATTACCATATGCTGCAGATTCATCATATTCAAAGATTAGTTCAGGCGTTATACGTAAGCGAATACGTTGACCTATTTCAGAACGAATAAATCCTTTAGCTTGTTCTAAAGCTCTTAAAGTATCCGCGCGGTTTCCATCAAGCACCGTAACATAAATGGTCGCTTGTTGTAAATCACCAGTAACAGCTACATCTGTGATAGTGACAAAACCTATACGTGGGTCCTTTAATTTTCGTCCGATAATTTCGCCCAATTCTTTTTTCATTTGCTCAGCAACTCGGTTAGCACGCATTGACATGATCGCTACACCTCATTTTCTTTTATAAGTATTCTTTACTTATATTAATACATTCCCATTCAGGATTAGATTCAAGAAATCGGATTGCGTTCATTAGCTCTCGTTCGGCCGCATCTTTTTGAGAAGCAATTGCAACGATTCCAATGCTAGTACGCTGCCATGTATCCTGATGATCTAATTCTGAAATAGAAACATTATACTTTTGTTTTGTTCTTGTGAGCATTCTTTGAAGAACAGCTCGTTTTTCTTTTAAAGAATGTGCAGTAGGAATGAGAAATTCACAGTCTGCATAGACAATCATTAGCGTTTAATTTCTTCCATGATATAAGCTTCCACGATATCGCCTTCTTTGATATCATTGAAGTTTTTAATCGTGATACCACACTCATATCCTTTAGCAACTTCTTTAGCATCATCTTTAAAGCGTTTTAGCGTATCTAGTTCGCCTTCGAAAATAACAATTCCTTCACGAATAACACGTACACCACTATCTCTAGAAATTTTACCTTCCGTTACGTAAGAACCAGCAATCGTACCAACTTTAGATACTTTGAAAGTTTCACGAATTTCGGCTTGACCGATAATTTTTTCTTGGAACTCAGGGTCAAGTAGCCCCTTCATTGCAAATTCAATTTCTTCGATTACTTTATAAATAATACGGTGTAAACGAATGTCTACGCCTTCTTGGTCGGCCATACGTTTTGCATTTGTATCTGGACGAACGTTAAATCCGATAACAATTGCATTCGATGCAGCTGCCAAACTAATATCTGATTCTGTAATTGCTCCAGCTCCAGTATGAATGATGCGAACGTTAACACCTTCTACATCTATCTTCATAAGGGAAGCAGCCATCGCTTCAACAGTTCCTTGTACGTCTGCTTTAACGATTAAGTTAAGCTCTTTCATTTCCCCTTGTTTCATTTGATCAAATAAATTGTCTAATGTTACACGAGTTTTTTCTGAGCGTTGAGTAACTTGTGCTTCTGAAGCACGAGACTCTCCAACTTGTCGAGCTGTTTTTTCATCTTCGAATACTACAAAGCGGTCTCCAGCTTGTGGCACTTCGTTTAGACCAGTTATTTCAACTGGAGTAGATGGTCCTGCCTCTTTCACACGGCGACCAAGATCATTAACCATTGCTCTTACGCGTCCGAATGCATGACCAACAACGATAGGGTCTCCAACTTTTAATGTACCATCTTGAACTAGTAATGTAGCAACAGAACCACGACCTTTGTAAAGTTGAGCTTCAATTACAGTTCCTAAAGCAAGACGTTTTGGATTTGCTCTTAACTCTCCAACTTCTGAAACAAGTAAAACCATTTCTAACAAGTTGTCGATTCCTTCTCCTTTTAGTGCTGAGATTGGTACGAAGATAGTATCTCCACCCCATGCCTCAGGAACTAAGCCATGCTCTGTTAACTCTTGCATTACACGGTCAGGATTGGCAGATGGTTTATCCATTTTATTTACTGCTACGATAATTGGCACTTCAGCTGCTTTCGCATGGTTAATAGCTTCTACTGTTTGAGGCATAACTCCATCATCAGCTGCAACTACAAGAATCGTGATATCCGTAATTTTTGCACCACGTGCACGCATTGTCGTAAATGCAGCATGTCCTGGTGTATCTAGGAATGTAATCTTCTTGTCGTTGTCTTCAATCATGTAAGCACCGATATGTTGAGTAATACCACCGGCTTCTCCTGCAGTTACTTTTGTATGACGAATTGAGTCAAGAAGTGTTGTTTTACCATGATCGACGTGACCCATAATTGTAACAACTGGTGGACGCTCTGATTGATTAGTGCTGTCTTCTGGCGTTGGATCGAAGTGAACTTCTAAATCAGTAATGTCGATACGGATTTCTTCTTCAACTTCTACACCATAGTCTGCACAAATAAGTTCAATTGCATCCTTATCTAATACTTGGTTTATTGTTGCCATTACGCCAAGTAGGAATAATTTTTTGATAATTTCTGCTGGTTCACGACCAATTTTTTTCGAAAGTTCAAGAACAGTTAAAGAATCGGTAAACGTAATCTTCGCTGGAAGTTCACGTTCTTTTCTTGGTACTGGTGGTTGAACTGGTGTAGTAGGACCTTTTCTACGTTTTTGGAATTTTTGACCCGGTCTATTGCCACCAGGACGATTTTGACCACCTGGACGATAAGCACCCGCTGGAGCTTTGTTATTTGTAAACGTCTTTTTAGGTTGGTTATTTGTTCCTTGCGTGCTGCTAGATTGCGTATTACTTCCTGAAGCTGCAGCATTTGTATTCGTTTGGTTAGACGGTCTTGATTGTCCGCCAGATGTTGGTCTTTGTTGACCTTGGTTAGACGGTCTTGACTGTCCGCCAGATGCCGGTCTTTGTTGGCCTTGGTTAGACGGTCTTGATTGTCCACCAGATGTTGGTCTTTGTTGACCTTGGTTAGACGGTCTTGATTGCCCGCCAGATGTTGGTCTTTGTTGACCTTGGTTTGAGTTTGATGGTCTTGATTGAGTCTGTTGTGCAGGTTTTGAAGATGTTGAAGCAGGTTTAGTATTTGACTGTGAAGAATTTTTATAAATACCATCTAGTTTAGAGATAGTTTCTCCTTCAAGTGTAGACATATGATTCGTCACTTGAATATTCATCTTTCCTAATTGCTCAATAACTTCTTTACTCGATTTATCTATTTGTCTCGCATATTCATGAACTCTGATTTTAGTCATTAGCTCACCCCCGGTTATATTCGTTGAGAAGGCCGGACAGTTTTTTAGCGAAACCGTCATCCATAATGGCTATTGCCACCCTGGCCTCTTTTCCCGTCGCATGTCCGAGATCGTGCCGGTCTCCAAAGACATGCAGCTCAACGTTAAAAGATGCACATTTATCATTAATTTTTTTTGCTGTATTTTTAGAAGCGTCATTTGATAAAACAACTAGTTTTGCCTTTTGGCTTCTTATTTCTTTTACAACTAATTCTTCACCAGTTATTGTTTTTCTTGCTCGAGTCGCTAAACCTAAAAGATTAGATATCTGTTCTTCTATTTTCATTTGAGTTTATCTCTTTCAATAACAACGATTAACTGGTCATATACTTCATTTGGAATTGGTGCTTCTAAATGAGTGCCTAGTGAATTTTTCTTTTTCGCTTGGTTTACCGCTTCGATAGATTTGGATACATAAGCGCCACGACCAGATTTTTTACCTGTTAGGTCTACGGAAACTTCTCCTTCTTTCGAACGGACTATACGAATCATTTCTTTTTTCGGAAACATTTCACCAGTAGCAACACATTTACGTAACGGTATTTTCTTTTGAACCGCCATTTTAAATCACCATCCTTGCTTATTGTTCTTCTTTATAAAAATCGAAATCATCCAATTCTTCTTCATCCATTTTTTCTACGATAAGCTGTGGAGAATTTTCATTTGGATAAATTCCAAGTTCTCTTGCATCAGTTTCACTCTTAATATCGATTTTCCAGCCAGTCAGTTTTGCTGCAAGACGAGCATTTTGACCTCTCTTACCAATTGCAAGTGACAACTGATAATCTGGTACTACTACCGTTGTAGATTTTTCATCTTCATTTACTTGAACGTCGATTACTTTAGAAGGACTAAGTGCATTTGCAACAAACACTACTGGATCTTCAGACCATTCAACTATGTCAATTTTCTCTCCACTTAACTCGTTAACAATTGTTTGTACTCGAGCTCCCTTTGCACCAACACATGAACCAACAGGATCAATTTCGTCATTATGTGCAAAAACGGAAATCTTCGAGCGGTCCCCTGCTTCACGAGCAATAGACTTAATCTCTACAATACCTTCAAAGATTTCTGGAACTTCCATTTCAAACAAACGACGAAGTAAGCCAGGGTGAGTTCTAGAAACAAATACTTGTGGTCCACGAGTAGTACGTTCTACTTTCGTAATATACACTTTAATACGTTCATGTGGTCGGAATGTCTCTGTTTGGATTTGTTCATTTGCTGGTAATACAGCCTCAACTTTTCCTAATCCCACGTAAATATTACGAGCATCTAATCGTTCTACAATACCATTTACAATATCATCTTCACGGTCCACATATTCTTCGTAGATAAGACCACGTTCAGCTTCACGTACACGTTGAGTGACAACTTGCTTCGCCGTTTGAGCTGCAATACGACCGAAATTACGTGGTGTAACTTCTTCTTCAACTACATCACCAATCGCATAGTGTGGATTTATAACTTGAGCATCCTCTAAGGATATTTGCAGACGGTCGTCTGCTACTTCTTCTACAACATCTTTTCTTGAATAAACAAGCATAGTACCAGTAGCTAGGTTAATATCGACACGAACATTTTGGGCTTGGTTAAAGTTTCTTTTATACGCAGTTACTAAAGCAGCTTCTATTGCTTCTATTAAAACATCTCTTGAAATTCCCTTTTGTTGTTCGAGCGCAGTTAACGCATCTAAAAATTCACTACTCACTGCTTTCACTCCTCCATATACGTTATGCAGAGAAATCAATTGCTAAACGGGCAAGCGCAATTTTCTCTTTTTCAATTTGAATTTTTACTCTTCTTGTTTTCACACGTACTTCAATTAATGCGCCTTCTTCTATTGAATAAGAAAGTAATGTTCCTTCAAATTCCTTAGCTCCGTTCACTGGCTCGTATGTTTTGATAAAAACATGCTTACCAATCGCATTCGTGAAATCCGAATCCTTTTTCAAAGGTCGTTCTGCTCCAGGAGAAGAAACCTCTAAAAAGTAATTTTCTGATATTGGATCTTCTACATCTAACTTTTCACTTAGTTTTTCACTTACTTGAGCACATTGTTCAATATCAATGCCGCCATTTGGAGTATCAATATAAATACGTAAAAACCAATCTCGACCTTCTTTTACATATTCTATATCTACAAGATCTAAATTTAACTCTTGTAAAATAGGCGATACAAGCTCTTCAATTTTACTAATAATATTACTCATATAAGCCTCCTACACAACAATGATTTTCTATATAACAACAGAAAAGAGCGGGAAATCCCACTCTTTCGTCACAGAACTATGAAACATTGGTAGTTTTATATTACCATACATCATGGTGCCTTGCAAATTACCTCCTAAAACAATGAAAGCTGATTGGCATCTGGCAGACCTTCTAGACAGCCCATCGCATCCATATATTCGATGATTGTCTTGGATACTTTACCTCTTTGTTGAAGATCTTCCTTGGATAAAAATTCACCATCAATTCGTGCTTTAGCAATTTGAAAAGCAACATTTGTACCTAATCCTGGTATCGAATCAAAAGGAGGAATTAATGTATTTCCTTCTATAATAAATTCATTTGCATGTGATTTGTATAGATCAACTTTTTGAATTTTAATGCCTCGTTCTGTCATTTCCAATGCAATTTCTAATACTGTTAATAAGTTTTTTTCTTTTGGAGATGCTTCAAGGCCCTTTGCATTAATCTCATCTAGTTTTGCTCGAATTGTTTGAGATCCGTTGACCATTGAGATCAAATCAAAGTCAGAAGCTCTTACAGTAAGATATGCCGCATAATATATTATGGGGTAATGCACCTTAAAGTATGCAATACGAACTGCCATTAATACATAGGCAGCAGCATGTGCTTTCGGGAACATGTATTTGATCTTTTTACAGGATTCAATATACCAATTAGCTACCCCTTGTTTTTTCATCTCTGCTTCAAATTCTGGTGTTAGCCCTTTCCCTTTCCGAACTGACTCCATAATTTTAAATGCTAAGGAAGGGTCTAACCCTTGATAGATTAAGTAAACCATAATATCATCACGGCATCCGATTACATCAGAGAGCTGACAAGTCCCCGCTTGTATCAACTCTTGAGCATTTCCTAACCAGACATCTGTCCCATGAGATAAACCAGATATTTGGACAAGTTCTGAGAAAGTAGAAGGTTTCGTTTCTTCTAGCATTTGTCTTACAAAACGAGTACCAAACTCTGGAATTCCAAGTGTCCCAGTTTTACAGTCTATTTGCTCTTCCGTTACGCCTAGCGATTCCGTCCCACTAAATATTTTCATTACCTCTGGATCATCTGTAGGAATTGTTTTCGGATCAATTCCTGATAAATCTTGGAGCATACGAATAACAGTAGGATCATCATGCCCTAGAATATCTAATTTCAGTAAATTATCATGAATGGAATGAAAATCAAAATGAGTTGTTTTCCATTCAGAATCCTGCGCATCAGCCGGAAACTGTATTGGGGTAAAATCATAAATATCCATATAATCAGGAACAACAATGATTCCACCTGGATGTTGACCCGTTGATCGCTTAACACCAGAACATCCTTGAACTAAACGATCAATTTCGGCACCACGAAGAGCCAAATTATTATCGTTCATATAGCCCCTGACATATCCATAAGCTGTTTTTTCAGCTACCGTTCCGATTGTACCAGCACGAAACACATAGTCCTCACCGAATAATTCCTTGGTGTAATTATGCGCAATAGGTTGATACTCACCACTAAAGTTTAAATCTATATCTGGAACTTTATCTCCTTTGAATCCAAGGAAAGTCTCAAACGGGATATCTTGCCCTTCTTTTACATATGGTGTATCGCATTTAATACAATTTTTGTTAGGTAAGTCGAACCCAGAACCAACCGATCCGTCTTGGAAAAACTCTGAATGCTGACAACTTGGACATACATAATGCGGCGGTAGTGGATTTACTTCTGTAATTTCTGTCATTGTAGCTACAAGAGAAGAACCTACTGATCCCCTGGATCCAACTAAATAGCCATCATCTAATGATTTTTTCACTAATTTATGTGAAATCAAATAAATTACCGCAAAACCATGACCAATAATAGATGTTAATTCCTTCTCAATTCTTGCTTCTACTATCTCTGGTAGTACTTCCCCATAAATTTCTTTTGCTTTGGAATAAGTAAGAGATCTAACTTCCTCATCTGCTCCCTCAATCTTTGGGGTATATAAATCATCTTTAATCGGTTTTATGTCTTCAAGAGAATCGGCTATTTTTTGAGGATTAGTGACAACAATCTCTTTTGCTAGGTCTTCTCCAAGAAAGGCAAAGGCATCTAACATTTCATTAGTTGTGCGAAAATGTACTTTAGGTAACCCGTTACGATTTAACGGGTTAGCTCCACCTTGTGAGTTTACAAGTATTTTTCTAAAAATAGCATCATTTTCATGCAAGTAATGTACATTGCCGGTTGCTACAACTGGTAAATTCAATTTTTTACCTAATTTAAGCATTTTACGGATGATATCTTCTAAGTTCCATTCGTCTCTAACTAGTTCTGCCTCGATTAAATGTGAATATACTTCTTTAGGATGTATTTCTAAGTAATCATAAAACTGTGCAATTTCCTCCACTTGCTCTAACGGTTTTTGCATTAGACCTTCAAAAACCTCTCCCTTATCACACCCTGAACCTATGATCAGTCCTTCTCTATGTTTTTGCAGCACTGACCTTTTTATTCTAGGTACACGATAGAAAGTAGTTGTATGAGCAAGTGACACTAATTTGAACAAGTTTTTTAAACCGACCTCATTTTTAGCTAAGATTGTGCAATGAGTTGGTCGAGCTCGTTTATATGAATCCCCTTGTCCAATATGCTTGTTAAAGTCATCTAGAAACTCTATCTTATGTTCCTCAGCTTCTTTTAACAAATGTAGTAGTAAATATCCTGTTGCCTCACAGTCAAAGATCGCTCTATGTGCTTGTGTTAACTCAATATTGAACTTTTTAGTTAGAGTACCAAGTCGATGGGACTTCATCTCTGGATGTAAGAACCGAGCTAGCTCTAATGTGTCTATAACCGGATGACTGAAATAATCTATTCCTGTTCTCCGATAACCTTCATATAGAAAGCCCATATCAAAAGATGCATTATGAGCAACAAGTACGCCATCGCCTATAAATTCATAAAAGTCCTTTATAACCTGTTCTATTTCAGGTGCATTTTGAACCATGTCATCTGTAATTCCAGTTAACTCGATCGTAGTAGCGGAAAGAGCGTGATGCGGATTAACAAATCGTTCAAATTTATCGATAATATTACCATTTTGCATTTTTACAGCTGCCAACTCAATTATTTTATCGTAAGTAGCAGATAAGCCTGTAGTTTCAACATCAAATACAACATATACAGCATCCTCTAATGCAGTATGCTGTTCATCATAAGCAATAGGAACACCGTCATGTACAAGATTTGCTTCTAATCCATATAGAATTTTAATACCATTCTTTTTCCCAGCAGCATATGCTTCAGGAAATGATTGTAGATTCGCATGATCTGTAATTGCTATAGCTTTATGTCCCCATTTCGCTGCTTGTGATACAAGTGAGGATACAGAGGAAACAGCATCCATTTGACTCATCGGTGTATGTAGATGTAACTCTACACGTTTTTCTTTCGCTGTATCGATTCGTACCGCCGGATTTATCTCATTCATATCTTGTGCCATAATGATTAAATCTCGTACAAAAGTATCATTTTGCACGGAACCTCTAACCTTTATCCACATTCCCTTTTGTAGTCGTTCCATCATTTGGGCATCTTCTTTATCTCTAGAGAACATCTTCACTAAAATAGAATCTGTATAGTCAGTAACTTTTGCAGTCAGAAGAGAACGACCACTTCGCAACTCTTTGACTTCGACGTCGAATACAAAACCTTCGATCGTTACTCTGCGTTCCTCATCTTGAATCGATTTTATGTCAATAATTGGCTCATCTTTTTTAAGAGGCACTCCTAGTTGGAAAGGACCGTCTGTATTCTGATTGCCATTCTCTGTTCTATTTTGATCACGTTTTTGCATATCTTCTAACGCTTTTTGACCTAACATTTCTTCTTCTAAACGACGTTGTTCAAGAAATTCTAACTGCGCTTGCGCTATTGCTTCTGTATCTTCAACTAAACGGAAGTCGAATGCTATTTTTGGAAATCCAAACCCTACATATACATCTGACAATTGTTCGATATATTTCTTTTTAAACGTTCGCAATTCAATTTCCTGCCCACAGGTTAAATGAATCATCTGACCGTTCCATTCGGGCTGTTGTTTTAATAAGCGGTCTTTTAAAGGTGGTGCCATGTCACTTAATTCTTTCAGAACTAATGGCCAATATTGGTTGATAAGCTCCTGTGATACGTCTTTTCCTTCACTTTGAATAGTGAGTAAGATATTCGCTATACCAGAAAACTTTTCTATTAACCTTGTTTGAAAAATCGTAAATACATCTATTGGTAATACGGTCTGTAGTTGAATTTGAAAAGCCCATTGTCTATTTTTTTTATGTACAGTGAATCGATCGATGGATGCATTTTCAAAATGCTTTACGAAGGAATCCTCTGTTAACTCCAGTTGCTGCAATAACAAATGCATCCTCATTTTACCGTCGTCCATAGTTTGTATCCCTCCCTGATCTGTCTAGCTCCAGCGCTAGTCTGGGGTGTTAGATGCTTGTGCTTTTATATACACAGTAAAAGAAAGGAAGTTCAGATGATTGAACTTCCCCCCTTAAAATTATTTACCCATTGAAGAAAAATCGTTGTATATCATTCCATGTAACGACAACCATTAGTACCATCAATAGCATAATACCGACAAAGTGGACCATACCTTCTTTTTGTTTATCTATCGGTTTTCCTCGTAAAGCTTCAAACAAGAAGAATAATAGTCTACCACCATCTAATGCTGGTAATGGTAATAAATTCATAATTCCTAGATTTATACTAAGTATTGCAGCCCAACGCATTAAATTGAATACACCATATTGCGCTACTTCTTCAGTCGCTTTATATATTCCAACAGGACCTGATAAATCATCTATAGAGAAATTACCAGTAATTAATGTGCCAAGTATAGTAAATATACGTTTAGTCCATTCATATGTTTGCTCTGCTCCAAAGACAACCGCCTTGGCAGGATTTTTTTCCATTGGACTTGTGTATTGTACACCAATTTGTCCAACTTTTTCTTTTCCAGCTACAACTTCTTGGGGTGTCATAGACAGATTAACTTCTTGTCCATCACGTTCTACTGTAAATTCCATCAGTTCATTTGAACTTACTTTCACTTTTTCTGATAATTCGTCCCATGTCGTGATGGAAGATCCATCTATTTTAGTTACCAAATCGCCATCTTGCATGCCTGCTTGAGCAGCAGGACTGTCTTTCACAACTGTTGTTATAACAGGTTCATATGTTGGTACTCCTTGAAACAACCCAAGCGCTAAGAAAATGAAAAACGATAGGATAAAGTTAAAAAGGGGTCCTGCAAAAATAGTTAGTGATCGCTGTCCAACTGTTTTGGATCCGAATTGACGATCTGCTGGCGCAATGATTGTTTCACTGCCTTTTTCATTAATGACAGCATTTCGTGCTACATTGTACCTTACTAACTTTTCTTCTTCATTGTATCCCTCGATAAACATTTTATCGGTTAAATCAGATTTTTCTACTTCTAAAAACAACATATCAGGATAATGCTTATTTTGATTTAATAGAATCTGATCAATTTCGTCTTGATCATTTAAACGGATTCCTAATCGAAAGCCCGGCTGTAACTCAACGGAGTCCATATCTTCTCCTGCCATACGAACATATCCACCGATTGGCAATAATCGTAGTGTATAAAGAGTCTCACCTTTTGTATATCCAAAGATTTTTGGACCCATACCTATTGCAAACTCACGCACCATGATTCCAGCTTGTTTTGCAAAGATAAAATGCCCGAGTTCATGGAAAAATACAATACTTCCAAATATAATTATAAACGCAATGGCTGTCTCCACTATATCCCACCTTTAGTTTCTAGCTGTTTATGCTTTTACTTTCACATCTCTTCATTTTACCATGTTCTCAATAGATTTTCTTGTTTTTGCATCTACATGAAGAATAGTTTCTAAATCTGGATTTGAAAGAATCGTATGCTCATCCATAGCTCGTTCGATTAGCTCATCAATTGTTAAGAAACCAATTTTTTCTTGTAAAAACAAGGATACAGCAGCCTCGTTTGCAGCATTTAGGACCGTTGTCATAGTTCCGCCTGCTCGTCCTGCATCAATAGCTAATTTCAAAGCATGATAACGTGTGTAATCCATTTCTTCAAAATGTAACTTACCTATTTGAGCTAAGTTAAGTCGCGGTGCTGACTCTCTTGTCAATCTCTCCGGATAAGACAATGCATATTGGATAGGCACACGCATATCTGGTGTTCCTAATTGAGCAATAACACTAGTATCTTGGAATTCAACTAATGAATGTATAATACTCTCTCGATGAAGTAACACTTCTATATCATCATAAGGAATATCAAATAATACTCGCGCCTCAATAACTTCTAAACCTTTGTTCATCATTGTGGCTGAATCAATTGTTATTTTCGACCCCATAGACCAGTTAGGATGATTCAGTGCATCTTTTACCGTTACATTTTTAAGCTCTTCCCGAGTAAAGTCTCTAAAACTTCCACCTGAAGCAGTAATGATGAGCTTTGCAATTTCAGAACGTTTTTCTCCGTTCATCGCTTGAAACAAGGCTGAATGTTCGCTGTCGACCGGCAGTATTGGTACATTATATTGCTTAGCTGCATTCATTACTAAGTGTCCAGCAGTTACTAATGTTTCTTTGTTCGCAATTGCAATTGTTATTCCTTTTTTAATAGCTTCTAATGTTGGTCTTAATCCTACACTTCCAAGTACAGCATTCACTAAAACATCTGCATTTGCATGAGCAGCAACTTGTACTAATCCTTGATCACCAAATACTAGTTCTGTTCGTGGAAATTCTTTCCCTAACAGAACTGCATCCTCTTCAAATAACACAGAAACTAGAGGAACTGAAAAATCTCGAATTATTTGCTTCGTAATTTCTATATTTTTTCCCGCTGAAAATGCTACTAGTTGAAACTTATCTGGATGCTCTTTTATTATATCCAGTGTTTGTATCCCGATAGAACCAGTTGCACCTAATAAACTTATTTTTTTAACCATGAAATAATGTCGTCTCCTTAGATAAAATGTAAAAAGTGAAGAAGCGGTAAGACAAATAAAATACTGTCAAATCGATCTAAAATTCCACCATGACCTGGCAATAATTTACCAGAGTCTTTCACATTATAATGTCTTTTTATCGCTGATTCTACTAAGTCACCTAATTGTCCAAAAATAGAAGAAATAATTGTAATTCCTATCAATACAAGCATCGATGAAGTAAGCGGGCTTATCCATTGAATAATGAAAGCAGTGATTAATGCCCAAATAATACCTCCAACAAAACCTTCTACTGTTTTATTTGGAGAAATATCTGGCCATAATTTTCTTTTCCCAATTTTTCGTCCGGTAAAATAAGCTCCAGAATCTGTTGTCCATACGATCAGCAATGCAAAAATAACGTATGCTAGACCTTCATTTCTTGTTTCAATAAAATAGTAAAAACCAATACCAACATATAGTGTACTTAAAATGACAAAAGCTGCATCATCAAAAGTGAAACGATTTTTCACTAATACTGTATAGATTAATACTAAAAATACTCCAACAAACACCCACTCTAATTTCGTGTGCCCTGTATAATGCAAAATATCATCTGTAAATGATGATGGCAATAACAAAAGAAACAGGAGTAGATACGAAACTAAACTGGCGAATGAAAATAAACTTAAGTCCTTCATGCGAAGCATTTCATATAATCCTACTGCTGCAATTATGTATACTAATATAGTGAAAACAGGTCCTCCCAACAAAACAATTGGGAGAAATAGTGCCAAAGCAATAGCACCTGTTATTATCCGCTGTTTCAATTTACTTCTTCCCCCTTAAGTCCACCATATCTTCTATTCCTTTTTTGATAACTTTCAATAGCTTCTAATAAGGATGCTTCATCAAAGTCTGGCCAAAGCGTATCTGTAAACCAAAACTCCGTGTAAGCAAGCTGCCAAAGCATAAAGTTACTCAGTCGAACTTCACCACTTGTTCGAATGAGAAGATCTGGTTCCGACAAGTCTTTGGTCATTAAATTATTTGTCAGCAATTCTTCTGTAATTTCATCCTCTAAAATCTCTTTTTGCTCGATTTGTTTTGCAATACGTTTGACTGCCTGTACAATTTCATCTCTACTTCCATAATTCATAGCAAAGTTAAGAATCAGTCCATCATTTTGGGCAGTTTCATCCATCGCTTTATAAATAGCTCTTTTTGTATGCTCAGGCAGCATATCATGATTTCCCATCATTCGTACTTGAACATTTTGTTCGATTAACTCCGGTAAATACGTCCCTAAAAATTCTTCGGGTAGTCGCATTAAAAACTCGACTTCCATTTTTGGACGTTTCCAATTTTCTGTGGAAAAAGCGTACAAGGTTAACGTATCTATCCCGACTTCATTTGCAAAAAGAGTAATTTTTTTTACAGTCTTCATACCTTCGTGATGACCAGCAATACGGGGAAGTGACCTCTTTTTAGCCCATCTACCGTTCCCATCCATAATAATTGCAATATGGCTAGGTAACTGTTCCTTTTGGGCATTTTCTTTACGTTCATCTAAATGAATATTGATCTTTTTCTCATTTTTACGAATTAGTTTATTAAACATTTAGAACCCCCCAATCTACCAAGTCGAACGTCTATCCCTATCATAACAAATAAACCCATATATAAAAAGACGTCCCTTTCAAAGGACGCCTTTTTTAAATAAAAGTTCAGAAATACTTAACCTAGACAAATCATTTGAAGAAGACTTTGGTATTTATTAAAGCATTAACCTTCACTACATCTTCATAAGGGTTAAACTTCTAAAATTTCTTTTTCTTTATCTTTAGTAATTGCATCAATTTTTTCAATGTTAGCATCTGTAAGTTTTTGAATTTCTTCTGTATAATTTCTTAACTCGTCTTCTGTAATTCCACCAGATTTTTCAAGTTTTTTCAAATCATCATTACCGTCACGACGAACGTTACGAACATTTACTTTTGCTTCTTCTGCTTCTTTTTTTACTAGTTTTACTAATTCTTTACGACGCTCTTCCGTTAATGCTGGAATTGCAATACGAATTAGTGTTCCATCATTAGTAGGAGTAATACCTAAATCTGATTTCATGATCGCTTTTTCAATATCTCCTAAAATAGTTTTATCATAAGGAAGGATTGTTAATAAGCGAGCTTCTGGTATAGAAATACCAGCCATTTGATTGATAGGGGTTGGAGCTCCATAATAATCTACTGTAATTTTGTCAAGTAGGGAAGCACTAGCACGCCCAGCACGGATAGTAGATAATTCTCTACTAAAAACTGATATTGTTTTAGTCATTTTATCACTTGTTTGCTCTATCACTTTTTTCGGCATTAAGAATTCCTCCTAACGACTGTCCCTATGGTTTCCCCGAGCACAGCCTTTTTAATATTTCCTTTTTCCATAATCGAAAATACAATAAGCTCTATATCATTGTCCATACATAAAGTAGATGCTGTAGAATCCATTACTTGGAGTCCTTGTTGAATTACTTCGATAAATGATAGTGTATCATATTTCACTGCCGTACTATCCGTTTTAGGATCAGCAGAGTAAACACCATCTACATTATTTTTGGCCATTAATATAACATCTGCTTCTATCTCAGCTGCTCTTAAAGCTGCAGTTGTGTCAGTAGAGAAGTATGGATTACCTGTTCCCGCTGCAAAAATAACTACTCGTTTTTTTTCTAAATGACGAATGGCTCTTCTACGTATGTAAGGCTCTGCGACTTGTCGCATCTCGATAGATGTCTGAACACGTGTTTCGACACCCGCTTTTTCAAGAGAATCTTGTAGAGCTAGTGAATTCATAACTGTAGCAAGCATACCCATATAGTCCGCTGTAGCACGATCCATGCCCATTTCGCTTCCTACTTTACCTCGCCATATGTTTCCTCCACCTACAACTACCGCAACCTCTACTCCAAGATCTACAACTTCTTTCACTTGTTCGGCTACAGATTTAATAATGTCAGGAGATAAACCGAAACCTTGTTCTCCAGCTAATGCCTCGCCACTCAATTTTAAAACGATTCTTTCGTATTGTGGTTTGCTCATAGGTATCCTCCATCTCTATCTTGAAAAATAGGGAACACAAATTACGTGTCCCCCGGTTGTTATTGATATTATTTCTAGCAACGACGCATATTGACGACTACCGGTTTTCGTTTCAAGATAATGCCTTCCGCGGGGGAAGCGCTGAACCATCAAGTCGAACGGTGTCTGCCGCTTTTCTTATATTAATTACCTTTTACTTGGTTCATTACTTCTTCAGCGAAGTTGTCTTCACGTTTTTCGATTCCTTCACCAACAGCGTAACGTGTGAATGAAACTAGTTTACCACCAGTTGATTCAACAAATGTTTTTACTTTTTGGTCTGGGTTTTTAACGAATGATTGGTCTAATACACAAACTTCTTCAAAGTATTTACCAAGACGACCTTCTACCATTTTAGCAACGATATTTTCAGGTTTTCCTTCGTTTAGAGCTTGTTCTGTTAATATTTTGCGTTCGTGTTCTACTTCTTCAGCAGAAACTTCATCACGTGAAATATAAGAAGGGTTTAATGCTGCAATATGCATTGCTACATCTTTAGCCGCTTGCTCATCAGTTGATCCTTCAATTACTGTAAGAACCCCGATACGTCCTCCCATGTGTAGGTATGGACCAAATGCATCTGCATCTGTTTTATTTTCAATTACAAAACGACGTAATGTAATTTTTTCTCCAATTTTCGCAACTGCATTAGAGATTAAGTTTTCTACTGTTAATCCTTCTTCAATAATTGTAGGTAGTGCTTCTTCTACTGAAGCTGGCTCTGTAGCTAATAAATGAGATGCCACAGTTTTTACTAAATGTTGGAAAGATTCATTTTTAGAAACAAAATCAGTTTCAGCATTCATTTCTAGTAATACAGCTTTGTTTCCTTCCACTTGGATGAAAGTAGTACCTTCCGCTGCGATACGATCTGCTTTTTTAGCTGCAGAAGAAAGACCTTTTTCACGTAAAAAGTCGATTGCTGCTTCTAAATTACCGTCTGATTCTACTAATGCTTTTTTACAGTCCATCATACCTGCACCAGTTTTTTCACGCAATTCTTTAACCATTTGTGCTGTAACTGCCATTATAAATTCCTCCTAGTACAATTAATATGTCATTTTCTCAAAAAAAGGTGATAAGAGGTTTGGCCGCTTATCACCTGTTAATTACATTCGTATTACTCAGGTATTACTCAGCTGCAACTTCAGCAGAAGTTACTTCTTCGTCTTCACCTTGTCTTGCTTCTAGTAATGCATCCGCCATTTTAGCTGTTAATAATTTAACTGCACGAATTGCATCATCATTTGCAGGAATTACATAGTCGATTTCATCTGGATCACAGTTTGTATCAACAATTCCTACTAATGGAATGTTAAGTTTGCGAGCTTCTGCAACAGCAATACGCTCTTTACGTGGATCTACTACGAACATTACATCTGGAACAGCTTTCATATCACGGATACCGCCTAAGAATTTAACAAGACGTTCGTGTTGTTTTTTAAGTTGAACAACTTCTTTTTTAGGAAGTACTTCAAACGTACCGTCTTCTTCCATTTTTTCAATAGCTTTAAGACGAGCTACACGTTTTTGAATAGTACCGAAGTTAGTTAAAGTACCACCTAACCAACGTTGGTTAATATAGTAGTTACCTGAACGTTCTGCTTCTTCTTTAATAGCTTCTTGAGCTTGTTTTTTAGTTCCTACGAAAAGAACTTTCCCACCGTCTTGACCTACTTGACGCATGAAATCATAAGCTTCTTCTAATTTTTTCACCGTTTTTTGAAGATCGATGATGTAGATTCCGTTACGTTCAACAAAAATGTATTTTTTCATTTTTGGATTCCAACGGCGAGTTTGGTGACCGAAGTGTACACCAGCCTCTAATAATTGCTTCATTGAGATTACTGACATGATTTGTTTCCTCCTGGTTTGGTTTAGTCTTCCGCATTCATCATTTTTCTTTAGCTACTCTATAAATAGAGCACCTGCTAAGTCCATCCGAACTGCGTGTGTATTCATACCGTTTTCTAATATAACATATCATTTTTATACTTTCAACTATTTTAATCTTTAAATTTCAGGAAAAGTTCAACTTCAGTCTTTCCTATTTGGAGAATTTTCGCTATTTCGTCAGGATCTCTTCCTTCTTCATGGTGAAACAACACTTTTTCTCTCATAGTTTCCGGTACTTTTTTTGCTGTTGTTTGAGCTGATTTCATATAACTACTTGCTGCAACTTGCTTAGAGACGAAAGAAGTTGGTGGTTCAAATACTCTAGCTTCCTTTGTTGATGGATTTTCTGCAATTTTAGAAAATGTAGTATGAGGTACTTCTGTATTTTGTAATTCCTGTATAAGGCGATTATTTTCATCTGTGATTTCTGCTATATAAGCACTAAAAGAATCTTCAATGTCCAATAAAACTTGTTGTTGTTTTCGTTCCATCTCATTAAACTTAGAAATCTTGGCATTTAATAGAGCAATGAAGTAAAAACTTATAACTTGCATTAAGAATAATATTATTAATAAAGTCGTTAACATAAATGCTCCTAACCACTAAAATCTACAAAGTTTCCTTTGAAAGGATGCTTTGTCTCTTTCAATTCTCGCTCTTTCTTTTCTCTGTTCTGCCGCTCGTGCTCCATACGCTCTTTCTCTTCGTCCTGAGAGCTTGTCTCCGAAGTTTCCGAAGACTTGATGACGGTTTCCCTATTTTTTTCTAGCTGTTTTTCAGAGGCAGCTTGCGCGTTAGATTGACTAATTGCACCTTGTTGTTGTATTTGATCTGCTATTTTACCAGCATCAAAGGTTTTAGGAATAGCTATTTGAAGTTCTGCTAGTTTTAAACTCATAGTAGTATCCCCTTTATCTATACATTCGTCATTTCAGGCATTAATAGTTTTCTGAGTTTAAAAAGTGCTTTCGAATGAATTTGAGATATTCTCGATGTAGATAGACCAAGCATCTCCCCAATAACTGTGAGCGTTAGTTCTTCCGTATAAAATAAACTTAACACTAATTGTTCATTTTCATTTAATTGTTGAATTTGACCGGCTAAATCACCAATTAGTTCTTGCTGGACCATTTGTTGTTCTGGTGTTTTCTGAGAGTCATCTCGAATTACATATGATTTATGTTCAGGTTCTTCACTTTCTTGTAATTGCTCATCTATAGACAGTACATTTGAGAAAAAATGTTCCTGTACAGTTTGATAAACCTCTTCAACAGGTAACTCGACAAATTCTGCTATCTCTTCAGCAGACGCATGTCTCATCAACTTTTGCTCGAGTTCTTCAATTTTCGTTTCTAATTTCTTGGATTTTTCTCTTGAAGAACGTGGAAGCCAATCTTCTTTTCTTAAACCGTCGATAATAGCCCCTCTTACACGAAAAGAAGCATAAGTATCAAATTTCAGCTCTCTACTATAGTCAAACTTGTTCAGAGCATCAAATAATCCCATCATTCCTAAACTTTTAAGCTCTTCTCTAGATATATTTTTAGGGATACCCGCACCAATTCTTTGCACATGATAGTTTACAAGTGGCACATATTTTCTCATGAGTAAATCTCCGGCTTGAGGATCTTTGCTTTCAGTCCAACTCTTCCAAAGAACCTGTTCATCTGTCGAATCTTGATTTGCCACAATTATCCCCCTCTCCCATATATCTGATCATTAGAGTTATTATAACAAAAATCTCACTAAAAAGGGGAATCGAAACTATCGATCCCCTCATTTTTTAATATATTATGTTATATTGTATTGGGTTTTTCATCTTCCTCTAACATTGTCTTTACTAACTCAGCGTAATCTTCTGGAGAAATTTCAGATTTTAAAATACCGGCATCATCTGCAATAGGTATGTCTTCTATTTCTTCCTGCGGATTACTAATTATATAACTAATAATTGCCCTAGCTAAAAATGTTAGAAGGAAAAATCCAAAAGAGATAATACATGCTTCAAGAATAATACCCATTCCCTCTATAAAAGGATATGAGAATAAAAAGTATATAGTAAAAGCAATAAGCGCTACCCAAAAATTAGAAAGAATAGTTCCTACCATTATATATCTCTCACTCCTTGATTCACCGTTCGAATATTTAGTAATTTGGTTATAGGATCAAATTCTATCGTTCTACCACTATTTCCCCCAGTATCTTCTGCGATTATAGGAATAGAATACTTTTTTAAATACTCTTTTACTGCTTCAACATTACGTGGTCCGATTCGCATTGTATCTTTAGTAGAAGAAAATTGAAACATTTGAGCTCCTCCAGCAATCTTAGCTTTTAACTTAAAAGGCTGAATACCCTCTATTTTGAGTTGCTCCACCATAGCAGGAATGCCAGTATCCGCAAATTTCGCAATATTTACTACCTCAGTCCTACCAAGACTTGAATCTGGTAACATAACATGGACCATGCCTACTGTCATGGATCTGTCGTCATATAAAACAACCCCTACACATGAACCAAGTCCTGAAGTACGTATTTTATCCGGAGCTTTTGCAATATTCATATCGGCAATACCGACTTTAACTATTTGACCCTGTGCGTTCATATTAGCTAACCCCTAAAGCTTTAAAAATAGCTTCAAATGATTCTGGATCAGGTAATAAAAAGAAATGCCCTTTCACACTTTCCTCATTCGGAACATCTTCTTCATTGATAGCAGTATCAATTACAATAACATAATCACTTACATGAGATAACTCTACCAATCCAAAACTAATAATAGCCCCTACCATATCTACGCTTAGGGCAGGCACAGTAGGATATATTTTTAAAGAAGTAAAATCTGATAGTGCAGATAGATAAGAACCAGAAAGTATATTACCAAGCTCTTGCATGGCAGAGACACCTATTTCAGAAACTTCACCTGTTTGAAAATCGAAGCCCTCATCTTGTATCAATCTTCGGATAAATCGATTTGCTTGTTCTACAGGTAGTACAAAGAACATGCTACCTGTTACATCTCCTTCAATCCTAAGATAAATACCAGCAACAACCCTCTCCGGACCTCCCGCTAAATCCATCATGTCATCAAAGGATACCATTTCTACTTTTGGAACCTTCATATCAATCTTTTTGTTTAACAATGTCGATAATGCCGTTGCAGCATGCGCAGCACCAATATTTCCTATTTCCTTTAAGACATCTAAATGTATAGAAGTTATTTTATTATCGTACATTTATTAAACTCCTGACTTTATAGGATTTAACACAAGATTTAAGTTCAGTAGTATTAAAAGGCGGCTATCGATTTTAGCTACTCCAGCTATAAAATCTGATTCCATTCCTCCTACCACTTCAGGCTGTGGTTCAATTGCATCAAGAGGTATATCTAATACATCATTAGCAGAGTCAACAATTACACCGACATTCATATCATCCAACGTAATTATAATAATACGAGTAGATTCACCTAAACTGCTCTCACCTAATCCAAACCTATTCTTTAAGTCTATTATAGGAGTAACTACTCCTCGTAAGTTGATAACTCCTTTTACAAAGTCTGGAGTTTTAGGCACACGTGTAATATATATAAGTTTTTCAATGCCTTGTACCTGACTAACAGGTATAACATACTCTTTATCTGCCAATTGAAAAACGACTACTTTTAAATTTTTATAATCTACGGCTTCTGTCATAATGCTATCTCATCCTTTCTAATTGATGCTCTTTAACTGATTAATGCATTACAATCTACAATAAGTGCTACTTTACCATTACCTAAAATAGTTGCACCAGAGATTGCGAACACACTTGATAAATATGCACCAAGTGATTTTAAAACGATCTCTTGTTGACCGATAAACGAATCTACTACAAGACCAGCCATTTTGTCTCCTTTACGGACAAGAACAACCGAATGGAATTCATCATCAGTACTTTCTCTCGGAACATCAAAAACATTTTCTAAAAATACTAGTGGAACAACTTTCCCACGGAAATCGATCACTTTTTGGTTATGAGCATTTAAAATATCAGAAGAACGTATAATAGCAGTCTCAATAATAGAAGATAGCGGGATAGCGTAAATTTCTTCTCCAAGTTCTACAAGCATTACGGAAATGATAGAAAGTGTTAACGGTAATTGAATAGAAAATAGAGAACCTTTTCCTTCCGTCGACGAAATATCTATAAAACCACCAAGAGATTCAATCGTCGTTTTTACAACGTCTAAACCAACTCCTCTACCCGAAACATCTGAAATAACATCGGCAGTAGAGAAACCGGAAGAGAGAATAAGCTCTGCAACTTGTTTATCACTTAGTGTTTGCGCTACTTCATTCGATATAATTCCTTTTGCTATAGCTTTTTTCAACACTTTCTCACGGTTAATACCTGCACCATCATCCTCAATCTCGATAAATACATGATTTCCGCTATGGTATGCACGGAGAACAACTGTACCTTCCTCTGGTTTACCTTTAGCTAAACGAATTTCAGGACTTTCAACACCATGATCTAGAGAATTTCTAATTAAGTGAACAAGAGGATCTCCAATTTCATCAATGACGGTACGATCTAATTCAGTTTCTGCCCCAATAACTTCTAAATTGATCTTTTTGTTTAAATCACGCGCTAATTGACGTACCATTTTCGGGAATCTATTAAATACCGTTTCTACTGGAACCATACGCATATTTAATATAATATTTTGAAGGTCACCAGTAATACGGGACATGCGTTCTACTGTTTCATCTAGTTCGCTATTGTGTAACTCTTCAGAGATTGATTGTAGACGACCACGATCAATTACTAACTCCTCAAACAAATTCATCAATACATCTAAACGTTCTATATTTACACGAATAGTTTTACTAGACTGAACTTGATTGCTTTTAGAAGTAGGAGATTTTTCAGTAGTTTTTACTGCCACTACCTCTTGACTACCTTCTATAACTTCTGTTTTTTCCGAAAATGGAGTCTCTTCTACTTTAGCACCCTCGATATTATTGCGTTTTTTATGTTGCTCTAATGTAACTGAGTTAACTAGTACTTCTGTTACTTCAGATACCTTCATCAATTTCTTCTGCACATCTTCGGAAGGCTCATTTGTAACTAGAGCTACATAGAAAATTTCATCAAAATCTTCTCCTTCTAACTTCTCAACGGAGGGTGAAGATTTTATAACATCTCCCATTTTCTCTAATAATTCAAAGACCATATATACTCTTGCAGCCTTTAGTAAGCAATCTTCACGCAGCTTGACAGAAATTTCATACGTAGAGAAATCCTGTTCGACTGATTGTTCTATAACTGTCATTTCATAATCATCATAAGACAACCAATTTTCTTGAGAAATATTACTTTCTACAGTGGATTCTACTGTAGTAGCAGCAACTGGAATTTCTTCTCCTGTTTCTATTTTATGTAGCTTTTGAACAGTATCTGTTACATCTAGATTTCCTTTTCCACCAGAAGCAATATCCATTACCATCTCTTCTAATTGATCTACAGCAATGAAAACAACGTCTAATAATTCTACTGTTACATGCAAACGGCCATTTCTAATTTCATCTAAGATGTTTTCCATTTTATGTGTTAAATTAGCGATATCCTCATACCCCATCGTTGCGGACATACCTTTTAAAGTATGTGCAGAGCGGAATACTTCATTTACAATTGCAATGTTTTCAGGATTTTTTTCTAATTCTAGTAAATGTTCATTGCAGGCTTGTAAATGTTCCTTACTTTCTTCTATAAACATTTCAAAATATGGATTTGTATCCATTGATTAACACCCCTTAAGGTAGATATTGTATGATAGTTTTTGCTATTTGATCTAAATCTACTACTTCATTTACTAAATTAGTTTCTACTGCAGCTTTTGGCATTCCATATACAATACATGTACTCGCCGATTCCGTTATAGCCACAACGTTTCCACTATTTTTTAACTGTTTTAGACCGAGAGATCCATCAGATCCCATTCCTGTCATAATAACGGCAATCTTGTCGAAATCATTGAACTGACTATTATCTTCAAAAAGTACATCTACCGCTGGTCTATGTCCTGCTCGAGGCGGTTCTTTGTCATCAAGAACGATGTAATAGGCCGAAACTCTTTTCTGTATACGCATATGAAAGCCACCAGGTGCTATATACGCGTGTCCATCTTGTAGTAAATCCCCATCTTCTGCTTCTTTTACCTCAATTTCAGATAATTGATTGAGCCTTTGTGCCAAAGACTTTGTAAATCCAGCCGGCATATGTTGAACGACTAATACAGGAGCTTTCATATTCTTTGGGAGTTTTGTAATTACTTCCTGAAGAGCTCGAGGTCCCCCTGTTGAAGTACCAATTAAGACCATTTTCTTTTTGGCCTTGTCCCATTTAACAGTATTAGTATTCTCAGGTATATTCCTCAATTCGATACTTTTTGATATTCCATAACTTATAGGTAATGATGAGCGTTTCTGCATTTTGTTAATGGATACTTGTGCAGCATGTTCCACTTTTTCTACTAATTCCATTTTGACCTTATGTAAATCTAAGGAAATAGTACCACTTGGTTTTGCGATAAAATCTACCGCGCCATAATCCATCGCTTGCATCGTGCTTTCCGCTCCACTTTTCGTCGTACTGGAAAGCATTACAACAGGAACTGGTGTTTCTAACATTATTTGGCGGAGCGCCTCCAAACCATTCATCACAGGCATTTCAACGTCCATAGTGAGAACATCTGGTTGTAGAGTTTTAATTTTTTCGATTGCGTCTTTTCCATTTCTTGCGATCCCAACTACCTCTATCGATTTACTATCCACAAAGAAATCACTAATTAGTTTTCGCATAAATGCAGAGTCATCTACAACTAATAACTTCTTTTTTGACTTATTGTCCATCATCTCACGTCCTTCCTGAAAAAAGACTTTTTAATCGAGATATGAAATTAGTTTGCTTAGGTGTAGCTTCTAATGCATCTTCCAAGTCGGTAAATGTATAGACTATCTTTTTTAACTTTTTCGTTATTTCAGCTTGTGGATATAAGATAGAAAATGGGGTTTGTTCCCTTACTGCCTTTCGAACAACTGTATCTTCGGGCAATACACCTAATATTGTAATTTCTTTGGAGAGAAACTTGGACATAGCTAGTTTTAATCTCCCCGTTGTTTCAGCCCCTTCTTCATCGCTAAAGGCTCTATTGCAAATAAGATAGAAATTTTTTTCAGAATCTTTATAATAAATGTATTTCATCATAGAATATGCATCCGTAATAGAGGTAGGCTCCGCTGTCGTAATGACGATAATATCGTCCACAGACATTAACAAATCTAATGTCTGACTAGTTGCACCGGCCCCCATATCAAAAACTATGTAGTCAAAGGTTTTCTGTAAATATTCGAAAGCTTCTATTAAGCGATTGAACATTTCATCTGTCCACTCCATCACACCACTTAACCCAGAACCTCCAGATATATATTGCAAGCCATTTGGACCTTCAAACAACACAGATTCTATGGGCTGTTCTCCAACTAAATAATCTTTCAAGTTATATTGAACCGATTTTCCTAGTAAAATATGAATATTGCCCATTCCAATATCCATATCAATTAGCACCACTTTTTTGCCATGCCCACTTAAAGTTGTGCTGAAATTTATAGAAAAGTTACTTTTTCCAACTCCACCTTTACCGCTAACTACCGCTAAGGAGCGCCCAAGCCTGTTTTGATTACGTAGCATTTTCATTCTAAGTTCTTCAGCTTGATCTCTCATAGCGAATCCCCTTTAAAAACAATTTGAGTAATTCTTCAAGACTAGCTTCCATAATATCTTCCGGGACTTCTTGACCATCCGTATAGTAAGCAAGTCCTTTATTATATTTAACCATTAAATTGATAATTGAGCCAATAGTATTTGTTTCATCTATCTTCGTAAAGATAAATTTATCAATAGGAAATTCACTAAATTGTTCTATTATCACTTCCATGTCTTTTTGTTTAGATGTAGACGAGAGTACTAGGAAGGTTTCCGTATCCACTTCAAATTCGATTAGCTTTTGCAAATCTCTTACAAATTTAGTTTCTTTAAAGTTCCTACCTGCCGTATCGATAAAAACGATATCTAAATGTTCGAACTTTACCATTGCTTCTTGTAAATCTTTTTCGTTATATACAATTTCTAATGGAGATTGTAATAATCCAGCATAGGTTTTTAGTTGTTCAATAGCTGCAATACGATATGTATCGGTCGTAATAAAGCCAACCTTTTTCTTTTTTTCTAAAATTGCACGTGCAGCTATTTTAGCAATCGTAGTAGTTTTGCCTACACCAGTTGGTCCAAGTACATTTATATATTTTTTAGTATAAGAAATTCCACCAAACGGAAGATGCTCCATTTGAGTTTGGAGAGAATTTTTGGTTAGACTAAGTTGATCTTCTATTTCAAAAGCATCAGTATTCTTTTTATGATGCACAAAAAGCTCATCACAAACAGATGTGATCAGCTCCTCTGACAATTCTTGCTCTTCTAAAAAGTCCATAAGAGTTTTCATCTCAGCTGGGTATGAACTTAACATTTCCGGAATTTTAATATTCTTAACCATTTGTTTTAAGTCTGCTAATTCTTTTTGGATCTCTAAAGAAACATTTTGTTGTTCTTGAGACACCATAGTTGGCATCTCAAATGTATTATTCGGTTGTTCGATTGTATCCATTCCAGCTAACACTTCAATAGATTTTTTCTTAAACAAACCTAAAAACCCTTTAGAAAAGACTACTTTAGAACTTAGTATAACCGCTTCATCACCAAGTTCTTTACGAATTAATTTCATTGCTTCGGGCATAGTACTAGCCGTATATTTTTTCATCTTCAATCTACATTCACCACCCCGACACTTTGTACCTCAATGGAGGATTCCAATTCATTATAGGAGAGAATTGGGACTTGAGGGAAATATCTTTCCGTCATTTGTCTAACATACATTCTTACTGCAGGAGAACAAAGAATAATTGGAGACTGTTCCATCATGGAAGCTCGCTCTATCTCTTTTGCCATAGACTCCAATATAGCTTGTGAATCATTAGGATCAATGGATAAATAGTTCCCATGTTCTGTTTGTTGAATACTGTCGGCAATAAGTTTTTCTACTTTTCCGGAGACTGTTAATACTTTTAGTACATTGTTATTTCCGGCATATTGAGTTGTAATCTGCTTCGCTAGAGATTGTCTTGCGTATTCTGTTAATACATCGGCATCCGACGTCATTTTTGAATAGTCAGCAAGTGTCTCAAAAATGATTGGCAAGTTTCGTATAGATACATGCTCTCTTAGTAAATTGCTCAATATTTTTTGAATTTCCCCTACAGTTAATGGAGTAGGTGTTAACTCGTCTACTAAGATTGGATATGTCTCTCTAATATGGTCTATTAATTGTTTTGTTTCTTGACGACCTAATAATTCATGTGCATTATTACGGATAATTTCTGTCATATGCGTCGAAACAACACTTGGAGGATCGACAACGGTATAACCTAGTATCTCCGCTTCCTCTTTGACAGATTCCGTTATCCATTTAGCAGGTAATCCAAAGGAAGGTTCTACAGTATCTATTCCTTCAATCGAATCATCATCACCAGGACTCATCGCTAAATAATGATCTAAAAGAAGTTCGCCTCTAGCCAGTTCATTACCTTTTATTTTTATCCGATATTCGTTTGGTTGAAGTTGAATATTATCTCGTATTCTCACTACTGGAATAACTACACCTAATTCAAGTGCTAGTTGTCTACGAATCATTACAACACGATCAAGTAAATCTCCGCCTTGGGCAGCATCCACTAATGGAATCAAACCATAACCAAACTCGAATTCTATTGGATCTACATTTAGTAGATTAATGACATTTTCAGGACTCTTCATATTATCCGTTGTAACTTCCTCTTCAAATTCTTCCAACTCTTCAGGACCCTCTTGACTAGCCTTACTTATCATATAAGCTCCTACGGCAAGTGCAATAGCAATAGGTAAAGTTAAGACTAAACCAATCGGGGTTACAATACCTAAAAGCGTTATTGTCACGGCTGCAACGTAAAGAAGTTTTGGCTGATTGAACAATTGTCCTGTTATATCTCCACCCAGATTACCTTTAGATGCAGCTCTTGTTACAACAATCCCTGTAGCTGTGGATATTAATAATGCTGGTATTTGAGAAACAAGACCGTCCCCAACTGTAAGAGTAGAAAACAGAACTGCGGCTTCCCCAAAAGGAAGTCCAAATTGAACAACACCAATAATAATTCCGAATAACAAGTTTATTATAACGATAATAATACCCGCAATGGCATCCCCTTTTACGAACTTGGTTGCCCCGTCCATAGCTCCGTAGAAGTCCGCTTCGCCACTAACCTTTTCACGTCTTTCACGAGCTTCTTTCTCAGAAATCATCCCTGCATTTAAATCCGCATCAATACTCATTTGTTTACCAGGCATAGCATCGAGTGTAAAACGTGCAGCAACCTCAGAAACACGTTCTGCACCTTTTGTAATTACGATAAAGTTGATAATAACCAAAATAGCAAATACGACTAAACCAACGAGCATATTCCCACCTGTAACAAAGGTACCAAAGGTTTCAACTACTTTACCTGCATCACCTTCTGCTAAAATTGCTCTTGTTGTAGAAATATTTAATGCAAGCCTAAATAAAGTAACAAGTAGAACGATAGTTGGAAATACAGAGAACTCTAAAGCTTCTTTCATATTCATAGCAGTCATTAATATTAATAACGCTATTGTAATATTTATAATAATAAGAAAACTTATTAACCAATGAGGAAGAGGTATTACGAGCATCGCCACTATAGATATTACAGCTGCCAATACGGTTATATCACGGACTTGCATTTACTTCCACCTCTAACTTTGCCATTAAATTTTTTGTTTAATACGATACACATAAGCTAATACTTCAGCAACTGCTTTGAAAAACTCATCTGGAATACGTTGACCTACTTCTACTTGGTCATACATTGAACGAGCTAGTGGTCTATTTTCTACCATGACCACGTTATTTTCCTTAGCAATTAGTTTTATCTTTTGTGCAACGAAATCGGCACCTTTTGCAACTACTGTTGGAGCTTCCATTGATTCATCATCATATTTTAGAGCAATAGCAAAATGTGTTGGATTTGTAATAACAACATCTGCTGTAGGGATTTCTTGCATCATCCGACGCATTGCCATTTCCCTTTGTCTTTGCCGTATACGTGACTTTATAATTGGATCCCCGTCCGAGTTTTTATGTTCATCTTTAATGTCCTGCTTAGACATCTTCAGATTTTTTTCATAGTCAAATTTTTGATAAAAGAAATCTAAAATGGATATGAACAACAATACACAGGATGCAGCTATACCCATAGTTCCGGTTAACCATCCAACAGTGGAGAGTGTATCCCAACCTGTTTTGAATGATAGAGATAAAACCTGTTCCAAATTCATCCACAATATTAAAGTAGTTACAGAACCAATAAATGATATTTTTAAGATAGATTTTAATAGCTCTATAATTGCTTTAATCGAAAAGATCCTTTTGAGACCTTTTATAGGATCAATCTTTTTCAGATCAAATTTCAATGGTTCTGTCGTAAATAGCAGTCCAAACTGAAAGAAATTTGCCGCTATAGCCGCTACTACAGCTACTAACATGATTGGTAGCAGAACCATAGCCATTTCAATTAACATATCCTTATAAATAATGATTGCAGTATCAATGGTCAGGGTTTCTATCAACATATAATGAGTAAATGCAACACTAAAAAATGTAAATATCTCTGTTCTTAAAAAACCAGCAAAGAAAAATAGAAAAACAAAAACAGAGAGTAACACAATAGCACTTGTTACATCTGGACTCTTTAAGACTTGCCCTTTTTTACGAGAATCTTCTCTCTTTTTAGGAGTCGCTTTTTCTGTTTTTTCTCCCGCAAAAAACTGCAGATCTAAGCGTAGAGCAATCATATTAGCCACCACCTAAAATTATCATCAAGTCACGCATTGCGACGACCAAAATTTCAAACATTTTCTGAATCACTGCCATTAGTACAGCCATCATCACGAGAAGGACTAAAAACCCTACACCTATTTTTATCGGATATCCTATGACAAAAATATTTAACTGTGGTACCGTTCTCGCAGTTATACCAAGGGCTACGTCCACAAGAAATAGTGTCGCAACTATTGGGATAGACATTTGAAATGCAACAGCAAAAACGCCAGCAAAAGTTTTCATAATAAATTCCACATAATTTTCTTGTCCAAAAGCTGGCCAAACCATTTCCATCGGCATAAATTGATAGCTATAGAAAATACCATCCAACAATAAATGATGACCATTTAGTGCTAATAACAACAATAGAGCTAAAGTATTCAAGAACTGACCAATTAAAGGACTTTGTGCACCTGTCTGTGGGTCAATAACGTTAGCCATTGCAAATCCCATCTGAAAATCGATAAATCCACCCGCAATTTGAACGGCTGACATAATGATATAGGCTAGTAAACCTATAAATAATCCAGATATAACTTCTTTAATGATTAACAGAATATAATCTCCATTTATTTTAAACGGTTCTACATCCAACGTATAATACATCATCCAAGATAGAACTACAGCAAATGCTATCCGATGTGATGCAGGTATTGTTCGATGTGAGAATAATGGTAACACTACAAAAAAGGCGGTTACACGGGCAACGATTAGTAAAAATACAGTTAAATTCGGTAAAATTTCATCCATCGTATCAACCAATGTATCTTATCAAATTCTCAAAAATATCTGCTGCATAAGAAGTTACTTGTGAAAGCATCCATGGACCAAAGAAAACGATAGCTACTAAAACTGCAACAATTTTAGGCACAAATGCAAGAGTTTGTTCCTGGATTTGTGTGGTCGCCTGAAAAATACTTACCGCAAGACCCGTTATTAAAGCAACTAAAAGAAGAGGACCTGATGCAAGAAGAATGACCCAAATTGCTCGTTCGGCAATTGAAATTACCATTTCATTATTCAATACAATCAGCTCCTAAAAACTTTGTAATATAGACTTCATCACTAAATACCATCCATCTACCAATACAAACAATAATATTTTAAACGGTAAAGAGATCATAACTGGCGGTAACATCATCATACCCATTGACATCAGTACACTCGCCACAATCATATCAATAACTAAAAAAGGGATAAAAATCATAAATCCAATTTGGAAAGCTGTCTTAATCTCACTAAGTGCAAAAGCAGGCACCATCACCGTTAACGGAATATCCTCTAATGTTTCAGGTCTTTCTGCTTCTGAATATCTTAAGAAAAGTTCCAAATCTTTTTGTCTTGTATGCTTACTCATGAACTCTTTGAAGGGACCACTAGCATTTTCATAAGCCTCTTCTAAAGTAATATCTTCATTAAACAAAGGCGTTAATGCATCTTCGTTGACTTGTTGTAATGTTGGAGCCATGATGAAAAATGTTAAAAATAACGCTAACCCAACTATCACTTGGTTCGGAGGCATTTGGTTAGTCGCTAGTGCAGTTCGTACAAATGATAAAATTATAACTATTCTAGCAAAAGAAGTCATTAATATTAATATACTAGGAGCTAAAGATAAGACCGTTAGTAAAAGCATCAATTTTATAGATGTGGAAAGATTCCCGGGGTCGCTGTCCGAAAAAAACTGGACAAATTCATTCATTTTTATCGCGCTCCTTCGTCTTCCAATCCTTTAATACATTACTACGGTCTTTTTGAATATCTTGAAGTCTCTTTTGGAATGTCTCCTTAAATGAAGGTTGCTTACTTTCCTTCTTCTGTGAGGTTCCTTTGTCTTTCAAGCGACCAACTATCTCAAATATGTAAGGAATACTTTTTTCAATATCTATTTTTGCTTCATATATTTTCGTTAAATTTTCTATCTCTACTGGATCGGTTATTTCTTTTAACAAAGTAATATCTTCGCCAATACCAACTAAAAATATAGAATTACCTACTTGCATTAGCTGTAATGATTTACCTTGACCTACCCCGACCCCACCTAAATTCTGAATAAGCTGGTTGGTTTGAAAGGTTTTGTTTCTACTATTTACAAAACGAAGTACACCGTAGAGTAAAGCAATAACAAACAAAAGGGCAAGCACCATTTTAATGTAATCCCATGCTGTAACAGAAACACCTGCAGAAACGGGTTCTGTCGTTTCTGTAGTATCTGGGGTTTCTTCTATAATTGCTTCAGAATCTTTTTCATTTTTGGAATTATTGTTATTTAGGTATTGTTCAACACTTTCATTTGAATCTACCTCTGCTTTCACAACAAGCTGAGTTCCAAAAGTTAAAAAAAGAAATACACTTAAAACGAGGGGAAATTTCCTCATGTCATTACCCTAAAGCTTTGGAAATAGCTTCAATTACACGATCCGCTTGGAAAGGCTTAACGATGAAATCTTTTGCTCCAGCTTGGATTGCATCGATAACCATCGCTTGTTGGCCCATTGCTGAACACATAATGATTGTCGCAGTCGGGTCTTTTGCTTTAATCTCTTTCAAAGCTGCAATTCCATCCATTTCTGGCATTGTTATATCCATCGTTACTAAATCTGGTTTAAGCTCATTGTACTTTTCAATTGCTTGAACTCCATCTCCAGCTTCACCTACAACTTCAAAACCATTTTTGCTTAAAATATCTTTAATCATCATTCTCATAAAAGCTGCGTCATCTACTACTAAAATTCTTTTCGACATAATATGTCTCCTCCAGTGCTTATCTTAAATTGTTTATACGTTCTGCTTGACTTAAAATATCTGTAATACGTACACCAAAATTCTCATCAATAACAACGACTTCCCCTTTAGCTACATGTCGATTATTGACAAGAATATCAACAGGCTCTCCAGCAAGTTTGTCTAGTTCAATGATGGAGCCACTTGTTAGTTCCAAAATCTCTTTTACAGTTCTCTTAGTACGACCTAATTCTACTGTTACTTGGAGAGGAATATCAAGTAGTAAATTTAAATTTCTCGATTCATTTTGCGATAAACTCGGCGCTTCAAAGCTTGCAAATTGTGCTTGTTGCACTTCCACTGGCGGTGCCTGCGGTCGTGTTTGCTGCTGAGTATACTGTATTGGTGCTTGCGAATGCACTTCATGTACTTGTTGTGTTTGCATGGAAGGCTGCTGTTGAACCGGCGCTTGATATACTCTTTCTTCTGTAATAGTAGCAGCTAATTCGGGTTCTTCTTCTCCTATTAAGGATTTAACTAAGCTTAGCCCAAATTCTAATGGTAATAGTTGCATAATATTAGAATCGATTAAATCTCCAATCTTAAGACGGAAAGATATTTTAATAAGTAACTCATTTTCAGGGATGGCATCTGTTCCTTCCCCTTCCTTAAGATTCATAAGGTCGATTGTAGGTGGTGATATATCTACTTTTTTGTTGAAAACGGTAGACATTGATGTTGCTGCGGAACCCATCATTTGGTTCATCGCTTCTTGAACTGCACTTAACTGAATTTCACTAAGTTCGGGCTTTGGATCTAATCCATCCCCACCAAGCATTAAGTCTGCAATAATTGCAGCATCCGATTGTTTTATAACGAGAAGATTCATACCGATTAGTCCAGCAGTATATTGTACTTGCACTGCTACATATGGATGAGGAAACTCTTCTTGTAGTTTTCTACTATTAATCATACTAATGTTAGGTGTAGTAATATCTACTTTTTGTCCTAAAAGTGAAGACAGGGCAGTAGCAGAACTACCAAATGAGATATTACCAATTTCCCCAAGTGTATCTTGAGCAAATGAATCTAAATAATCTTCTACATTTACATCTTCCATCTCTACTTCTTTCGAAGCTTCCTCATTTATATTCGTTCCTCTAAGGAGAGCCTCAATTTCGTCTTGGGAGAGCATATCATCACTCATCATCATCCTCTCCTCCTTTCACAGTTTCAATGACTTGTACAGCCATCCGTTTTTTTAGTTTTCCAGGTTGACCAATAAATTTAGGAATACCACCAACTTTAACAGTTAATGAGTCATCAATTTTAGTATTTAACTGAATGACATCTCCTAATTGTAAATACAATAAATCTTCTATAGATATATCCGTTGTCCCAATTTCTGCGACTATAGGTATTTCTGCAGCATTCACTCGTTTTTTCAGAACAGCTAATTGTTCAGGTGAAACTTCTTTTTTATTTGTTTGCATCCAATAACGCACAGATAAGTTCGGTACAATTGGTTCTAAAACTACATGAGGAATACAAATATTAATCATTCCACTTGTTTCACCAATAATTGTATTAAAAGATATTACAACAACTGTTTCATTGGGAGAGATCATTTGTAAAAATTGTGGATTAACCTCTAGCTCTGTTAGTATCGGATCGATATCCGCAATATTTATCCAAGCTTCTCGTAAATTATCAAACGAACGCTCAAATAAATTCGTCATAATCTTCGTTTCAATTTCCGTTAAATTATCTACTTTTGTATGAGCTTGTCCTTTTCCACCCATCATTAGATCCAACATGGAGTAAGCAATATTCGGATTGATCTCCATCAGAATATTACCTTCTAACGGTGGTACTTCAAACACATTAATCAATGTCATATGTGGTACCGAACGAACAAATTCTTCGAAAGGTATTTGATCGACTGAAACGACCGAAATTTGTACGTATGTTCTTAACTGGGCAGAAAAAAATGTGGTTAATAGACGAGCAAAGTTTTCATGAATTCTCGTTAAACTTCGAATCTGATCTTTTGAAAAGCGAAGTGCTCTTTTGAAATCATATGTCCTTATTTTCCTAGCTTCTTGTTCACTTTTCATTTCATCTGCTGTCATTTCACCTGTCGAGAGTGCACTCAACAACGCATCTATTTCCGATTGAGATAATATATCTCCTGCCAATCTGCCCACCTCCAATTTTTAAAAATTCTTTATTGAATAATATAAGAAGTGATATAAACTTGTTGAATTTCTCCATCATCCATTAGCTCACCAATTTTTGTTTTAAGCGCTGATTCAAATACTGCTTTACCTTTTTTACCATCTAACTCTTCAGGAGTCATTTCAGATAGTTCTGTGATCACTATATTTTTTACTTGAAAATCCCGTTTAGTTAATTCTTCTGCTGCTTTAACGCTGTCCGTCTGGACCTTTAAAGATATACGTATAAATTTATTTGACGCTAGATTAGTAGTTATCTCTGGTATATCTACAGAGGACTCAATAATTTCATCAATGGTTGGCTTATCATCTTTATCTGTCTTGTTTAACTGCATCACTAATAGCAACGCGACTACCCCCAGTAAAGTAATCGAAACTAAAATAATAAGCATAATGGTTAATAGTTTATTTTTACTCTTCATCTTGTTCACCTCTTATATGCGGGTTCGATAAAATATGTACTTCTTTGTAAAACTGAGATATTTTGGAGTATACTTCATCCCTAGATTCCAACGCTACATATTTATGACCATTTGTAAGTGTAATCGTCGTATCTGGAAAAGACTCCACAGTCTCTATGTACAGAGCATTTAACGAAAACTCCTTGCCGTTTAAACGAGTTAGATTAATCATAATGAAGGGCCGGAACCATTTAGGAACGGCCCAACCCTCCCTTTCAAGTAAATTTAAAGTTTAATAGATTAACGTTTTAAGTTGATTAATTCTTCTAAAATAGAATCTGAAGTTGTAATAATACGAGTATTCGCTTGGAATCCACGTTGTGCAACGATCATGTCTGTGAATTCTTCTGACAAATCTACGTTAGACATTTCTAGGAAACCAGAGTTGATCGAACCTGTACCACCCGCTAATGGAGCGTTCAAAACCGGCGCCCCAGAGGACGCAGACTGTTCAAAGTAATTTGATCCTGATTTCGTTAAACCACCATTATTTGGGAATTTAGCTAATTGAATTTGCCCAGCACTCGTTAAAGTACCAGCTGCATCCACATAGTTTACTGTTCCATCTTGACCAATTGACATACTTTGTGCATCAGTAGGGATTTTTAAGGGAGTTCCACTTACACTCACCAAATATTTCCCCTCTCCATTAACCAATGCACCTAAACTATCTAAATAAAAGTTTCCAGCTCTTGAATACAATTTACTAGTAGAGTAACCTGTGGGAACATTTGTTGCACTTCCACCTGTTCCATCAGCAAGCTGGAAGAAACCATCACCAGATATTGCCAAATCCAAGGTGTTTCCTGTCGATTGAAGTGACCCTCCAGAATGGATTGTATCAATTGATGCTAGTTGAGATCCTAATCCCACTTGTTTTGCATTTACACCTCCACGAGTTGCTGTTCCACCTGATGCACCAGAAGTCGTCTGTGAAATAAGATCTTTAAATACCGTACGACCTTTTTTAAATCCGTAAGTGTTTACGTTTGAAATATTATTACCAATTACATCCAATTTTGTTTGGAAGTTTTTTAAACCTGAAATACCTGAGTACATTGAGCGAATCATATATTTTTTCTCCCTTCAATTTGCGTGCTAGCTTCTATCAGTCGGCTGCACATAGCATCCTTTACAGGTCCTGCTATTTTAATTAGTTCAGTACGATTGTACCGTCAATATTTGTGAATAATTGGTTTTTCGCTTCCGTGCGATTCATTGCAGTAATGACAGTGGAGTTTTTTGCACTGACGATTAATGCTGCTTGGTCCATCAATACGAGTGAGTCGTTCACACCTTTAGAGCGTGCTTCTGAAACTTTGTCGCTTACTATTTGCCATTCTGCATCTGAAATATAAATATTTCTTTCTTGTAAACGTTGGTTGGCGTGTTTACTTACTTTTAATTCTGTTTGAACAGATGCTTCATGTAAATGATGTAAGAAAGATTGTTTTGGTGAAGCTACCTGATTGGATGTGATTGGTTGACGGATTTTTGTTTGCAGCGGAACACGATTTATCGAAATATTGTCCATTGCAAGTCTCCGTTCTTATTGGATAGATATAAACTGGTCGGCTTTGATCGACACGTCTCCACCTAAATTATATACAATACTTCCATCTTTTTTTGAAACTGATTGTACTACTCCTGAGCTTACGGTATCCCCATTTTGATAACCTACTGTTTTACCAATGAGCATGCTAGCTTCTACTAAACTATTGGAATTAGAACTACCCGATAATACTTCTGAAATATTTCCAGGGTTTATCTTCTTTCCATCTGCTAACGTGAATTCCACGCTTCCATCTACAAATTTAATACCTGTAATAGATCCAGCACCTTCATTTGTTATCGGCTTTCCATCAGCATCTAATTTATCTGTAAGTTCATGCCACTTTACTTCTTTTCCTACAAAGTTACTAAATTCAATCATTTGACTTTGTTGTTGTACACCTGCAAATTCTTCAAAGGCTTTCGTTAAGTTAGTCATTTGTTCTAAAGATGAAAACTGCGCCATTTGTGAGATGAATTGTGCATCATCCATCGGTTTAGTTGGATCCTGATTTTGCAGTTGTGTCATTAGGATTTTTAAAAAAGCATCTTTCCCTAATTCGCTACTACCAGTGGTTTTTGTTGTCGGTGCTTTATTTGATAAATACATACCTTTAGTAATTGGGGTCATATCTGCCATCTGTTAAACCTCCATATCTGTTAAGAAATCGTCAAAGGAAATTGGTGTTTCCTGACTTTCCGTATTTGTCTCTTCATTAGACTGCTCTTGCTGTTGTTGTTTAAAAGATTGTTGGAAGTTTTGCTGCTTCTCTTGTCTCACCGAGTCTTGTAAAGCCTGGCTAATCTCTAACTTTTCCAGTTGAATGTTTTGTCCTGCAAAACCTTGTCTCAATTGACTTGAGTTAGAATCCAACATTTCTTTACCTAAAGCAGTTGATGCTAGTATTCTTGCTGTTAACATACCATCTTTTTGTATCAATTCAATTCGAATCGTACCTAGATGCTCTGGAAATAGCTTAAGAACTAGTCTATTTACACCGCCTGTTTGCCCAAACTGCACACGGTTCATTACTTTTTGTAATTCTTTTATAAATTCCTCTGACTGACCAGCCTTCTCAGTTGGTAAGGTTAAGGAAACTGATTCTACTTTTGTTTGAATTACTGTAGTAGTACTGCCTTGTACATTTGATGTAATTTCTTTTGTTTCAGTTACAACTTCTGTTTGTAAAGTGTGAGCAGTTTGTTTCACTACCATTTGAGTATGAATAATCGGTTGTTTTAATAGTTGTGATGAAGAAAATGTTTCACTAGTTGGCAATTTACTTACTGCTTCCTTCACATTTTCAAGCAACTGCTTCATATCAAAAAGTGTAGATTCTTCTTTAATGGTTAAATCCGATTTATTTCCTATTAACTGTACAGTTTTTAGAAATTCAATCGCTTGTTTTGCATCAGTTGGAGTACTTGGCCCTTGTCCATTTAGAGAAGAAATAATCGCATCTGTAAGTTTGGTTGCCTGTTCATTTATACCGGCTAGCAAATCCCAAACATTTGATTGTTGTATTTCTTCGTTCATGTTCACATCACTGTCAGTACCTAATAATTTATCTAAAAGTCCTTTTAACTCTTTAGGATTTACAGTTAAATCTTCCGTTCCTAATACTGATTCTAGCTCTTCTATGGAAGTTGCATTTAGAATTGCTAACAGATCTTGGAGTACATTTCCAACGGGATTTACTTGTTCTGTAACAATCGGTTGTACTTGTGAATTGGATAAAATCTGTCCAAATACGGAACCGAACTTTTGACTGTTATTCATAGTCGTTTGTATTTTACTACTAGTTTGAATAGCAGCATTTACATTTGTACCTGTGGGCATTGCGATATTCACGTTTATATTCACCTCCCTTCAAATGGAAATAATTATTTCGTCATTAACTCTGTATATTTAGCAGCATCTTCTGGAGTCATTTTTTCATAAATGCTTGCTACCGTATCAGGTTTGAGACTTGTCAAAATACGTAAAGCTTCCGCATCACTCATCTTTGTTATAACTGGAGCAGCCTTTTTTGCGGACATTTTTTCAAATGTAGAAACAACTTCAGCATAATCTCGTTTAGCACTTTCCTGATTCCTTGTTAATGTTGCAATTTCTTCTAACAATCTTTCTTGTTCTATTAATAATGCTTCCTTCTCAGTTGCAGAATTATCAAGTTCCGTTTGAACTTTATCAATTCGAGCTTCTTTTTCTTGAATTTCAGCTTGTAACGAGACTACTCTTTCTTCTAGTACTTCTGTTTTTTTGTCTACTGTTAATACCTGCTCTTCACTAAAACCTGTTATCTCTTTTGCTTTTTCAAAAACATTTATATTTGCTATTTGAGCAAGTACCAGTAAGAGAAGTAAAGCAAATAAAAGAGGAATGATAAACCAATAAAAGAGCATTTTTATTTTACTTAAACCTTTTGCTTCAGCCATGCTTCTACTCACCTAATCTCTTTGTTTTGAAACTTTAAAGAAGATATTTCATCTAATTGAATCGTTTCTAGTCTTTGTTGCTCTTCTTGAAACTGTGATAGGTCTTTTTCTTTAATCTTCTCAAACTTTTTTACCTCTAATGACTTTTCGAGTAGCTTTTCTTCCATCCAATTCATTTTAGATCTTGCTTGGACAACTTCCTTTTGAACAACATCAATTCTTTTTTGAAGACCGTCGATATAATTCGAATAATGATGGATATTGTCTACTGAAAGGCCAGAAATAAGCAGATTGTTTTGTGTATCTGTTGTATCTTCTTTCTTTTTCAACAAATTATATAACTCTGTAGCAACCTTCTCGAAAGACGACACGGATTCTTTGTAAGCCAATTCCGTTTCTGATTTTTCTTGTTCTCGAATCGTTAGAACTTTAGCAAATTTAAACTGATAAGCAACCATTTATGAAACACCACCTGATAATTTCACTAATTCATCGACGGAAGAATCCAAAGATACTTTGTCTAAATACCCTTGTTTTAAAAAGGAAGTAATTAAAGGTTCATATTGTATAGCTTCATCAATCTCACGAGATGTCCCACGCTTATATGCACCAATATTAATAAGATCTTCTGATTTATCGTACGTGAAATATAAATCTCGTAATCTTTCCGCTGCTTTCACATGTTTGTCGTCCGAAATATGATTCATCAATCGACTAATGCTTTTTAATACATTAATAGCAGGATACTGTCCCTTGTTAGCAAGTGAACGATCCAACACAATATGACCATCTAATATTCCGCGAACTGTATCAGCTATTGGTTCATTCATATCATCGCCATCTACCAATACAGTATAGAACGCTGTAATTGTGCCGTTTTCATTTGTGCCAGTTCGTTCAAGCAACTTGGGCAATATAGAGAATACAGAAGGCGTATATCCTCTTGTAGCTGGAGGTTCACCAACTGCAAGACCAACTTCCCGTTGTGCCATCGCTACACGAGTCACCGAGTCCATCATAAGCATTACGTTTAACCCTTTGTCTCGGAAGTATTCTGCAATAGCAGTAGCTGTAAAAGCACCTTTAATTCGCATTAATGCAGGTTGGTCAGAAGTAGCTGCTACGACAATCGATTTTTCTAAACCTTCTTTTCCCAAATCTCTTTCGATAAACTCTCGTACTTCCCTGCCGCGCTCTCCAATTAGTGCAATGACGTTTAAATCCGCATTAGTATTTCTAGCAATCATTCCAAGCAATGTACTTTTCCCTACCCCCGAGCCAGCAAAAATACCGACCCTTTGGCCTTTTCCGACAGTAAGCATTCCGTCAATTGCCTTAACACCTACTTCTATTTGCTCTTCAATAGGTGGTCTAGTTAAAGGATTAGGAGAATCTTTTTCTGTCCCAACAGTCATTAAACCCTTTGGTAAAACAGATCCATCAATTGGATTGCCCATGGAATCTAATACTTTTCCTATAAGTTCCGGCCCTACCTTAATCTCTAATGGACTATTCGTTCCTTCGACTAAACAACCAGTAGATATCTCTCTTATATTCGTATAGGGCATTAAGACGACAATTTCTTCCTTAAAACCAACAACTTCAGCAAGAATAATAGAAGCTCCTGTTTTGGCGGAGTTTATATGGATTTTACATACATCACCAACGGAACTTTCAGGACCTTGTGATTCAATCATTAATCCAACAACTCGACTAACTCGACCATATTTTTTAAATGTAGGTATATTCGAAATTTGTTGTATTAAATCTACAGCTTTCATCACATTCACTCCATATTGTCTAGAATATCCACAAGCTTACGTCGTAATTCTTGCACTTGCTCATCAATACTTACTACAATTCTTCCGTGATTTGTTTCTATATAACAATCAGTTTCATTCATATCTTCATCAACAAAAACCATAAATGGAACATCTACAGGAAAAATGGAGGAAAGCTCTTCTCTATTATTAGATACAAGTTCAAAGTAAGTGGGAGAAACATATAGTTTAATCACTTTCATTTCTCTCGCTTCTTTTAACCCTCTTTTTACAATAGATAAAAATAGTTCTTCATTATCCTCTAGCTTCTTAGCAATAATTCTCTCTGCAGTTCGTAAAGCCAATTCTAAAATGACCTGTTCTTGTTGTTGTAAATAATTCGCGGCATTCTCATGAGCAATTTTCATCGTTTCATTAGCAAGTTTTAGCGAGTTTTGCATATCGGCTTGAGCTTTTAAACGTCCCTCTTCTAAGCCTTGTATAAAGGCTTCGTCATATGCCTGTTGCTGATAAACAATCTTTTCTTCTTCCCACGCATTCAACTGGTTTTCAACATATTGTTTCGTCTCTTCAATATCTTTTGTTAATAAAGCTCGTTTTTCTGCTATCTCTTGGTTTACCTGTTCTAACATTTTACTTCTCTCTTGTGTAAGAACATCTATCGTTAACGGCTCGTCTGTGTTCATCATTTCTTGAACATATAAATTCCTTATTTGAATGGGTTTGGTATTTTCCTTCGATTCACTCAAATATACATTTCGGAAAATTTTAGACAATGATGTCATCTCCTCCACCACGAGCAATTATTATTTCTCCTGCATCTTCAAGTCTTCTAATTACTGTTACTATTCTAGATTGTGCTTCCTCTACGTCACGTAATCGAACTGGACCCATAATTTCCATTTCTTCTTTAAATGTGTCAGCCATCCGTACGGACATATTGCGGAAAATTACGTCTTTAACCTCTTCACTAGAAACCTTCATAGAAAGTAATAAATCTTCGTTTTCACAATCACGAATAACTCGTTGAATCGAGCGATTATCCAATGTAACAATATCTTCGAATACGAACATTCTTTTCTTAATCTCTTCTGCAAGTTCTGGATCTTGTATTTCTAAAGCATCTAAAATCGTTTTCTCCGTAGTTCTATCCACACCATTTAATACTTCTACGACAGCATCTATACCGCCTGTTTCCGTATAATCCTGTGTCACTGTTGAAGAAAGCTTGCGTTCAAGTACTGATTCTATTTCACTAATAACTTCAGGAGAAGTGGAATCCATCGTTGCTATTCGTTTAGCTATATCTGCTTGCATTTCCTGTGGTAAAGAGGAAAGAATAATTCCTGCTTGCTGCGCCTCTAAATAGGAAAGAATCAAAGCTATTGTTTGTGGGTGTTCATTTTGGATAAAGTTAAACAGTTGGGCAGGCTCTGCACGTCTGGCAAAATCGAATGGTCTCACTTGTAGAGAAGATGTGAGTCGATTGATAATTGCCTGAGCATGTTCAGTGCCTAATGCTTTTTCTAAAACTGTTTTTGCGTATCCAATACCCCCCTGTGAGATATAGTCTTGTGCTAATGCTATCGTGTGGAATTCTTCTATTATATCTTCTTTAATGTTAGGCTCTACTTTTTTTACACCTGAAATTTCAAGAGTTAAACGCTCAATTTCTTCTTCATTTAAATGTTTATAAATAGAAGCAGACACTTCAGGTCCGAGAGAAATTAATAAGAGCGCGGCTTTTTGTTTACCACTTAAATCTTTTTCTTTCTTGTTCACAGCCGTTCCCCCAATCAATTACGCCTCGGCGTACTTACATCAAGATTTTGAATCCGGCAAGCCGGATAATATTGTTTCAGAATCTATGACATTCGCCGGAGGCTTTAACTTTATTTTTGGTATAAAGTCAATCCTCCGCTATCCAAGTACGTAATAACTTCGCAAATTCTTCTGGCTTATCTTTCGCCATTTTCTCTAATTGTTTTCGTCTAAGAGTCGATTCTGTTTCTTTTTCTGTGTTAATATCATCGACATTAAATTCCTCACGTTGTTCTTCTAGAATAATCATTTCTTCCTCATCGGTTTTTCTAGAGCGAAGTAAAGATACTACTAATAGAATTATTGCAACAAGTAGAATTCCACCTATTACATAAACCCACCAAGGAATAGCTGATTGTGTATTTGCTACCGCAGTAGCTTTCCCATTAAATGGTTGTACTGATACGACAATTTTTTCTTGTAGTAATTCCTCTGTCAATTCTCCTCCTGCTTCTTCATCTATAGAAGTGCGGATGATTGTTGCAAGAATTTGTTCTATATCCTGTTCTACACCGTCAGGCATAGTTGTTACATCTTCTGGATTAGGTGGTTCCACCATAACCTGAATGCCTATGTCTCTAATTTTATAAGGACTTTCAACTATCTCTTTTTTAATTCGATTTACATCACTATTAATCGTATCTTCTAGTCGTTCATAATCTCCATTTGATGTGGAGCCTTCTACATAGTTCGTGAAATTGTCAGTTGCATCTTCTGTTGCCGGAGTACCTCCTGCTACAGGATTTTCACCGGTAAAGGTTTCAGAAATACGCTGTGCACTAATTTCAATTCCAGCCATATTTTCTTCATCAACAGGTTCTACTAGATTCTCTTCTCGATTTTCCTGTTTAAAATCAATATCTGTAGTAATAGAGACAACTACTTTATCTTGTCCCATCAAAGTACCTAACATCGTTTGAACTTGACGTTGTAAATCACGCTCAATTGTTTTCTTGATTGACATTTGATCGGTTACATTTGCCCCGGCTGTGTTTGCATTTGCTTGTTCTAAGTCAAAGTACTCTAAGTACTGGTTTCTAATACTAATATCTTCTGCAGCTAAATTAGGAATGGACTTGGATACTAAGTTGTATAAGGACAAAATCTGTGAATCTGTAAATTTATACCCAGCCTCTGTATTCAAAATTATTGCCGCACTAGCAGTTTCATTGCTTTGTGAAAGAAATACACCTTCTTCCGGCAATGTAATCATTACTTGCGCTTCCTTTACTCCCTCGACACCTTTTATCAACTTACCGAGTTCTGTTTGCATAGAAGCTAGCTTTAGTACATTAAACTCATTATCAGTCATACCAAATCCAGCATTTTGAGAGAAGAAATTATAGTCAATCATACCTGATTGTGGATAACCCTCCGCAGCTAGTTGTACTAATAACGAATCCACTTGCTCTGCTGGTACTAGGATAGATGTCCCTCCTGGAGCAATTTCATTGGGAACTCCTTGTGCATCTAATGTTTCTTTAATACGTCCTATTTCAGATGGAGATACATCTGTGTACAGCGGAACGAAGTTAACTTTATTCATCATTGTAGTAATAATTATCGCCAGAATAATAACAGCTAACAAACTGCCAATCATTGTTCCTTTTTGCATTTTAGTGCGACTTTTCCAAAAAAATGTTACGTCGCTTGTCATTTTCTTTATACGTTCATTCATTATTATCCTCCGGTTATGGTGAATATTTTTGCCAAATTTATCGCGTTAACCGAAAGAGGTTAAACTTGCATACGCATAATTTCTTGATATGCCTCTACAACTTTGTTTCGAATTTCTAAGGTAGTATTTAATGTAATACTTGCTTTTTGAGAGGCAATCATTACATCGTGTAATTCGATATCGCCACCGTTTATAAGCTTTTCAGTAGCTACGTCGGAAGCTTTTTGATTTTCATTTACGGATTGAATGGCTGATTTTAAAAAATCACCGAAGTCACCTTGTGCTTCTGAAGGACTTAGTTTCGAAGTTGGCGAAACTGGATTTATTTGTGAAGGATTAAATAATGAAACGGATTCTATTGCCATTTAAACTATACCTTCTTTCTTATTTACCTATTTCTAAAGCTTTAGACAACATTGCTTTGTTTGCATTGAAAACTGTTACATTTGCTTCATAAGATCGCGTAGCCGATATTAAATCCACCATTTCTTTTAAGGGATCAACATTTGGCATTTCCACATATCCATTTTCATCAGCATCAATATGTGTTGGATCGTATACTAATTTAAAAGGAGTTTCTGTATCTTCTTTTACATTAGTAACTTTTACTCCATTTCCAACGCTTCTATTGTCCGTTGAACCCATGGCTACATTTAAAAAATTCGAAAAATTTCCATCGATTGGCTTCAATGTTACTGACTTTCTTCTATAAGCTTGCCATTCACCATTCACAAGTTTAGCTCGAGTAGTATCTACATTTGCCATATTAGAGGAAATTACATCCATTCTAAGCCTCTGTGCTGTTAACGCTGATGCTGTTGTATTCATACCGTGGAATATAGACATAATTAGCTTCCTCCCCTAACAACAGTTTGTAGCGTATTTAACTTACCACTCATTCGATCTATTAATGCATTATAGTAGATTTGATTGGTTGCTAGATTTGCTTGTTCTTTATCCATGTCTACACCATTACCATTATGGTTGTAGCTGTAATTTGAATAATTGAACACACCTGCTGTACTTGACTTAGTTTCAAAATCAATATGCTTTGCTTGTGTTCTATTTGCAGAGATAGTGGATTGCTTAGCACTAGATAAAAACTCATTAAAACTGACGCTTTTCGCCTTATAGTTTGGTGTGTCGACATTTGCTATATTTTGCGCAATTGTCTTTTGTTTTGTCGCAGAAAAGTCTAAGCCTTTTTCTAAACTTGAAATAGTACCACTAAATATACTCATTTTTTCACCTCATTATTTAAAAATTTCGACATAATTTTTAATAACTATCTTTGAATATCACAATAATCTAATTGTAATGATTATGTAACATTGTGTCTATTCATTTTTCAATGAATTAATAGGACTATTTTCCTTTTTATTTGATAAACATCGACATTATGTGTCAATCCTGGTCATGGTATAGGTTTCTATCATCAAAATAGTAAAAAACAACTATGTGTATTTGCGATAATCTTCCCATAAAAAAACACCTTTCCTCATGACGAGGAAAGGTGTTTTAAAGATTATTTCATTTTAAGTTGAGCTAACTCTGCAAGAAACTTATCATTTAATACTTTGATATATGTTCCTTTCATCCCAAGTGATCTTGATTCAATAACTCCAGCACTTTCCAGTTTACGAAGTGCATTAACGATAACTGATCTTGTTATTCCAACACGATCAGCTATTTTAGATGCTACTAATAGACCCTCACTGCCATCTAACTCTTCAAATATATGTTCAATTGCTTCTAATTCACTGTAAGATAGTGAGTTGATAGCCATTTGTACAATTGCTTTACTACGAGCTTCTTCTTCAATTTCTTCGGATTTTTCACGTAAGATTTCCATTCCAACTACTGTTGCACCGTATTCACCTAGGATCAAATCATCATCTTCAAATTCTTGTTTCAGACGACCTAAGATTAGTGTACCTAAACGCTCTCCACCACCGATGATTGGAACAATTGTCGTTAGACCATCTTTAAATAGTTCGCGGTTTTCTTCAGGGAATACCGAGTGCTCACTGTATACATCTAAATTTGATGATGTTTCATCCACATGAAAAAGGTTTTTTGTATATTTCTCAGGGAATTGACGCTCTTCCATCATTTTAATAATACGTTCGTTTTCAATTTGTTGATAAACTTCAAAACCTAATAATTTTCCTTTTCTAGATACGATGAAAGCATTACTTTCAATTACTTCGCTTAAAGTAGCAGCCATTTCCTTAAAGTTTACTGGCTTACCAGCAGAAGCTTGTAACATTGAGTTAATCTTTCTTGTTTTTGTTAATAAATTCATGAATTGAATCCTCCATTTAATTTTCCTATTTATTTTAATATTCTAAAGGTTTTTAATTGTTTTAGATACTAATACGATTTGATTTTACAATATAAATTGAGATAAATCTCTGTTTTTCACAATATTGTCAAGTTTGCCGTCAATATATGCAGGAGTGATCTGTATATGAGCAGGAGAAATGTCAGATGCTTCAAAAGAAAGCTCTTCTAAAATCTTCTCTAAAATAGTGTGAAGACGTCTCGCTCCTATATTATCGGTCTCCTGATTGACTTCATACGCAATCTCACCAATTCTTTCAATAGCTTCTTCTGAAAACGTAATGGTTACTCCTTCGGTTTCCAATAAAGCTTCATATTGTTTAATAAGTGATTGGCGCGGTTCTTTTAAAATACGGACAAAATCATCTTTTGTCAATTTTTCTAATTCTACACGAATTGGGAAACGACCTTGTAATTCAGGGATTAAGTCAGACGGCTTAGCCATATGGAAAGCTCCTGCTGCTATAAACAAAATATAGTCCGTTTTAACTGCACCATATTTCGTGGTAACCGTAGACCCTTCTACTATTGGTAGAATATCCCGTTGAACACCTTCACGCGAAACATCCGCAGAAGATCCTCCACTATTTTTACTTGCTATTTTGTCCATTTCATCAATAAAAATGATCCCTGTTTGTTCTGTCTTTTCTATGGCAATTTGAGCAAGTTCATCTTTGTCTATTAGTTTGTTCGCTTCTTCTTGCATTAATACTTTTCGAGCATCTTTTACTTTCATTTTTCGCTTTTTCTTTTTCTTCGGCATAAGATTTGATAAGGCATCCTGCATATTCATGCCCATACTCTCCATACCACCTGGTTGTAGAGCATCAAATAAAGACGGAGTTTGTTCAACAACCTCCACAGTAATAAACTCATCTTCCAATTTGCCATCTCTTAAATCTTCGGCAATTTGCGAACGTTTTAAACGTACATCTGTATCTTCTACATCTGGAGTATCTTCTTCCTTCCCTCCAAATAATGCTTCAAATGGATTGGAATTTGCATTCTTTTTCTTCAAAGAAGGTACAAGTAACTTAACAATTGCGTCGTTCGCCAATCGAATTGCTTGGTCTTTCACTTCTTCCATCTTTTCTTCTCGAACAATTCGGATAGCTGCTTCCACTAAATCTCTTACCATAGATTCCACATCTCTACCGACGTAGCCTACTTCAGTAAATTTGGTTGCTTCTACTTTGATAAATGGAGCCTTCGTTAACTTAGCAATTCTTCTAGCGATTTCTGTTTTACCGACTCCGGTAGGTCCAATCATTAGAATATTCTTCGGAATCACTTCATTTTTCATCTCATCGTCTAATAATTGTCGACGATAACGATTTCGTAATGCAACGGCTACTGCTTTTTTAGCAGCTTCCTGTCCAACAATGTATTTATTTAAATGCTCTGTAATTTGTTTTGGGGTTAAGTTAGCTTCTTTCATTCACCTAATACCTCCACAATAATTTGATGGTTTGTAAAAACACATATATCTGCAGCAGTAGTTAGAGCCGCTTTAGCAATTTCTTCTGCCGTCATATTCTCTCCTGCAAACTGCTTTAATGCTCTCCCAGCAGCTAATGCATAGTTCCCACCAGAACCGATAGCTAAAATACCATCATCTGGTTCGATTACTTCTCCAGTTCCCGAGACAAGTAACAAACTATTTTTATCCATCACTAGAAGCATTGCCTCTAGTTGACGAAGCATTTTATCTCCTCGCCATTGTTTAGCAAGTTCGACTGCTGCTCTTTGTAAATTGCCGTTATATTCTAATAGCTTGCCTTCAAACATTTCAAAAAGTGTAAAAGCATCTGCTACGGAGCCAGCAAAACCTGCTACAACTTGACCGTTAAAAAGCCTTCTTACTTTTTTCGCAGTGTGTTTCATCACTACTTGGTTACCTAATGTCACTTGACCATCTCCAGCCATTGCTTGGCTACCATTGTGACTAACTGCAAATATCGTGGTTGCATGAATATTACCCATTTAAATTTACCTCCAATATTTACGCACGCGGATGCGCATTCATATAAGTTTTACGTAAATGCTCTTTTGTTACATGTGTATATATCTGTGTGGAAGATAAGCTGGAATGCCCTAATAGCTCTTGCACGCTCCTAAGATCAGCGCCATTATTTAATAAATGTGTAGCGAATGTATGTCTTAGCATATGTGGATAAATAGTTGAGTTCATCGAGGCTTTTTTCAACATTTGGTTCAAAATATATCTTACGCCATCTGTCGTTAAATGCTCTCCTCGACTATTGACGAATAAAAATGTATGGGAGGTTTTCTTCATCAGTTTTGGTCGACTATTCAGTAAATAATCATCTATCGCTGCTAAAGCAAAATCACCGACCGGGACATATCGTTCTTTTCTTCCTTTACCCATCACTCGCACGACTCCATAGCTACTATCTATATGACGCAGTTCAATCGATGTAAGTTCACTCACTCGTATCCCCGTCGCGTATAATAGTTCTAAAATAGCAATATTTCGTACAGATAGAGAATCTGTTCCCTTATTTTCCTCAAACAATTGCACCATTTCTTCTTCATAAAAGAAATGAGGAAGTTTTTTTTCTCTTTTAGGATGAAACAAAGATTGAAACGCATCATCTCGAACATTATATTCTTTGTGTAGGAATTTATAATAAGAGCGAATGGAGGATATCTTTCTCGAAATAGAGGTTCTCGCTAACTTTTCATCATATAACCTTGTTACATACAACCTTGCATGAATATACTCAACTTCATTTAGATCCGTAACACCTTCATTGTTTAAAAAAGATAAAAACTGCTTTATATCTTTTTCATACTCCTGAACTGTATGAACGGAATAATTTTTTTCTAATTGTATGTATTGTATAAATGCATGAAGTTCTTCAAATCCAATAATGATTATCAACTCCAGTATAAACCATTGTAAAAGCCTCTAAAAGTATACAACTTTTAAGAGGCTTTTAGCAATTATAACGCAGTCTTTTTCATAAAATTTCGAATTGTCGTCAACGCTCGATTTGCCAATTGTTCTACTTTCACCTTTTTATCTCTAACTTTCGGCTGTAATTCAGGGAATAAACCAAAGTTGATATTCATAGGTTGGAAGTTTCTCGGGTTCGCTTCAGTAATATATCTCGCCATACTTCCAAGCGCTGTTTCAGGTGGAAATACGACTAATTCTTCCCCTTTTGCAAGCTTAGCTGCATTTATCCCGGCCAGTAACCCGCTACCAGCTGACTCCACATAACCTTCTACACCCGTCATTTGACCAGCAAAGAAAATTCGGTTATTTGCTTTTAACTGATAAGTTGGTTCTAGAACATATGGCGAATTAATGAACGTATTACGATGCATAACTCCATAACGGACTATCTCTACGTTTTCAAGACCAGGTATTAACTTCAGTACTTCTTTTTGTGGTCCCCATTTCAAGTGTGTTTGGAAACCAACAATATTGTAAAGTGTTCCTGCACCGTCATCTTGACGAAGCTGAACTACTGCATAAGGACGTTGACCAGTTTTAGGATCTTCTAAACCTACAGGCTTCATCGGACCAAATAATAATGTCTTTCTCCCACGTGCTGCCATCACTTCTACTGGCATACAGCCTTCAAAGAAAATTTCTTTTTCAAACTCCTTTAAAGGCACAACTTCCGCAGCTATTAGTGCATCATAAAAACGATTAAATTCGTCCTCCGTCATTGGACAATTGAGATATGCAGCTTCGCCTTTATCATATCTCGATTTTAGATACACTTTATCCATATCTATACTATCCTTTTCAACGATAGGAGCAGCTGCATCATAGAAATATAAGTAGTCTTGGCCAGTCATGTCTTTCACTTTTTCAGCAAGAGCTGGAGAAGTTAATGGACCGGTTGCTATTACCGTTATACCTTCTGGAATTTCTGTTACTTCCTCATTGACAATTTCGATTAGCGGATGATTGCGTATAGCATCTGTAACTCTACCCGAGAAATCATGTCTGTCTACAGCAAGAGCACCTCCTGCAGGTACACTACTGTTATCTGCAGATTGTATAATAATAGAGTCCAACATACGCATTTCTTCTTTAATAACGCCTACAGCATTAGTTAAGTTGTTAGCTCTAAGCGAATTGGAGCATACCAATTCAGCAAATTTGTCCGTATGATGCGCAGGAGTTTGTTTAACAGGGCGCATTTCGTAAAGACGTACTTTTATACCTCTTTTTGCAATTTGCCACGCTGCCTCACTTCCTGCTAATCCTGCACCAATAACGTTTACTATTTCAGTCATGTCGTATCCTTCTTTCTAACTTTGCGGATCTTCTTTATAATCACACGCAACACATTGTATTTGTATACCTTTTTTCAATTTCTTTTCCACTAACATTTCGTTACATTTCGGACATGGTCGACTTATCGGCTTGTCCCAAGAAACAAATTCACAAGTTGGATATTGGTTACAGCCATAAAACAAACGTTTTGTTTTACTTTTTCTTTCCACAATCTGGCCTTCCCCACATGCTTTACATGGGACCCCTATCTCTTTGATGATTGCTTTTGTATTACGACATTCTGGGAAGTTACTGCAAGCCATAAATTTACCATAACGCCCTAATTTATATACCATTGGTGAACCACAGTTTTCACAATCTTCTCCTGTTGGTTCATCTTTTATAACAATTTTCTCCATCTCAGCGTCAGCATACACGACACGCTTCTCAAAATCTTGATAGAAGCCATCAATAACTTCGACCCATTTTACTTGTCCCTCTTCTACACTATCTAAATCTCTTTCCATCTGGGCCGTGAACTCAATATCCAAAATTTCCGGGAAGAATTCAAATACTAGCTGATGGACGATTGTTCCAAGTTCAGTAGGAACAAAACGCTTCGTCTCTAATGCAACGTAACCGCGTTTTTGAATCGTATCTAATGTTGGAGCATAAGTAGACGGTCTACCTATCCCTAATTCTTCTAATGTTTTTACAAGTCTTGCCTCTGAGTATCTTGGAGGAGGTTGAGTAAAATGTTGTTTCGGATCAATAGCCAATGCATTAACTTTATCTCCGATTTCTAAAACTGGTAATAGCTTGTCTTTATCGTCGGTTTGATCATCTGAACCTTCCACATACACTTTCATAAATCCTGGGAATTTAACTTGGGAGCCATTTGCTCTAAAGTAAACTTCCCCATTTTTAAGGTCAACAGCCACTGTATCTAGTATAGCAGATTCCATTTGGCTAGCTATAAAACGTTCCCATATTAGTTTGTATAACTTTAGTTGGTCACGCGATAGAATCGCTTTTAGTTCACTTGGCGTTCTAAGTACACTTGTTGGTCGAACAGCTTCGTGGGCATCTTGTGCTTTTTTCGATTGCTTTTCTACTTTTTTTGTAGAAATATATTCAGATCCAAATTCGTTTTTTATATAATCTTGAGCTTCTGCTTTTGCACTATCCGAGATTCTTGTAGAATCAGTACGCATATAAGTAATCAAGCCGACCGTTCCTTGTTTTTTCCCTAGGTCGATTCCCTCATACAGTTGCTGTGCTAACATCATTGTTTTTCTAGCTCGGAAGTTTAATTTTCTTGCGGCTTCTTGTTGAAGGGATGATGTAGTAAAAGAAAGGGCTGGATTACGTTTCCGTTCTTTTTTAACGACATTAGCAACTTCAAACTTTTTGCCCTTCATCGACTTCAGTACTTCTTTTACTTCTTCTTCATTTGAAAGTTTTCTCTTTTCTTTCTCACTTCCATAATAAAGTGCATCGAAGGCTTTCTTATTCTTGTCAAATTGTCCTTCAATCGTCCAGTACTCTTCCGGCGTGAAACTATTAATTTCATTTTCCCGGTCAATGATTAAACGAAGAGCTACAGATTGAACTCGGCCAGCTGAAAGGCCTTTTTTTACTTTTTTCCATAGGATAGGACTTATATTGTAACCTACAAGTCGATCCAAAATTCTTCTTGCTTGCTGTGAGTCTACTAAATCCATATTTATTGGTCTAGGATGTTTAAACGATTCGAGGATTGCTTCTTTTGTAATTTCATTGAATACTACTCGACAATCTGATTCAATATCAACGTTTAATGAGTTAGCTAAGTGCCATGCAATTGCTTCCCCTTCTCTGTCGGGGTCAGCCGCGAGATAAATTTTCTTCGCTTTTTTGGCTGCTGTTTTTAATTCTTGTAGTACAGGGCCTTTACCCCTAATTGTAATATACTTTGGTTCGTAATTATTTTCTGTATTTACACCCATTTGACTTCTAGGGAGATCACGAACGTGACCAATCGATGCTTTGACTTTATATTTTTTCCCAAGATATTTTTCTATTGTTTTTGCCTTTGCTGGTGATTCTACAATTACTAAATAATCCGACATAAATTTCCCTCCTTATAGAAGGTAACTCGCTTTAATCTACAAAACAAATACCTGTTGCAAAATGTATAACAGTTTTCTTATAAAAGCAAGACTTTTCATTTTTTTGTTTTTTTATTTATTTAACTCTTCTAGAATTTGATGTCCATTCCACACAGGTTTCGCACCTTCCAATATAAGCAAATGCGGTCCTATAGATAGCGGAGAAAGGATAGATCCCGGGATAGCAAAAATCTCCTTACCATTTTCTAAAGCATGTTCCATAGTAGAAACTGTACCACTCTTTTCTGTTGCTTCTGTGATAACTACGCCTTGGGAGAGTCCACTTATTATTCGATTTCTCATAGGGAAATTCCACTTTTGTGGAGTTATATACGGAGGATACTCTGTTAATAACAACTGACTTTTCTCCATATCGGTAGCTAACTTAAGATTTTGTTTAGGATAAACGTGAAAGAAACCTGTTCCTAGTACTGCAATCGTTTTTCCACCTAAACTCATAGTTATTTGATGGGCTAATGTGTCTGCCCCCTTTGCAAGACCACTAATAATCACATACTTTTCTTGTATTAAAGGAGGAAGTATTGCCTTAATACTTTCGGCCGAATAATCTGTTGCTTTTCTCGAACCAATAATTGCTAGTTTCTTAGAGTTCGTAAGTAGTTCTGTCTTACCTTTTAAATATATTACTGCAGGAGGGTCATACAAATCTAATAGACTTTTAGGATAGTTGGGATCAGAAAATAGAATGGGGATAATCGAGTGTTTTTTATACATTTGCAGCATTGGAATTTCGACAAATTCTAGGAATATTTTTTGGAGTTTAATAGCACGTTCGAGGGATATTTTACATAATTTCGCCAATTTTTGCGGGGGAATTTTTTCAAATTTTTCTAGTTCTGGATCATATTCTAATAGAGGAAATAGCTTATTTAATGGTACTGGAAACACATAATGTAAAGCTAAAAAGCGGTTAATAAACGGACTCTTACCCATTGGTTTCCTCCTTTTTTTGACAAGCGGGAGCGCCTGATTTATAAGTTATTGCAGGTTTAAAACTTTGTGTTGTACCGGATAATACGACACTTTTAAGGTATCCTACATACGCTAAAAGCCCTGAAATATATAAGTTTGATACTATTTCGGGAACTCTGAAGTTGCTCAAGGGAATCCTCACTGGAGTCAGCCTTTAGATCACCGAATAATCAGTTATATTAATTTTAAAAAATACGGCAGCACCATCCGATGCGCCGTACCTCTTTATTAATGTGTTTTACAAGAATCGTATATACCCGCTTCTTTAATCGCTTCGATTAAAGTTGCACCAATAACAGATGGAGTTGCTGCAACTTTCATACCAGCTGCTTCCATTGCTTTGATTTTTCCTTCTGCAGTACCTTGTCCACCAGAAATAATAGCTCCAGCATGACCCATACGTTTGCCTTCAGGTGCAGTTTGTCCACCGATGAATCCAATAACAGGTTTTGTCATATTTTCTTTGATCCATGCAGCTGCTTCTTCCTCTGCAGTTCCACCAATTTCCCCAATCATTACTGCTGCATATGTGTCAGGGTCATCGTTGAATTCTTTTAGAACATCGATGAAGTTTGTTCCGTTGACCGGATCTCCACCAATACCTACAGATGTAGATTGGCCAATACCTGCATCAGTTAACTGTAGAACAGCCTCATAAGTCAGTGTTCCTGAACGAGATACTACTCCTACATGACCTTTAGTGTTGATGTATCCTGGCATAATACCAATTTTACATTCATCTGCAGTAATAACACCTGGACAGTTTGGTCCAACTAGACGAGTTTTCTTACCTTCCATGTAACGTCTAACGTTAACCATGTCTAGCACTGGGATATGTTCAGTAATACAAATAGTCATATCTAAATCAGCATCAACAGCCTCTAAAATCGCATCTGCAGCAAATGGTGCTGGAACATAAATTACTGAAACATTAGCGCCAGTAGCTTTAACAGCATCTTCAACTGTATTGAAAACTGGTACTCCTTCTACTTCTGTTCCACCTTTACCAGGTGTAACCCCAGCAACGATTTTAGTTCCATATTCTAACATTTGCTTTGTATGGAAAAGAGCAGTTGAGCCCGTAATTCCTTGTACAATTACTTTAGTATCTTTATTAATATATATGCTCACTTTTTGTCCCTGCCTTTCTTATCCTACAAGATTAACGATTTTTTGAGCGCCGTCTGCCATTGAATCTGCAGCAACGATATTTAAGCCCGATTCATTCAATAGTTTTTTACCTAATTCTACGTTAGTTCCTTCTAAACGAACGACAAGTGGAACTACTAATCCTAATTCTTTCGCTGCAATAATAACACCTTCAGCGATAATATCACACTTCATAATTCCACCGAAGATATTAACAAAAATACCTTTTACATTTTTATCAGAAAGGATGATTTTGAATGCTTCTGTAACTTTTTCAGCAGTCGCGCCGCCCCCAACGTCAAGGAAGTTTGCGGGTGATCCGCCATAATAGCTAATCGTATCCATTGTTGCCATAGCTAGTCCAGCACCATTAACCATACAACCGATATTTCCATCTAAAGAGATATAGCTTAGGTCATATTTTGAAGCTTCAATTTCTTTTGGATCCTCTTCATCATAGTCGCGCATCTCTAAAATGTCTTGATGACGATATAGAGCATTTCCATCGAAGTTGAATTTAGCATCTAGCGCTAAAACATCGCCATCAGCAGTTACTACTAATGGGTTAATCTCAACGATTGAAGCATCTTTTTCTTTATAAACTTGATATAAACCAAGCATAAATTTAGCTGCTTTGTTCACAAGTTTAGCAGGAATGTTCATATTAAATGCCATACGGCGTGCTTGGAAGCCTGTTAATCCTACAACTGGATCAATTTCTTCATAGAAAAGTTTTTCAGGAGAATTTGCAGCCACTTCTTCAATGTCCATACCGCCCTCTTCAGAGCCCATTAATGTTACACGTGAAGTTGAACGGTCTAAAACTAGACCCACATAATATTCTTTCTTGATGTCGCTTCCTTCTTCGATAAGTAAGCGTTTAATTTCTTTACCTTCAGGACCAGTTTGGTGAGTAACAAGTACTTTACCTAGTAATTCCTTCGCGTATTCACGTACCTCATCTAAATTTTTAGCGATTTTAACTCCACCAGCTTTACCACGACCACCTGCGTGAATTTGAGCTTTAACAACGATAACGCTTGTTCCTAATTCTTTTGCCGCTTTAACTGCCTCTTCAGGTGAGAAAGCTACAATCCCGTTAGAAACTGCTACACCATATTGTCTAAGGAGTTGTTTTCCTTGATATTCATGGATATTCATCTTACATCCTCCAATCAAACTTATGTCAAGTAATTTACTACCCTTCTAATTGTATTAAAAGTGTCACATTTTGTCCACAAAAGTATAGCATTTACGTAATACGACGAATATTCAGACTATGTGTCGTTAGATCTTATAGCATTTCCTTTTTCTTTATCTATTTTGTAAATATAAGCAAAGACCTCTGCTACCGCCTGATATAACTCCTCTGGAATCGATTGGTTTATATCCAATTGTCCGAGAAGTTCTACTAAACTTGCATCCTCTTGGACGGGAACATTAAATTCTTCGGCTCTCGCTAAAATATTTTCTGCTATTTTACCCTTTCCTTTTGCTACTATCTTCGGTGCATCATTAAGATCGGGATTATACGATATTGCTACAGCTTCTTTTCGAGTATACCTTTCATCTTTCATATACGAATGTCTACTCCTTGTGCATCAAGCGCCTTTGATTTTGCCATAAAAGCCGATGTGATTTTTTGTTCCTCAAAGCTTTTTACGAATACTCCCGAGAGTTGATATCCTACCGATGATAACCCTTGCTTTAATATTTCTTTAAATTTATCTACAACTGGAACTAAATCCTTGTCATTGTTATATAAAGTAATCGAAACGACTCTATTTTGCACTTGCATATCTACAACAGTTTCTTTTAAAGTATCTAGCTGCAAATAAAACATAATCCTAGCAAAATCGGAGTCGATTTTACCGTCTTCTTTCATCCGACCATTCCACTCAAGTGTAGCATCCATTTTTTTACCTAGAAACTCTAAAGGAACTTGCATCAGCAACTGATGTTGCGGCCCATTTTCATTGGATAATATTTGTAATCCATTCATGCGTGCAAGCACTGTTTCTGCACTATCTCTCAATGCAGTAGAAATGGTCTGGTTTTGCATTAACTCCACAATTTGTGGCTTTAATTGAGAAGCTAGTTGTCTTATTTCCTCGCTATTATTTCCTAGTTTTGCTTCATAACCGAATCCTAGAGATCGTAAGACATCTTTTATAGCGTGCTCAAATGCTTTTCCATCTAATTGCTGCATAACTTGTTGCTCTGCTTGAATGACCGTTTGAGTAAGTATATTACTGTTGGCAGGGTTTCTACTTATATTCGTTACATTTTGTAAATTTTGAGTTATAGCTTCTTCCGTAATGCCTTTCCCTAATAACGACACCAAGTGGTCCTTGGGAGTTAACCCGTTTAAATCTTTTGTAAAAATTGCTTGCTGACTTTGCTCGGCAAATACTTTTGTCAATGCATTATTCACTAGCTGAAGTTGATTAGGTTGACTATTATTTTTCAGTAAAGCTATCACTTCATTCTTTTGGGTGGTCGTTAATGAAGATTGTTGACTAACCCAACTACGAACTTGTTCTAACACTTGCCCCTTTTCTATAGGAGAAGCTTGTTCAAGTTTTAATAACAATTCTCCAGCTGAATTTGCAATTGCCGGCTGACCAGTAATCGGGGTTGGATTCGAAATGCTCGCAGTAGCTGGCAGCACATTGGATTCCTTTAACGTTTGTAGAATCGGTAAGCGTGATGATAGAGGGGATTGTTGGTTTTGAAGATTTTCTATCTGCTTACCTAGTATCGCTCCAGCAACTGGGCCATTAAATGGCTCTGCTAACTTTTGTATGTTTTGTAGGATATTATTTTTTAAACCTGGCATAACTGTTTGATCCTGCTTTAATTGGGTTTGTAAATTTTGAAGAATATTAAGCATTCCATCCGTAGATTTCCCGCTCATTACTGTCTGGAGCATAGTAAAAGTTAAAGGCAGTTTCATATCGACTATTTTTTGGATAGCCTCGAGGGCAACTTTTAACGTTACATCTTTTGGCATTTGTTTTAATAATTGTTCTACTTGTACTAATGTATCTTTAGAAACCGGTAATTGTTGTTTTATAAAAAACTGCACAGCTGCTTGCATTTCAGTTGTTTTTGGTAAGTTCATTGCTTGTAATAATTGTTGACCTTGTTGTGCTAACGTATTTCCTTGTGTGAGAGGCCCTGTGACTACCTTTAGTTGTAATTCAGGTGCTGATTTCTCTACTTGAAAAAAATGAGAATCCCCAGCTTTTAGTGGAGTCTCTAATTTTGCTATTACTTTTTGATTGCCAATTTGTACTTCGGCAGTTTGGTTTGGATACAATTTTTTAATCGTTCCATGAACTACTTGCCCTTCCTTCATAGGTGCTTGTAAAGAAGAAGTTATCCCGGAAGCTGCAGATGATTGAGTAATTGAAAAAGATGTGGAAGTCACGTAATCACCTCATTCTTAATATTGATTTAATCGGCTCAAATGATTTTCGATGGTGCTGGGTAGGACCATATTTCTCTATCATTTCGACATGTAACTTTGTACCATAGCCTGCATGTTTGTTAAATAAATACATCGGAAATTGCTCATGTAACTGATCCATGTATTCGTCTCGAGCGGTTTTAGCTAAAATAGATGCTGCTGCAATTGCCAAGCTTTTTGCATCCCCTTTTATAATAGAATGCGTTTCGATGTCAATAGGCAATTTCATCGCATCTACTAATACGACATTCGGTTTTTCTTCTAAGTTTAATACAGCTTCTGTCATGGATTGTTTCGTTGCTTCATAAATATTCAACTGATCGATTTTTTCAACTGTTTGAAAGTGTATGCTGTACGCAATTGCATTTTGTTTAATCGCTATAGCTAGCTCATTTCGTTTAGTTCTAGAAACTTGTTTTGAGTCATCTAGGCCTATTAATTCTTTTGTATCATTTCGAAGGATTACAGCAGCTGTGACGACCGGACCTGCCAAAGGACCTCTTCCAGCTTCATCCACTCCCGCTACTAAACTCTTATCCTCCGAACAATAACTTCTATCGAAGGCTACTTTTTCTTCATGTGCCTGACGTTCTACTAGTAATTGTTGTTGTTTTCTTTTCCAACTTGTCCACAGTTTGCGTGCACCAATTCGTTCATCCTGCTCTAACTCCGTTATCCATGTTTCTAAACCTGTAGATTGCTCTAATTTTTCTTTTATCTCTTTTATACTTAACATCTCATTCACATCAGCTTTCTATCTCTTATTCTATGTATCGGCAATAATGTATAAAATTCAACAAATCCACTTCCATCTAACACTCTTTAGAAACGAGAAAACCCTTTTTACCATTTGGCAAAAAGGGTATCAGTAACATTAATATTCTTCCACAAAATCAAACGTTAACCTACCTAGATTTAGATTGCGCACATCTCGAACAACTAGTTCTGATACTTGATCGTAATCTATTTCGGTACCATTTCTATAACATCTTCTTAACTTGCCAATATGATCAAAAGTTTCTACTAAATCTTTGCTTACTTGTGTAATCTGATACCGTTCTTCCATCCGCTTTGGATAGTGGTCCTGCAAGAAGTTTAGACCATATACCGCTAAATCTTCCATATTAATAACTGCATCTTTAATAGCACCAGTAAGCGCAAGTTTATAACCAACTTGCTGATCTTCAAACTTTGGCCACAAGATACCCGGTGTATCTAACAATTCAATTTCTCTTTCTACTTTGATCCATTGTTGTCTTTTCGTAACACCAGGCGTATTACCTGTTCTTGCTATATTTTTCTTGGCAAAACGGTTAATCAGCGTGGACTTCCCTACATTCGGAATTCCAACAATCATTGCGCGAATTGCACGAGGTTTTATTCCTCTATCTCTCATACGGTCCCATTTAGGCTTTAAAAGCTCTTTTGCGGCCTTGAATACAGTTTGTAGTCCTTTTCCCTCTAGAGAGTTAATCGCCACTGCTGGATGTCCTTTTTCCTCGAAATAAGCAATCCATTTTTTAGTCTGCATTTCATCTGCCATATCCATTTTATTTAAAATAAGTAATCGCGTTTTTTGATGGATCACTTCATCTATCATTGGATTTCGAGATGATAGTGGTAATCGTGCGTCTATTAATTCAAACACGATATCCACTAATTTTAAGTTTTCTGTTACTTCTCTTCGTGCTTTGGCCATATGACCTGGAAACCATTGAATTGTCATCGTGCACCTCCTGTTACTTTATAAAACCAATTTCATTCAGAGGCCAAAAAACAATATTCGTATTACCAATAACTTCATCAATAGCGACTAGTCCAATATGTCGACTGTCTTTACTATATCTTCGATTGTCACCCATAACAAAAATATATCCTTCTGGGATTATCTCATTTTGAGTAATCTCTTCTAAAGTGAAATCATCTGTAAGTGTACCTTCTGTTATTTCACTTTTATATTGATCTAAATAAGGTTCAACTACTTCTTCTCCATTAACGTATAATTGATCATCTTTATACTCAACATGATCACCAGGTAGGCCTATTACACGTTTAATATAATTTTTTTGCTCTGGGGCATGGAATACTACTATGTCAAAACGATCTGGCTCACCAACCATATAGCCGATCTTGTTAACAACCATACGATCCCCATTTTCTAATGTGGGCATCATTGATTCTCCGTCTACTACGATAGGTGTGAATAAAAAGAAGCGAATTATCGCAGCTAGTCCAAAAGCAATTAATAAAGCTTTTGACCATTCCCATAATTCATTCTTTTGCTTTTTTGCTTGTTCCATTAACTTGCCCCCTTTGGTTATTCTCTTTATTGTACAAGGAAAACTCTTTTCAAGCAAAAACAAATATCCAATTTTCGTGGAGTTTGTGTGATTTGTTTATTATGAACAAAAAGTAAATACCCTTTTAATGACTCTATTATATGCTCTACGGAAATCAGTAGTATTATTCACCCTTAAATGTTCTTTAAATCGGGTGTTCATGCTACATTGTATAGTTTCTTATCTTCAAATAAAAAATGTTGTAGCAAAAGTGGAACCACCTTTGCTACAACATCTACTTTTGCTATTAACGACGTTCTTTAATACGAGCTGCTTTACCACGTAGGTCACGTAAGTAGTACAATTTAGCACGACGAACTTTACCACGACGAGTAACTTCTAAGTTTGCAATTTTTGGTGTGTGTACAGGGAATGTACGTTCAACACCAACACCGGATGAAATTTTACGAACTGTGAAAGTTTCGCTAATTCCGCCACCACGACGTTTAATTACAACTCCTTCGTACATTTGGATACGTTCGCGAGTTCCCTCTACAACCTTAACGTGAACACGAACTGTGTCCCCAGGACGGAATGTAGGAAGGTCTGAACGTAATTGTTCTTTAGTGATTTCTGAAATAATGTTTTGCATCATTTTCTCTCCTTCTGTAGAATGCTCTTACACACAGTTGCTGTTGCAGCGGAACACCCAAAATCAGTACTTTCCATAAAAGTACATAATAAAATATAACACACCTAATTACCGGACGCAATAATTATTATAAAATTACTATCCTTTTATTTCTTTTAATAAACATTCCTGTTCCGAGGTCAATTCTATTTGATCCAATAAATCAGGTCTGCGTGTGAACGTTCTATTTAAAGATTGTTGTTTGCGCCATTTATCAATTGCCGCATGGTTTCCAGACATTAAAACATCTGGAACTTTATAACCTCGATATTCAACCGGACGAGTATAATGGGGATGCTCTAACAAACCAGTCGAAAAAGAATCTTTTTCATGCGATTCTGCATTTCCTAATACATTAGGCAGTAACCTTACCACGCTATCTACCACAGTCATGGCTGCTAACTCACCGCCTGTTAATACAAAGTCCCCTATAGAAATTTCATCAGTAACTAGATATTCCCGAATTCGTTCATCGTAGCCTTCATAATGTCCGCAAATAAAAACAAGCTCTTGTTCCATAGCAAGCTCTTCCGCTTTTTTCTGCGTAAAACGCTCTCCCTGTGGACACAAAAGGATAATACGTCTATTTGTCCCTTGACTCGGCGGAAGCGCCTCTATGGCATTAAAAATAGGTTCTGGCTTTAATACCATACCCGCCCCACCACCATAAGGATAATCATCTACTTGATGATGTTTATTCCCTGAGTAGTCTCTAAAATTCACTACGTTTATTTCTACTTCATTCTTTTCTTGGGCCTTTTTCAAAATAGATGAGTTAAATACACCAGTAAACATTTCTGGAAAAAGAGAAAGAATGTGAATATTCATCATGACAGTAAACCATCCAATACTTCTATGGTAATTTTCTTATGTTCAATATCAATTGATTTGACTACGTCCTCAATATATGGGATATAGTGATCTTTTTTCCCTTGTTCTGGGTGTACTGTCCAAACATCATTAGCACCCGTTTGAATAATTTCCGTTATAGTTCCAATGATTTCGCCATCCGTAGACTCTACTGTACAGCCTATAATTTCATGAAAATAGAACTCATTTTCTTCTAAATCTGAAAGATATTTTTCAGATACCTTTAAAATGGCATTACGAAATACATCTACATCTTTTAACAATGAATAACCTTCAAAAGTTAATAGATCAAAGTTCTTATGTCTACGATGACTTGCTACTTTAACCATAATTGGTTTAGAACCATCCGCTTTATGTAAAGCAAGTTCACTTCCAACCTCGTAGCGTTCATCTGCAAAGTCAGTCGTGGAGATTACTCGAACCTCTCCCCAAATACCATGTGTATTTACTATCTTTCCTACATTAAACCATTCCATTAAGATTACCTCCTAGTCAAAAAAAATTTAAATATGCCGTTGATTTCCACTCCGGTCGGACGCTTTCCGTGGGCACGGCTCGAGCCTATAGTCTCTCCCTCGTGCTGTCCCACTGGAGTCGCCGACCTGCGCTACATTCAACCATAACCACTTAATATAAGAAAAGTTGCATACAATGTCGTATTTTCTCTCAAATAATATAAATTGATTTCTGCATTCTTCATCTATTATTGGATAACATTTTTTAATTTAAAATAATTACAATTGATTTTAACTGATCGCTAAAAATTTGACCAATCTTTTTATGTTAGTGATAAACTATGCCCAATCTTTTGTGTAGTACTGCACAAATTGATTGTAGTGCAAGGTGGCGACTCCAGCGGGAAAGCGTTAGGCGAAGACCCCGCAGCGAAGACATTGGCCAAACTTTGTTTGGGTAATGCCTTTGCGACGAGTAACCGCAGGAGCATATGTTTTCAAAGCGAAGAGGCTGAGGAAACGCCCGCGGAAAGCGTCCAACTGTAACGAAAATCATGGGATTATTCATTCTAACAAGTTCCTTAAACAATTGTTAACAGGACATTTTTATATACGGAGCTACGCTTATACTGAGTATAATGTTTTCTACCTATCAAAAAAGGAAGAACAAATTGTTCTTCCTTTTTAATCTAATATGTCGACATATGTTTTTTTCTTTTGGTGACTGCCTGCTGCTGAGTAAACAATTGTACGAATTGCTTTCGCGACACGCCCTTGTTTGCCAATTACTTTTCCCATATCTTCAGGATGAACAGAAAGTTTATAAACTATACGGTTTATATTTTCTTCTTTTTCAACCTTCACATTTTCTGGATAATCAACTATCGGTTTAACGATTGCTTCGATCAGCTGCTTCACATTGTCCCCTCCGATTATTTGCCGAGTTTTGCGTTATGGAATTTCTCCATAATTCCTTGTTCTGAGAACAAGTTACGTACTGTATCAGATGGTTTTGCACCGTCTTGAAGCCATTTTAACGCTAATTCTTCGTTAATTTTAACTTCAGCTGGTTTAGTAAGTGGGTTGTAAGTACCTACTGTTTCAATTTGACGACCATCACGTGGTGAGCGAGAGTCTGCTACTACAATACGATAGAAAGGAGACTTTTTAGCTCCGATACGTTTTAAACGAATTTTTACTGCCATTTTCATTGCACCTCCGAATAGTTTCACACAAGATAGTATATTATCAAGCTTTTATTTGTTTGTAAAGTGTTTTTTCTTAACACCCTATATTTTTTATTTAAATAATGAGTCTAGACCAGGCATTTTCATCTTTTTCTTGCCTTTTTGTTGCATATTGGTCATTTGTTTCATCATTTTTTTCATGTCTTCAAATTGTTTCAGTAATCTGTTTATATCTTGAATAGATGTACCAGACCCTTTAGCAATTCTCTTTTTTCTTGGTCCATTAAGTATCTCGGGAGTTGTTTTTTCCTGCGTAGTCATCGAATAAATGATGGCTTCTACACGATCCATCTGTTTTTCATCTACCTTCGCATTTTCCAACCCTTTGATTTTACCTGCACCTGGTAACATTTTTAGAATTTCATCTAAAGGTCCCATTTGTTTCACTTGACCAATTTGCTCTAAGAAATCATCGAATGTGAAACTTTGCGTACGGAATTTCTCTTCTAATTCCTTCGCACGTTCTTCATCGACATTTGCCTGAGCTTTTTCGATAAGTGACATCATATCGCCCATACCTAAAATTCTAGAAGCCATTCGTTCCGGATGGAAAGGCTCTAATGCATCCATTTTTTCACCCATCCCGACAAATTTAATCGGTTTTTGAGTAACGGAGCGAATAGATAACGCAGCACCACCACGTGTATCTCCATCTAATTTCGTTAAAACGACACCGGTAATACCTATAGCTTCGTTAAAATTATTTGCTACGTTGACTGCATCCTGACCAGTCATCGCATCTACAACTAAAAATACCTCATCAGGTTCTTTAATTGCGCGTATATCTTTTAACTCTTGCATAAGTGTCTCATCAATATGAAGACGTCCAGCAGTATCTATAATAACTACATCGTGATGTTCTTCCTTGGCTTGTTCTATAGCCTGCTTAACAATTTCAACAGGGGAAATATCAGTCCCCAATGCAAACACAGGTAAAGAAAGCTGTTTCCCGATAGTTTGCAGCTGTTGAACGGCCGCTGGTCTATAAATATCCGCAGCAACCAATAAAGGTTTTTTGTTGTACTTTTTACGCAGGACATTGGCTAATTTACCAGTAGTAGTTGTTTTCCCTGCCCCTTGCAAACCGACCATCATAATAACCGTAGGTGGTCTCGTAGAGAAAGAAATTTGACTTTGCTCTCCACCCATCAGTTCGGTCAATTCATCTTTAACGATTTTAACAACCTGTTGACCAGGCGTTAAACTTTTCATCACGTCTTGACCAACGGCACGGTCCGATACATTTTTAACGAATTCTTTTACTACTTTTAAGTTAACGTCTGCCTCAAGAAGTGCATAACGAACTTCTCTCATCATTTCTTTTACATCAGCTTCAGAGATTTTACCTTTACCTTTAATCTTCTGAAGTGTACCTTGGAGTCGCTCTGCTAATCCTTCAAACGCCATGCACGTTCGCCTCCTAATCCCATTCTTTTAATTGATTAATGAGTTGAATCAGTTCTTTTTCAGATGATTGATCTTCTACAAGAGAAAGCAGTTGTTCCACCGTTTCTTGTCTACGTTGAAATTTGGAAAACAGACTTAGTTTTTCCTCATACTCTTCTAACATAGCTTCAGTTCGACGTATATTGTCATATACAGCCTGCCTTGAAATAGTATATTCTTCTGCTATTTCCCCAAGAGACAAATCATCTAAATAATAAAGTTGCATATAGCTTCTTTGTTTATCTGTTAATAAAGCCTGGTAAAAATCGAAGAGAAAATTCATGCGAGTTGTTTTTTCAATCATTTCCATCTCTCCTTACCATATCAATTACAGCATGGGGTTATTACTTCCCCCATTCGCTAATCACTTATCATACTCTAGTTTAGTAAGAGAAAAGACATCTGTCAAGTAAAATTACTTGTCTGACTCTATTTCTTCTGCTTCTTCCAAGTCTAATCCATCAGCGAAAAGACCATATACATACTTTTCTGCGTCAAATGGTTGTAAATCATCCATCTGTTCTCCTAGACCAACAAACTTTACGGGAATATGCAGTTTATTGCGTATCGCGAGTACGATACCACCTTTTGCCGTACCATCTAGCTTAGTTAAGACAATACCCGTTACATTTGTTACTTCTTTAAACGTTTGTGCTTGAACAAGTGCATTTTGTCCTGTAGTAGCATCAAGCGCAAGTAGCACTTCATGAGGAGCATTTGGTATTTCACGAGAAATTACACGATGAATTTTTTCCAACTCATTCATTAAGTTCACTTTGTTTTGTAACCTACCTGCAGTATCACAGATTAGCACATCTACACCGCGAGACTTAGCAGCTCTTACAGCGTCATACATAACTGCTGCAGGATCGGAGCCTTCTGACTGCTTAATAACTTCGACCCCTACTCTATCTCCCCAAACTTGCAGCTGTTCGATAGCCCCAGCACGGAACGTATCCCCCGCTGCTAGCATAACGTTTTTCCCTTCCCCTTTTAAACGATGGGCAAGTTTTCCTATCGTCGTTGTTTTACCAACGCCGTTCACTCCGACAAACAAAATAACAGATAAATCACTTTCTTCAAGTTGAAGCTCCGTTACGTCGTCCTCACCAGCATTATAAATTTCTACTAACTTCTCAGAAATAACCGATTGAATACCAGAAGTATTTTTAATATTTTTGCGTTGTACTTCAAAGCGTAATGAATCCATCAATTCTGTAACTGTTTCGAAACCTACATCCGCTTGCAGTAATATTTCCTCTAGTTCTTCAAAAAAGTCTTCGTCCACTTTACGATATTTGGCTACTAGATCATTCACCTTTGATGTAAACTGGTTTCTTGTTTTGGAAAGACCTTCTTTAAACTTATTTGTAATAGAAACTGTTTCTTCTGCTTCTGGAGTAGAACCTAACATTTTTTCTTTGAATTTTTTAAAAAAGCTCATATATAAACTCCTTTTAAGTTACTAATTCCTCTTCTAATTTAACAGAAACTAATTTAGAAATACCAGATTCCTGCATGGTAATACCATATAGGACGTCCGCGCCTTCCATTGTACCCTTACGATGTGTAATCACGATAAACTGTGTATCGTTGCTGAATTTCTTTAAATAATCGCTATAACGTGTGACATTAGCCTCGTCAAGTGCTGCTTCCACTTCATCCAAAATACAAAATGGAACTGGACGTGTTCGTAAAATCGAGAATAGTAACGCAATGGCTGTAAGTGCTCGTTCTCCACCAGATAATAAAGAAAGGTTTTGTAGTTTTTTCCCTGGAGGTTGAGCCAGAATCTCTATCCCCGTATCAAGTAACGACGTTGGGTCTGTTAATAACAAATCTGCCTGACCACCACCAAATAGTTCTCGGAACACTACTTTAAAATGACGTTGAATTTCATTGAAGGTTGTTTCAAAACGAATGGTCATCTCTTCATCCATTTCTTTAATAACCTCATGTAATGTCTCTTGAGCAGATAACAAATCTTCTCTTTGTTCAGTTAGGAATGAATGACGTTCGTTTACTTGTTCAAACTCCTGAATGGAACTAAGATTTATCGGACCCAATTCTTCAATAGAGCGCTTTAATAATTTGACCTTTTTACGGGCCAAATCCTCGTCCATGTCAAATGGATAATCCTGCTCTGCATCTTCTAATGTCATTTCATAGGTTTCTTCTAAATGATTTTGTAACGACTTCATTTCTACTTCAATTTTACTTTGTTTTATGTCTAACGTTCGTTCATCCATAAGATGTATATTAGCTTGTTGTTGCAATTGTTTTAATGACAGTTCTGCTTGCAATATTAATTGCGCAAGTTCTGACCGCTTAGTTTTACCTGATTGTATTTGAACGATTAAATACTCTTTTTTCTTTTTATGTTGTTCGATTAGATCTATTAATTCTTCCGGAGATGTCTCCCCTTGGTCATCATTTTCATACCAAGCGATTTCCTTTTGTAAGGTTGTCACTTTTTGTACACTCACCGTACTAGACTGTTCCAAAAGAACTTTTTCTTTCTCAAGTTGAGATAGTTGTTCATTGACAACAGCGATAAGAGAAAGTAATTCGCCTAACTCATTTTGGAATTTATCTTTCTCTTGCAAAGATTGTTGCTTCAATGACTGTAGTTCATCAATTGTTTTCTGAATAGAAATCAATGACTCGTTAATTTCTTTACTTCTGGCAGCAGTTTGGGCTTTTTTCTGAACTAAGCCTTCATGGAGATGATTCTTCTCTGTTTTTTCCTCGTCATATTCCAATAACTGACTTGTCAATCTAGAAATTATAGCAGCACATTCTCTAGATTCTGAAAGAAGTTTATGCTCTAATTCTCTTAGTTGCTCACCAGAAATTCGAGTGTCTTCTAAATCTATTTTCAAGTCTTGTACTTCTTGTTTTCTTCTAGAAACAGAAACTTCTGCTTCTAAAACAGATTTTTCTAGTTCAACTAGTTTGACATTAAGTTGTTCAAGCTCTGCTTTACGAGTAAATAAAGAAGACTGCTGTTTAACAGACCCCCCTGTTAAAGATCCTCCGGCATTTACTACATCTCCATCTAATGTAACGAAACGGAATTTATATTGCAGTCGAGCAGCCATTTCATTGGCCCCTTTTAAATCTTTGGCAATTATAATATTACCAAGAAGATTTTCTACAATAATTTGATAGCCTTCAGAATAATTAACAAGTTTATCCGCTGTATTTACAAAAGATGGATGGTCTTGAATAGAATTGAGTGTGAACTCGTTTATTTTACGAGATTTCATAACCTGTAGTGGTAGGAATGTTGCTCGGCCTACCCTTTTCTTCTTTAACCAATCTATTGCAATTCTAGCATCCTGGCTACTATCCGTAATTATATGCTGAGATTGCGGACCAATAGCAGTATCAATTGCCGTCATATATGATTCTGGTATTTGAATTAGTTCAGCAACTGCTCCGTGAATACCTTTTAGTTCCTTCTTATCTCGAGCAATAAGAACTTCTTTAACTCCTTGGAAAAACCCGGAAAACTCAGATTCTAACTCTTCCAATGAATCTCTTCTTGCTTGCATTTGGTGTTTCATCTGATAGGCTTTTTGAAGCATTGTTTGTTGCTCTTCAAAGGAACCTTCTAGACGTTCTGAAACTTCTCTTTTTGTTTTATAATCCGTAAGTCTTGCTTGTAGATCCTTTTGACATTTTGACAATAACGGGTCTAACTCGTTTTTGCGGATTGTTAGCTTTTCTAATTCGTTTTTGATTTCTTGGTAGTCTGCAACCATTTTTTCTGAAGTAACGAGTTCAAAGTGAAGTTGTTGCTCCATATGTTTCATCTCGTTCTTCATAGTTGCTTCTTCATTTAGCAAATCGATATATGTACTTTTCAAATCTTCAATTTCTTCTTCCATTTCAGAAGCAGATTTACTCAACACATGATCGATTTGAACCTTTTTAGCACGAAGTACTTTAAGTTGAGCTTGTTTATTAGATTTTTCTTTGTTATTCGTTTTCATTTGCTCTTCTAGCGTTTGAACTTTATATCGTTCTTCTGCTAGCGCCTTTTTAAGCTGCGATATTTGTTGACTAGCATTTTGTTGTTTCTCCGCCAAAAGCAGCTTTCTGCCTTCCAAGCGTTCTAATTCAGAACTGGATTCTACTAGTTCACTTTGCTCTGTATCCAACTTTTCATCAATAGCGGTCATTACTTTTCTGTCTTGCTGAATATTTTTTTCCAGCTCGTCAATTTGTAAAAGTAGAGACTGTTTGATGTGCTGAAGTTCGCTTAACTTTGTTTTTAATTCCATATTTTCTTGAACAAAATCCCTTAAATCATGAGCGATAACTGCAATTTCAATATCCTTAAGTTCTGCAGACATCATTAAATAATCGGACGCCAGAGAGGATTGAATCTGCAAAGGCTCCATTCGACTATCCAATTCATGCAAAATATCGAGAACACGATTTAAGTTATCGTCTGTTTCAATTAGCTTAAATTCAGCTTTCTTTTTTCGTTGCTTGTACTTTAAAACACCTGCAGTTTCTTCAAAAATAGTACGGCGATCTTCAGGTCGACTATTTAGTATTTCGTCGACCCGACCTTGAGAAATAATAGAAAACGCTTCTTTTCCAAGCCCTGAATCCATAAATAAGTCCGTAATATCCTTCAATCTGCATGTTTGTTTATTTAACAAGTATTCACTGTCACCAGAACGGAACACTCTTCTAGTCACACTAATTTCCGAAAAATCAAGAGCTACCCGTTGGTCTGCATTATCTAATATCAAGTTCACTTCTGCAAAGTTCAATGCTTTTCTAGAATCACTTCCGGCAAAAATGACATCCTCCATTTTTGCACCTCGAAGAGACTTAGCAGACTGCTCTCCTAAAACCCATCTTATTGCATCTGTAACATTACTTTTTCCACTACCATTTGGCCCTACTACTGCAGTAACTCCTGGAACAAAATCAATTCCAATACGGTCTGCAAAAGATTTAAATCCAATAATTTCTAATCTTTTAAGGAACAATGACTATTCCCCCTGTTCTGAATCCCTTAATGCGAGTATAGCAAGTCTTGCAGCTTGTTGTTCTGCCTCTTTTTTAGAACGACCATCGCCGATACCCAGTTCTTTAGTGTTTAAAATAACCCGAGAAACAAAAGTACGATTATGAGCCGGTCCTTTTTCCTCTACTATTTCATAGCTTAACGTACCAATATTTTGTTGTTGAATAATTTCTTGTAATTGACTTTTATAATCCATCACATGCGAAAAAGCACCGAGTTCGATTTTGGGGAAAACAATTTTTTCTAAAAACTCTATAACTGTTTCTAATCCCTGATCTAAATATAATGCACCGATATATGCTTCAAAAACGTCTGCTAAAAGTGCAGGTCTTTCACGACCGCCCGTTAGCTCTTCCCCTTTTCCTAACAATACATATTTGCCGAAGTTCAACTCATTTGCAAACAATACAAGAGATGGCTCACAAACGATGGCCGCTCGGAGTTTAGTTAACTCTCCTTCACTCATGCCAGTATATTTTTGAAATAAATATTGAGAAACGGACAATTCTAATACTGCGTCTCCAAGGAACTCTAGACGTTCGTTATCGGCAAAAAATTTACGACGATGCTCATTCACATAAGATGAATGGGTAAAGGCTTGATACAATAATGTTGGATTTTCAAATCTTATTTGGAAATGCTCCTGAAACTGCTCAAATTGTTCTTTTACAGTTTCTGAAAAAATTACTCTGCGAATATTATTTTTTTTGCGATTTACTTTCATGAATTATCTGCCTTTCCACTTATCATATGTTCATCTAAGTTTACCCGTTTCTAGCCTAATGTGCAAAAAGAAATAGAGACGTTCTCTTATTCACATGGAATAAGTAGAACGCCTCTGCTACTATTAAATTTTATGTAGTAGACTTCCTACTGCATAATATTTAACCTTGTTTGCTTTCAATATATTTAACTGCACTACCTACAGTAGAAATTTGTTCAGCATCTTCATCTGAAATTTCCATATCGAATTCATCTTCTAATTCCATTACTAATTCTACCACATCTAGAGAGTCTGCACCTAAATCTTCACGAAAAGATGCTTCTAATTTTACTTCGTTCTCATCTACTCCTAGACGATCGATGATTACTTTAGTTACGCGTTCTAAAACAGTTGACACATTAGTCACCTCCCCTCAATGATTATACAAAAAACTGCTTTGTAATGAAAGTGCTACTACAATTTATACATAAAACTCCTATATAGACTGGAGCCTTACATATACATGCCGCCATTTACATGAATTGTTTGACCAGTTATATAATTTGCGTCTTCCGAGGCTAAAAATGCAACCGCCTTAGCGATGTCTACCGGATTTCCAAATTTAGCTAGTGGAATCTGGCTTAACATTTGAGACTTAATATCCTCCGGTAAAGCATCTGTCATATCTGTTGTTATAAATCCAGGTGCAACCGAGTTCACTGTTATATTACGACTGGCCAATTCTTTAGCAGATGACTTAGTTAGACCGATAACCCCAGCTTTAGCAGCGACATAATTGGCCTGCCCTGCATTCCCAGAAACTCCAACAATCGACGTAATATTAATAATTCTCCCTGCTCGTTGTTTCATCATTTGTCTTGTCACTGCTTTTGTACAAAGAAAGACACCTTTTAAATTCGTATTAAGCACATCATCCCACTCTTGTTCCTTCATACGCATAAGTAGATTATCACGAGTGATACCAGCATTGTTTACTAAAATATCAATCGAACCAAATTTCTCTAAAGTGGAGCTTATTAGATTTTGAACATCATCTGCTTTGTCTACATTCGCTTGAATAGCAAAAGCCTCTCCACCTGAAGCTTTAATTTCTTCTACCACAGCTTCTGCTCTCTCTTTACTCCCACTATAGTTAACAGCAACCTTAGCTCCCTCATTCGCAAGGTATAAAGCAATATCTTTTCCTATCCCGCGAGAAGCACCAGTTACAATTGCAGATTTCCCATCTAATTTACCCATGTTGCTCAACTCCTAGCTCAGTAATAACTTGCTGTAATGTCTCTTCATCATGCACACAATAAGTAGTTACAGATCGATCGATCTTTTTCACTAAACCACTTAAGACTTTACCAGGACCACATTCTACAAAAATAGTCGTTCCTTGCTCTATCATCTGTTGAATCGATTCTTCCCAACGAACAGGTGAATACAATTGTTCAACTAGTAAATTTTTAATATGGCTAGCTTCTGTAACTGGTTCAGCAGTTACATTTGAAATGACAGGTATAGAAGCTTGCTTTAGTTCAATTGCTGAAATTGCAGCATCTAATTGCTGCGCTGCAGGTCTCATTAGTTCGGAGTGGAATGGTCCACTAACTACTAGAGGAATCGCTCTTTTAGCACCAGCTTCTTTTGCTTTACTTGATGCTTCTAATACTCCTGCAGCAGTTCCCGAAATAACAATCTGACCTGGACAATTTAAATTAGCTATTTGCACAACCTCACCGTTTGAAGTGACATCATGAGTAACAGCTGCTAATTCATCTTTGCCTAATCCGAGAATCGCAGTCATCGCACCTTTTCCGGCAGGTACCGCTTCATTCATATATAAACCTCGTTGATGAACTAATAAAACTGCATCTGCAAAGCTTAGAACATCTGACGCAACTAGGGCAGAATATTCACCTAAACTATGACCAGCGGTAAAATTAGGCATGATTCCAGCTTGTTTTAGTTTGTGTGCAATCATGGAACTTGTAGTGAGTAATGCCGGCTGTGCATTATAGGTTTTGGTAAGTTCCTCTGCAGGTCCATTCAACATAAGCTCACTCAAAGAAAATCCTAACACTTCATTTGCTTGTTCATAAAAATGATGACAATCTGTATTATTCTCTACTAATTGTTGACCCATGCCCACTGTTTGTGAACCTTGGCCAGGGAAGATAAAAGCAATTTTAGTCATTGGGTGATTCCTTTCGTAATGTAGTTGAAATTATGTCCGCAACATTATGCTCCACCATTGTACGAGCCTGTCTGATGGCATGATAGATAGCTCGACCGTTCGAGGAACCATGCGCTTTAATAACTGGAGCTTTCAGACCGAATAATCCTGCTCCTCCATATTCGGAGTAATCTAATGTGTTTTTTAACACTTTAAGTTCATTTTTTGCCAGTAAATAAGATATTTTTGTTTTAGCAGATGTGTTAAAAGCTTCCTTCAATAAAGTAAATATGCCCGAAGCTGTACCTTCAATCGTTTTAAGTACCATGTTTCCAGTAAAACCATCCGTCACAACCACGTCCGCTACTCCAGTAAGTAAATCTCTAGATTCAACATTACCCACGAAATTAATAGGTGCGTCTTTTAAAAGCTTAAAGGCAGCTTTAGTTAACTCGTTTCCTTTAATATCTTCTGTCCCAATATTCAGCAGCCCCACTCGAGGATTCGAAATACCGCGAACTTTCTCAGCATATATACTACCCATAACCGCAAACTGCTCTAAATGCTCAGGTTTTGCATCGGCATTGGCACCTAAATCCAACATAACAAACCCTTTTCCATCAAGCGTAGGTAATGTCGGTGCTAAAGCAGGACGATCTACTTGATCGATACGACCAACTATAAATAATCCAGCCGCCATTAAAGCGCCAGTATTCCCCGCTGACACGCAAGCATCAGAATCTCCACTTTTCACAGATTCAGCCATTTTAACCAAGGAGGAGTTTTTCTTTCTTCTAATTGCACGAACAGGCTCATCCGTCCCTTCAATTACTTCATCTGTATGTATAACTGTTAAACGTTGATGTTTTGTTATTAACGAGGCAAGCTTTTCCTCATCACCATATAACTGAATTTCTATATCTTGGAACGCTTCTAACGCCTCGTAAACGCCTTTTACTATTTCATGAGGAGCATTGTCCCCACCCATTGCATCTATTGAAATTTTCATTATTAATCACCTTTTTTATGACATCGTTACTCGGTACATGCTAAATTGACCAACGAAAACCGTCTCATTTTCTACCTTGCTAGTAACCTCTATTAACGTACTATTCTTTTCGACATCACTGGATGTCACGACTGCTTTAGCAATTACACGATCTCCTACTTTTACAGGTTTGACAAATGTAAGATTAGACTTTCGAGTAAGCGCTAAATCATCATTTATAACCGCAACGGCTAATGAATTGGCCTGAGCAAATAAATGGTGTCCTCTTGCTATACCATTTCTAGCAAAAACATGATCATGTGTAATATCTAATATGGAAATCGCTTGTTTATCCAAATCTATATCAATAATCTCTCCAATTACTTCGTCAATTGGAAGAGACTTGACGTCTTCTCCAAAATTATGAGCAGCAACTGACTTAATACGTTCTCGCAATTCCGGAATAGATAATTCCATTCTATCCAGTCTGATAGTTTGAACACTTACATGAAAAGTAGAAGCTAAATTTTCATCCGTCACAAACGGGTTTTTATCTAATGTTTCTAAAAGTAATTTCTGCCTATCCTTTTTGGAGTATTTCATATCCTCACCACCATTTTAGCACTTGGTACTAATATCAGTATATAAATATTAAAAAAAGAATGCAAGAATAGATTCAAAATCCTTCTTACATTCTCTTTAATCAATTCGTTCTCCATCCATAGCTTTTGAATTTATCAGCATCTCGCGGAGTCCCGCCATTTCACTCGAATCCCAAAATTCTTTAGAGTCTAATAACCTCTCAGCATCCACTTTAGCAGTATTTAAAGCACGATAATCATGCACAAGATCTGCTACTTTAAATTCTGGAAGTCCACTTTGTTTTTTCCCAAAAAAGTCACCAGGACCTCGAAGTTCTAAATCTTTTTCTGCTAGTATAAAGCCATCATTAGTCTCGGTCATGGAAACCATTCGCTCTTTTCCTTCTTCGGACTTTGGATCAGCTAACAATACACAAAATGATTGATGTTCGCCTCGACCAACTCGACCTCGTAGTTGATGTAACTGGGCTAGACCAAAACGCTCTGCGTCGAAAATTATCATAAATGTTGCATTCGGAACATTTACACCAACCTCTACAACTGTAGTGGAAACTAATACCTGGATAGCCCCTTCTGAGAAATCTCTCATTACTTGTTCTTTCTCATCCGAATGGAGTCTTCCGTGCATTAAACCAACTGTGGAGGTGCCCTTCAGTTCTTCTGTCATCATGTTATACACATCTACCGCATTTTGGACATCAAGCTTTTCAGACTCCTCGATTAATGGACAAATTATATAAGCTTGTCTTCCGGTAGCCAGTTCACTTTTTAATCGAGCTATCAATTTATGTAGCTGATTAGGTTTCATCCAATGTGTTTCAATCTTCTTACGACCTGCAGGCATTTCATCGATAATAGAAACATCCATTTCCCCAAAAGCCGTAATAGCTAAAGTACGAGGAATAGGAGTCGCGGTCATAAAAAGAACATCTGGATTTTCCCCTTTGTCTTTTAGGACTCTCCGCTGCTCCACACCAAATCTATGCTGCTCATCGGTTATGACAAGCCCAAGCTTTTTAAATACAACATCTGGTTGAATTAATGCATGCGTCCCTATTAAAAGATCTATAGTCCCAGCTGCTAGATTTTCTAAGACTGCTCTTCTAGCTTTAGTTTTTGTTGAACCGGTCAGTAAAGCAATTCGGACACCTATAGGAGCTAACCATTCGTCAAGTGAACTAGCATGCTGCTCAGCTAAGATTTCGGTAGGAGCCATTAATGCCCCTTGATACCCCGCTGTAATTACGGCATATAAACAAATTGCGGCGACTATTGTTTTTCCAGACCCAACATCCCCCTGAAGTAAGCGATTCATACGATGAGGTTCCCGTAAGTCTCGACATATCTCATTAACGACTCTTTTTTGAGCATCTGTAAGTTCATATGGCAAAGTTTCGATTAACTTCTTAACTAGATCATTATGAAAGGCAATCCCATTTCCTACATTTTGTTCTTTTCGAACCTTTTTAATAGCCTGCATTTTTAATTGAAAAACTAATAATTCCTCATACACAAAACGCCTTCTTGCATCTTTGGAATGTTCTGCATCCAAAGGGAAATGAATACCTTCTAAAGCATCAGAGATACCTGGTAAACGGTAAGGTAATCGAATAGAATCTGGTAGTGGATCTACTAAAGATCCCTTTAAATGATCCAATGCTTGCCTCATAAACTTACGAAATGTTTTTTGATTGATCGAGCCTTTTAAAGAATATACCGGTTCAAAATCTTGTAAATCCGTTTTTGGTCCAATCGAAAAAGTAGAGACATTAATGACCTGTCTACCTCGATCCCACTTTCCCGATACGGTTACAATAGAACCTGGAATTATCTTATCTTTTAAATAGCCTTGGTTGAAAAATACAGCCTTTATTAAGTGTTGTCCTGCAAGTATTCGAACTTGCATTCTGGATTTGTTTTTCCCTAAAAAAAGAAGGGAAGGCTCACTTTCGACCCTTCCTTCTACTGTCACTCGTTCATTATGCGCAGTCTCTGCCAAATTTTTTAGTCGGAAATCCTCGTGTCTATAAGGGAATGTCATAACTAAATCCTCTAAAGTAACAATACCTAGGTCTTGCAAGGCGTTTGCTGTACTACTTCCCACTCCCTTTAGAGAAGCGACTAAATCATGCTTATTAGTTTCCACTTCCAACTACTGCTCCACCAAAAATTTTAGACTCTAACCATCTACCAGTAGGTGTTGCTGCAAGACCGCCTTGACCCGTTTCTTTTAAAGTAGAGGGCATCGATTGACCAATTCGATACATTGCATCTATTACTTCGTCACATGGAATTCGACTAGTTACACCCGCTAGCGCCATATCTGCTGCCACTAATGAATTAGCGGCACCCATCGCATTTCTTTTCACACAAGGTACTTCTACTAATCCAGCTACTGGATCACAAACTAAGCCAAGCATATTTTTTAATGTTATCGCAAAAGCTTCCGCACATTGAGCAGGAGATCCTCCCGCCATTTCTACGATTGCTGCTGCCGCCATTCCTGAAGCAGAACCAACTTCTGCCTGACAACCGCCCTCTGCTCCTGAAATAGAAGCATTATTCGCTACTATAAATCCAAAAGCACCAGATGTGAACAAGTACCGTATCATCTGTTCTCTAGTAGGATTCAATTTGTTTTTTACTGCAAATAAAGTACCAGGAACTACTCCCGCCGAACCCGCTGTTGGCGTTGCACATATCGTTCCCATAGCAGCATTAACTTCGTTAGTTGCCACTGCTTTACTAACAGCATCTAACATAAGCCCTCCTGTAAGAGTATTTCCTTTTTTAAGATAGTTTTGTAGTAAAACTGCATCTCCACCAGTGAGACCCGAAGTAGATTGAACACCACGAAGGCCTTTTTCAACAGCCTCTTCCATAACCGTCAAATTACGATCCATTTGAGCCATTATATCTTCTCTAGAACGATCTGTAATCATTATTTCCTGTTCTATCATTATTTCAGAGATCAGTTTGTTTTCCCGGGTTGCTCGCTCTACTAATTCACGAACGTTACGAAATAGAACTTCCATTTGTATTCCCCCTTAATCGGCGATTCTTGTTACTTGCGTAATATTAGGCAATTCACTAATTTCATTTAATATTTGTTCATTCACATTTTGATCGATTTCAATAACCATCAAAGCCATATTTCCTTTTTCCCGTCTCGAAACTTCCATATGTCCAATATTAATATCATATTTTGCTAAACAGTTTGACACACTTGCAATACACCCTGAACGATCCTCGTGAACTACTAAAATAGCCGCTAGTTCACCTGAAAGACGTAGTGGAAAACCATTCAACTCTGTAATTTCCGTCTTTCCGCCGCCAATAGAAATTCCGACCATAGACATTTCACGACTTTCGTCACCAATGACGATCCGTGTAGTATTCGGATGCTCTGTATGTGCGGTCTCTGGTATAAATTCATATGTTAAACCAGCTTGCTTCGCGTCCTCAAATGCTGTTTTAATACGTTCATCAAAAGTATCATAATCTAGCAAACCACCAACAATTGCTTTATCCGTTCCGTGACCTTTATATGTTTCTGCGAAAGATCCGTATAAATATATTCTTGCCCATGTAGGCTGTTTTCCAAATAAGTCCCTAGCTACTCGCCCTATACGAGCTGCCCCAGCAGTATGGGAGGAGGACGGACCTATCATAACTGGCCCGATAATATCAAAAACAGATTTAAATTTCACTGATTAAACCTCCACATGATGTTTTAGTACCCCCATTTTACACTCTAACCTCAAAATAAACAAAGTATTATATTTTATCTAGTAAACTTCGGCAATTAGATACGGGGATATATTTTCTAGTGTATGTATTAGGATACGAACCAAACCATTCATGGCACAGAGAGAGCCAATCTAATATCCTTTATAAAATATGGGTTCCAGACCTTAAATAGTTAATGTGGTCTTGTATAATATTTTCCGCTCTAAATTATAAACATAAAAAAACCATGTAGAGAAGATTAGCTCTACATGGTTTCTAAATTATTCTACAGATAAGATATATGGGTAAAGTGGTTGTTTCCCATTATACACTTCTACTTCTATATCTTTATAATGTTCTTCAATAAAAGCTGCGAATTCGTTCGCATCCTCTGCACTTACATCTTCTCCATAAATGACCGTAACTATTTCGGACTCTTCATCCATTAATGACTTGATCAAGCTAGTAGTTACTTCTTTTAAGGAAGGTTTAGAAAGTACAATCTTACCTTCTGCAAGCGCCATGAAATCATCTTTTTTAATCTCGACTCCATCAATAGATGTATCTCGAACAGCAAATGTTACTTGTCCTGTTTTGACATGTGCATATGCTTCGGTCATATTGTTTTTATTTTCTTCGACAGTTGCTTGCGGGTTAAAGGCTAATATTGCAGCCATTCCTTGCGGGATTGTTTTAGTAGGAACCACAGCAGCTTCGATACCTAGTATTTCCGCAGCTTGCTCGGCAGCCATTACGATATTTTTGTTGTTAGGTAAGATTAATACGCGCTCTGCTCCAACCGCTTGTACAGCTTTGACAATATCTTCAGTAGATGGATTCATCGTTTGTCCACCTTCGATAACTGCTGATGCACCTAAGCTTTTTAATAGTTCAGAAACGCCAGTCCCCATCGCTACAGTAACAATTGCATATGGATGAACCTCTGTTTTTTTCGTTGCTGCTCCAGTGGAATATCCTTCTCCCACGATTTCTGTATGTTGCTGACGCATATTTTCAATTTTAATCTTGATAAGGTCACCATATTGTTGTCCATATGTTAAAACCTCACCTGGTGTTTCTGAATGAATATGAATTTTTGCAATTTCATCATCCGAAATAACTAGTAAAGAATCCCCATATTCACTTAAATCATTACGAAAAGCCGTTTCATCAAATGATTTTTTTCCTTCTTCAAAACGAACCATAAATTCTGTACAAAAGCCGAATTCAATATCAGCAGTATCCATAAATCCTTGAACATTCATATGATGTTCAGCGCTAACAAGATCATCCATTGAAGACCCTACCGTCTTACTCGGTAATGCTTCCCCTTTTAGACTCGCTAAAAATCCTTCATAAACAAACACTAGTCCTTGTCCACCGCTGTCAACTACTCCTACTTCTTTTAGGACGGGTAGAAGATCAGGCGTTCTATCCAATGATTTTTTGGCTTCATCTACTATCGCTTCCATTAGCTCACGGATGTCATCCACATCTTCGCTAACCTCTACAGCTTTTCGAGCAGAATCCTTTGCAACAGTTAAGATAGTACCTTCAACCGGCTTCATAACCGCTTTATATGCAGTTTCCACACCATAGTTAAGTGCATCAGCAAATTGTTTTGCATTTAATACATCTAACTGTTCGATTGATTTACCGAAGCCACGGAATAATTGAGATAAAATTACTCCTGAATTTCCACGAGCACCCATAAGTAACCCTTTAGAAAGTGCTTGAGCTGTTTTTCCAATATGATCATGAGTATGGGCTGCTGTTTCTTTTGCCCCTGAAGTCATGGATAAATTCATATTAGTCCCTGTGTCACCATCTGGTACAGGAAATACATTTAATGCATCTACGTAATCAGCATTTTGGAAAAGATGATGTGCTCCCATCTGAACCATGTCTGCAAATTGGATACCATTGATTGATTTCATTATTTTCTCTCCTTATTTACACGTTTGCCACGCGAACTCCTTGAACATACACATTAACGGATTTCACTGACATACCAAGAGATTTGTTTAGTGTGTATTTGACTTTTGACTGTACTTGGTAGGCTATTTCTGAAATTTTCGTGCCATAGCTAACTATAATATACATATCAATATGTAAATCTTCTTTTTCTTGTCTCACTAAAACACCTTTAGTGAAGTTTTCTTTTCTTAATATATCTGTTAATCCATCGCGAATTTGATGCTTTGAAGCCATACCAACTATTCCATAACATTCAATAGCGGCTCCTCCAGCAATTTGAGCAACTGTATCTTGTGATATATCAATTAGTCCGAATTCATTTTTCAATTCAATTGACATGATAAGACCTCCAAGTCTTTTTGACTATCTTTTATTGTACTACACCCATTAAAATTATAAAAGAGACGTTTACTTTCGTCCACTTTTTCAACAGTTTGGGAAAATGTGCTAGTTTTATACAACCTGTTTTTATCACTTCTTTGTATAGGTAATTTTATAGCATTTGTCTGTCTTACACCCTACATTAACTCTTAGAAACAGGTTAGTACATTTTCGGATAACTAGAGAAAAGATACATTTCTATACATAGCGGAAGCTCTCGAAGATATAATTTCGGGAGTTATAATACTTCTCTAGAGGGCAAACACTTACTACTTCCTTTATTGCCACTAGTATAAAGGGAGTATGCAATCTTCAACTATTATTGGGTAATAACATTTCTATTTCAAAAGCGGTTACAAATAACACTTTCTAAAATTTTACCAACCTTAACATTTAAGCGATAAGCTTTGTTAAATCTTATAATATATTACTACATACTTATTGATCGTAGCGTAAGGTGGCGACTCCAGTGGGAACAGCGTTAGGCAAAGACCCGCAGCGAAGCGAGGAGACTGAGGCAACGCCCACGGAAAGCGTCCGCCTGAAGTGGAAATCACAGCGGCACTATTATTTTTCTTAAACTAAGTCTTCCAGTGATTTTCGCTGCTAAACGGCGTCTTACGCTTTTTTATACCGGCTAGTTCCAGCGCCTAGCCCCTCGAGTCGCTTCAGAATTTCAGTAAAGGCAAAGGACGCCTTTTCTTGAAATCCCTCCAGCGCTTTTCGGGGCTTGCATAGGCGCTTACACTTTTTTATACTGTAAAGGTTTTTTTCTTGATAAGTCTTGCACTTCATTAAGGTCTGTGGTAAATTATTAAAGTATGTGAAATATCGAACTGAAAAATCTTTCAGCTTCTTTTTTAAAGGAGGAAATATAATGCCAAAAGTATGTGCAATCACTGGGCGTAAAGCTCGTTCGGGTAATGCTCGTTCTCACGCAATGAACTCTACTAAACGTACATGGGGAGCTAACCTTCAAAAAGTACGCATTCTTGTAGACGGTAAACCAAAACGTGTATGGGTTTCTGCGAGAGCTTTAAAATCAGGAAAAATTGAGCGCGTTTAATCGCACTCATAATTAATGCCAGACCGACTTTCGTCGACCTGGCATTTTTTCATTTTTTCATTTCTTCTTTTCTTCTTTTTTAAATAGCCGTATACAAACCTTCACAAAACTACTTACGGATTTAGGCAATCTAAATGTGTAGACCTTCACACAATTCCTCCCTTTTAGTCGCTACTTCTTATCATTAAACATATGCCCGCGGTAAAAGAGATAGTACCTGTTTGGTCTTTAAGTTCATTACTTGTAAATTTTGCATTCCCTACATCCATAAATTCCTTATCAACATTGTACAAAAATCCATGTAAAGTCATATTTTCTACCTGTTCTCCAAAAGAGAAAAAAGACACATATTTATAATGATCATCATAATTTATCTGATGTGTTCCTGCAGGTAAAAACTGTATAATATTTTGTTTGTTTTGGATGGAAAATATTATGGATGGATTTTTTAATTGCAAACGACAAATATCATGTAAAGCTGCCTCATAGTGATCTAACCGTCCGCCAGTTATTCCTGTTACGATTACTTCATTGGGTTTATAGTCTAAAGCAGTGAGGATGGCAATATGAGTATCCGTTTCATCCTTTTCCGATTGTAGTTCCGTAACTTTTTGTACTTTAGTCTTCATCAAATTTAGCTCTTCTGTTGTTAGGGAATCAAAATCACCGATTGCTTCATCTGGTAATATGCCCTCTTTCAACAACCACAATGCACCCCGGTCAGCACCTATAAAAATAGCTTCGTCTCGATGAAAAGGAAGTTGTTTAAAATCAACAACTTCCTTAGATGGCCCACCTGAACAAACAACTACACGTTTCATTTTGGTACTACACTTAAACCGGCCGCTTTGATCGCTTGCAAAGCTTTTGCTTTATCAGGGGCATTATAAATGGCAGATCCTGCTACTAATATAGTAGCTCCAGCTTCGACACAAGGTTTAATCGTTTCTTCATTTATACCACCATCAATTTCAATCTCAATCGATAGATTTCGTTGTTTGATAATATCAGATAACTGCTTCACTTTAGGGACAACCGAGTGAATAAACTTCTGTCCACCAAATCCTGGGTTAACAGTCATGAAAAGAACCATATCTATATCTTCCAGTACGTGCTGGATTGTTTCTATTGGGGTATGTGGGTTCAGTACAACGCCCGGTTTAACACCGAATGAACGGATTAATTGGATAGTTCTATGCAAATGAGGACACGCTTCTACGTGAACTGTAATATAATCTGCTCCCGCTTTGGCGAATGACTCAATATACTGATCTGCGTTTTCAATCATTAAATGAACATCTAAAGGTAATTTTGTAAGTGGGCGAAGTGCCTCCACAACAATTGGTCCCATTGTAATATTGGGAACAAAATGACCATCCATTACATCGATATGAATTAGTTCTGCACCGGCTTTTTCTACTTCTAATACTTCTTCTCCAAGTTTAGAAAAGTTTGCTGCTAATATTGATGGAGCTATTTTCACCATAATTTAGTACCTCGGCTTTCTATCCATAATTTCTTCTAAGAATTGCAAGTAATGTTTGTAACGATATGCCTTAATCTCACCAGAATCTACAGCCTCTTTTACTGCACATTTCGGTTCCTTAACATGCATGCACTCTCTAAACTTACAATCATTTTGCTTAACTACAAACTCCGGAAAACACCGATAAAGTTCTTCTTTTTCCATCAAGTCAAACTCAAATGAGCTGAAACCTGGTGTATCAGCGAGCAGACCTCCGCAAACCTCGATAAGTTCCACGTGTCTAGTCGTATGTTTACCTCGCCCTAATGCATTAGAAATAACACCAGTTTTTAAATCTAAGGAAGGTAAAATGGTATTCAACAAAGTAGATTTACCCACACCAGATTGACCCGCCAAAACAGTTGTCTTTCCTTCCAATAGAGGTGTAATTTTCTCATCAAACGCTGGATCGTCTTTATATGTCATAAATAATTGATACCCTATTTTTTCGTAATCCTTCATGTATTCCCTAATTTGAGTTTCTAATTTTTCATCCATTAGATCACTTTTCGTCAAACAAATAATCGGTTCAATATGAAAAGATTCTAATACTACTAGGAATCGATCGAGTAAGATTGTATTAAAGTCTGGTTCCTTAATGGAAAAAACCAATATCGCCTGATCGATATTTGCAATAGGCGGACGGACTAAATTGTTTTTTCTCTCATGGATAACTGTAATGGTCCCATCATTATTTCCTTCCACCGTATAGTCAACAAAGTCACCGACTAAAGGTGATTCTCCTCTGTTTCTAAATATACCTCGCCCGCGACACTGGATAACCTTTCCATTATCGTAAACATAATAAAATCCACTTAATGCTTTTCTTATTTGACCTGTTGGCATCCGAAACCTCCCTATTCTTAATCATCATACCCAATTGTTTCTTGCAAGATTGTTTTAGAGTTTACCTCAATTCGATATGCTGCTTTTTGACCTTCACTAATTTCTAATTTCAATTGTTTTACAACCGTTTCAGTAAGTTCAAATTCTTCGGCAGGCTCCAACATTGAACGTGTTTTGTCTTCAATGTATATCCGAACTACTTGCTTCTGAGCAACTGGTTCTTCTTTTATTTCCTCTTCCTCATCGCCCTCGCCTTCAACGGTTTCTTCTTTCTCTTCTTCGGCAGGTTGTTCATAAGGAATCGTAACTGTTTTCACGACGAATTTAGTAGGCTTGGCCTTTGGACCGTCAGAAATTGTTACGTTTATTGTACTTCCAGGATCTACTTTTGCATTTGGTTTCGGTGATTGTTCCATCACATTTCCTTTTGGAATGGAGTCCGAATTTTTTCTGTTTGCAACTTTAATCTTAAATCCAGATGATTTTTCATAATCGCTTAAAGCTTTTTCATTCCAATCAGTCAAATCACTAACTGTACGTAAATCTGGGCCTTTACTGACAGAAAATAGAAGATCTGTTTCATCTGGTATGACCTCTTCTCCTGCAGCAGGTGTTTGTTTTATTATAGTTCCTTTTGGCTGATCATCAAAGTCTTCACTTATCTCTATATTGAAATTTGGTAACAATGTAGTTACTTGATCTATATTCTTACCGATATAATTTTCAAGGACAAAAGATTCTTTTCCAGACGATATAAATAAATGAATTTCACTATTTTTTTCACGAAACTTACCGGCTTCCGGTGTGGTGCGAATAATTTTGTTTTCTTCCACTTCATCTGAAACTTCTAATGTTTCATCGCCAATTTTAAATCCTTCTGACTCTAATTGTTCAATCGCCTCTTCTAATTCTAGGTTAGAAACATCAGGAACTTCTACCTTTTCGGCTTTAAAGAGACCCGGAAATACGATGAAACTTAATAATATTAATAGGACTAGTCCACCTAATATCCCACCAAATATCTTCTTTTTTTTGTTCTTACTTTTTGGCTTCCCTGGTTTTGAAACTTTATCTGATGTGGACATTTTTTGGGTGTCAGCTATCTCATTAAATGACACAGGCTCTTTAATAACAGGCAATACCTTCGTTGCATCATCATCAATAGCTACTGCAAATTTTGCTTCTTCTGCTCTTTCAGGTGATAGAGCAGTTGCTAAATCATCTGCCATTTCTTCTGCCGTAAGATATCTATCTTTTGGGTCTTTTGCTGTAGCCTTAAAGACGACATTTTCAATACTTTGTGGTATAGAGGGAATAATTTTCCGTATAGACGGTGTTTCAGTTTGTAAATGTTTTAAGGCGATTGATACTGCAGACTCCCCTGAAAATGGTAGTTGTCCAGTTAATAGCTCAAATAACACGATACCTAAAGCATAAATATCCGACTGTTTCGTGGCTGTGCCGCCTCGCGCTTGTTCAGGCGATAGATAATGCACTGTACCTAGAACAGAGTTCGTCTGTGTATAAGATGTGGCACTAAGTGCCATCGCAATACCGAAGTCAGTTACCTTTACATTTTCCTCTTCATCCAACAAAATGTTCTGTGGCTTTATATCACGATGAATAATATGATTATTATGCGCAGTAGAAATTGCTGAAGTAAGTTGCTTCATAAACAATACTGATTTTGTTGGTGAAACCGGTGCATTCTGCAATATGTATTCTTTTAATGTTTTACCCTTCACATACTCCATCACAATATAATGAATATCCTCATCTTCGCCTACATCATATATATTGACAATATGTGGATGTGTAAGGCTTGTTGCAGAAAGGGCCTCACGTTGGAATCTGCGGCGTAATTCTTCTTCATTTGCAAAATCATACCGTAATATTTTTATCGCTACGTCGCGATCTAAAATCATATCATGTGCCAAATATACATTGGACATGCCGCCTCCGCCAATCATTTCAAGTAATTTATATCTACCACTTATTCGTTTGCCTAACAGCATCCTTACACCTCCTCAGCATTGTTATATAATAGGATTAAAGAAATATTATCTTCTCCACCTAAACTATTTGCTTCTTCCACTAAATCTTGACCTTTTTCTTCCAGTGTCTTACTGGAATATAAAATGGACTGCATTAATGATTCACTTATCTTATTACTCAAACCGTCTGTACAAAAAAGTAAATAAGAGTTTGGTTGGAACTCGATATCGTAGAAATCTGGTTGAATTGTTCGTTCCGTACCAATGGCTTTCATGAGAACATTTTTGTTGGGATGGGTCTTCGCTTGTTCTTCACTTATTTCACCCGAATCGATGAGCACATTTACATATGAATGATCTCGTGTAATTTGAAGCACTTGCGCAGGAGATATTAAATAGACGCGACTATCCCCTACATGGGCAATAATCCCTTGGTGATTTTCAAACAAACCCGCGATTAACGTTGTACCCATACCTGCGCACTCTACGCTCATTTTAGAATGTCTCATGACTGTTTGGTTAATCGATTGAAATGTATAGGTTAACCAGTCTTTTGCTTTTACTATAAATGGATTGAATGCAGCAAAATACTTTTTAAATTCAGAAACAGCTAAGTCACTAGCCACGTCCCCAGCATTGTGCCCACCCATTCCATCAGCAACTACAGCCAGCAAACGACCGTCTTCTCGCCTAAAAACCTCTACTCTATCTTCATTTACCGTTCTTTTCATACCTACATCCGTCTTCACAACAAACTTCATCTTATCATTCACCTCTTTTGAATTTGGCAAAGAGTGTTCTCTATTTCTGTTTTTGGAATAGAGCTACGTAAAATCCATCACTGCGTAAATCTTGTGGGAAAATCTGAAGCGTTCCTTCTTTTTCCTGATTCTTTATACGTTTAATAACGTCTGGAAAATGCTGAAGTTTCATATCTGGATGTGCATCTAAAAATAGTTGTGTTGTACCTTCATTTTCCTCTAAATCCACTGTACAAGTACTATAGACCATTAATCCATCTGGTTTTAATAGTTTATATGCTTCTTCAAGCAAATTCATTTGAATTGGTTTAAGAGAAGCAAAATCTTTTTCCTGTTTAGTATATTTAATATCTGGCTTACGTTTCATAACGCCAAGTCCACTGCACGGAGCATCAACAAGTATTCGATCAAATGATTGTTCTGCAAAGTTTTCACTAGCTTTTCTTCCGTCCATCTCCACTGTTTCAATGAAACTAAATCCTAAGCGTTCCGCATTTTCCTTCACTAGCTTTAATTTATGCTGGTGAATATCCATTGCTACAAGTTTCCCTGTATTTTTCATTTTTTCAGCAATATGAGTAGTTTTCCCACCTGGTGCTGAACACATATCTAGAACGGTCATTCCAGGTTCTGGCTGAAGAACATAGGCTGGAATCATTGAACTTTCATCTTGAATGGTCACAAAGCCTTCTCGATAAGCAGTTGTTCTCGCTGCTTGTCCGTTGATCAGGTAAATACATTCAGGAATGATTTCACTTTTAGCGACTACATGGCCTTCTTGAGTCATTTGATGAATTACTTGATCAACGGTACGTTTAAATAAGTTTACTCGCAAAGTAGTCACAGGTGGTTCGTTGTTTTCTTTTAACATTTTTTCTGTTGTTTCAAAACCATATTGGGATATAAAACGCTTCACCATCCATAGAGGGTGGCTCGTTTCGATGGAAAGTCTCTCTTCTCTATCCTTAATATCTTCCGTTGAACGTACGCCTTCTCTTAAAATGGACCGTAATATACCGTTAACCGCTGAGGCAATCCCTTTATGTCCTCTTCTTTTCGCGATTTCTACTGCTTCGTTCACAGCAGCATGATCAGGAATTCGAGATAAATAATGAATTTGATATAAGGATAATCGGAGTAATTGCTTCACCCAGTCATCTAACTTACCTTTTATAAACGGTTGCAAATAGTAATCTAGTGTCATTTTATATTGAAGTGTGCCGTATGTTAGTTCCGTAAGCAAAGCGCGGTCTTTAGCGTCAATCGTATATTTTTCGATTGTTTGGTGTAACAGTAAGTTACTATAAGCTTGTTGCTTTTCAACAGCCATTAATATAGTAAGGGCTGCATCTCGAACATTACCTGTCCAAATCTTTTCATTTTTTTTAGTCATTCAAAAGTATCTCCTATTCGCAATTTCGAACCTACACCGCGCAAATAATCTTCAGCGGACATTTTCTTCTTACCTGCTGGTTGTAACTCATTAATGCGAATTGCATCTGATTTGCCAGTTTGTACAACGAAATAATCCGACTCAATTTTTACAACAGTTCCAGGCTTTTCGTTTGTTTGAGAGTTAATAGTATCCGCTTTCCATATCTTCACTACTTGTCCCTCTAATGTTGTATATGCTACAGGCCACGGATGGAGCCCACGGACTTGATTGTGTAATTGTAGTGCTGAATTATTCCAGTCCATTCTTTCTTGTTCACGAGAAATATTTTTAGCAAATGTCACTAGGCTGTCATCTTGTTTTATCCGATTATTCTCTTTAGCGATAATCGAAGGCAATGTTTCTTTAAGTAGGTTAGAGCCTACTGCACTTAGTTTTTCAAATAATAGTCCGGTATCATCCGTATGTTCAATAGATATCTCACTTTGCGATATAATATCTCCAGCGTCTAATTTCTCTTCCATATACATTATAGTGACACCAGTTTGCCTTTGGCCATCAATAATCGCTTGATGAATTGGAGCTCCTCCACGGTATGCAGGAAGCAACGAGGCATGAACATTTATGCATCCAAGTTCAGGAACGTCTAACAATTCTTTTGGAAGAATCTGACCAAAAGCAGCGGTGATGATCAAATCTGGTTTTAGTGCAATAATTTGCTCTAGCTCTTCTGATCCCTTTAGTTTGTTTGGTTGAATGACAGGTAAGCCAAGTTTAATAGCTTCTTCTTTGACAGGTGGAGCCGTTAGCACTTTCTTCCGCCCTACTGGTCGATCTGGTTGAGTCACGACAGCCTTAACTTTATAGCCTTCTTCTACTAACATTCTCAAGATAGGAGCAGAGAATGCTGGGGTACCCATGAAGATAATAGAAGTCATACTTCTTCCACCTCATTTTCAATTTCATCTAATTCAACGTAACGAACAACCTTAGTCGTAAATAAAACACCGTGCAAATGGTCAATTTCATGTAAAATCGCTCTTGCCTCATAATCCTCTGCTTGTAATTCATATAAAGCTCCTGTTCGATCTTGAGCTTCTACTTTCACAAAAAATGGACGTTCTACTTCTCCATAAATGTCGGGAAAACTAAGACATCCTTCCACTTCTATTTCTGAACCTCCGACTTCCACTATCTCAGGATTAATCATTTCGATAATATCTTGCCCTTCACCTAAGTCGACGATAGCTGCCTGGATCGTCTCTCCAACTTGTGGTGCAGCTATGCCGATTCCATCTGAAGCAACCATCGTGTCATACATATCGTCTAAAAGTTTCGCTAGTTTATTGTCAAACTTGGTAACTTCTTCACATTTCTTTAATAATACATCATTGGGATGTGTAATGATTGAACGTACTGCCATTTCTTTTCCTCTTTTCAAACACCTTATAAAATAGTGGATGGATCTAAATCAATCGTTAAAATGATTCCTTTTTTTATCCACTCTGTTCGGTATATTTTTATTAACTGTTGAAGTTTTTCAACTAGTATTGGTTCTTTTTTGTATTTTATCAAACATTGGTAACGATATCTATTTTGTATCTTACTAATAGCGCTAGATGTTGGTCCTATGACCATCGTAGTAGAGGAAAGATTCTCTCGTAACCAATCAGTCGCTAATTTTGCATATTCCGATGCTAACATAACATTTTCATGTGTTACTTGAACAAGTGTTAAATAGTAGAAAGGTGGATATTCAAACTGTTTTCGTACTAGCATTTCTTTATGATAGAACGGTTCATACAACTGTGACTTTGAATATTCAATGGCATAATGCTCTGGGGTATAAGTTTGAATGTATACCTGTCCCTCTTTATCGTGTCGACCAGCTCGACCACTAACTTGTGTCATCAGCTGAAATGTTTTTTCAGCGGCTCTAAAATCGGCTAAATGCAGAGTGGTATCCGCGTTTAACACTCCAACCAGTGTTATATTAGGGAAATCAAGCCCTTTAGCAATCATCTGGGTACCGAGCAAAATGTCTGCTTCTCCATCTCCGAATTGTTTTAAGATCCGTTCATGAGAACCCTTTGTCCTAGTCGTATCTACATCCATCCGTAGAACTCTTGCATAAGGAAATAACTTAGTGATTTCCTCTTCTACTTTTTGAGTTCCCGTTCCGAAAAATCGTATATGCTCACTTTGACATTCTGGACATTGCTTCGGTACAGGTTCTTCATGTCCGCAATAATGACATTTCAGTTGCTCGCCTTCTCGATGATAAGTTAACGAAATATCACAATTATCGCATTCAACTACAGTTCCACAATCTCTGCAAAGTACGAATGATGAAAATCCTCTTTTGTTTAAAAATAATACGATTTGTTCTTTTTTCTCTAGCTTTTCTCTTACAGCATCCGCAAGATCTACACTGAACATGGAACGATTACCATTTTTCAACTCTGCACGCATATCTACAATATTCACGACTGGTAAGGGCTGTTCTTTTGCACGCATTTGTAATGTTAACAAACTGTATACACCCTTGGAAGCTCGTGCATATGATTCAAGGGAAGGTGTTGCACTTCCTAAAATAACGGGACATTGATGAAAATTACTTCTCCATATAGCAACATCTCTTGCATGGTATCTTGGTGTATCTTCTTGTTTATATGTAGATTCATGCTCCTCGTCGAGAATTATCAAACCTAAATTTTTAAAAGGTGCAAAAATGGCAGATCTAGCTCCTACAACAACCTTAACTTCCCCACGCCAAATTTTTCGCCATTCATCAAATTTTTCTCCGACTGATAGCCCACTATGCATAACAGCTACTTGATCGTCAAAACGTAATTTAAATCTTCTAGTCATTTGGGGAGTTAATGATATTTCAGGTACAAGCATAATTGCCTGTTTGCCTTCATTTATTGACTTTTCAATAGCATTCAAATAAATTTCTGTTTTCCCGCTACCCGTAATGCCATGTAACAGAAAAGTAGTATGTTCATTATTATCCTGTGCATTATTAATTTTAGTAAGTGCTTCCTGTTGTTCGTCTGTCAATTTAAATCTATGATCCTCATCGTTATACTCTAGGCTGTTTATTTCACGGTATATTTCTTTGTTTTTTGTTTCTAAGATACCTTTATCTATTAAAGCTTTAACCGTATGATTATTTGTTTGCGTAGAATCTTTAAGTTCTAGCATTGTATACGAGGGTTGCTTCTTAAGTAAAAGCCATTCAATAAGTTCTTTTTGTTTGATTGCATTTTTGGGTAGCGTATTTAGTTGTGATAGGACTAATTCCTCATCCTGTACCATACGATACTTGGTAATTGTTTTTACCTTACCTTGTTGCTTAATGACAGTATCTAACTGGAACTTCCCTTGTTCCAGATATTTTTTCATCTGTTTTAGCATGCCGGCTTTTTCAAAAATTTCGTATGATATAGACTCTTTTGACCCAAACAGAGCTAATGTTTCTATATCTATACCATCATGTTCTACTAATCGAATTTCTTTTTTATATGAAGCACGAAGAGCGGCAGGTAACATCACTTGAAGTGCATCTATTTCATAACAGAGTGTTTTTTGTGTCATCCACTTGGAAAGCTGTAATAATTCATCAGTTATAACAGGCTCCACATCGATTATTGAGATAATCGCTTTTAGCTTGGACATATCTAAATCAGATTTTTCTTTAATATTCGTTATAAACCCCTGTACTTTTCTATTTCCAAAGGGTACATGCACTCGACTTCCACGCTCTATCACTGTCTCTAATTTATCAGGAACTATATAGTCAAAAGGACGGTCAATAGGATAAGCTGATACATCTACGATAACTTCTACTATCATTTGGCATCATCTTTCTCCAATTGAATAATAGTTTGCAGTAATTGTAGAGCGAGCACTTTTTTAGTTTGATGTCCAAAATACTGTTCTATATTTTTACCTACTAACGTAACAGCATTCGTATCTGTTCCAAATCCAGATCCTTCCTCCGTCACGTCATTAGCAATAATATAATCTGCATTTTTCTTATCTAACTTGCTTTTAGCATAGTGGATCACATCATTGGTTTCTGCTGCAAAACCTATTAATAATTGGTCTTTTTTTCGTTTCCCTAACTCCAAAAGAATGTCAGTAGTTCTTTCTAATACAATTACAGACTCCCCTGGTTGTTTTTTCATCTTTTGCGAATGAACTTCCTTTGGTTTGTAATCTGCCACAGCAGCAGTTTTGACAACCATTGTTGCTGTATCAAAATGAAGTAAAACGGCATCTAACATTTCTTTGGCACTTTCTACAGAAACAAGTGTTACATTTGGTGGTGGACTTAAACTGACAGGGCCTGATATCAAAATTGTTTCAGCTCCTAGACTAGCTGCTGCTTCTGCCATAGCGTAACCCATTTTCCCACTAGAAAAGTTAGTTAAAAAACGAACAGGATCTATTCTCTCTCTTGTTGGTCCGGCTGTAACTACAACTTTTTTTCCTTTTAAAGGTAGTTCTTTCGGGACAAAATATCCCTCCACCAACTGTACAATCTTCTCTGGTTCCTCTAAACGACCTTTCCCAACATATCCACATGCTAAAAAACCTTCAGAAGGCTCTATAAAATGAAATCCATCTTTTGAAAGTTGGGCAATATTGCGAATAACCGCAGCATTATCATACATATGTACGTTCATCGCAGGTGCTATCCATGCATCAGCAGTAGTCGCTAATAAAGTAGTAGTGACCATATCATCAGCAATACCATTTGCTAACTTACCAATCACATTAGCTGTTGCTGGTGCTACAATTACCAGGTCAGCCCAGTCTGCTAAATCTATATGTGCAATTACACTAGAATCCTTTTCATCAAATGTGTCAAAATACACATCATTCCTAGACATTGCTTGGAAGCTTAACGGCTGCACAAATTCCATTGCTGATTTTGTCATCATTACTTTTACATTTGCGCCTGCTTGAGTCAATTTACTAACCAGCGCAACTGCTTTGTATACAGCAATTCCACCAGTAACACAGATAAGAATTTTTTTAGAAGTTAACATTATGAATTCTCTCCTCTAAACAACAACCTCCCAAAGAAACGTACATTCTTTGGGAGGTCATTGCTAACAAAAATATTTAAACTTCGTCTTCATAAACTACAGAATCATTTGATGATAATATAGTTAACTCACCAGCTGCAACTTCCTCTAACGCTCTTCCTACTTTTTTATAGGACACATATGAAGTTAGACGTTCTCCGCCTTCTTCTTGTAACTGACGAGCTCGCTTGGATGCAACCGTCACTAAAGAATATTTTGAATCGATTTGCGTTTTTAAAGAATCTACAGATGGATATAACATATTAAATTTCTCCTTCCAGCATAGCTGAATATCTTTTTTCTACACGTTCACGACGACAATGTTCGGCTACGACAATTGCATTAATTTTCGCACATGCTTTAGACACTTCATCGTTTTCTACTACATAATCATATAAATGCATCATTTCAAGCTCTTGTCGTGCAGCTTGAATACGTGAACTGATGACATCTTCTGTTTCCGTTCCTCGGCCAATAAGTCTTTGTTGGAGTTCAGAAAGGCTTGGAGGCGCAAGGAATATAAATAAAGCTTCTGGAGCTTTCTCGCGAACAAGCGCTGCTCCTTGAACTTCAATTTCCAAGAAAACATCGCGTCCCGAATCTAACGTAGCATTCACATAGTCGATAGGAGTTCCATAATAATTCCCCACATATGCTGCATACTCTAACAATTTACCTTCTTCAATCAGTTGTTCAAATTCTGCTTTTTGTTTAAAGAAATAATCTACTCCGTCTACTTCACCTTCACGAGGGCTTCTTGTAGTCATAGAGATAGAGTACTCATAGTTTGTACCGGGTTCGGAAAACAACTCTTTTCTAACTGTCCCTTTACCTACTCCTGATGGACCTGATAAAACGATCAATATACCTTTTTCTCTTCGCATAACGTCTCCTTCAAATACAGTCATACTACAACGACTTCTTCCAATTACATACTTAACTGATTATAACACAAGTGTACTGGAAAATGATAAGATATATTAGATAAGTGCAAGCGCCGATGCTTTAGAAGTCGTCTAATTTAGTGACGTCGTGTCACCACGAATAAATGACCTACATTCTACGACCTCGATATTATGAAGTAACTTTAGGCACTAGGTGCTCGAGCTCGACATATAGAAGGCGCACGCAGCACAATAAAAATAATGATTTGAAAGAGGAGTACTTATGGCATTTGACGGTTTATTTACTATATCTATGACAACAGAATTACAACAACTCGTGTCCGGACGTATTTCTAAAATACACCAGCCCAATTCACAAGAGATATTAATGCATATTAGAGCTCAAGGTAAAAATTACAAACTTTTGTTCTCAGTTCATTCATCTTATTCACGCGTACAAATTACACACGAAACAATTGACAATCCAGCACAACCACCACTATTTTGTATGGTATTGCGTAAGCATTTAGAAGGTGGAATTATTACTGGAATTCATCAACATGAAAGTGATCGAATTATTATTTTCCAAATACAAAGTAAAAACGAAATCGGTGATGATATTTCCCGTGAAATTCATATGGAAATAATGGGACGTCACAGTAATTTGCTTTTAGTAGATCCAACTCGCAATTTAATCTTAGAAAGTATAAAGCATCTCTCTCCTTCTATGAATAGTTATCGTACTATTTTACCAGGACAGCCCTATATTGCTCCTCCTTCTCAAAACAAGCTGAATCCACTCGATGTTTCAGAAAAACTAGAAGCAGTACTTAAATCGGCTAATGATTCGAAAGAAATTATGGATCAAATTTCTGGTTTTTCTCCATTACATGCGAAGGAAATCATGTATAGATTCCAAAGTTCAACGGATAGAGTGGAGATTTATAAGGAGTTTATCCAAGAGATTACGCATGGTGGCTCTACAAAACAAATTGTAGAAGTAAATGGAAAATCCTATTATTCACCAAATGCATTAACTCATTTGGAAGGCGACAAATTCGATGAAGCAAGTTTAGGTAATTTATTGGATCGGGTCTATTTTGCAAAAGCAGAACGCGACCGTGTGAAGCAGCAAGCAGGAGATTTAGAAAAATGGCTTCAAAACGAATTAAACAAATTGAAGTTAAAAATGAAAAAACTCCAAAAAGACTTTGAACAAGCAGAGAACTTAGAAACTTATCAACTATTTGGTGAGCTAGTCATGGCAAATGCACATGCGATTGAAAAAGGATTAAAAGAAGTAGAGCTAGTAAATTATTACGATGAAAATGAAAAAACAATTGTGATTCCTTTAGATGTCCGAAAAACTGCTACGCAAAATGCACAAAAGTATTATAGCCGTTATACAAAAGCTAAAACTGCATTATTAAAAATAGAACAGCAATTTGAAATTACCAAAGATGATATTGCTTACTTTGAGTTACTGCTCCAACAAGTAATGCAAGCCTCTCCAACTGATATTGAAGAAATTCGAGAAGAGTTAATGGAGCAAGGATTACTGAAAATGCGTGCTTCGAAAAAGAAGAAAAAGCCCGTTAAGCCAACACCAGAAAGATTTATCGCCTCGGATGGTACCGAGATATCGGTCGGCAAAAACAATAAACAGAATGATTTTGTAACTTTTAAATTAGCTCGTAAAACGGATACATGGCTTCATACAAAGGATATCCCTGGATCCCATGTAGTTATACATTCAGAGAATCCGTCAGAACAAGCACTATTAGAAGCGGCAAATCTTGCAGCATATTTTAGTAAAGCACGCGAATCTTCCTCAGTTCCGGTAGATTATACGGTAATTAAACAAGTGAAAAAACCAAATGGGGCAAAACCTGGATTTGTCATCTATTTTGAACAGACCACCTTATTTATCACACCGGACGAAGAAAAGATTAGAAATATGAAAAAGTAGAAAGATGTTAATCTCTAAAAAAAGCTAAAAGAAAGGTCTGTTGGAAGTAAATCTTTACTTCTGTCAGACCTGTTCTTTTTTTATAGTTAATAATTTCAATCTTTTTCGCATAACTAGAAAACCTTTTCGAAATAATTCTGTATTAGCTACAATCTCTATGATGACTGCTTCTAACAATGCGATAGTGAACACGACTAAAAGTAAAAAAATAGCTACTTTATCGAAAATACTCTCGAAGGAATTTGGGTACGATATAAATTTTAGCCTAGTGTAAAAAAAGATTGAACCAAAACCCAAAGCAAAAACAGGGATATATTTGAATAAGTTTGTTGATACCTTTTTCCCTAAATAGTAAGTTATTATAGCAATGAGACACATTAGAGTTAAACATACTAAGATTGCAATCTTAAAACTCATCTTGAACACCTCTTTCCGAAAATAAGAAAATATTTTTGTTTACTAAAGCCAAAATAGTCTTTACATACCATATTCATAATATAAGCGGATAATACACTTCCTATAGAGTAGGAATTTTAATTTTCAACCTTTCTAAGAACCATGAGAGACTCAATACAAGCTTAACCAAGACATAAATAATTTAGTCTTTACTTGTTCATTCCAAACATTATATGGGAAATATCAATACCAATGGGAAAGGCCACTTGATGCGTTAACATCAAGTGGCCTTTAAAATTATTAACCCAAATCTTCTTTTATTTTAATTGACACTAAAACTACTACCTAATACATCGCGGACTTCGTGAACGACAACGAACGCATTTTTATCTACGCTACTGACAGTTTGCTTCAGCTGTACTAGTTCAGGTTGGTTTATAACAATATAGAGAACTTCTTTTTGGTTTTGACTGTACCCGCCTCGACCTTCTAAAATTGTTACACCACGCGACATATTGGACACTATAAATTGGCGAATTTCCTCCGAATGTTCAGAGATAATTGTCACTGCAGTTCGACTATTTAATCCTTCAATTACATAGTCAATCACTTTTGAACCTAAAAATACGGCAACAAGCGTGTACATTGCTTTTTCCTGTCCAATGATAAATACAGATCCCGCAATAACAATAATATCAATAACTAAAACACCTTTTCCTAGACTCCATCCTAAATACTGATTGGCTAAACGAGCTAAAATGGCTGATCCTCCGGAAGTTCCGCCTGCTCTGAACATTAAACCCAGACCAAGACCTACAAACACACCAGAGAAAAGAGCAGCTAGCAATGTATCGCCATTCAATTGATGACCTACATCTTCTGTTAGAAACAGAAACAGAGAAGAAAAAACAATTCCAATTACTGTATATATCATTGTCTTTTTGTCAAAAAATTTATAACCAATAGCCAAAAGGACCGCATTAATCATCAGGTTGACAACCCCTGGTGACCATTCAAATAGATAATAGGTAATTACCGTTACCCCAATTACCCCACCTTCGGATAATCTGTACGGAATTGCAAAATAGTTAATCCCAACTGCGAATAACAATGATCCAATAATGATTAACAATATTTCTTTCATACGTTGTTGTGCCATATTATGTATATCCTCCTACGAATAACCAGGCAAAAATTCTACTCTATCCCTTTTTACGGGCTGTAATCCTCCACGCATGGAGGTTTCACTCTATGTAGTTTACTGTCGGTCTTCCGACTCCCATTTCTTTGCGTGCTTCTCGATTATTTCTATTAATTTATTCATAGCTGGGGTAAGCCATTTATCTTTGTGATACGCTAGTTGAGTAGTCACAAATTCATCACTGTGCACCCAAGGTAAAGCAACTAAGCTGCCTCGTTCTAGTTCTTCTCTCACCGTCATCAAAGGGAGATAGGAAAGACCTAATCCACACTTCACTGATTGTTTAATAGCTTCGATATTCCAAAAAGCTATTCGTGAACAACCAACACCCTCCTCTTTAATCCATCTTTCTAGCAAATCGCGATAGCTTCCGGTCTCTGTTAAAAGTAATACTTCATCTTCCAAGTCGTTTGGAGTTATCATCGCTTTACCACATAATCGATGTCCTGCAGGTGCAATCATTACCAACGTCTCTCTTACTAAATCATTCGTAACAATGTCAGGTCCTAATTTTTCAGGATTTGTAAATAAAGCCAAGTCAAATTTCCCAGATTTCAACTCATTATTAAGCTCCTGACTTTCGGAAGGTTGTAATATAAGTTGGACTTTTGGATACAGCCTTTTGAATTCATATAAAATAGTTGGCAGTCTATATACCATTAAAGATTCATTTGCTCCGATCAATACTGTACCGGAAGGCTCTGTATTTAATCGGGAAGAATCGACCGCTTCCTGATAAAGATGTAATATTTCCTTTGCATACGATGCTAAATGGTTCCCTGCATCTGTTAGAACAACTGTTTTTCCTAGCCGGTCAAAAAGGCGATTTCCAACAGCCTCCTCCAATGCCCTTACATGATTTGTAACTGTCGACTGTGTGTATCCCAACTGCTCACCAGCTCGAGTAAATCCTCCACATTCAGCTACAACTAAAAAGGTCTTTAGATTGCGAAGTTCCATAGTCAATTCCCCCATACGAATAATATTCCTCATATTGTATAGGAATCCTATTTAAATGGCGATAGTTTTTACCGCCAAATGATATTATAGTATCTTTTTCAATATTAATGAAATTAATTATATTAATTAAAATCATTTAAAATATTAGGGTAAAGTGAATTCCTAGTTATTTATATATAATTCTTTATGCATCGGGCATTATCTTTAAAAGAATAAGCTTTCCTTTTGCGGAAAGACTACCAAAAAGGAGTGAAACAAAATGGCGCAAAAAAATAAAATACTAGTACCTTCTGCACGTGAGGAGTTAGATAAATTAAAGTTGCGAGTTATGAAGGAGCAAGGTTATAAGCTAAAAAGCAATAATCCGGACGATGTAAAATACGAAGTTGCAGAAGAGTTAAGTATTCCCTTAAATAATGGATATAACGGTAAACTTACTTCAGCACAAGCAGGCAAAATTGGTGGACCAATTGGTGGGAGTATGGTGAAAGAAATGGTTAGAATGGCGCAAGATCAAATGATGAAAAGATAATTCCCTCTATAAATAAGGAAAACAATTCAATAGCATAAAACCTGTAGATGGGGGGATTATAAAGCTGAAACAGATAAGATTAAATTAATTATCTGTTTTTTGACATTAAAGTATTTCCCGAGAAATAAAAAATGAAAAGAGGAGGTCATGACAAATGGCATTTAACCAACAAAACCTTAGTCCAGGAACTGCTTTTTTTCGGTTCATGTTAGGTTCAGTAATGACCACTTATGGAACTGTACGACTTTTACATGAACCTAAAAGCAGAAGCGGGAAGATGCTCGTCCTTTTTGGTTCTATGAAAGCTGCTGAAGGAGCAACAAAGTTTTGTCCGACGAAAGCGATTGGTACGGTGATGGATAATTTAGCTAATGAAAATGCTAAATCAGGTGCACAAGCTAATTCCAGTAACCAGATGGCTAATGGAACTCAAACAGGACAATATGCATCAGGTGGGAATACTGACAACCAGCATGGTGGGATCATGCAAATGGTTGGAAGTCTTGCACAAAAACTAACAAATGCTAATTCGTCTCAAAATACTTCTGGCTCTCAGAACGCAGGAGGAAATCAGACTAGCAATTCGGCTGACCAAAGTAATATGGGGAGCAATTCACCATCAATCGGTAACCTCGCTCAAACTATTGCCCCTCAGTTAAGTCAAGCAGTCAAAGAAGTAACGAATATGGCAAGTTCACAACAATCATCAGGTACTAAAAATGAGCAAAAACAAGCTTCCGGAACTAGTGAGGGAACTAGCAAGAAAAATGCTACATCAAGTGGAAACAACTCAAAATCAGCTTCTAGTACTAATGATAAGAAAGCTGCTCCCGCAATAGCAAACACTGATACAAACGGGAAATCTAACAATTCGAATATAGACTCATCCATCATAGTAGAAGTATCGAAATCAAGTCATAAGAATTCAACTACACCAAACATTCTACAATAAGCAATATTTGACTATACTTTCTTCAAACTGAAAACGTGCTTAGTACCAGTCGAAAACTTCGAGTGACTACATAGCACGTTTTCAGTTATCCCACCAAGTATTACAGTCCTATTGCTAATATGATGTAACCAACACTTAATATTAACCTTCCTCTTCAAAATCTTCCTCTAATCGCTTTACAAACTCTTCTGCAGCACTATATCCTTGCTGTTTTAAATACCAATTATTTGCCGCTGCCTCAATAAGTCCCGCAACATCACGGCCAGGTTGTAATTGGATTTGCATATGCGGTATTTGAACACCCATATAATCTATAAATTTTGTTTCTAATTCTAATTCATTGTTTAATGTATTGCTTTCCCATTTAGTTAACTCAATATCTAATGCGATTCGAGTTTCCTCTTGAAATGCAGTACGGCCATATAGACGGACTACATTCAACAAACCAATACTTCGTAGCGCCAAAAATTCTTTGTTTTTCTCATTATGAGAACCTAAAAGAGTCTGTGGACTTAGCTTTTTTAACACAACGATATCATCTGCTACTAGCCTATGGCCACGCCCTATTAGTGTATGTGCTGTTTCACTTTTACCGACACCAGATTTCCCCCGCAACAAAATCCCCATACCAGATACATTCACACAAACACCATGAATTGAAATCTCTGGAGCCATCGCTTTTACAACAAATGCATCTAGTTTTGCACTTACTGCGCTTGTAGAATCAGGAGTGCGCAATAGTGGGATATCATTTTCTACACAATATTGTATTAGACCGGGAGGCTCGGCCTGGTTGGAGGTAATTATTATACAAGGTGGATCGTATTGAATAATGTTACCTATACGTAACTTACACTCTTCAATCTGGAGTGTGTGTAAATAATTTATTTCATTTTTCCCTAGGATTTGAATATGTTCCGTTGCTATAAAATCGAACTTGTCCATAAACTCCAAGCCTGGACGTCGTACTTTTGTTTTCTTTACTACCCGATGGAATTGATTGTGACCAGATAAAACTTCTAGAGAAAATCTATTCACAAGGTCCATCACAGTTAAAATTTTCATCGCTTACACTCGCTCTCTCCGTATCATTAACTCATCATATAACAAAAATAAGTGCATAACTATTCATTTCGTTTCAATTTTATTCTCAAGCAAAGTATAAGAGGAAAGATGATTATTATTCCAAAGCATTTTTGGGGTATAGTAAACTAATTTGATATCTATCCAAACCCCTAAAAGAATAAAACTATATAAGATAAGTAACCAAGGTGCCCCGAATTGAATAAGCAAATATATCGGAAAAACTATTAATGTTACGCCAATAATAAAGCCTACTGTTAAAACAACCAGATAAAAAATCCACCAAAATAGCTCTATCCTTTTTTCAGTATACTCATGAATAACTTTTGAATTCCCCATAATTCCTCTTAACAAAAAGCCTTCTAAATATACGAGTAAGAATAGAATTAGTTTCACGTTAAAATTGTCTATAAGAAAACGATCCCTCTTTTGTAGAGAGATCGTTTACAACTTAGTCTATTGTAGTAGTCCACTTTTTAAATCACTATGCCATTTAGCAAGCATAGGAATATCTTCTTCCTTAATCATTCTTGCTTCTTTTGCAGCAGTTGTTAAAGCATCGTAATTTGTTAAACTGACGAACGAAATCCCTGCTTCTTTAAATGCTTGATCTGCTTTTAGTAGTCCATAAGTAAAAATACTAACAACACCTAGTACTTCTAGACCCTCTTTTTGAAGGGCTTCTACTGCCACTAGACTGCTTCCACCTGTCGAGATTAGATCTTCAATGACTACTACTTTTTGTCCTGCGACTACTTTACCTTCAATTTGATTGCCACGACCATGTTCCTTTGCTTTTGAACGGACGTACATCATCGGAAGTTCCAGTACATCACTCACCCAAGCAGCATGGGGAATCCCCGCAGTTGCCGTACCAGCTACCGCTTCAGTTCCTGGGAAGTTTTTGTCGATGGCTTCTGCTAATCCCTGAGCAATTTCTTTTCGAATAGCAGGTGATGACATCGTAATACGGTTATCACAATATATTGGAGATTTAATACCAGAAGCCCATGTGAATGGATCGTTCGGTTTTAATGCAACTGCACCAACTTCTAGAAGTGCTTTGGCAATTTTGTTTTCTAAGCTCATGCATTTTCCTCCCACATTTTTAAAATAGTTTCATATGCTTGTACTGGGTCATTCGCTTTTGTTATTGCACGACCTACCACAATATGAGAAGAACCAAGGATTCGAGCATTCGCTGGAGTTGCAACACGTACCTGATCATGCGCTTCTCCTTCTGCTAAACGAATACCAGGAGTAACACGTAAAAATTCTTCACCACAGACAGATGCAATTTTCTTGGCTTCTAAAACGGAGCATACGACTCCATCTAGCGCTGCTGTTTTAGCTAGCTCTGCATAATGAACAACTGATGCGTCTATCGTTGTTTGTACCAGCTGTTCTTGCTGCATTTGCAATTCAGAAGTGGAAGTTAGTTGCGTTACAGCAATAATAGAAGGTCTTTTACTGCCAGCAGCAGTGCCAGCATCTAATCCTTCACGCGCTGCAATCATCATTGCTACTCCACCTGCCGCATGCACATTCACCAAATCTGCTCCTAAACGAGCGAGACCTTTCATCGCATGCCCTACTGTATTTGGAATATCATGTAGCTTCAAATCAAGAAAAACATCATGACCCATCTCTTTTAGTTTATACACAATAGAAGGCCCTTCTTGTAAATATAATTCCATCCCTACTTTTACAAATAATGACTGCTCAAATGGAGTGAGAAATTGGTATGCATCTCCTGCAGAAGCAAAGTCTAATGCAATAATTGGACTGTTTTTCATAGTCGATGGCTCCTTCCAACTAAATCTGTTACGGTGTTAAATCCTAGTTCATCTAATTTTGCTGGAAGCTGTTCGATTAAATTAGGACAAATGAATGGATCAACAAAGTTTGCTGTCCCTATCGCAACCGCACTTGCTCCTGCCGATAAGAAATCCACGACATCATCAATGTTAGTAATACCACCCATTCCAATAATGGGGATAGACACTTTTGGGGCTACATCATAAACCATACGCAGTGCTACTGGCTTAATAGCTGGACCGGAAAGACCACCAGTTACATTTGCAATTACTGGACGACCAGTTTTAGTGTCTAAGCGCAATCCTAATAATGTATTAATCATCGTAATACCATCAGCTCCGCCTGCTTCTACCGCTTTTGCAATTTCTCCAATATCCGTTACATTTGGAGATAGCTTCACATATACAGGGACAGAGGAAACAGCTTTCACCGCTTTTGTTAACTCCTCGGCAATAAGAGGATCTGTTCCAAATGTAATTCCCCCTTGCTTCACATTTGGACAAGAAATATTTAGCTCAAGCGCTTGAACATTTGGTGCTTGAGAGATTGCCTCTGCTACCGTGACATAATCTTCTGTAGTATAGCCTGCAACATTTGCTATAATTGGCACTTCGTATTGTTCGAGCCAAGTCAGTTCATTTTCTAATACTTTCTTTAGGCCTGGATTTTGCAGGCCAATTGCATTTAACATTCCTGACGGCGTTTCTGCCACACGTGGTGTAGGGTTACCTAATCTTGTTTCAGGAGTTGTGGCCTTTATCATAATGGCACCTAATTGCGATAAATCATATAACTTCGCATATTCTTTACCAAACCCAAAGCAACCAGAAGCTGGCATGATTGGATTTTTCAAAGTAAGACCCGGTAAAAGGGTAGCTAATCTATTCATACTCGAACAACTCCTGACGGGAACACTGGACCATCTGAACAAACCTTCACATAATCAGCCTCTATTTTTTCTGTTGTATCGCAAACACAAGCAAAACATGCCCCTATTCCACAACCCATACGTTGTTCAAAAGATAAATAACCTTCTTTTTCTGGGTATAGTTTTTCTAGAGCAGCTAGCATCGGTGTTGGTCCACAGCTATAGTAAACTGCAAAATCATCTTCTAGCTTTTCTAACACATTTGTTACGAATCCAGTAGAGCCATGGCTACCGTCCACTGTCACAATATAAGTTTCTCCAAGTTCTTGAAATTGTTTTTCATAAAAAACAACATCTTCCGACTGAAATCCTAATACATGAATAGGCTTTACACCTTTTTCCACAAGCCTTTTAGATAGTTCAAATAGAGGTGGCACACCAATTCCGCCACCTATTAGCAAAGCCTTTTGACCCACTTCTACTTTATCAATCGGAAAACCATTTCCAAGGGGTCCAAGTACATCCACTTGGTCCCCTGGTTTCTTTTCAGAAAGAAGTTTAGTCCCTCTGCCTTCTGCGCGGTATATCATTGTAAATTCTAAAGTTTTTTCATTTATAGATGAAATACTTATTGGTCTTCTTAGCAAAGGTTCCATTTGATCAGACACTCTTAGATGGACAAATTGACCTGGTTGTTTCATATCCAGTACTAACTGTCCAGTCAATGTGAGTTCAAAAATGTTCGTCGCAATAGCACTTTGTTTTACGACTTGCATTTGTTCTTGTCTAATCATGCTTTTACCTCCTGATGTTTCATCGTTTCAGTTGAGAATGTCATTGACTCAATGACACGCAGCATTGCTTCTGCAGTATCTAATGAAGTTAAACAAGGGATGCCATTTTCTACGGATTCTCTACGAATACGGAATCCATCACGTTCTGGCTGCATTCCTTTTGTTAACGTATTAATGATAAATTGTGCTTCCCCTTTTTGAATTACATCTAGTAAAGTAGTTCCTTTTGAACCTATTTTATCAACGATATCTACTGGAATCCCAACATTTTTAATCGCTTCAGCAGTACCTTGAGTAGCCATAATGCGGAATCCTATTGCATAGAATCTTTTCGCAATCTCGATGCCTTCTGCTTTATCTTTATCTGAGATAGTCATTAGCACTGTGCCATGATCTTTAATCTCCATACCCGCTGCTACTAAACCTTTATATAATGCTTTTTCAAGCGTGATATCTTTGCCCATTACTTCGCCAGTAGATTTCATCTCAGGTCCGAGTGTAATGTCTACACGACGAAGTTTCGCAAAACTGAACACTGGTACTTTTACATATACACCTGGGCTAGTTGGAGCAAGTCCTGGTGTATAACCTTGTTCTATAATTGATTGACCTAAAATCGCTTTTGTTGCAATATTCGCCATCGGAATCGATGTGATTTTACTTAAGAATGGTACAGTACGACTTGAACGTGGATTTACTTCAATAACATAAACCTCATCTTTTGAAATAACATATTGAATATTCATCAATCCAACAATTTTCAATCCTTTTGCAAGTCTTGTTGTGTAATCTACCAATGTATCCATCTGGTATTGCGAAAGCTTCTGTGGCGGATACACAGCAATTGAGTCACCAGAATGGACTCCTGCACGTTCAATATGTTCCATGATTCCTGGTATTAACACATTTTCACCATCACAAATTGCATCTACTTCTATTTCTGTTCCAGTTAAGTAGCGGTCAATCAAAACTGGTTTTTCAGGACTTGCTTCCACCGCATTCTCCATATAATGTTTAATCTCATCTTCGGTGTAGACAATTTGCATGGCACGCCCACCAAGTACGTATGAAGGTCTCACTAATACTGGGTATCCTATTTCATTGGCAATGGTCGTTGCTTCTTCTACAGACACAGCAGTTTTTCCGAGTGGCTGTGGAATATCTATTTCATGAAGAGCTGCTTCAAACTTATTACGATTTTCTGCACGATCAATGTCCTCTAGCGTTGTACCTAAAATTTTCACGCCTCTTTCTTCCAACCCAGCAGCTAAGTTGATAGCCGTTTGTCCTCCAAATTGAACAACTACCCCTTTTGGCTGCTCTAAGTCTACGATGTGCATAACATCTTCTAATGTGAGTGGTTCAAAATATAATTTATCTGAAATGGAGAAATCGGTTGAAACTGTTTCAGGGTTATTATTAATAATAATTGCCTCATAGCCCGCTTCTTTTATCGCCCATACAGAATGTACAGTTGCATAGTCAAACTCAACCCCTTGACCAATACGGATCGGCCCTGACCCTAACACAATCACACTTTCCTTTTCCGTACGAATAGATTCATTTTCCTCTTCATATGTTCCGTAAAAGTAAGGTGTTTCAGACTCAAACTCCCCTGCACACGTATCGACCATTTTATAAACTGGTACAATTCCATTTTCTTTTTTAAATTTATAAACTTCTAATTCAGTTACATGCCAATATTTTGCAATAGTTTTATCTGCAAAGCCCATACGTTTTGCTTTATATAACACTTCTTGATCGAAAGGATTTGCTTGGATTACTTGTTCGTACTTCACGATATTTTGAAGCTTGTTCAAGAAAAATTGATCGATCTGACTCCACTCATGTATCGTTTCTACAGATACTCCACGGCGGAGTGCTTCTCCTATAAAGAATAATCTTTCATCACCCGCACGACGAATGCGTTTTTCCATCCACGCATCTGTAATTGATTCACTATTTTTCATTTCGATATGGAAGTGCCCAGTTTCAAGTGAACGTACTGATTTAAGAATTGCTTCCTCAAATGTACGTCCTAAAGACATTACTTCTCCAGTAGCTTTCATTTGTGTTCCTAGATTACGTTTTGCCGATTCAAATTTATCGAATGGCCATCTAGGAATTTTGGCAACAATATAATCCAATGCTGGCTCGAAGCAAGCGTAGGTTTTTTGGGTAACTGGATTCATCATCTCATCCAATGTAAGACCAACAGCAATTTTAGCGGCAAGTTTTGCAATTGGATAGCCAGTTGCTTTTGATGCCAATGCAGAAGAACGGCTAACTCGTGGGTTCACTTCAATAATATAATAATTGAAGCTATGTGGATCCAGTGCTAACTGTACATTACACCCACCCTCAATTTTAAGTGCACGAATAATTTTTAAAGATACATTTCGAAGCATTTGGTTTTCTCGGTCTGACAATGTTTGTGTAGGAGCAACAACAATTGAGTCCCCAGTATGGATCCCAACAGCGTCGAAGTTTTCCATATTACATACAACAATTGCATTATCCGCAGAATCACGCATTACTTCGTATTCTATCTCTTTATATCCAGCAATGGATTTCTCGAGTAAACACTGTGTAACCGGACTATATTTTAAACCACTTGTCACTATTTCAGCTAAATCGTTATCGTTATAACAAATACCCCCACCAGTTCCACCCATTGTAAATGCCGGACGGACAATAACTGGATAACCAATTCGCTCAACAAATGCTTTTGCTTCTTCCAGATTATGAATAATATCGCTATCGGGAACTGGTTCATTTAATTCATTCATCAACGTACGGAATAAATCTCGGTCTTCCGCTTTGTGAATAGCTTCCAGTTTTGTACCTAATATTTCAATTCCTAGTTCATCTAAAATGCCGGACTCATCGAGTTCAATTGCCATATTTAGTCCAGTTTGTCCCCCAAGTGTTGGTAAGATGGCATCTGGACGTTCTTTACGAATGATTTTACTAACAAATGGTAACGTGAGAGGTTCAATATAAACTTTATCTGCAATTTCTGTATCTGTCATAATAGTTGCAGGATTTGAATTCACTAAAATAACACTATAACCTTCTTCTCTTAGTGAGATACATGCTTGTGTACCCGCATAATCGAATTCCGCTGCTTGGCCGATTACAATTGGACCAGAACCTATTACTAGTATTGTTTTTATATCTTTACGTTTAGGCATGTGAACTCTCCTTTTTGCTTTCAGCATTCATTAGTTCGATAAACTCATCAAATAGATGTTTTGAATCTTCTGGTCCCGATGATCCTTCTGGGTGGAACTGAACACAGAATACCGGGAATTTAGTATGTCTTACTCCTTCAACCGTGCCATCATTTAACGCTATATGTGTTATTTCTAAATCTGTTTGTGCGATGGAATCTGCATCAATTGCATAACCGTGATTTTGAGAAGTTAACTCTGTTCTTCCAGTTCTGAGATCTTTTACTGGGTGATTTCCTCCGCGATGTCCAAATTTTAACTTGAAGGATGTAGCGCCACTTGCAAGTGAAATAAGTTGATGTCCAAGGCATACTCCGAAAATCGGCACTTTCCCAATAATTCCTTTTACCATTTCAATTGCTTCTGGAATATCAGTTGGATCTCCAGGTCCGTTAGATAGCATGACACCATCAGGGTACATACCTAGAATTTCAGTTGCTGATGTATTATAAGGGACAACAATAATATCGCAATCTCTTTTATTTAGCTCTCTTAATATGCCGTGTTTCATACCAAAGTCCACAAGTACGACTCTCTTTCCTCGTCCGGGACTTGGATATGGACGAGTTATAGAAACTTGTTGCACTACATTTTTTGGGATTTCCGTAGCGAGAAGTTCTTTTACAACTTGATCCACATTCACTTCTTCACCAGCATTTGTAAGTCTGCCTTTTAGAGAACCATGCTTACGAATAATACGAGTAAGCTTTCTCGTATCGATTCCTTCAATTCCTGGAACGTTTTTCCCTTTTAAAAATTCACTCAAAGTACCTGTACTTCTGAAATTTGATGGTTGTTCCGCAAGCTCTCTTATAACCACTCCGGAAAGACCTATTTTAATAGCTTCAAAATCATCAGGATTTACACCGTAGTTACCAACCATTGGATACGTAAACGTCAATATTTGTCCACAGTTAGAAGGATCTGATATAGATTCTTGATAGCCTGTCATGGCAGTTGTAAAAATCACTTCACCAATTGTCCCTGCATCACTACCAAATGCATTTCCCTTAAACACCGTACCGTCTTCTAATATTAAATATCTTGTTTTCATATTTGTTCCTCCTGCCATACGATTTCTCCGTTATACATTGTCAGTTGTGGCCAACCATTACAAACAATTCCGTTAAACGGTGTATTTTTCCCTTTAGATATAAATGTTTCTTTATCTATTTTTTGTTCTTTTTTTAAGTCTATTAAAACCAAATCCGCTGGTGATCCTACTTCTAGCTTCCCAAACTCAAATCCGAATACTTTGGCTGGTTTAATAGTTAGGTAATCCAATAGTTGCTGTAATGTCCACTCACCAGGTTTTACGAAGTGAGTATATAATAATGGGAATGCTGTCTCTAAACCGACAATTCCGAACGGCGCTTTTTCAAATCCATTTGATTTTTCTTCTTCTGTATGAGGAGCATGATCAGTGGCGATAAAATCTAAAGTTCCATCTACTAACCCCGCTCGTAGTGCCATCATATCTTCTTTAGCTCTAAGTGGTGGGTTCATTTTCCAAATTGCTTCATCAGATGGAATATCATCCTCACAAAGTATTAAATGATGAGGACTTACTTCCGCTGTTACGTGAATACCTGCTTTTTTAGCGTCTCGTATTACTCGTACAGATTCTTTTGTACTTACATGACATACATGATAATGAGCCCCTGCTGCTTCTGCGAGTAAAATATCACGCGCAATATGTACGGATTCTGAAACTGATGGGATCCCCTTCAATCCAAGCTCTTCACTTCGTTTTCCTTTATGCATAACTCCACCGTAGATTAACGAGTTATCTTCACAATGCGCAACAATTGGAATATTAAATTTCGCAGCTTCTTCCATTGCTTCCAGCATTGTACCTGCAGCTTGAACACCAACACCATCATCTGTTAAAGCAAAGGCTCCAAGATTTTTCAACGATTTAATATCTGTTCTTTCTTTACCTGCTTGTCGAATAGTAATAGAACCATATGGCAAGACACGTACAAGTGCGTTTTTCTCTACTAAATCTAAAACATGTGAGAAGTTTTCGGCTGTATCAGGCACTGGTCTTGTATTTGGCATAGCACAAATAGTTGTATAGCCCCCTTTAGCGGCAGCATTCGTTCCTGTTTCTATCGTTTCCTTCTGCTCTCCACCTGGCTCACGTAAATGTACATGAACATCAATAAACCCTGGAGAGAGCAAGAGACCTTTACCATCTATTTGTTGTGCTACAGTTGATGTGACATTGGCTCCGATTGCAGCAATCTTACCATCTTCAACTAAAACAGCAGTCGTTTCAAATTCCCCTTCATTGTTAACTATTTGAACGTTTTGAATAATTTTTGTCATGTTATTCTCTCCCTTTCAAAATCATTTCAATGACAGCCATGCGGACAAAAACACCATTTTCCATTTGTTTAAAGATTCTTGAACGATTACATTCAACTAATTCAGTGGCTATTTCCACATCTCTGTTAAATGGTGCTGGATGCATGATAATTGCACTTTTGTTCATTTTTTTCTCTCGTTCTAGTGTGAGACCATACGCTTGGTGATATTGCTCTTTAGAAAATATTGTCTTCCCATCATGTCTTTCGTGTTGAACACGAAGCATCATGAGAACATCACTATCTTCTATTACCTCGTCGAAATTATTAAATGCTTCGAATTCTCCTTGCCATTCTGGTGGACATACAAATCGGACTTGTGCGCCTAGTCTTGTAAGTGCATCTGCATTTGATCTGGCAACACGACTATGGCTAATATCCCCAACAATTGTTATTACTTTATTTTGCAAGGTCCCAAACTCTTGCCAAATAGTATAAATATCCAAAAGGCTTTGCGTCGGATGATTTCCTGTACCGTCTCCCCCGTTAATAATTACAGGTTTTACTTTTCCAACGAGTTCCTCAAAATAATTATTTTGTTCATGCCTAATTACTAATACATCTAGACCGATAGATTCTAAAACTTTTACTGTGTCATAAAGTGTTTCCCCTTTAAGGGTGCTTGAGAATCCAGCATCGAATGGAAGGACCTCTAAATTTAGCTTTCTTTCTGCCATTTCAAAACTCATCTTCGTTCTGGTACTAGGCTCAAAAAACAGATTTGAAACCATGTAATTATTCCTCAAGGTTGAGGAAGTACCATCATGAAACGCTTTTGTTTGATTTAATATGGAAAGTATTTGATCTGTCGATAATTCTTTCATTGATACCAAATTTTTCATTTAACATCTACCTTTCTTTCCCACCAAACATTTTTGATAATATCCAAATAATAGGAAAACCTCCTCGAAAAAGTCTCGAGAAGGTTCGTTTAAGCATAGACAAGTACCAGGATCATATGAAATATCCCAACTTGCTATCCGAACCTTTTGCTGACTCACTGTTCAACTTCTTAAAAGGCCAATTATTTAGTTTGATATAAATCCGTACTTTCTGCTTGCTTTCTTCCAGGTAGGATGAGATTTAGTATAACTCCGATAATTGCTGCTAAAGCCATACCTTCAATGCTAAGTGCTTCCGTAACGATGAATTTTGCTCCTCCAATTCCTATTACGAGAATGACGGATGCAATAACTAAGTTTCGACTATTGCCGAAATCTACTTTTGCATCAACTAACATCCGTAAACCACTTGCTGCAATTATCCCAAATAACAGAATAGATACGCCACCTAGGACTGCTGTTGGTATCGTTGATATAACTGCCATCGCTTTTCCAAAGAATGATAGTAGAATTGCCACAACAGCAGCACCCAATATCACATAGACACTATAAATACGAGTTATGGCTAAAACTCCAATGTTCTCCCCGTAGGTAGTTTTAGGTGGACCACCGATAAGTGCACTTACTAAAGTACCTAAGCCATCACCTAATAATGATCTATGCAGCCCTGGTTCTTTTATGTAGTCTCTCTCCACAACTTTTCCTAATACGAGCTGATGTCCAATATGCTCGGATATAGTAACGATAACGATTGGCACCATTACTAGTAAAATATTCGTAGTAATGACAAAGTCATAATGTACCCCAGGTAGCAAAAAGTCTGGTGAAGCAAATAATTTTGCTTCTTTAATTGGGGCAAAGTCAACAATCCCAATAATAATGGAATATATATAACCCACCACTAAACCTATTAAGATTGGCATTGTACTAATAATATTTTTAAAGAAAACCGTACAGATAATTGCCGTAAACAATGTCACTAATGCCGCTGAGAAATGTAAGAAGCTATATTCTTTTAAGCCTGAATCTGCATTTGTTATATTCATCGCCATATCCACTGCCACACCAGATAGTCCTAATCCAATGACCATGATGACTGGTCCAACAACGATTGCTGGTAACAGCTTCATAATCCACTTATAGCCACTTTTCCAAATTACGAGCGACACAATTCCGTAAACCAATCCTACGAAAACCGCACCGATCATTGCATTACCCGGATTAATAGCATCCCCCGCTTCATTCAAGCCATTTACTGCCACAAGAATTGGTGCGATGAATGCGAACGACGATCCTAAATATGCCGGAACTTGAAATTTAGTTACGAGTAAGAAGATTATTGTTGCAATCCCACTTGTTAATAATGCAATTGCAGGACTCAAACCTACTAGTTGCGGTACCAAAATAGTCGATCCGAACATTGCAAACATATGTTGAAAACTTAAAGTGATGAGCTGTCCACTTGACGGCTTATCATTTACATCTAAAATGGCATTTGACATGAATTTTCCCTACCTTTTAAATAGATTCTTATTCGTAAATGGATACTGCATCTACCTCGTCCGTTTCCGTTACTTTGACGACAATTCTCTCCCCACTAGAAGTAGGTATATTTTTGCCAACATAATCTGCTCTAATAGGTAGCTCGCGGTGCCCTCTATCGATTAATACCGCTAACTGTATTTGAGCTGGTCTTCCAAGATCCATAACTGCATCCATTGCCGCTCGTACTGTTCGACCTGTGTATAAAACATCATCCACTAGAATAACTTTTTTATCTTTCACATCATGCGTAATATCCACTTGCTGTACTAAAGGTTCATCGGTATTATTTTTTAACGATAAGTCATCTCTATAAAGTGTAATATCGAGCTCTCCTGTTTTTATCGGCTTGCCCTCAATTACCTCGATCCGATCTGCTAAACGTTTCGCTAAAAACGCTCCTCTAGTTTTAATGCCCACTAGAATACACTCATCAATCCCTTTGTTACGTTCAATAATTTCATGTGCAATTCTTGTGAGTGCTCGATTTATCGCTTTCTCATCTAGAATATTTGCTTTTTCTCCCATTACTTTCTCATCTCCTTTGAACAAAATAAAAAACCTTCTAGACTCGAGAGCCTAGAAGGTTGTAAATGCGTTATTAAGTAGAGTGATTCCTAAAAATCCGCAGATTGATAGTGAGTCACGTTCACATGTACCTTCTCAGCCTCTCTGGACTGTTATTAAAGGTGAAGCTATATAGTTTTTAAATTACTAGCAAGTAAATGTTTGCTTGTTTTTAGTATAGAGTACTATTCCTCATTAATCAACGTTTGATTTTTTAAATTTTGTATCAAATTAGTAAAATCATCTGGAAGTGGGTATGAGAACTCTAAGTATTCTCCCGTTTTCGGGTGAATGAAACCTAATAATCCTGCATGTAAAACTTGTCCATCAAAGTTAATCGTTTTCTTAGGACCATATTTTGGATCTCCAGCAAGTGGGTAACCAATATATTTCATATGAACACGAATTTGATGAGTACGTCCAGTTTCTAATTGACATTCCACTAACGTAAATTTATCAAATCTATCTAATACGCGGAAATGTGTAACAGCATGTTTGCCGTTATCCACTACTGCCATATTTTGTCTTTCTCTTTTATCACGAGCGATAGGTGCATCTATTGTCCCTTTATCATGCGCTATTCGACCGTGCACAATTGCTGTGTATTTACGAGTAACTGTTTTCTTAACCAGTTGATCTACTAAAGAGACATGTGCAACATCATTTTTAGCTACCATCAGTAAACCTGTTGTATCTTTGTCAATACGATGCACAATTCCAGGTCGCATAACTCCGTTAATACCCGACAAATCTTTAATCTGATGCATTAAACCGTTAACGAGGGTCCCAGTTGTATGCCCTGGTGCAGGGTGTACTACCATTCCACGAGGTTTATAAACTACTACAACATCCGCATCTTCATAAATAATTTCTAAATTTAGGTTTTCTGCTTGGATATCCAGTGGTATAGCATCGGGAGGTGTTACGACAATAACATCTCCTACTTTCACTTTATAATTGGACTTAGCTGGTTCATTGTTTACAGTAACATGTCCATCTTTTATAAAGTTTTGAATCTGCGTACGTGACCAATCTGATTCAAAAGATGCCACTGCTTTATCAATACGCTCTTTTGCTTGTTCATTTTCAATAATAAATGTTAAATCTTCCATTACTTCACCTTTTTCTTTTCAGCTCGTTCTTCCTGAAATACAAATATTATTATAATTATAACTCCGATAGTTAGTGCAGCATCCGCCACATTAAAAATAGGAAAATCATAATTGATAATAGGTATTAAAACATCGACGAAATCTACTACTTCGCCTCTCCAAAGTCGGTCAATAAAGTTCCCAATTGCTCCACCAAGCAGTAACATCAAACCGACTTGAAACATCGGTTTTCCTTTTGCTTCTTTATGGAAGTAATAGATAATTCCAATGATAACAATGATAGTGACTATGGTAAAGAATCCTATTTTTCCTTGCAGAATGCCCCAGGCTGCTCCTTTATTTCTATGAGAAAGTAGCGCTAGGTAAGGGTCCCACAAAATAATTCGTTCACCAAGTGACATATTCTTAACGACAAGCCATTTGGTCCATTGATCTAACGCAATGAAAAAAGCAGCTAGTCCATAAAATTTCCACACATTATTTCCCCCACATAACAAATTCTTTACAGTAAAAAATTGAACACTCTCCACTTAGTTTAACACAGAACCATACAATTCGTAAAAGAGCAGAGAAATTTCAATATAGAAAATGTTCTTCAGCTTATGAGGAGTATTTATATTATGCGCTAGATCGGCTGTATTATAGACTTCCATTACAGTTATGAGGTATATTGTTGAATTTAAGGGCTATCTTCATTAAACGAAATATTTAAAAATGTGGCCCTATATAAAATAGGACCACATTTCTTCGTACTATTTACTTCACAACCTCTGCGCAACGTGCACATAATGTTGGGTGTGCTTCTACTGTTCCCACTGTTTCGGAAATTGTCCAGCAACGCTCACATTTTTCACCATCTGCTTTTTCTACTACAACGGAAGCATGTTCTAATGCCAAGCTGTTAGCAGGAGCGTCAGAAGGAGCCCCGCCTAATTCAAACTTAGAAACGATAAACAATTGAGCAAAGTCGATCGCATCTGTTTCAAATAATTCTTTATAGTCATCATTTACATATAGAGCTACTTTAGCTTCTAATGATTTACCAATAGTTTTTGCATTACGTGCTTCTTCTAATGCTTTTAGAACATCATCACGTAATTCCATAATTTTATCCCACTTAGCTGCTAACTCTTTAAATTCAGGATAATTAACGGCTTCTGGCATATCTGTTAATTGAATACTTTCTGCTGTTTCATGCTCTAAGTAAGCCCAAAGCTCATCTGTTGTATGAGGCAGAATAGGTGTTAATAGTTTTAATAGCGCTAGTAGCGTATCATACATAACTGTTTGCATTGCACGACGATCTGGGTGATCCTCCCCATAGATATACACAACATCTTTTGCAATGTCTAAGTAGAATGAACTTAGCTCACTTGATACAAAATTATTAATCGTATGATATACACTTGCGAAATCATAGCGATCATATGCCGCTCTTACTGTAGAAATTACTTCTTGAAGTTTCATATACATATATTGATCGACTTCACGTAGATCTTTAAATTCCACACGATTATTAACCGGATGGAAATCACTGATATTACCATGCAAGAATCGGAAAGTATTACGAATTTTACGATATACTTCGGATACTTGTTTGAAAATCGCATCCGAAACACGTACATCTGCTGTATAATCCACGGAAGCTACCCATAAACGTACAATGTCCGCACCTAACTGATTGATCACTTTGGAAGGAACGATAACGTTACCTAAGGATTTACTCATTTTACGACCATTGCCATCTAATGTGAAACCATGGCTTAACAATCCTTTATAAGGAGCATGACCAAACATAGCTGTACTTGTGATTAGAGAAGAGTTAAACCAACCACGGTACTGATCTGATCCCTCTAGGTATAAGTCAGCTGGGAATACTAAATCATCCCGTTCTTCTAGAACACCTTGATGAGATGAACCCGAATCAAACCATACATCCATGATATCTGTTTCTTTTGTAAAGATACCATTTGGACTACCAATATGAGTGAATCCTTCAGGTAATAATTCCTTCGCTTCTCTTTCAAACCAAATATTCGATCCGTGCTCTCGGAATAGTTTAGAAACATGTGAAATCGTCTCTTCTGTCAGGATTGGTTCTCCATCTTCCCCATAAAATACCGGAATTGGAACTCCCCATACACGTTGTCGAGAAATACACCAGTCTCCACGATCACGAATCATGTTAAATAGACGAGTCTCTCCCCATGCAGGAGTAAATTTTGTATCTCGAATTGCTTGTAGTAATTCATCTCTAAATGCCTCAATTGAAGCAAACCATTGAGCAGTAGCACGATAAATAACTGGTTTTTTTGTACGCCAGTCATGTGGATATGAATGCGTAAAGAATGTAAGTTTCTCAAGTGCACCAGCAGCTTCTAGAGCTTCTGTAATTGCTTTGTTAGCTGTATCATAAAATAATCCTTCAAAACCTGGTGCTTCAGCAGTCATAACACCGCGGTCATCCACTGGACAAAGGACATCTAATCCATAAGCTTTACCAACATAAAAGTCATCTTCCCCGTGACCAGGCGCTGTATGAACACAACCAGTACCAGATTCAGTTGTTACATGCTCCCCAAGAATGATAAGAGAATCACGATCGTATAAAGGATGTTTTGCAACTAAGCGATCCATTTCTTGACCTAATAGTGTACGCTCTACTGTGTATTCTTCCCAGCCTAATTCTTCTGCAACAGCTTTTACTAAATCTAATGCAACAACAAACTTAGAACCATTCGTTTCGACAACTGCATACTCCACTTTTGGATGTAAAGAAATAGCTAAGTTCGCAGGAATAGTCCAAGGTGTTGTAGTCCAAATGATAAACTTTGTTCCTTCTTCAAGAACTCCTTTACCTTCCGTTACCTTAAAGCTTACATAGATAGATGGTGATTTTTTATCTTGGTATTCAATTTCAGCTTCTGCTAATGCTGATTCACTAGAAGGTGACCAGTAAACAGGCTTTAATCCTTTATAAATGTATCCTTTTTTAGCCATCGCACCGAATACTTCGATTTGACGTGATTCAAAATCAGGAGTCAATGTAACATATGGGTTTTCCCAGTCACCACGAACACCCAGACGTTTGAACTGCGAGCGTTGATTATCAATTTGTTGATAAGCATACTCTTCACAAAGCTTTCTAAACTCTGCTAAAGACAGTTCTTTACGTTTCACACCTTTATTTGTTAATGCTTGCTCGATTGGAAGACCATGTGTATCCCAACCTGGAACATATGGTGCGTGGAAACCTGTCATAGACTTATGACGGACAATCATATCTTTCAATACTTTGTTTAATGCGTGACCCATATGAAGATCACCATTTGCGTACGGTGGTCCATCATGCAGTACAAAAAATGGTCGATCTTTAGTATGATCCTGTACTTTTTTATAGATATCCTGCTCTGCCCATTTCGCTTGGATTTCTAACTCTTTCACTGGTAAGTTTCCACGCATCGGGAAAGCTGTCTTAGGCATTAATAACGTATCTTTGTATTCCATCTTATTACCTCCTAATTAGTAAAAACGTAAAAATTGTATTAATCTACACGTAAACAAAAAAACTCCACATCCCAAAAAGGGACGAGGAGTTATGCTCGCGGTACCACCCTACTTGCGATTTCTCAAAAAATCGCCGCTTAGAATGCCATAACGGGGCACTAACCGAAGACACTTACTAAAAAGTTCAGTGCCCTTGCTCCAAAGTGATAATCTAAAGAGTTTATATTCCTGAGCTCTCACCATCCTCAGGTCGCTTTATCAAAAACAAATTTAGACGTCTTTTTCTACGCATATTATATGATATGAAATTATTATAGGTAAAGTATGGCGATGAGTCAAGAAATGTTAATCTTCTGTTACAGATAGTCGATCAATTACTTCTGTATCCACATCATATTGCATTAAATGATTCCAATCATCAGTATTGATCAAGTCTAACTGTGCTTCTACTAACATTTTAAAGCGATTGCGGAAAACTTTTGATTGTTTCTTGAGATCCTCTATTTCCATCGCAATTCTTCTAGCTTTCGTTAAAGCTTCATTAACGATTCGGTCAGCATTTTTCTCTGCCTCTTTCACAATCAGCTTCGCTTCTTTTTGTGAATTGCGACGGACTTCTTCTGCAGCCTCCTGAGCAACGACAATGGATTTATGTAGTGTTTCTTCAATCGAAGTAAAATGACCAACCTGTTCGCTTGATGTTTTAAGCTTTGTTTCTAATTCTTTTTTTTCTTTCGTCAAAATTTCAAGGTCTTTCATTATTTGGTCAAGGAATTCATTTACTTCATCTTCATTGTACCCTCTAAATCCTTTACTAAATTCCTTGTTATGTATATCAAGTGGTGTTAGTGGCATTTTAACATCTCCTTCACTTTACTAAACTTATATTCTTTCTCCCATTATACATTTCTACGAGATTGAATACATCTATATTTGAAATATTCTTATAAAAATTAATTTTTTAGTTCTAATCTACCTATTTGTAATCGAATTTTATCTTTTTTTGTCCTGCCTTCCATCATGATTAATTTCACTCTTCCATGTCCTCTTATAGAAATGAGATCGAGTTCTTGTAATTCAAGGGATACTTGATCTTTCTCGGACCAGTTCACTTTCACTTTCCCACTTTGAATAAGAGATGCAGACTTTTGACGAGAAATATTAAAAATTGAGGCAATTACAGTGTCTAAACGGAGTGAGCTTACCGTTAAGGTCTCAGTCATCCATTCCTCCTGTTGAACAAAATAGTCTTGTGGATTTCCTACATCATCGATATGAACTTTCACTTTTCCAATAGATGTAAAATTAGCTCGTACATAATCCAGTACCTCTAAAGCTACCACGAACTGAATGGCACCATCTTGTACACGTATATCTCCAAATTTACTCCGATCAATTCCTAAGGACATCATCGAACCAAGCACGTCCTTATGTTTTAACGTTACAAATTTAGTAGGGTAATGGACCTCAACTACTCTCATAGAGAAATCAATTTCCGATGGCACATAATAGGAAGGAAACAATAGAACTCTTCTTCTCTCCGCATCCTCTAATGCACCTTCAGCGCTAGAACCAATATCTTCATATTGTCTACGAATCGAGTCTACTATAAATTGCTGCCTAGGATCTAGAAAGTCCGTTAACTTAGGTGCATATCGGTCCTCTACTTCCCGCATCATACTTACAACCTGCTCAATAAAAGGCTGTTCTTCTTTTCTAAAATGTTGCAATACATTTTCCATTATAATATTTCCCTTTCAATTATAGTAAAAAACCCCACGGAAGTGAGGTTAGAGAACTATATTAGCTATATAATATATACCCGTCATTGCTAGGTTTAATACAAAAATTGCAACGATTGGTGAAATATCAATCATTCCTAGTGGTGGAATAATTTTTCTAAACGGTTCTAAGTATGGTTCACAAATTCTACCTAAAAACTTCCCGAAACTCGATTGTTGAATGCTAGGTACCCAAGACATTAAAATATATGCAATTAATGCATACGAATAAATTCGAACACCTAAACTTAATAAAGTTAAAACTAATGCCATAGTATAATTACTCCTCTGTTAATCTAGGTCGTTATAGTAATAATCCGATATTGCTCCATCGACTTCTACTGAATCGGGTGCACAAAGGAATATATCCGTACCTATTCTTTGTATATCTCCACCTAAAGCGTACACTGTTCCACTTAAAAAGTCGATAATTCGAATTCCTTGTTCCTTGTCAATACGTTGCAAATTTACAATCACTGCTTTTTTACTTTTTAAGTGTTCAGATATATCTTGTGCTTCTGCATATACTCTTGGCTCTATTAATATTACTTTGGAAGACTTTTGGACATTTTGAATACTAACAAGATTAGGAGTATTTATTTCCTTAGGCGTGGTATTGAATTTACGTTCTTTAGGTACTGACTTTGCTGTTTGTTGCTTTATATTGTTATCTGACGTTTTTTGTTGTTGAGGTCTTGACTGCTGCGTTTCTGATGCTTCCTCTTCTTCATCTAAGTAAAAGAAATTTTTCATCCAGTTTTTCATGCTATTCAATACCCTCCTTCTCTTTTCCAACCAATGCTGTTCCAATTCTTATAAAGGTAGCACCTTCTTCTATTGCTATTTCATAGTCTCCAGACATTCCCATGGAAAGTTCTGTACAAGGTGCGTTAACTATTTGTTTAGCTGCTATTTTACTTTGAAGTTGCTTCAATTTTTGAAAAACATTTCGGATGATTGTGTCATCTTCTGTATTAGGAGCCATCGTCATAAGTCCAATAACACGAATTTTTTCATGGTTGTGGAGTTGATCTATAAATGCTTCTACTTCATCATAAGGAAGACCATGCTTTGACTCTTCTTGCGATACGTTTACTTGTACAAAACAATCCTTCGTAGAGGTAGCTCTTTTCTCAATTTCATCTGCAAGGCTCATCCGATCCAATGAATGCAGGTATTTTATATGATTAATTACTGATTTCACTTTTCTTGTTTGAAGTGACCCTATGTAATGCCATTGAACATCACTAGAAATGGCATCTAACTTCTTCTTTAAACCCTCTGGTCTATTTTCACCCAAATGCATAACACGATTCTCGATTACTTCATTTGTTCGATTAACAGAAACTTCCTTTGTAACTGCAATTAGAGTTATATCTTCTAACTTTCTATTTGCTCGATTGCTAGCACTTTGCATACGTTGTTGAATTTGTTCTAAATTTTGTTTTACATTTGTCATTCGAAACCCAACTTTTCATCAATTGTTTATATTTATTGTATCAATGAAAAGTTGTTTTATCAATGAAGAACATTGTAAGACTATATTTTTGAGACAATTATAACATCTTTTCCAATTATCGCTATATTTTGTACTGCTATTTTCTTCGTTTCTCTTTTTTTATTAAAAAAAGTTGGATAAGCGCCATTTTCCTCTACTATAAATGAAATAATAAAACCAGTGTCTTTATCAATTTCTGCATCCACGATATAGCCTAATAATTGACCACTTTTCGCTTCTATTACTTCTTTTTGCTGTGCATCTGAAAATTTCATCACTAACCCCCTTTATTTAGTATATGAACGAAATAGGAAAAAAACCCATTCCATTATGATGAAACCTTTGTTTGGATTTACTCATAAGGGAACTCTTTTACTAGCTTTGTTAGGATGAATACACGCATTCAACAACATGATTTCGTCAATGTTTTACACGCAAACCGGGAAATATTAACCATCCCAGCGACTTGCAAAACGTATTAACTATTGTCGTTTCTAAATTTATCAAAAAACAGAAAAACGTTTTTTTCTATAAAGAAAAAAACGTCTTTGCTGAAGTAATATTATGGATTCAATTGACTTTGAATAGTTGATAAAGCACTCTTTTCCAATCGAGATATCTGCGCTTGTGATAGCCCTAAGTCCATCGCTATTTCTGTTTGCGTTGCACCATAATAAATTCTCTTCGTTAATATTTTCTTTTGTCTTGTATCTAGCTTCTGAAAACTTTCTTTCACAGTAAAATAAGTGACCCATTGATCTTCCGATACATCATTGTCGCATAATTGGTCCATCATATAAATAGCATCGCCACCGTCACTGAATATCGGTTCTTGCAAAGACACTGGATCCTGAATGGCATCTAAAGCAATTAAAATATCTTCCACCGGAATATCTAGCTCTTTGGATAAATCATCCAAGGTTGGCTCTTGTAGATGCTCGTTTATAAACTGTTCCTTTGCTTTCATAGCTTTATATGCAATATCTCTCAAAGATCTTGATACTCGTACTGAATGGTGATCACGTAAATGTCTTTTTATTTCTCCAATAATCATAGGAACTGCATACGTAGAAAAACGAACGTTATGCTTTAGATCGAAGTTCTCAATAGACTTGATGAGTCCAATGCAACCAACTTGAAACAGATCATCAGCTTGCTCTCCCCTGTAAGCAAACCTTTGTACTAGACTTAAAACTAACCTTAAATTACACATTACTAGTTCGTCTTTAACAGATTCTTCACCAGCTTGTAATCGGATAAATAATTCTTTCATTTCTTCATGCTTAAGTAAAGGAAGCTTAGATGTATCAATGCCGCATAATTCAACTTTTGTTCTCGTCATAGATCTTCCTCCGGACTTTTTAATTGTTCTAAGTCAGTTTGTCCGGTATAGGTAAGATTATTCTTTATGATACTATCCAATTTCAACCATTAAGCAATAGGTTCGTTTAAGAGCTCCTTTAAATCCAATATTATTTTCTTTTCTAATCGGGATATATATGATTGTGAGATACCTAAATGATCAGCAACTTCTTTTTGAGTCATTTCTTCCTTGCCGTTTAACCCAAACCGACATTGCATTATATATTTTTCTCTATTTCCAAGTAAATTTATTGCTTCGAATACATGTTGGCGCTCTAGTTTTTTTTCCACATCTTCAATGATTAGATCTTCACTAGTTCCTAAAATATCTGATAATAATAGTTCATTGCCATCTGAATCCGAATTTAAAGGTTCATCAAAAGAAACCTCTGACTTCATACGGTTAGTCTTTCGTAAATGCATTAAAATTTCGTTCTCTATACATCTAGATGCATAAGTGGCAAGCTTGATACCTTTATCTAGATTAAATGTTTCTACTGCCTTTATAAGACCTATAGAACCAATACTTATAAGATCTTCTATATTTGTATTTGTTTGATCAAATCTTCTCGCAATATAAACAACTAACCTTAAGTTTCTTTCAATTAATACATCTCTTGCATGATCATCGCCATCCATAAATGCGAGTAACATTTCTCTTTCTTCTTCTCTCGATAATGGTTTAGGTAATGATTCATTGCCGCCAATATAATGTACACTTTTTCTTCTAAATGATAGTACCCAATAATAAACTTTACGGAACCATTTCATCAGCATTAGCCTACACTCCTTTTCTTCAAGTGAAAATATGAGGAACTTTGCAGTATTCCATCCGCCTCATGTGGAAACTTTTCTTTTGCTTTCGTCATCACAATATATCCTTTAGGTAACGGTTGACCGTCAACCAACCACTGATCATACTTGATACCAATAACCCATGTTTTATGTTTTTGTATCGTTGCAATTGGTATTAATCGTAATTTGCTAACATACTCTTTTGGTATCTTATCCAAACTAGCACTTCCCTCAAACTCCCATTCACTAATTGCTTTAAATAACTCATATGGTAATATCTCTTGCAACATTTCTGCCGCTACAAAGTGAACAGGATCATTGGATAATGGTTCTGTACACACATTTCCCGAATCTATAAAAAGGGTTAATTCTTGAGAAACTCCAAATAACGTAACGTTGGATGAATATAATAGCTCTCTTTCGGAATTTGCTATATTTAAATGCAATACATTTTTTGTCAAAAAATATAAACCACCAGTCGCTATTAAGGCAAAATTAATAATCATAAACAAATTACCACTATTGTCATACAAAGGTGCGATAGCTGTAAGTAATCCTCCAGCAAAGACACTAGCAAGTAATGTTAATATAATTGCTTTAATTATCTGTGAACGTTTTTTCCAAAAAGCGATTGAAATCATTACAAAAAACGATAAAAATATTGCGAATAAAGAATGAGAGAAAACGACTGTAATTACTCCAGCTGTTAGAGCAGAAAGAAATAAATACCTTTTCTGATTTTCAATCCACCCAATTTTATTGGCAAATGCTAAAACGGTGTAATTGAAAAAAGTATTGGTTACAATCATTACTTCCGCATACATAACTTCCCTCCTTTTGATTAAAGCTTAGCATCTAAAGTGTAAGAAATTTGTCAAAAGACCGTTCAAAAACGTTCTTTTTTTACGACATAATAATAACTAGGAAAAATTGTGATTTAACAAAAAGTCGTGTAAAGTTTATATCCTCCATCTGTGTAATGCATAATAAAAACCGGGCAAAAGATACACGGTCCTTGAAGGTAAAAACCTGTTTCTATCGTTTCTGGAGTGCTTTGGACAGAAGTTTTGCTGTATGATTACCGATTGATTTTTTTTAAGATGGTGTTCGTGACTGACGTCACGAACACCATCCCTTTTTCTCAGTAATCTTATGGCATTTGTCTTTCCGCCGCCCTCCTACAACTTTTAGAAACAGGTTAGTTCGGTTTTGGATAACTAGAGAAAAAATACTAACTACTAATAGAGAAAGCTCTCGAAGATGTAATTTCGTTCGCTATTTTGCTATTTTACTTAATGAACACTTATTATTTCTCTTAATTTCCACCAGTATGAAAGAAAATCTACTTTCTTCATCCTTCTTTGGATTATAGTATTTCTAATTGAAAAGCGATTACAAATAATTGGTTACTTTCTAATTTCTGACCAACCTGATTATCTAAGCGAAAAACAATGCTATATCCTTATAGTGGAGTACTACTTATATTTGATTGCAGTGAAAGGTGGCGACTCCAGTGGGATGAGTGAGACAGATGAGATATCACATCGACGCGTGAGCGACGGTGATAGCTCATCGCTCACCCCACGGAGGCCAACAAGATGTTGGTCACGAAGGCATTGCCACACGATGTCGCGCTCTTAGCCTTTGAACCCCACCTGAAACGGAAATCAGCAGGATAATCCATTCAAAAAAGTTATCATGAATCCAGTATTAACGATAACTTTTTATATACATACTCAAAAAAAAAAGCAATCACCGAAGTGATTGCTTGCTTTTTGCATATTAGTTTAGTTTCTGCGTTGACGATTTCTTAAGAAAGTTGGGATATCTAATGCATCCTCTTGTTGGTTATGAGAGACATGACGTTCTTGTTGAGGCGCTTGTTGTTGCGGCACTTCTTCTTTACGTTGTTCTCTAATAGGTGCTGTTGTTGGTTGTTGTGGTGCTCTGTTTCCACCAAATCCTGTGCTACGCGGTTGTTTTTGTGTGATTAACTCTTCATTGAATCCTGTTGCAATTACAGTTACAACTATTTCATCTTTTAAGTTATCATTAATAACCGAACCGAAGATCATATTAACTTCTTCATCGGATGCAGAGGCAACAATATCAGCTGCTTCTTGCACTTCAAATAGACTTAAGTTAGATCCACCAGTAATATTCATCAAGACTCCTGTCGCACCGTCTATTGAAGTTTCAAGCAGTGGACTTGAAATAGCCTTTTTCGCCGCTTCAGCTGCACGATTTTCTCCTGCAGAAATACCAATACCCATCAGAGCAGCACCTTTGTTAGACATAATAGTTTTAACATCTGCAAAGTCAAGATTGATAAGACCAGGTACAGCGATCAAATCAGAAATACCTTGAACCCCTTGACGTAAAACATTATCAGCTTCTCTGAATGCTTCTAGCATTGGCGTGTTTTTATCAACGATTTCTAACAAACGATCATTTGGAATGACGATTAATGTGTCTACTGATTCTTTCATCATACTAATTCCGCCTACAGCTTGAGTAGCACGTTTACGCCCCTCAAAAGTAAATGGACGTGTTACAACACCTACTGTTAATGCCCCTAAATCACGTGCGATTTGAGCAATAACTGGTGCTGCACCAGTTCCAGTACCGCCACCCATACCGGCTGTTACGAATACCATATCCGCTCCTCTAAGAGCTTCCTCGATTAACTCTTTACTTTCTTCAGCTGCTTTTTTCCCGACTTCAGGGTTTGCTCCTGCACCAAGTCCACGAGTTAGTTTTCCACCAATTTGTAATTTCACTTCGGCTTTTGACATATTGAGTGCTTGCGCATCCGTATTAACAGCGATAAAATCTACACCTTGAACACCATGTTCAATCATACGATTTACAGCGTTATTACCGCCACCACCTACTCCAATAACTTTAATGATCGCTAATTGATCTTCATTTGTTTCAAATTCTAACATGCTATTGCCTCCTATGTTCTATCTGCTATGATAAATGGTTTGTTATTCAAAAAACTTGTCAAAAAATCTCTTTGCTTTTGTCATGGCGCTATCCTTGTGTTCATTAGTCGATTGAGCAGACTGTTTTTGTTTTTTAGAAACGGCAACTGCTTCATTTGAAACCGAATGCGCTAACGCATGGCTATCACCAATTTTACCATAGAAAAGATCTTCTTTATAGGCATATCTTATAAGACCAACTGCAGTTGTATATTGAGGTTCTCGAACCCCAATGTAATCTGGAGTATATAGTCTCACTCTTGTTTGAAGGATATGTCTTGCTAACTGTCCTAAGCCTTCTAGTTTAGAAACTCCACCAGTAATAACTACACCGCCTGGTAAGTCTTGTAACCCAAGTCGATAAAATTCTTCTAGAACCATTTCAAATAATTCTTCTAGTCGAACTCCAATGATTTCGGCAATATAACGTTGTGAGTATTGTTCTTTCATATCTGCACCTATTACTGGTACTTCAAATAGTTCATCATCTGAAGCATCATCATAGAAAGCATGTCCATATTTTAGTTTAATCATTTCAGCTTGTTCAGTTGGTGTTTTTAAGACAATCGATAAATCTTTTGTAATATGGTCACCGCCAACTGGAATAACGGAAGTGCTGACTAAATGGCCTTCATTGAAAATAGCAATCGTCGTGGAACCACCACCTATATCGATATAAGCTGTCCCATGATTTTTTTCGTCTTCCGTTAATGCAAAGTGTCCACCAGCTAAAGGCTGTAAGTAAATCTCTCTAATTTGAAGGCCAGCTCTTTCCACACATCTTAACACGTTATGTAAAATTGTTTTGGATGTAGTCATCATAATACCGTCAAGCTCCAAACGTGTCCCGATCATTCCACGTGGATCCTTAATTTCTTCTAAGTGATCGACGATGAATTGTTTTGGTGCTATATTAATAAGCTCTCTCTCAGGAGGAATAGACATAACTTGAGCTGACTCTATAACACGTTCTAAGTCACCATCAGTTATTTCTCTATCATCACGATTAACAGCCACTACTCCCTTAACATTTTGTATATTTGCCATATTTGCCGGAATACCTAATACAATTTCATTAATAGACATACCGATCATTCTTTCGGCTTCACTTACCGCTTTTTTAATTGATTGAACTGTTGCATCTATATCTACGATGGTGCCTTTTCTAATTCCGTTTGATTTTACATTTCCAACACCAATTACGTGCAGCGAGTCTTCATTCATTTCGCCGATTAAGACCTTAATGGAAGACGACCCAATATCTAGTGATACGTATAATTCTGATTGATTCAACCCGTGGCACCTCCTAAGAACTCTTTATTTATTATTCTAGTGTAAAAATAGTATAAAGTCTAAAATTTTCTAAAGAAATAGTCAATTTAAACCTAATAATTTATTAATTTTTTCTTTCTGACCATTTTGTGAGCAAAATTCGACGGATAACTGCTATATTCTGAAATAATCGTACACCAAACGCAAAAATCGCCGCTAGGTATAAATCTATCCCTAAGTGTACACCTAAAAATGCTAAAGCTGCAGCAAGGGCTATATTGAAGAAAAATCCTGAAACGAATACTTTGTCATCATAGACATGCTGTAGATGTGCACGTATGCCTCCGAATAGAGTATCAAGTGCTGCCAATACCGCTATAGACAAATAGCTTTCATATATTTCAGGGATTTGTATTTCCGTTAATAAACCGAGGGAAATCCCAAGTATCAGCCCTAATAATGGCAACCACATTTCATGACTCCCCTTCCGGTACTTCTTTTAAGAATTGGTTATTTAGAGCTTGGTCATAAGAGGAAATCGTGATATTTTGCTCGGGCTTACCAATCTTCAGTTTTAAATTATCAATATAAAAGTCATCTCCGATTGTGGAGGCCTCTAACTGATTATACATTTTTTGCGCATCCTCAAAAGTGGAGGTTCCAATTTTAATAGTAAATGGTGCATTTCTTACTGGTATATTATTCACTGTAGTTTTACCATTTACATCTCTAATTGGGGAAGAATAGATAATTCGTTTACCATCCACTTCAATATCATTTGCTTTAAAACGATTGATTTCATTGATAAGTCGGATGAGCAAATCTGGTGAAATACCTTCCACAGGTTGTCCAAGTGCTACGCTTTCTAGGGATGGCTCCACTTTAATAATAATTCCTGGACCTGTATGTTCAACCAGACCTATATCCTTTTTTAATTGTTCTACTGTATCCTGTAAAGCAAGTTCTGCACTTTCGCTTACCATGTTTCCATATTTCAAGATTGTTTGATCTAATACATAAATTTCCGAAAGCAACTCAGAATGTGTTTCGGTTTCTTTGGATAATTCTTGACGAATAGCCCATATATCTCGTGTATCTCTTGTTTCAGGATTTTGAACTGTGTTAAATTGTATCGCTAACATAAAGCCAATTATTAACAAAACTATAGTAAACCGAATATAGACGGTTTTTCTCATCATTCGGCCTCCTTATATCCCGTTTTACTACCAGTGAGAATTGAAGAAACCCCACCCAGTTGAGTAGCATTACTATATTAGTTAGCTATAATCATCTTCACGTAAAGCAGGCATTGTTATTAAATCTTTTTCTCCTACAGTCACCACTATATTATCACTAGTAAGTTGGTCAACAACACCTCCTCCTAGATTTACGGAAGAAAGCAATACTTTTGGATCTCCTACTGCTTCAATCGTAAATGGTGCTGGAAAGGTCTTTCCATCTACTACAATCACTGGGCCTGTACATCTTATATAAGAGTTTGCATGAAGTCTTTGGCCATTAATAGATATAGCTTCTGCACCAGATATTTTAAGCTCATTAATCACTTTAAATACGTGACTTTCATGTACTATATAGTCATTTGGATTTTCTTGAGAAGGATTATAAGCTCCGTCTTCCAATGAAACAGTAATACCTTTTCCTTGTGAGGGAATATCTCCAATCAATAATCGAAGTATTTCTGCTTCCTCTACTAATTCTTCTACACTTTCTTCACTCTCTACAAAAGAATGTTCAAAAGCACGGATTTTTTGTTGCTTATCAGTAATTTCTTCTGTTAGCTCTTTATTGCGTTCTTTTTGTTCCACTAATTTTTCTCTATACTTTTCTTGTTCTTGGAAATTCGAGAGATTTGAAGCGTTTTTTTCGTTATCTTCAGATGAGATACTATACGAATATGCAAGTATAAATCCTAACACTAAACTTACCATCGATATAGTAATAAGCCCTCTAGATGGTACTTTAAGGAGTTTGGTCTTCTTCACTTTCCACAACCTCCTCTTCTACTGGTACATTATACACATCTTTAAATGGTTGGAAAAATGTCCCTACTTCCAAATCAATAACACCCTTCACTTCGGGATTTAGCTGAGAAACAATGGAAGGATAAAAATTCATTTTTTCTCCGAATGATGGAATGATCGCCTTAACTTCATTTCCATCATTCATAAATACTAGGATAGAGTATGCATCATTTTCAGTTGGTGCATATTTAATTTGAGAAATACCTGTTAACACTTCGCTGTCCAATACTTTTAATTCTTTTATCATCCTCAAACGGTTTTTTTCATTGTCAAAACCTGAAAAGATAGGTCCATCCTTTGGTAAAACTTGTCCATCTGTTTTAATAATCTGTCCATTTTCTAAAATTATATGAAGAAAATCTCCATCCTCTAAATAACCTATTTGATGAAACTCATTAACTTGAATATGAACGGATGTTAACCACTTTCGCTTAACTTGAACTGATTCTACCCATGCGTTCTTAGCCAAGAGGTTTTCAATTTTACTTTCATTAAAACTCCACATCGACTCGCCAATATTCAAGGTACTCTCCTCTATGTACAATTCTTTAGGTACTAGTTTTTCACCGTTCACTGTAATCTTTTGAACCTGACTGTAAGAGGATTGAAAATATAATACTATTAATAACGTAGTAACAAAGAGAAAAAGTAGAATGGAAAATTTTTTATTTGTTCTACGTCTTCTGCGTTCTTTTAAGGTAGGTATACGATCTTCAATATCGATGATTTTTTCCATTCTACCGCCTCCCTTCTTTTTCAGTTTCTTGAGCTAAGTTTAAAATAATTCCAATAATCCCCCAGGTCATCACTAACGAAGAACCTCCATAACTGATGAATGGCAAGGTTACCCCAGTCACTGGCAATAGACCTGTAACTACCCCCATATTTAAAAATGTTTGTACTGCTAATAGAGAGGTAAATCCAATAATCATTAACTGACGTTCACGTGTTTTTGCACGCGCAGCCATCGAAAAACTGGTTGAAAAAAACGTTAAAAATGCTAATACGATTATGAACCCACCGATGAAACCTGACTCCTCCAACAAAATAGAAAAGATGAAATCATTTTGTGGTTCAGGCAAATACAAAAACTTTTGGCGGCTATTTCCATACCCAAAACCAAATAATCCAGCTGGACCTATTGCAAGCAATGATTGTATTGCTTGAAATCCGGATCCCAGTGGGTCATTCCAAGGATCTAGAAAGGCTTGTATTCGCACAAGTCGGTATGGAGCAGAAACAATTAGCAGTACAAAAGCAATAATGCCACTCATACCTATCCAAAGAAAGAACTTGAACGGAAGTCCTGCTGCAAACAATAAAAAGAATACAGCAACAACCAATACAAAAGCGGAACCAAAGTCTGGTTGAACCATGATAAAGCCAATTGGCAATAATAACAAAAGGCCACTTTGAATATACATTTTCATTCTAGAATTTTTTACATTTGCTAAAGAGTTAGCTAACACTCCTAATACTGCTATTTTAGCTAACTCTGCTGGTTGAAAATTCATAAATCCAAGAGAAATCCAACTTTGTGATCCATTTCGAACCACTCCAATACCAGGGATTAAAACGCCAATTAGCATGAGAATCGCAACTATATATAATCCTCTCCAAAATCCATCAGACCGTATGAAACTTGCCTTTTGAATAATGAAGGCTCCAACTATCCCTACAATAAGATATGCTGCTTGTTTTAATGCAAAAGGCATTTGTCCTTTGTAATGGACTTCGCTCCAATAGGAACCCGCTGAGTGGACAAAGAATATACCAATGATGGATAAAAACAATACAGAAGATAGGAAAATAAATTTTCTTGTATCTTTCGTTTAGGTCATCCTTTCATTACTCTTTTAAAGATGTAACATGGTCGATAAATTCATCTCCACGAATCTCAAAGCTTTCATATTGATCCCAACTTGCACATGCAGGTGAAAGCAATACGATATCCCCTTCGGATGAAGTCGCTAATGCTATTTTAAATGCTTCACCTAAGGTTTCTGTGCTAACTACCGAGGAGATTCCTTGCTCTTCCCCAAACTTTTGCAATCGATCTTTAGTTGCTCCGTAATGGACTAATGCTTTCACACGATCTAAGTAAGGTATTAGTTCATCAAATGAATGGCCGCGGTCCACACCACCCGCTATTAATATAACTGGCTCTGTAAAACCTTCTAGAGCACTTTTAGTTGCAAGTGCATTTGTAGCTTTTGAGTCATTATAAAATTTACGACCTTTCCATTCCCTGATGAATTGAGTGCGATGTTTAACCCCGTGGAATGTTGATAACACTTGTATAATAGCTTCAATAGGACATTTCATCAGTAATGCTGTCGCTGTCGCAGCAAGTACATTCTCTAAATTATGCTTACCTCTCAGCGCAATAATAGATCGTTCAAATAATCGTTCACCGTTCCAGTAGACGTATTGCTCATCTGCACTTATACCCTCTTTTGTCTTACTACTAACATGAAAAGGTATTTTGGCTGCCTTACTCATTTGAGCATAGTCTTTCACTATTTGCTGTTCTCCATTATAAACTAGCCAATCATTAGCATCTTGCTGTTGGGTAATTTTAAATTTAGCATCTGTATATTCCTGAAAATCTTTATGGTAATCTAAATGTGCTTCATATAAGTTAAGTAATACAGAAACTTTTGGCTTTAACTCTTCTGTACCCATAAGCTGAAATGAAGATAATTCAGTTACGATAATATTCTCTGCTGTCGCTTCTTTGGCAACAGTAGTTGCAACTGTACCAATATTACCAGCTATTTTGGGCTTTTTATCGGCAGCTGCAAGCATTTCAAATATCAATGTAGTAGTTGTAGTCTTTCCATTTGAACCGGTTATTCCGATCATTGGAGCATCGCTAATACGATAGGCAAGTTCTACTTCCGTCCATACAGGTATTCCTCTTTTATTTGCCTCTGTAATAACGGGATTGTTATAAGGTATTCCAGGATTCTTGACGATTAAACTAAAGCCTTCGTCTAAGATATCTTCGGGATGACTTCCACAAATAACAGTTAAACCTTTTGACAACAAGTACTGAGCATTTTCATTTTGCTCGAATGGCTTAGCATCATTCACAGTAACAAATGCTCCTAAGTCATGTAGCGTTTCAGCTGCTGCAGTACCGCTTTTTGCCAAACCTAAAACAAGTATTTTTTTATGAACTACATGTGGTAATTTCTTCATCTCACAAAACCTCCAAGCAGACTACAATCATTGCAGCTATGAAACCTATTGCCCAGAACACAGTAACTATTTTACGTTCATTCCAACCCGACAATTCAAAGTGATGGTGAATCGGACTCATTTTGAATATACGTTTGCCAGTTGTTTTAAAGCTAATCACTTGTAATATCACTGATAACGTTTCAATTACAAAGATAATCCCTACAATTAGCAATAATAATTCATGTTTCACTAGAATAGATACCATGGCTAGCGCACCACCTAATGCAAGAGAACCCGTATCTCCCATAAACACTTTTGCTGGATATTTGTTAAACAATAAAAACCCTAAAAGTGCTCCTGATACACAGAATGTAAATATAGCTATATCACTCTGTTCATAAGCAAGTGCTAGAACACCAAATGCTGCAAAGGCAACTGTTGCTGTTCCTGCAACTAACCCATCTAAGCCATCTGTCAAATTAACGGCATTTGAAAAACCAACTAGCCAAAAGATAAGAAATGCAATATACAATTGACCTAATTGAAGTTCCATTTCTGTAAATGGTATAACTATATTTGTATCAAAGGGTCCTTGTTTTAATAAGAAGTAGGCAATGATCGCAATAATAATTTGACCAATTAGTTTCTGGATAGATGTTAAGCCTAAATTTCTTTTTAAAACGACTTTTATAAAATCATCCAAAAATCCAATAACACCAAAGCCTACTAGGATAACTAACAGTACAATGGACTGAGTCGTTAATTTATCAAAATAAAGGGATAGAGCAAGTGTTGAGATAATGATGGAGGTTAAGAAAATCAGCCCTCCCATTGTAGGTGTACCTGCCTTTACTTGATGCGACTGAGGGCCTTCTTCTCTTATGCTTTGCCCAAATTTCATCCTTCTTAAATAAGGAATAACAATTGGAGCAAGAATAACTGTAAGGATAAAACTAACAATAAGTGTAATAACCGTTGTAGACAATGTCATAAAAAAATCTCCTTAAATACGATCAACTATTAATGAATGTACTATTTTATTTATTTGTGTATACATGAATTGTTCCATCTAATGGGATGAGCCCATTTTCTTTTGGCAGTTGAGAAATTATTTCGTCTCCATCACCATGCCAAACAATATTGAAAGGATACATATAGGACGTTATTTCCTTCCTTTTTGTTCCTACCAGGTTTGGTGTACGTACTTGCTCTACATCTCCCCATCTATACTCTTTTTCTATCTGGGTGCCGCTTCCTTTTGTCTTCAGTGAATCTTCCAAAATTTGACCAACAATAGGGGCTGCTATTACTCCCCCGAATTGAGTGCTGTGTTTAGGGTTGTCGATGGCAACATATACGATAAGTTCTGGATTATCTGCTGGTGCAAAACCTATAAAGGATACAATGTACTCTCCATCCATATACCGGCCATTTTGAACTTTTTGCGCTGTACCTGTCTTGCCACCAATTCGAAGTTGATCACGATAAGCATTTCTACCCGACCCCTCCGCAACTACATGTTCCAGAGCATCTCGCACAATGGCTGAAGTTTCCTCACTAATAACTTGACGCTTCATCTCTGGTTCACTACTTGATAAGATTTCGTTTGTTTCACCATCTATTGTATTTTTTACAATAAATGGCTTATATAGATACCCACCATTTACTGCCGCAGCTACAGCTTGCACTTGTTGAATAGGGGTGACTGAAATACCTTGACCAAAAGAGGTTGTGGCGTGTTCAACTGGTCCAAAGTTCTCTTTACTAAATAGAATACCCGAGGATTCCCCTGCCATCCCTGAACCTGTAGATTTACCGAACCCAAAGTTACGTATGTATTCTTGTAACTTCTCTGCGCCTACTCTATTTCCTAACTCAATAAAACCAGGGTTGCAAGAATTTTCAACAACTTCTAAAAATGTTTGATTTCCATGTCCTGATCTTTTCCAGCAACGAAGCCTAGAGCCTTCTACCATGGTATATCCTTTATCATGAAAGTGATCATTCTGTAAGTCTACTACATTCTCTTCTAATGCCGCACTCAATGTAATAATCTTAAAAGTTGAACCAGGTTCAAAAGTCATCCAGACCGGTAAGTTACGATTGTAAACGGTCGAATCCACCTCTTGATAGTCCGACGGATTGAAATTAGGAGCAGAAGCAAGTGCTAATATTTCACCATTTTTGGGGTTCATAACAATCGCAATCGCTTGTGTCGCTTCATATTTCTGCATAGCTTGCGATAACTCACGTTCCACTACTTGCTGAATATCTAAATCCACTGTCAACTGAACATGATTGCCTTTTACACCATTTTTCCATCCATCGTCCACATGTGGAAGTGGTACTCCTTTTGCGTCGGTAAACATTCGTACAGCAGAGGATTTGCCTTTTAAAATAGAATCATATTGGTACTCGATTCCCGCAAGCCCTTGTGCATCATAACCAGTAAAACCTATTAATCTAGATAACATATTGCCATATGGATAGTCTCTTAAATAATCGACTCCTGCATACAAACCTTTAATATTCTTATCTTGTATTTCCATAGCAAGTTCACTCGAGATATTTTTTCCTTTAGGTGCAATTTTCACCAAGTATGCTCTTTTGTTTATTTGCTCTAAAAGCTCACTTTTTTCCATCCCTATTAAGGAACCAATTTCTTCGGCTACTTGCTCTGGATTCTCATTTTGAGAAGGCATATAAAATAATGTCGGTGCAAGCTTGTTTCCTACGATAACTTCTCCATTACGGTCTAAAATATTCCCACGGAGAGAAGCATAAGGTAGTTCTCTATCCCAGCTTTCTTTTGCCTTTGTCGTAAGCTCATCAAATTGGAAAAATTGAAGCTGAACTAATTTGAGAAGAACTAGGACGAACAAAAAAATAATCATAATCCAAATCAGGCGCAGACGTACAATTTGTTTTAACTTTGAAATTGCCAAATCCCCTTTAGTCCGTTTTAGATAACTTATGAGAAAATGACACTAACTATTCTATCCCTATTTAGTCCTGAGGTAAATCAGTTTGTGATTCGTCTAAATTTTCCTTATTATTCGTTACTTCTGCTGGAGTTGCAAGTTTCACGACGATTGGAGTATCTGCAGTTACGATCGATCCTCCAGTCAAGCTCTGTTCATTTACAAAACCTTCTCCAACAATTTCTATTGGTAACTTAGATAACGATTTATATATCATAATATTTCTTTTCGACCAACCTTTAAAGTCAGGTAATTGAATATCACCCTGTCCCTTTAGAAAGACTATACTATTTGAAATAGCACTTGTTTTTGCCGCTGGATATTGTTCTTCTACCTTATCCGACTGACCGATAACTACTGTCTTTAATCCTTGTGCTTCCAATTTACTTTGACTTGCCATTAAATCTTCCCCAACTACATTCGGCATTTCAATTGATTTTGCAAGTTCCAAGTTTTCCGGCTCAATATTTAAATATTTCAAGCTTCTTTCTGTCACTGCGTTGAAAATTTCGGATGTTGTATCAGAACCAGTTTCCGTCATTTCTAAATTAGGTCGATGAACCATCACATAAACAATTAACTGCGGATCCTCTACAGGAGCCATACCTAAGAAAGAATAGAGGAAATCATTTCTTCCCCAGTAGTAGCCCCCTCCAGGTTTTGATATTTGAGCAGTACCAGTTTTACCTGCTGAAGTATATCCATTCAACTTAAATTTCTGGGCAGTACCTTTTTCTGACGTTACCGTACTTGCCAATATTTCTTTTACCTGCTGCGCAGTTTCTGCAGAAATAGGAGATTTCTTTTCGGCCACTTTATGATTCTCCACTACATCATTAGTATTAGGATTGACAATTTTATCAATTATAAAGGGTTGCATCATCTTCCCTTCATTTGCTATAGCAGTCATTCCTTGCACCATTTGTATAGGTGTTACGGTTGTTCCCTGACCATATGTTGTAGTTATACGTTCAACTGGACCAGCATTTGCTATAATTCCAGTTGCTTCATTGGGAAGGTCTATACCCGTCTTCTGTCCAAATCCAAAGAGTTTAATATATTCATTGAACGTTTCCTCTCCTATTTGGTTAAGCAAGTACGCCATTGAAACATTGGATGAACGTTGGAAACCTTCTAAATACGTTATATTCCCCCACCCTACTACATTATGATCCCTTATAGTTCTATCAAAGATCTTATAGGAACCCGATTTATATGTAGCATTAGGTGCCCAGACCCCTTCTTCGATAGCGGCGGCTAATGTGAATATCTTAAAGGTAGATCCTGGCTCAATCGTTTGCTCAGTTACTTCATTTAGCCAGTTAGTAGATAATCCTTCTCTTGTATTCGGTTCAAAGGAAGGGCGCTGGGACATAGCTAATATTTCCCCAGTTTTTGGATCTGCTATAACAGCCGTAATCCGTTCTGGATTATATTTTTCTTGTGCCGTATTCATCGCTTCTTCTAAAAAGTTTTGTATGGTTTTATCTAAAGTGAGGTAGATGTCTAAGCCATTTTTAGCTTCTGTCACCATCTTCTCAGCATTCGGTAGTAAGAAGCCTTTAGTATCACTTTTGAATTCGACTTTCCCAGGAGTGCCGGTTAACTCTTCATCGTAAATATATTCGAGACCCATTTTGCCAACAGGTTCAGCTGTTCCATCTTCTTTCTCTTCCTTTAAAGCAAAACCTATCAAATGCGAAGCAAACTGACCATTAGGATATAATCTTTTTAAATCTTCGATAAAAATTATTCCAGGTAGTTTGTTGCTTTTTATCTCTTCCATAACTTTGTTGCTAATATCCCTGCCAGCTTTACCAAATTCAACTTGGTATTTCTCGGATTTTATACTTTTCTCTAGTAAACTAGTAATCTCTTGTTCTGTCATATCAATATACTTTGCTAAAACTTTGGCCGTGTTAGCTGGATCACTAACATGCCTTTGTATACCACTATTGTTAGAAGCGTTCGGGCTAATGACAGCGATCATTTTATAGCTAAGTGTATCCTGTGCTATTATCTCGCCGTTACGATCAACTATTTTCCCTCTACTAGCTTGAAGAACCTGTTCTCTACTATACTTGTGCTCTGCCTTCGTTGATAATACTTGACCTTCAGCAGTACCCGTATATTGTATAAATACAAAACGACTAAGTAATAAGAAAAAGAGCCCTCCATATAATAAAAACATTAGAAAGGCTCCCCATTGAAAACGAAATTTCTTATTCATTGTCCTGGCACTACCTTAACGTTTTGCTCATTCAGTTTCAAACCGAGCTCTTCCGCCTTTTTCCAAATACGGTCATAGGTAGATAATTCATTTACTTGTACTGATAAGTCAGTATTATTTTTTATAGTAGAGTCAATTTCCTTTTCCATTAGTGCAATATCTGTAGTAGTTGCTCGCACAGCGCTTTCCGTTTGAATAATCATGACAGATAAAGCAGTAACTATTGCTAACAACCCGACTAATAGTATTTTTTCTCCTTTAGAAATAAGATTATTACGTTTTTTCGCCTGCTTCTGTACCTGTGGTTGTTCAGTGTAAGAAGGGCGTGGTATGTATGTTTGTGATTGCTGTTTACGTAAAGCCATTTAGACACTTCCCTTTTCGATTAATTTTTCCACAATACGTAACTTAGCCGAACGAGAGCGATTATTTACTGCCAACTCTTCTTCCGAAGGGACTATCGGTTTCCTTGTAACCACTCTTAACATTGGCTCCATACCAGCTGGAATCATTGGTAAATTTGGTGGTAACTCTGGTAAAGAAGATGCTTCTTTGAAAATTGTTTTAGTTAATCTATCTTCTAAGGAATGGAAGGTAATAACACTTACTCTTCCTCCTACTTTTATAAGCTTAATTGCATCTTCTAGTGAGTCTTCTGCTGCACCTAATTCATCATTTACAGCAATTCGGATCGCCTGGAAAATTCGTTTAGCAGGATGTCCACCCGTTCTTCTAGCAGCAGCTGGAATACCTTCTTTTATAAGCTCAACAAGTTGGAAAGTGGTAGCAATTGGTTCAACTTCTCTTGCCTTCTCAATTTTGCGCGCAATTTGTTTAGAAAATTTTTCTTCTCCGTAACGGAAAAATATCTTAAGTAATTTTTCATATGGCCAATCATTGACTACATGGTAAGCAGTTAACTCACTTGTTTGATCCATTCGCATATCTAACGGGGCATCGTAGTTATAACTAAACCCTCGCTCCGGTGTGTCTAGTTGGGGAGAGGATACACCTAAGTCATATAAAATCCCATCAACCTTTTCAATACCAATTTGGTTAAGTTCATCTTTTAGATAACGAAAATTTGCATGGACAAAGGTAACTTTGTCTAAATAAGGTGCAAGTTTTAGCTTTGCATTTTCAATGGCAGTCATATCTTGATCAAAGCAAATTAGTCTACCTTTTTCATTTAATTGTTGTACTAAGTATTCACTGTGGCCAGCTCCGCCTAGCGTGCAATCCACATAGATCCCATCAGGACGAATAGCTAGTCCATCTACTGTTTCTTTTAGTAATACGGTCGTATGATGAAACAAGCGTTTCTCCTCCTCTTAATAAAATACATCTTGGCGTATTTATTCCCAGTTAAACTTTACCTCTGAAATCCAAGACATTTGTCTAGACTTTAATGCAATCCACCGGGACAAACCCAGTTAGATGAGTTATATATCAAAGCCAATCATATTTTCTGCAATATCATTGAAAGAATCCTCAGACTCCACAAAATAATTTTCCCAAGCATCTTTAGCCCAAATTTCAAGCCGATTTGACACTCCAAGTACGATACATTCCTTATCCATCTTCGCATAACTTCTGAGATTACTCGGAATGTTGATACGCCCTTGCTTGTCTATTTCTACTTCGGTTGCACCGGAAAAGAAAAAACGAGTAAATGCTCGAGCATCTTTCTTCGTTACAGGAAGTTCTTTAAGTTTGTCTTCGAGTTTTCGCCATTCATTCATAGGATAACCAAATAAGCAATTATCAAGACCACGTGTAAGGACAAAACTGTCATCTAAGTGTTCTCGAAATTTGGATGGTATTATTAACCGTCCCTTTGCATCAACGTTATGTTGATATTCGCCCATGAACATGCTACTCACCCCACTTTATGTCATTAACATACCACAACGCCCCACTTTCCTCCACCGTTTTTTTAAAAACAGGACGATATTTCTTTAAAATGTGTAATTAGTACTTGTTGAGACACGTTTTCTAGTAAATTCTACAAAGAAATCCTATAACATTGATACATGAAAAGTTTGGAAAAGTTCCTGTGTTTATTGCGATTTCCAGTGAAATTAGGAAGGAATTATCTTAAAAGTGGGGGCAAGTGACAAGAATCCAAGCGAAGGAAGCTCTATTTAGTCGTTAGTTGGAATATTGGTACCCTTAGTTGGGATTCTGGCACGTTTAGTTGGAATCTTGGGCTCTCTAGTTGGAAAACTGTAAAACAAGAAAAAAAAATCCCCACTAATGAAAGTGGGGATACAAATTATAAATAAATCACGTGATGTTTACCATTAAATTCATATGGTACTTCTAATAGCTGTTTAATCAGAGATGGACCATACTCATTCATCAATTGAATCGGTGTATATGTTCGTTCTTGAAGACCATCGTTAGGCATTAAGTTCATACTAATACGATCATAACGATTAGTAGTCGCATCTAACTTACTAAGGAATGTATCTTCAATTGCGTTATTAATAAAATTCAATTGTTTTTCATGATTTTTTAAATTCTTTTGTACTAATGGAGATAACTTCAAACCGTCTTTCATCAAAAGTTGCTCCAACTTCCCGTACTTTTCTATAAGATCTGCTTTTATTTCCTCTATCAAGTGAGGTACTTCCTCGTTACGATTGCTATTTATATAGTGCAACTTAGCATCTTGTAAAGATCCATCCCACACATCTTCAATCGTAAAGGATAACTTTTCTAATAAGGATTGCGTATTTGCATTGACTATCGAAATACTAATACGAGGCATTAGAACTGGCATTTTCATGTCAAACAACTCAAATGCTGTTTTTAATGCGCCCCAGTATGCAATCTCGCCTGGTCCAGCAATAAAGCTTAGCACTGGAAAGACCATTTCCTGCATGATTGGTCTAGTTACCACATTATTACTTAACTTCTCCGGATGTTCTCTTGCAATTTCCATCATCTCGTCCAATGTAAATGAGATTCCCTTTGCCTCATGAACAAATTGATTGTTCACTCGTTCTAATAAGAAACGCTCTCCTGCTTCAACATAAAACAAATGAGCCGCTGACTCTTTTGCTTGTATCGGTGTACCAAATCCTTCAAGTGCTATTTTTTCTTCATGCTCAAATACTACTTTAGCTAGTTCTGAAGAATGTAATATTTGAAGTTGAAAATAATCACTTTCCAATTTTCTTAATGGCTCATACGCAGCGTCTATTAAAAGTAAACCTTCCTCTTGAAATAGTTCGTTCATCAAGGCTGTAAAAAAGCTTGTATACGTTAAATTATTATCTAAAAGCTCTAAAACATTAGATTTAAGATCTTTCGTATATAAGGTTTCGGGTAAACTTTTGAAAATTTCATCTAAATACTCTTTTATTAACTGTTGGTCAAAAGTAGCTTCAGATGCAATTTTTTTCGTTCGAGACTTTTCTGGATAAACAAGCTTTTGAAGTTTTCGGCTTCTATCTATGTATACATGATTTATCTCATCGATATCATGATCTTCTCCAGCAATCCAAAAAACAGGTATAACAGGTACTCCTAGAGTTTCTCTTTGTTGTTTTGCCAATGTAATAACCGAAATTGCTTTATGAATTGAATATAACGGTCCAGAAAGAATCCCTGCTTGCTGCCCGCCTATAACTACAACCCCATTGTCTTTAAGTTCATTTATATGCTGACTACTTTTTTTGGAAATACCATATTCACTCATATAAGTAGTAATTACATCAGCAAGCTCAGTTCTTTTATGTTTAGTAAAATTAGCTTCTTTAACCCTTTTGTTAAGTGCCTTTTGGTTCCATTCACAATGAAAGAAAGAAGATAAATTAGCTACATCCTCCAAATATTTCTTATAAAATGAGGAAGCGAATGGTTGTGTGTACTGCTCTAATCGCACGTTTTTTCCACCTCTATTATTTTCAAGTTCATTTTGGCGAAAATTCACCAAAGCTATCATTTTAAATACTTTAAGAGTATAACACTTACTATATATGTGTAAAAATTATTAGCTTATATAGGTTAAAACATATTGGATAACTCCGAATAACCATAAAAATGCATAAAAACAACATAATAGTAAAAATAGTATTCTCCAAATTTTCCTCAACAATGGAATTATCTCAATTTCTTTTTTAGAACGCCAGTCTAAACATGTCATAATCGTCGCTAATATAATGGAAAAAATAATAAGATACCAACCAATCCCTTTCGAGAAAAGGAATGAGAACAAATTAGCAGTAGAAAAGTATAAAAAGAAAGTCGAAACATCGGACGCAATGCCAATTGATTTTTTTCTTTTATGTAAAACAAATTTACAAATGATAAATACAAGCAAAAACACGACTACTGGGTATATTACAAAAATCGAAAGAACATTAACGACGGTAATCACCTTCTTTGTTTATTTCACTTAATAATAAATAGAATGCTTGTAAAATAGGCAAAGTTTTATTTCTTTGAGCGGCTTTTTCTATTATAGCTCCAACAATGGTATCTAACTCCATCATTCGCCCATTCTCAAAGTCCTTGAGCATAGAGGAACGATTTTCCCTGGTATTTTCGCACAGGGAGACAACCTCCTCCCATGTAAGCCTTTCTCGCCAGTCATCAAAAGCAAATATCATTTCGTCGTACATGCTTCTCAATATAGCTTTATAGGAGTCATTTTCAACTAGCTCCCCATTAGTCACTTGAGCAATAGTAGTCAAAGGATTAATCAAGCAATTTAACATAGCTTTCTTCACAAGCATTTGTTCGATATCACACGTAAAGATCAAAGGGAATTCCTCGTTATTACCCTCCATTAAACTATTAATGGAAGCCCATTGCCCCTTATAAAACCCGATATAAGTTGGACCTATTCCTAAGTGTTGAACCGTGGAATTATTTATTTTCGTAGCACCATGTAATACAGAACCAATAAGGACAGTTTCTTGTGGTAACTTCCGTAGAAAAGATATGTGTGATAAACCATTTTGCAAAAACAGAAGAGGGATATGCTTAGGTAAAGAATTTAGCTGATCTTCTAAATGTGTAAGATGATGATACTTCACTGCAATAATAATAAGATCCATTTGTTTTAAATCAGTAATGTCCGAAACTATATCACAAGTAATTTGTTTCGGATTTTCCGTTTTCTTTTCTATGTATAAATGATGGACTTTACTAGTTTTTCTGACTAAAAAAGTAATGTCATGATCTGATTCCGACAAATATGCACCAAATAGGAGGCCTATCGCTCCTGCACCAACAATACCAATTTTCATAAGTCACCCCCAAGTTCTTTAATAAAGCAGGTACTTTTTCACTCTAGAAAAACCGAAAAAAGACTCTTGGTCTTCTAAGATCAGAGACGTAGATATGCTGTTGATTTCCGCTCCGTACGTAAATCAGTATTAAATTTGTTTTATTCATTCTTAAAAGTTCTATAAACCCAGTGTTATGGTAAATTTATATATACTTTCTCTTAAAAAAGGTCTACCTCTGAGGTAGACCTTAGCTTTATCATTATTATACAGGAAGCACCGGATGTTTTCGAGGTGCATTTACTATTTGTTTATCTTCATAAAAACGTAGTCGATTTGTAAGTTCAGCGCGTAAATCGCTTGGTGCTACAATTTCATCGATAATCATTTCAGAAGCAAGTTTATAAATATCAATTTCCTCTTTATATTCCGCATGTTTTTGTTGAACAAATTTCAGACGTTCTTTTGGATCTTCGATTGCCTCAATTTTGTTTGAGTACACAGCATTTACTGCCGCTTCTGGGCCCATCACAGCTATTTGAGCTGTAGGCAAGGCAATGCATACATCCGGCTCAAATGCAGGACCAGCCATTGCATATAAACCTGCTCCGTATGCTTTACGTACTATAACAGATATTTTTGGAACTGTTGCAGAACTCATTGCTGCAATAAGCTTCGCCCCATGTCTTATAATTCCAGCACGTTCTACTTTCGTTCCTATCATAAACCCAGGAACATCCGCTAAGAATAGTAGCGGAATTGAAAACGCATCACACAGTGAGATGAATTTTGTAGCCTTATCCGCTGAATCTACGAATAGCACTCCACCTTTAGCTTTTGGTTGATTGGCAATAATTCCTACTGCTCTGCCATCAATTCGCGCTAAGCCTGTAATTAACTCAGGAGCAAACAACTTCTTCACATCAAAGAACGTACCTTCATCGATAATTGCTTCAATTGCTTCGTACATATCAAATGGCGCGTTTTGATTTTCAGGAATGATTGCTTCTAGTGTTCTTCCTTCTTTAATGGCTTTAGGTTCCACTTGTTTTGGTTTCTCCGTATAATTCGCCGGGAAGAAGTCCAAATAGCGTTTAGCCTCGGAAATTGCTTCTTCTTCTGTTGAAACAAGAACGTCCCCTACTCCACTGACTGTGCAGTGCATACGGGCTCCACCCATCTCTTCTAGCGTCACTTTTTCACCGATTACTTTTTCTGCCATACGAGGTGAGCCTAAATACATCGAAGCATTGCCTTCAACCATAAAGACAATATCACAAAAAGCAGGGATATAAGCTCCCCCAGCTGCGGAAGGACCAAATAACAGGCAAATTTGTGGAATGAACCCTGATAGCCTTACTTGGTTATGGAATATCCTTCCTGCTCCTCGTCTATTTGGAAACATATCTAGCTGATCGGTAATACGCGCACCCGCTGAGTCTACTAGATACAACATTGGTACTCTATTTTTTTCTGCTATTTCTTGGATACGAATAATTTTTTCTACAGTACGCGATCCCCACGACCCAGCTTTCACAGTCGAATCATTTGCCATGACACAAACAGTTTGCCCATTTACTTTACCGGTAGCAGTCACAACACCATCTGCTGGCAAATCTCCTGCTTCCACATTCGCAAAGCGACCATCTTCGATGTATTCCCCATTATCAAAAAGTAACGCTAAACGATCTCGTACAAATAATTTGTTTTGCTCTTTCATCTTTTCATGGTATTTTGCATGTCCCCCTGAATAAACAGATGCCAGTTTTTCTTCTAATCTATCATTATACGCTTTTGTTTCTCCCACTTTGTAAAACCCCCTTTATTCAAACGTTACTAATACATCGCCTTCATTGACGAAGTCGCCTTCATTTGCATTGATTGTGACAATTTTACCCGCTGTTTCTGCTTCAATTGGAATCTCCATTTTCATGGATTCCAACACCATTACTACTTGTCCAGCTGCCACTTCTTCTCCAATTGCTACATTTACGGTAAATACTGTACCTGCCATAGTCGATTCTAAATTTTTCATTTTGAAACTTCCTCCCTTTGTTTGTCCATCCATTCCCCTAAAACGGATGTTGAATACTCCCCACTGATGAAACTCTCATCATCCAAGAACTGTTGGAATAGTGGAATATTTGTTTTCACACCTTCTATTTTAGCAGAAGAGAATACTTTTTGTGCAGACTCTATTGCTAATTTTCTATTTTCTGCATGGATAATAACCTTAGAAATCATCGGATCATAGAATGGTGTAACTTTGTCACCTTCTGCATAACCAGCATCAATCCGGACATCCTCATCTGTTTCCCAATTTTGAACTGTAATAGTTCCAGGTGATGGGAAAAATGTTTTTGGATCCTCTGCATATATTCTAAACTCTATCGCATGTCCATTAGACTTTATCGAAGCTTGGTCTCTCACAGGTAGTTCTTCCCCGGCAGCAACTCTTAACTGCCATTCCACTAAATCGTACCCAGTAATAGCTTCGGTAATGGGATGCTCTACTTGCAGTCGAGTATTCATCTCTAAAAAGTAAAACTGATGATTATGATCTACTATAAATTCTACCGTTCCAGCATTTATATAATTTACAGCTTTCGCTGCATTCACAGCAGCTTCCCATAATTTCTCTCTTGCTTCTTGTGGGAAGTTCGGAGAAGGTGCCTCTTCTAGAACTTTTTGGTTACGACGCTGAACCGAACAATTTCGTTCAAATAAATGAACGATATTACCATGTATATCCCCAAAAATCTGCACTTCAATATGTCTAGAGGAATCAATGAACTTTTCAAGAAAAACTACATCACTACCAAAATACGATTTTGCTCGTGTTTTAATCGATTCAAAATGTTTAAGGAGGGTCTCTTCATCGTCACAACGAATCATCCCTATGCCGCCACCCCCTGCACTTGCCTTAAGCATGATTGGATATCCAATCGAAGAAGCTGCCGTTATTGCATCTTCTACAGAAGCAAGTCCCGCTTCTGTTCCTGGGACAACTGGCACGTTTGCATTGATCATTGTAATTCTTGACTCGATTTTATCTCCCATTTTTTCCATTGTATCAGGACTAGGACCTATAAATACTATACCTTCAGCCTCTGCTTTACGAGCAAAATCAGCATTCTCTGATAAAAAACCATATCCCGGATGAATTGCATCCACTTTTTCTCTTTTTGCAAGAGCGATAATATCATCTACTTTTAAATAGGATTGCTGAACTTGACTCAGGCCAATCTCAAAAGCATAGTCTGCTTCTTTCACATAAGGTAAATCTTTATCAGCTTCTGAATAGATTGCTACTGTTTCAATATTTAATCGCTTACATGTTTTAATAATACGTCTTGCGATTTCTCCCCTATTGGCGATTAATACTTTCTTCATCTTACTTCCCCCTTCGTTTGAACATTTCCCCCATCTATATTAGTCTATACGATTGTTGAAAGCGATTTCAACTAAATTCTGCTTTGTCTCCCCAGGAACAACAAAAGAAGCCCTATAAAAAGGCTTCTTTTACTTGCGTTCGATATGCGTAATACCTTGTTTAACCCAGTTTAAAAGCTGTTCATAATCATTTTTCAACAAATTGTATGCACTTGAAATTTCATTATAAGAATGCTTCATCTCATCGTAACTTTCCATCGCCAGTTGCAAATGGTTTTGAAGGGAGGAGGAATCTGCTGCTTCTTTAGTAGAATAAGAAGTTGGTTTATGTTCTTTTTTCATAATTTGAGGGCGTAGATTTTTGTTCCACCGGAATGCACAGGCTTGCTTAGATCTACCAAGTAATACACTTGCTTCTTGAAAACCAGAAATTTGCGTGTGGCCTTGATTAATTTTGTTCAAAATTATTTCTTTTAGAAGATTATCTTCTTCCTCAGTCCAACTATCTTTTCTCAATTTCACATTCATCTGGATCACCCTTTGCTTTTTTATTAATATATGCAAAGTGGGTGCAAATAGACTCTCATATTATTTCTTTTTAGATAAAAATGAATTGACCGCATCGTGATGTACTTCCTGCTCCCAAAGAACAGAACAAGTTCTTACCTCTTCCATAATTCTTTCGTATAATTTTGACTGCTCCCACTTACGTATTAATTGCATTTTGTATGCTCTTAATACAGTCTCATGAGGCACAATCATTCTTTGCACAAAAGCTTCAAGTGCTGTATATTTATGTCCTTCAAAAATTTCCGTTGCCCACCCAATAGTTTGAAGTTTGTCAGATGGGTAAGGTACCGCTTCAGTAAGCATTTGTAGAGTGTGATCCTGACGCATTCCTTTTTCCCATAAATAGGTTCCACCACCCCATCCAGAAGTGATGGCCAACTGACCTTGTATGAATCCACATCTTGCTTCTTTCTTTACTAAACGATAATCACATAAGGTTGCAATCTCACAGCCTCCACCAACTGCAGTTCCGTTAACTAATGCTAATGTTGGAATAGTCAATGTAGCGACGTCATACAAAATAGTTGCCGCCTCACTTAACATTTCAAATGATTCTTGCTCTGTTTTTAACTTGTGAAGAACAGATAAATCACCACCAGAACAAAAAGACTTATCACCTGCTCCAGTAATTACTGCTAGTTTGATCGAACTATCATTTTTCACTGTATGTACTAGTTCTTTAAAACCTGCTAAGACTTCCATATTTATTGCATTATGAATGGCAGGTCTATTTATTTCAAAAATGATAATTTCATCTTTTTTTACTATAGTATAATCCATATTCTGACACCCCTTTTTAAAATATATATAGAAAAAAAGACTACCTAAGAGCCATGATCTCTTTGGTAGTCTTTTAAGGAACAAATACTGAATTATTTGCTCAATACTTCTTTCCCTTTGTATTGACCGCAAGATTTACAAATACGGTGAGCCAATTTCATTTCACCACAGTTTGAACAAGCAACCATACCAGGTACGGATAATTTAAAATGTGTACGGCGTTTTCTTTTTACAGTTTTAGAAGTTCTTCTAGCTGGTACTGCCATAGGTGGCACCTCCTTACAGATCTATTATTCGTCTGTCTGATCAAAATACTTCGCTAAATCAGCAAGTCTTGGATCTACTTTTGGTTGTTCATCTTCCTGCATTTCTTTAAGTTCTTCATCTGTTGCATAACTCCAACCATTTCCACCCTCATGTCTAAAGTGGTCTGCACCTTCTTTATACACTTGCATTGGAATTTCCAGAAGAATTAATTCTTCTAGAACTGGGTCAACGTTAATAACATCTCCTTCTACTACATGAAAATTATCATAGTCGCTAGCAGAAGTTAATGCTGACTCAGACCAGTTGAAGATTTCATCAGATTCAATCTCAAATGGAAATTCTACATCCTCCCATGTGCGTGCACACGGTAAAATAAGAGTTCCAGAAAGCTGAAAGTGACAAGTCATTTGCGCTGCACCAAATGTGCAGTGCCCTTTTACGTGAACGGCTGAAATCCTTCGAACGTCTTGGTTCCGCTTCTTCACGTTTTCGAGTTCCACGAATTCATCTAAAGTTAGTCCGTTCTCACGATATTTAGATAGCTGATGAATTGTCCATTTCATACGATTATCACCTCAAGACAACAAAGTTGATTATATAATGACTGAATTTAGATGTCAAGATAATTTCTTGTCACTACAATATTTTAACATTATACTTGCATAAAAGAAAGGATTTGATTTGAATATGAAAGCAACTGGAATTGTTGTAGAATATAATCCATTTCATAACGGTCATTTACACCATTTGCAACAAACCCGCATCAAAACAAATAGCGATATTATCATTGCTGTGATGTCTGGGAACTTTCTACAGCGCGGCGAACCAGCACTTGTTGACAAATGGACTCGATCAAAAATGGCCGTTGCAGCGGGTGTTGACTTAGTAATTGAACTTCCCTATGCATTTGCAACTGCCCAGGCAAGTGATTTTGCTAAAGGTGCTATTTTCTTGTTAGATGCTTTAAAATGTCATTCCTTTTGTTTCGGCAGTGAAGAGGGATCATTAGAAGCATTTCAAGAAACCTATAATCTATTATTAACCAAAAAAGACGAATATAATACGGCCATTGCAAGTTATATGAAAAAAGGTATTAGTTATCCTAAAGCGTTAAATGAAGCCTATAATGAAATTTCTGAAGCTACGACGGTTCGATTAGTAGATTTATCTAAACCCAATAATATATTAGGATACCATTACATACAGGCTGCAAATCATTTAAATAGTGATATTAAGCCAGAGACAATTCAACGTGTCGTGGCAAATTATCATGATGATGCTCTGAAAACAGAAACTATTGCCAGTGCCACGGGTATTCGCAAATTGCTTTTTGAAGGTCAGAAGCTTTCGGAGGTAAATGCTTTCATGCCTAGTACAAGCCTTTTAGGATTAACAGAATGGGAAAGCAATAACAAATCTTTTGGTAGTTGGGAACAGTTCTATCCAGCATTACGATTACTAATAATTCGCTCCTCTAGAGAAGAGCTTGGTCAAATAGCAGAAGTTACCGAAGGAATGGAAAATGCTATTTGGAAAGCGGCAAAAACACATACGAACTTTCAATCTTTTATGCAACAGATAAAATCTAAGCGTTTTACATGGACACGTATTCAGCGGATGCTAACACATATTTATACAGATTTTACTTGGAACCAATTGCGAGAAATCGATTTTCCCACATATATAAGACCCTTAGCTATGAACAAGAATGGACAGGCATATTTGCAGAGCATAAAAAAAGACTTGCAGCTTCCACTTGTAAGTAGAGTAGCCGCAAGTAAAAAAGATACACAGTTGCAATTAGATATTAAAGCTGCCGACCTCTACTACTTAGGTTTACAGTCTTCGTATGGAGAATCTATGGTTGGAAGTGATTTTCGTATTGCTCCCATTATCGAATAGCTTATTTGGGCTTTAACTGATCTAAATACGCAAGAGCATCATCAATCGTTTTCACAGGTACGATTTTCATTTTCGTACCTATTTTTCTTGCAGATTTTAGAGCCTCTTCATAATTAGATGTCAAATCAGGATTATTTGCTAAAATAGTTGGATCAATATCATCATCAGGAGCGAACATTATTTCCATGTCTTTATTGTCCGCAGCTATAACTTTTAAATCTATCCCACCAATTCTTCCTACTGTCCCATCAGGACCCATTTCACCAGTGCCTGCTATTTTATAGCCCTTCGTAATATCTTCAGGTAATAATTGATTTAAGATTTCCAAGGTGAACATTAGTCCAGCAGATGGTCCTCCAATATCTTCGGAATTAATATGTACGACAGGAGTTGTTTCCACTTTTTTGTCTGCCGTATAACTAATACCGATACTTGGCGTTTCAAGCACTCCAGGTATTGTTTTAAGGGATACTTCTTTATCCAACTGTTTTCCATCACGCTCAACCTTTAGACGAATGACATCGCCTTCTCCTTTGCCAGTTAAGTATGTTCTAATAGACTCTTCGGTTAATTCTCCGATATCATCCATTTGTAAAATTTTATCGCCAGCTTCTAATATTCCATCAGCTGCACTATCATCCACCACGTTAAAAATAAATATCCCATTATTTGATATAGTGTAGGGCTTATTTGCTCGGTTAAATGCAACTGAAATAGCATTAAATTGAGAATTAGACATAAGCTTTAATTGACGAACATTATATTCTGTTTCATCTTCGTCTTCTTGGCGAATTTCATTTGCTTTGTATATTTTTTGGTTGTCCGTTATTTTGGCAAAAGCATAAGTAAGCGGGGTAGCTTTTGCTAGTGCGATTGTTAGGAGACTCAATGTACCCTCGTCATCCTGATCCCCACCATCTACTTCTACAAATGGTTCAAGTTCGTATGCACCACCTGGTTTGGAAATATAAGAGTCCATCGGATAAAAACCTAACGCTAACACTATTACTACTATGAAAAGAAGGATTATCGGATTTCTCTTCTTCATTTAATTATCCCTCTCTTTCTACAACACATTTGAATATTAGTTTATCACTTCCATTTTTTTCTGACAAAATTTATGTGAACAAAGGATGAATTTTACATGCATAGACTAATAACAATCGGTAGTTGGGCACTTATTATACTTTTATTTTTACAGCCTGGCGTTGCCCACAAAGGTGCACTAGAAGGAATGAGGATTTTCACTACCGCTTTACTACCCTATTTACTCCCCTACTTAGTAATAACACAGCTATTTATTCGTTCTAAAAACTCGTTTTTAAATACTACGAACAAATATAAAATGTATTTTAATATTTATTTACTAAGTGCAATAGGTGGATTTCCTAGTGGAGCTGCAGTTATAACATCGTTAAAAGATATAGGTACTCTAAATAAAAACAATGCAAGTTGGTTGCTTGCGATATGCCATGCACCTAGTCCAATGTTCGTTATAGGCTTTGTAGGAATTGAAATTTTCCATGCAGAAATTGCTGGCATTAAACTTTTAATCATTATACATGCTGTGAATTTAGTTTTTTTGCTAGTATTTATTGTGTTATCTCCACCCATTCATCAAAGTACACATATTCAAAAGCCTTCTGAATCTCCATTTCAGGAAAGTATTAAAGAGACGTATCAAATACTATTGCTAATCGGTACTACGGTTATATTTTTTACTACAGTGAGTTTTATCGTATTTGAATCCGTCAAAGAAATTTTACCGAATATCTCCCCTACCTTACTTGTTTTCGTCGCATCTCTCTTTGAAATGACTGGTGGGATTAGCTTAGCTGGTGAAATGTTGTCAGGCTCCGCACTATTACCTTTAGTAGTTGCTTTTATTATTGCTTTTAGTGGTATAAGTATTCATATGCAAATAATCGTTCTTGCTCAAAAAGCAAATATCAGTATTCGTAAATACATTCTTTTCCGCTTTCTTCATATGCTAATAATTCCAGTACTGTTTTTCTTTTTATAACACTTTGAGATAGTAAAAATAATAAAAGATACATAATCTGATATAATGTCTCTTTTAAGACAACAAAATCATATCTCTGTTTAGGCAGACGGTAATATCCATACATTCAATTTGACTTCCCTTATCCTCTATTATCTTAACTTTTAGAGAGTTTAATAGGATAGCTTGAACTGCATTTGCCTGAAAACAGTACAACAGTATTATTCATCCTTTAAAGCGTCATGAATATTGTGCATAAGGCATTTTTATCTATATTTAAAAAAGAACCCTGCATAATCGCAAGGTTCTCTATTCATTAATATGTATTATATTTTTCTATTAATGCTTTCTCTACATGAGATGGCACAAGTTCATCTATTTTGCCCCCATACCTAGCTACTTCTTTTACGATACTTGAGCTTAGGAAGGAATATTGATTTTTGGTCATGATAAAGAATGTTTCTATTTTATTATTTAGTACTCGATTCATAGAAGTGATTTGCATTTCATACTCAAAATCAGAAACAGCCCGTAAACCACGAATAATAACACTTGCATTTACACTTTCAGCATAATCTATCAATAACCCTGAAAATGTTTGAACCTTGACGTTTGGCAAATGAGAAGTAGCATCTATGATCAATTGCATTCTTTCCTCCACAGAGAAAAGTGGGTTTTTGGATGAGTTATTCAAAACAACGATAAAAACTTCTCCAAAAATAGATGCTCCTCGATTTATAATATCTAAATGACCATTCGTAATTGGATCAAAAGTTCCTGGCACTACTGCTATTTTTCCCAATTTAATTCTCCTCTTCTTTAAGGCAACGATAAATAGAGATGACCGTACCTCCATATATCTCTTTTTTCACTAGCTCAAAGTCACCATATGATTTTTCAAGTGTGACATTTTTCTCATGTTCACAAACAATAATAGCAGATTTACTCATACATCCTTTATCTACTAATGATTGAACTAAGTCATAATACACTAACTTGTCATATGGAGGATCCACAAATAATAAGTCAATTTTGAGTTCTCTTTTCTCAATAGCCTTTACCGCTCTCGTGGCATCAGCTTTGAATATTTCACCAGAATCCTCCAAACGACACTTCGTCAAATTATCTTTTATAGTTTGGATAGCTTTTGGATCTTTTTCGATAAAAATACATGTATCAATACCTCTACTTAAAGATTCGATACCCAAGTTACCACTGCCTGCAAACAGGTCAACGGCAATACCGCCATCAAAATATGGACCAATCATATTAAAAATAGACTCTTTTACCTTATCGGTGGTAGGTCTTGTATTCATTCCAGGGACTGCTTTTAATGGCAGTCCTTTCCTCGAACCTGATATTACTCTCATAACTACACTCCAATGCTAAAATAGTGCGGATTGTGTAATATTTATACGTTTTTCTTGTTTTTCGATATTCACTAAAAACAAACGCATCATCCACGCTTCTTCAATATACAACTGTGAACCTATATCTTCAAATGGTTCTGATAAAGCATCATATCTTTTTTCATTTAATACATAGAAAGGTTCTTGAATCGGAAAACGAAATGCTCTTGTTGCATTTTGCACATATAAACCCTTGTCTGTGTGGTTAAGTGTATATCCCAAATTAGAAAGCAGCGGTTCTGCTTCATAAAGAATTTTGCCATCCTTAAAAAGAACTTTCATCTTTTCCTGTTGTAACTCATTGATATATAAGGGTCTATAATCTTCAAATAATAATGGAAAATTTTCAGCACCTGCCTGCTCATTCAAAACAAAGAAGGAAGTTTTTAGATTGATAATATCTGTCAAAATCTCATCAAACTTCGCTGCAGTAAGTTGTTGTTTGTTGTTAAGTAAAGCAGTTTGAAACTTCTTTCGTTGTTCGGAAGTTAAATAATTTGTTATCGTTTCGTACATCCAACTGGATTTTGGAGAGCCAACAGGCAAGTCTAACAAAAAGCTACTTAGGACTTCAGCTATCAATTGATCCTCTCGAGGTAATTCAAATTGTGCTTGTATATTCTTAACGATAAGTTCATTTTGAATAGAAGCAATATCCTCCTGTTGAACAAACGCAATTCGAGAAGCATCAATATTACTTTTGTTTTTCTCAAAAATTACAGCTAAATGTTCGCTATTCGTATAATCTAACTCCCCCAGTAAGTTAGTGATTTCATCCGGCAAAGTAGTCGAAGCGTATACTGTAAAATAATCATCTTCATATTGGATAGGCAAGACATTCTGCTGCCAATATAATTCTTCTACATCCCCAGCGCCAATAGAAAGTGAATAATCGATTAGCTCAAGGGAAGTTTTACCGATTAAAGGCAATCCCGATACCCACATACCGCCTCTTTTTAGTTCATCTGTAATTTGAAGTGAAGTTAGCGAAACAGCCCCAGTTTCTATTTTAACTAGGAAGTCTTGGATTAATTGGCCATCCTTTAAACCGTCTACTAAAGGAATTTCATAGGAAATGCTCTGTTTAGAGTTTTCTTCTGCTTTAAACGTAGTCATGTCTTCAGTTAAACGGTTGCAACTATCACTCGTATCTAAATCACAGCTTCTATTTTCGCTAATAATCGGCCATGTTACAATAACTTCTTCCTCAGGAAGATTGATAAAATGTTGTTTAATAACAATCTTATCCTTTTTTACTTTCATCTCTACATCCTGTTCATAGAAGAATACTTGTCCATTTTCTTCTAATCCTGAAGAGTACGCATCATATTGAAATAAGAGCAAAACACTATTAGTTACAATTAGGAATAGGCATAAAAAACTTAAAACAAATTTCATAGAATTGTCCTCCAACAAAGTGGTAAGATATATGAGAAAGGAAGTGTTTTCAATTGATCCAACGTTTTATAGAACTAGGCGAAGGTTATGGCGATATTTACGAGCTATGTGAACTCGCAAAAGTAAACAAAGAGCGTATACACCAAGCATTTATATTTTCTTCAACTAAAGACGATATAAAATATTTTTCCATAGCAATTGCTCTAAAACCAGTAAATACTGCAAATTTCTTTCCCATATATATATGTCGAGAGGGTATTGTTGAAACCCAAAAAGAATCTAAACGACTCAGTATTTTTAAGGAAGCTTTAAACGAAATAGCTATCCAACCTGTAACAGTCGATATAAAACATTCTTCCATCTATGTGGATGTTAATTTATATTATCAGTATATAATCGGTATCTTACGTTTAAACAATTTAATACCACCGCTTCAATAGGCTAGTTACAGTCCGATTTTGTAATCGTATTCTTTTGCTTTATCTGGTTTACTATTTTCAAATTCAGTTTTTAAAAACGGTCTATATGACTCTAAAATTTCCTTGACATAAGGCAGTTTGTTCATCTTTTGCTTAGCAGCGTCAATTTGATCTTGATCGCAATATAATACGACATATTTTTGTCTTTTAGAAATATAATGAACGTGACCAAACTTTCGCAAGGATTTAGCTTGTTTTAAATGATGTACATAGACAATTAGTCCTTGTCTTTCTGTCATACTTTTCCCCTCATTTCTTCCTCTCAAGAATAACATAGGGAGGAATTTGATAGCAACAACAACTAACTGACAGTTTTGTGTTCTTTAGATATAATAGGAAAATGCCTATATATTTTTTAAAAAACATTTTACTCTTTTAAGGAGGAATTGAAACTATGGGTAAAAAATCAAATGTAGCTTTCGCACTTGCTGCTGCTGCAGGTGCAGCATGGGCTAGTACTAAAGTACTTTCTAAACCCGAAAGTCGTACCACCAAAAAAGCATTGGAATATGAACAACCTATTATATTGGCTCATCGTGGGGGCTCCGCTCTTGCACCCGAATGCTCTCCTTCTGCATTTGAACAAGCCGCCAAACTTGGAGTCCATGGTTTTGAAATTGATATAAGACTGACAAAAGATGAAGAGATAGTTGTATTTCATGATGAAGAATTAAACAGAGTTACTAACTTTACTGGTAGAATATCTGATTATACGTTAGCCCAATTGAAAGAAGCAGATCTTGGGCATCATTTTTTAGATATTGAAGGAGTTCCTTCTTACAAAAATTGTGGAGAACAGATTATCACTTTAGGGGAATTATTAAATTCATATCCACAGATGCTTATCAATATGGATATGAAAGATGCACCCAATACCTATGAAGGTAGTTTAATGCCTTCAAAACTTTGGAGACTTTTAGAGGAACATCAAGCATTCGATCGAGTTGTGGTTGCGAGTTTTTATGATGATCAACTAGATAGATTTAACCTATATGCACAAAACTCGGTTGCAATTGCTGCCAGTGAAAAAGAAGTAAGAAAAGCCTATACGGCATACTCAAGCAAACTAAAACATCTATATCATCCAAAGGCAGATGTTTTTCAGATTCCAGTCAAATCAAATGTATTTCCACTTGATAATCCTGGATTTATAAAGTTTTTGAATTCATTAAATATCCCTGTTCACTATTGGACAATTAATGATCCAGAAGTGATGAAAAAACTTATCAGCAATGGCGCAAAAGGAATAATTACCGACAGACCCGACTTAGCGATGGAAGTTTTGAAATTAGATTAGTGTCTAGATAAGAAGAAGTATGATTCAACTATAATATATATCACCTCTATTGATTTCCGTTTCAGGTGGACGCTTTCCGCGGGGTGAGCGATGAGCAATCACCGTCGCTTCGCGTCGTTGTGATATCTCATCTGTCTCACTCATCCCGCTGGAGTCGCCACCTTACACTGCAATCAATTGAGATAGTAGTGCCCAACTAAGGCTAGGACCAAAAAGCGTCCAGTGCAGAAGAAATACAGTGTTTATAAGGTTACACTTCTTAATCAATCCGTTTCTTCAAATACTTAGATTTATATAACGAAAAATTTTATATTTGATTCAATTTTATAATTATTTATTTCCATTTAAAACACGAATATTTAGATGATATTTTCCGTTTATTAAAAGTGGATTTTGTTGATTGGAACGCAAGGTGGCGACTCCAGCGGGAACAGCGCGAGCTGAAAGCCCCGCAGGAACGCAGTGACGAGGAGATTGAAGCCGTGCCCGCGGAAAGCGTCCGCCTGGAGTAGAAATCAACTTTATTCGAATTATACTACTAATTACATAATTATAAAATTGACTCTTTATTTCTTTGTAAAAAAAAGATGTGTGCATTTTATGCACACATCTCATAGCTTTTGAAACTTTAGGCTGAACAAGAACAAGACCCACCTGTACCGCAGCCACTTCCACAACTAGAGCCCGAAGAAGCAAAAAATGGGTTACTAACAGGAACTTTAACACCTTCTGAAACAGATTTACCAATTAATAAACTCACTTCGTCCAGTAAGTCCTGCAATTCGTTCTCAGCGACTTTCAAGTTCGCCACTGCATCTACCATATCTAATTTTCGTTTAGTTACTCGGATGTCTTTCATAACTTTCGAATAATCAGGATGGTATTTCCCGAAACGTTGAACCTCTTCGTATTGCTCTTTTAGCCTAGTGAAGCTATTAACCTCACCTACTAAAGATGTATCTGTATATACAGCACGATGTGCATCTAAGTATTGATAAAATTGTTCAGAGGAAAGAATCATAGTACATAATATATCCGATTGATCCATTATCTCGACCCATTCGTTTGTCATAATCATTTTGATTAACCTCCAATCTTGTTAATCATACCAGAAAAGTAAAAATAAATGCCAAACTATTAACTTATTGTTAGGAGAAAATAATGAACAAACTACAAAATTTATTTGAAACAGTGACAGAAAACGCATCAGAACAAGAAATTAGCCTAGTAAATGATTTTCTAAATGCGATTCAACAAAAACAACAAAATGAGGCGCCTACATACTTAAATGCTGTATTTCAAATGGACACCAAATATGACGAAGGTCAATGTACTGTCACGATGCCAATAACTCCAATCTCGCATAATAGTTTCAATATGCCGCATGGCGGTATTATTGCTACACTTTCCGATAATGCGATGGGTTTTTTAATCAACAAGGATCTACACCCTGAGGGCAAAGGTGCAGTTACAACGAATATGACAATTCATTATGTTAAAGCATCAACAGAAAAAACCTTAATCGCAACTGCTAAATACCTACATAAGGGTCGTCAAACGATAGTTATGGAATGTACGGTAACACAACCGGATGGAAGAAAAATAGCTTATGCTACTGGATCATTTTTTGTGATTAACCCGCCCTCTTCTTCAAAATAGGTATTGACTACATCACGATCAGAAAAAGGGACTACAAGGTCATGTAAAATTTGCTCTTGTTCATGTCCCTTTCCTGCTATTAACACGGTATCCCCTGCTTGCGCCATTTGTAAAGCATATATAATAGCTTTTTTGCGATCTGGTTCTATTTGAAACTTCTGTACATCTAATCCTCTTACAATATCTTTAATAATATCTGCTGGACTTTCACTACGCGGATTATCCGAGGTGATTATAGCCTTTGTTGCAAAAGTTGTCGCAACTTTCCCCATTTCGTTTCTTTTTTTCTTATCTCTATCTCCTCCACATCCAAAAACAACGTAAATATTATTTTTAGCGAAGGATTTAATAGTTGTAAGACATACTTCCAGAGCATCAGGAGTATGCGCATAGTCGATAAATACTTTTATGCCCTCAAGGTTATCTATTTGTTGAAACCTACCAGTTGGAAGTGTTACTGGTTTTATGTTTTGTAGCGGTATATTCAAAGTCCATAACGACGCAAGTGCTGCAGCGAGATTCATCCCGTTATAAAATCCACTATTTCTCATTCGCACGTCAATCTCTTCGTTCTTTACTTTAAATTTATATATTATCTCGTCTTCTTCTTCATTTTCCTGTTTAAAAGCAACCGCATTACGGGTATCTACACCGAAACTAGTAATAGGTAAAAAAGAATTTTCTGCTACTGATCTACACCATTCGTCTTCTGCGTTAACTACTAGTTTTTTACATAACGGGACGAGTAATTCTTTTGATTTCTTATAGGGAACCATTCCCCCGTGAAATTCAAGATGATCTTTTCCAATATTTAAAAATACACCGATATCGATTGGATAGCTTCCCAATCGATTGTCCAATAATCCTTGAGAAGATGCTTCTAATATAATGAACTCAACAGAATGCTTGGAACAATGCTGAACAATTTGGATAAAATCATAGAATGGCAACGTAGTATTATTTCGGAAATTTCGCTTCAACTGCCTACCGTTTATAAACACACCTAGTGTTCCGATTACACAAACCGATTTCCTTTGTTGCATGAGTAATTGAGCAATGAAAGATGCAACTGTTGTTTTACCATTAGTACCTGTTATTGCTACAGTTTTCATTTTTGTTCCAAATAGTTCATACGTTTTCTCACTAATTTTCTGCTTTAAACGGTCCAAATCCGAAGGAATAATAATCTGAGGAACATTGCAGTCAGCTATAAAAACTTCTGAAATTATTGCAATTGCCCCTAGTTGAATTGCTTCATCAATAATACGAAGATTATTTCTTTCGGAAACAAAAATATCCCCTTCTTTAATTTGCTTTGAATAATTGATAATTTTGCTCGTTCGGCATATTGAAAAATCACCGATAATCCTATATGTTAATCCTTCTAAAAGTTCGTTTAACGGATAAATAGTACCACACTCCCTACACCATTCTTGTAAAATCGCATACAGTAAAATGAATTCCCTGTATCGTATGAACGGAGTGTTTGAAATGTCACGAATAGAGTGGTTGAGATTATGATTGTTCAAAAATTTGGCGGTATTGCCATGCAAAATCATCAGAACAGACAATTAGTAATACAACGAATCCAGCAAGCAATTAATAACCATCAACAGGTTCTTGTCGTTGTTTCAGCAATGGGACGTAGAGGAAAGCCTTATGCAACTGATACTCTTTTAGATTTGCTTCCTTTAAACGACAGTAGTATTGAAACTGATTTACTCTCCGCATGTGGAGAACTAATCTCGAGTGCCGTATTAACAACAGAACTTAAAGCGCAAGGAATATCTTCTACTCTTCTTTATGGGAAAAGTGCTGGCATTATTACGAACGATACGTATGGAAATGCTCTTATAAAGAAAGTAGATCTTAGTTCTGTAAACCAAGCATTTAAAAATTTCCATTGTGTTATCGTTCCTGGTTTTCAAGGTTTTTCAGAAAGCACCCATAATTTCACTACATTAGGAAGAGGAGGTAGTGATTTAACAGCAGTAGTCTATGGCTATCATTTGAATGCAGATGTAGTTGAATTTTATAAAGATGTACCTGGTATAATGACGTCAGATCCGTTTACTAGTGACAATGTGGAGCTTATTCCTTTTATGACTTATAAAGAGCTTGAAGAAAAGATTGATGAGCCAATTGAAGTCATACAAAAAAGAGCAGCTACATTCGCTGCTCTTCATCAAGTGCCTTTGCATATTCGGTCTTTGTATTTGGATAGTGAAGGTACCTTTGTCTCTAACTAATTATTGAGGTATATTTTTGGGTGTATTTACTACTTTTCGTTCGATAAAGTTTTGAGTATAATAGCTACCGTATACCCCAATACCAGTATGTGTATAGTCTTTACCTAATAAGATTTCTCGATGGTCTTTAGAGTTCAACCAACCATTTACAGCTTCCCCAGCATCAAAGTAAAAAGCAGCTGTATTACCGGCAGCACTAGAAAATTCAATGGATGATTCTTTCAATTGATCACTAAACTTAGATACTTCAAATTTTTCATTGGCCACAATATTGTTTCTAGCCATTTCTTCACTATTAGCCATCGCTATATTTTGCAATTCATTATCAGATACTAAAAGTTGAAGACCATTCCGATAACGATATACGTTTGTCAGTTCATAAATTTGACGCTCATTGGCACGATCTATTGCTACTTGTGAAAGAGAGTCGGGAGTTTTTGCTTCTACCATGATTCCGTTATATAAAATATCATATGGCTTATGTAACAAAATAGTCTTTGGATCTGTAAATCTCACTGCTTCTAATTGTTGGCTTTCTGTATCAATGTATAACATAGCAAATAAATTATCAAACTGAACTAGTATTCTATTGTTTATGTCCTCTTCCGAAAGTGTGAAAGTATACGTATTTGAATCTATGGAAAATGTAATTTCCGATTGTACTAGTGTAAATCGATATATATCAGCTAGTTGTTGCCCAATTTCATATGGAGCCACTTCTACATTTTTTCCAGCTGCAAAGGCTTGAGTTACTTTGTCTCCTTCTATACCTATTAATAAATATGTTGTAAGAGATTGATTGTACACCCACCATTCATAACCAAATGCTGATGGCTCGGTTCTAGTTGGTTTTCCTAACATCTCCACAACCGATTGGGCCGATTCTCCTACTAATGTTGAAATGCCATCTTTAGGACGTGTAAATACCGTCTCCACCTCCACAACTTCTGGAGTAGTATCAGGAATTACTTGACCTGAATTATTGGAACCAGTTATTAGTTTATTTTCATGTACAGGATTATCAAAATATATAAATATCACTAGTACTATAGCTATAGCGATAACAATTCTAATTAGATTATTCATCATATCTTTTCCACCTTTTTATTCCCCCATTTCTCCTAGTATACCAAGCTTAACTAGAAAGACACAATGTTACCATTGCAACATTATGAAATTTGCATTAATATTAGTAGGAACAGATTCTATTTGGAATATGAACGTGAGGGAGGACAATTTAATGTATTTCGAAAACACTGGTATAGAAAACACTGTCATTGATCTAAATATATTAGACGATCTTATGAAAAAGCATGGTTTAGTTCGTGCAGGTCAATGGGATTATGAACGCGTAACATATGATAAAAAATATGTGATAAAAGAAGGTACATTTTATCTTCGAGTATTTGGTTTTACAAAAAATGGCGATGTAGGTGCTCATGATGCGGACATTACTCTTTTAAAACCTGTAATAGGAAAACACTATTATCCTCATGGTGTTGAATATGGTGAAAATGAAGTTTTCCCAAAACATTTACTAAAATCAAGTGAACAAACATTAGCTGCAGTAAAAACAGAGTTAGCTGCTTTTGAAATTCACGCATAATAGGAATATCCTAAAACGCAAGAGTTTCATTCTCTTGCGTTTTTTCTGTTCAAAATTTACTAATTTGTCTATACTGTTAATAAACGATAGAAAAGGAGTGTATGATGGTCTTAAATCTTTTTAAAAAGGAATATATAAAATATCTTTTTGTAAGCATTTTTCTTTTGTTGTTAATAATATTTATCCTTCCAGTTTCCATACCTATTATACTCGCATTACTGACTGCTATTATTATCGAGCCAATTGTTAAGTTCACTCAAAAAACATTTAAATGGAAGCGGAAACCTGCAGTCATAACAAATTTTGCTCTTTTTATCAGTGTCATTTCCGGACTTTTATATTTAATAATAACAAAACTCTTTAGCCAGCTTATTTATACCTCTCAGACTATTCCTACATATATTAATAACTGGACTGGATTATGGATTGATATGCAAAACAGTTTATTTCGATATACAGAAGGACTCCCTAAAGAAGTAGTAGAATCCATTCAAAATAAATTTGACGCTACACTAGAAAGTATGAGAGATGCCCTGCTAGATATACTTAGCTATAGCAATATTACTGCATTGCTAACGAATATTCCAAACTTCTTAGTTAGTTTTATAGTTTTTATTATTGCTCTTTTTTTATTTATGTTAGATTTGCATAATTTACAAGTAAAGTTTTTTTATTATTTAACTGATAATACTGCAAGTAAAGTACGATTTATGTTTGCTAGTATAAAAAAAGTGGCTATTGGATTTATGAAAGCCCAAATTATAGCAAGCTTCATCATCTTAGGTGCAGCATTCCTTGGGCTCCTGCTTATTATTACACCAAAATATGCTTTAATAATGGCTGTTGTCATTTGGATAATCGATATCATCCCTATATTAGGTTCAATAGCTATTTTAGCACCTTGGGCTATTTATCATTATTTAACTGGAGACATGGTAATGGGAACCAAATTGGCTATTTTAGCTGTCGTTTTACTAATAATACGTAGAGCAGTGGAACCAAAGTTGATGGGTTCCCAAATGGGTATATCTCCATTAGCAATCCTTATAGCTATGTTTATCGGAGCAAAGCTTTTCGGTTTTATTGGATTTTTAATAGGTCCACTCGTTGTTATCATATTTATCACTGCAAAAGAGTCCGGCATGCTAAAACTAAATTTTAAGGTTTAAATAATTAAGTAAAAGTGCAAAATATACTGCAGCTACTTTAATGATCTTTAAAAGGCAACGTTCTTATGGATTAAATCCATAAGAACGTTGCCTTTTGTTTTGTTCTTTATCTATCCACCTATTATTGCTTTAATAACTGAGGTAGTTTCTCCGCCATGATAGAATACGTATAGCAATAAATACACAGCAACCCCTGTTATTGCAACAAAGAACCAAATAACACTGGTGATTGGCCCAATCTTACGATGCTTTTTAATATTATTTTTATAACCTAAGTATAAAGTAACTAGGCCAAAAACTGCACCAGTCGTTGCTAATGTAATATGGAATATCAAAAAGATAGTGTAGTAAATTTTAATGTCATCAGGACCACCAAAAGCTGTATTTCCGATGAAAATAGTTCGCGATGCATAGATGATGAAGAAAAGTAAAGCCGAAATTGCAGCAGCAGTCATCGTTTTTTTGTGGGCATCAATTTTTCTTTGTTTAATAAGTGCCCAACCTATTGCAACTAACACCGCACTTAACACGATAAAAAATGTACTTATAGTTGGTAGAACCGGTAAATTCATTAATCATTCTCCTCGAATAACTTTATTAAGTTTAAAGGTCAGCTTGGACTTTTAAATCATCCAGAGCTTTTTGTGTGATTTCATCTGCATTATCTTGTTCATTTTTATACCACTTGAAGAAAATAGACATTAAAAATGCAGCATAAATTATTTCCTGTACGATTTTCATCAGTATTCCACCCAGTTGTTGATCATCGATAGGTGACATATTAGAAAATAATTCAGGTCCACTCAATGATAGTCCTGCTAATGTACTTGCAGGTACACATAGCTCCATTGCTTTCAACCAAACATCTGGATTCGTATACGTATCATATAAAGGTGTCCCAGTAAATATAATTAACGCACATGCAGGAGTTATTAAAACTGCACTTCCTATTATGAAGCCGATCTTTTTTAAACCGTGTAGTCGTTGAGTAACTTCATCAATATCTATAATAGACCACCACATGAAAACTGCTGAGATGAATAGGATAAACGTATATGTGCCATGTAGTCCTTCGTCCAGTTTGATAGTATCAAATAACAAAGGTATGTGATAAATCGAAAACAAACCAGAAAATACTATAAGGGCTAGTAATGGCTTTGTTAATATTGGGAAAATTTTACGAACTACTGGCAATTCTATTACTACTTTCCAAACCCACCAAGGAATACCTTTCATCAGTAATGGCGGAACTAACAATAACAATAATGCCATCTGAACCATGTGGAATGAGAACATTATATGTGCCATTAAATCTACAGGTGAACCTTTCACAATATATAAAAGAACTATACCTATTAGAAAATAAGCAGCCTCTTTCTTTTTTAGTGGCTCTGATACTTTAAAGTCATTTCGCCATTTGACTGTTATTAAAAAATATAAAATAGTTAAAAATACTATAACACCAATCATTATAGGGCTCCACAATGCTTGGAATCCAAATATACTTATAGGCATAAGTATCATCGCTCCTTTTTAGGTAACTTCCTCTATTATATAGGTCAAACCCAATAACTTCAATGAACGAACTATGACATTTCCCTATTTTCAAATATCATTTTACTCAAAAAAAAGCCGAGACAAAGTTTTTAACTTTGTCTCGGCTTTAAGTTGTTTAACCCCACCAAATAATAGTAAGGAAAGTTAAGATAAAAGTGAAAGCTAACAAAACAGCACTGTATAAGAAAAACGCAACTACCTGATGATTTTTTTCACTCATATGCATGAAGTAGTACAGCTGTAACACTACTTGAATTGCAGCAAGTAATAAAATCACTGGAACGATTAGATAGACAGAAAATCCAGCAGCTACTGCTGTAAAAGAAATTAAAGTTAAGAATATCATAATCCCAAAAGTAGTAACTTGGTTACGCATATCCTTTTTGCGTTTTTGCTTAATATAATCAAATTCTGTTTGAGATCTCACATAAACTTGAGCGTCGTGTGACATATTAACCAACAACTCCCATCAAGTATACTACTGTAAAGATGAACACCCAAACTACATCAATGAAATGCCAGTATAGGGAAGCAGTATAGTATTTTGGTGCATTATACAAACTAAATCCACGTTTTGCATTACGTAACATTAATAGAATAATCCATCCTAGTCCAATTACAACGTGCAATCCATGAGTACCTACAAGCGTAAAGAATGCAGATGAGAAAGCACTTTGTCCATAATGAAAACCTAAATGTACATAGTGATTAAACTCATAAATTTCTAAACCTAAGAATGCTAATCCCAACAGAACTGTGATAGCCAACCAAGTTTGCATACCTCTAAAATTATGGTTTTTCATATGATACATTGCATACACACTAGTTAGCGATGAAGTTAATAGAATCATCGTCATAATAAATACTAACGGTAATTCGAATAGTGTGTTAGTAGAGAATTCCATCCCACTTGGGCCTTTGTTTTTAAGCGCTAAATACGTAGCAAACAAACTTGCAAATAGTACAGTTTCTCCACCAAGGAATAACCAAAAACCTAAAAACTTATTCTTACCTTCTAAAGTAACTTGCTCAGGATGATCTGGCCAAGTTTGTGGGGTGTACTTTTTATTAAAGTCCATTATTATTTACCCCCTTTATCATTCATTAAATCTTCTTTGTGAATATGGAATCCATGATCATCTTTTATAGAACGAACAGCCATAGAACCAAGTGTAATTGCTAAACCTAATACTATAACAGGAATCGCCCAATCTTTTTCACCGTTATATAATGCTCCAAATGCAGCGATAAACAAACCGAAAGTCATAACAATTGGAATGATTGAATTGTTAGGCATATGGATATCAGAAAGTGGTTCTGCATATGTCATACCTTCTTTATTACCTTCTTGTTTTTCAATCCAGAATGTATCTAATCCACGAACAAGTGGAGTTTGTTTAAAGTTATAAAACGGAACTGGTTGAGGAATAGCCCACTCTAAAGTACGGCCGTCTTCCCATGGATCATTGCCAGCAGGTACATTCTTAACAACTGTTATGATAATGTTCACTACTAGAATAATAACTCCCACTGCCATGAATGCAGCTCCAATTGAACTGATTAAGTTGAATAAATCCCAACCTTGATCTGCTCCGAACGTAAATACGCGACGTGGCATACCCATTAGTCCTAAGAAATGCTGTATGAAGAAAGTTAAATGGAATCCAATAAAGAAGAACCAGAACGTCCATTTACCTAGTTTTTCACTTAACATTTGGTTGAACATTAAAGGCCAATATAAGTGTACTGCTGCTAAAATTGCTAACACTACCCCACCTACGATTACATAGTGGAAATGAGCAACGATAAAGTATGAATCATGTAATTGATAATCAAGCGGAGCTGCTGCTTGCATAATACCAGTTACCCCACCTGCTACGAATGAAGGAATGAATCCTAACGCATAAAGCATTGGAGTTGTAACTTTAATACTTCCTCCCCAAATCGTAAGCAACCAGTTAAATATTTTCATACCAGTAGGAACAGCGATTGCCATAGTAGCAACTGCGAAAATAGCATTAGCTGTTGGTCCTAAACCAACCGTAAACATATGGTGAGCCCAAACCATGAAGCCTAAGAAACCGATTAATACAGTTGCAAAAACCATAGAAGAGTAACCGAATAAACGTTTACGTGAGAATAAAGCAAATATTTCTGAGAATATACCAAACGCAGGTAATATTAAGATGTATACTTCAGGATGCCCGAAAATCCAGAATAAATGCTCCCAAATAATCGTATTACCACCCATTGTATGATCAAAGAAGTTACCACCGAACATGCGGTCTAAGATTAAGAAAAATAAACCAATAGTAAGTGGTGGGAATGCGAATAATATTAATGCACTAGCTACAAATGTAGTCCAAGTAAACAATGGCATACGCATGTATGTCATACCTGGTGCACGCATATTAATGATCGTTACAAGGAAGTTAATACCTCCTATATAAGTACCAGCACCGGCTATTTGAAGTCCAAGTGCATAAAAGTCAATACCATGACCAGGAGACGCTAGCGATAATGATGCGTAAGAAGTCCATCCCGCATCAGGCGCTCCTCCCATAAACCAAGATAGGTTAAGGAAAATACCACCGAACAAGAATAACCAAAATCCAAGTGAATTTAGAAATGGAAACGCTACGTCACGTGCACCAATTTGAAGTGGCATAACGGCGTTCATAAATCCAAATAATATCGGCATGGCCGCTAGGAAAATCATCGTTGTTCCGTGCATTGTAATAATTTCATTGAACAGTCCAGCACTAACAAAATCATTATCTGGTTGTGCTAATTGAATACGAATAAGCATTGCCTCAATACCACCGATTACGAAGAACAAACCGCCGGCAGCAAGGTACATGACTGCAATTTTTTTATGGTCTACTGTTGTTAAATAGTCCCATAAAGTTGCGCCAAAGCCTTTTTTCTTTGCGATAGAACTCACAACTTTAACCTCCCTCATAATTTATCTGTGGAACTTATTTTTCTACAGATAGTCCCATTAGGTATGCTGCAAGAGCATCTAATTGAGCTTCACTAAACTTTTCGCCATCGTTAATAGCTTCTGGCTGAGGCATTAAGTTACCCGGTTTGTACTCTTGAGGATTATTAATCCATTTTTTTAAGTTTTCTTCATCATGAGCCATAAATCCAGCAACACGATTACGGTCACCAAAAGTAGCTAAGTTTGGTCCCACTCCACCTGTAGTGCCTGCTCCTGAAGTAGCATGACAAGCTATACAGCTAGTATTAAAGATTTCTTCACCTTCCGTTGCAAGATCATCTGTTGCAACATTTTGTGTAGTTTTCATAGATTCAACCCAAGCATTGAAATCGTCTGATTCCAATGTTTTAACTTTGAAATCCATTAGAGCATGTGACGGTCCACAAAGTTCCGCACATTTACCATAGAACACACCTTGTTCTAAACTTGCAGATGCGTCATCAAATTCTAAATAGAACTGGTTAACGTTTTCTACGTTTGTATCCATTTTACCACCTGCTGTAGGAATCCAGAAGGAGTGCTTCACATCAGCAGCTTTTAAATTGAAAAATACTTTTTGATCAGTTGGTACTACTAACTCTTGAGATGTAACTATCCCAAGGTCTGGATACTCAAATTCCCACCAATAAAGTTTAGCAGTAACATTTACTGTTACATTTGTTTTGTTACCTTCTTCGTCTACTTGATCCATTGCAGCTACATCAGCATGTTTATACGTATAGTAAACAGTTGGAATAGCCAGAACGATTAACAGTAATATTGGAATAACTGTCCATACTATTTCAAGCGTATGACTTCCTTCTACTTGTTTAGGAATAACATCTTCCCCAACTTTTTTACGACGGAATTTCACTAGTGCAACAACATAAATAATTACTACTACAATAATAACTAAAGCCATAATAGCAGATGATAGTAATAACAAATTAAATTGATCTCTTCCGACTTGTCCTGCAGGTGTAAGCGTTGATAAGTATTCTTCGCCACAACCCGATAAGAAAATCGTTAGAGCTGCTAACAGTGAAAAAAGTCGCCATTTTTTAAGCCCTCTCATCATAGCTAAATCAAACCCCTCTTTCATAGTTGTTTTCATGTTTCTTTGGACTGTGGTTCTGTTTATATGAATTCTTGTTGACTAAAGAAAGAATTCCAGCAATTAGATAAAGATAGAAAAAATAATTATAGCTACGAATAATATCGTCATATAGTTTAAGGAATATATAAACATCCCTGTCGCCCACTTGATATCATCTTGCACACGGAAACCTTTTATAGAGAAGTATAACCACCCCAAGTTAAGTGCTGTTGCCAACACAACAAATAGTACACCTAAATCCATCAATAAAAATGGTAATGGGAATAATAATAGAATCCATAAAAGAATTGACACTTTTGTACGTTTGAAACCTTTTACTACAGGCAGCATGGGAATATTAGCAGCACGATATTCTTCCGTGCGCTTCATCGCAAGCGCATAAAAGTGTGGAGGTTGCCATGCAAACATAATTAAAAATAAAGCTAATGCTCCAAAACCTAAGCTAGGTTCAACAGCTGCCCATCCAATCACCGGCGGTATTGCACCAGATATACTGCCAACTATAGTATTACTCACATGTTTTCGTTTAGACCACATCGAGTATAACACAACGTAACTGACGATTCCTGCTAGTCCCCAAACTCCAGCTGAAGTAGAGGCCATAAACAACAATATTTCACCTACAATCATTAGTGAAAACGAAGTTATTAACACTGATGTTGGACTAAAACGTCCAGTAACTGTAGGTCTACCTTTTTTGCTCTTCATGACAGGATCTATATCACGATCGATAAAATTATTCATAGCAGCAGAACCTGCGATAATCATGCCTGATCCAATTAGCGTATAAAATAATATGTCTAACTCTCTAAGAAAGTTTCGATCCGTAAATTGAAATGCTAGCCACATACCAGTAAATGTTGTAAATAAGTTAGAGTTAACTATACCTATTTTAATGAGCGATAGAAAATCTTGATAAAAAGTATTATTAATTTGTTCAGATTCCCTCTCATTAGTCGCGGTAATAGAATGACCATTTGACATGCTGCCCCTCCTTTCAAAGTTGTAAGCATATTCCGCTACCTTTTACTATAACGAAAATCTTTCTTAATTTCTACAGTTAATGATAATTTTCGCATAAATATAGTTTAGATAGTTTTTTTATACTCAGAACATATCAATAGTAAATCATTTCTAGATTTTATTTGTGAAAGTTAGAGTACGAATTTATGAACATTTTGTGAATAACTATAACTAGGTATATTAGTTTGAAGGTTATACATTGTATTTTCCATCGCGATTCGATATCATCAAAAAGCAGATACCGTCTTTTCAAGACGAGCAAGATACACAAAGTAGGTGGCGTAATGCACATTCATAAAATTTTAAAATGGTTAGCTGTTGCTTCTACAGTAGGTATGCTGCTCATTCTATTAGGAGGAGCATTAGTTACTAAGACCGATAGTGGTATGGGTTGCGGTAGACACTGGCCTGGCTGTAATGGACAACTTATACCTGATGTTATAACAGCTGAAGTATTAATTGAATTTTCTCATCGTCTAGTTACAGGTGCTGTTGGTATATTAATCGTAGCACTTGCAGTTTGGGCATGGAAAGCACTTGGACATGTCCGAGAAACAAAATTTTTATCAGCAATGGCAGTTTTTTTCTTAGTAGCGCAAGCATTAATTGGTGCTGCCCAGGTAAAATGGGGACAAGGTGACTTTATACTGGCTCTTCATTTTGGAATCTCTCTAATCTCTTTTGCTTCGGTGTTATTACTGACCTTATTAATTTTTGAGATTGATCGCAAGTTTGATACAGATAAGATCAGAATCGGCAAAACATTAAAATTCCATACAATTGGTGTAACACTTTATTCTTATATTGTTATTTACACCGGCGCATTAGTACGACATACAGAATCTAGTCTCATATGTAACGATTGGCCCTTATGCAATAATGACCAGTTTGCTCTTCCTACTAATTTATACGAGTGGGTCCAAATGGGACATCGAGCTGCTGCAGGATTAATATTTATATGGATACTCATTATTGCGATTCATGTAATGCGAAATTATAAACAGCAACGCGCAATTTACTGGGGATGGTCCATCTCTTTAATATTAGTTTCGTGCCAAGTAGTTACCGGTATGTTAGTTGTATTGACTAAACTTAATCTTTACTTAGCTTTACTACATTCTTTATTTATCTCCTTACTATTCGGTTTACTCTGTTATATGATTCTATTGTTATCCAGAAGTAAATTGAATAACTAAAAGAATAAAGGCTGTTAGACAGAAATGTCTAACAGCCTTTTAATTATTCTTTATCCATGACAATCAATAAATCACCTGTTGCAATTGCTTCTCCAGCAACAACATGAATCTCTTTTACAACTCCGTTAAATGGTGCTTGCACTGTAGTTTCCATTTTCATCGCTTCTGTAATAAGAAGATGTTGACCTCTTTTTACTTTGCTACCTGTAGAAATAGCAACCTTTAGAACAGTACCTGGCATAGTTGCTCCAATATGACCATCATTCGTTAAATCCGCCTTAGGTTTTGATAAATGACTCACTTCTACATTCATATCTTGAATAGAAATTTCTCGTGGTTGACCGTTTAGTTCGAAGTAAATAATACGGTTACCATCATGAGTCGGCTCACTTATAGACACTAACTTGATGATTAACGTTTTTCCAACTTCGATTTCTACTTCAATTTCTTCTCCTAATCTCAATCCGTATAAAAACGTCGGCGTATCTAGTACGGAAACATCCCCAAAGTTTTTATCTGTTTCACTATATTCTTCAAAAACCTTTGGATATAGCGTATAAGCAAGAACTTCTTGGCTAGTAACAGGGCGATCTAATTTATGGAATAGCATTTCTTTAATCGCTTCGAAATCAACCGGCTCCAATAATTCACCCGGACGCACCGTGATTGGTTCACGATCTTTTAAAATTACTTTCTGTAGCTCTTTTGGGAATCCTCCATAAGGTTGCCCAATATATCCTTCAAAAAACTCTATAACGGAATCTGGGAAATCGATGGTTTTACCTCTCGTAATGACAGAAACTTCATCTAAGTTATTTTGTACCATGAATAGAGCCATATCCCCTACTACCTTAGAAGAAGGAGTAACTTTTACCACATCACCAAATAACATATTTACGCGAGAATACATCTCTTTTACTTCTTCCCAGCGATCGCCAAGCCCTACTGCTTTCGCTTGTTGTTGAAGATTACTATATTGGCCACCTGGCATCTCATGAACATAAACTTCCGTATGGGGACTCATCATACCGCTTTCAAAGTCTTGGTAATACTTGCGGACATCTTCCCAGTAATAAGAAATTTTCTCAAATGCATCGATATTTCCTATCACTTCTCTGTTCGATCCTTTTAACGCATAACTTAGACTACTTGCACTCGGTTGAGAGGTTAGACCTGCCATAGCCCCTAATGCCGTGTCGACTATATCTACACCAGCTTCAATTGCTTTTGCATAAGTAAATACTCCGTTACCGCTTGTATCATGTGTATGAAGATGTATAGGAATGTCAACCGTGCTCTTTAACTCGCTTACTAACCGATAAGCTGCTTCAGGTTTTAATAATCCAGCCATATCTTTAATCGCTAGAATATGCGCTCCAGCGCTTTCTAATTCTTTTGCCATGTCTTTATAATACTGCACAGTATATTTGTCTCTAGAGTCATCTAAAATGTCTCCTGTGTAACATAACGCCGCTTCTGCTATCTTTCCTGATTGTCTAGTTGCATCTATCGCAACTTCCATCCCTTTGATCCAGTTTAAGCTGTCAAAGATTCGGAATACGTCAATGCCCGCTTCTGCAGATTTTTGTATAAATTCCTTTATAACGTTATCTGGGTAGTTTTTGTATCCTACTGCATTGGCTCCACGGAATAACATTTGGAATAAGACATTTGGAATCATTTCTCTCATTTTTATCAAACGATCCCATGGATTTTCTTTTAAGAAGCGGTAAGCAACGTCAAAAGTTGCTCCTCCCCACATTTCATATGAAAACAAATTATGCATTCCTTGCGCTGATTCTTTCGCAATACCGAACATGTCATGAGAGCGAACGCGTGTTGCTAATAATGATTGATGTGCATCTCGGAAAGTTGTATCCGTTAATAGAACGCCCTGTTGCTCCTTCACCCATTTAATCACTCCATCGGCACCTTGTTCATCTAAAATTTGTTTTGTGCCTTTAGGTGGAGCAGTGCTTAGATCAAAACTAGGTGTTCTAGCCTCTCCAAAGATAGGCTTGGACTTTTTCTCGATACCTGGGAAACCATTAACAGTAACGTTCCCTATATAATTTAACAATTTAGTTCCACGGTCTTTGCGATTAGGGAATAAAAACAGCTCAGGTGTAGAATCAATGAAACTCGTATTAAATTGTCCAGAAATGAAACTCGGATGTTTTACGACATTTTCTAAGAATGGGATATTCGTTTTAATCCCCCGGATTCGAAACTCTTGCAAATTTCTGTCCATTTTAGCAGCAGCTTCCTTGAAGGACATACCCCAAGTACTAACTTTAACTAACAGAGAATCGTAGTACGGGGTGATGATAGCCCCTTGGAAACCATTTCCCGCGTCTAAGCGTACGCCAAATCCTCCACCCGAACGATATACCATTAACTTTCCTGTATCAGGCATGAAGTTATTTAAAGGGTCCTCCGTTGTTACTCGTGACTGAATAGCGAATCCGAATAATGGGATATCTTCTTGCTTTGGAATCCCCATCTCTTCACTATTCAGAGCAATACCATCTGCGATTTTAATCTGTGCATGGACAATATCCACCCCAGTAATCATTTCTGTAATTGTATGTTCCACTTGAATGCGTGGGTTTACTTCGATAAAAAAGAATTCATTATCTGTCACTAAAAACTCTACTGTTCCTGCATTTATGTAAGATACATTATTCATTAATTGGACAGCTGCATCACATATTTTATCGCGCAACTCTGAATTTAAGGAATTTGAAGGTGCTATTTCTACGACCTTTTGATGTCTTCTTTGTATAGAACAATCACGTTCATATAAATGGATTAAATTACCTTGAGTATCTCCTAGAATTTGAACTTCAATATGTTTAGGTTCGAAAATACATCGTTCTACATATACTTCATCTGAACCAAAAGCCGCTTTCGCTTCTGATTTAGCACGTTCAAATGCACTTGCAAGCTCATCTTCCGATTGAACAACGCGCATCCCGCGTCCACCGCCACCTAAAGAAGCTTTAATCATTAATGGATAGCCATGAGCTTCCCCAAATGCCTTAACCTCTTCTACAGTATCTAAAGGACCATCGCTACCCGGTATAACAGGTATACCCGCTAATGTTGCTTGTTCACGGGCTTTTACTTTATCGCCAAACATATCTAAATGCTTGGATGTTGGACCGATGAAAATAATTCCTTCTTCTTCACATCTCTTCGCAAAATCCACATTTTCAGAAAGGAAACCATACCCCGGATGAATGGCATCAGCCTTACTTTCTTTAGCAATTCGAATAATATCTTCAATATCTAAGTATGCATCAATAGGCTTCTTACCTTCACCAACAAGATAAGACTCATCGGATTTAAATCGATGGAACGAGCCGGTATCTTCTCTTGAATATATAGCGACTGTTCGAAGGTTTAACTCCGTACATGCTCGAAAAATACGGATTGCAATTTCTCCCCTGTTTGCAACTACAATCTTTTTAATCTTATTCATTCAATTCGCCCCTTATTGTCTATTTTTTTCATGCTTCACGAACATAGATACGTTCATCAATATCCCAAGTGCTGCCGATAAAATAATTATGGAAGTACCCCCGTAACTTATAAACGGAAGTGGTACCCCAGTTAGCGGAATAATTCCAAGCATTCCACCTAAATTTATAAAGGTTTGAAACCCTATAATACTACCAATACCCGCAGCGATCATGCGAGCTTGTGGATCTTTTGTAGATAAAGCAATACTAATAGCTTTAAAAACAATAAAAAACAGTCCACATAAAACAATTAATACTCCGATTAGTCCAAGTTCTTCTGCTATGATAGCCATGATAAAATCAGTATGTGGTTCTGGTAAATATCCATATTTCTGATTGGAATTCCCTAAACCTAAACCAGTTAAACCACCTGATCCAATAGCAATATAACCATTTACAATTTGATATCCAAATCCTTGCTCGTAATCAAAAGGATTGAAAAACGCTTCTAACCTCCCTCTACGACGTTCTGTCAACAACGCATCTTTTAGCATATAGATGGCAAACAATCCTGCTACTATAACTATACCAATTAATCCGATTATTTTGGAAAATGATTTAAATTTAATTCCACTTGCTGCAATTACTGAAATAGCAACGAAACTAATAATCATTGTATTTCCAACATCCGTCTCCATCATGATTGAAACGAAAACAAAAAATAACACGATTAATGGTGGTCCAACAGATTCGTTTAATTTATTTAATGTACCATTTTCTGATTTTTTTGCAAATATACCTGCGAAATATAAAATTATTACTAGTTTAGCAATTTCGGATGGTTGTATATTAAAACCTATATCTATCCAACTTTGCGAACCACTCTCTCCACCCACACCGATAAAGTGTACGGAAAATAAAAGTGTAAACATCACAAGAAGCATGAGTTTCATTACTGTTTTGTTTTTATAATGTTTATACGGAAAAAAAGCTGTTATAAATAAAACCGGAATACAAAGTAATAAGTTATTTTTTTGCTTATTAAAGAAGTAATCTGGCTCCCACCCATAATTGAGTACGGCCCACCCCATACTGGCGCTATAAATCATTACTAAACCGAAAAGGCACAAAGCTAAGTATACAAAAAATAATGGGTAGTCAAAGTTTTTAGCGTAACGTTTTAAATATGTAGTCATATAATCATACCTCTATTTCTTTGGATAGAAAAAAAACTCAAACAGATAGTTTGTTTGAGTTTTATTATTTTTCTGTATGGATCTCATGTAAAACAGACATTTCTTTTTCAAGTGAGGCAACAATCTCTTTTCCTTCACTCTTTTCTAGAAGTCCAAGTTTTACCGCAAAATCTATTTCACGAGATAATCCAAACATTTGCGTGTCTAAAACCTCTTCGTATAGAGGGCATTGAGGCATCATTAAATTATCCATCTGCACTTTTATAAGCTGCGCGATTTTTTCTGCATCTTTTTTCAAAAGCTCTAAAGCTTTTTCTTGATACGAAATTTGTATATTAGTATCCATGAGGACGCCCCCATTTTTATTATTTCTAATTATTTAGCTCCCTAAAGTGTATCTTTTGAAGAGGAAAATTGCAAGCATTCTCTTATTGAAGTTAGCTAAATAGTTAAATATTCTTTAGAACTTTTTAATTTAAAGGTATACTTATGAAGATTAGATAGTTTAGAGGAGGCAATTCTGTTGGAACTTATTATACCAGTTAAAGGTGCAGTTAAATTTAATATTACATTAGACCCTACTGTTTGGATTTTTGATGATCGTAAAATCGATCTGGATGAGTTTTTTTCTGGGAAGTATGAATATAAAGATGAACTAGAAGAGTATACAAAAGTTACATCTGCTCATTGGTCACGAGAGATTATCGAGGGCTCTACAAATCCACCAACTCTTCAAACAGAGAAAAAATATGAACGGACAAAAGCACTGACAAGTACTTTCGGAATTGATATGAAGCCATTTATCCTAAATTCTGAACCTTTGCCAAATGCCACAAAAGTTGTGGTTGAAACTACTGAGGAAGAATATATATTCTCTTTAGAAGACTTAGATAAGCTATTATTGAAATTTAGTCATAAAGGTAAACCACTACGTGAGGATGGTCCTGTTCATATATTGAAAAAAGATGGAACAAATATTAATGCTCCAATCAAATTTGTCACAGCATTCCGTGTAGAATAGGAGATGTTTAGATGAAAGTACAATGCGCTATTTGCGATCGAATAGATGAGCTTCCAGATGATTTACCACTTGCGAAGAAACTCAGAAACCGCCCAATTCACACTTACATGTGCCCTGAGTGTCATGATCGCATTGAAGAAAGAACAAACCGTCGTCTAGCAAGCGGAAAGTTCATTTTTTATAAGAGTTCACGACTGATTGAAAATGAATTTTAAACATTAAACATCGTGAATTAGCTTTAGGTCAATACCAGTTTCTATCGTTATCGAACGGCTTTGGATATACATTTTCTATTTGATTATCGAGAGAATTTTTTAGGGATGCTGGTTGGTTGTGACTGTTCGTCACAACCAACCAGCATCCCTTTTTTCGGTAATCTTATGGCGTTTATCTATCCGTCGCCCTCCACACTCTTAGAAACAGTTAAGTACGTTTTTGGATAACTAGAGATAAGTTACTTTCCAATTGATAGAGCAAGCTCACGAAGATGCAATTTCGTTCGCAGGCTCCTCTTCTTTAATTAGTAAATACTTACTATTTCACTGCATTTTCACTAGGGAGAAAGGAAATCTTCCTTCTTTATCCTTCATTACAGAATAGTATCCCTAACTTTTAGGTAATATCACTATATTAACTTTGACTACTATTATCATCTAAGCGATAAGCTATGCTTAATCTTATAGTTGACTACTACTCATTATATTGATTGGAGTGCTAGGTAGCGTCTCCAGCGGGAAAAGCGTTAGGCGAAGACCCCGCAGCGAAGCGAGGAGGCTGAGGCAACACCCGCGGAAAGCGTCCACCTGAAACGGAAATCAGCAGTATTTTTCATTCTTACATGCATCAGAAAACCTGTATTCACAGTGAATTTCCTTTATCAATGTTTATCTTCAAAAGAAAAAGCTCGACTACATTTAAGTAGTCGGGCTTTGTCTTTTTTCAAGTCGTAAACGTATTTTATAAATTATTAGGATTAATGCCGCCACGATTAATCCCTCCACAACGGGAAGGAAAAACGCAAGGAACGTCAACATTAGACAACCTAATAACAAAAATGCATAAATGACGATATTTTGGCTAAAACGCAATTTCTTTGCAAATCCAAGCTTGTACACAAGCACAGACAGAAAGAAGATTAAAAGAAATAGTACATAACCAGCTATATCGTAAGTTGGCATAACCTCATAAATATATCTTGATATACTAGACATTCTACCAAATACGAATTGCTTTTCCTCCAAGGTTATTCACCCTTTCAGTTGCTATTAAAGTTCTGCATTTTTCATTTTTTTCGTTACACGTTCGCGCTCGCTCTTCTCAAGAACTTTTTTACGTAAACGGATTGACTGAGGAGTTATTTCTAGATACTCATCGTCTCCTAAGAACTCAATTGCTTCTTCAAGCGTTAAAATACGAGGTCTTTTAATTACGTTCGTTTGGTCTTTGTTTGCAGAACGGATATTTGTTTTTTGTTTTGCTTTTGTAATATTTACAGTGATATCAGCATCACGAGTATTTTCTCCTACGATCATACCTTCATATATATCAGTACCTGGTTCAACGAATAAAGTACCACGGTCTTCAATACCCATCATACCGTAAGTTGTTGATTTACCAGTTTCCATAGAAACAAGTACACCTTGATGACGTCCGCCAACACGACCAGAAACTACTGGTTGGTAGCTATCGAATGTATGATTGATGATACCGTAACCTTTAGTAATTGACATGAATTCAGTTGAATAACCAATTAGCCCACGAGCAGGAACCATAAAGATTAAACGAACTTGTCCACTACCATTGTTGACCATATCAATCATTTCGCCTTTACGAGTACCCATAGATTCAATAATTGAACCTACACTATCTTCTGGTACATCAATTTGAACGCGTTCGATTGGTTCACATTTTTTCCCGTCAATTTCACGGATGATTACTTGTGGTTTTGAAACTTGTAATTCAAAGCCTTCACGACGCATATTTTCGATTAAGATCGACAAATGAAGCTCTCCGCGACCTGAAACAGTCCAAGCATCTGGAGAATCAGTATCTTCAACACGTAAAGATACATCAGTTTCTAATTGAGAACGAAGACGCTCTTCAATTTTACTTGAAGTAATCCATTTACCTTCACGACCTACGAAAGGTGAGTTGTTTGTTAAGAAAGTCATTTGTAATGTAGGCTCATCAATACGTAATGGAACTAATGCTTCTTGATGAGTTGTAGGACAAACTGTTTCACCTACGTTAATATCTTCCATACCAGAAACAGCAATTAGATCCCCAGCTTTAGCTGATTGGATTTCATCGCGTTTTAAACCGAAGAAACCAAATAATTTAGTTACACGGTAATTTTTAACAGTACCATCAAGTTTCATCAATGAAATTTGTTGACCTACTTCAATTGTTCCGCGGAATACACGACCAATACCAATACGGCCAACATAGTCATTATAATCAAGTAAAGCTACTTGGAATTGTAATGGCTCATCGGAGTTGTCAATTGGTGCTGGAATAGCAGAGATAATCATTTCGAAAAGTGATTTCATGTTTTCTTCTTGTTTAGCAGGATCTTCATCTAAAGAAGAAGTTCCGTTTACACCTGAAGCGTAAATAACTGGGAATTCTAATTGATCTTCATCCGCACCTAATTCAATAAACAATTCTAGAACTTCATCTACTACTTCTAGTGGACGAGCTGAATCTTTATCTACTTTGTTTACTACTACGATTGGCGTTAATTTTTGTTCTAACGCTTTCTTCAATACGAAACGTGTTTGAGGCATACAACCTTCATATGCATCTACTACTAGTAAAACACCATCTACCATTTTCAAAATACGTTCTACTTCGCCACCGAAGTCAGCATGTCCAGGCGTATCAAGAATATTAATACGTGTGCCATTGTAATCGACTGCTGTGTTTTTTGCTAAAATGGTAATTCCGCGTTCACGTTCTATATCATTCGAGTCCATGGCTCTTTCATCAACATGTTCATTTGAACGAAAAGTTCCTGATTGTTTCAATAATTGGTCGACTAATGTCGTTTTTCCATGGTCAACGTGTGCTATAATTGCAATGTTTCTTAAATCTTGACGTATATTTGTCATATTTCCACTCCATATTCTTTTTTCGAGTCCATAACTGTGTTATTATATCACAAGTGAAACTAAAGTAACATTATTTTTTATCATTTATTTTGGAGGTAATCAATTTGGGTAGTATTAAATGGATTTTTGTTCTATATTCTCTAGGTGCAATTTTATCAATGGCACTTATAGGAATCGCTATTGCATTGCGAAATATTCCACTTGTTTTTATATTTCTTATCTTATTATTTGTTATTATGGGATTTGGTTTCAAAACAAAGAAAAAAATGCGTGATGAAGGTTTACTTTAAATACGAGATACCATCCAGCAGGATTCATACTGCTGGATTTTATTTTAGTTGAATATAATCCTTTAATAATTCTTCATGTAATCCTGGTTTAGACACGATAAAGCTATCAGCATCTAGTAAATCTAGATGTTCAAATGCTAAATTCGTAGCAATTGCTCCGACCTCTTTTGCAATAACCAATCCACCGGCTATATCCCAAGGCGATAATCGCATGGACATATAGGCATCTAGCCTTCCTGTTACTACATATGATATTTCGATTGCTGCAGAACCAAGTGACCGAGTACCTCTAACAGTTTGAAGTAATTTCACCATCCCTTCATAATGTACATATCTATTTGGCACTACCCATCTTGCATTTACTCCCACGACTGCCTCCTCCACTGAAGCAGAACTTAACTTCGGCAACCGCAAATCATCCAGATAGGCACCACCATTTAAGGACCCACTAAGTAATGAATCCTCCATCACATTATATATATACCCAAGAATTCCTACTCCATCTTTAAATATTCCTAATGAGATAGCAAAATTTTGTTTTTGGTGTATGAAGTTTGTTGTACCGTCTATCGGATCAAGTAACCATACATAGCCGTTTAAATCTTTTATGTCATCACCGAATCCTTCTTCACCAAATATTCGATGCTCAGCAAAATCTGCTTTTATATGCCTAATAAAAAATTGCTCTGTTTCTTTATCGATATTAGTAACCAAGTCATTGGCTTCGGATTTCGATTCAATAATGAGTTCAGAAGATAAGGAAGTTTTAATGTTATATGCCGCTTCCTTTATTAAAGACTTTGCGTATGTATCTAGCTTGTGTAAATCCAATTGTTCCACCCCTTTTTAACGCTTATGTTATTAGTATAAAGAAAAAAACACCGGCTGTCTTATCATTAGCAGGTGTTTTTTTAAGGTACTCCTATAATTGGAACATTAATCGAGAGCATTGAGTTCCTCCAAAAGCTGGTGAATCTCAGCTAGGCGGGTTTTAGATCCATTTATCTCTTTTTCATTGTTAGTCGTCATTGCATCAAATAACGTTGCAAGTTCATAGTCTAACTCCATTTTTAATGTTTGTATTTTTTCTTTTTCCAAGTCTTCTTTACGAATAATATGCACTACCTGTCTCATCACTACCACCCCTTCTTTTTTTGTATCGTAATATTCAGAAGATTCTTTATAATAAAGTATGCGGTTATATAAATAATGTCTACTGAAAAATACTACTTACAAGATTTTTACCCAATTTTCCTATAAAATAAACATAGAAGTTGAAAGGAGTTTACATATGAGCAAAACATTTTGGACAAAGGAAGATTTTGATGTCTTTCAAATAGATGGACTTGAAAACAGAATGGCTGGATTGATCGAAAAAGTTAGACCTAAGTTCGAAGAGTTAGGAAATCATTATAGTCATTATTTTTCTACATTACTCGGACAAGAGTATTACGCTCATGTAGCAAAGCATGCTAGACGGTCAGTGAATCCTCCAAAAGATAGTTGGGTAGCATTTGCACCTTATAAAAGAGGCTACAAGGCACTCCCTCACTTCCAAATAGGGTTATGGGGAAGTCATGCTTTTATTATCTTGGCGGTTATTTATGAAGCACCCGATAAAGTGAACATTGCTGAACGATTATTAAAGAAAAAAAGTTTGTTTAACAACTTGCCTTCGGACTTTATCATTTCTGGTGATCATATGAAGCCAGATGCCTCCTTGTTAAAAAAAGAAAAGAAAGAAGGTCTTGAACAACTGCTGGTACGGTTAAAAGATGTAAAAAAAGCAGAATTTTTAGTAGGCCGCCATATTAGTAAAGACGAAGCAGTTCAATTTACGGAGGAAGAATTTTTGAAATTTGCAGAAGAAACTTTTGATCATTTAATACCAATTTATAAAACGATGGTCCAAATGAAGTAAAAAACTTTCCTCCTATACTATTTGAGTATAGGAGGTATTTTTATCCTTTAATGATAATATTCTCCGATTGTTCTTTCATCTTTTTAATAATAGGAAAACTTATATAACCACTTTCTTTTTCAAATTCACGAAAATATGTTTTCTCTTCTGCAATAGAAGGTACTATTTCTTTAAACCTACGATATCTCTTTAATAGTTCCTCTCGTTTGATCCCATTTTCATATGCTTTTTCTATCGCTTCAAAAAATTGCACTACATCTACTATTTCTTCTGTGGACCAATCCAAAGAGAAAGGATATGTGTATTCCATATAATATTGCCTCCTATTATTTCCATTTATTTCGTATGTTCATTGCTTGCATTTCCATTCGATTGAATAGCTCCTGTACGGAAGGTATATCTTCGATTAACCCGACTGACTGCCCAGCCCATCCAAATCCATTTCGTTCATCGCCTTCATATATAAATTGCTTATTAGCCTTACCGCTAATGTAGTCCTTAAGAGCATCATATGTTGGATTCTCTTTTTCAATACTTAAAATTTCATCAGTCCAACTATTTTTTAAAGCTCTTGCCGGAGCACCAATGGATCTTTTGATAACTACTGTATCCATTTCTCCGCTCTTTATTAATGTATTTTGATAAGCCATGGAGGCATGTATACATTCTTTTGTGGCGATGAACCTTGTCCCCATTTCAATCCCTTCTGCTCCAAGTGCGTGAGCAGCCATCCATCCTCGACCATCTGCAATACCACCAGAAGCGATTACTGGAATGGATACAGCGTCAACCACTTGAGGAATTAGCACGATAGATCCGACATCATCTCTACCTAAATGCCCCCCGCCCTCCTGTCCAACAACCATTACTGCGTCCGCCCCAAGTTGTTCTGCCTTTTGAGCCTGTCGCTTAGCTGCAACTAACACTAATTTTTTAATAGATGTATTTGCTAGTTTTTCTAAAATAGGAGCTGGATTTCCACCAGTCATTGATATCACTGGAACTTCTTCATCAATAGCAACTTGGAGCATATGTTCATATGGTCTCCCAGTCTGTCCAATTGCGAAATTCACACCAAAAGGTTTCTCCGTTAACATTCTTACTTTATGTATTTCTTTACGTAGCTCATCTGGCGTCTTCAAACTCATAGCAGTTACCTGTCCTAAGCCTCCCGCATTTGATACAGCCGCACATAACTCCGAGTATGCTAAATATGCCAGTCCCCCTTGAACAATCGGAAAGTTAGTACCTAATAAATCAGTAACCTTTGTTTGAAAAGTCATTTCTAATCCCCCCTTATATGAATAGTGTAATAAAATTGTTCTGATGATACAAATGACAATTATTTTAATAGTATTAATGAACATGAGATGCTATAATTTCTTTTGTTTTAAAAAAATTTATCTTAAGGTGGTTGGAGCGTTGTCACAATTAGAAACTCCATTATTCGATGCATTACTTAAGCATCGTAATCGTCATCCAATCCAGTTTCATATTCCTGGGCATAAAAAAGGAAAAGGGATGGACCCTGCATTTCGAGAGTTCGTTGGAGATAATGTACTTTCAATAGATTTGATCAATATTGCACCATTAGATGATTTACATTCTCCTAAAGGTGTCATTAAACAAGCACAACATTTAGCAGCAGAAGCATTTGGTGCTGATGAAACTTTTTTCTCCGTTCAAGGGACAAGTGGTGCTATTATGACCATGATACTTACTATTTGTGGACCTGGAGATAAAATCCTTATTCCGCGAAATGTACATAAATCGATTATGTCCGCTATTGTTTTTGCAGGTGCGATCCCTGTTTTTATCCATCCTGAAGTAGATAAAGAATTAGGTATCTCTCATGGTATTTCCGTAGAGTCAGTGGAAAAAGCATTAGAGGCACATCCAGATGCAAAAGGACTACTAGTTATTAATCCTACCTATTTTGGATTGGCAGCAGATCTTAAAAGAATTGTAGAGCTATCTCACGAAAAGGGAATTCCAGTTGTGGTAGACGAAGCGCACGGAGTTCATATACATTTTCACGATTCTCTTCCTATTTCTGCAATGCAAGCTGGTGCGGACATGGCTGCAACCTCTGTGCATAAATTAGGCGGCTCCATGACGCAAAGTTCTATATTGAATGTAAGAAAAGGGTTAGTTTCTACTAAGCGTGTACAATCTATCTTGTCTATGCTAACGACAACTTCTACTTCTTATCCATTACTAGCATCTTTAGACACCGCTAGACGTCAGTTAGCCATTCATGGGGAAGACTTGATAGGTGATGCCATTCGCCTTGCAAAAGATACACGTAAACGTATTAACGCTATTCCACATATCCGTTGTGTTGGAGATGAAATTTTAAAAACGTCTGCAACATTTGACTTTGATCCTACTAAACTTTTAATAAGTGTGAAAGACTTAGGAATGACAGGCTATGATGCGGAAATTTGGCTGAGAGAAAAAGCAAATATAGAAGTAGAGCTTTCTGACCTGTATAATATTTTATGCCTTATTACACTAGGAGATACAAAGAAAGAGGTTAATTTACTTGTTAATGCTCTTTCGAGAATGGTTGCAGCACATGAATCCGATGCAGTGGTATTAGAACCTTTTGTTACTTTGCCTGAAATACCTGGGCTTGCCATGTCTCCAAGAGATGCTTTCTATGCGGCTACAGAGTCTGTACCTCTGAAAGAGGCAAGTGGACGTATTTCTGCAGAGTTTGTAATGGTATATCCGCCTGGTATTCCGATCTTTATTCCCGGGGAAATAATTACACAGGGTAATATCGATTATATAGCGATGAATATGGAAGCAGGATTGCCTGTACAAGGTCCTGAGGACGATACACTTGAAATGATTCATGTCATTAAAGAACATCAAGCTATATATTGACAAAAAAAGGAACTCGTGGTGATGAGTTCCTTTTTTTATATGTTATATTATGCACATACTGTAATGAAGTCTTAAATTTAGAACTAGATTAATAGAGCAATTAACGGGAAAATGAAAGACCCGAATATAGCACTCAAAGTCATAGAAACAGAGCCCATTGTTAACGTTTCCTCACCGTATTCTCCTAGTTTAGATACACCAATACCATGAGAAGCACTTCCCATGGAAATCCCTCGACTTATCGCCTTATCAATACGACAAACTTTAAAAATAGATGGTCCCAGAATAGCCCCCACTAAACCTGCAAGAATAACGAAGACAGCTGTTAAAGTTGGTATACCTCCTATTGTTTCACTTATCGGAATAGCGACAGGTGAAGTGATGGATTTCGGTAATAATGATAATAGAATATGTTCTTCAAATGACAATAACTTAGATAATATCATAATACTGATTATCCCTGAAAAAAGAGCACTTAATACACTTAAGATAATCGGGAACTTGTATTTATAGATTTTCTCTTTATGAATATATAATGGATAGGCCATACTAACAACAGCTGGCCCTAATAATTCATTTATCCACTTTCCACCAGACATATAGGAATCATAAGGTGTTTTACTAATTATTAAGATAAGAACAATTAGTACAGTTGTAGAAAGAATAGGTAACAATAACGGGTATGTAAATCGTTTATAGACGATAGACATAATATAAAAAAGCACAATAGTTCCTACTATCATCATGGATGCAATCATTCAATCAGCTCCTTTTCTAATAGCTTCCGCTCAAGGTACTGACAGAACCTTCCTGTGAAAATAATAGTAATTACAGTACTAAGTACAATAGCTAATACCATTCCTAAACCAGCCCATGATAAGAGTTCTGGATAATCCATAATTCCAACAGTCGCTGGTATAAAAAATAACGCTAGAAAAGCCAATAAAAATCCAGCCCCATCTTTTATAAGTTCTACCGGTATTATTCTGAAATATAAGCAAACAAAGAGTAATAACAACCCGACAATACTCCCTGGAAATTGAAGAGAGAGACTTTGAACGATCCATGACCCGATAAACGAGAAAAGATATAAAATAATTACTTGAAATACAATTCGGATAACTTTAACCATTTTTTTGCTTTAAAAGAATTTCTTTTAAAGCTTCCACCTCCAAGAAACTGATAGATATATAGGGAATAATTCTACGCCGATTTAGATACACTGTCTATTAATATAACCAGACATAAATACGCAGGATCTTTAAGTACAAAACCTGTTTAATGCGTTCCCGATTTGGACAAGCTTCCCCAGTAACCAAAGGACGTTTGTCTGTACTTCGCCCTCCTGGAAGTCTTAAAACAGGTAAGTGATTTTAGAATAATAGAGAATAGCTACTTTCTTATTCATAAAGGAAGACCTTTGGATTATCCAAAGGTCTTTAGATTATTGTATTCCTTTAATTGTTTTTGGATCAATTAAATCGTATCCATTTGCACGAAGACCCTCCACAATACCTCGTAATGCCTGTGCAGTCCATTCCCGATCATGCATTAACAAATTAGCTCCGTCTGTCAAATATTCCGTGTTCACCATAATATCCGTCAAACTAGCAGCATCCCGATATTGTTTTTCCCAATCATATCCATATGTCCAGTTCATTAAAAGCATACCCTCTTGCTTAACAAGGCTCTTACTAAAATCTGTATTAATCCCAAAAGGCGCTCGGAAGAACTTCGGTTTTTCGCCAATTACAGCTTCTACTGTCTCATTTACTTTTATAATTTCTTCTTTTTGCTGCTCCTCAGAGCTCTCTTTTAAATTTACATGTGTTTGCGTATGATTTCCAATAGAGAATCCCATATCGTAAATTGCTTTTAAGTTATTCTTTTCATCATCTGTGTCTAGAAAATGACCATTTACGAAAAATATAGCCGGTGCATTTAACTCTTTCAACGTTTTTGCCATTTCTACTGCGTATTTTTCAGGAGCATCATCGATTGTAAGCAAAACTGCTTTGGGATTGGCATCTTCAATTGGTTTGAATGTCCAATTTGCCTCATTTAGCTCGTATAGTGTTTCAGTTTCTTGGATCACTACTTCTTCTTCTACAACCTCTTCCACTTCTTCTACTACAGGTTCTTGAGATACTGTAGTAGTCTCATTACTTTCTTTTACTGTTTTAGGCTTTTCATCTCCGTCACTACATGCAGAAAGTCCAAGTAACATTACTGCTGATATCATCCAAGTTGTATGTTTCAATATAATCACCCAGTCCCTTCCTCTATATTTTAACAGGCAAACTAGATTGATAGTAGTTAAAAAGAAAACACACTAAAGAGGATTTCCTTAGAGTGTTTTCGAAGACTGATATTGTTCAGAGATTATGAAGTCGTCATCCAATAGAACATAAGGATGTGTTTCCATCAAACTATTTTTGAGAAAGTCTGGCATTTTCTCTCCTTCATATGCACAGATTAAGGGAAAGGAAAGTGAATTTACCGCTTCATCTACTATTTCCTCAAGATCTTTTATAAGATGTAGCGGCTCTTCCATGCTAGCCCACTCGACATGTGCCCATGCGCGAAAAGAAAGTTTATTTTCCACATAAGACTGTATTGTTTTACTAAAATACTCTGCGATTGAGGGAGGATGATAACTTCCACTTGACCAATAGAAATCCATACTATTTACATAATGAATTAACTCTAATTGTTCTTTTGTTAAACGTGCGTTTAATTCTTTTTGAATAACAGGGTAAAGACGAGAGTTCTCTATAAGAACCACGTAATCACCTGCTACGATACCGTCTTCAATATAATTCAATAACTGTGAAGTGTAATTTTCTAATCCACGGTACTTATACAAAATATGAAGATGATCATCTCTATGATTTTCAAGCACTTCACTCATATTTACTATTACTTTTCTTCTTACAATACTTTTAGAGTTTTCAAGCATATGTATCACCCCTTTATTATTCATTCGACGGATTTCCCCAATTTCCTTCATTACTATTCAAATATAGAAAGTCATATTAACTTTAACAGAAGAATTTCTTTCCACAATAAAAACAATAGACCTGCCGCAAAAGCGAACAAGTCTATTGTTAAACTTAAGTTAGAAGTTATTTAGATAGAATATGAATTGGATGACCCATAACTACTTCTGCAGCTTCCATCGCAATTTCACCTAAAGTTGGGTGAGCATGAATAGTCATTGCAATATCTTCAACAGTCATTCCCGCTTCAATTGCTAAACCAAGTTCAGCGATCATATCTGAAGCACCTTGACCTACGATTTGAGCTCCAAGTAATAAACCATCTTCTTTACGTGAAACTAGTTTTACGAAACCATCTGTAGCGTTTAAAGCTAGTGCACGACCATTTGCTCCAAATGGGAATTTCCCTGCAGCAACGTCATATCCTTGCTCTTTCGCTTGTGCTTCATTAAGACCCACTGTAGCCATTTCAGGATCTGTAAAACAAACAGCAGGAATTGCTAGGTAATCTACAACAGATGTTTGCCCAGCGATTGCTTCTGCAGCTACTTTTCCTTCGTATGATGCTTTATGTGCAAGCTGAGGACCAGCAACAATATCACCAATAGCGTAAATATTAGAAATGCTTGTACGACATTGTTTGTCAACCTCTAATAATCCACGTTCAGCGAATTTAATGCCAATTTCCTCCAGACCCATTTCATCCGTATTTGGACGACGACCTACAGTAACTAGAACGTAATCAGCTTCAACTTTTTTCTCTTCTCCGCCAACTTCATAAGTTACTACTACGCCAGTATCTGACTCTTCCACACCTTTTGCAGATGCTTTAACAGCTATTTCCACGCCTTTTTTCTTCAAGCCTTTTTTAACAATAGTTGTCATTTGTTTTTCGAAGCCAGCAAGAATATCATCGCCACCTTCAACAATCGTAACTTTTGAACCTAAGTTAGCAAATGCTGAACCTAGTTCTGTACCGATATATCCTCCACCAATTACAACTAAGTTTTCTGGAATTTCAGGTAAACTTAATGCACTAGTAGAGTTTAAAACACGTTTAGAGTATTTAAAAGTTGGAATTTCAACAGGACGAGATCCTGTTGCAATAATTGCATTTTTAAATGTATATGTTTGCGCAGATTTTTCATCCATTACACGTACAGTATTAGCATCAACAAAATAAGCTTCGCCCATAACTACTTCGACATTGTTTCCTTTTAATAATCCAGAAACACCGCTAGTCAGTTTTTTTACTACACTGTCTTTAAAAGCTTGTGATTTAGAAAAATCGATTTTTACATCTGTAGCTGTAATTCCCATATCATCAGCATGTTTTGCTTGTTCAAAACGGTGACCAACAGAGATTAATGCTTTAGAAGGAATACATCCTACGTTTAAGCAAACTCCTCCGATATGTTCTTTTTCCACAACTACGACTTTTTGTCCTGTTTGTGCTGCACGAATTGCTGCAACATATCCACCAGGGCCTGAACCTATTACAAGTGTATCTGTTTCGATTGGGAAATCTCCTACTACCATTTTTTACGCCTCCATTAATAATAATTCTGGACTGCTAAGCAAACGCTTCATGTGATTCAACGCATGTTGAGCAGTCGCACCATCGATCATTCGGTGATCAAAGCTCAATGATAATGCTAACACAGGTGCAGCCACAATTTCACTATTTTTTATTACTGGTTTCTCTGAAATTCGACCAATTCCTAAAATAGCGACTTCTGGATGGTTGATAACTGGAGTGAACCATTGTCCACCCGCGGACCCGATATTTGTAATAGAACAAGATGCACCTTTCATTTCGGCAGCAGCAAGTTTACCATCACGCGCTTTTCCTGCTAGTGCATTAATTTCATCTGAAATTGCGAAAACCGACTTACGATCAGCATTTTTGATAACCGGAACTAATAGACCTTTATCCGTATCAGCTGCAATACCTATATTGAAGTAATGTTTTTGGATTACCTCGTTTGTTTCATCATCATAAGATGTGTTTAACGCAGGGAATTCTCTTAAAGTACTTACTAAAGCCTTAACTACATAAGGTAAATATGTTAACTTAATATTTTTTTCAGCAGCAATTTCTTTAAATTTCTTACGATGTGCAACAAGTTCAGTAACATCCACTTCATCCATTAACGTTACATGTGGAGCTGTATGTTTAGAATGTACCATTGCTTTAGCGATTGCTTTACGCATCGGTGAAAGTTTTTCTCTAGTTTCAGGGAATTCACCTTCAAATGTAACTGGTGCTGAAGGTTTAGTTGGTTGTTTAGCTTCTGCATTAGTAGTTGTTTCAGCTTTTTCTTCCACTGCAGTAGGCTGATCTCCGGATAAGAAAGTTTCAATGTCTTCTTTTAAAACGCGGCCATTTTTACCTGAACCCGTTACATCCGAAATACTTACATCGTTTTCACGTGCAAACTTGCGAACTGAAGGCATAGCAATAACGCGTGTATCACCTTTTGGTTGTTCTTTAGGTGTTGTCGTCACTTTCTCCGCTGAAGCTTCAACATTTTTTGCAGGAGTTTCAACTTTTTCTTTGTCTACTGATTGGCCATCTTCAGCAGTTGCTTGAACTTGCGCTTCTGTTTTTTCTTCTGCTTTTTCCTCATCACTATGATCGCCTTTAAATTTAAGGTCTTCATAACCAGGAGCATCAAGCTTAATAAGCACATCTCCAACGATAGCTACTGTTCCTTCACTTACAAGAACTTCTGTAACTTTCCCTTTTACAGGAGATGGAATTTCTACAACCGCTTTATCATTTTGCACTTCGCATAAAATATCGTCCTCTTGTACCTCATCGCCCGCTTTTACAAACCACTTAACAATTTCACCTTCATGTATACCCTCACCGATATCTGGTAATCGAAATTCAAATGACAATTTATTCACCCTTTCTATAGCAGATTTTAAATTAGAATGTTAAAACTTTTTTAGCTGTATTTACTATATCCGTAGCATTCGGTAACCAAACCGTTTCTGCTTGAGAGAATGGGAAAACAGTGTCTGGAGCAGTTACTCGTAATACTGGAGCTTCTAAACTTAAAATAGCACGCTCTGTAATTTCTGCTACAATGTTTGCCGCAATCCCTGCTTGTTTTTGTGCTTCTTGAACAACCATTGCACGATTCGTTTTTTCTACAGAAGCAATAATTGTTTCGATATCCAAAGGTTGAACTGTACGTAAATCGATTACTTCTACAGAGTGCCCTTCTTTTTCAAGTTCTTCTGCTGCCTTCAAGCTTTCGTGTACCATTGCACCGTAAGCAATAATTGTTAAATCTGTACCCTCACGTTTAACATCAGCTTTTCCAAGAGGAATTGTATATTCTTCTTCCGGTACTTCTCCACGGAATGAACGATATAATTTCATATGCTCAAGGAAAATTACTGGATCATTATCACGAATTGCAGAGATTAATAGTCCTTTTGCATCGTATGGAGTAGAAGGAATAACCACTTTTACACCTGGTGTTGAAGTCATAAGAAGCTCTAAACTATCAGCATGCATTTCTGGTGTATGAACTCCTCCACCGAATGGAGAACGGATTGTAACAGGTGCATTAAATGCTCCCCCTGTACGGAAACGCATACGAGCTAGCTGACCAGCTATAGAATCCATTACTTCAAAAACAAATCCAAAGAATTGAATTTCTGGAACAGGACGGAACCCTTGTAGGGAAAGACCTACGGCAAGACCACCAATACCTGACTCAGCAAGTGGTGTATCAAATACACGATCTTCTCCGAATTCTTTTTGTAATCCTTCAGTTGCACGGAAAACTCCGCCGTTAACGCCTACGTCTTCACCGAAGACTAGAACGTTTTCATCATTTTTAAGCTCAGTACGGAGTGCATCCGTAATTGCTTGAATCATCGTCATTTGTGCCATCGGTTACTTCGACTCCTTCTCAGTGTAGTAAGCTAATTGCTCATCTAAGTTATATGGATTTTCTTCATACATAATATTGATAAGGTCCGTTACTTTTTGTTTTGGTGCTGCATCTGCTTTCTTAACAGCCTCTTTAATTTCTTCTTTTGCTTTTTCAATTACTTCTGCTTCTTTTTCTTCACTCCAGATACCTTTTGTTTCCAGGTATTTACGGAAACGAACTAATGGATCTTTCTTTTCCCATTCAGAATCAGTTTCTGAAGTACGGTAACGAGTCGGATCATCGCCAGCCATCGTATGAGGACCGTAACGATAACATACTGTTTCAATAAGACTAGGTCCGTCACCTTTAATGGCACGTTCTCTAGCATCTTTCGTAGCAGCATAAACAGCAAGTGGATCCATGCCATCAACTAGAACACTAGGAATACCAGCCGCAATTCCTTTTTGTGCAATTGTTTTAGCAGATGTTTGTAGTTCGCGAGGGGTAGAAATCGCAAATTGGTTGTTCTGAACGATAAACACTGCAGGAACACGGAATGCTCCAGCAAAGTTAATACCTTCATAGAAGTCCCCTTGTGATGATCCACCGTCACCCGTATAAGTAATGGCGATTGCTTTTTTACCACGTTTTTGCATACCAAGTGCAACACCAGCCGCTTGGATAAATTGAGCACCAATAATTATTTGTGGTGGGAAAACATTTACACCTTCAGGAATTTGGTTCCCCATAAAATGCCCACGTGAGAATAGAAACGCTTGCCATAAAGGTAAGCCATGCCAAACTATTTGAGGTACATCACGATATCCAGGTAAGATAAAATCATCTTTTTCTAAAGCATATTGAGAAGCTAGTTGAGAAGCTTCTTGACCCGCTGTTGGAGCATAGAAGCCTAAACGTCCTTGTCTATTTAAAGAGATAGAGCGTTGATCTAAAATACGTGTATAAACCATACGACTCATCAACTCTACTAGTTCCTCGTCAGATAAGTTAGGATTTGCTTTTTCGTTTACAATTTCCCCTTCTTCATTTAAAATCTGAAACATTTCAAACTTTTCTTCGATTTCATGAAGCGTTTTCATAGGGTCTAACTGCGCTGGTTTGTTTGCAACCATTATTACATCTCTCCTTTTCTTCTGTATTAAAATTATTATTTAATTATAGTAGTACAACAACATTTCCTTTTCAGTATACTCAAGAATAAATCCAGGGTCAATCATATGAAACCCATGTATTTAATTGTCGGAATATTAGAACTTATATAACCTGTACTACTACTAAATTATGTCTGTACTATATCAGATTGCTATATTTATATAAAAAAGCAGCTCTGCGTAGAGCTGCTTTTTTATTTTCCATCTTTCTGTAACGAAGTTAAGACTTCTTCCTTCACTTCATTTACCCTTGCTGTTGCTTCATTAAACTTTTCAACGGATTTTTTCACTACTTCATTGTGCATGTTTACATCTTGAACCTGTGCTTGAATGACAGTTATATCTGCAGATTCATCTATTAACATATTATATAAATTTTGTTGCAGATCAGCTAACTCATTATAGTTAGTCGTTACTTCTTCATATGCTGTAATACGTTCTTCCAATGAAGTCTCCATTTTTTTTAAAGTTTCTTTCTCCGAAGCTTCCTTGGTTTCTGAAATAAGTGTATTAATTTTTTTAATATCCTCAGTAGTAGCGTTTATCGATGCAGCTTCCTTTTCTACTAAAGTTAATCTAGTTTCTAATAGAGTTGCCGTATCTTCCACCATTGTAGTAAGTTCTTCCTTTTGATCTTTAGTCAGTTCCATCATTTTCTGAAAGTTTGCCTGTTCTTTGGATTCTGTTTCTGCTAGTTCTTTTTGTACATCTCTATAATCGGCTTCTTGATCGTAAATTTCCGTTAAGATGTTAGATAACTTTTCTTCTGTCGACTCCCCAAAGTTACAGCCGGCAAGTAGTAATATACTACTTAAAATGAGTACAAATTTGTTTATTTTCATCATGTAACCTCCTATACCCATTCAACTATAATTGTATTAACTATTAAATTCAACTGACGAATAGGCTGTTTTTTGTTTAGTATACAGACAAATTTCGCTATAATAGATATATGAACATTGAAAGGACGATTAAAAATGATTTTAATGAATGATATTGTCAGAGATGGTCATCCATCTTTACGTACAAAAACAGAAGATCTTATCTTCCCATTATCACAAGAAGATATAATTCTTGCCAATGATTTACTGGAATATGTTATTAACAGCCAAGACGATGAAATGGTTGAAAAATATAAAATACGACCAGGAATTGGAATTGCTGCTCCACAGGTAAATGCTAACAAAAGAATGTTCGCACTTCACTTAGAAGATGAAAACGATCTAGAAGTAAGCTTCGTAGCAGTTAACCCCAAAATAATTAGTCACTCCGTAGAAAGAACGTATATTTCTGCTGGAGAAGGTTGCTTATCTGTAGATGAAGTAATCGAAGGATATGTGCCAAGATATGCACGCATTACCGCGACAGGTTTTTACCCAGATGGAACTCCATTTAAAAAACGCTTAAAAGGATTAGCAGCTATTGCTTTCCAACATGAACTCGATCATTTAAATGGTATCATGTTTTATGATCACATCAACAAAGAAAATCCATATGCTCCGATTCCAGATTCGGTACCTTATGAACGAGTTTAAACTTTTACACAAAACGCCGGTCCTACGTATGTAGAACCGGCGTTTTAGTTATCGTATTCAAGTTTTTAATTTGTCGTTTGTAGTAGTGATATGATGGCTATTCGAGACTTTTTATTTGTAATTGCACCAACTATAACCACCATTTTGCACTCTCCATTATTGTAAGTCTTTCAATCTTGGCATAGCAGATAATGCACCAGGTTTAGTGGCACAGATCCCACCTAACCTATTACTAAATGCGATGTAACGTATCCAGTCCTCTTTTGTGGAAGGATGCCCCTCCAAATATATCTTTGAAAGAATGCCTGCGACAAAAGCATCTCCAGCACCAGTCGTATCAACTGGTATTACTTTTTCTACCGGAACATGTACTACTTCCCCGTGAAGCACCGCATAAGTCCCCTCTGCACCAATAGTAATAAGTAAAGCCTCGATATTATATTGCTGCATAGATTTGATACCATCTTCTATAGATGTCGTTTCCGTTAAAAAGAATAATTCTTCCTCTGTTAACTTCAATATATCAACCATGTTAAAAAAGGAAGAGATGGTTTCTCTACAACTCTCTTCACTACTCCAACGTAATGGTCTAATGTTAGCATCAAAAGAAATAAGTACATTTGACTTTTTCATATTCTCTACAATTTTTCTAGTTGTCCCAAGAGCTATAGGATGAAATAGGGTACCAGAACAAAAATGAAAAACAGATGTTTCATGAATTATCTCGTTCTTAATAGCGGAAAAGTCTACTTGGATGTCAGGGGTAACATCAACATAACGTTCAAAATGACGTTCATTGTTCTCCAAGAGATGTACATATACACCGCTAACCTCTTTTTCGGGAACTATTTGCGAAAAGGATAGATCTACTCCCTCCTCTGCTAATTCATTTCTAACAAATTCAGATGTTTCATTTTCTCCGGTTACAGTTATGAACGAAGATGCTGCTCCGAGTCGTGCTACTCCTGCAGCAACATTAACGGTCGCACCACCTAAAAACTTTGTGAATCGACTATTGCTTTGATCTTCTGCAATATAATCGACAAATGCATCTCCATAAATGAGGACAAACTTTTTGGACATCTAGTAAACTCCTTAAATTAACCTTAATTTTTTCATTGCGTTGGAAAGCCCACTCTCTGATACATGATCCGTAACAAAGGTAGCATGTTCCCTTAACTCTTCGACACAGTTCCCCATTGCGACACTTGTCCCAGCGAACTGAAGCATTTCTATATCATTTAGGCCATCACCGAAAGCTATCGCATCTTCGGGTCCTCTTCCAATATGTTTTAACAAAAGATCCATCCCTTTAGCCTTTGAAATCCCTTTAGGAAGAACATCACAGGAAACACGGTGCCAGCGGACAAATTTTAAATTTGGAAAAGCTTGTTCATATTCCTTTTGTTCCTCTAAACTGCAAAAGATAAGCGCTTGATGAATATCATTCGTCAAATAGAAATCCTCTGCATAACGCGGGAAATTTATTTTCAGTGTAGATATACTATCGAATACATCTTGGTGATCTGGAAAGCTAGAAACCATTTCATCACTGTCCATATACACAACTGGTTGCTTTCTTTTGTTCGCAAACTCCGTTAGTCGGGCCAACTCTTCCCTCTCAACAATCCCTTTATGTAATACTTCTCCTCTGAACTGAACAATTTGGCCATTATAACAAACAAACGAATCTATTTTCAATCGATCTAAAACAGCTTGAGCAGTAAAAGGAGAGCGTCCAGTCGATATGACAATTTCATGTCCATTATCTCTGGCCTTTTGAAGTGACTCTTCTACTCCATCGGGAATATTTTTATCATGGTCTAAAATCGTTCCATCAATATCAAAAAATAAAATTTTGTTTTTCATAAAAATCCTCCATTCTAAAATGCGAATTATTTGACTTTTCAGTCATAATCCTTTACACATTTCACTCTTGCGTATATAATACTCTATAAGGAGTGAATAGCCATGTTGAAACGCCTGAAAAGGAAATGGTTGAGACGGCTCGGTGGAATGCTTAGAAACAAAACGATTGCTTAAAGTAGGCTTCAATCCTCAGTTTTTCACTACAGGATTAATAGTTTTAACATTTGACCGCTTACGTAAATTTAATCTCCCGCTAACGCCAAAGTTTTAGGACAAGGCTTAAAATCGGGATATTACACTACTCGTAACGCAGGTAAAATACTTTTGCCCTCTAAAATGGAGGGCTTTTCTTTATTTTAAATAAGTGTCATGATAATATAAAGAGAATTGATTTATTTTGAACGTGAAAAAGGAGAGTATAAAATGATTTTTAAAGTTTATTATCAAGAGAATGTACTAGAAGTACCAGTTCGCGAAAACACACAATGTTTATATGTAGAGGCTGAAACTGAGCGCGAAGTTCGTGCGCTATTAATAGACCGCAAATATAATATCGAATTAATTCAGTTGCTTGAAGGTAATCATTTAGAGTACGAACAAGCCGGCGAGAATTACAAAGTAGAGAAGATTTAATATATGAAATTTGTAAAAAATGACCAAACTGCGGTTTTCGCCCTCGGCGGACTAGGCGAAATCGGCAAAAACACATATGGCGTTCAATTCCAAGATGAAATAATATTAATCGATGCTGGTATTAAATTCCCAGAGGATGATTTACTCGGCATTGATTATGTAATTCCTGATTACACTTATTTAGTAAAAAATGTGGACAAGATTAAAGGACTCTTTATCACTCACGGTCACGAAGATCATATCGGTGGTATTCCCTATCTTTTAAAACAAATTAATGTACCCGTTTACGGAGGAAAGCTTGCCCTTGGTTTATTAAGAAATAAATTAGAAGAGCATGGCTTACTACGCCAAACAAAAATGATCGTTATTCAAGAAGAAGATGTTATCAAGTTCAGAAAAACTTCTGTAAGTTTCTATCGTACAACACATAGTATTCCAGATGCATTTGGGATAGTGGTAAAAACACCACCCGGCAATATTGTGCATACGGGTGACTTTAAATTTGATTTCACACCTGTAGGTGAACCAGCTAACTTAACAAAAATGGCTGAAATCGGAAAAGATGGAGTGCTATGCTTACTATCAGATAGTACAAATGCAGAAATCCCTAATTTTACAATGTCAGAGCGTAAAGTCGGAGAAAGCATGGATTCTATTTTCCGTAAGGTAGATGGTCGTATTATCTTCGCTACTTTTGCATCTAATATTCATAGACTTCAACAAGTAACCGACGCAGCTGTTCTTCATGGACGTAAAATTGCTGTCTTTGGTCGAAGCATGGATAATGCTATGACAATCGGTCGTGAACTAGGTTATATTACAGCTCCAAAAGAAACGTTTGTGGATGTAAGCGCATTGAACCGATTACCAGCAAACGAAGTGCTTATACTTTGTACAGGTAGTCAAGGGGAACCGATGGCAGCATTATCTCGTATCGCAAACGGTACACATCGACAAATTCAAATTCAACCTGGAGATACAGTAGTATTTTCTTCTTCACCTATCCCTGGAAATAGAGCAAGTGTCAATCGTACGATTAACTTACTATTCCGTGCGGGAGCAGAAGTAATCCACGGTTCATTAAATAATATTCACACATCTGGGCATGGTTCACAAGAAGAGAATAAGCTTATGCTTCGTCTAATGAAGCCTAAGTTCTTCATGCCGATTCACGGAGAGTATCGAATGCTGAAGATTCATACTGAATTAGCAGTAGATTGCGATGTAGATCCGGATAATACCTTTATTATGGAAAACGGAGAAGTACTTGCCTTGAGTGCTGATGAGGCACATGTTGCTGGCCGAATTCCTTCTGGCGATATTTATATTGACGGAAGTGGAATTGGAGATATTGGTAATATAGTTCTTCGTGATCGTCGTGTCTTATCAGAGGAAGGCTTAGTTATTGTTGTAGTAAGTGCTGATATGGAGAAGAAAAAAATTGTATCAGGTCCTGATATTATCTCTCGTGGTTTCGTTTATATGCGTGAATCAGGAACAATGATTAATGAGGCACAACAAATGTTGAATAAACATTTACGATACACTATTCAAAGTAAAGAGACTGAATGGTCTGAACTAAAAAATGAAATTATAGACGTTCTAAGTCCTTATTTATATGAAAAGACGAAACGTCGTCCAATGATACTTCCGATTATTATGGAAGTATAAGTAATAACCTCAGAATCTAAAATTCTGAGGTTATTTTTTTTACCTAAAAGTTAGTTGTACATGTTCCCTCTTTTGAATATCATACATGGATATCATTCCAATGGAGGCGGCATCTAGTATGAACTCAATATTTACTTATATTTTTTTAGGTATATCCTTAGCGGCACCAGTGGGACCTGTCAATGCGGCACAATTAAATACAGGTATAAAGAACGGATTCTTTCATGCATGGATTTTTGGCTTTGGTGCTTTGTTGGCTGATATTTTATATATGGTGTTAGTCTATTTTGGAGTGGGACAATTTGTTGATTCTCCATATATCAAAATATTTCTAAGGTCCTTTGGATGCTTTGTTCTAATTTACACCGGGATAGAAAGTCTACTAACGCTCCATAAGATTAAGTTAAATTACCATAAAGAAAAAAGAATTAGATTTAGACAGTCATTATCTTCAGGATTTCTTTTGGCTTTGCTAAACCCTTTAAGCATTCTTTTCTGGTTAGGAATATTTGGTTCAGTACTAGCTGAAGCCTCTCAACAAATTACGGATAGTCAACTCATTTTATATTGCTTTGCAATTATTGGGGGTATTATTTTATGGGATACTTTTACGGCTTTCCTATCTAGTGGTGCACGGAAGTTTCTTTCCAATAAATTTTTAGTGATCATTTCTATCATTTCCTCTTTGTCCATGCTTGGTTTCGGAATTTATTTTGGCATTCAAGCTTATCAATTACTTTTTTAAACCTCTTCTTTTTTCCACTTTTTGCGTAAAAATAATACGATGATCGCGATAATTGATAGGAATATGAGGCTGATGAAGAAACCTGGTCGACTAGTTGAATGAAAAAGCGCCCCACTGACAGCTGCCGAAACAAGAATAATACCGATTACTCTTTTTACTTTATCAGCTTTCGTTGTGTCCACTAGCCTGTGATACATAGCTAAGATAAACAGCCAATTATAAAGCAACATCAATGCGGCTGCAGTAGTTATATACTGATAAACTTTATCTGGTAGCAACAAGGAAGTAACTATCGAAAGAATAAGACCTACAGAAGTTAGAGCTATTGCTGGTAAAGGCGTCTTAAACTTCTTTTTCGTTTGCTTACTAAATATGGCTGGTGCATCCCCCTCTTCAGATAAGGTAGTAAGGATTGTCGTTACTGAGAATAGGGACGCTGACATAGTTGAAAAACCCGCAATTATAATAGCAGCTGTAAAAACATGAGGGAAAAAATCCAGATTAAAACCGGATAATGCTGTAACAAATGGGCTCTTGTCATCCTTATATTTAGTATATGGCATTAATAATAACGCCAAAATAAGAGACGTGACATAGATTATACCAAGTAATCCTAACATGACCTTACCCGATTTTGGTGCATCTTCTTTCTTTTTCAGATAAATAGCCATGACACCCATTACTTCAATTCCACCGTGTGCATAAAATGCAAATAGAAGAGCACTCCAAAAACCTAAAATTCCTTTCGGAAAGAAACCTTCTAATGTACTTGGAATATTATCTTTAGGGTTGCCATCTATTACTCCAGTCAATGCCAAAACTGCAATTATGATGAACATAAAAATAGCAGCAATTTTCATCACTGCGAATACACTTTCTAGTTTTCCAAATGCCTTTGCTCCTATGAATAACACTAACAATCCGCAAATTGCATAAATTAATGCAAATATCCATAGAGCTACTTTTGGAAACCAAAGTTTGGTTAACAGAGATATCGCTGTCAATTGACTACCAATGATCAATATTTCGGAACACCAGTAAACCCACCCACTACTAAATCCCGCCCAACGTCCATAAGCTTTTTTGGCATAAGTTCGAAATGATCCTTTTTGTGGATCATTCGCTGACATTTTAGCAAGTGCCTCAAACACAATATAGGTAGCACAAGCTGCCATAGTGAAAGCCAATATAACCGAAGGACCAGTCATTTGGATGGCTATGCTAGAAGCTAAGAAAAATCCTGTGCCAATAATACATCCTACTCCGATAAGAGATAGTTGCCACCATGCTAAGTGACCATCTTCCTTATTGGTACTAACCGGTTTTTTGGACATTTCACACCTCCTCGTAAACCTAGTATTTCACGAGAAATAGTAATTATGAGTTCGGTTTACACTTGGAGAATGATTTCTTTGGGTTATATATTAGTTCACTAATACATAAAGAGACTGTTTATGACATGAGTCACAAACAGTCTCTTTTATAAAACTGATATTTTTCTTAAGATAATACTTTCTTTTCAAAACGTATAATATCTACGTCCGCTCCAATAATGATTAATACATCATTAAGTATTAAATTTTCATCGGCCTGTGGAGAAACTATAATATTATTTCCTCGTTTAATCGCCACAATATTGATGCCATATTTTGCACGGATATCTAAATCAATAAGTGATTTACTTGCTATTTTCTCATTGACTCTTATTTCCATAATAGAATGTTCATCAGAAAGTTCAAGATAGTCTAATACATTGTTGGAAAGAATATTGTTTGCAATTCTAATACCCATATCTCTTTCAGGATGTACTACCTGATCTGCTCCAATTTTTCTTAACACCTTTTCATGGTAATCATTTTGTGCTTTGACTGTAATTTTCTTTACGCCAATCTCTTTTAGCATTAAAGTAGTCAAAATACTAGATTGAATGTCGTCTCCAATAGCTACAATAACATGTTCAAAGTTTCGAATACCCAATGATTTCAGCACAGCTTCGTCTGTTGTATCAGCAACTACCGCCTGAGTGGCGATGGTCGCAAACTCATCTACACGTTCAGATGCTATATCAATTGCCATAACATCTGCTCCTTGATCAATCAGCTCTCTGACAATACTACCACCGAATCTACCTAAACCGACTACAACAAATTCTTTGTGCATCCTAAATGCCCCCTACATATCTAATGCGATAAGTTTAACATATCCAATCCTTTAATTGATAGGGGATTTAATCATTATTTTATGTTTTCATTTATAAGCATAAGCAGCCTTTTTTCTAACATCATCATCCCTTTTTCGCCTGCTTGCATATGCCTTAATAGTCCTTTCTTATCAAACAAATAAAAAGATGGAACTACTCGATTTTGAAATTGATTAGTCACGATTAGTTCATGATCCAAATAGATAGAATCCTTCATCCTTCCTCGTTGAATTGCATCTAGAATAGGCTTCTCGAATAAGTCATCTCTAGATCTTGGCATATGAATCCCTACTACATGAAAGTTTTCCTTATATTTTTCTTTCCACAATCTAATGTTATTATATGCTCCTCCACATAATGAACAACTCACTGACCAAAAGTAAACTAGGACGGGCTTTTCCCCTATTAGTCTGTCATTGTTTATCTGTCCATTTATCCATCTCGTATCCATTGGAAATGACGGTAATTTAGTACGTAGCTTCACTGCCTAGATCCCTTCTTTCTTTCAGCATTCATTAGTATATGCATTCTTCAAAAATAGCGTTTGTTCTGTTTAAGAAAAAAATTTTGATATTCCTCAAATAAATTGTTAAAGTAAACTTTAAGTTGTGTTAAAATAAACTTTGTCTGAAAAATACTAGTTTATTTCCGAAGGAGCCTAAAAATATGCAAATCGGGAAAAAAATTAAACAGTTGCGCTTAAAAAAAGGTCTGACACAAGAAGAATTAGGTGAAAGAACCGATTTAAGTAAAGGTTTTATATCTCAATTGGAAAGAGATATAAACTCTCCTTCTATCGAAACGTTGTTTTCAATCTTAAACGTCCTAGGTTCCAAGCCAAAAGATTTTTTTGATGACGATGATCATTCTCGCACGAAAGTGTACTACCCGAAAGAAGAACAGACTATTTACTTGGATGATGAAAAAAAGTACAAGCTTCATTGGCTAATTTCAGAATCCAATGAAAATGAAATGGAGCCAGTACTAATTTCATTGGATATTGGGGGACAATTTAAACAATTCGAACCTTCTCTTTCCGAGACTTTCATATACGTGCTACAAGGGAAAGTGACACTCACTATAGGTAAACAAAACTATATAGCTACAGCTGGTGAATCACTTTATTTTGATGCTTCTGATAATCATCTTCTACAAAATGCAGCGGAAGAAATTTCAAAGGTAATCTATGTCGTTAACAATTCTTATTTGTAAGATACTTAAATAACAATGGAGGTATATTATGTCTGACAATACTATTATTCGTTTTGAAAATGTGACAAAATCATATGATGCAGAAACGACCGTATTAAAAAATATCAACTTAGAGTTAGAGCGAGGGAAATTTTATACTTTACTAGGTCCATCTGGTTGTGGGAAAACAACGATTTTACGTTTAATCGCTGGTTTTATGCAACCTACAAGTGGAAGTATTTACTTTAACGGCAAACTCATTAATAATGTCCCCGCCAATGAAAGACAGGTAAATACAGTATTTCAAGATTATGCGTTATTTCCCCATTTAAATGTATTTGAAAATGTAGCATTCGGTCTTCGCATTAAAAAGCTTGGCAAAAAAGTAATAGAACAAAAAGTAATAGAAGCTTTGAAATTTGTTAACTTAGTAGGTTATGAAAAAAGAGAAATTGCTGAAATGTCAGGCGGACAAAGACAACGTGTAGCAATTGCACGTGCCATTGTAAATGATCCTGAAATCATTCTATTGGACGAGCCACTTTCTGCATTAGATTTAAAATTACGTTCTGAAATGCAATATGAGTTACGTGAGCTTCAACAAAGACTTGGCAAAACTTTTATATTCGTAACACATGACCAAGAAGAAGCATTGGCAATGTCTGATGAAATTTTCGTGTTAAATGAAGGCGAAATTGAACAAAGTGGTACTCCAATGGATATATATGATGAGCCGATTAATCGCTATGTAGCTGACTTTATCGGAGAGTCAAATATTGTTTCTGGTACAATGGTCGCTGATTTCCGCGTAAAAATTGGTGACAAAGAGTTTGAATGTGTGGATCAAGGACTAAATCCAAACGAAAAAGTAGATATCGTCATTCGTCCAGAAGATTTAGAAATAACAGCTGTTGACAAAGGGAAAATGAAGGTAAAAGTAGATACACAATTATTTAGAGGAGTTCACTATGAACTTTCTACTTACGATGATGAGGGAAATGAATGGCTAGTACATTCTACGAAAAAAGCAGACGTTGGTGCTTCTATTGGTTTAGATTTCGACCCGGAGGCTATTCACGTTATGCGTTTAAATGAAACAGAAGAAGAATTTGACAAACGTCTCGAGTCTTATGGAGAAGACGCATATGCAAACTAAAACTACCAAAGCATTTTATTTAATACCTTATTATGTGTGGATTGTATTATTTGTTGTGGCTCCCATTGCTTTAATTGCATATTATTCCTTTTTCGATTTAAGTGGAAACTTCACTTTAGATAATTATCAAAACTTTTTCACTTCAGTTTACTTAAAGTTAACCTTGAGTTCGTTTTGGTATGCATTTCTTATAACTTTTTTTACTTTACTTATTGCATATCCAACAGCATATTTGCTAACAAAAACACGACATAAACAGCTTTGGTTGCTGTTAATCATCATTCCTTCTTGGATAAATTTATTATTGAAAACTTATGCTTTTATCGGGATTTTTGGTTTATATGGGCCTGTAAATGCATTTCTAAATGTATTTGGGTTGGAAGAAACACAAATTTTATTTACAGATTTTAGTTTCGTTTTTGTATCAGTCTATATATTTATCCCATTTATGATTTTACCTATTTTTAATTCATTGGATAAGTTAAATCCTTCCTTAATGGATGCTAGTCGAGATTTAGGTGCATCTAGCTGGACGACATTTTCAAAGGTGATTCTACCATTAACCATTAATGGGGTAAAAGCTGGAATTCAAGCTGTATTTATCCCTTCCCTTTCGCTATTCATGATTACTCGATTAATCGCGGGGAATAAAGTTATTACTTTGGGTACAGCTATTGAGCAGCAATTCTTAGTTACCCAAAACTGGGGAATGGGTTCTACAATCGCCGTTTTCTTAATCATCTTTATGGTAATTATAATGATCATTACTGGTCAACGTGATAAGGGGGCTTATGCAAATGGAAAAAACAAGTAAGTCAGCGAAGTTTTACTTAGCCCTTGTATTTATCGTTTTATATACGCCTATCTTATATCTGATTTTTTACTCGTTTAATAGTGGTGGAAATATGAATAATTTTGAATCATTTACTTGGGAACATTATTCTGCTGTCTTTTCAGATACTCGTTTGATCATGATACTTCTCAATACAGTAATTGTTGCTTTACTTTCTGCATTAATAGCAACAATAGTTGGTGTATTTGGTTCAATCGGCATTGTATTTATGCGAAACAAATCACTGCGCAGATCTATCCTTTCTTTAAATAATGTATTAATAGTAAGTCCCGATGTTGTTATTGGTGCATCGTTCCTGATACTATTTACAGCTATTGGGGTAAAACTTGGATTTGCATCCGTATTAATTTCTCATATTGCATTTAGTATACCCATTGTTGTATTAATGGTATTACCGAAGCTACAAGACATGAATAGTACGCTCATTGATGCAGCAGCAGATCTGGGCGCATCCAAACGGGATATTCTGACACGCGTAATTATCCCTTTTGTTAAACCTGGAATCTTCGCAGGATTTTTTATGGCCTTAACATATTCTCTTGATGATTTCGCAGTAACTTTCTTTGTTACAGGAAATGGCTTTAGCACACTTTCAGTTGAAATTTACTCGATGGCAAGAACTGGTATTACGTTAACGATTAATGCATTATCGGGAATCATATTTATAGTGACACTAGTTCTCGTAGTTGGGTATTATTTTGTTAGCCAACGCGGGAAAAACCCTGTCGGAATGGGGGTTCGAAAATGAAAGAAATAACAAGAGCAGCTATAGCCATTGTTGTCGTTTGTATCATTTTGTTTGGTGTCAATAAATATTTAAACCAAAGCTCTGGCAATGCCAGTAGTGATACATTAACTATCTTTAACTGGGGTGAATATATCGATCCCGATTTGATCTCTCAATTTGAAGAAGAATCAGGTTATCGTGTTGTGTACGAAACATTTGACTCCAATGAAGCAATGATGACAAAAATAGAACAAGGCGGAACTTCTTATGATATTGCGGTACCTTCAGAGTACGCAATTGAAAAGATGAAAGAAAATGACCTATTGCAAGAAATTGATCATTCTAAAATTCCGAATCTAAGCAATATTGATCCATACTTTTTAGACTTAGCATTTGACCCTAAAAATAAATACTCCATTCCTTATTTCTGGGGAACAGTTGGAGTTGTGTTCAATCCTTCTCTTCTAGACGGACAGACCTTTGATAGCTGGGAATCACTTTGGGACCCATCTTTAGAAGGTGAAGTGTTACTAGTAGATGGTGCACGTGAAATTATTGGGATGGGATTAAATAGTCTCGGTTATTCCCTTAACTCTACGGATGAAAAAGAATTGCTGGAAGCTACGGCGAAACTGAAGGAATTGACTCCAAATGTAAAAGCAATTATTGGAGATGAAGTAACTCAGCTAATGATAAATGAAGAAGCTTCCGTAGCTATTACTTTCTCTGGGCAAGCAGCTGATATGATGTGGGAAAACGAAGGATTAGATTATTCAGTCCCTGAAGAGGGATCGAATCTTTGGTTCGATAATATGGTTATACCTAAAACTGCTGCAAATGTGGAAGGTGCTCATGAGTTTATCAACTTTATGTTAGATGCAGAAGTTGCCGCACAAAATGCAGATTATGTTGGATATTCCATCCCTAATACTGCAGCAATTGAGTTAATGGATGAAGAAGTAACTTCTGATGAGCGATTCTATCCTCTAGAAGAAGCTAGAGAAAATCTAGAAGTATATAAAAACCTAGGTCTTGAAATGCTTGGTAAATATAACGAGCTATTCTTAGAATTTAAAATGAGCGCTAACTAAATGGGAGAGTCGTCATAGTGACGACTCTTTTTATTGCGTAGAAATTATATAATAAATTACCATATACACTATTTTAATGATTGAAAGAGAGAATGAATGAATAATAATACTACTGGTTTCTATTTCAGTGGCCGCTTTTCGCGTGGGAAGCGGCGCGAGGGAATTGGCTGAAGCCGTGCCCACGGAAAGCGTCCGCTCGCAGCGGAAATCAACGGCATATTTTTAGAAGATTGGGCGTCTTTTTTCTCGGTTTTTTTTATGTTAAATATTATATAATTCGTTACTCGAAAGTTTTTATTCTTTTAGGAATATGGTAGAATCTATAGACGCATAAAAGTAATTACAGAAAGCAGGAGTATTATGGCGAAGAAAACAAATAGTTCGGCATTATATATTTTAATGTTCAATATGTTTATTGCTATGTCGGGGATAGGATTAGTAATTCCAGTAATGCCTCAATACCTAGAAACCTTTGGTGTTGCTGGTCAAGCTCTCGGATTTATTATAGCTTCCTTTGCATTAGGTCAGTTTCTATTTTCCCCACTTGCAGGTGACCTATCTGATAAACTGGGACGAAAAAAACTAATTATTGTAGGATTGGTCATTTTTTCGGCATCTCAATTATGGTTTGGGTTAGCTACATATGAATGGATGTTGTATGCTGCACGATTTATAAGTGGTATTGGGGGAGCCTTTTTAATACCAGCCACTATGGCATTTGTTGCAGATATTACTACATTAGAAGAGCGTGGGAAAGGAATGGGATTCTTAGGAGCTTCTATGTCACTAGGCTTTATGATTGGACCAGCGCTTGGAGGATTTTTAGCAAGTGTAAGCTTATCGTTCCCATTTTACATGGCATCTTTAGCAGCTTTGATTGCAGGAATAATATCTTTAATCATTCTACCCGATATTAAAAATACTGTTTCCGAAATACCGTCGGGGCCTAAAAAGCGCGAAAACATCATCACACAGATGAAAAATTCAGTGAAGACACCTTACTTCATGATGTTAATCATAATTTTTGTTTTCACTTTTGGAATAGCAAACTTCCAAACGACGTTCTCATTATATGTAGATCATAAGTATAACTATACTCCACAGGATATTGCTGTTGTCTTAACAGTTGGTGGGTTTATAGGTGTCATCGTGCAAACGTTAGTAGTGGAGAAACTATTTAAACGTTTTGGCGAATTAAATGTTATCCTAGTCAATTTGGTTGTTGCTGCAATAGCTTTTCTACTATTCTTTGTAGTAGACGGCTTTGCACTTGTATTACTTGTCGCATCTATCTTCTCTACTGCAACTACACTTATCCGACCAGCAGTAAATACAGTAATTTCTAAAATGGCAGGTAATGAGCAAGGATTTGCTGCTGGTATGAATAATGCTTATATGAGTTTAGGAAGTATGATTGGACCAGCGCTAGCAGGGATGTTTTTTGATATTAATATAAGCTATCCGTTCATAGTAGGATCTATCATACTACTAGCTTCGTGGGCTATCACACTTATATGGATTAAAAGAAAAAAACCGATAATTTAATTTATAATTAACTTATCAAAACTCTTTCTCGAAAGTAACCTGATTGAGACGTTTTTGCTGTATGATTCCGAGAGAAATTTTAAGGATGCTTGATGGTTATGACTTCTGTCACAACCATCAAGCATCCTTTTTTGGTAATTTTATGCCTTATCTCTTTTTCTTTTCTCTAACTAGTTTCCCCACGTAGGTTGTAGTCGTATTTACTGGCTCCGCTTTTTTACCAGATCTTTTGAACGGAGAAAGCAATAGGTGGAAACCAAATCTTCTTATTGTAATATCGAAAAAGAACAAGAAGATAGCTAGCAATAGAAGAGACTGTTGAATAGATTGTTTCTCTGAACTAGAGAGTTCCATTTCTCGGAAAGCTTCAGATGGTTCGGTTAGCATCTTTCCATTTGTTCTACTTGTAATCATCTCCAGAATTGCTGTATTCGGCTTTTGTATTTTGTATTCCTCGCTATAAGGAACGGAAATACCTGCCTGGTAAACAGCATCTTGTTCATTGGAAATTCGGAAAAACACTAATCCTGGTTCACTATCTATTGTTACCCTTGCTTTACCTGGTGCAATTGCTTCAGATGTAACAGAAACCTCTTCGCCTTTTTCATTGACAACTGCTACGTCCAAAAATGATGACTTTCCTGACGGATCTGTAACAGTAAAGGATTCATCCGAGGACTTTTGAATAGAAAAAGGCACCTCACTATATGCTGGTAGTAACCTGGAGACTGCTGTATTCCAAAAATCTCCCCAATTAGCCCATCTCGCTAGGTCACCACTCCATTCACCAGTGGAATCCGATGTAAAAGCAATTGTGCGACCGAGTCCATACATCCATTCAGCTAATACCGGATCCTCTTTTTCACTTTCAACAACAACGGAAGCTGTTTGTTTAGGTGTTGTAGCAATATAGGCATTCATTTGAGGAACTCCTTCTGCAAACAAACTTGTCCATGCAGCATCTCCAAAAATAGTGGGATAGAACGGATTATCTTCAATATAGGTTCTTGAGATCATTGCTGTCTCGGTGGACATTATAGCAGGAATAGTAGATTCATCTTGGACATCGTAGAACGTGCCCCCTCCCATTTCTGCTAAACTTTCTAGTAAAGATCTATCCGCATCTTGCCCAACTGCAACAGTGGAGACTGTTATTAATCCCTCTTTACCACCTTCTATCAACGTTTGATAGTCATTGTTGGTAGCTGACTGACCATCTGTCAACAAGATAATATGTTTTCGCTGAAGTTTAAGAGGTGATAAATTTTCGTATGCTAGCGCTAAGCTCGTATAAATTTCTGTTCCTCCGCCTGTCCCTACAGATAGTATGCTTTCTACAGCTGTTTCTTGGTCATTCAATGGAGCAGTCTCAATTATTTCCCATGGTCGATCATCAAAAGCGATAAATCCGAGTGTATCTCCTTCTCGAAGCATTTCTACAGAACGCGCTGCTGCTTCCTTCGCATATTCTAATTTTGTTCCACTCATACTACCTGACCTATCCATAACGATAATTAACCCCAGTGAAGGCAGTTGTTGCTTTCCTTTTATCTCCATCTCCACTGGTAATAATCGCTCAATAGGACTCTTAAAATAGCCTCCTAAGCCAAAGCTGTTTTTCCCTCCGACCATCATAAAACCCACACCAAAGTTTTTCACAGCCTGTTCAATAACCATCATCTTCTGTTCACCGACGACATGACCAGGTACATTATCAAATATAATCGCATCATATGATAAATAATTTGATAAATCAAAAGGCAGGACACCTGCATCTATAACATCCGTTGTAATCGCTTGTTGATCAATGACTGTGGCAATATTAGAAGAATTACCGTCATCCGTAACTATTAGAAGTCGTGGAGAACTCTCTACATTTGTGACACTTGTCAACTTGTTATTCTCTATTAGTCCATCCTCAGCCAGCACAACTTGTACTTCATATTTAAGTAATCCTTCGCCCTTAGATGCATTTCTAAATGTATACGTATTAGTGCCAGGTTCTACATTTATTTGTTCGCGCGTGAGTAGCTGATCATTTTGATATAGAAGTAACTCGGCCACTGCTTCACTTGTGGCATCCAGGGTAACATTTAATTGTTGCTGTTCTCCTTCAAAAGCCACAGGCGGCGTCTCAAAGGAAGTTATAGCGACATCTTCCGATGACAGTCGAGCCATTTGAACAACATCTATCGTGACATTCCCTCCTGCGATTTTCACAATTTCATCACTAACAGATCCAATTGTTTCTATCCCATCTGTAAAGAGGACAATTCTTGTAGCTTTGTTTGGCTCAATAATACCTGTTGAAAGCTGCAGGGCTTTCGCTAAATCTGTATTACTTGGATCTGACATAGGAGTGAAAACTGGTAAATTCACTTCTCCCGTTGTTAGCGCTACTTCCGTTTGAAAATTCTCTGCAAATGTATAAACACCTACTAAATGGCTCATTTTTTTAGATTTTAAACTTTCATCTACCCACTCCGTTATTTGTTTGTCAGTTCCTTGTAGAGAAGCAGAGCGATCTACCAAAAACAGAACCTGCTCTTCTTTGATAGGTAACAAAAGATAGGGATTAGTAATTCCTAATATTAAGCACAGAATAGCCAGTATCCGGATACTAAAGACTACTTTCCCCTCTCGCTTAAAGATTTTCTTATCTTTTCGCCAAGTCCAAAGAAAATAAAAACCAATAGGAATTAATAGTAAAAGCCAAAGTGGTTGGTCAACTCGTAAATCCACGTCTTCTTTGCACCTCCCACTCTATTACAAATAGTAAAATTAGTAATATTAATATATATGGAACAAAGGAATTGGCTTGATAGTCTTCCTCGGCATTCATCTGTTGTCCATTCACTTTATATGAAGTACCTTTTTCAATTACTTTTTCCTCTTGAGGCAATATGACTGAAAGATTCTTCTCAGCATCTTTCGAACGTAGAACATATAAGCCTGGTTTATTTGGTGCTACGAACTTCCCACCATTTTCAATAGCATATTCATATTCATCATTCATCGTATAAATTTCCCACTCGTCCAAAGCACCAAGAGATAGAGGCTTTCTCTCGTTAGGAGTGAATGTTCCTAAATAATCACTTCCTGATGAAAGTTGCTCCTTTACACTCCACATAAATAGTGGAAACGTAGGACTCAGTGGCCAATCTGTCATTTGAATATCTGCAAGGATAATAATATTTCCAGATGGTGAGGTTTGGATGAATGGATCATCCCCTACAGAAGCAATAGTAGTATAGCCCTCTATAGGCGGATACACTGAACTCACATATATGTCCCTTAAATCAGCGAAAGCAAATAATGGAGATTCAGTTGTCTGAACGTTTCCATTTACTTCATTTGGTATAGCATCATTCCTGCCTATATATAAGATTGGCCTTTCATCTTCTATATTTACGCCAAACTGATTGGTGACCATCATACCTTCATCTTTCAACAAACCAACTTGCTCTGGAGGAACACTACTCACCTTAATGTCTAATGACTGAAAAGCAGTTCGAACTAGCGAATGTATGGTGCTATCTATGAAAACATTAGACAATTGATCCTGCATGAATATAATATTTTCATTATCTAAAAGGTAAGAATCTTGGATGTCTATATTTGCTTTTAAATAACTTGAATTGACTAGTTCATCGAAAGATAATGTAATCGTTTCTTTTGGCGGTAAATTGACAACTTCCGTTACTAATATTTTCTCTTCATTGGATATCGTCAGCTCTGTTGTACTCTCTTTTTCTGACTGATTTTCAATTTGAACTAGTGTAGAAATTCCATTTGCTGTTTCTGTTGCACCAAATCTTTTAATAGATGCATTGGTAACCACAGTTGTTAAAGCTTCCACATTCCAGCTTACATTTTCATGTTGCAACGGAAGAGATTGCCTTTCTAAATCATCTGTAAAAATATACACAGAGGTTGCTTTATCTTGAAAAAAGGATTGGGTAAAATCAAGAGACTTTGACATATTTTCTGCTTCATAGCTTATCTCTAGTTTATTTATCTCTTTAATCATTTGCTCTGTATTCTTTTCTTGCCTCAATAGGACAACTGGCTCGTTTCCCGTTGTGATTATTGTTAAGGGCTTACCCGATAATTCCTTGACTAACTCAAGCATTTTACTTCTATGCTGTTCAAAAAGAGAAGTAGCATTATTTACATTTACTTTCATCGTTGCAGAAGTATCTACGACAAACACAATCTGTTCCCCAGCAATCGATTTTGTTTTCCAATAAGGTTGAAGTAATGCTAGAACAAGCAAAAGCATGGCGAGCATTTGTAAATAAAACAAAGCATTCCGCTGCAAATGTTGTAAATATGGGGATGCCTTTGTTTCTTTCATTGCCTCCTGCCAAAACAGTGTAGAGGAAACAGATTTTTTTACATATTTTTTTCGAAAAAAATAATATAAAAGCACAGCAATTGGGAAAATGGCTGTCCAAGAATATATTAACTGATTAATACCCAAACCTATTCACCTCATTGCACCCAATTTGCTCTTAATAATTGTTGAAACATTGTATGTGATATTCCTTCATGTGCATTTACCTGCAGTATTTTAATACCAAACTTATGACAAAGTAGTTCTAATCGTTGTTGATGCTCTTTTCTTTCTCGATGAAATGATTCAAGTACTCTGGAGGAAATAGAGACATTTACTTGTTCCAACGTTTCAATATCTTCTAATTGAACATCCCCACCGTATGATGGAGCGAGCTCCTCATCAGTAACTACTTGTAATATTCGAATATCACCAGCGAATTTTGGCAATTTCTGTAGAAATCGTTCCCATGATTCAATACTTTCTAAGCAATCTGTAATCACAAACAATACAGTACTATCTTTCGGTAAAAAAGGAAGTGCATTATCTGTAAAAGTGGAAGTCATTGCTGGTTCGTCTATGTCAGAAATTGTTTGAACGAACGCTTTTCGGTAGGTTGCACCCTTTCTTCTAAAGGGCGGCTTTTTGTCTTCATTAACAGCTGAAAAAGATAATCGATCATCTCTCTGTAATACAAGAATTCCTAAAGAAGCAGCTAATTGCTTAGCAAAGTTCCATTTCAGTGAATCTCCCATAGACTTAGTCGTATCAAGTAAGATATGCACTCGCATTTCTTGTTCGTCTAAAAAACGTTTAATAAAATACTTGTCTGTACGTGCATAAACATTCCAATCTATTTGCCGTACATCATCACCTGGCGAGTATTCACGAAAATCCGAAAAATCTAGAGATGCACCAAAACGCTGAGATCGGTGGGAGCCTTTATGTTGGCCTCTGAGTTTCGATTTAGTTGAGATGGATAATCTACTTAGCTTACCTGCCCAGTCCTTTGGTACTAATTGTTCACTACTCATACAACTTGTCCTTGTTTTACTGTTTGTAAGATAAGATCGATTAGTCCATCTGCCGTTTTACCTTCTGCTTCCCCTTCATAATTGAGTAATAAACGATGTCTCAATACCGGTTTAGCCACTGTTTTAATATCCGCTATCGACACATGATATCTCCCAGCAACCAATGCTCTCGCTTTGGCTAACTTTATGAGACTTTGTAATCCACGAGGACCACTTCCATATTGAACATATTGGGCTATTTCAGGGATGCTTGCTTCCTCAGGATGCGTTGCGGCAATAATATCTACTGCATATTCCAACATATCATCTGCTATAAGGACTTCCTTTACCATTTGCTGTGCACGCACTATTTCTTCGGCGTTCATTACTTTATTCAGTTGAATCGTTAATCCACCTGTCGTGCGTTTTGTTATTTCCATTAACTCGGCTTTAGAAGGATATGCTACTAAGATTTTACATAAAAAACGGTCCATTTGAGCTTCTGGTAAAGGGTAGGTACCTTCCATTTCAATTGGATTTTGCGTTGCAAGGACGAAGAAAGGTCGGTCCATTTGTTTAGTGTCACCGAGCACGGTAACTGTTTTTTCTCCCATAGCCTCTAACAATGCACTTTGTGTTTTAGGTGTGGCGCGATTTATCTCATCGGCTAACACCATTTGGCTAAAGATTGGTCCCTTTTGAAAGGTAAATTGTTGTTTACCATTTTCTAATCTTTCAATCATACTAGTACCAGTTATATCAGATGGCATTAAATCAGGCGTGAATTGAATACGTGAAAAGGATAAATCTAACACTTCCGAAACTGTCCGTATGAGCATTGTTTTACCCAATCCGGGTAATCCCTCGAGAAGGGCATGCCCATCAGCCAACACACAATAAATGGAGAATTCAACAGCCTCCTTTTGACCAACTATAAATTGACCTATTTCCGTTCGAACATCATCTAAACGCTTACTCATATCCATATAGTCTTCTGTTGTATAAGTCATGTTTCCCCTCCGTTATTCTCTTTTTTCAACTGATGAAAAGTAATCTTGGACGATTCTTTGTAAGTCAGCTGGTAATTGCATACGCTCGGAACTTTTTATATAAGACTCCGAATAATCATTAACTACCTCTTTATATGGTCTTGATGAGCCGCGTGTTATAGCAGTATCCGCTGGTTGTTCACTAGCAGAATTTCCGTCTCCAAGTCCACCTGAATCGACTGAAGTTTTCCCGTTTCCACCAATCCTTGTAGGTATAGACAGTAAATCTCTACTTCCTGAACCTAAACCTGCGCCTGACCCTGTTCCTTGGCCTTGACCCTGTCCTTGGCCTTGGCCTTGTCCTTGTCCTTGTCCTTGTCCCTGGCCTTGTCCTTGTCCCTGGCCTTGTCCCTGGCCTTGTCCCTGGCCCTGGCCTTGGCCTTGACTTTGACTTTGACTTTGACTTTGACTTTGTCCTGCGCCAGAATTAGGTGGATTTTTTCCCTGCTGCCCATTTTTATTGCTTGAAGATTGCGAACTATTATTTTGAGCTACCCCAGCACTGTATGGTAAAGATTTCCCCATCTTACTTAGTTTAGTTCGAGAATTTGATGCACTTTTAGCTAGTGCATTATTAATATCCTCTAACGAAGCGAGTTCTTTTTGCTCCTCGGTACTTAAAGAGGATTCAGACGTCCCTTCTTGTTCGGCTACCTTTTTCTTTTCTTCTAGCTTCTGTTCTTTTAGTGCTAATTCTTTTTGCTTTTTCACCACTTCACGCAAAGTTTCTTCTGCTATATCTAAATCTTTAAGTTTTTCTTTAAGATCATTCAATTCTTTTTTTACTGGCTTTGACAATTCCTTTTTCTCAAGCTTACTTACTTCTTTCTTTAGTTCCTTTACAATCTCTTTCTCTTGTTCCAAATCCTTAGCTTCTAATTGCGTTGCAGCTGGGAATACATACAAACTGAGAACTGCTGCAAAAGCCAAAACAAGCCCTATAATCCATTTGGGCTTAAAGTATTTTTTGTCACGCTTCTTAAAAAGAAGGAAAGCACTCTCACTGTTTGTTTCTGCTTTGTCTATTAATCCTTTAGCAAGAAGAGATTTCCCCTCTAGAAAACTTAAAGCACTTACAAGTAAATTATCAACAAAATATGTGTCCAACTTTTGTACTGCTTCTCCACTTGAGGGTCTTTTCCAAAAAGCATAAAGATAAGTGCCTATAAAAACAGAACTTCCAACAATGATGGAAGTTCTTAAATAATATGGAAAGACAAATAAACGAGATACCAATAGGATAAGCGCAGTGGCACTAAAACCATAAAAGAGGGCCGCTTGGAGCATTCTGACATAATGCTCCATAGCTAGACTATTTCTTGCCCTTTGGGCGTATCTGATCAGTTTTTTCGGAGTAGTCATCCATTTGTCCTCCTTATTTTGTCCGTTTCATATTTACTCGTAATTTTTTCACCGATATGAAAATTGATATTACTGTAATACAAATATAGAAGATGGCGTAGCCTGCCCAAATAGGGAAATCGACCTTCGTTGTATCTGTTATAAATGTATCTGACCCTGGTGATATAAGTGTTAAGACGAGGACCACCGGATTTATACTCGCAAAGAAATGCCCGAACGGGGAAGATGCTATCGAACCAGCTACCATGCTGTTCATTCCTGTAATTACTAAGTAAATAAAACCCGTCACCGCACTTAAGAAAATCATTGTTCCATATGTTGCAATCATAGAAACAATCGTCTTACGAATGATGGTCGAGTACATAATTCCAATACTTCCAATAGCAAGCATCGTTAAAAAGAAAAACAAGAATATAATTCCTAATTGACCTGGTGATACCCCACCGAATAAGAAAACCATACTATAAATAGGTAATCCGGCTATTAATAATAGTAATAAAAAGGCAATAGATGACGTTAATTTGCCCGAAATAATTTGGAAAGAAGTTTGTGCGGTCGTTAATAATATATTCAATGTTTGTTTCTCCCGCTCTGAGCTAATAGCACCTGCCGTTAAGCCTGGAGTGATGAAAAGTATTAAACCTAATTGTATATAAGTAAGCATTGCAAACATAAAAAAGCTTTCTTCTGGACGGAAATATCCAGTTCCTGTAAATTGAGTTGTTAGTAAGATAAATCCAAAGACAAAAATACACATAGCAATTAAATAAAATAGAATTCCTACAAAACTTTTTGGGGAACGAAAGCGCAACTTTATTTCCTTTACCAATACCGGGTTAGAAAACACCTGCTTCATTTATTTCGCTCCTTTCGTTATTTCCATAAAGACATCCTCAAGATCCGTTTCTGTCTCGGCGAAGGAAATAATTCTAATCGAATGGTCCATTGCCTTTTTAAGTAAATCGATTTGATCGTCATCAGTCCCTCGATAATTGAAGGTCACTGAATTTTTATCCGTGTGTAATTCCACAGAAGAGACAAAAGGATCCTCTTCAAAAAAAGTAGCAACATTTTCTAATAATCCTTTTACTTTCACCGTAATATGTCTTTCTCCTGCAAGCTGAGCTTGGATATCTGCAACGGAGCCATGCGCGATCAGTCTTCCCCCATCTATTACACCTATTTCATCACACATTTCCGCTAACTCCGGTAATATATGGGAGGATATAAGAATCGTTTTCCCCATTCCTTTTAGCTGCTTTAAAATATCTCTCATCTCTACCCGCGCTCTTGGATCAAGTCCAGAAGCTGGTTCATCCAATATAAGAACCTTTGGATCATGTATCAATGCTCGTGCAAGGCATAAGCGTTGTTTCATCCCTCGTGAAAGTAAGTCCACATATTCATAACGCTTATGAGTCAAGTTCACTAGTTCGAGCAACTGTGGAATTAATACTTTTCTTTCCGCTTCAGAAATCCCATAACTAGCACCATAAAAATCTAAATATTCATTTGCTTTCAACTGATCATACACTCCAAAAAAGTCAGGCATATAACCAATTTGTTTACGTACTTCACTTGCATCTGTCCTTACACTTTTGCCATTTACAATGGCGTCACCAGAGGTTGGTTGCAGTAATGTAGCCAGTATAGAAAAAGTGGTCGATTTCCCTGCTCCGTTTGCACCTACGAAACCAAATACAGTGCCTTCTTGTAGCGTTAAATTTAGATCATTAAGTGCAAAAAATGAGCCGTATTTTTTAGTTAATCCTTTAATTTCTATCATTACTTCACTTCCCCCTTCATACGCACTTCTGGAAGTCGTGTATATGGATCGCCTTGTACTGATTTTTTAATTAATTTGTATTGGATTACTCCTGATTGATCGATATACGTATTAATATTTTCAGTTAAAGTAAATCGACTTTCTGTAATCTCTTCAAAAGATTTTGTTTCTAAGTTCCAAATTTCAATAGTATGAGAATTTCGGTCTGTATTCGCTATCTGTAACTGCGTCCAGTTCACCTTATCTAAAGGAAGTGTGTCTGGAACTTTCCAGTGTACATTATATTCTCCATCATCTAAATACCACTCGAAGTTATTGCCTTGGACTGGTTCCATGTATTTACCGAATTGCTCGGTATTTACAACTACTGAGAATGTATTAGCTGGGAGTGTAAATTCTCCAGAGAAAATAGTAGTAGCTGTGAAAGGTTGAATAACTAAATGCAAGGCAGAAAGCTCCACTTTTTTATCCTTCAACTCAACTGGAAGAATATTATCTTCTGCAAAACCAGTTATAGCAGGCGTTGAATTTGAATTATTTAACATAAGACTTGATGAATAAAGTGCTTGCTTACGTTGTGTAATTAGATCCATTTGATTTGCATTATATGTTCCATAGCTTGCACTAGCGTATGGGTTAGAAATGGGCATTAACATAACGGTACCCAAATCCTTATTTATCTCTATTTTTTCTCCAGCAGCCATGTCACCTAACTTATATAGCTTACTACCCGACCAAATAGAAACATCCTTTAAGCCAAAAGGAAAATTACTTTGAACTGTACCATGTATTTTACTAGAATCTACTGTTAAATCTACATTAAAGTTACCTACATCTTGCAATTGGGTCTCCCCAAATAAGGAAGATACAGACCAATAACCAACATCACGGAAGATCAGTTCACTCTTGGCTGCATGTTTTTCCATAATAGCATTTTCATGCACATTTGCAGTTTGACCTGTTAATGAGTTAGTACCTCTTTTTGCAACCATCGTAGTAGTATTTGGCGCTTCAAAAGTGAAATCTCCACCTTTGTTACTCAATATAGATTCAGCATAATATCCTTGTAGGCTCTTATCTTCATTTACTTGAAGAAACGATGATTGCTGAACTTGCGGCCTTGCTATTCGATCCTTGGCGCCGTATCCAAAAATAGCCAGGGATGCAATTATAGCAGTGAGAGGAATGATACCCCAAGCGTACTCGCGCTTATCTTTTCTTTTCAAAATAATATATAACAATGGAACTATTATGATCATATAAAATACGACAATTCCAATCATTAGTGGTGTAGATACCTTAAAGGAACTAAATAACGAATTCGTTTCCCCTAGATTGTATACAAGCTCGTCTTTCATATTATAACCATACATACTTTGTGTATTTTTCACTTGAACTGACTGCAATATAGTAGACATTAAGTCATTATAAACGGGATCATCTGCCAATGGTGCATCCCCTAGTGAAAAAGTGGTTTGGATGATTGTTCCGCTTCCCAATTGTTTCTTACCAGCTAGTATCATCCCATCGAGTTGGACTAGTGGGGTAGAACCATTGTTCAAAGTCGCATCATATAATTTCAAATCATTTGTCAACAAGCTCCCTGTTAGTGCACCTAGATTCTGAGGAGTAATACTTTGTGTTGTCGTATGTAAGTTTAATGGTAAATAGTCAGCTAGATTTCCAAGCTCACCTATTACATTATCAGAGGCTCCAATTACTATTATTCCGCCTGACGATACATAATCGATAAATGCTTGCTGTTGTTGTTCCGTTAAATCAGCAATTACAAACTCATCGATAATAATATAATCTGCCATTTCCCAAGCAACCCCTTCATCAGGTAACGTAAAGTTACTCTGCTGGGCTACATGGATAATTTCGTTGTTCACCTGATTTGGTTGTTTCAGTTGAGTGAGAACCTTTAAGCGATCTGCACTTTCCGTCAATGTTAAATAGAAAGTAGTTGCAGGGTCTGAAAAATTTGGTTTCACCGTCTTATTTCCTTTGTAGGCAATAGATTTCCCTTTTTCCCATCCTCCTTCAAAAAAGTGAATCAACTGAACACTATTTCCAGAATACATATAGTCTTCCGATAGCCCACTTACTGCAATTTGGATAGTTTTTGTTTCCCCTGCGCCAATTTCAAAAGGAATAGACTGGGCATTTCCTAAACGATAGGATTCCGCTAAATCTAGGACGATGTCACCTGAAAATGCATCTCCCTTGTTTTCTACGGTTAGAGTTATAGGCAATCCTTCCCCATATTTTGCTTTTCCATTAAACCCAGTTGTTACTTTTACATTTAGTTCAGGTTCAGGTGCAGCTAAAGCTTCTAATGATGGCGTAAATATTAAATAAAATATTAATGCTGAAATAACCACCACAAACTTTTTAATATACATCTTTTTCCCCCCTTGTCTATATATGTATTAGTACGTTAATGGTATCGTTAGGTTCCATTATTGAAAGTTATTTGCATGTTTTTTTACAATTTCGACAAAAGCATTTACCTGGGGTAAATTGAAAGCCGCATCATAGCCGATTAACCATGTATCTCTTGTCAATTCAAATTGCTCTTCATTATTCGTTAATGGTATTTTGTTGACATCTTCATGACCCGTTAAAGTGATCGACGGTAGAATTGCATAACCTATTCCATTTAGCGCCATTTGCTTACAAGTTTCAATTTGATCGACAATAATTTGCCTTTTCGGATTAACCGTAAAATGTTTTTGCCACCATTGTTGAATTTCCTGGTAGTAGTTAGAATCACTTTTAAATTGAATAAAGGGCTTATCCGTCGTCAACACTTCCTCTATCGACGTCATCTCCTTGTCCACCAAATATAAAGTATCTCTAAATAAATGAATCTTATTTCCCTTCCAGTCAGATTGGCCACGCACTATGCCAATCTGCGCCTCGCCATCATAAATGGATTTCACAATTTCTGAGCTCCATCCGGTCAATAATGAGATTTTCGCTTCTGGATAAGTTTGTACAAAGTCTTTTAATACTTTTGGCAGCCAATTTTGTCCAACGATCGAAGCACATGCAATTTTCAATGTCCCATGTACTTTCGATGATAAGGATTGAATTGCTTCAAATACTTCTTCTCTTTGTTGAAGCATCTGGTTAGCAAACTCAATGACAAGTTCTCCCTCTGGCGTAACCGTTAGACCTTTTTGTGATCTCAAAAAAAGCTTAGTATTCCACTCTTTTTCAATTGTTTGCAGCCTAAGAGACAATGCCGGTTGAGACAAAAACAGTCTTTCCGCTGCTTTTCTCATATTTTGTTCCTCAGCTAATGTACGAATTATTAAAAAGTCTGTTACCATTTGCTTACCTCTTTTCGGATAGGATTATTTTAAGCTTTATACGCTTATAAGAAAAAACGGATAGAAGCTCCCGGTACAGTACTATAAGTTCAAGGGTATCATTTCGGCGGGATGAGTGAGACAGATGAGATATTGTAGCGACGGTTATTGATCATCGCTACACCTGAACAAAAATCCTTAGTATTTATTCTCACATGGTCATAAACTTTATGTTCAAATGTATACTTTCCTAAAAAAAGAAGGCCAACTAGGATTGGCCTTCCCTTCTAACTGTTTAAAATTTTATTGTGCTTGATAAAGATACTTTTTCATTTGCTTTAAAATAACTCTTCTTGTTAAAATCCCCAAAAAGGTCTTCTCGTCATCTACGACACAAATATACGGGTTATCTACTAATAAATCCAACCCTTTTTGAAATTTTTCATCTACATGAATAACCGCGATGTCTTTTTTCATAATATCGTCAACTTTTAAATCTGGTAAACGTTCATATTCAATATGTTCTAATCCTAAAATTTCATCCGTAATTTGTTGAGAGCTTATTAACCCCTGAAGTCTATATTTTACATCTAATACTGGAATCGAAGAATACCCAGTTTTAGTAAGTACAAGTAAAGCATGTTCTGCGTTATTTCCTAATTGTACATGTGCAACCTTCTCTGCAGAAATAATGAATTCCAAAATAGGAATTTGTAAAAAGTCTTTGCTGCTCACAGTTATCATTGCATCCTACTCCTTTGTTTGCTTTCATCATAAGAAAACACCCTATGTAACTATCATAGCATATTAAAGGAATAAAAAAACCATGTAATCGCTTACTTTTATGTTAGAAAGGATTAGGATTCAACCATTGCCCGCCATCTAACGTAACAATCTCTCCATTCATATATGAAGCCTTGTCGGATAATATAAATGTTGCGAGTTCTGCAATCTCCTCTGGTTTTCCAAGTCGGCCCAGTGGTACTGATTGAAGTGTTCGTTTCGCAGCTTCTTCAGATTCCCATAGTTTTCCTGCTCCACCAGTACGTTCGATAGGTCCTGGGGCTATACCATTTACACGGATACCATATTTACTTCCCCATTCAACCGCTAAAGTTCTTGTTAACGACATTACCCCAGCTTTTGCAGCAGCTGAATGGACAACTCCTGCTCCTGCCCCCCATGCATATGTAGCAAGCATATTTAAAATAGAACCTTTACTCCCCTTGCTAATCCAATAGTTTCCAATAGCACTTGAACAATAGAAAGAACCATTAAGTACGATATCGATTACTGCTTTCCAACCATTAGGGGAAAGTTTTTCAGCTTCTACTATAAAATTACCCGCTGCATTATTAACTAAACCATCAATATGGCCAAATGTTTGATCTGCAAATTGAATCATTGCTTCTACATGCTCAGGCTCACGAACATCCATTTGGAAGTACGCTATATTACTACCATATGCTTCTATTTCCTTTTTAGCGCTCTTCAACTTTTCTAAATCTCGGCCAGTTATGACTACATTTGCTCCTTCTGAAACAAATTTCATCGCCATGTATTTTCCCATCCCGTTTGAACCACCAGTAACTATTATCGTCTTCTCTTTTAACAATATAAACACCCCTTTTAAATTGAATGAACATTCACTCATTATATTATCATAGATAATAAAAAAAAACCGTAAATTCTCTAAACGAATTTACGGCTTTGTGCGTTGCATATAAGATTCATTGATATGTTCAATTGAGACAGGTTTACTGAACAAATAGCCCTGAGCTTTTTGGCAATTTGCCGCTTTGAGAATTTCTACTTGTCGATCCTTTTCCACTCCCTCAGCAATTACTTCCATCCCTAAGTTGTGCGCAAGTTGGATAATAGTTCTAGCAATAGCTGTATTTTTATCGTCTAATTCCATATCTTTGATAAAAGATTGATCTATTTTAATAATATCAATAGGATATTTCTTTAAATAACTTAGTGAAGAATAACCAGTTCCGAAGTCATCAATTGAAATAACAACTCCTATATTCTTCAGTTCTTTTAAAGTAGAAAAAGTATCTTGCATATCGGTCATAGCACTCTCGGTAATCTCCACTTCTAACGAACTCGGACTGATACCATACTTTTGTATTTTTTCGTTAATCTTTCTAGCGAAGTTATCTTGGATAAACTGTTTTGGCGATATATTTACTGCGATTCTAACTGGGCGATAGCCTTTTTCTTGCCAATACTTTAGCTGCTTACAAACTTCTTCTAGCACCCATTCTCCTATTTGCATAATCATTCCTGATTCTTCTGCAAGTGGTATAAAATTCATAGGGGATACATATCCAAACTTCCTATTATTCCAACGAAGTAATGCTTCAAATGAATTTATCTCACCAGTTACTAGATTAACTTGCGGCTGGTAATGGATAGAGAATTCTTCCTTCTCAATTGCTCTTCTTAAATGTGATTCCATTAATGCATCATTAGGAAAAGCTAAGTTCATTTGTTCTTGATAGAAACGGTAATGTGCCCTTCCTCTATCTTTAGCAATATATAATGCTTGATCTGCTTTGATAAGTAACTCATCCATTTTTTTCCCATCATAGGGGAACATCGAAATCCCAATTGAAGCCGTGACGAAATATTCTTGATGGTCTAAGTATAAAGGTTTAGAAAGTTCTAATAATATATTCTCTGCAAAGTCACTAGTTTCGTCTCTAGATTTACCAACCGCTATAAAAACAAATTCGTCGCCACTTTGTCTATATAAATTACTGGATTTATCAATATATAATCCAAGTCGATCTGCAATTTTCTTGAGCAATTCATCACCGTAATTGTAGCCAAGTGATTCATTTATCATTTTAAAACGATCTAAATCTATCCTAACTACTGAAATTTCAGTTCCTGACATTGCATTCACCACATTATCTTGTAAATGTTCCTTCAATGCACGTCTATTCCACAAGCCAGTAAGGTGATCATGATATGCAAGATAATATAGCTGTTCTTGTTCATCAGATTCTGCGGTTGTATCGCGCAGAACTAAGTGAAAAGTAGTCACAATATTATTTTTTTCCAGTGGGATAGCCTTTATATACATCGGTATATAATGCCCTTTAACATGCTGTATTAAGCAACTTTGCATTTCTGTAGGATAGCCTGTTAATGTTTGTTTCATCATTAACTGGAAATTTCTCCTCGAATTTTCGTCTATTAACATTTCAATAGATTGTCCTACTAAGTTTTTTGGATTATACCCTAAAATTTTTGAAGTAGTACCGTTTAGATCGAGGATCTCTCCATTCTCAAAAACGGATATGACGGGGTCCAAATTATTATTAAAAAGAGACAGATATTTATCTTTAAACTCTTTTAAAATACTTATTTCTTTTTCCTCGTTCGTCCTATCATACATTGTCACACTATAGATCGGTTCTATTCCATCTTCTAGTAGGACAATGGTTATATCATATGTAAATAACTTTTTATGTATAGTAAAAGGTATATTTGGATAAAGCTTATGCTTACTATTATTGACAAGCATAGGTTGTAATTGGTTCAACACTACTTCTAATGTGCTTTGATCTAACGGATTTAAAATTGAAGTAGCAGCATCATTTTCATAAATTAAGGAAAATTTATTTTGTTCCTCTTTTTTCAACAAAAATGTTGGAATCAAAGGATTTTCGTCGATAATCTTTATTAAATAATCACTGATAGCTAAATTTTTATTTGATGAATTATGCATATAGTCCTCCAATGATTACATAAAAGTACTTGCTATATAAATAACTTTACTTCATTTTATCGGTTTGTTCACTACTTTCTTTAGGACAATTATTCAAATATATTTATTTTTCACTATTCTTTTGGTTTGTGTACACAATTAACTACAAAATTGGTATGATATAATTATGGAGCAACTTTCGAGGAGGATTATATGTCCGTTATATTTGATGAAAAAAACATAGCAACAGCAATTTATACTGTTAATCGTCATGCGAAAACAGCAATAGACAACAAACCGCTATACGAATTAAAAAAGTTAACGATTGAAAAGTTAATAGCTGAAAATAAAGCAAAAAAAGTTGGTCTTCATTTCGTACGAAACCCTAAAAATAGTCAACAACAATCCTCTGTCTTAATCCAGTATGCCGACTACTATTTTCATATGATTCCGGTAAAAGAAGATTTTAAGAACCTCCCCCACCTTGGGCATTTAGACGACTCATATCGAAACCCAATTAGAAAGATGAATTTAAAAATGGCTAAACAGTTACTTACCGATTATATTGGTCCTCAACTTATTGTAAAAAAGCCTTCAAAGCAACCTGTTGTTTGTACTAAGTCTTACATGAAAGAAAACTATAAACGTACCATGAAATCCTATTTAGACAGGTAAGAAATTATATACAAAAAAACTAGCAGGAAGAAACTAATCCCCTTGCTAGTTTTTTTTGCGTTATTCAATATAAACCTAGACTAACCTACAAAATAAATTTGTCGATTTTCAAGACCAGCTCAGCTATTTCTGGTTTACTAATTTGGTCCTCTGCTCCGACTTGGTCTCCTTTATGACGAAGATCATCCGTAATCAAACTGGAGAAAATAAGTACAGGCAACTTGGATAAAATAGTATGCTCTTTTATCTTTTTAGTCAATGTATGACCATCCATCTGAGGCATTTCGATATCTGTTACAACGATTTGTACATGCTCAGCAATATCATTCGTCACTTTAGTTATTTGGTCTAAATAGTTAATAGCATCTAATCCGTTCTCAAAAAATTCTAGGTTTGCGTAACCTGCTTCCGTCAAAGTGTCATGTAATAGTTTACGAAGTAAAGGGGAGTCCTCTGCTATTACAATTTTTTTATCTGATCGCTCACGTTTACCAAGTTTTTTCACAGACTCCACACTAATACCTGATTCTGGATTAATATCGACAATAATTTTCTCGAAATCTATTAATAGAATCATTTCTTCATGTCTTTTAATAACTCCAATAACATGGGAAGAGCTACCTTGATAAATATCTGATGGTTTTTCAATTTGATCCCAAGAGATACGATGAATTTGCGTGACATTATCTACATGGAAAACGACACGTTGTTTATTGAACTCTGCTACTATAAATTTTTCTTGATCACTCTTGTTTTGAACAGGAATTCCTAAGACTCGGTTCATGCTTACTACAGGCAATACCTCTCCGCGAAGTTGAACAATCCCTTCCACATGGGGGTGCGCGTGTGGAATAAATGTAATGCCAATAGGCTGAATTATTTCTTTAACTTTAATCACATTTATACCAAATTTATTTTGTCCAACCTGAAATTCCACGATTTCTAATTCATTTGTGCCACTTTCAAGTAATATTCCTTTTTGGTCGCTCACGATAATTCGCCTACCTTCATAATATGTACAGTTATTATAACATGTAGTAGTAAATAATTACTATATTATTTGTACATATTTATTAGGGCTTGTGTACCATTTTCGGAATACCCGTCTTCCATTAGTTCCTCATATAAGGATTTGGCAAGTGCTAAACCTGGTAATTGAAGACCCATTTTATCCGCCTCTTCTAAAGCAATCTTCATGTCTTTCACAAAGTGCTTAATATAAAAGCCAGGCTCATTATTTCCTGCTATCATTCTTGGGGCCAAATTACTAAGTGACCATGATCCTGCTGCTCCTGTTGAAATGGAACGTAAAACTTGGTCTAAGTCTAAGCCAGCCTTTCTTCCATAAGCTAATGCCTCACAAACACCAATCATACCTGTAGCGATAGTTATTTGGTTACACATTTTAGTATGCTGACCAGCACCAGCTGCCCCTTGGTATAAAATCGTTTCTCCAAATAGACTTAGAATAGGAAGTGCTTGTTCAAATGTCGATTTTTCCCCACCACACATAATAGAAAGCTTTCCAAGCTGTGCACCAATATCTCCTCCAGAAACAGGGGCATCTAACGATAGCATCCCTTTCTCTTTTGCTTTTTCTTCAATTTTCTTAGCTAAAGTTGGTGTCGAAGTTGTCATATCTATCACAATTAGATTGACATTGTCTATTTGAAAAATACCATTATCGCCAAAATACACTTCCTCCACATCGTGTGGATAGCCAACCATAGTGAATAATATCTCTACTTTCTTTGCAACCTCGCTAGGGGAAGAAACCAATACTGCTCCTTCTTTGACTAAGTCAGCTGCCTTCTCTTTTGTTCTTGTATAAATCGTTACTTCATGATGAGCATTCAATAGATGCTTTACTAAACTTTTCCCCATTACGCCTGTACCAATAAAACCAACATTAAATTTTTTTGACATAGTTAATCCCCCATTTATATTTTTTAATACATTAAGTGTACCAAAAAAAGAGGACCATCCATATAACTTTTGGATGATCCTTAAAAAGGGGGAAATGAGAATGTTGCTGTGTTCTTTATTATTATGCCCCGCTCCATATTTTTTAAACATCTTTTTCTAAAAAAAATTCATTTTTTATTGTTTTCAGGTTTGTTTGAAAAAGTTGGGCCTTCTCTGAAGAAATCGTTTGGCCCCCGTATCTTACTTCTTCGTATACTTGAAAGAACTCGTCCTGCACGACCCATTCCATTCGTCGGAACCAATCACGAACTGTCTCACTTTTAGCCCGGTTATAAGTATAGAACGAAGCCTCTACTTCAAATTGTTGATACTTCTCTCTTAATAGAGACGTATCCACTTTATACAGGGATTGCTGACCAATGTGTTCATGCTCTTCTTTTTGATCTTCTAATTCTTTATTCAAATAATGAATTACACTTGGCTCTGCAATTAGCTCATCTGGTTTGTTTTTCATTAAAAATCGAAGGAAAAGTATAATCGCCAGGATAGCTAAAACAATGAAGATTAATTCAAATGGAAATGCTCCTCCTAAAGTTTCGGATACAACTTCTTGTGGTTCAAGTTCCGTTTGCTCTTCTGATGGGATACGTTCCATTTCTTCCGGAATTTTTATTTCTAACTTATTTAATAACTTATCTAGATATTCCAATAGAGGGACAAATGGAATGATAGCTATAGTCATCACCTTACCTAGCAGAAAACCGAACCCAGTTCTTAACAATGGTATTGTAAAATAAACCAACATTGATAAACCAACTACAAATACTAATCCGATAGAAAATCCACCTGCCACGTGGGACAAGGAAGCTGAATTTTGTTTATTTGTGCTTATCCACACAGCATATAGTCTCGTTGCACTTTGGATCACAATACCTAAAATGACGATGCTATATAAAGGAAAAATATAGTCCTCAATCCCAATGATTAAGCAAATAAAATGAACTACTAAAAATACTAGGAAGAAACTCAAATGATAATTACTTTCTACTGACTGTTCATCTTGAATTTTATTAAATCGTATTTGTAGTCGCCATATAGATATTCCCGTACCAATTATGTATAACCAGAGTGGGCTATTAAAAAGAAATAGTATTAGTAAAACACTCATAGGAACTATATACGGAATTATTGGCCTTGGACCAGTTTTACTCATGATTATTTGCACGCAGCTAACAATGAATATCTGAAGTATAATCCATAAAAAAGGTAACACGATATTCGTTTCCTGATGAAAAATAACGGACACTAATGCGATTATCCATATATCTTGTAGGTATTTGCCCAGGGACTCCGCTTGAACCATTTTCAAACTAAGCACTTCATTCATTAGATATGCCCCCTACCTTTGTAGACGCCATTAATATTACATTCGTGCTCTGTTCCCATCGATGGAGCCACAATGTAAAATTATCTACATGAGGCGTCATTACATACGTCACCACTGGTAACTCCTCATGTATCTCTATGTATGCTAGTAATTTATCAAAAGGAATAATACTATTAGCTATCGATAGGATGGAAAGCAATTCCATTGCTTGGATACGATGCGAATCCCCACTACCAAGTGGTAGATGTACAAAAGGAACTTTTCCTGTTGCTCGGATATTTATAGCAAATGAGAAAGGGATCTCTTCTCTGTAGCAAGCATCTATGTAGGAAGCTAGCCATTCTATTTTTTCTTCAAAATCAGAAAGAACGCTGTATCTTTCCCCAACATTAACAACAAATAGAGCAGACACATTGGCCACACGTGTAAAAACTTTTGTTTGTAATTGTCCCGTCTTTGCACTAGCCTTCCAATGTATATGATGAAATTGATCGCCAGGCTCGTATTCCCGTGTACCTACAGGGAAGAAAGGATCATCAAACAAAGAAGCATTCAAAGGTAAGTCACCTTGCTTCAATTTAGATGGTGGAAAATTAGTCCTCACTTCATTTATAGTAGGAAAAACAATAGCATCCATTAATATAAACGGCTTGTACTCTAGTAATATAGATCCTTCTGTTAATGGATGAGGTATCAGTACTTCGATCTGTCTAATTCTAGCAAGGCCTCTGGATATCCCTTTAATAGGTACCTTTAAGGAAACGGTTTTTTTATATCCTATTGAAAAAGGAATTCTAACCTCGTGAAACTCCCCTATAGTTGTATTGGCTATACCATCTGGAGCTATATTCGTTTGAAAACTAATTTTTAGAACTGCATTCCAAATTGGGAGTCCTTTGTTGTGAAAAGTCAATGTAAAATCAGAGGAAGTGTTTTTCATTAAGCGTATTCTTTTTTTTTCATTTACAAATTCGAACCTTTTTCCAACTCGGCGATAATAAATTATTTGTAACAGCGCTACTATCAATAAAAATGAAATAATTGTTACTAAAATATACTGCTTAAATAGAAAGCAGAGAATAAGAGAAAATACTAGAACATCTATATACATTCTAGTATTCTTCATACCTGCACCATGACGATTCCAATTCATCGCACATTAGCCTCCACTGGTGCTTCCACCTCTTCAACTATTGTTGTTAAAATCTCTGCTAAATTATGAATTAGCATTCCTTGAGGTGATAACTTCATGCGGTGAAGACATACTGGTTCGATAACACTCTTCACATCATCCGGTGTTACAAATGTTCTGTTGTTCACAAATGCATATGCCTTCGCTGCTTGGAGAATAGCCAGAGAAGCACGGCTACTAAGTCCAAGTTCTATGTACGGATGATTCCTTGTACTATGCACAATTTGAATAATATAGGTCATGATATCCTCATGCACGGTTATTTCTTTCACTTGTTCAGACCACATCTCGATCTGATCCAAAGATACGATTTTCTCTATATTTACTTTTCCTGGAGTGCGACCAAATTGTTTTAGAATAGTTTTTTCTTCATCCTTTGAAGGATAATCTATCGCCAATTTAAACAAAAAACGATCTAACTGCGCTGCTGGCAATGGAAAAGTTCCTTGTTGTGATTCGACAGGATTTTGTGTGGCAATTACCATAAATGGTTTTAACAGAGGAATTGTTTCCCCATCTATGGAGACCTGCTTTTCTTCCATTGCTTCTAACAAACTAGACTGAGTTCGAGGAGTAGCACGATTAATCTCATCAGCTAGTAATATATTACTCATTATTGGTCCTACGCGAAGAACAAATTCTTGTTTTTGCGGATGAAAATAACTAATACCTGTAACATCTGAAGGTAATACATCTGGAGTAAACTGTAGACGCTTAAATTCACCATGAATAGCTTCTGCAAAAGCTTTAGCCATCATTGTTTTACCGGAGCCAGGAACACTTTCCAATAGTACATGACCCTGCACTAACAACCCCATTAACATAAATTTAATTTCTGTTTCTCTCCCAATGATAGCTTTGTTCAGTTCTTGTTGTAATAATGATATATTACTCAATCTACTCTCTCCCCCTATTATCCTTCTATTTTTGTTTCTGTATCACTCATATCAGTATATTGGAAATCATTTAATAATTGATCTAATTCTTCACTTAACTTAATCGTTTCATTGTTTAAGATTCCTTTTTCTATCGCGCACTTTATCATTTTTTCTCTTGTAACTTCTAATTGATTTGACCTTGTTTCTGACATACTAATCGCCCCTTTTAAAAATGTATATTCTTTGAAGTATACCTATTTTTGAAAAGCGCTAAACCAATAAACGGACGACAATTAATGACATCCTTAACTTCTAGCTACATCTAAATAAGTGTATACTACCTGCCCACCTTGTTTTGCATTACCAGAAAAGTGTTTAAAATCCTCTCGCAAAACTAATACTTTTCTAAAAGCTAGAAATTCATTTTTTTCGATGACTATTTCTTTAAGATCTCTATTTTTAAGCATATTAAGTTTTTCTTCATATGATTCATGCATATATCTCATTCCTTTCACAAATATTTTAAGATTTTCAGTGAAAATACTTTACGTACTCCTTATTTTAAGGCAAACTGTATTATATTACGTTCTTAAGGGGATGGGGCACTCTATGAAAATAGCTGAAGTTGGGAATATTATTGAATTCAAAGATGGTCTTCAAGGCATTGTAGAGAAAGTCAATGAAAATTCTGTAATCGTTAACTTAACTTATATGGAGAACTTTAACGAGCTTGAGGCAGAAGAAAAGACAGTAATAAATCATAAGCGTTATAAAATATTATATAGTAATGAAGATTAAACGTCATGCCGTTCCTCTCAAAAGATGGACGGTTTTTTAAATATAAGAAGGATGTGTATTATGTTTCGTCAATTATCCATTTATCAGTTAGTATTTTCACTATTTCTTGCTTACTTTTTGTCCTGGATTACTTTTTCGAACGAAGAAGTTTTTTGGTACTTTTATACGTTTTCTGTGTTTTTCCTAATGGCAGCTTTTTTCTACTTTTCCAAAATGGAAGAAGACAACAATTCAGTTCGCTTAATTTTTCTTGGAGTTATGTTCGGGGTATTTGCTTATGCAGGCATTCTAGTATCATACTTATTAATCGACATGGGACCAGCTAGTTGGACAAATAGTATAGATAAATTTCTAAATCATTTTGGACCATCCGCTATCTGGCATTATCTCCTGTTAGTATTCATCATCGCTCCTGGGGAAGAGGTATTTTGGAGAGGACTAATCCAACAAAAATTAAAAAAATTTATGAAGCCTAAATATGCTGTTGTGTTAAGTTCCTTACTATTTGGATTGTCGTTCATTTTCACTGGTTTTTGGATAGGTATATTAGGAGGATTTTTCGTAGGGATCATCTTTGGTATACTATATGAGTGGAAACGTAGTATTACTGCAATTGTTCTCGCCCATATCACATTGCTTGTTCTATTGTTTTTAATATTACCCATCACTTGAAACATATGAAAAACCTTTTCGTCAATATGTGCGAGTACTTTGTTAGCCAACAATCGCTGAGATTCTGTAGCAACTTGAGATGCTGAATTTGGACAAATATTGAATGAAAAGCAAAGACTTTATCTAATAAAAGGGAGCTGAATAAGGATGAAAAAAATTTATACGCTACTTTCTATACTATTACTAACAGTAATTCTCACAGCTTGTGGGACAAGTACAACAACCGAGAAACAGGATAGTAATACACAAGAAACTGAAAATGCGGAAGTAACAACTTCCCCAGAAGTAACTGAAAATAGTGAGGTTGATACAACACAAGCTGCTTCACCTGAGAAAGAATTAGAAGGGACCTCAACGGAAAGTGATAGTAATAACTATTCCATCACTGTGTTGGAGGGCTATGAGTTAACTGCTGAAGAACCAAATAAAGACCTATTGTTTAACCAAGAAAACGATCTACAATCTATGCGTATTGAAACTTTCTCGCCAGAGGAAATTACTCTTGAAGAAATTGAAGAGAATACAATGGCTTCATTGCAAGCATCCAATGAATCTTCTACTGTTACAGAAATTACGGACGACAATATGATTCCTACACATGATTCTATCCAAAATGTTTCCGCTCATCAGATCGATACAACTGATGGCAAAGTTTCTGGATATGTATTTGAACGTGATGGATTGCTCGTTAAGTTAACTGTTTTTGACACAGCTGCTACACCTGCACTTGGGAAATTTGTACAAATGGCTGAAACAATTAAATCTAAATAATTACAGTACTCGCTATATTATTAACCGACTAATTATTGAAGGAGTGGTCATGACTAACGTCATGACCACTCCTTCTTTTTTTAATATCTTTTTAAAACAGGCTAGTACTTTTCTTGAAAACTAGAGCGTGATCCATTCGAAGATTCAAATTTCACTCACTATCTCTTTCGGTAAAAAACAAAAACCCCGCTCACATTGCAAGGTTCAAAGGATAAAATATTAGTATGATAAGTTTTTAATTGATAAACCTAACTTTTTTGTAAGTTCAATGACTTCCTGCTTTTCATCTTCGGATAATGCACTCATAAGACTTACTAATTGTTCCTCATGGCGCGGAAATAGTTCATCCATAAACAACGTACCTTCTTCGGATATTTCTGCATATGTTACACGTCTATCCGTAGGACTCGATACTCTTTTAACATACCCTCGTCCTTCTAATTTATCAACTACATACGTAATAGAACCACTTGCCAACAAAATTTTGTTACCAATTTGCTGAAGGGGTTGTTTACCTTTATGATATAAAAGCTCTAGTACAGCAAATTCGGTTGGATTTAAACCATTTTCTTGAAAAAACTGATTCGTACATTCATGGATTACTTTATGGGCACGAGATAATACTATGAATAGTTTTAATGCACTGTTTGACTGTTCAGCTGTCATATTTCGTCATCCTCACCTATATAAAATACATTACCCACTATTATATAGGTCTAAGCTTTGAAATGTCAAAAAGCTTTATAAACTATTATTTAATGGAAGGACAAATTCAAAAGTAGTACCTTGTTCTACTACACTACTAACTTCTATATTTCCACCATGCTCTTCAATTACTTTGTAAACATGTGAGAGCCCTAGACCTGTCCCGGTTGATTTAGTAGTGAAAAAAGGTTGAAAAATTTTATTGATATGTTCATCATCAATGCCTTGTCCTTCATCACAGACAGAAATACTAACAAACTTCCCTATTTTATAAGAAATATTAATATTAATATTTCCCCCATCAGGCATTGCTTCCATTCCATTTTTAATAGCGTTTACAAATACCTGCTTAAGTAGCTGACTATCGCCAATTACCTGACACTCTCCGTTTGTTTGGCTAGTAACATGAAGGTTGATTGATTTTAGTAATGCTTGGGGACCCATAAAGCTCACTACTTCTAGTATTATCTCTTCAATATTTATGACAGTAAACTTAGATTTACTTGGTTTGGAGAGTTCTAAAAATTGAGTAAGTATTTCTTCCATTTTATTGATTTCTTCATTAATTACAGTTAAGTAACGCTTCGCATCATCCGTTGCATTTTGAGTTAATAATTGAGTAAAACCTTTCAAAGATGTCATAGGATTTCGAATTTCATGTGCTATTCCTGCTGCTAATTGGCCTAATGTTCGCAGTGATTCCGATTGATCCAATCTTTTCTTCATATATATTTTTTCCGATTCATCACTAATTTCTAATAAATATAAATCACTATCACTTTGTTTAGAAATTACTACATGTACATATTTATATTCACCAACGATCGGTTGGTATTCCATATGATTTTCCAAATATCCTTCTTTTTTAAGTTTTTTTACTAGGAACTTTTTCTCCTCATCACTTACACTAAACATCTCACATAAATCATTAGCATGATTACCAACATAGTCATCTTTGTTGATGTCTAGAATTTTTTCGGCATATGAATTCATATCTAATAATATCCCTTTGTCATTAATAAATATAAGTCCACTCGAGAAAAGCTCGAATATATTCCCTAAATTTTCTTTATATTCATATTTTGTTAACAAGAAAACACCCGCCTTTTCGGATTATTTCCACCACAAGATTGAAAAACAGAGATTTTATTTATACATGATTATTTATTCTGATTATTCCACAATGACGGACAGATTGACATAATTCTTTTGACCTATATTGTCGACAGTAGTAATGACTGATACAATAGAAATACTAATAAAGGAGTTTATGAACAATGAATATTATATTAACTACATTGAATGCTAAGTTTATACATACAAACTTGGCACTACGCTGTTTAAAAGCATATGCTGAACCCGAGTATCACCCCTTAATTGTTGAATATACCATTAAAGATCCAACGTTTAATATTGTAGCAGACCTTTATCAAAAGAAGCCTAATGTAGTTGGTTTTAGCTGTTATATTTGGAACATTGAAGAAACAATAAAAGTTATTAAAATGCTAAAAACTGTGGATCCATCTGTTGTTGTCGTTTTAGGTGGTCCTGAAGTTTCTTATGATACTAATGTCTGGCTTCGACAAATTAGAGAAATAGATTACGTAGTTGTCGGTGAAGGAGAACAGTCCTTTAAAGATTTACTAAATTATTTATCCGATAAACATACTATAAAAGATGTTCCTGGTTTAGCTTATGTTCGAGATGACAAATTTATACTTAATCCGCTACCTCCAAAACTCGATTTAAGATTATCTCCCTCCCCCTATCGTTTTGTAGAAGATCTACCTGATTTGTCGAAACGTATTGTCTATGTAGAAACAAGTAGAGGATGCCCCTTCTCTTGTCAATTTTGCTTATCTTCTATAGAGGTTGGGGTTCGATATTTTAACCGCGACAAAGTCAAAGAGGATATTCGTTATTTGATGGAAAATGGTGCAAGAATCATTAAATTTGTGGATCGAACATTTAATATTAGTCGAAGTTATGCGATGGAAATGTTCCAATTTTTAATTGACGAACATCAACCGGGAGTTGTTTTTCAATTCGAAATAACTGCAGATATAATGCGTCCTGAAGTAATTCAATTTTTAAACGACAATGCTCCAGCAGGATTATTCCGTTTTGAAATAGGTGTTCAATCTACAAATGATTTAACAAATGAACTTGTACAACGTCGCCAGAACTTTGAAAAGCTAAAACGTACTGTAACTATGGTTAAAAGTGGTGGAAAGATTGCCCAACATTTAGATTTGATCGCAGGTCTTCCAGAAGAAGATTATTCTTCATTTAGAAATACTTTTAATGAAGTCTTCGAAATGCGTCCGGAGGAACTTCAGTTAGGTTTTCTAAAATTACTTCGTGGAACTGGATTAAGAGTTGAAGCCCAGAAATATGGCTACGTTTATGTAGACCAAGCTCCATATGAAATATTTTCAAATAATGTGTTAACCTTCGATGATATTTTGCGTATTAAACAAGTAGAAGATGTTCTGGAGAAGTATTGGAATGCTCACCGGATGGACCGCACATTAGAGTATTTATTCGAACATGTATTTGAATCTCCTTTCGATTTCTTCCAACAGTTCGGTACATTCTGGGAAGAGCGTAACTGGTCTAGAATCGGTCATCAATTGGAGGATTTATATACTAGACTTTATACATTCTTGGAAGGACTAGATCATATATCATTGCCTACTATTCGAAGCGTCATGAAATTAGATTATTTATCTAACCAAAAGTTTCAACCTCGTAAGCCTTGGTGGAATAATGACCTTAGTAAGGAAGAACAATCCAAGATGTATAAATTATTGCTAGATAACCCAGAGCTTGCTGGGGAGTCCTTTACAACGCTTCAGCTGAATGAAAGAGAATTATACAAACAAACTTTCATCACACCAGTTTCTATTGATGTAGATGCATTTATGCAAGGATCTATAGAAGAAAAAGAAGGATATCTACTGACTACCTTTGGTAAATCAGAGTTTCCTCACTTATCATTTGTGTACAAATAATATAGAGCCTTTCTTATTTTTCTAAAATAAAACGAGCTATCCGTAAAGGAATAGCTCGTTTTTTCATTCATCCAATAATTACACGTTCTTTCGGATAATGATATTTTGTTTTGTTATGCTTACCTCCTAATGTAAATAAGAAGGAGATTAATCCAACTCTACCTATGAACATCAGAATCATAATAATAACCTTTCCAATATTCGACAAATCCCCTGTTATACCTAGACTCATACCACAAGTTCCAAAAGCAGAAGTAATTTCAAATATTAAGGAAGAAATTGGAACTCCAGGCTCCGTTACAGTCAGAAGTATGGTAGCAGTGAAAACCATTACTAAAGCTAGAATAATAACAGCATACGAGCGATACACATCTATTAAGTGAATCTCCCGACCAAAAATTTGGATATTCTCTTTGCCCCTTGAAAAATGGATTAAAAATAGAAGCGCAATAGCGAAAGTTGTAGTACGAATTCCGCCTCCAACAGAACTAGGTGAAGCACCAATGAACATTAAAACACTCATCAAAAAATTGGTGCCTTCGCTAAATATAGTAACGTCTATCGTCGTTAGTCCTGCTGACCGCGTGGAAATTGAATGAAAAAATGCAGTAAAAAACTTCTCGTGCCACGGCATACTTCTAAATGAATTAAAAAATTCTAATATAAAAATCATAACAGTTCCAAATAGCAACAATGCTCCATATGTAATAGTCGTTAACTTCGTAAACAAAGAAAAGCGGAAATTCTTATTTTTGTTCGATAAAAACTCTTTTACCTCAATTAAAACTGGAAAACCTATCGCTCCAAAAACGATTAATATTCCTGTAATCGTTTGAACAAAATAATCATTATGATATGCATATAATGATTGCCCAGTAATATCAAACCCAGCATTAGTTGTTGCGGATACAGATGTGAATATTCCATGAATTGCTGCCTGTTTTATCGTATCAAAATACTGTGTAAAATATAAAGTTAATAGTGCTGCGCCAATAGTTTGGACAAGCAAGAGAATTTTAACAATCTCTTTTATTAGATGAACGACGCCTGATAAGTTAGATTGATTGTGATCAACCATTATTAACTGCCTTTCACGTAAACCAATCTTCTTCCCAGCTATTAACCAGACAAAAGTCCCTAGTGACATAATTCCAATTCCACCAAGTTGTAAAATAAGAATAATCATGAAATAACCAAAGACACTATATGTATCCAAAATACTGACTGCAGTCAAACCAGTAACAGAGACTGCGCTCACTGCCGTGAACAAACTATCAATGAATGCGACTTCTACACCAGGTTTATGCACTCCTGGAAGAGAAAGAAGAACTACTGAAATAGCTATAGCAATAAAATAATACGTAACAATTACTTGAGCAGGTGTAAATTTTAATCTCTTTTTAAGTTGTGGCTGCTTCATTATTTTATTTCCTTTCAACATTTCGAGTAATCATTATCTCATTGTAAAAAAAAAAAGCGTAAAAAGATAGCTAAAACTATCTTTTTACGCTTTTACTCTAATTATTTTGCTTCTTTTTTCTGTTTTGCAACACCTAAAAGGTATCCACCAATAGCAATCGCAAGTAATACGATCCAGAAAGTTAACTTCCATGGAGTAGAATGTGGGAAATGCTCATCTAACACGCCAACGTTTGGATGTGATAAAGTCATAACAGTAAGTTTAACCCCAACCCATCCTACGATTAAGAATGCAGCTGTTTCTAATGTAGGCATCTTCTCTAGTAATTGTACGAATTTATGTGCAGCAAATCGCATAATTATTAGACCAATGATTCCGCCTAGGAACATAACTGCGAATTGCCCTCCATTAATACCACCAATTTCATAAGTTCCCCAATATGGTAATGTTACTGCTATTGCAACTGCAGCTAGCATAGAGTCAATAGCAAATGCTATATCTGCAAGCTCTACTTTTAATACAGTCATCCAGAAACCGGATCCTTTTTTAGGCTCCATTCCTTCCACATCTATATGTGGTCCAGGGCTTTTACGTTGATCATAAATATGTTTTATAGATATGAATAACAAGTATGCCGCTCCTAATGCTTGAACCTGCCAAATATTCACCAAGAAAGTAATCATGAATAACGCTAAAAATCTAAATACAAAAGCACCTAGTAAACCGTAAAACAATGCTTTTTTCTGTTGCGCCTTCGGTAAATGTTTTACCATTACAGCCATTACGACTGCATTATCGGCTGCTAATAATCCTTCTAAACCAACTAGAACTAATAACACCCAACCGTATTCCAATAATATTGCCGTGTCCATAAAAAAATCCTCCTTTTTTGCATATAAAAAGACCCATGCCTTAAAAAGGCAAAGGTCTTGCTAAGCAAAAATATTATAATTGCTATCATAACCGGTGGCATAACCACGTAATGACGACTATGAAATAGGTTTCCCTATAGCTACTCCCCTTTGACGTTAGTCAAAAGTTTATTTAATTATGTTCTAATTATACCATTATTCTTCCTCTTGTAAACTAATAACTACTATATGCTACATTAACGATTCGTATGATTATCACTTTTAATCTGCTAAAACGTCTTAAATAAATGAGGGCTCAAGTTCACTTTATCGGAATATGAAAAGAAGTGTCATTCTTATGCTTATTATAGAATGCTATCATTGTCGGTACCGTTTGAATGAAGTCTGGACATGTAATATCTCCTTTGGTAAGAATACTTTCAGCATTTGTCGTATCAAATGTGGCATTCCATGTTAGATAATCTAATGTTTCTTTTTCAACTTGTAAGAATTTCCGAACTGGAGACAAAGCAACTGCGGTTTTCGCAATTGGTAGCGGGAGCCTTCCTTTAGGATATTTTCCTGTAAGTTCTTTTACGAATGCTCTATATACCTCTTCCACTGGATAAGGATTGGGATCAGTTAAATGAAGCGTTTTACCAATGGCTTCTTCGCTATGTGAACAATAGATGGCTGCTTTCGTTATGTAATCACTTGGAACTACGTTTATACATGCAGTGGATTTACCTAAATACGGGAGAAAAGGAAGCTTTCTTAGGTTAGAAATCATATTTACAAAGAAGTATGGACCATCAAATTTAATCGTTTCTCCAGTTTGTGAGTGGCCTCTTACAATTCCCGGTCGAATAATTGTAACGGGTATTGTTTCCTTTAACTTTTCAACAAGTAATTCAGCCTCATATTTTGTTTCTTCGTAATGGTTTTTAAATCCTGCTGGACGAATTAATTCTGTTTCTAATAATTTCCCTTCTCTCAAACCTGCAACATAAGCCGTACTAAAATATGTATATCGCTTTAGTTTAGAGAACTGTGGAACTACTCTATTAAACATTTCTGTACCGTGAACATTTACTTTCCATGCAATTTCCTTAGGGACAGCTAAATCATATATAGCGGCAAGATGCCAAATATATTCGACTTCGTCTCGTAACTTTTCAAGTGTATTCTTAATAATCCCCGCATCCGGTAGAGTTATGTCTCCTTCTATTATTTCAATAGTTTGAGAATGGTGTTGATCTTGATAAATTTCAGCAATCATTTTCTCCGCTAAACCAGTTTGTGAAGGGAGTACAAGTACATATATTTTGGAATAAGCATCCTGCTTTCTTAACTCTTTAATAATATTCTTTGCCAAAAAGCCTGGAAATCCTGTTATTAATGCTGACGACAATAAAAACACCCCTTTTTTACAGTATACAAAAAAAGAGTCTCCAACTGAAGACTCTTTTCCCTATTTTACAGAATATTTGGATGTTTCCTTCTGGTTTCTTTATCAAATAGACTATAGATGACCGGAACTACGTATAGTGTGAGGAAAGTGGAGCTTATTAATCCCCCTATTACTGTGATTGCCATTGGCTGATTAATCTCGGTACCTTCCCCAATTCCTAAAGCTAATGGTACTAAGCCTAATATTGTCGTCAATGCTGTCATCAGTATTGGACGTACACGATCACGTACAGATGTAATAATTGCATCATATGAAGACATACCATCACTTTTACGTTGGTTAATATAATCGACCAACACAATACCATTGTTTACAACAATTCCCACTAGTATTAAAATTCCTATTATAGCAGAAATACTTATTGGTAAATTAGTCGTAAATAGTCCAATGAAAATACCTATCACCACGAGTGGAACAGTGAACATAATTACAAAAGGATATTTGAATGATTCAAACTGTGCTGCCATGACTATAAACACCAATACTACAGCAAGTATTACAGCTAATATCATATCATTCTTGGAGTTATCTAATAATTCTCGATCGCCTCCAAAAGATACGGCAATATCCTCTGTAAATTTCTGTTCCTGAATAATCTCATCGATTAAATCTGACATTTCACCTAGCGAATACGCTGACTCATATTTTACTGAAAATGAGATTGCACTAGCTTGATCGACACTTCGAATGGCTACAGGTCCTTCTGCTATATCAATTGTCGCAATTTCTTCCAGAGCAATGTACTGACCAGAAGGAGTACGTAATTGCAATTGCTTCAACTGCTCTAGATTACTTCTATACTTTTCATCAAACTTTACATACACACCTAAAACTTGATCATTTTCATCAATAATTTGAGAAGTTAATACCCCTCTCGTCATATTATTTACTGTCTGAGCTATTTGCGCAGGAGGAATTCCATAATCTATAGCATTCTCACGAATGACATTTATCTGAACTTCTTCTACTTTAGTAGTTAAATCATTTGTAACTTGGACAACTCCATCTAAGTTTGTTAAATCTTGCTGTAATTGATTCACTGCTGTGTCTAATTTTTTCTTATCGTTAGACGACACAGTAAATGACACAACATTCGGAGAAGAACCTGAAGCAGTTTGGACATTGAAATTTATCTCTGCATCAGCTCCTACAGCTTTTACCACCTTAGGTTGCATTTCATCTACAAAAGTGAAAACAGAACGATTTCTATCCTCTAATGCTTTTAATTTCACAGAAATTTCTGCTGTATTAGAATTTGCACTTCCTCTAGACTGTCCTTCTTGACTGCCTCCAACAAAGCTGACATAAACCTCGATATCCTCTTCTTTTTTAAGAATCTTTTCTACTTTCTTGACTACTTTATCGGTAGCTGCAAAAGAAGAGCCCTTTTCTAGATCTACCGCAATAGTAACAAATCCTTCATCTGTAGCGGGTAAAAATTCTGTCCCAACGCGGAATAAGCCGATAGTCGAAACTACTAAAAGAATCACAGTAATTATTAATATCATGGCACGATGACCTAAAGTCCACTTAATCGATCGTTCAAAATTACTATACGTTTTCGACCTTCTTCTTCTAGCCTCTATATTTCCTTTTGGCTTTTTCAATAATTTACTTGCCATCATCGGAATAACAGTAATGGCTACTACTAATGATGCAAACAAGCTGAAAGATATCGTAAGCGCAAATTCTGTGAATATCTGTCCAATTAGACCAGATAAAAAGAGAACTGGAACAAACACAGCTATTGTAGTCAAAGTGGAAGCAGTTATAGCACCTGCTACCTCCTTCGTTCCAATACTGGCAGCTTCTTTTGGTGTTTTTCCTAAACCTAAATGTCGTTCAATATTCTCAATAACAACAATGGAGTTATCCACAAGCATCCCTATACCAAGAGCTAATGCGCCTAACGTCATAATATTTAGAGAAAAACCAGCAAAATACATAAGAACAAACGTTACAATAACGGAATACGGAATAGCAACCCCAACTATAATAGGACTTCTTATTCCCTTTAAGAATATAAATAATATAACCATTGCCAGTAATCCACCCGTTATAAGAGTAGTTCCAATATTATTAATAGCAATTTTTACATAGTCACCTTGGTCAAAAAGTATGTTGGCATTTACATTTTGAAACGCCTTTTTCTCCAATTGCTTATCTAATGCTTCTTGAAAAGATGTGGAGACATTAGCTGTATTAGCACTAGATTCTTGGAAAACTGATAGTAAAACAGCCGGTGCATCGTTGGCTCTAGTTTCCGAAAACTGCTCTGCCTTTGTTAAATCTACCGTTGCTACATCGGCAATTGTAACTGCCGTCCCATCTAACGGGTTAACTGTGACAACTAAGTTTTTAATATCATCTACAGACGTTAGTGTACTAATGATACGAGTAGTAAGTGATTTACCCTCGTTTGTTTCAACGGGATTACCTGGAAGGGAAATATTATTTACTTGAATGACTTGTACAATATCTGACTGTGTAAGTCCTTTAGCTTTTAATTTCTCTTGATCCAGTAAAATCTGCACTTCTTCCACCAAAGAACCAGATATATTAACACTTGCAACTCCTTCAGTTCTTAACAGTTCTTTCTCTAATTGCTTAGCTATTAGCTGAATATCAGTTTCAGAATTCTCCGCATTCAGTGCAAGTTGGATAACCGGGAATTGGGCAGGGTCAAATTTAAGGAATCGTGGTTTGTCTGCTCCATCAGGGAGAGGAATAATATCGATACGCTGCATAACATCCATTTGAATGGCATCCATATCCGTAGACCAATCAAATTCTAGCAAGATGAAATTTGCCCCTTCTTGTGAAGTACTATTTACAGACTCAATTCCTGGCAAAGTGCTAAGTGAAGCTTCCAAAGGCTTCGTAATTTTCTCATCTACCTCAACTGGGCTTGCCCCTTGATAATTTGTAACAACTACTGCGATTGGTGGATTTAAATCTGGTATTAACGTAACAGGTATTTTAAAAAATGAAACCCCGCCCAGAATTATGATTAAGAACATTATAACAATTGTAAATACGGGTCTTTTTATAGAAAAGTCACTAATTTTCATTTTCGGGGGACCACCTTCTTATTGTGCTATTTATATCATATGCTCTACAGAAGAAGAGTTCAAATTTTTATCACATGTAAATAAAAGCCCCCATGAGATTGAACGCTATTACACGCTTTTTTCGGATAAAAATTTCACTTGGAAAGTTATTGTGCCTCGAGAACGCTTAGTCTAGTATGACTTGCAGTAATATATAGAGCTCCGAGAGGTATAACCACTGGAAGCACTAGTATTTGGCTCTCGACCGCTAGTAAAACAATTTCCATTATTACAAAAGAAAGAGGTCACCTGATAGGCAACCTCTTGGAGATTAAAGTAAATTATAAAGTTTAATATGCTCGTATTTGTCTTGGAACCAACGAGTAGCGAACTCATTTTCAAACAGGAATACATAATTATCATATCGATCTCGGACAAGCATCGAGCGTGGACCTGTCATCGATTCCTTTACATCTTCCTCATTTTCAATCCATCGTGCTACTTTTGAGCCAATCGATTCCATTCGAACATCGACATTGTATTCGTTATTCATACGATGCTCAAACACTTCAAATTGAAGCTGTCCAACAGCACCTAAAATAACTTCTTCTGTATGAAGTGTCTTATAGTATTGGATTGCTCCTTCTTGCACTAACTGTTGGATTCCTTTATGGAAATGCTTCGACTTAAGTACGTTTTTAGCAGTTACTTTCACAAATAATTCCGGTGTAAATTGAGGTAGTTTTTCATACGTAAATGCTTTTTTACCTCCGACAACGGTATCCCCTATTTGATAGTTCCCCACATCGTATAGCCCAATAATATCTCCCGCAACTGCTGTTTCAACTGTTTCACGGTCATCTGCTAAAAATTGTGTAGATTGTGTCACTTTGAAGGTTTTCCCCGTCCGAGCCAAAGTCACGGTCATTCCACGCTCAAATTTACCAGAGACAATTCGCACAAAAGCAATACGGTCACGATGAGCTGGATTCATATTTGCTTGAATTTTAAAGATAAACCCAGAAAAATCTTCATTTAGTGGATTTACTTCTTCCTCTTTTTCAGTCATGCGTGGTTGAGGGGTTGGAGCAAACTGTAAATAAGTCTCCAAAAATGTTTGAACCCCGAAATTTGTTAAAGCACTACCAAAGAATACTGGTGTTAAATCACCTGCAAGTACTTTTTCCTCATCAAAATCATTACCTGCTTCATTTAGCAGCATAATATCTTCCATTGCTTGAGTGTAATAAGAAGTTGCTTTCATCGAATGATCTACGGCAAGTTCTCCATTCTCATCTATAGGAAGAAATCTCTCTGATTCATCCGTACGGAATTGTTCAATCCGTCCATTAAAACGATCATAAATCCCTAAAAATTCTTTCCCCATACCTATTGGCCAGTTCATGGCATATGATTGAATACCTAGTACCTCTTCCAACTCTTCCATAAGTTCAAGAGGTTCTTTCCCTTGACGGTCAAGTTTGTTTATAAACGTAAAAATAGGAATTCCTCTCATACGACAAACTTTAAATAGTTTTAACGTTTGAGCTTCAATACCTTTTGCAGCATCGACTATCATAACTGCACTATCAACAGCCATTAGTGTACGGTACGTATCTTCACTAAAGTCCTGATGTCCAGGTGTATCCAATATATTTATACGACAATTATTATAGTCAAATTGCATAACGGATGATGTTACCGAAATTCCACGTTGCTTTTCGATTTCCATCCAGTCAGACGTTGCAAATTTCCCGGATTTTTTACCTTTAACTGTACCTGCATCACGAATAGCTCCACCAAAGTACAAAAGCTTTTCCGTAATAGTCGTTTTACCAGCATCGGGATGGGAAATAATTGCAAAGGTTCTTCTTTTCAATATTTCATCTTGTAATTTTATATCCATTCTGTTATATCTCCTTCTTATTTCACTTTCTTATCATATGGATTTAGGGAGCAAAAAACAAGTAAAAAAAGTGTAAGTGCTTATGTTTACTCTGAAAATCATTGGAAACACCGCAGCAAAAAACATTTTCCTCTTTATCGAACCATATGTTATCACTCATGGAGCATGATGTTGAAGTTTGATAAAAAAAGCGAAAGCGCCAATTTCGACCTAGAAATCACTTCAAAAATTGGTTAAAGGCACAGTATACCTTTAACCTATATTCGAAATTGAATCTGGCAGGTTAGGCGCTAAGCTTAAATAAGCAGGACTCTTATGACATTTTTGTATTTACGTAACTATATAAAAGTTTTGCTGTATTTCTCAACGAATCAATATGTGTACGCTCGTATGCATGAGATGCTTCAATACCAGGTCCCAAAAGTGCATGCTTCACATCATATCCTGCACGAATAGCCGCCGATGCATCAGATCCATAGTAAGGATAAATATCCAACTTATATTCAATATTTTCATTTTTCGCCAATTCTACTAATCGTCGAGTTAGCTCGTAATGGTAAGGTCCTGAAGAATCCTTTGCACAAATAGACACGGTATACTCATCAGACGATTGACCATCTCCGATAGCACCCATATCAACAGCCAAATATTCTACTGTTTCAGCAGGCACATTAGAGTTACCCCCATATCCGATCTCCTCATTATTAGAAATATAGAAATGTGTTGTATGAGGTAATGTCATGTCTGTATCTTGAATGGTTTTGACTAATTGAAGTAGTAATGCTGTACTCGCTTTGTCATCGAGATGGCGAGATTTGATAAAACCATTTTCAGTTTCTTCAAATCGAGGGTCAAATGAAACAAAATCTCCAACCTCTACACCTAATTTACGTGTATCTTCAGCCGTTAATACTTTTTCATCTATACGAACTTCGATATTTTGCTCATCCCTAGGTAAACCACTGGCATTCTTATATACATGCACAGTTGTTTGATGCATTAAAATAGTACCTCTAATTTTTTTGCCATCTGCTGTATGAATAGTACAATACTCACCTTCCACAGCATTCCAATTAAAGCCGCCTACCATCGTAAGTTTTAACCTTCCGCTACCTTTCACTTCTTTTACCATCGCACCTAATGTGTCTGTATGGGCTGTTAAAAGTCGATGCTTTGTATCATCTGTTCCTTTTATAGTAGCGATTAATGCACCTTTATTAGTGCGAATATAATTCACTTGCAGTTGCTTTAATATATTTTCCATGAAGTCCATAATCTCTTTTGTATAACCAGACGGACTAGGAATTTCTACTAATTGCTTTAATAATGCTACCGTTTCTTTTGCTTCAAATGTATATGACACTTTTTTATCCCCTTTCACTACCTTAGTCTTATCTTAACAAAATCTTATATAATCAGATACACCTAATTAGGATACTATTTCAACAACTAAAAAAGCGGATTCACTTTAAGTATCTAGATTATCATTAGATAAAGTAATACTACTTATCTGTTGTCATAGACTAGACGAAAGAGTAAATCCACTTTTTTATTTAATTTCCCAGCACAAATTCAGGTACTTGATGGACCTCTAAAGGTTTAGAGAAATAATATCCTTGGACAGTATGACAGTCATTTTCTCTTAAAAACTCAATGACCTCCGCTGTCTCTACTCCTTCTGCTACTACTTCGAGACCAAGGCTGTGACCAATATTAATAATAGAGGATACAATTACTGCATCTCTACCTATTAATACTTGGCTTGTCAAACTACGGTCAATTTTCAATGTATGAATCGGTAACTCACTTAAATATCGGAAATTAGAAAAACCAGAACCGAAGTCATCCATTGCAAGTATAATACCCATTGACTCAAGGTCATGTAATATTTTCAATAATCTTTCCATATTTTTCATTAAAACATTTTCAGTCAACTCAATTTCTAAATAATGAGGAGGTAAACCTGTTTTTTCTAGAATTGTATGTACATTTGCTAAGAAATCATTTTGCTCTAGCTCTATAGGACTTATATTAACGGAAATAGTTTTAAAACGGACCCCTTGTTTAATCCATAATGCAGCTTGTCTACATGCTTCTTCTAAAACATATTTACCAATTGAGATAATGAGACCCGTTTCTTCTGCGAAAGGTATGAAATCATTTGGAGGAATAATTTCTTTTCCTTTTTTATTCCAACGTATCAATGCTTCATAGCCTTCAATCGTTCCTCTTTTTAAATTGACTTTTGGTTGATAGACAAGATAAAATTCATGCTTGTCCAATCCGCTACGTATATCACTTTCTAAGCTTACTTTGTTGACATAGCCCTCCATATGTTTCAAATCAAACAGCACCGCATTTCGTTTACCATTTTCCTTTGAAATATTTAACGCTAAATCAGCCGCTCTATGAATTTCTTTATAACTAGATCCATGTAGTGGAAAGAACGCTATCCCAATCGAACAGGATATATGAATTTCCATTTCTTCTATATTAAAAGGTTCTTCTACCTTTTGAATAAGTAGCTTTGCGTTTTCTAGCATTTTAGTTCTTTCTGTTTCCCCCTTAATAAGCACAACAAATTCATCCCCACCAATGCGATATAACTCCCCTGTAGTGTTGTAAAAATCCTTAATCCTAGCCGTTACTAACTTCAAGAGGGAGTCACCAGTAAAATGACCAAGGGAATCATTAATGTTTTTAAATCTGTCCAAATCAATATATAGAAAACTAAAAGGTGTGTTTTCGTTTATCACTTGTACAATATCTCTTTCTAAAGCTGCAGTATTAAACGTATTTGTCAAATGATCGCGGTAGGCAAGCTCAGTCAATTTAGTCCTTGCCGACTCTAGTTCCGTAATATCGTTTCCAATACCAATCGCGCCACTTATTGTTCCATTTGTTTCAATAGGAGAGATTGTAATATGTATACATCTATCATCTAACCATTCCTTATAAGAGACTTTCTCACCTGTAATAACTTTTTTTAGATTAAATAATAACCGATTCGTCATCTCTTCTGAGATGTATGTATTCATATTATAAATAGGAATTAATATTTTATTTTTTATAGAATTTATGCTAGGTTGAATCGTTTGTAGACCTTTCTTTGCTAAAAACTCTGAGGCTAATTTTCCGGTCAACAATGAAAAACCATAATTATTTTCACTATCTTTTTCCACTTTGAAGACAAGATTGTTTATATGGTGTGCCACAGTTTCAAAGGAAGAAAGTAGTTTGGACTGCAATAATATTTCCTTTTCTTTTTCTATAGTAATATCAGTGCGGATACTTAGAAAATAGGTATCATATCCGTTATTTTCAACAGGTATTATATACGTTTTCACCCAATATAATTCGCCATTCTTACGTCTATTACATATTTCACCTGTCCATGTATGTCCATTTAGAATAGTAGACCACATGTTTTTAAAGAAAGCTTCAGGATGAGTTTTCGAGTTAATAATTCTATGTGTATTTCCAATTAGTTCTTCTTTACAGTATCCTGTAATCTGGCAGAAGCGGTCATTCACGAATAATATTTGTCCTACCTTATTGGTTACCGCTATTATCATCGTTTCATTCACTGCATAGTCCATGAGCTCCATTTTAAAAAAGGCATCATCTAGCTTTTCCTGAAGTGCTATATCGCTACCCAATGACTCATTGAAGATTGCAGTTTTAACTTTATATAATAATTCATCGGTATTTGTATTAAATACAGACTCCATAGTGCCTCACCTACCTAAAAATGATTGTTTAGTATTAGTAATATACGTCAATTTTAGTAAAATAGTCACCCTTTGTCAATGGAATCACCATAATAACTCACCTATTATTTATGAATTGTGACATTTTGAAATCTATTAAGTATTTAAAAAAAGCCATTCTAGTACAAAGACTAGAATGACTTATCTCATTTTATAAAGCCCCCGCGTAGCTAATTATTGGCTGATATCATTACTTTAGTAAGCCTCTCACTAACTTCACTTTGTTCTTGTAAGGTGGGAAAACGATATTTACTGGTAAGCTTGTATTTTTTTTCACGATAGACTTTTGATGTGTAAATAGAGTAAAGCTTGCTTCTCCGTGATAGGATTGTACTCCTGAGTTCCCTACTCCCCCAAATGGTAAATGAGCACTTCCAGCATGCGTGATTGTGTCATTTATACAGCCTCCTCCAAATGGTAGCTCTTGAAGAAAGAATTGTTGCGCTTTCTCATGTTCACTAAACATATAAGCAGCCAAAGGTTTTGGGAATTTACGAATTTGCTGGATTATAGTCCGTAAATCATTGTAAGCGATTATAGGTAGTATCGGCCCAAATAATTCCTCTTCCATCGACGGACTATTGAAATCAACTCCATTCAATAAAGTTGGTTCCATAAATAAATCATCACGATCCGTTTTCCCTCCAAAAATAATATGGTCACTTTCCTCTTCTAAAATTCTCTTAAGACGATCAAAATGATTACCATTTACTATTCTTCCAAGGTCAGGACTTTGTTGCAATTCTTTTCCGTAAAACTGTGTAATCGCTTTTTTCATCTGTTCGATAAACTTATCTTTTACCGATTCTTCCACTAATACATAATCGGGCGCTATACATGTTTGACCTGCATTCACAAATTTCCCCCACACAATACGTTTAGCTGCTACAGCTAAATTTGCAGTATGATCCACAATCGCTGGACTTTTCCCACCTAATTCTAAAGCAATGGGTGTTAATCGCTCTGCAGCTGCTTTCATCACTATTTTTCCTACTTGGACGCTTCCAGTAAAAAATATAAAATCAAAAGGAGCATGTATTAACAAAGAAGTTTCTTCCTTCTCTCCCTCTAATACTCTAATATATCTCGGATCAAATGCTTCAGAAATAATTTTCTTCACAATATTAGTGGTGTGAGGTGTTGCTTCTGAAGGTTTAATAACTGCGCAATTTCCTCCAATAATTGCTCCAATTAGCGGCTCCATAATAAGTTGGAATGGATAATTGAATGGTGCAATTATTAATACGGTTCCATAAGGATCATTTACAACAAAGCTTTTAGATGGCATTAAAGCAACAGGTGTTTTTACGTACTTCGGTTCCATCCACTGCGCAATATTTTTAATCATAAAGGAAATATTGTCATAAACTAATCCTATTTCTGTGACATAGGCTTCGAATTCACTCTTTCTTAAATCCTTGTATAATGCTTCTATTACTTCTACTTCATATTTCTTAATCGTACTTTTAAGTATTTCTAATTGGGCTATTCGAAATTCTACAGGTCGAGTCATTCCAGCATAAAAATAGGCTTGATGCTCTTCTAGCATATGGTTTAATTGTTGCTCTGAAAATTTCATTTTTTATTCTCCCCTTTTATTCATTTAATCTTAAAGGAATCATACTATTTTTTTCTAATAGAAGAAAGAATAAACATTTAATATGCAATACATGAAGTCTCCCTTTCGTGGAATACTAATTGTAAGAAGTCATTTCCACCAATAGACTACAACTATAAGTCTATAAGACTTCAGAATCCCTGTGCTAAACGATTCATTTTTCACGTAATTGGTTTATATGCGAAGCTCAGCAGGGTATAAAAATCGTATATATAAACAAAACGAATTATTAAAAGGGAGGAAATAATAATGACTGAAACAGAAACTTGGTGGGAGCCCATTTTTACAGGAGCTTTCGCATTAGGGCTAAATAAAGAGCGTTTAAATGAATTAGAAGAAGAAACATTTTTATATTTTCAAGAGGATCAAGGTGAAATGGAGAAACACTAATTGAATAATCTATTTAGGATTTCAGCTTTTCCCTTCTATTGTATAAGGAAAAGCTGATTTTTTATTTCCTCTTTATTTATATGCTAAACTACAATGGGTGATAATAAATGAAGAAGATTTTTGCTTATCTAGTTCTATTCACTATACTTCTATATGGTTGTGATGAAAGTTCCACTAATGGTGTGATTCAAACTGATGGAAGTACCAATCAAATAGCTGTTGAAGTTGTGGAAGTTATTGACGGTGATACGATTAAAGTTAAATATAATGGAGACATAGAAAAAGTTCGATACTTGTTAATAGACACTCCCGAAACAAATCATCACACTCTAGGAAAACAACCATTTGGTGAAGAAGCAAAGCAACGCAACAAGGAAATATTAAAGAGTGGGAATGTAACCATTGAGTTTGATGTAGGAAATCGACTAGACGACTATGGTAGAATGCTCGCTTATGTGTATGTAGACGGCGAAAGCGTCCAAGAAACATTGCTCGAAGAGGGACTAGCAAGGATAGCCTATATCTTCCCTCCGAACACTCGATATTTAGACGAGTTTGAGGAAGCTTCTAAAGTGGCTAAAGAAAGAAGTATTGGTATATGGGAGACAGATAACTACGTTACTAATAGAGGTTTTAATACTGAAGTTCTAACTAATAATAATGCTGAAGAAAAATCCACAACTGAACAATGTAATATCAAAGGCAATATTAATCGGCAAGGCAAAAAAATTTACCATATACCTAGCGGGAAATATTATGAACAAACTAATCCTGAAGAATGGTTTTGTACTGAGCAGGATGCTATACAAGCCGGTTTCAAAAAGTCCGGTGAATAAAAATACAATCAGTGGGAGATGGCGCCACTGACTGTATTTTTTTATTATGTTCTTGCGCCTTTTATTTTAGCTTCTGGAACTGTTTCTTCAGGTGAAATATCTGCAAAGGTTTCATTTTGTTCTTCTAAATCTCTTGTCCGATGCGCTAAACGTGAAGCTGCACTAGAAGCGATGCTCGCCACTAAATCATCTAAAAATGTATGAACTGCTCCTCCAATTTTAGTATCTAATTTTGAAATAAGTCCAATTTTATTTTTATCTAAATGGCCAAATGTAGTTACTGCTATACTGCCATAAGTAAATACAGCTCCCAATGCAATCGTTTCGTCTACCCCAAACAAACCTTCATCCGCTTCCACTATTTGTTGCAATGGTGCAGATAGCATTTTCTTCTCTGCCAACTCGTCAAGTTCGATACCAACTAATATCGCATGTTGCATTTCTCTTTTTTTCAATACACTTTTAACAGATTCTATACAATGTTCTATAGTAAGTCCCTTATTGTAAGGAAATTGCATCTCAAATACAATCTCTGCTATTTCTTCTAAAGTAACTCCACGTCTTTTTAACGCGTCTTTTGTAGCTTGCTCTACTTCACGAGAATGGACTCTAGATGTTTGTCTATCCATATTGTTATCCCCCTTGTTGTTTCATCATTTCGTTTATTATACCTCTTTGCTAGTATATGATACAATTTCTGTACTACATGAATGATATTAGGAGGAAATTATGAACAAGGGAACTATACAAGATATATCGTTTTTTAGTGAGGCTTTACAGGAAGAAATGCAACTTCTAATATACTTGCCTCCAAATTATTCACCTCTCTATAAATACTCTGTACTAATAGCATCTGACGGAAAAGACTATTTTCAACTAGGAAGAATTTCTCGAATGGCTGATGAGTTATATGAAGAACAAGCAATTGAGAACTTAATCATAGTTGGAGTACCTTATAAAAACGTAAAAGATCGAAGAGATAAATATCATCCAGATGGTTCTCAATTTCCTGCTTACAAACGTTTCTTGGCGCAAGAATTAGTACCGTATATAGATGAAAACTATCCTACTTATCAAGTTGGAATGGGCAGATCACTAATAGGCGATTCGTTAGCTGCTACTGTTTCACTCATGACAGCTTTAGCCTATCCAAATACATTTGGAAGAGTAATAATGCACTCCCCACTTGTCAATCAGGCTGTAATAGAATCCGTCGAGAAATATAAAGACGTTCATGCATTTTCTCTTTACCACGTCATTGGAACGGAAGAAAAAGCCGTGAAAACAGGGGACGGTTTATTAACGGACTTCATTACTCCAAATAGAGAGTTACACAATTTATTTAAAAATAAAGGATTTTTGACCTTTTATGACGAATTAAGAGGAGACCATACTTGGAAGCTTTGGCAACCAGATATAAAAAGAGCGTTGTTGCAAAATTTTAGCCTATAGAGAAAGATTTGTTATAATAGGTAATATTGTTATTTTAATAATTTGAGGAGGTAATGAAAAATGAAATACGGAATTGTTGCTTTTCCATCTAAAAAGGTACAGGACTTCGCAAACTCCTATAGAAAGCGTTATGACCCTCACTATGCTTTAATCACTCCACATATGACGGTCAAAGGTGTATTTGAAGCCGATGAAAATGAGATTAAAACCATCGCTGAAAAGGTTAATAAAGTAGTGCGTAATCATAAACCATTTACTTTAAAAACAACTAAGGTAAGTTCATTTGCCCCTGTTACTAATGCTATATACTTTCATGTGGAACCAACAGCTGAGCTAGTTAAACTGCATGAGGATTTAAATGATATTCAATATAATGAGGATGAAAGCTATTCTTTTGTTCCTCATATTACAATTGCTCAAAAGATGAACGCAAGTGAACATGATGATATACTGCCTCAATTAAAAATGATTGGTGCACAGTTTGAAGAAGAAATCGATCGCCTACATCTTTTATATCAACTGGAAGATGGATCATGGACTGTATACGAAACATTTAGATTGTCTGGAGCTGAGTAAGTATTGGTGTACGCAAAGAAAGTGGAAACTGAAAAAGAATATGAAGATGCTATAAAAATTAGAAGAAAAGTTTTTGTTGAAGAACAGGACGTCCCTCTTCATCTTGAACTGGATGAGCATGACGAAGAGGCAGTACATTTTGTAGCATACGACGAAGGCACTCCATTCGGCGCAGGTAGAATTAGAGTTATTGAACCTGGAATAGGTAAAGTAGAAAGAGTATGTATTCTTCCAAGTTATCGTGGACGAAAGTTAGGTAATCTCATGATGCAATGCATGGAGGACTACTCGAATTCTACCGGCATTAATAAGCTAAAGCTAAATGCACAAAGTCAGGCCATTCTTTTTTATGAAAAAAGAAAGTATACTATTACTTCACCTGAATTTTTAGAGGCTGGAATTCCTCACAGAGCGATGGAGAAACAAATTTAATACGACAATTTTATGGAGAGTTTTGACTAACGTCAGACTCTCCATTTTACGTTTAAAACTTTTTTAGTGACCAATATTTACAAAATTTTCATTTCCGTGACATTCTTTCATGCTATATCATATATATACTATTAACGAATGAATTCAAACCATATATGTATCCATATAAAATTCATCAAAATATTCCAAACTTCATAAACATCCTAGTTGGAGATAAGACTTTTTATGGTTTTTTGTTTTAAATAGTAAAGCAGGAAATCTCCATTTTGTTTGAAAAGTTCCCGCTTAATCATAGGCTTTTCATCTCTTTCAATTAAAAACGATTTGCACCCAAAAGTATAAGAGGGTTAACGTTACAATCGTTGTTATAGGAATTACTTTTATCGAGATGCTCAAATAATCTTTCCATGTAATTTTAATTTTATTTTTCCTTAAAATGTCCATCCAAATAAGGGAAGCAAGTGTGCCAATTGGTAACAACAGTGAACCCATATCGCTCCCAATAATATTGGCAAGATAAATCGTTTTTAAAGTAATCGGGTCTAAGCCCATTTCTGTTAATGTTATCGTCCCAATCATTAAGGCAGGATGATTGTTAAAAAGGTTTGATAGTATAGACACTAACCCCCCCATGATGAAACTAGCTTGGAATAACCCCTGCTGAACAATCGGTTCACACCACTCAACTAGTAGTGCAGTTAGACCGACATTGTGTAGGCCGTAGATAATTACGTACATAGAAAATGCAAAAAGTAGAATATGCCATGGAGTCTTTTTCAAAATATCTATTGGATTAGATTTTAAATAATACCCTCTCCATAGTAATAGAATCAGCGAACTAATTGCTGCAACAATTTCAATGGGAATATTTACATAAGAAGCAAAAAATAGCATCCCTCTTACAACTAAGACAAAGAATAGGATCTTGAACATAAATTTACTACGCTTATGTTTCGTCTCCAGGGAGATGCTTGCTTTCAGTGGATGAAAGTTTTGAGTAAAAAATGATTCCTCCACATTTATGAGAGAGTTTGGTAAAGTTTCAGGCAGTCTTTTCTTCACAATAACAAACATCAAACAGGACATAAATAATAACCCTAAAGTTGCTGGGACAAACATCATTAAAGTATGCATCCATAAAGACATATCAACAATCTTTAATGCTATTAAGTTAACTAGATTGCTTACTCCGATAGGTGCGCTGGAGGCAGTCGCAATTAAAGCTCCACTGATTAAATAGGGGATTTGTTGAGGAGGTTTTAGTCTCATGTTCTTAAGTAGTAGTATTAAAATGGGAGTTGTTATCAAAATACTTCCGTCATTATTGAACAATAATGTCATTCCAAAACATAATAACTGTATATACCAATACAATCGATAACCTGATCCTTTTGAAAAACCTACAATTCTAGTAGCTACCCAGTTGAAAAAACCAAAGCTTTCCAATATAACAGCCATGACAACTGTCGATATTATCGTAATGGACGCCCCTCCAACTTTATCGATAATATCAAACACGTCTGCTAAAGTCACAATTCCTGCAAATAATAATATCCCAGCGCCAATTGTTGCTGGCCAAGCTTCATTTACTTCTCTAGGTCTTACAAAAATGACTAACATCGTAGATAGGAACACCAAAATGGCGATCCCAATTTGCAAACTCATACATATACCATTTCCTCTCCTTGTTATGATTGTCCCCTTCCTTGTATGTATATTCTCTTTCGCATTAGAGAAACGAGGTGTATGTCCATATTCTCTAAAATATTTTATGAATCTCACTAATTTACATAATAGAATAAATAAATTCTATCTATCCCCAACTTCAAGAAGCATGAAATATTTCATGCTTCTAATTTTATATATACTTTTTTTATACTCCGTGAATCGTTTTTATATGATCTATATTTATATAATCCTTAACTGCTCTAGCTGCCTCCAAAAGTACAACTTGTTCTTCTACATTTTTTATAGTTCCAATATGACTCTTACTTCCACCAATATTAAACACAATAATCTTATCTATAAATTTTTCTATTTTGTTTTTAAAAGTATCTACACTAGCTTCTGTCACTGCTGATAGTTGGAACTTCAGATTATTTAACCCGTAAGGACATTCATTTGTAGGATAAGGAATTAGCCACTTTAAATGTTTGGTAGATATATACATAGTTTTATAAATCGGCGAATAAAATTCAAAATAATCATCCATTATCTCAGTGATATAACCATGTAGGGGCTGATCATCTATTAAGTATATTTCAGTGCTCTTTCCCTGAGCTTGATGTAGCGTTACTCGTAAGGATAGTTCATGATTATTTCCACCAGTTTTAATACTAGAAGACTCTATTGGGGCAAGGGTATCTAACTCATTTTTCTTTAGAGGACAGAAGCTATGGATATGAATGATAGGAATATACATATAATCTGTACCATTAAAAATAACTATAATATCTGTTCCCACATCAATTAGAGTACCCTTTAATACTTTTTTCCTGACACCTCTATTTGGACATACTCCTTCAGTAGACTTTGAATAATTTTATTCAAGGTCACAACTCCTTTTAGTATTTACTCGTCCTTGAAACACTACCGTCTTAACTTCCGGTACATTGTCGTTGCATGTCTCATTAGCGATATATATTGTTTTTCAATTGCAGCTGTGTCGTGCCTAGAGTCATATATTGGATAACCATAAATCATTTCATACTGTCTCACTTTTTCTGGACTGCCCTCGACTCTTGGGTGAAAATATAATTTGTTATCTGTTTGTTTAAAATTTACCGCATTTGAAATTTGAACTGCTGCGTAATTCATCAAGGCAAAGTATTGCTGCTCCAACATTTCATTCACTTCTTTTTTACTCATCACATTTACATTTAATTGAGGTTTTTTTTTTTCTAATGTTCGCGGTGGATTATCTAAGATATCTAGTTTGTCTTGCCCATCCGAGTTTCCACCAAGTTGTTTTGAATAATCTGTCTGTTCATTTAGCTCCGGCTTGGACGTGGTCACTAATTTATTTTCAATTGGGGGTGTCATTTTATTTTTCAAATCATTATTTTTTGGTAATGTAATAGTAGATTGATCACTATTCATTGAGCTCCAAGCCGTTAGAAGTACATCTTTCCCCTTCTCTTTCGACCTTTTTTCAGGAATATTTAGTTCTTCATTGGATTCAAAACTAACTTGTTCTTCTTCAATTTGATCTTTTATTTCATCTAGGTAAATCTCAAGTTTTTCTTCTGATTGAGGAGGAATAGCTTTATCTAATAATTTATCTTCAGCTATTAAGTCCGTTACTTCAATTTCGACTTCATCTATACTGGATACTTCCTCTTCGAACTCTAAAATAATGGCCTCGGCAATTGCTAAATCTCCACTGCTACCTTTTAGCTCCAATTCAGCATTAGCAGAAGTGTCATTATCCTCTAACCCGGTTATTTTAATCGGGTCCACTAATATATCAGTAATCCCAATCGTCACTGCCTCAACTTCTTGTTTACTAACTAAAGTACTAACTTTCTCTGTTAATTCACCAGGGGTTGGATTCTTCCTTACTTCCGGTTCGGGTAGAGGAGCTGTCACATTTGTAACAATCTTATTGGCCATTAGTTTAGTTCTGTCCTGTTCCACAGATAAATTCTCATTTCTAACCTCAATAGAACCTTTGCTAATAGTAAATCTATATAGTTTTTGGATAGCCAATTGTTCCTTCTTATTAGAAAAGTAGAGGTCACTTTCAGATATATTGCTAGAAATATCGGTAATATGTGGAATAGGAATAAAAAATAACTCTTTCCTATTTATTAGAATGATATGATCCTCGAATATACTGCTTAATATTCCATAAAGAGTAGGAATTCCGTATTTGTTTACCGTAACCCATTGGTATCTTAATGCAATTAACACATCTGTCATATCATTTCTAACTAGATATGGACTAAACTTCTTTGCTAGAGACAAATCGGTAGTATTCTTAGAAATTGCTTGTATTTGATGTATCGCTATATAGAAAGTATTTTCATTCACTTCCAAAACAATATGATTTTCTTGAATATCTAATAAGATACCTTCAACGAATTGATTATTAGCTAAATACAATCCTATACTCTTCTTTTCATTGGCATATAATACGTTTTCGAAGTTTCTTTTCTGCACTTGGAGGTCACCTCCCTTATAGAATATTCGTCGCTTTTAATTAAAAAAGCGACGAATGCATACTTATTTACTAGCTTTACTTTGCTTCTTCTTGATTTTTTGATTCATTTTTATTATCTTCTTTGTTATTTTTATTTTCCTCTTTACCACTTTTATCTTTGTCTTTTTTCGTTTTTTCAATCTTCACTCCATAACTAATATTACGAATATGGAATAAAGCAACCCGAATTATTTCTTCGTTCGCCACAATTATTACGTAATCATCTGTAACTGAATCTAAAACACCTTCTAGTGTCTCAGGCCCACCACGATTAATTTTTACCCACTGTAATGTTAGACAATTTAAAATACCTTTGAAATCATCGGCTTGAATATACTCAAAATCTTTCGGTATTTCAAGATTGAATTCTGTCTGGTTTTTAGAATGATTCGTCAAACTTTTAATATGTTGTGTACTATAATATATAATTCCATCGTTTTCTGTTAATAAAGTAAAGTAATCGTCCTCAGCTGACAAGAGTAAACCTACTCTCGATTCTGGGCCTCCTCTATCTACTTTAATTACTTTGTCTACTAGAGAGAGTAACATTTTCTTATTCATCTTTCTAACCTCCTTTTTAGTTATCCTTGTATCTATATGTATCTTGGAGGACCTGAGTATTGGTTAAACGCCCATTTCACTTTAATTATACAAGCACCCATCATCTTAACTCCCCGAACAATATGATACATCTCTTCATATTCTGTAATAGTGTCATTAAATCATAGAAAGTAGTGAGTATTTTGAAAGACCACAAAAAGAAAAAAATGCCTCATCATAAGTCGGAAGATACATCAAATGATATTGCTGATAAAAATGTAAGCGTATCAGAAGATGAAACAATAGGAGCAAAGGAAGGATCAGAGAACAAAAAAGACAAGGATGCGAAAAAAGAAAAAGATAGTAAAGAAGATAAAGAGAAAAAGGAAAAAAAGACCTCGAAGGATTCAGAGAAAAAACAAGACACTAAAAAAGAACATAAAGAATCCAGTAATTTTGAAAATACAGATGAAGACAAAAAAGATAAAAAGAAAAAACATGAAAAATCAGAATCAAGTGAAAAGAGTGCTGACGATGAGAAACATTCAGACGAAAAGAAAAAAGGACATAAAAAATAACCATAGTACTAAGTCAGACGGAGTAATAAACAAAGGTCCAGCTAATCCCATGATGGAATTAGCTGGACCTTTTATTTTCGTTGTTTGTTAGTTCAAAATTGAGATTCATCCTGAAAAAATCGCTTATCGTAGATAAGCGATTTTTCTAATACTATGAACTAAACATACGTATTAACACTGTTTCCTTTACCACTGATTTCAGCTATTAGTGGAGATAAGTTTACTGGATTTGGATGGATAAAGCCTTTAAATAATGGTTGGATTGATGGTCTTTCTTGTTCCATTAATTGCTCTGCTTCCTCTTCTAAAAATTGTTCCTGCTCTTCTAAGTGATCATCAAAACCAGATTTAAATTTTACAGGTTGAATATTATCAATATAAGCAAAATTATAATCATTCCCAATCATTCTATTAGCATAAACTTGTGATTGAATCGGTTGTATTGGAAGAATATATCCCACGTTCTCCACCCCCACATTATTTTTATTATATTACGCTTTACCCCATCCTATTATTCTTAAACCTATTTTTTTATAAAAAGTTTAATTAATTTACAAACTTATAATAGTTTTTGAATATCTGCTAAACTTAACGAACTCCCACTCTGTAAAATAGAGCGTGTAAGTTCATCTTCTAATTCCTGAGAAACAGGTTTATTTGCTAACTTGCCAACTTTACGTACAATTTTACGAACTTGTTTATCATCCGTAAAATCAGCATGTGAGATGGCATTGGCAAGCGTAAATAGGTCATCCATTGACACACCGGTTTTATTTTCTATAGATTTAAAAAATGAATTTTGCATAATTTTTCCCCCTCACATCTTATTGTTTTTTATTAATAAGGGAGAAAGCTTCTACCAACAATGATTAGTAATATAAACAATACAACGATTAGTACAAAGGTTGAACTTTTGTTGCCACCATATTCGTTGCCTCCAGCATACCCCGGGTATCCTTGGTATCCTTGGCATCCTCCACCACAGTAGTCATACATACTCTTTCCCTCCTCTCCTCTTCAACTTATTGTATGCGAGAGGAGAAAGGAAAAAAGGGCGAATCAACTAGTACGTTGTCTTCCGCTTTTGAAAAATGAACGCTCCAATGACACCAAACAATATTGCAGAGCTTATACCAGAGCTTGTTACTTCAAACATTCCAGTCAATACACCGATTAACCCATGCTTTTCTGCTTCTGCTAGTGCTCCATGTGTCAAAGAATTTCCAAAGGAAGTTATAGGAACCGTCGCTCCTGCACCAGCAAAGTCAATCAATGGCTCATATAAACCAAACCCATCTAATATAGAACCTAATACCACTAAAGTACTTAATGTATGTGCAGGTGTTAGTTTAAATACATCCATGAAAATTTGACCAACAACACATATCAAACCACCAACGATAAAAGCAGTCACTAATGATGAAATCATGTTAACCCCTCTTTTCCATACGACATTCAATAGCATGAGCAATACAAGGGATTGTTTCCCCTTGTTGAAATGTTAAAGGGGATAATAATGCCCCTGTAGCTACTAACAAAACACGTTTAAAAGATCCTTTTTTTAACTGATCATATATTTGACCGAAGAAAACAACAGCAGAACAGCCTGCTCCACTACCACCTGCATTGAAAAACTTATCATTTCCATAGAACTGAGCACCCGCATCTTGCAAGATAACACCAGTATTTTCATCTTGAAACATTTCCTTTAATATAGAAATTCCTATATTGCCTAAATCCCCTGTCATAATTACATCGAAGTCAGCCATTTTACTATTCGTATTCGTTAAATGTCGCTCGATTGTATCTCTAGCAGCCGAGGCCATTGCTGCACCCATATGTAATGGGTTTGTTTGTTGACTATCCACCACTTTGCCAATAGTTGCATGGGTGACGACTGGAGTATTTTTCAAGTCTTTTTCTAACAGAGAAAAACCTGCTCCAGTTACAGTCCATTGAGATGTTTTGGGTTTTTGAGTACCATACTCCAACGGGTACCTAAATTGACGCTCTACAGCTTGATGATGACTAGAAGCTCCCGCAAGTACAGTCCGCGCATTTCCTGACTCCAACAAAAGACAGCCAAGAATAACCGATTCCATCGAACTGGCGCAAGCTGAAAAAACCCCCAAGTATGGGATAGCCAGGCTCCGCGCTGCAAAATTCGTTGGAGATAACTGATTGATAAGATCTCCTCCTATCAGAACATCTACTTTATCTACTTGAGTATGACCTTTTTTAGCAGCCCAATGACATGCACTTTCAATCATCCGAGCATGTGCCTGCTCATTTGTTTCATCTTTTTCTGCTTCTAATGAAAGAACCTCATCAAAGGAATCAGCAAAAGTACTATCCTTTTCTACTGGTCCCACCACTGTTCCCGTATTGGCTATACAAATTTTAGTTGTAAACTGAAGAGTTCCAAACGTATTTACCATGAGACAACACCTATATTCACTAATATTGTTTTAATAAGTGCAACGACAAATGCTGATAGTACACCAAATAAAATGACCGATCCTGCAAGTTTGAACATATTGCCTCCAACCCCTAATACATACCCTTCCGATTTATGCTCTATTGCAGCTGAAATTACTGCATTACCAAATCCTGTAACAGGTACCGCTGATCCAGCACCTCCGATTTGGGCAATTTTTTTGTATAAACCAGTTCCGGTAAGAATCATTGCGATAAATACTAAAGTAGCAACCGTTGGATTTCCAGCAGTCCCCTCTGTAAAAGGGAAAAAGCGCATATAGAAAAATGTAATAAGTTGTCCTATAGTACAGATGATTCCTCCAACAATGAATGCTTTGAGTATGTTCATAAAAAATGGCACTTTGGGATTTTTTTCATCTACTATTTTTTGAAATTGTTGTTGGTCCATTAGGTCTCTTCCTTTGATAACAATTTTATTTTTTCAATCGACTTTTTCAGTTCCTTTTGTTTCAATTTCTTTTCGATGATGGTTTCTACTTCCCACATAAGTTTTTGATCACCTGTAACAAGTACTTTCTTTTCCGGAAATTGTTTTTCAATTTGTTTAGTAATTTTTTTTTCGATTTTCGCTTTATTGAAACGATCGAAGCGATTTATATTGATTGCAACTAAAATATCTTCCTCATTTATCACACTTTTATATCCATAAATCGTATCTTGTTTTTGCATGATTGGTTTTAATGAAGAGGAATTATCTGAGGGGAATATCACTTTTTCTTTCTCGCTTGAACAAGCGCCCAACAATAAAACCATTAGAAAAACAAATAAGCTTTTTTTCATATGATTACTTGCTCCTTTTTTTTGTTAGTATGCTCGCGGGTATTTGAAATATGCAAATTGCTTACGAGATATTTGCCCTTGTCAAGATGAACTTCCCACATACGTTAGTAAGAGATGAAGAGGAGGTGAATTTAATGGGTTGTGGAAAAATAGGTGATGTTACTGACGAGCATCGTTCTAGAAACTGTGTTTGTGATGTTGTCCGCGCAATTAAAGACATTCAAGATCAAGCAACAAACGACGAATGCCCTCAATGTCCTACAAATTGTTTCCTAGAACCACTTGGTGGTCTTGTTAGCCCTGCTAGCAGACGTCAAGCAGACACACGTGTATTTATGTTATTAACGAAAGATGGAGATCCTTTTAAAGCATTCTTCCGTGATAATGATAGATTTGATTGTGATTGTATTTCTGTTTTCTTCCGTGTAGAAGATATCTTTGACGGGTGCTGTGCAACATTAAGAGTTTTAGAGCCACTTGACAGAGAGCGTAAAGAAGTTGATTTATTAAACGATTGTGGTACAAAAATCGATTTAAGAAAACTTTGTAAAGTTCGAAACTTCAGATCTACTGGTAGCTGTGTTACTGTAGACTTAGAGTGTTTCTGTGCAATTGAATGTATCGCCGATGTATTTTTAGATGTATGTGACTGATCGTTTCATCTGTAGTGTCTATTCCGTTCGGGGGAACCCGAGCGGTTTTTTAGTGATTTTTTATTTGAAACACCTGTCAATGATTTCTTTAAACACAAAAAAGCTATCCTACAATAGGATAGCCTAAGTTCACTTCAATATACTTCCACGCCACATAATCTTTTCGATCTCTTCTAATGGAACAGTCATCAATTCTTCTTTTCCAACTTGTAAAGTAACTTGACTATCTTCAACCTGCTCTACTTCACCTGGCACAGTTACTCCACCCTTTAGATGAAATATTAACGGTTGATATACTTTACGTTGAAATGGTTTTGCTAAAAATTTTAATTTATCTATAATTGCTAGTGTCTTCGTCGAATAACTTTTCTGTATTTCATAAATCGATGTACTTTCATCTAGTAATTCGTATGGAATTACAGCTCGTTCATTTGGTGGCAGATGAAAAACTGGAGGACCTTTTATAAAGAGCAAAGGATCATTAAATGAGTTCATTAGCACATCCTTTTTACTTTACTTTATGCAATTTTTAAAAATATGATACAAACTACAATGATGAAATAAATAAAGTGGCCAATCCAAGGTAAATTAAAATACTCACGACATCATTTACTGTTGTGATAAATGGTCCCGATGCAACTGCGGGATCTATTTTCATTCGATGCATCAATAAAGGAATAAAAGAACCTCCCAAAGTAGCAACAAAAATCGAACCAAAAATCGATGAACCAACCAAAATACCAATTAGTAAATCATGTTTCCAAAAAAATACTACTCCGACCACAAGCAAACCACAAATGAGACCGGTAATCAGTCCAGTGCCAGCTTCCCTAAAAAGTAGTTTCGTCTTACTTTCTTCTTCTATATCTCCTGTTGCAATACCACGAACTGCGACGGCTAGGGCTTGTGTCCCACTATTACCAGCCATACCAGCAATTAGGGGAATGAATACAGCAAGAAGTGCAACTTTATCTAGTGTTTGTTCAAAAATACTCATTAGATTAGCAGTGAGCATTCCTAGGAATAACAAAATAATAAGCCAAGGCAGTCTTTTTCTAGCAGCTTGTAATGGTCCTTTATCAAAGGTGTCCATATTGGATACACCAGCAAGTTTTGAGTAATCATCTGATGCTTCTTCGTCTAATACATCTAAAATATCATCGACCGTTACAATTCCTAGTAAATGATTTTTAAAATCTACTACTGGAACAGCTAGGAAATCATAGTCTTTAATCATTCTTGCTACTTCTTCTTGATCAACACTTACTAAAACACTTACTACGCGGTCATTCATAATATCCTTTATCAATGTATCTTCATCTGCAATGATTAAATCACGTAGTGAAATAACACCGGATAGTTTATGATCATCGTCCACCACAAATAAATAATAAATGGTTTCTGCTTCAGGTGCAGCGCTACGCAAAATAGTCATTGCTGAGCGACATGTTGAATTTTCTGGAATGACTACATATTCTGTTGTCATGATGGAACCTGCTGTATATTCCTCATAATGCAAGAGGTCCTTAATTTCTTTTGCAGATTCCTTATCCATAATGTTTAAATAACTAGCAACCTTATCTTTACCTAACTCATTTAAAACATCTACTGCATTATCTGTAAACATAAAGGAAAGCATATCTGCAGCATATGTAATATCCATTTCCTGCATAAACAAATCATATTGCTCGCCATCAAATTTTGTCGCTTCAAATAGTTCAGCTATTTCTTTAGGAGAAAGGTAATGATAAATTTTCATACGTACATCTGGCTCCACCTTTTCAAAAAATATGGACTGATCATACGGATGTAGTTGCATAAATTCTTCTCTAAACTCTTCCATTGACTCATTCAATAAAAATTCAATTAAGATAGATTCCTCTAAGGGCTCTTGGGTGATTTCATCTTTCACACTTTCTCCTCCTCTCTGCATTTTGCTTATTTATTGTATGAAGTAAGCACTAAATAAGCAATGTTAATATTCCCTAGGAAATAATTTAATATAAAATTTAGGTAATCTTTTAACTAAATCAACAATATGAAACACACAAAATAACTTAATATTATAACCTATAATTCGTATTTGTTTAATGACCTTCGCTGATTGGAGCGTAAAGCTGCGATTCCCATGTTAAGACCGCACTGTGGACGAAGTGACAGGGAATGAAGTGTCCTTCTGGATTAGAAACCGATGAGGTTGGTTTGGCTACCACTAACTTTTTATAAATACGAACTCAGTTACTAAAAATATGAAATCCCACCATTCTTCCTGTCACTTAGGAATAATTAGTGGGAATCAGCGCTTTCATATCTTCTGGAAATGGAGCAACTAAGTGCATACGCTCTTTTGTAAATGGGTGTATCAATTTTAGTTCTTTCGCATGAAGTGCTTGCCTACTTATGATTTGGAGTTCACCACCATATAGATCATCTCCGATTAATGGATGACCAATAGACATCATATGTACTCGAATCTGATGAGTACGACCAGTATGTAAATATAATCGTACATGCGTAAGTTTTTTTCCGTCGATTTCAAAACGAGATAATACGTGAACAGTGGTTTTAGCCTCTTTACCATTGTCATCGATAATACGTTCAATAATACTACCATTTTTTCTACCAATTGGAGCATCAATAACTAATTCATCTTGTTCAATATGACCGTGAACGAAAGCCTCATAAGCACGTGAAATTTGGCCTAATTTTTGCATTTCACTTAATAAATGATGTGCGTGACGATGCTTAGCCACACAAATGATACCAGAAGTGTCCTTATCAAGCCTAGTTACAATATGTACTGTAGAAGACAGTCCACTTTTCTCCAAATATCCAGCTATATAATTGGCCATTGTTCCGGTGGGATGTTCGCGAGATGGAATTGTGCTTATGCCGGCAACTTTTGTAAGAATGAGAAGATGGTCATCCTCCATCAAAATTGGAAAGTTGACTTGCTGAGGTATTAATCCCAAACTCTTTTTCTCAGGTGGAAATGTAATTTTGACCGAATCCCCTATATCTAACTTATGGCGTACGGTCTTCTCCACTCCATTAACCGTAATTTGCCCACCTTCGTATTTAATACTAGTCAATGCTTTTTTCGAAATACCGTATTGCCGAATTGCATCCCGAAGTAATTGTTGCGACTCATTTACTCGAAATTCTAAATGGATTAAATCTTCTTTCATATTTCTAAATCACTATCGATAAAGGAAGAATGAACTCTATGCCAAAAAGGAAATGATCTAAACCGAGCGAAACGAACTTTTTCATCTGCTACTCGATACTTAATAGATTGAACATCTTTGTGTAATAACTGAAGATGGTCTACAGTAACCATGAAATCCGGTCCTTTCACAGGCTTTAGTAAACATGAGTGATGTTTCGGTAAGACCAGTGATGAACCAACTGTTCGGAAGACCCTGTTATTAATAGATGCAATTTCCGCAAGTTGCATCGCTTCTAACGAAGGATGCACAATGGCCCCTCCAAGTGCTTTGTTATATGCCGTACTTCCAGATGGAGTTGACATACATAAACCATCTCCTCTGAATCGCTCAAAATGATCTCCGTTCAGTTCCACATCCATAACTAATGTAACATCAGGTGATTTTACAGTAGACTCATTTAATGCTAAATAGACCGAACTGTCTTCCCCATGTTTATAATTGATCGTTACCTCAAGTAAAGGGTATTCTATTACTTCAAATTCTTTTTTCGCTATGCTAATTACTAGTTTTTCAATCTCTTCTGGTTTCCAGTCCGCATAAAATCCTAGATGCCCTGTATGAAGTCCGACAAAAGCAACAGAAGGGGTTAAATGTTTATATTTATGAAATGCATGTAATAATGTGCCGTCCCCACCAATCGATAAGACGATATCCGGGTTTTCTTCATCAATAACGAGTCCAAAATCTACTAGATACGTTTTGGCACTTTCCATTAATTCATTCGATAAATCATCATTTCGGGACAATATAAAAAATTTCATAATTCATGTTCCCTCTCTTTCGTTTTTGGATTCTAGGAGATTTGGATGAGATAGTTCCTTATTTTCACTAAAGTATTTCTGCGCTTCTTGAATTTCTCCACGGATTAAAGACATTTCTTCATCTAATCGAAATGCTGCTTCTGCCGCATATTGAAGTCTTTTTTTAATTTCTTCTGGAAAGATTCCTTTATATTTGTAATTCAATGAATGCTCGATAGATGCCCAAAAATTCATCGCTAGTGTACGTATTTGAATTTCAGCGAGAATATTTATCTCCCCGTGAATTGTTTGAACTGGATATTCAATAATCATATGATAGGATCTATACCCACTTTGTTTCTTGTGGGAAATATAATCGCGCTCTTCTACTATTCTTATGTCATTTCTAGCGCGCAACAGAACTACGACCGTTTCTATATCATCTACAAATTGACACATCATCCGTAAGCCAGCAATATCTGGTATTTCTTGCGCTAACGTATCAGAAGGCTCAAATAAGATTCCTTTTTCAAGTGATTTATCATATATACTTGCCAACGGTTTGACACGACCAGTTACAAATTCGATAGGTGAATTTGTATTATCTCTTTCAAACTGCGCGCGCATTCCTTTTAGTTTTACTTTTAACTCTGACACAGCTTGCTTGTATGGCTCCAAAAAGCGATCCCATTGCCCCATAAGCTTGTCCTCCACTTCCAATGACCTTAGTTCTATGGTTGTAAAATTTCACTAAATGCTTCTTCCACTGCTCTGGAGAAATCTGCACCGTAATTGTCATTACCTTCTATATTGAAAATTAGCATGTTCAGTTCCTCTTTAAAGCCCTGTAAGATCAATTCTTTGTCACCGATTTGCAACGATGGATCTTTTTCAGCTTTTAAGGTGTTTACAAGTAATGGCCAAACTTCTTGACCAAACTTTAAGTAATGATATCCTATTTCATCTTCTAAGAGATAAATAAAAGCCATAGAGTCTGAATCAGTAATCATTTGACCCGCTGCTTTTAGCTGAGGATTATTAGGTAATACTTCTAGCGTAAAGCGTATATCATTTTCTAATTGGACACCACTAAGCACATTATAAGTAATAGGCAAAATAAATCGTTCCTTTCTGTCTATGCTTCCACTATTTTAACATATTGAATCTCTTTGAAAAGCGCATATAATAGAAATAATAGGAAAGGTCGTGTAATATGCAATCCGAAAAAGAAATAGAGTTTAAAAATTTATTAACAAAACAAGAATTTGAATGCTTTGTATCCTTTTTTCAAATAGTTCAAAAGGACTTTCACACCCAAACAAATTATTACTTTGATACACAAAATAACTTTTTCAAGGACAATCGGATGGGCTTTCGCTTGCGCGTATTAACAAATAAAAATGAACTTACTCTTAAACGACCGATAGAAGAACATGTGATGGAAGAAAATACAGTAGAAGTGTCTGATTTTGAAAGGGATGCTATTATCAATCAATCCACTTTCCCTTCTATTCCCTTTCTACAGCAATTTAATCTTGCCACTCCTTTACTCTGTATCGGAAGCTTACAAACAAATCGTGTCGAAATGTCCTATAAAAACGGGACTCTTTTTTTAGATCACTCCATTTATAGTCAAACAGAGGATTATGAGGTAGAATATGAGAGTAGTGATGTAAAATATGGAAAAAAAGTGTTTCTTGAATTGTTGGAAGCACATAATATTCCAATTCGACACACTGATAAGAAAATTGCTCGCCTAGTGAAATATAACAATATGTTGAAAGGTTGATCCCTTTGGATATTCAATCCTTAAAAGTTTTAATGGAAATAAATGCAATGCAAACTTTAGGTAGTGTGCAAAGCTCTCAAAATGACTCTTCCAATCCTTCCTTATTTTCTGATATGTTAGGACAAGTTTTACAAGCTAGTACAGGGAGTCAGACAAATGAAGATATTTCTTCATTATTATATAGTGGAAAATCCCCTGTATTTGTTCCATCTAGTGTAAACTCTGCACAGAGTAATTTAGCGGATTTAATCTCTTCTTATTCAACCCCTACTACAAATGGGACAGACTATGATGAAATTATTAAACGAGCTGCAGAAAAGTACAATGTTCCAGAAAAACTGATTTCTTCTATTATTAAACAAGAGTCTAACTTTAACCCCTCTGCTACTAGTTCTGCTGGTGCTTCCGGATTGATGCAATTAATGCCAGGTACAGCTAAGTATTTAGGCGTTACTAATTCATTAGATCCTGAACAAAATATAATGGGTGGGGCAAAATATATAAGTCAAATGCTTACTAAATTTGATGGCAATATTGAAACGGCGCTTGCTGCATACAATGCAGGACCAGGAGCAGTAAAAAAATACGATGGTATTCCACCATATAAAGAAACACAAAATTACGTACAAAAAGTGATGAATAACTTCCATGCATAACCGAAACATTAACAACCTATTAATATTAGTAGGTTGTTTTTTTATGCCATTCCCTTTGGTAAGGGAATAAGATAAAATAATATATTTGTCCTATCAAAAGGGATTAAAAGGCTTATTTTCATTAGATTTTTCGTTAGTTGTCTACACTAAAATTCGACTACCGTTTACTATGAGATAATCTAATTGTTTGAGATATTTAGGTTTCGTTGATAGAATGAATATAGTGCTAGAGCAAAGGGGTAAAGAAAATGACACAACAGCCTATACTTCCTTACGATGAAATCGGAGCAGAAAAATTACATCTGCTCGTTGATACGTTTTACGGCAATGTAGCAAAGCATCCACTGCTTATACCGATTTTCCCTAATGATTTATCGGAAACAGCAAGAAAACAAAAACAATTTTTAACTCAATATTTAGGTGGACCTAATTTATATACAGAAGAACACGGACATCCGATGATGAAAATGCGACATAATCCATTCCCTATCACTCCTGAAAGAGCACAAGCATGGCTTTCCTGTATGAGAGATGCGATGGATACAGTGGGTTTAGAAGGGAAGTCTCGGGATACATTTTATCGCCGTTTAGAACTTACAGCCAACCACATGGTCAATCAAACGAGTCATGAGGAGGAGAAAACGTGACAAGAATACAAATTCCGTCTGATACGTGCACATCCCCAGTAGTAAACAAGCCGCTTGAAATGTATGTTTTTTTGGACCCACTTTGTCCAACTTGTTGGGATATGCAACCTACCCTACGGAAATTGCAAGTAGAGTATGGCCAGTACTTTACTGTACGCACTGTATTAAGTACTAAACTGAATAAGTTAAATACAGTTTGTAACTTTCCCAATGCCGATTTGAGTAATGATCCATTCAGTATTTCTAAAATAGAACATTCAGTTTTCCCTTCAATTGCTGTAAAAGCTGCTGAATTCCAAGGGAAAAAAGCTGCTTTACGGTTTTTCATAAAAATACAAGAATATTTGTTTTTGAAGACTAAAAATGTTACATCCTTTTCTGTTTTACAGGAAATAGCAGAAGAAGTTAAACTCGATGTTGATGAATTTACACGGGATTTTATTTCCAATGAATGTGCTAGGTCCTTCCAAAGCGACTTATCCATTACTTGTGAAATGGAAGTCGACTCTTTTCCAAGTATTGTATTCTTTAATGAAAATATCGAAGATGAAGGCTTAAAAGTTTCCGGAAATTATCCTTACGAGATATATGTACAAATTCTACAAGAAATGTTAAATAAAGAACCTGAAATACAAGACCCTCCGTTGCTTGAAAAGCTTTTTGATCGATTTCATTCTTTAACTACAAGTGAGATTGCAAGCTATTATAATATTTCTAATCAATTAGCAGAACGTGAGCTTAAAAAACTTCTATTATTGCAAAAGGTTGAAAGACTACTCTTACCAAATACCGTATTATGGCGGCTTAAATAAATAAACAACGGCCTATCTTTTATAAGATAGGCCGTTGTTTATTGTCATAAATACAGAAAACACCCTTTCCTCCTACCGAGGAAAGGGTGTTTTCATTTACAAAGGGGATGGGAGAAATGTTCACGTTCAAACAAAGGGGTGTATGTTATCTTGTGATTTATTTCACACTCTTACTTTACCACGCCATATTATATAATACAATATATTAGCTTATCTTTTCACAAATTCGTCATACATCATAGGACGTCTTACCTCTATCCCTAACATATTATCAGCGCCCTCCTTACTGAGAACGATAAAGCTGACACTATATTAAAACCTATTTTTCGTTGGTGAATTACACTGGACGGCTCATCCGTATGATTGCCGAGTTTCTTTTTAGATGTTTCATCGCATTTTACATCACTACGACCAGCATCTCTTTTTCAGGTAATTTGGTGCTTACGGTATATTTCCATAAAAAAAGCTTGGCATTAAGCCAAGCCTTTTTATTATTCTCCTAAAAGTAGTTGTTCTAATTCATTTAATTTTTCTTCAAATACGCGACACGCTTCTTCAATAGGAGCAGCAGTGTTCATGTCTACGCCAGCTTTTTTCAATACTTCGATTGGATAATCTGAACAACCTGCTTTTAGGAACTCGTTAATATAACGGTCTACAGCCGGCTTACCTTCCGTCAAAATTTGGTTACTTAAAGCAGTTGCAGCGCTTAAACCAGTCGCATATTGGTATACATAGTAGTTGTAATAGAAATGAGGAATTCTAGCCCATTCCAATCCTATTTGTTCATCAATTACAATATCATCACCAAAGTACTTTTGATTTAACTTATAATATTCTTCTGTTAGTTTGTCTGCTGTTAAGGCTTCACCATCTTGATCCAATTGATGAATAATATGTTCAAACTCCGCAAACATAGTTTGACGGAAAACAGTTCCACGGAACCCTTCTAACCAGTGATTTAATAAGTAAATACGTTTCTTTGGATCATCAATCGTTTTTAGTAGATAATCATTCAATAATGCTTCGTTACATGTAGAAGCTACTTCTGCCACGAATATAGAATAATCTCCGTAAACATAAGGCTGATTAGCTCTAGTATAATAACTATGAATACTATGGCCAAATTCATGTGCAAGCGTAAAAAGGTTGTTAACGTTGTTTTGCCAGTTCATCAGTATATATGGGTTTGTACCATATGTTCCTGAAGAATAAGCGCCAGAACGTTTACCTTTCGTTTCTACTACATCAACCCAACGATTTTCAAGTCCTTGCTTGACAATAGACACGTATTCTTCACCTAGAGGTTCAAAGCTTTTAAGCATCGCATCACTTGCCTCTTCGTATGTGTACTCCATATCCAATTCTTTCACTAATGGGGTGTATAAATCCCACATATGCACTTCCTCTAAGCCTAATACTTTTTTTCTTAGAGCTACATATCGATGAAGTAAATGAACATTTTTATTGACTGTATTTACTAAGTTGTCATATACACTCTCAGGAATATGATTGTTAGACATAGCAGCTTCACGTGCCGATTTATAGTTACGAATTTTAGCGTTAACATTGTCTCCTTTAATATTCCCTGTAAGCGTTGAAGCAAATGTGTTTCGGAATTTTCCATACGTATCATACATCGCCTTAAAAGCATCTTCACGTACACGCGGATCTTCACTTTCTAAGAAACGTGAGTATCTGCCATGGGTTAGTTGGACATCATTGCCATCTTCATCTTTGATAAATGGAAATTCTAAATCTGCATTATTTAGTTTACCAAAGGTATCAGCTGATGCACCTGCAACTTCCGAAAACTGTGCCAATAATGCTTCCTGTTCTTTTGGAAGTACATGAGGACGCTCTTTATTAATCTCTTCAAGTAATTGTTTATAAACTTGTAAATCCTTGTTTTTAGCTAAATAACTAGCAATTACAGTCTCATCGACGGAAAGAATTTCTGGCACTAAAAACGATAGCACAGTAGACACTTTCACATACAATGATTTTATACGGCTATCCATCGCCTGATATGTGCTATTTGCAGTATCTTGGTCCGTTCTCATATGTGCGAATGTATATAGTTTACGCAATCTTGAAGTAATTTCATCACGGTAAGTCAACACTTCTAACAGAGCGTCAGCACCATTGCTGATTGTTCCCTGATAAGAAGATGCCTTCTCTGACAATTTCGCTACCTCTAGATATTCTTTTTCCCATTCATCATTTGAAGCAAAAATATCTTCTAATTTCCAAGTTAAATTTTCTGCTACTTCGTCACGAGTCAATATTTTATTTTTTGTATCTGTAGTCAAACTAAACTCCCCCTCTTACTGTTTCGAATTTCGAATCATCTTCTATTTTCTCAATATTCAAATCAATTTGCAAGGAATTCACTGTATAACAATCGTTTCATTAAATAATAATTCATTTTACTATTATATATTGCATCTTCAGTAGAAATTAGACAGCGTTGAAGCGTATTAAGATAGTTTTCTACTGCTTTTATATGTTCTGAGGAAGGTTGGGATGATATCTTTCTATCTAATAGAAAAGTTTCACAATTTTGATAGTCTGCTTGTGGAATGGATAGACCTAGTTGATGTAAATAATCTATAAACTGAATTTGCCATTCAATCGCATGGGTAGGAAAAACAACAGCTAGTTTAGTTGGAATACCTATAAAAAAAGGTACTTTCTTGGGATGCATTCGCCATCTATAGCATATTTGGAGGAACAAGGATTGGACTCCTTTTCTATTAAAAAAGTATAGATTGTCTAAATGCTTGGACCGCTGGTGCTTGTATAAGCATAAGTATTTTTGAAACTCTTCCCATGAATTCTTTTTTAGTATGGCAAAGGGCCAGGACTGCTCTTCCAAGGATAGCTTCTTAACTTTGACAATATAATTATTAGCCTTTACATGCATTGGATTTGCAATATAATGAAAATACTTTGTTCGAGGGCAATAAGTGAGTATTACTTTTCCATTTGGGGTAGTATAAAAGAACTGTTGACGGAAGGAGGATAGCTTCATAGTGCCTATTTCATGGATTGGAAGGTCGGAACTTCTCGGTGTCCGCAAGATCCATAGAGGAATAATTTGCTTCGTTATATAGCCTTTAGTACGATCCTGAATTGCGGTAACGGGGATTTGACTACACTGGAATTCTATTGCAAATTTGGATACATTGCTTTGAACATATAGGTCGGGTCTTTGATGAAGAAAAGGTAGGTAAGCTTCTAATTCTACGGATGATGAATGTTTCTGCAAAAACTCATATAAATCCAATTTACCATTTAAATGGTCCTCGCTTTCTCCTTCTGAAAAAGCCTGATTGCAGGAAATATTCCGAGTATGAGCAAAATGTGGGATTTTTATTGGTCCATTTTTCAAAATAACTTGTTCGCTACATTGAGCGCAGGAGAAGGTATTGCTCGTTTTTAAAACATCTAAAAAGGTTCGAGGATGTTGTGCAGGTATGATTATTTCTCCATCTCTTGTTACAGCTGATAATATTGGTATCACCTCCAAATACCAATATACAAATTTTCAGAAAATAATGCAACTACTCTAAACAAAAGTATTAGGGCATATCCAGAAAGATTCTATAAAGAAGCAATCAAAAAAACCTTCTATAAATAGAAGGTTTTAAAAATGTTTATTTAACTCGTCTAGAACTCCACTGGAAATTATTTCTTTCCCATACTCTTGAATTATATGAATGGTTGTCTTTGAATTATTTGCAAACTCTGAAACAACACTTAATGTATTAAGTACCAATTCAAATTCGGTTTCATCAAAATCAAAAACGATATGCAAATAATACTTCTCTTCATAAAAATACAAAGAAGTCTGTAAATCTGCCTCATCTAATTTTTTTGCTAGACCAATTACATCCTCAAAGCTTTCAAAAACAAATGTATAATCCGTTGGAATTTCATCTAATTCATCCATATAACTTGAAAAATCATCAAACTCATGTGGACCGATAGAACTTGATACCCCATTTTTAAATATTTTACTAGATATATCATCAGCATCTGAATTATTCCCTAAACGCTCATCTTGTTTTGTTAATTCCGTTCTTGTAACAATCACTTCCAAACCTTTTTCCATCGCATGAACTTGAATCCATAAAGGACCATCTAATTCTTCAAAATGATCATCATCATGAACCTCATCCATCATTTCCCAAAAAAGCTGCTCGCTCTTATCCTTATTGAACCAGATTTCATCTCGGCTGAAGCCTCTTTCTTCAATGTCGATGTATGAAATGTATACTTTGAAAGTGTTATCATTGATACGCTCGATATCCATTTAACACATCTCCTTTCGCTTCTTACCGTCTCAAATGTGTAGTGTCTATTACTATTGTATGTCGTTTATAAAAAAAAGAAAAGGATTCCTGCTTAACTTTTAAAATTATTAATCAAACTACATGGATTGTAGAAAAATTTAGCCTTGAATGCAAGTGGAAGAAAAAAAGAAAAGCCAATTATTTTTCAAAAAGTACTTTGAAAAACAATTAGCTTAATATTACACTAGTTAACTAGACGTTGTGCTTCAAGTAATTGATAAGCACGTACTTTTCTAGGTAAGAATCTACGAATTTCATCTTCATTGTAACCAACTTGTAGACGCTTTTCATCTAAAATAATTGGTCGACGTAGCAAGCCAGGATGTTCTTGAATTAGTTCGTAAAGACGTTGTAACGGGAGACTTTCTAAATCAACATTCAGCTTTTGAAATATTTTAGATCGTGTTGATATAATTTCATCTGTTCCGTCTTCTGTCATACGAAGGATTTCTTTTATTTCACTTATACTAAGTGGTTCTGAAAAAATATTACGTTCTTTATATGCAATCTCATGCTCTTCTAACCACGCTTTTGCTTTTCTACAAGAAGTACAACTTGGTGAAGTGAATAAAGTTACCATCATTTTAAAAAACACGTCCCTTCAAATGTCTGTGTTATATAAAGTAGATTATAATTAATTTAATGTAGTTATATACTTTCTTTAGTATACACCACTTTTAATTTTTTTAAAATACGTTTTAATGAAAAATTTAACTAGGAAAAATTACTGTCACAATTTCGTGTTACTTATTAGGTAATCCTTATATAGAATGAATCATTTTTAGTTATATACTAATTATTACCCACCATTTCAAGAACTTAAACATCTCCAACATAAAATACTATTTTCTCAATTAGTGATACTTAATGAAAATAACTGTTATACTTAATAGTACGTTTTAAATGCAAAAAGGTTTCAAAAAAGAAAAAAGTAGAATGATAATATCATTCTACTTTCTTGTTATTCTATGCCTAAGGAGTATAATCTACGCCTTTAGTATACTTATTGCCTGCATTCCATAATAAATATTCTTTAATCCCAGCTTCGCTTAATGCCTTAATCTGGGCCTCTACTTCCTCTTTACCATATTGTTGATAATTCCCCGCCCCTAAATACGAAGCAGTAAAATCTTGTAGCCATGGACGTGAGACAGGCGGGTTTTCCAGCTCTGCCAGTTTAGCATTTTCAACCTTCGCATATTCTTGTACTAATCTATATGGCTCTAAATCTGGTTTTGCAATTCCAAAGTAAGAGGTCCAATGACTTGGGTAAATCATGGAAGAAATTACGTCCACATTTTCAGATATTTTACTAAAATTTTGACCGATTCCCGGTGCCTCTGGTAATGTAGCTGAATATCCAAAAATATCAACCGATAGTTGAGCACCATATGGTTTAAGCTTTTCTTTTGCATAAGCTACAAAATCTGTAACTGCCGAAACCCTACGTTGAACAAAATCTAGGTCTGACTTTTCATATTCACCCATTGAGTATTTTAACGTGTTTTCTCTCTTCTCAAAACCTTCTGGAAAACGAACATAGTCAAATTGAATTTCCTTAAAGCCCATTTTAGCTGCCTCAATTGCTATTTCCACATTATAATCCCATACCTCTTTCATAAAAGGATTAACAAATGCTTCCCCACGTCCATTTTTCCAGACTGATGTACCATCTACAAATGACCATTCAGGCTTTCTCTCCGCAAGCTCTGTATCTTTAAAGATAACGATACGCGCTATCGGGTAAATCTTCTTTTCTTCCATGGTTTTCAACATTTTTTGCGGATCTTTTATGTATGGTTTCCCAATATCGTATTTTGCTAATGCTGAATCTTCTTTTGGGATGTATGTAAGGTTTCCAAAATCATCTTTAATATCAACAACCATTGCGTTTAAATCGGTTGTGTCCATTAAATTCACTAGATCATTAAAACGTTCTCCACCTGCAGAATGCCCTGTTACATATACACCTCTTACCGCATCTGGATATTCAAATGTTAAACCCGAATCATAGGTGAATAATTTAGATGAAGATACAAGAGTTTCGTCTATTGCTTGAAAGCTAAATTCTTTAGTAGAAAATTCTTTTGAAAATAAATTTGTTTCCGCACTAACCGCACCAGGTATAAATACAGTCATTGCTATCGATGCCGAAGCTATTACTCTTAGATACTTTTTCATATTTTAAAAATTCCTCTCCTATAAGTCACTCTATTCTAACAAGTCCAAACTATGAAAGAAAGTGCCATTAGACCAAAAATAAATAGAGTGCGAGAATTTCATATTTACCTTACATGTATACCCATTAAAATACGATTAAATCAATTTATGATATAAAAGGCACTTTGGACAGAATATCGGCTTTATTAATTAGTCAGCTAATACTTGAAGAGATGAACCACATCGTTTGTCCACTAAAATACTTTCCGCTGACGTTTTCTCGGCCCTATAGAAGGCACCACATTACACTCCAGTCAATCTAGTAAGTAATACTTCAATGAAAGGTTTATCGCTTAGGTGTGAGTATTTTCATATCATTTATTTGGAATCCAGTCAGTACCTTATATACTTTCTTTCAAAAAAAGCGACCATTCATATGAATGGTCGCTGATTTATTATACTTGTGAACCTGAAATAGCTTGTAAAGTGGCAAGCTCTTTTGTTGAACAATATACAAAATGTCCAGGCGTTACTTCGCGCATTGCTATCTCTTCCCCATCTTGATAATTATGAGAAGCAGGATCGTATGATTTACGCACACGAGTACGCTCATAATTTGGATCTGGAAGTGGTATAGCTGACAATAGTGACTGTGTATATGGATGCATTGGATTTTTATATAAATCCTCTGCAGAAGCTAGTTCTACTAACTTACCAAAATACATAACACCGATTCGATCGGAAATATACTTAACCATTGATAAATCATGGGCGATAAACAAATAAGTTAAGCCTTTTTCTTCTTGTAATTCTTTTAGTAAGTTAACTACTTGTGCTTGAATAGAAACAACGTCTAATGCCGAGATTGGCTCATCGGCAATGATGAATTCTGGATTAACAGCTAGCGCTCTCGCAATACCTAGACGTTGTCTTTGTCCACCAGAAAACTCATGTGCATAACGGTCAGCGTGCTCACGGTTCAACCCTACAGTTTCTAATAATTCCACAACACGTTCTTTACGTTCTTTTGGATTTTTAACAAGTCCATGAATGTCTAAACCTTCCGCAATAATATCCAGTACTTTCATACGCGGATTTAGCGAAGCATAAGGATCTTGGAAGATCATTTGCATTTTACGGTTAAATGATTTTAAATCTTTTTTCGACTTTTTATCATGAACGTTAATACCATCATAAATTACTTGTCCATCTGTTGCTTCGTAAAGGCGTATAATTGTTCGACCTGTTGTGGATTTACCACAGCCAGATTCCCCTACTAATCCAAGTGTTTCCCCTTTATATATATCGAAACTGATATCGTCTACCGCACGAACTTCATTAGGCTTACCTTGATTGAAATACTGCTTAAGATTTTTAATTTCTAGTAATTTTTCAGCCATTAGTAAGTCCCTCCTTCCGTTCCTTCATAATAGCGGCTACCTGGGAACTTTTTCATACGTTCCACAATTGCTAGTGGAGGCTCAACTTGTGGAGCATCCGGATGTAACAACCATGTAGCAGCTGAGTGCGTATCACTTACTTTAAAAAATGGTGGTGCTTCTTCTAAGTCTATTTTCAAAGCATAATCACTACGTAGTGCAAATGCATCACCTTTAGGTGGATACAATAAATCAGGAGGTGTTCCTGGAATTGCATATAATTTTTCATCAGCACTATCTAATGAAGGCATTGAACTTAGTAAGCCCCATGTATAAGGGTGTTGAGGGTTATAGAATATTTCATCTACGGTCCCAATCTCAACTATTTTACCACCATACATAACAGCTACTCTATCCGCAACATTTGCCACGACCCCAAGATCATGTGTAATGAAGATGATAGATGTATCTATTTTCTTTTGAAGGTCTTTCATTAACTCTAAAATTTGTGCTTGAATCGTTACATCTAATGCAGTAGTTGGCTCATCCGCAATAAGAATCTGTGGATTACATGCTAGCGCAATAGCAATAACAATACGTTGACGTTGACCACCAGAGAATTGGTGAGGATATTGCTTAATACGCGCTTCAGGTTTCGGCATACCAACTAAACGCAATAAGTCTATTGCTACTTTACGTGCTTCAGCTTTCCCAATCTTTTGGTGTTTCAAAATTGGTTCCATAATCTGGTTGCCGATAGTCATTGTAGGATTCAAAGAAGTCATTGGATCTTGGAAAATCATTGAAATATCTTTTCCACGAATCTTTTGCATCTCTTTATCTGATAACTTAGTTAAATCTTTTCCGTTAAATAAGATTTGACCATTTTTAAATTCTGAACTAGATTCAGGTAACAAACGCATAATTGCTTTTGTTGTAACTGATTTACCAGAGCCAGACTCTCCTACTATTGCCAGTGTTTCCCCTTTTTTTAAGTCGAAGTTAACGCCACGAATGGCCTTTACTTCACCAGCAAATGTATGGAAGGAAAGCTCTAGGTTTTTAACTTCTAATATCTTTTCCATATTCGCTTTCCTCCTTTAGTCTTTCATCTTCGGATCAAGTGCGTCACGTAGTCCATCACCTAGTAAGTTGAATGCAATCATTAGTAAACTAATAATAATCGATGGGTACAATAGAATATGTGGTTGGAACTTAATTAATTTATATCCATCGTTTATTAGTGTCCCAAGTGATGCATCAGGTGGTTGTAAACCTAGTCCAATGAAGCTTAAAAAGGCTTCAAAGAAAATGGCAGTTGGAATAGTGAACATTGTATTAATGATAATAATACCTAATATATTAGGTAAAATATGTTTAGTAATAATTCTACTATCTGTAGCACCCAATGTGCGTGAAGCTAATACAAATTCTTGATTTTTGAATTTTAATACTTGACCACGCACTATACGGGACATACCAATCCATCCGGTTATAGTAATAGCAATAATAATAGCCGTTATTCCTGGGTCCATAAAGCTAAGCATGAGAATAACAATTACAAGTGTTGGAATTCCGTATAGAATTTCTACAATACGTTGCATAATATCATCAACACGACCACCATAGTATCCAGAAATACCGCCGTATGCAACTCCGATTACCATATCGATTAATGCTGCCACAAAAGCGATAAATAAGGAGATTTGAGTACCTTCCCAAACACGAGAGAACATATCACGGCCAAGACCGTCTGTACCAAACCAATAATAAGTATCAACCTTTTTCATCTCATATAAGTCTACTTCTTTACCTGCAAGAGTTCCTACACCATTCATTATTCCAAGCTTTTCAATACCCGGAACTTTTGGTGGTAAATTAGCGTGTGTGATAGTTTGTGTTTCCGAGTCATGTGGACTAATCATAGGTCCGACAAAAGCCATGATGATTATGAATGCCAAAATGAACATACTAACTATAGCCGCTTTGTTCTTGCGTATACGAAGCCAAGCGTCCTGCCAGAAACTCAAACTTGGTTTTGATATACGCTCCGCATGACTAGAATCAATTTCAATTCTTTCAAAAGAAGATGCAGGTGGTTTTTGTAAGTCGTGTTTCATTAATCTTTACCTCCTGACAAACGAATACGTGGATCGATAATGCCATAAAGCACATCTACTAAGAATATTACGACAATTAAGAATGCAGAGAAGAATAATGTAGTTCCCATAATTATAGAGAAGTCATTAGACATAATGGATTTAACAAATTGCTCTCCGATACCCGGAATTGCAAAGATTTGTTCAATAACTAGAGATCCAGTTAATAATCCAGCTGCAAGTGGTCCTAAAACTGTAACTAGCGGGATCAATGCATTTCGGAAAGCATGCTTAAATGCAATTTCAAAACCGTTGGCCCCTTTAGATTTTGCTAGAGTAATATAATCCGAACTTAAAACCTCAATCATTTCCGTTCGTATAAATCGAGAAGCTGTTGCAAGTGGTCCCATTGCTAAAGCAATAGATGGGAGTACGCTGGACATCCAGCCATCCTTCCACAATGCCACCGGGAATAGTTCCCATTGAACTGCCAACCAATATTGAAGGAAAGTTGCAAAAACGAAAGATGGAATAGATATACCGATGATAGCCACGAATGTACTACCGTAATCCCAAATAGTATTTTGCCTTAATGCTGCAATCATGCCCAATAGTATACCGAGCGTCACACCAAGAACTAAACCTTGAGTACCCAGTATCAGAGATGGTCCTAGTCGATCTATTATTAAATCTGTAACGCTGGCATTCTTAAATTGGAATGAATTTCCTAAATCACCTTGCGCTAGATTCAGCATATACTTAGCATACTGTACTGGAATCGGTTGATCTAATCCATATTTCGCTTCAACTACCGCAAGTTGTGTAGGGGATAGTTTTGAAGCAGAGCTAATCGGGGATCCTGGAAGCGCCTTCATTAAAAAAAATGTTGCCGTCGCAATCAGGAAAAACGTAATAAACATATAAAAAATACGACGAGTAATGTATTTTGTCATCTTTGCACCTCCAACAAACAATATTTTTTTGACATTAACATGCTACTAATATATTAAACATTTAATGTGGATAGTTGTCAAAACTAAAATATAATATTAAATATTTTGTGAATTCTGATTCATTTAAAAAGAGAGTACATGATCCATTAGGAACCATATACTCTCTAGCTATGAGATTTTAAAAATTATTAATAAGCTTATTTACCTTCAATATATGCCCATTTGTAACTATAATCTCCACCGAATGGGTGAGCAATTATACCTTTTACATATGGTTTTTGAAGGAACATTAATCCACGTTGGTAGATTGGTCCAACTGCAAATTCTTCATCAACGATCAGTTTTTCAGCTTTAGCCATTGCTTCCCAACGAGCTTCAATATCTAGAGCCAATGAACCATTGATATCTTGTAATAATTGATCGTATTCAGGATTTGAGAATGACATTTGGTTGTTACCGCCATCAGTTTCCCATAGGCTTAAGAATGTGAATGGATCTTGATAATCTGGTCCCCATCCTGCAACTTGAATATCATAGTCTTGGTTTGTATCAAGATCTAAACGAACATTAAATGGAACTTCTTTAAGAGTAATAGACAATCCTGGTAAATTACCTTCTAATTGAGATTTGAAGTATTCATCCATTTTTTTAGAAAGTTCAGTGTCTCCACCTAGAATTTCTATCGAAAGTTCAGTAACTCCTAGTTCTGATAAACCTTTTTCCCATGCCGCTTTTGCTTCATCTACATTGAATACAGCCATGTCTCCGTTAACGTCACGGAAGTCCTTTCCATCTTCATCAAACACGAAATCTGAAGGAATGAATGAATAAGCAGCTGTCGAACCATTTGCTAATACAACAGAAGCTAAATCTTCTTTGTTGAATGCTTTACTAATTGCTTCACGAATATTTACGTTAGCAAGTGGAGTTTTTTCTCCATTACGTTCTTGGTTATATTTGAAGTAGAATACTGAAGTTTCTAATTCATTTACTAACTCTGGATCAGCAGCATATTGCATTGCATATTCTCCAGATAGTCCAGCACGGTCTTTTTCACCATTTGTATATAAGTTAACTGCTGTTGCAGTTTCTTTTATAACATCATAATTAATTTCAGTAAGCTTTACAGTATCTTTATCCCAGTACTCTTCATTTTTAAGTAGTTGCCAAGATAAACCTGTTCCGTCCCATTTAGCAAGTGTAAACGGTCCGTTGTATAAAAGTGATTCAGAGTTTTTCGCGTAGTTTTCACCTTGCGTAGTAACGAATGCTTCACTTTGTGGTAAGAATGTTCCAAATGACATTAGTGATAAGAAGTAAGGAATTGGTTTTTCAAGAGAAACTTCTAAAGTTTTTTCATCAAGTGCTTTAACACCTAACTCAGTGTATTCCATTTCGCCATTAGAAATTGCAGTAGCGTTTTTGATGACACCAGCCATCATATATGGACCATATTCAGATGCAGTATCTGGGTTCATAGCACGCTTCCATGAATATTCAAAGTCATTAGCAGTTACTGGAGTACCATCAGACCAGTTAGAATCACGTAATGTGAAAGTATAAACTAATCCATCTTCAGAAACTTTGGGTTCCCCATCAGAGATTGCAGGAACAGCAATGTTTTCTTGATTCAAACGGTATAAACCTTCGTTTACGTTGTTAAGTAGATCAAAACCAACTGCGTCAGTTACTAGAGCTGAATCCATTGTTGGAATTTCAGCAGTCATGATCAAGTTAAGAACTTGTTCCTCGTCTGCTGCTACTTCTGTTTCTTCAGTTGTTGCGTCTTTATCGTCTGTGTCTGTAGTTGTATCATCTTTAGTTTCCTTATCATCGCCACCACATGCAGCTAGGAATAAAGCAACAACTAACAGTAGGCTTAAAAGCCATACAAGCTTGCTATTCTTCAAATAAATAACCTCCTTAAATATTCAGAAAAATTCATTACATTTATTATTATACATTTTCTTTCAAGCTTGTACAGGTTTTTTTTTTATATTTTTACAATAGTGTAACAATATCATTACATTGTCCTAACAATTGTGAATCTTTGGAAAAGAAATTGCTTTTTTTTGGCAATTTAAATAATCAATTTTTTGCATATTTTCTGTGTCTATTTTATAATTTAAAAATGATAGAGGTGAAATATGAAAAAAAGATTGATTTACTTTCTTAGTTGTCAGGTAATAATTGTTATATTAATGCTTGCAGTTAATAAAACAATCCAACTCGTACCTTATATAAATATGTCCTTTTTTGTAGGCGGTACAATTACATTTATAGGGTTAATGACTTATGTCGTTTCAGGAGGTTTTTTTGATTTTTTTACTGAAAGTACACGTAAAGTATTTACTCCTAAACATATGAAAAATGATGTGAGCCAGATGCGATTACCATCAGAAGTATTTTCTTTTCCACATAAACCGATTATCGCATTAGGACTATCGAGTTTGTTTTGTATGTGTATCGCTTTGTTCATCTATTATAGCTAATTAAGATCCCTTGATTTTTGTGTTTCTTCTATATATAATAATCAAAACTAAATAATTTAGCTTTGAAGAAGAAAAGTACATTTACTGACGTATGCTAAGAGAGTCTGTGGTCGCTGTGAACAGATCATACGGTAGATGGAATGGGCTTCTGAGCAGTATATGTGAAAGTAAAGTAGCATATACCGTCCCGTTCACGTTACGAAACAAGAGTGGCTAATTATTTTAGCAAGCTGGGTGGTACCACGGATTTAACATCATTCGTCCCTTTTATAGGGATGCGTGATGTTTTTTTTATTTTTCAATACAAAAGGAGATAGTAAAAATGAAGAAGATCTTTTCAGGCGTACAACCAACAGGAATTATCACACTGGGGAATTACATTGGTGCCTTCCGACAATTCACTGCATTACAACATGATTATGATTGTGTGTTTTGTATTGTAGATCAGCATGCTATTACAATTGCGCAGGACCCGAAAGAACTAAGTGATCATATTCGCTCATTGGCAGCATTATATATTGCTGTCGGTATTGATCCGGAGAAGTCCACATTATTTATACAGTCTGAAGTTCCTGCTCACACACAAGCTGGCTGGATTATGCAATGTATTTCGTATATCGGTGAATTGGAAAGAATGACTCAATTCAAAGATAAATCTACTGGTAAAGATGCAGTTTCAGCAGCATTGTTAACTTATCCACCATTGATGGCAGCAGATATACTTTTATATCAAACGGATATTGTACCTGTTGGTGATGATCAAACTCAACATGTCGAGTTAACGAGAGACTTAGCTGAAAGATTCAACAAACGATATGGTGAAGTATTGACAGTTCCGCAAATTCAATTACCCAAAAATGGAGCTCGTATTAAATCCTTACAAGACCCACTGAAGAAAATGAGTAAATCAGATTCCAATCTAAAAGCTACGATAAGACTTTTGGATAGTCCAAAGGAAATTGAAAAGAAAATTAAAAGCTCTGTTACAGATTCTGAAGGTATCGTTGCTTTCGATCCTGAAAACAAACCCGGAGTTTCTAATCTCTTAACAATTGAATCCGCTTTAACAGACGTATCCATCCCAACACTTGTACAAAAATATGAAGGCAAGGGATATGGAGATTTCAAAGCTTCCGTGGCCGAAGTCATTATTGCGCATTTAACCCCTATTCAACAAAGATATGAGCAGTTGCTCAATTCTACTGAGCTGGATGAAATTCTAGACTTAGGAGCAGACAAAGCCCAGGCTCTTGCAAATGAAACTTTAGTTAAGATGGAAGCTGCAATGGGTCTCGGAAGAAGACGACTAAAGTAATTGCTAGTATAGACACACATAAAAGTATAAAATCCGTCGACACCATCATATACATGAGGACGGATCTCCAAGAGTAGCCTAGCGATAAAAAGTTCAAATAAAGTACTAAATGTGAGCAGCTAATAACTGCTATTCCATAACTGACTAAAAATATTAATAATCTTATTAGTATCACATCCTTATAAGACCATATGAAAAACCGCTCCTAAACTTTCGTTTAAGAGCGGTTTTTTTAAAAATATTTATTTAACTGGAGTATCAGCCACTAGTTCGATATCGATATAATCGAAATCAGTGTCATAACCGAAGTCCCAGTTTTTAACACGATCATTGATTGGAAGTAATTCATAACGGAATTGCATAGGAATTACAGCAGAAACATCTTGCATATATTCTTGCCATTCACGGAACTTCTTAGCACGGAATTCTCCATCAATTGCTTCAGGAGAATCGATTGCAGTTAACAATCCTTCAAGGTCTTCAGATGTGTAACGGCTGAAGTTATATACCGCTGTTTTAGAGTATAATCCTGCTGGAGATGGGTTTGTACCTGTACCCCATGCACCCATAAATACATCGATTTCTGGATCATCCGCTTGTACTTTATCATAGAATGTGTTGAATTCAATTAGACGACCTGTAGCTAATTGTACGTCTAAACCAACCTCACCCCAGTTTTGTAAATAGTAAGAGATTACTTGTTCTTGTGTTTCATCACCAGCCATAGCTGCTAATTTAATAGAAAGTTTTTCTCCTTTTGGATCTTCACGTAGACCATCGCCATCTGTATCTTTATATCCAGCATCGTCTAGTAGTTTTTTAGCTTTTTCTGGATCATAGTTATATCCTTCAATAGATGCATCATGGAATGATTTAAATACTGGTGGAATTAGAGAGTTAGCACGTTCACGTAAGTCGAAGTAAAATACTTCATTAACTTGCTCGATGTCTAAAGCGTAACCCATTGCTTGACGTAATACTTTGTCACCCATTTTTGCTTCTTCTTCATTTGTAATTGCAAGACTTGCATCATAGTCATATTTCCCAAGTTTGAATCCTACATAAGAGTAGTACAATTCTTGACGACCAAGAAGCGAAATATTTTCAAGATCTTTTACATTTTCATAAGCGCTTGTTGGGAAAGAAAGAGCTAAATCGTACTCACCAGTTTCTAATGCTTTCGCAGCTGATGCAGTTGGAACTGTTTTGATCACTACGCCGTCCAGTTTCGCTTGACCTTTCCAGTAGTTGTCATTGCGTACAAATTGTACAGTCTCACCAGGAACGATTTTGTCGAATTTGAATGCCCCTAGAGTAACTGGGTTTTTACGTACAGCATCACTTTCAAGTAATTCAGCAACAGGAATATCTTTTACGATGTGACTTGGTTCAGCATAAAACCATAGTCCATCTCCACCTGAGTAGATTGCTGGAGAAACTTTGTTGAATGAAATTTCTAAAGTAGTTTCATCCACTTTTTTCAAACCAGAAATTGTATCTGCTTTTCCATCATGATATTCTACAGCACCAACGATATTTTGGAAGTCTGAATCATAACGAACTCCTGCATAATCAGGATGGCCAATAATTAAGTAAGGTTGGATTAAATCCTCAATTTTAAGTGGCTCACCGTCTGACCATTTAACTCCTTCTTGAATCTTAATAGTTGCTTTATTGCTAGCTTCGTCAACATCTAATGTAGCAATGCCACCATCAGAAATTAGGAAATCTCCATCAGTGTCAAATAGTACATTACTTGAGTAAGCCATAATTTCAGAATCATAAGCATCTTCATATAGAGTATAAGAGAAGATACCTTGGAATGGAGAATCATTTACTAATGCAACTTGTAAAGTTCCTCCTTTAATAGCTTCGCCTTCGTTATCAAGTACTACAGAGAATAAATCGTCTGAGGCAGGCTCTTCAGCATTTTCCTCTGCACCATCCTCTTCCTTTTCTCCACCGTCTTCTGTCTTATCCGGCTCATCAGCAGGTTTTGAAGTGTCTTCATCTGAATTACACGCGGCAAGAACTAGCATCATTGTCAAAAGTAATGCAAGTAAAGCTAAAAGTTTCTTATTCATTCTTTTTCCTCCTTTTTATTCTCTTTTTATATATCAAACGCTCTAGCGTCTAATAACTATTTTTTAACCAAGTCGTTGACGTGCATCAGCAGATCTTCGAATTGCCTGACCAACATAATTGATCGCTAACATAAGTAATAAGATTAGTAATGCTGCTGGCAACCAGTTCCACCAGGCATTTTCCATGATGAATGGATCTGTTGCATAGCTTACAAGTGTTCCTAAACTTGGTGTAGACGGCGGTAAACCAAAACCTAAAAACGATAGTCCAGTTTCCAATCCGACATTTCCGGCAAAATTTAGTGTCATCTCCACGATTAATAGAGAGCTTAAATTCGGCATCATTTCTTTGAAAATAATAACGAAATTACCTGTGCCTAATGTTTTCGATGCATTTATATAGTCTCTTCTACTTTCAGAAAGAGCTTTACTTCGAATAACCCGCGCAGTACCTACCCATAAGAATACACTCATTATTAAAATGAATATGAGAATATTATATTTTGGTACGATAGTTACAAATACAATGATAATCATTAGAGAAGGTATAGTAATGAAGAAATCAATAATACGCATAAAGATATTATCAATCCATCCTCCAAAATAGCCTGTCACTAAACCAATGACTACACCGATAAACCCTGTTAATAATGTAACTGATATTGCAATTGTCAATGAGTTACGCGCACCTACTACTAATTGGCCAAGGATATCCCGCCCGCCTTTATCGGCTCCTAACCAGAATTTTTCACCTGGTTCTGCTAGCTTGTCACGCAAGCTTATTCGCATAAGCTGAGTTTGGTCAATTTGCCATGCCCATATATATATGCTTCCAATAACTACAATTAACGATATTAATGAGAACATTGCTAATTTATCTTTCATGAACTCCCGCGCAATAACTTGGAAACCAGTCGGGGGAGAGCTTACTTTCATCTCTTTTGATGCTTCAATAGCTTCCGTATTTTTCATTATTTGGACTCTCCTTATCCATTATTTTTTAGTCAATCCTAATTCGAGGGTCAACGATGCTCATGATGATATCGGATAATAGACTTCCTAATAATGTTAAGAATCCAAAAAGCATAACAAGTGCTGTAATTACACTATAATCACGCCCATTAATTGCGTGAATGAACAATTGTCCCATACCATGATATCCAAAAATAGTTTCAATAAAGATAGATCCAGTTAGAAGTCCTGTAATTGTAAACCCTAAAAAGGCTGCAATCGGTAACAACGAGTTACGTAATATATGACGAGAGTATACTTTATTGATCGGAATACCTTTACTTTTCGCAGTCCGTACATAATCTAACGACTTAGAATCAATAATTTCGGAACGTAGGTACTGAATAATCCCAGTAGTCGCAAGTAAGGCATACGTAATCGCTGGTAATAAAATATGATAGAACTTACTCCATATGAAGCCAGCTGTTCCAGACTCGTATTTAATATCTACGGTCCCACTAGTAGGGAACCAACCTAATTCATATCCGAAGAAGAACAGATTGATCAATCCTAATACAAATGTTGGTATGGCAAATACTATAAAGCTATACAATACAATCGTTTTATCTAGGAGAGAGTCATGGAATCTACCAGCTATAACTCCTAGTGGAATGGCAATTAAATATAATAAAAATACACTTAACAAAGATAACCATAATGTATTCAACGCACGCTCTCCGATTAAATCAGCAACAGGGACGTTAAAGGTGTAGCTACGTCCAAAGTCTCCTTGAAAAGCATTCCCAATCCAGTTCACATATTGAACATACCATGGGTCATAGAAACCAGCTTTAATACGAAGTTCTTCTACTCTAGCAGGATCTGTTTCTGGAGTGATTAATCCTGTAAAAGGGTCCCCAGGCATAAACTTCGCCATAATAAATATTAAAAGACTAAGTACAAATAATTGTGGAATCATTACGAGAATGCGCCTAATTATTGTTTTCCACATATTACATGCCCCCTTTGTTCTGAGCACTCATTGCCACTTGATGTGTATTGGAGATTGTTTGTAAATCAAAAACTCTTCCATTCTCATCATAATAATTATGGTGATTCGTTAAATAATCTACTTCTACAGCTCTTCGAATATTCTTTCGCTCTTCGCGATTTGTCGGATTTACTTCCGGTATTGCAGACAGTAATCTTTTCGTGTATATATGTTGAGGATTTGTATAAATATCATTTCGATTACCAGACTCTACAAAACGTCCTTTATACATAATCGAGATATTATCACACATATGTTTAACTACTCCCAGATCGTGGGATATAAATAAGAAACTCAATCCAAACTCCTCTTGAATATCTTTTAAAAAGTTTAAAACCTGTGCCTGAACGGATAAATCGAGTGCCGATACTGGTTCATCAGCAATAATTAGTTTGGGATTACTTGCAATTGCTCTTGCAATACCTATACGTTGTTTTTGTCCACCTGAAAATTCATGGGGATATTTGATTCTTGCTTCTTCACTCATCCCAACAATCGCCAGTAATTCATTTATTCTTTTTCTTTCTTCACCAGGAGAAAGTTTCAAGAAATTACGAATAGGTTCTGCGATGATATCCTCTACTCTTTTTCGCGGATTCAAACTAGAGTGTGCATCCTGGAAAATCATTTGGATATCACGGTTATAGGCGGAATTTCTACTTCTTACTTTGTTTGTAACATCCACGCCTTCATAAATAATGTTTCCAGATGTAATTTTCTCTAGACCGATAATAGATTTGCCAGTTGTAGATTTTCCACAACCTGATTCTCCTACTAGTCCATATGCTTTCCCTTTTTCAAATTCAAGATTTATTCCATCTACAGCGTGCACATTATCTACAACTGTATTGAAAAATCCTCCACGAATAGGGTAATGCACCTTTAGGTCATTAATTTGCATGAAACTCATAGGGGATTACCTCCTTTTTCACTTTCAAAGTGAAAATGCTGCCAGCATGTACATCTAACGAGATGACCTGGAGATACTTCATGCAATGTCGGATTTTCTTCATGTGCTTCAGCAGGAATCCAAGGGATACGATCTGCAAATCTACATCCTACTCTTGGTAATTTTACTAACGATGGTACCATTCCTTGTATTACTTGTAGCTTTTCATTCTCACTATTCATCTGTGGAATAGAATTTAGTAGTGAACGTGTATATGGATGTCTAGGATTTGCAAACAACTCATCTACAGGTGCTTCTTCAATAATTTGCCCAGCATACATAACTACAACACGGTCAGCCGTTTCAGCTACTACACCTAAATCATGTGTGATTAATACAATACCTGCTCCTGTTTCATTTTGAAGTTCTTTCAACAGATCCAGAATCTGAGCTTGAATTGTAACATCTAATGCAGTTGTCGGTTCATCAGCAATAATAATATTTGGTTTACAAGAAATAGCAATTGCAATAATTACACGTTGTCTCATCCCGCCTGAAAGTTGGTGGGGAAACTGTTTAGCAATTCGATCTGGATTCGGGATTCCTACTTGTTTTAGTAATTCTAATACACGCGTATTGCGCTCTTGTTTTGACATTTTAGTATGATACACAAGACCTTCTTCAATCTGCTCACCAATTCTCATTAATGGGTTTAAAGCTGATAACGGATCTTGGAAAATCATTCCTATTTCTTCTCCACGGACATCATTTAACTTATCCTCTTTCAACAGAGCTAGGTTTTCCCCATTATATAGAATTTCTCCTTGAACTCGTGTCTTGTTATGGTCATATAGTCCAATAATAGAAGTGGCTAATGTAGATTTCCCGCAACCTGACTCGCCCACTACTGCAAGTATTTCATTTCTTCTTAAGGTTAGGGATACACCATCAACCGCATCGTAATATGTATCTTTTATGCGAAAACCTGTATGTAAGTCGTTTATGGTTAAAAGCTGATCTAAGTTGTTCAACATATTGCTCCTTTCAGTAATCGCTCTACTAAACTATTATTTTAGAAGTCTACTTGCTTACTCAATATTTAAATTTTCTGTTTATTATTACCTTCTGGTTAAATTCTATTACAGTTCTATTACAATCGCAATATTATTTTTTCATTATTTGATTAATTGGATACTTTGAGAAAATTTAAATAATCTAAAAAGCTAGTTATAACATAGGATTGAAGCATATATAAATAATTAAAATATTTTATTGGAATATTAATATATTCGTCATATTTCAACATTTTCTCTTACAAAAAAGTTGTTTTGTGTATTAAAACACTGACGAATCAACACTTTAAAGCGATGAATTATAGAATTCAAAAAAAGCATTTCCAAATAAACCTTGGAAATGCTTTGAGAGAATAATTTTATATTTTTTTGAATAAAATACTTGCATTATGTCCACCGAAACCTAATGAATTACTCATAGCATATTCGATGTCTTCTTTTCTTGCACCATTTGGCACATAGTCTAAATCACATTCTGGATCTGGAGTGTCTAAATTCATTGTCGGTGGTAATATTCCCTCTTTTAATGCTAATACAGTGAAGATTGCTTCAACGCCACCTGCAGCACCTAAAAGATGGCCTGTCATAGACTTAGTAGAACTCATAGCAAGTTTATATGCATGTTCTCCAAACACAGTTTTCACTGCCATTGTTTCAAAATGGTCGTTGTATGGTGTACTCGTTCCATGCGCATTAATATAATCTACTTGTTCTGGTGAAATTGTAGCATCGTCAAGTGCTTGTTTCATCGCACGAGCTGCACCTTCGCCTCCTGGTGCTGGTGCTGTAATATGATGTGCATCTCCAGTTGAGCCATATCCGATAATTTCCGCATAAATTTTAGCTCCACGTGCAACGGCATGTTCATATTCCTCTAAAATAATAATCCCAGCGCCTTCTCCAATTACAAATCCATCGCGATTTGCATCGAATGGACGAGATGCTTTCTCAGGATCTGTATTTAACGTAAGGGCAGTATTTGATACAAATCCTGCTACAGACATATGAGTAATAGGTGATTCTGCTCCGCCTGTAATCATCACGTCAGCATCCCCACGTTCAATCACCTTAAATGCATCTCCAATTGAGTTTGTGCCAGATGCACACGCTGTTACCGAACAAGAATTAATAGCCTTCGCTCCAAAATGAATGGATACTTGCCCTGCTGCCATATCTGGAATCATCATTGGTACAAAAAATGGACTTACTCGGCGTGCTCCTTTTTCTAAAAAGACACGGAATTGTGCTTCATAAGTCTCCATTCCCCCTATACCAGAACCAATCCATACTCCTGTACGAAGACCAATTTCTTCTGTTATTGTCAGGTTGGCATCTTCGACAGCCATAATAGAAGCAGCTAATGCGTAATGGGTAAAGCGATCCATTTTTCGTGCTTCTTTTCTTTCAATATATTTTTCTATATCAAAGTCTTTTACTTCAGCAGCAACCTTAGCAGCAAACTGTGATGCATCTAATCTTGTCAGCATACCTACACCAGATTTTCCTTCTTTAATACCCGACCAAGTTGTTTCTATATTATTACCTAGTGGTGTAACAGCTCCTAAACCCGTAACTACTACTCTGCGTTTCATCATGTAAGATTCATCCTTCCAAATTGTTCGCTTATTTTCCCCATTTTAATGCAATTGCACCCCAAGTTAATCCTCCACCAAAGCCAACCATCACAATAATATCATCATCTTTTACTTTGCCATTTATCACTTCATCATGTAACGACAATGGTATAGAAGCCGAAGATGTATTACCGTATTTATGGATTGTTTTAGACATCTTTTCAATTGGTAATCCTAGTCTTTCTCTGGACGATTCCATTATACGGATATTGGCTTGATGTGGAATGAGCATATCCACTTCTTCTTTGTTTAGACCAGCTTTTTCTATTACATTGATCGCAGATTCGCCCATTTGTCTTACTGCAAATTTAAAAACTTCTCGTCCATTCATGTGAAGATGAGGACCTTCTTGTGATAAATGCTTCCCACCACTACCATCAGCACCGAGTTCAAAAGATAAAATTCCTCGTCCTTCTGACACTTTACTAATTACCGCAGCACCAGCACCATCTCCGAATAATACTGCTGTATTTCTATCTTCCCAATTAGTAATTTTAGAGAGTTTTTCTACTCCCACAACAAGCACGTGGGAATATGTATCAGACTCCACAAATTGCTTCGCTGTAACAAGTCCATACATAAAACCTGCACAAGCAGCCGACAAGTCCATTGCAGCAGCATTTGTTGCGCCAATTTGTTCTTGTATCATTGTTGAAACACTTGGAAAAGGACGGTCTGGTGTTACCGTCGCTACAAGTATCAATCCAATTTGATCAGCTGTTATTCCTGCGTCTTTTATAGCTTCTTTTGCAGCTTTTACAGCCATATGAGATGTATTTTCTTCTTCTCCAGCAATTCTACGTTCTTCTATACCCGTCATTGTTCTTATCCATTCATCAGATGTATCCATTCTTTTCTCAAGGTCTTCATTTGTCAAAACATGCTCAGGTGAATATGTTCCTAAACCAATTATTCCCGCATTCATGAAAGTTCCTCTTTTCTTATAATCTATTATTAGTACCTGGTATTAATAATACCGAATATATGTACATTTTTCAACAACAGAGTTCCTTTTGCAAATATTCTTTTGTAATATGCTATGCTATGTTATGATATATATATAAAATTAGCGCCTGAGGTGAAATTACATGCAATATATAATGACAGTATTTTGGTCAGTAGTTTTAGTTACAATGTTAAATTATGTAGTAAGTTCCGTGCAAAACGTTGAATTTGTGTTCATCAATGGTATTATCATGTCCATTCCAGTTGCAATTATGGTTCTAATTATCGCAGCTATCATTCCTGAGGAACCAACAGCTAAAGCACATCACTAAAAAAGCCTTCCCACACGGGAGGCTTTTTTTTTAGTGATAGAAAAGAAAATATATAATAATGCAACTTGAACACTGGTGTTACGGGACTTTTAAGAATGAATAATGCTACTGATTTCGGTTTGTGGATTCTTCAGCTCAAGCTCTCCCGCTAAGAGTCGACACCTTCCACTTCAAGCAATATAAAGTGTAGTTCTTCACTCTGAGATAGGGCAAAGTATATCCCTAAGATAATAAGAGTAATCAAAGTTAATAAAGTGATAAAACCGTCTGCCTAGTTAGGAATACTATTTTATCATGTAGAGGCGATTGGGTTTTCTTTTATTTGAGTCTATTTCATCATTACTTATTTTAAGATAGAACTAGTATATTTAAGTGGTTTTAAATCCAATTATACTTTTATATAAAGTGTGTCTAGTTGATTGGAGCGCAGAGCGGCGACTCCAGTGGGACAGTGATATGAACCCCAAAAGTTGTACTCTTATTATGCAGCTTTTTCATAGTTTAAGCGATACTCAATGGGGCTCATCCCATTGAGTTTTTGTTTGATGCGTAGTGTATTGTAATATTCAATATAGGTTTCTAT
>NZ_FOXU01000007.1 GCF_900115805.1 Psychrobacillus psychrotolerans
CCGTCTTTTAACATCTCCCCATGTGAGGAAATGGATTATTCGGTATTAGCCCCGGTTTCCCGGAGTTATCCCAATCTACAGGGCAGGTTGCCCACGTGTTACTCACCCGTCCGCCGCTAAATCAGAAGAAGCAAGCTTCTTCGTCATTCGCTCGACTTGCATGTATTAGGCATGCCGCCAGCGTTCGTCCTGAGCCAGGATCAAACTCTCCATAATAGTTCACTTTCAGTATGCAGAGCAAATTGAAAGCGAACAAATTAGAACTAGTTTAAAAGCTCATTTTGTTTTGCTGGCATCATCATTAAATGATGTCCAAAATTGTTTTGCTATCATCCTAACAAGTTAGTTGAAAGCTATGTTTCTTAACGTTTTGCATGTTCAGTTTTCAATGTTCATGTTGTTTAAGTGTCGTCTTGTTTCAGCGACCTTTGTATCTTAACATCTTTTTAACATTAATGTCAACACTAAATCATAAAATTAATTAAAACGATTTGAAAAGGTGTGTGTCCCTTGAAAAAATTAGCTGTATTAGTTGGTTTAGTAATAGTTTTAGGATTGGTTTTATTTAATGTACCAAAACAAATGCCATCGCTGCTCCCTGTTTTTCAGCTCACAGAAAAACCTGCTGTTATTTCAAAAGGTTCGTACGGCAATACAATTACAATAGATTTAACTTTTGGAAGGGATGACGTAGAAAAGTTTGTAACCGAATTACAAGCTCCTTATCCACATTTTTTTATAAGTATCGAATGGATTGAGCGATCTGAGGAAATTATAGAAGTAATGAAAGATAAAAATATACCTATCAGCCTCTTAGGCAAAAATGGATCAACTTATATAGAAAATCCCACTTTGTTTAAAAAAGAGGTTAAACAATTCGAACAAGTAATTGGGGAAAAACCACTGTGGTTTAGAACAATCGATTATGAGTTTCCTATTGAATTACAAAAGGACGCGTGGGGACAGGAAGTAAATTTGCTTAGTTCTAGTAAGTACTGGTCCAACAAAGTTCCAAGTTTTGAAAAGGGAGACATTCTATCTATTCCTCTACACCAAAACGAACGAATTGATATTCAACAATTAACAAAGATCGTTCAATCTACAGAAATGATTACCATTGAACAAAATATATTTGGCTTAAAAGTAAAAACTAAAACCTTTCCAAATTAAAAATTAATTAGCACAAAGAAAAAAATAATAATATAAAAGTTGCTCCGACAATCAGTCGGAGCAACTTTTATTAGTTCTTAGCAGATGCTGCTTCTCTTCTTTTCTTTCTTCGTTCTTCTAATTTCAACCGATCCACTTCTGACTGAGCATTATATTTTGGCAAAGCCAGTAATTGGTATGCATTCACAGCAAGAATTGGGAATAATAAAAGTGTAACCCAACTATCGACATTATCTGCTCGTACCATTAATACCGGTAGCCACTCCAAAGTAGAAATGACAATCATAAAAAACAAAGCAGAGATGAGTGCATGCTTTTTCGTTAGATTTGCTTTAACGACTGCTACTACTACTGATGTAATGATTAAGACCGCAAGTAAGATAACGTATAGCCATATTTGAGCAGTAGTTTCTGCATTAGGTCTAAAACGGAACATGATCAAATCAAAAATAACGAATGCAATAATTAATAACTGTACCCAATTCCACAAAGTAAGAGTTCTAAAAATATTTACTCCCATTTGGTGAACGGTTAGATAGGCAAAGAAACCCATTTGAGCAATTACACTTATTGTAAAGCCCATTACTACCATAAAGGCAAAGGCAGCAAAGAATTCACTCCATTGTCCCGCTTCAAAATATACGGAAAAAGCATCATCCCAACGTATAAATAAACCAAAAATACCTGTGATTAAACCACCAATTAACAAGGCATTTAGAAAGAATTTGAACCAATTTCTAATAGTCACTGCAATATTTCCTCCATCTTTTCTATTTCCTTTATAAAGTGTAACAAGCCTTTTAGGAAAAATCTATTTCTTCCTACTGACTATACATATTTCCAAACCAAATGTGAACAATAATCGAAAGGATGGTGAACGGATATATGAAATACTTCGCACTATTATTAATGAGTATTGGATTTCTTGCTAGTTGTAGTTCTCCCGCTGCTCAGCCTTCTTATGAAGAAAACAAAAAAATGTTCATCGATGCTCTACAGACAGAGGATGGTAAAAAAGCGATTCGCACATTATTATCAGATCCTCAATTTAAGGAACTACTTGTATTGGACAGCGAACAAGTGAAAACTTCGGTGGAAGAAACGATGCTTTCAAAAGAAGCAGAGGACTTTTGGAAGGAAGTTTATTCGGACCCCAAATTTTCAGAAACAATGGCTAAGAGTATGGTTAAGCAACAAGAGGAATTGATGAAAGCCTTAATGAAGGACCCTACTTATTTAAAGGACTTAGAAAGCTTTTTTGGTTCAGCAGAGATGAAAAAAGAATTAGGAAAAGTATTGGAATCCAGCGATATGAGAAAAGAAATACAAAAAGTAGTGGAAGAAACTATTCAAAGCCCATTGCTACAAGCTAAATGGCAAAAACTAGTCGAGGAAGCTGGAGGTAAATCTGAAAAAGGTGGAGCTGAAGGAGGAGGAGGAGAATCAGGGTCCTCTGAAGAAGATAAGAAAAAAGAAGAAGAAAAATAAGGCCGCTCCACTAAGGAAACGGCCTCTTTTTTATGCTTTTTCAATAACTTTTTGTGCAATTTCCAGATAGATTTTCCCTGTATTATGTGTTTCATCATAAACGGATGGAGCAAAATCAATGTCGTTCCAGTCCGGTTGCCCTAAAGGTAGTTGCCCAAGTAATTCAGTACGAAGCTCATCGGCAAGCTTTGGACCTCCACCTTTACCAAACACAAATTCTTTTTCCCCTGTAGATTTAGACTCATACCATGACATATTCTCTATTACACCGAGAATTTCATGGTCTGTTTGAAGAGCCATTGCCCCTGCTCTAGCGGCAACGAATGCAGCTGTCGGATGTGGTGTAGTTACGACGATCTCTTTTGATGTAGGTAGCATTTGGTGAATATCTAAAGCCACATCTCCAGTACCTGGTGGTAAGTCTAGTAGAAGAAAGTCTAACTCTCCCCATTCAACATCTTTGAAGAACTGGTCCAGTACTTTTCCAAGCATAGGCCCTCTCCATACTACTGGTGTATTATTCTCTACAAAGAAGCCCATAGAGATTACTTTAACGCCTTTGCGTTCTACCGGAATGATCCGATCTTCAATGATTTGCGGGATATCTTTTACGCCCATCATATCTGGTACACTGAATCCATAAATATCCGCGTCTACAAGCCCTACTTTTTTACCTAATCGAGCAAGTGCCACAGCTAAGTTAACGGATACGGTAGATTTACCTACGCCACCTTTACCAGAAGCTATAGAAATAATTTTAACTTTGCTGTTTGGAGAAAGAATGTTTTCATTATCACTTTCTTTTGTTTTCCCTCGGAATTGTTCCAGTACCTCTTTAGGTAATTCCTCAAAACGAATACCTACTGTTGCTGCTCCAGCTTCTTTTAAAACTTCCACAACTTTTCCTTGTAGTTGCATTTGTTCAGCAGAATTTATTTTAGCTATAGCTAACTTTACACTTACATGATTTTTTTCTTCTTTAATTGACACTTCGGATATCCCGTTTGTTTCTTCTAATGTTCTATGTAAAAACGGGTCGTTTAATGCTCCTAGCAATGTACGAACTTGTTGCTCATTAATCATCTGTAGACACTCCCCTTAAGTTTAACTATTCGCCTCATAGTATACCATAATAGAGTGTCTACAATACGCTACTTTGTCTTAGTAAATATTATCCTCAACAAATTGAACTACACCTTCAGATATAGCTTCCACCATTTGCTTTTGATACTTTTCAGACTTTAGTAATTCCCGCTCTTCGTTATTACTTAAAAAACCAGTCTCTACTAATACTGCTGGTGCATTTGCTTTCTTCAAAATATATACCTGCTTAATCGCTAGTGCTTCTCGTTCTGTGTTTCCAATCTTTTCTCTAATAGAACCTTGGATAGATTTAGCTAATAATTCGCCACCCGCGTGCCCTTCCGCATGATAAAAGACTTGAGCACCTCTCCATCTTTCCTCTGGAACTGCGTTCACGTGCAAACTTATGACTATGTCCGCCTCTGAGTTATTCATAATTTCTTCACGTAACAATAGGTCGGCAACCTTTCTAGCTCTCGTAGTCGGAAAATCTTCATCCGGCTTGTGCTCAGCTATAGCATCACCTTCTTTGCTGCGCGTCATAATTACTGTTGCACCCTGTGACTTTAACTTTTTCTCTAGCTTCAATGACATAGCGAGTGTTATATCTCGCTCAACTGTATCCCCGTTACTAGCCCCACCATCAATTCCCCCATGCCCTGGATCAATGACAATTCTTACTCCACTCATAGGTTCAGGCAAGAAGAAACCAATATCACTCGCTTTTGTTCCATACACAACTGCAAGAAGGGATATCAAAAACAAAACCAAGATAATTAGCCATTTTTTCAGGTTCATCGCTCCTTTTTCACTCATTATACGTACAAAGGACAAATAGTATGATTAGAATTGTCCACGTATTTTTGAACTATAATAGAACGATGGGATTGCCAGTAAAGTAACTACTGAAATGATGAAAAAGACTAAAGCACCGCTGCTCATCGTATCTAACAGTACTCCACCTAGGCTCGGACCCACTATTCGACCGACAGACTTTACACCGGAAAGAGCGAAGTAAGTCCCCTTCTCCTGATCCTCACACATTCCATCCAAATGGATATCGACCATGGTAAATACTAATACTTCGCCAGCAGTAAAAATAACCATCGCGGCTATCAACCATATAATTGAATCACTTTGCCCAAAGAAAAATAATCCCATAGACAATAACCCACTTCCAATCATTAAGGAAGTAGTGGTGCTTATCAATTCTCCAAGCTTGTAAACGAAGTACTGAATGACTAATACAGTAATAGCATTTGTAGTTATGAGCCAAGCATAATATTGTATCGCTAGTTCATGGTGAAAGGACTTCCCTAAGTATTGACTAAAAGTGGAGTCAAACTGACTATATCCGAAGCTAATAAATATCAATGCCAACACAAAAATTAAAAAACTAGTATCCTTTTTAAAAACATGAAACGAATGAAATATTGACGGTTTCGTTGTGCTGATCGGATTCAGTTTCAACGGGTACCTTTTAAATATAATGATGAAGATCAATATATTAAGTAAGAAAATAAAACCGACAATAAAAAATAAGTTCGCCATTCCATACTGTTGAAAGTATACAGAAGTAAGCGGTGCAATTGCCGCAGATATATTAATCAAAAAGTAACGGATATTAAATATTAACCGTCGATTTGCCGGCTCTGTATATAAACTCAGTAATACTCGATAAGTAGGCTCCACCACCGCTTGACTTACTCCAAGCAAAGCAGCAAATGCGATAAACCCTGAATAATGCTCGATGAAAGGGAAATAAAAATAACAGATTAAATATCCAATAAGCCCAATAATAATGACTTTGTTTTTCGGATACTTATCAATATATGGTCCTACAAAAAAACTCATTACCAAATTGGATAGAGCCAAAGTCGATATAATCGTTCCAATTTGCATGCCCGAGTAGTGGAATTCGTCGAGCAGAAAAAGCGTTAAATAAGGCAACACTAAAAACGTTCCAAAACGAGCAATAAAAATACTAACAAGAATTGTGCTCGTGACAATATTAAATTTGCTTCTCATACATTTCCTCTTTTTCTTTCTATATCATTACTTTTTTTGATATGTATACACACTAACTTCTTTACCCTTTAAGATTACTTCTTTCTCTAAATGCATTCCATTTTTGTTGGCTATAAGGATAGACCTGGTGTTTTCTGGCTGAATAAGAGAGATTAGACGTGTTAAACCTAACTGTTCAATTCCTCTGTTAAGTAGAGCACTTGCTGCTTCTATTGCGTAACCATTTCCCCAAAATTCTTTAGCGATCCAATAGCCAATTTCTAGTTCATCTTCTCCATCAATTTGTTGTGGTATTATTCCCGCATGTCCCACTGGAACTCCATCTTTTTTACGAATTAGTAGCTTTAAGCCATACTCTCCATTCTTCTTGTAGTGACTTTGAATTCTTTCTAAAAAGGCATGTGATTCTTCTCTATTCCGCGTATTGCCATTCCCTATATACTTCATCATCTGGGAATCGCTTAACATCGAATATAAAAAGTCCATGTCCCCTTGCTCATATAGACGAAAAATTAATCTTTGTGAGGTAAACTCCATATACTCCTCTCCTTCATAGGTATTATTGTTTTTAAATATACACCTCTCAAAATATACACACAATCACTTTTTAAACAATTGGACAATCATCTATTTTCCCTAAAGACTAATAAAAAAAAGCACTCCCCGAGAAATCTCGAGAAGTGCTTTGAACTGATAATATAATATTAACGTTTTGAGAACTGAGGTGCACGACGAGCGCCTTTAAGTCCTGGTTTTTTACGTTCTTTCATACGTGGATCACGTGTTAAGAATCCTGCTGATTTCAATGCTGGACGGAAATCAGGATCTACTGTAAGTAGTGCACGTGCAATACCATGACGGATTGCTCCTGCTTGTCCTGTGAATCCACCACCGTTAACGTTTACGTGTACATCGTAGCTACCTAAAGTTTGAGTAGTTACTAATGGTTGTTTAATAATTTCACGTAAAGTTTCGTATGGTACGTAGTCTTCTACGTCACGTTTGTTGATAACGATATTTCCTTCGCCCGGTACTAAACGTACACGTGCTACTGAACTTTTACGGCGACCAGTGCCGATATATTGAACTTGTGCCAAGTGAATGTCCTCCTCTTAATTATTATCCGCGAAGCTCATATGCTTCTGGTTTTTGTGCTGCATGTGGGTGTTCTGCTCCAGTGTATACATGAAGCTTGCTGAACGTTTGACGACCTAAAGAGTTTTTAGGAAGCATTCCTTTAATAGCTAGCTCAAGCATTTTTGTTGGGTACTTAGTACGCATTTCTAAAGCTGTACGTTGTTTAAGTCCACCAGAGAATTGAGTGTGACGGTAGTAAATTTTGTCATTTAGCTTGTTCCCAGTTAAATGAATTTTTTCTGCATTAAGAATGATCACATGATCACCTGTGTCAACATTCGGTGTGAATGTTGGTTTGTTTTTTCCACGTAAAATAGCTGCAACTTCTGAAGCTAGACGACCAAGTGTTTGGCCTTCAGCGTCTACTACTAACCATTTACGTTCTACTTCGTGACCCTTAGCCATGAATGTTGTACGCATGTATTTTGTCCTCCTAATTCAATCATAATCGATCTAAAATTTTCTATATCCTCATACCAATAAGTTTCGGGGCTTATATTGTGGGGTTAAGAAATACCATACATCATCATACCCCGGAAACAACAATTAGTCAAGCGTTTTTCGTAAAACACCTGGTGATGTTGTTTCATCCACCATACGCTACTTTTTCAAGGTATAAACCGTGTGCTGGCGCGGTTTTCCCTGCTTCCTTTCTGTCACACGATGAGAGGATCTTGGAAATACTCTCCACACTTTTTTTTTGAATGCCAACTTCCCATAATGTACCCGCAATTATACGCACCATATTATATAAAAACCCACTTCCACTAATGACCATTTGAAGTTGTTGAGTTTCTTTTTTCACTTCAAAGTTAATAGAGTAAATAGTTCTCACAAAGTCATTTACATTCGTCTTCGCTGCACAAAAACTTGAAAAATCATGGGTTCCCAGTAAATGTTGAGCTGCTTCCTGCATCAATGCAATATCTGGTTTGTAACGATCTGCATGGACGGAAAAATCACGCTCAAAAGGACTATGTATTTCACTAAGTGACCATATATAACGATACGTTTTTCCAACAGCATGGTATCTGGCATGAAAATCATCCGATACTTGCTCAATCGACAAAATACGAATATCTCTAGGAAGTTGAACATTCAAAGCAGTGCTCCAACGATCTACCGGAAATGTTAGTGGACTATCAAAGTGAATAACTTGTCCTGTTGCATGAACACCAGCATCTGTTCTTCCACTCGCAACTATTTTCACAACTGTGCCTTTATGAATCGTTTCTAAGACACGCTCTATTTCTAATTGAACAGTCCGTTTCCCTGGTTGAATTTGATAACCAGAAAACTGACTTCCATCATAACTAATAATCGCTCGAAGTCTCATCCTACCCCCTCCTCATCAGTTTCTAAAGTAAACCAGTATTACAGCTAGTACGACGAGCGTAAGGAGGGTTAGCGTGTCTCTGAGTGCCCATTCTAGCTTCCGGTATCTCGTGCGACCTTCGCCCCCTCTATACCCTCTTACTTCCATCGCTGTTGCTAAGTCTTCTGCTCGCTTAAAAGCACTAACAAACAACGGGATAAGAAGTGGTACAATTGCATTCATTCTTTCCTTCATATTCCCCGTTGTCATATCAGATCCTCTAGCCATTTGTGCTTTCATAATCTTATCCGTCTCATCCATTAAAGTTGGAATAAATCTTAACGAAATAGACATCATAAGTGCCAATTCATGTACAGGTAATTTCCATTTTTTTAATGGATTCAACAAGATTTCTAATGCATCTGTTATCGAAATAGGTGTAGTAGTTAATGTGAGAATTGATGTTAAAATAACGAGTACGGTAAAGCGAATTGAGATGAATATCCCTTGCTTCAAGCCTTCCTCATAAATTTTGATAAACTTCCAATCCAATATAATTGGACCTTCTCGAGTGAAAAACAAATGCAATAAAAACGTAAATATAATTAAAAAAACGACCGGTTTTAACCCATTAATCAAAAAATATAGTCTAATTTTCGATAGTTTAATGATAAGAAAAGTAAACACCAATAAGATCCCGTAGGTAATCCAGTTATTTGCAATGAAGACAACCATAATAAAGAAAAATACAAATAATAACTTTGCACGAGCGTCTAAACGGTGTATAAAAGAATCCCCCGGAATATAGCGACCAAATATCATTTTCTCTAGCATTAGATTTCACGCTCCTTTTTCAACAGGCGTGCAAGTTCCTCTGCTAAGGCCTCTTCCGTTAAACAAAGACTTGGCAGTTTTTTGTTCATCATCTCTTCTAGTTTCTTTTGAAACTTAATAGATTGAGGTAATTCTAAACGATAATCCATTAAACGATCCTCATCAGAGAATATCTCTTTTGGTATTCCTTGCAGCACACATCGACCATTATGCATAATTGCAATTCGATCTGCATATCTTGCCGCATCTTCCATGCTATGCGTTACAAGAATAGTCGTTAAGCCTTTTTCTATATGGAGTTTATAAAACAGGTCCATAATTTCTTTCCGACCTCTTGGATCAAGCCCAGCTGTCGGTTCATCTAATACTAATACTTCCGGATTCATCGCAAGGACTCCCGCAATAGCAACTCTTCGCATTTGCCCACCAGAGAGGTCAAAGGGTGACTTTTCCATTACCTCTTCAGGCAACCCAAGTAACCTCACTAATTCAATAGCACGTTGTCTTGCTTCCTCTTCTGGCACCCCAAAGTTCATAGGTCCAAACATAATATCCTTTAAAACTGTTTCATCAAATAATTGATGCTCGGGAAATTGAAAGACTATCCCTACCTTTTGTCTAATTTCTCTTAGTTTTTTGTTCTTTTTACCTGCCACAACTTCCGTGCCACCTATACAAATAACACCTTCTGTAGGCTTCAGCAAAGCATTTAAATGCTGTAGCACTGTAGACTTCCCTGAGCCTGTATGACCAATGATAGCTTGATAAGAACCTGAGGGAATTAGTAAATCTACATCGTATAAAGCTCTTTTTTCAAATGGTGTATCTTTGGCATACGCATAACTTACTTGTTGAAGTGAGATGTCCATAAATCATTCACCAACTCTTCTTCTGACATATGGTCTGCTACAAGTTGCACACCTTGCGCTCGCAGTAGCCTAGACATATTCATTGCAAAAGGAAGATCCAATCCTAAATCGATTAGCTCCTGCCCTCTTTCAAATACCTCATGTGGTGACCCTGTTGCATATTTCTCTCCCTGGTTCATAACAATTACACGATCAGCGAGAAGTGCTTCTTCTAAATCATGTGTGATAGAGATTACTGTTAGATCAGTTTCTTTCCTTAACTCGTGCACTGTCTGAAGTACCTCTTCTCTCCCCTGAGGATCTAACATAGAAGTTGCCTCGTCTAACAGCAAAATACTTGGTTGAAGCGCGATAGCTCCCGCAATGGCAACTCTTTGCTTCTGTCCACCAGAGAGATGGTGCGGCTCACTATTCATAAAGTCACTCATTTTCACTTTTGCTAATGAAGCATGTACTCGTTCCACCATTTCCTCAAAGGGGATGCCGTTATTTTCTAACGCAAATGCAACATCATCTTGAACTGTTGCTCCTACAAACTGGTTATCTGGATTTTGAAATACCATTCCCATTTTAGAGCGTGTGTCCCATAAATTATGTTCGTTTAATGGTTCTCCAAATATCCGTACTGTTCCCGTCTGAGGAAATAGAAGACCATTCATTAATCGTGCTAATGTCGATTTGCCAGACCCATTATGGCCAACAATCGCCACCCATTCACCTTCATTAATAGTATAAGAGACATTCTGTATAGCTGGGCGTATACCGATATCTTCCTCTGCATATGTAAAAGTAACTTCCTGTAAAGAAATAATTTCGCGTTTCATCCTTTACCTCCTCTGCTCAACTCAGCTGTGCTAATAGTTTACAACATTTTACGATAAATTAAAAAAGCGCGCACCTCATTTTGAGAAATGCTCTCTTCTATAACTTATTTCTTGATTGGTTGCTCAAGACCAACCAGAAAATGAGGTGCGTAGAGCTAGACGAGACGCCACTTCTTAAAATTCAAAAAATTTCATAAGCCCGCTCATCGTAACACTCTGCTTTTATATTGTCGTATAAATCTGTTTGAAAAAAAGAGGGCGGTAGAAACCCACCAAATACCCTCTTCAATTTGGCAGACGAATAAACGTCTGAAAATTAAATTAAACTAACTCAATTACTACTACTGGTGCTCCGTCTCCGCGACGAGGTCCAGCTTTCATAATACGAGTGTAACCGCCTTGACGATCAGCATAGCGTGGTGCTACATCATCAAACAATTTTTGTAAAGCATAGATTGTTGATTCGTTTCCTTCTTCATCAGTAGAAGTAACGACCTCACGACGAATGTAAGCCGCAGCTTGACGACGAGCGTGTAAATCTCCGCGTTTACCTAAAGTGATCATTTTTTCAACAACAGAACGTAATTCTTTTGCACGTGCTTCAGTAGTTTGAATACGCTCATTAATAATTAGGTCCGTTGTTAAGTCACGTAACATCGCTTTACGTTGAGAACTTGTACGTCCAAGTTTTCTGTAACCCATGGATGTTTCCCTCCTTTGGTGAATAATTCAAGTCTTGCTATATCAAAACCCGTTTAGTCTTCTTTACGTAATCCTAAACCAAGCTCATCTAACTTCGCTCTTACTTCTTCTAAAGATTTACGTCCAAGGTTTCTTACTTTCATCATATCGTCTTCTGACTTGCTTGCAAGCTCAAGTACTGTATTAATACCAGCGCGTTTTAAGCAATTATAAGAACGAACAGAAAGATCAAGTTCTTCAATAGTCATCTCTAAAACTTTTTCTTTTTGATCTTCTTCTTTTTCGACCATGATTTCAGCAGTTTGTGCCTCGTCTGTCATCCCTACAAAAATATTTAAGTGCTCTGTTAAAATTTTCGCTCCAAGAGAAATCGCCTCTTTAGGACCTGTGCTGCCATCTGTCCACACATCAAGTGTAAGCTTATCGAAGTTGGACATTTGCCCAACACGAGTATTTTCCACTTGGAAATTCACGCGTGAAACTGGAGTATAAATAGAGTCGATCGGGATTACGCCGATAGGAAGATCCTCACGTTTGTTTTGAACAGCAGGAGTGTAGCCACGGCCTCGACCTGCGTACATACGCATACGGAAATGACCATTTTTGCTGATTGTAGCAATATAGAGTTCCGGGTTTAAAATTTCTACGTCACTGTCATGTGTAATGTCAGCGGCAGTAATCATTCCCTCACCTTTAACATCAATCTCAATGACTTTTTCCTCGTCAGAGTAGATTTTTAAAGCTAGCTTTTTCACATTCATAATAATAGATGCTACATCTTCCACTACGCCTTCAATAGTTGAAAACTCGTGTAAAACGCCATCAATTTGAATAGAAGTAACTGCAGCTCCTGGTAAAGACGACAGAAGGATGCGTCGTAAAGAATTTCCCAAAGTATTTCCATAGCCACGTTCAAGCGGTTCTACAACAAATTTACCAAACTTGGTATTTTCGCTGATTTCTACACTTTCAATCTTTGGTTTTTCGATTTCGATCATTCCAATTTACCCTCCCTCAAAACATCGAATGTATAGGTTCTTTCCATCATGAATTCGATCGTTAACTGATTGCTGTTAATACAACCTCAGTCTGTACAATAAATGATGTTCTCAAACAAGTTGAGTATCACCTATTAAACGCGACGACGTTTTGGTGGACGGCAACCATTATGTGGTACTGGTGTTACGTCTTTAATTGCTGTAACTTCTAGACCTGCAGCTTGAAGTGCGCGAATTGCCGCTTCACGACCAGCTCCTGGTCCTTTAACTGTTACTTCTAAAGTTTTAATACCATGTTCCATTGAAGTCTTTGCAGCAGCTTCTGCAGCCATTTGTGCAGCGAATGGAGTAGATTTACGAGAACCTCTAAATCCAAGAGCTCCAGCACTTGACCAAGAAAGTGCATTTCCTTGCATGTCTGTGATAGTCACAATTGTGTTGTTAAATGTTGAGCGAATGTGAGCAATACCGGATTCGATATTCTTTTTCACACGACGCTTACGTGTTTGTTGTTTACGTGCCATGTTAAGAAGAAACCTCCTTTACCGATTATTTTTTCTTGTTAGCTACTGTTTTACGTGGACCTTTACGAGTACGTGCATTGTTCTTCGTATTTTGTCCGCGTACTGGTAAGCCTCTACGATGACGGATACCACGGAATGAACCGATTTCCATCAATCGTTTAATGTTTAGTGATACTTCGCGACGAAGGTCACCTTCTACTTTATATACACCGATTTGTTCACGGATTTTGTTTAGTTCGTCTTCTGTAAGATCACGTACACGTGTTTCTTCAGAAATACCAGCTCCCGCTAATACTTTTTGAGAAGTCGTTTTACCAATACCGAAAATGTATGTTAATGCAATAACAACGCGTTTGTCGCGTGGAATGTCAACACCAGCAATACGTGCCATATGTGTCGTGCACCTCCTTCTTATTATCCTTGTCTTTGTTTGTGTTTAGGATTTTCACAGATTACCATTACTTTACCGCGTCGGCGAATTACCTTACATTTTTCGCAGATCGGTTTCACAGATGGTCTCACTTTCATCTAACCTAACCTCCTTAGTAGTCCGGAGTGCAAAAGATTATTATTTAAAACGGTACGTAATACGACCGCGAGTTAAATCGTAAGGAGAAAGTTCAATTGTGACTTTATCTCCAGGTAAAATACGGATGAAATGCATACGAATTTTACCCGATACATGCGCAAGAATCGTATGACCGTTTTCTAATTCTACCTTAAACATCGCGTTTGGCAAAGTCTCAACAACTGTTCCTTCGACTTCAATTACATCATCTTTCGCCATCAACCCTGTCTCCCTTCTATATACAAATCAGGTTCTCATCAATACTCAAACGTAATTTGCTGTTAGTATAGCCTCAATAGGAACGAAACTATTCGTTCAAGCATATGTTTGGAAATCATGAGAGATGTTCGAAAGACACTCGTAAGGTTTCGCTTATAGCAATCCACGGAGTAGACCGTCTCCCTCATGTCAACATGTTCGTACGAATGTGTTGGATGAGTTCCATAGTACCCGTTCGTTACACAGATGCTTCCACGAAACCCATTATACATCGTAAGTATTTTAAATGCACGTGGACAAGGGAGTCCGCGCTTTTGATGCATTCCTTTTCCTCCGAACGTATACCGGGCGCAATATGCTTTTGCAGCTCTCGAAAAAAACATTTTCGTTCTTTGCATACTACCCGGGTATTCAGTCGTCTGCGACAGGCACCGGGCAATTATATGCGGTTGCCCTGTAACAGAGCATCAAGATCAGCGAATACTAGTTTAATATCCTGCTGTCCATCTATATTAGATAAAACACCTTTGTCTTCATAAAAATCAAGCAAAGGTTGTGTTTGCTTCATATTTACTTCCAGACGGTTAGTTACCGTTTCCGGATTATCATCAGCACGTTGATAAAGCTCTCCACCATCTTTGTCACATACCCCATCTTTAGCAGGTGGATTAAAGACTAAATGATAAGCAGTTCCACATTCTTTACAAATGCGGCGACCTGTTAGACGTTTGATTAATTCTTCTTGTTCTACTTGAATATTAAGCACATGCTCAATAGATTTGTCGATATCCGAAAGCAAAGCATCTAGTGCATCTGCTTGTGGAACTGTACGAGGAAATCCATCAAGTAGGAATCCTTTTTCACAGTCTGGTTTACTTAATCTTTCGCGGACAATACCAATCGTTACTTCATCAGGTACCAAGGCACCTTGATCCATAAACGATTTTGCTTTTAAACCTAGTTCCGTACCATCTTTAATAGCTGCACGAAACATATCGCCTGTAGAAATATGAGGGATTGCGTACTTCTCAACAATTTTATCTGCCTGCGTACCTTTACCAGCACCAGGTAAACCCATTAAAACGATATTCATACGAAAATGCCCCCCAGGACTATATAGTTGATTTTTAGGAACATTAACGTCCCTAAAAATCCACCTTATTTCATAAAGCCTTTATAATGACGTTTAACTAGTTGGGATTCTAGCTGTTTCATCGTTTCGAGTGCAACCCCAACTACGATTAACAAACTTGTTCCGCCAATTTGTGCTGATTGCGGTAAATCCGCATACTTCACAAATAGCATCGGCATGATTGAAATAATAGCTAAGAATATAGCTCCAACAAATGTTAAACGATACAAGACGCTAGTTAAATAGTTTTGTGTATTGATCCCTGGACGAATTCCAGGAATATACGCACCTTGCTTTTTCAAATTGTCTGCTACATTTTCTGGGTTCACTTGAATGAACGCATAGAAGTAAGTAAAAGCAATGATCAAAGCAATATAAATTGTCATACCAATAGGTTGTGTATAATCTAATGCTCTCGTAATAGCATCGGTAGTGTTATTCTGACCGAAGAATAAAACGATTGACTGAGGCGCCATAAGAAACGCTGATGCAAAGATTACCGGGATTACTCCCGCAGCATTAACTTTTAAAGGTAAGTGAGTCTGTTGACCGCCTGTTTGAGCAGCACCAGAAACACGTTTCGCATATTGAATTGGAATTTTACGCAACGCTTGTTGAACGTAAATTACTCCAACTGTTACTGCGATAATCGCCAATAAAAGTAGAATGATGATTACTATATTGATAAACAGTGCATCTCCTGCACCTTCAATTTGTTGCGCATACACTTGGTTAACTGCGTTTGGAATGGCAGCAGCAATACCAGCGAAGATAATAATAGATATACCATTACCAACACCTTTAGCGGTAATTTGCTCTCCTAACCACATTAAAAATGCAGTTCCGGCTGTCAAAACAAGTGCAATAACTAAGTATGTCAATATACCGTCATCTTTTATTAAAGAACCACTATACATACGGTTGAAACCGTAAGACATAGCAATTGCTTGAACAAAAGCTAACACAATTGTGAAGTATCGAGTGAATTGTGCAAGTTTCCGTCTTCCGACTTCTCCTTGTTTTGCCCACTCAGTAAACTTCGGAACAACATCCATTTGTAGTAATTGTACTATGATGGATGCAGTGATGTAAGGCATGATACCCATTGCTAAAATAGAAAAGTTAGCAAGGGCTCCGCCACCGAATGTATTAAGGAAACCAATCAAACCCATTTGGTCTGTTTGTTTTAATACATCAGCATCAACGTAAGGTACTGGAACAAATGTCCCAATACGGAAGACGATTAACATCAATAAAGTAAAAATGATTTTATTTCTTATATCTCTAACACGCATAAAGTTGGAGATTGTCTGAAACATTAAACCACCTCTGTTGATCCGCCAGCGTTCTCAATTGCTTCTTTTGCTGATGCAGAGAATTTATGAGCTCTTACAGTTAACTTTTTACCAAGAGTTCCATTACCTAGAATCTTGATACCAGATTTCTCACTGCTCACAACACCTGTTTCTATTAATAGAGCAGGTGTAACTTCTGTGCCGTCTTCGAAACGATTTAATGTGTCAAGGTTCACAATTGCGAATTCTTTACGATTAATGTTCGTAAATCCACGTTTTGGTAAACGACGGAATAACGGGTTTTGACCGCCCTCAAATCCTGGACGAACGCCTCCGCCTGAACGAGCGTTTTGACCTTTATGACCTTTACCTGATGTTTTACCAGTTCCAGACCCGATTCCACGTCCGATACGCTTGCGCGAAGAACGAGAACCTTCTGATGGCTTTAACTCATGAAGTTTCATATGGTGGCACCTCCTTATTCTTAAAATAAAACTTATATTTCTTTAGTTGTTACTAGATGAGCTACTTTTTTAACCATGCCACGAATAGCGACATTGTCTTGATGCTCAACTGTTTGATGCATTTTACGTAATCCAAGAGCTTCTACTGTTTTGCGTTGAGTTGGTTTAGTACCAATCAAGCTTCTAGTCAGGGTAATTTCTAGTTTAGTTGCCATTGTAATTTCCCCCCCTTATCCTAACAGTTCTTCTACTGATTTACCACGCAATTTAGCAACGTCTTCAGCACGTTTTAACTGAGTTAAACCTTGTACTGTAGCACGTACCATGTTAATTGGTGTATTAGAACCAAGTGATTTAGAAAGAATATCTGTAATACCAGCTAATTCAAGTACTGCACGAACTGGTCCACCAGCAATAACTCCTGTACCAGGCGCTGCAGGTTTAACTAGAATAGAACCGGCACCAAAATGTCCTACAACTAAATGAGGAGTAGTCCCTTTAACTCTTGGTACTTCTATTAAGTTTTTCTTCGCGTCTTCAACAGCTTTACGGATAGCATCTGGAACTTCTTGTGCTTTACCAGTACCAAATCCTACATGTCCATCTTTGTCACCGACAACTACTAATGCAGTAAAACGGAAACGACGTCCACCTTTTACAACTTTAGCAACACGGTTGATCGTTACTACGCGTTCTTCAAGTTCAAGTTTGTTTGGGTCAATACCACGCATGAAATATGTCCCTCCTTCTTCTTAAAATTCTAAGCCGTTTTCACGTGCAGCTTCAGCTAACGCTTTAACACGTCCATGATATAAGTAACCGCCACGGTCAAATACAACAGATTTGATGTTTTTTTCTGTAGCGCGTTTTGCGATTGTTTCACCGATCAATTTAGCAGCTTCTACATTTCCAGCTGTTCCATTGAAATCTTTATCCATAGTGGATGCACTTGCGATTGTAACACCTTGAGTATCATCAATCAGTTGTGCGTATAAATGTTTATTAGAACGGAATACATTTAAACGAGGACGTTCAGTAGTACCCGTGATTTTTGTACGAACACGTACATGACGTCTCTTACGAACTTGATTTTTGTCTTGTTTCGTAATCACAGTGGTCACTCCTTTCTAATGCGAAAAGCATTATTTACCTGTTTTACCTTCTTTACGGCGTACAACTTCGCCTTCATAACGAATACCTTTACCTTTATACGGCTCTGGTGGACGAACTTGACGAATGTTAGATGCTAAAGCACCAACACGTTCTTTATCAATACCGCGAATGATAATTTTTGTATTTGCAGGAACTTCAACTACTAGTCCGTCTTCAGGAGTGAACTCAACTGGATGTGAGTACCCTACATTAAGTACAAGTTTAGTTCCTTGTAATTGTGCACGGTAACCTACCCCAACTAATTCAAGTGCACGTTCAAATCCTTGAGAAACACCCGTGATCATGTTAGCTAGCAAAGCGCGAGTTGTACCATGAATCGTACGGTGCTCTTTTGAATCCGAAGGGCGTACTAAAGTTATTACAGTACCTTCTTGCTCAATTTTAATATCTTGGTTAAAAGATTTTGTTAATTCACCTTTTGGTCCTTTTACAACTACTGTGTTTTCAGCGCTAACTGTTACAGTAACTTCTGCAGGAACCTCTATTGGTTTTTTACCTACTCGAGACATTTTGTTGCACCTCCATTCGTTTGTTGATTATTACCAAACGTAAGCTACGATTTCTCCGCCAACTTGTTTAGCGCGAGCTTCTTTATCTGTTAATAAACCATTTGAAGTAGAAACTAAAGCGATTCCTAAACCGTTCAATACTTTAGGTACTTCGTTTGTTTTAGCGTAAACGCGTAGACCAGGTTTTGAAATACGTTTCAAACCAGTAATAACGCGCTCGTCATTTTGACCATATTTTAAGAAGATACGGATGATACCTTGTTTGCTATCTTCTACATATTCAACATCACGGATGAAACCTTCGCGTTTTAAAATCTCCGCGATTTCCTTTTTCAGGTTTGAAGCAGGAACTTCTAATTTCTCGTGACGAACCATGTTAGCATTACGAATGCGTGTAAGCATATCTGCAATTGGATCTGACATTGTCATTACATTTACCTCCTTCCCAGTTATAGGGGATTACCAGCTTGCTTTTTTAACGCCAGGAATTTGTCCCTTGTATGCAAGTTCACGGAAACAAATACGGCAAAGCTTGAATTTACGATATACAGAGTGCGGACGTCCACAACGCTCACAGCGTGTGTATGCTTGCACTTGGAACTTTGGCGTACGTTGTTGTTTAACGATCATTGATTTTTTAGCCACGTTTTCGCCTCCCTTATTTTACTTTTGGAATGGCATACCGAATTGTGTTAATAACTCGCGAGCTTCTTCGTCAGAATTCGCAGTTGTTACAATTACGATGTCCATACCGCGTACTTTCGAAACTTTATCATAATCGATTTCAGGGAAGATCAATTGCTCTTTGATTCCTAGAGTGTAGTTACCGCGACCGTCGAATGCTTTTTTAGAAACACCACGGAAGTCACGTACACGCGGAAGAGAAATAGCGATTAATTTATCCAAGAAGTCATACATACGTTCTCCACGTAGAGTGACTTTTGTACCGATTGGCATACCTTCACGTAGACGGAATGTAGCGATCGATTTTTTAGCTTTCGTAACTACAGGTTTTTGTCCTGAAATAATTTGTAATTCCTCAACAGCTGCGTCAAGCGCTTTTGTATTAGAAACAGCATCACCAACACCCATGTTGATAACAATTTTATCAACTTTAGGTACTTGCATTACTGATTTATATTCAAATTTGCTCATTAGAGCAGGAGAAACTTCCTTAAGATACTTTTCTTTTAGGCGGTTCATGTGTGTACCTCCCTTCTCTTTACTTATTTAATAATTTCACCGGATTTTTTCGCAACACGAACTTTTTTGCCATCTTCCACTTTAGAACCTACGCGAGTCGGCTCGCCGGTTTTAGGGTCAATTAACATAACATTCGATACGTGGATTGCAGCCTCGTGGCTTACAATTCCTCCTTGCGGATTAGCTTGGTTTGGCTTCATATGTTTTTTGATGATGTTTACACCTTCAACTAACACACGGTCTTTCTTAGGAAAAGCAGTAAGAACAACACCTGTTTTACCTTTGTCTTTACCTGAGATTACCATTACTTTGTCGCCTTTTTTAACATGCATTCTTGTCGCACCTCCTTGATTGGCACTTTCATGTAAATTAAAGAACTTCTGGAGCTAATGAAACGATTTTCATAAAGTTGCTGTCGCGTAATTCACGAGCAACTGGTCCGAAGATACGAGTTCCACGCGGGCCTTTATCATCTTTGATAATAACGCAAGCATTTTCATCAAATTTGATATAAGTTCCGTCTTTACGGCGTACGCCGCTTTTAGTGCGAACGATTACAGCTTTAACGACGTCACCCTTCTTGACAACGCCACCTGGTGTTGCTTTCTTAACTGTACATACGACGATATCGCCGATATTAGCAGTCTTACGTCCAGTACCACCAAGTACTTTAATAGTTAAAACTTCGCGTGCACCTGAGTTGTCAGCAACTTTCATACGAGTTTCTTGTTGGATCACTTAGGTAACCTCCCTTCGGAATATATTAGTTCCGAACTTATTATTAGATAATAACCGCTTTTTCTACAACTTCCAATAGGCGGAAACGTTTAGTAGCTGATAGCGGACGAGTTTCCATGATACGGACGATATCTCCGATTTGGGCTTCGTTCTGCTCATCATGAGCTTTAAATTTCTTAGAATACTTAACACGTTTACCGTATAACTTGTGTTTTTTATGAGTTTCAATTAAAACAGAAATTGTTTTATCCATTTTATCTGATACCACACGGCCAGTGTATACTTTGCGTTGATTACGCTCAGTCATGCCAGAAAACCTCCTTTATCAGTTGTTTGCACTGATTTCTCTTTCACGAACCACAGTTTTCATACGCGCGATCGCTTTACGAACTTCGCGAATGCGAGCTGTGTTTTCTAATTGACCAGTCGCCAATTGGAAGCGTAGGTTGAAAAGCTCTTCTTTCAGTGATTTTACCTTTTGTTCTATTTCTGCAGTAGTAAGGTCACGGATGTCATTAGCTTTCATTAGATTCACCACCAATTTCTTGACGTTTGATTATTTTACATTTAATCGGAAGCTTATGTGATGCTAATCTCAATGCTTCACGAGCAACTTCTTCAGAAACGCCAGCTATTTCAAACATAATTTTTCCAGGTTTTACAACTGCTACCCATCCTTCAGGAGCACCTTTACCTGAACCCATACGTACCTCAAGAGGCTTTTTCGTATAAGGTTTGTGAGGGAATATTTTAATCCATACTTTACCGCCACGTTTCATGTAACGTGTCATTGCAATACGGGCTGCTTCAATTTGACGACTTGTGATCCAGCTTGCTTCAGTTGCTTGTAAACCAAACTCACCGAATGCTATTTCTTTGCCGCCTTTTGCTTCACCACGCATTTTCCCACGGTGTTCACGACGATATTTAACGCGTTTAGGCATTAACATATTATTTGCCTCCTTCCTCAGAGTTCTTCTTAACTGGAAGGACTTCACCACGATAGATCCATACTTTAACGCCAAGCTTACCATAAGTTGTGTCAGCTTCAGCATGTGCATAATCAATGTCAGCACGTAATGTATGAAGTGGTACAGTTCCTTCGCTGTAATGTTCAGCACGAGCAATGTCAGCGCCGCCTAAGCGTCCAGATACTTGAGTTTTAATACCTTTAGCGCCAGAACGCATTGTGCGTTGAATTGCTTGTTTTTGAGCACGACGGAAAGATACGCGCCCTTCTAGTTGGCGTGCAATACTTTCTGCTACTAATTTAGCATCTAAGTCAGCTCGTTTTATTTCAACAATATTTATGTGTACACGTTTACCAGTTAAATCGTTCAAGTGCTTGCGAAGTGCTTCCACTTCCGTACCACCTTTACCGATTACCATACCTGGTTTAGCTGTGTGAATTGAAACATTAACACGTTTTGCAGCGCGTTCGATTTCTACAGTAGAAACAGAAGCTTCTTTCAAACGAGTTTCGATGTACTTACGGATTTTCAAGTCTTCGTGTAGTAGAGTTGCATAGTCTTTACCAGCGTACCATTTTGACTCCCAGTCACGAATGATGCCTACTCGTAATCCTATAGGATGTACTTTTTGACCCACGAATTATCCCTCCTTCTTCTCTGATACCACGATTGTGATGTGGCTAGTACGTTTGTTAATAGCACTTGCACGTCCCATAGCACGTGGGCGGAAACGTTTTAATGTTGGACCTTCATCAACAAAGACTTCAGAAACAACTAGGTTATTTACATCTAAATCATAATTGTGCTCAGCGTTGGCAACTGCGGATTTTAATACCTTTTCAACTACAGGCGATGCTGCTTTTGGAGTAAGTTTTAAAATTGCAACTGCTTCACCGATTTGCTTACCTCTGATTAAATCAACGACTAATCTTACTTTACGAGGGGCAATGCGCACTGTTTTAGCAATAGCTTTTGCTTGTGACATTTTAATGACCTCCTCTCAAATTAGCGTCTTGTTTTCTTATCATCAGAACCATGACTACCTATAGCGCGTGTTGGTGCAAACTCGCCAAGTTTATGACCTACCATATCTTCAGTTACGTATACAGGAACATGTTTGCGTCCGTCATATACAGCGATTGTTAACCCGATAAAAGTAGGGAAAATTGTAGAACGGCGAGACCAAGTCTTAATCACTTGTTTTTTCTCAGAGTCCTTTTGTGCATCGACCTTCTTAATTAGATGATCGTCTGCGAAAGGTCCTTTTTTCAAGCTACGACCCATGCTGAAACCTCCCTCCGTGATGACACCACGGTTCTATCTGCGAACCGTAGTAAGACCACTTTATTTTTTACGACGACGAATGATAAGTTTGTCGGATTTGTTTTTCTTGTTACGAGTTTTGTATCCAAGAGTTGGTTTACCCCATGGAGACATTGGTGACTTACGACCGATTGGAGTTTTACCTTCACCACCACCATGTGGGTGATCGTTCGGGTTCATTACTGATCCACGTACAGTTGGGCGTTTACCTAACCAACGATTACGACCAGCTTTACCAATGTTCACAAGTTCGTGTTGTTCGTTTCCTACTTCACCGATAGTTGCACGGCAAACACCTAGGATTAAACGAACTTCACCAGATTGTAAACGTACGATTACGTACTTACCTTCTTTACCAAGTAATTGAGCAGATGTACCAGCAGAACGAACTAACTGACCACCTTTACCAGGTTTCATTTCAATGTTATGGATAGTAGTACCCATTGGGATGTTTTGTAATGGAAGAGCGTTTCCTGCTTTGATATCAGCTTCTGGTCCTGACACGATTGTCATTCCCACTTCTAAGCCTTTAGGAGCTAGGATGTAACGTTTTTCCCCATCCGCATAATTAATTAATGCGATATTCGCAGTACGGTTTGGATCATATTCAATAGTAGCAACGCGTCCTGGTATACCATCTTTATTTCGTTTGAAATCAATGATACGGTATTGACGCTTATGTCCACCACCATGATGACGAACAGTAATTTTACCTTGATTGTTACGGCCGCCTTTACGTTTCACAGGAGCAAGTAGAGATTTCTCTGGCTTGTCAGTTGTGATTTCAGCGTAATCTAATGAAGTCATGTTACGACGTCCGTTTGTCGTTGGTTTATACTTTCTAATCGCCATGTTATTCCCTCCTTCTTGATTATTAATTCCTTTTTATAAGGATTAGATTTCGAATAACTCGATTTCTTTACTTTCTAGAGTTAACGTAACAATAGCTTTACGACGCTTGTTCGTATACCCACCAAATTTACCTACGCGTTTGTATTTCCCTTTGTAGTTCATGATGTTAACTTTCTCAACATCTACTCCGAAAATTTCTTCAATTGCGTATTTAACTTGAGTTTTATTGGCACGAGTGTCCACTTCGAAAGTGTACTTTTTATCTGCCATTACTTCAGAAGAACGCTCGGTAATGACCGGACGTTTAATAATATCACGTGCTTCCATTATCCAAGCACCTCCTCTACTTTTTCTACTGCTGCTTTAGTCATTACAACTTTGTTATGACCGATTAAATCTAAAACGTTAATGCCTGTTGCAGACACTACTGTGATTCCAGGGATGTTACGAGCAGCTAATGCTACTGTTTCATCTAAATCAGCAGTTACGAATAACGCTTTTTTATCGATTGAAAGGTTAGATAACACTTTCACGAAGTCTTTTGTTTTTGGTGCATCAAATGCTAAACCTTCAAGTACTACGATACTTTCTTCACGAGCTTTTGTTGAAAGCGCTGAAAGAAGTGCTAAACGACGTACTTTTCTAGGTAATTTGAAGCTGTAACTACGTGGAGTTGGTCCGAAAACAACACCACCACCACGCCATTGTGGAGAGCGGATAGAACCTTGACGAGCACGTCCAGTTCCTTTTTGTTTCCATGGTTTACGTCCACCACCAGCAACTTCAGAACGGTTTTTCACTTTGTGATTACCTTGACGAAGTGAAGCGCGTTGAGAAATGATAGCGTCAAATAAGACAGATTCATTTGGTTCGATACCGAAAATTTTATCGTTCAATTCGATTTCGCCAACTGAAGTTCCTGCTTGATTGAATAATGATACTTTTGCCATTCCTGTTTCCTCCTTTCTTTAGAGAATTATTTCGATTTAATAGCAGCTTTAACTACTACTAATGATTTACGAGAACCAGGAACATTACCTTTTACTAATAATAGGTTACGTTCAGCATCCACTCTTACGATTTCTAAGTTTTGGATTGTTACTGTATGTCCACCCATTTGACCAGGTAATTTCTTTTGTTTGAATACACGGTTCGGAGCAACTGGCCCCATTGAACCTGGACGACGGTGGTAACGAGATCCATGGGCCATTGGTCCACGAGATTGTCCGTGGCGTTTAATAACACCTTGGAAACCTTTACCTTTAGTAGTACCTGTTACATCAATTACATCGCCTTCTGTAAAACTTTCTACCTTGACTTCTTGACCAACTTCGTAATTAGCTGTATCCAAGCCGCTGAATTCGCGGATGAAGCGCTTAGGAGCAGTGCTTGCTTTAGCTACGTGCCCTTTCGCAGGTTTGTTAGAAAGCTTTTCGCGCTTGTCTTCAAAACCTAACTGAATAGCTTCGTAACCGTCTGTTTCAACTGTTTTCTTTTGAAGTACTACGTTTGGAGTAGCTTCAATAACAGTTACAGGGATTAAGTCACCGTTCTCAGCAAATACTTGCGTCATACCGATTTTTCTACCTAAGATTCCTTTGGTCATCCGTCACACCTCCTATAATAATTTGTGTTTTTTATTTTTTACCATTAAAGTTTGATTTCAATATCAACGCCAGATGGTAAATCAAGCTTCATTAACGCATCAACAGTTTGTGGTGTTGGGTTAACGATATCGATAAGACGTTTATGCGTACGCATTTCGAATTGCTCACGAGAATCTTTATACTTATGAACAGCACGAAGAATCGTATAAACAGATCTTTCAGTCGGAAGTGGAATCGGACCCGATACACTTGCACCTGAACGTTTAGCAGTTTCCACAATTTTCTCAGCAGATTGATCCAGAATTCTATGATCATACGCTTTTAAACGGATACGAATTTTTTGTTTTGCCATTACTTTCCCTCCTTTTCGCCTATTTTCTAGACATTCTCCACGAAAATTTTCCGTACACTCGCCATGGCAAAGCGGCCGGGTGTGTCGGTAACCTCTCGCTTCATCGCAGTCAAAGACCAACATTCAACATTATACACATTAAAAAAATATTTCGCAAGTGTTTTTTACGAAATTATTTTTAAAGTTATAACCGCATTACTTTTCTATAATACTTATGTTTTTCTAAGCCGTTTTCTAGTATATAAAATTCTAGTGAAAATAGCAACTGTTAACCATAATAATATATACGCAACACGCATACTCTTCTGCAAGCTCTTTAAAGTTACTATAACAAAAAGGGGTATCTCTTCTATAGAGATATCCCTTTCTAGTTATTACTATAGAACAAACACAACTGCAATCCATCCGAAAAGCACGAGCGGAATATTATATGCAACAAACGTGGGAACACAAGTATCCCATATATGGTTATGCTGTCCATCTACATTCAATCCTGCAGTTGGGCCAAGCGTTGAGTCAGAAGCAGGTGACCCGGCATCACCTAAAGCACCTGCTGTGCCTATTAATGCAATTGTTGCTAATGGACTTAATCCAAGTTCCATTGCAAGCGGTACAAAGATGGCAGCTATTATAGGGATAGTAGCAAATGATGAACCGATCCCCATCGTTACAACCAAGCCTACTATTAACATAATCAGCACTGCTATACTCACATTACCCTGTAGTAATCCCGAAGATGCTTCTACAAGACTTTCTACATGCCCCGTAGCATTAATAACCGCTGCAAATCCATTTGCTGTGATCATAACGAATCCTACAAAGGCCATCATACGCATGCCTTCAGTGAGAAGTACATCCGCTTCTTTCCTTTTTAATGCACCACTGACATAAAGGACAACGATACCAGCAAGCGCTCCGGCAATCATAGAATCGGTTTCAACTTGAACTGTCAAAGCCGCAAGCAAAGAAATAATAGTAAAAACTATACTACTTTTCTTTACATCTACTTTTAGATCATTCACTTCTACTTCTTGCTGCTTATAACTTCTGGGTTTCCGAAACAAAACAAATGCCATTACAAGTCCAAATACCATTCCTAGAGCTGGAACTGCCATCGCCTTAGGAATATCGCTTAAAGCTATTTCTAATCCTGATAACCCCATCTGTGTAGCAACGATGTCTTGATAAATTGCACCAAACCCGTATGGCAAAAACATATACGGGGTAATTAAACCGAAAGCTAAAATACAAGCTATCAATCTTCGATCCACTTGCAACATATTTAACACTTTTAAGATGGGTGGTACCAGTAATGGGATGAAGGCAATATGAATCGGAATTAAGTTCTGCGAGAATACAGCCATCATAAGTAACAACAAGAATACTAAAGCTTTCACTAGCCCTACTTTATTGGAGTCTCCTTTACTCTTTACTAACTTCAAGATGGCTAACACTAATAACTCAGGTATACCAGTCTTGGAGATAGCGATGGCAAAGCCTCCTAGTAACGCATAGCTAAGTGCTATGGTCGCCCCAGCTCCTAACCCACCTGTAAATGCATCAATGGTTTCCGCAACGGATAAACCGGCTGTAAGGCCTCCTACAAGGGCCCCTATAATTAAGGAGAATACTACGTTGATACGAAGTAAACTCAATACTAACATGACTATTACCGCTATTAAGACAGCATTCAATTTTACCACTCACTTTCACGCACTAGATTACTAATAGGTAGAAGTTTATATTTTTTTAATGAAAATGTCAATAGATTATATAATAATCTAAATCACTTTTAAAACTAACCTTGTCGGAATGAACAATTCTATCTCCTGAGCACAAACCTGTACTAATAAAATATTACTCATTCAATATCTATGAAAAACTCTATGCAAAAACAAAAGCCTGACCTCCAAATGGAAATCAAGCTTTTGTATTATAAGGCTGCTTCTACTACCTTTCGATAATAACCTGCTGAAAGAATCGCAAAGATGGAGTAAAGAACAATATATATACCCATTGTGATTAATAAGGGAGCAACCAACTCGGTGCCAAATAAAATCCAACCCGATTTTACTGCAAAATAACTATGTGCTAAGCCTATTATTAATGGAAAACCGAAGTTAAACAACTGCTTACGTCGGATCCCTCTCATAATCTCATTAGTAGTAAAGCCCATTTTGCGTAAAATTTTATAGGTTCCTTTTTCTTCATCCGCCTCAGACATTTGTTTAAAGTACAGAATACTACCTGTAGCTATTAAAAACGCTAAGCCTAAAAATCCACTTATAAAAATGGTCATTCCAAGTGAATCTAACATATTTATGCGATAATCTTCCTGTGATTGTACACTGACTGTGTTTGTTGCTCGATCATTACCTGGAATTGGCATTTCCACTGACACTTTATTTGCTTCAAATACTTCTTGCGCCTTTATTAATTGATTTTCTTCCTTCAAATCCATACCAACTATTTTTTGGTTCTTAGTAAGAGGGTCATTAAGTAGCTTCTGAAAATAGGTGTCTGACACTACGACTGTAAAAAAACCAAAATAGTGATAATCAGGTATTAGTCTATCCTCTATAACTTCCTTAATAAATATTTCACCTTTACCTGTAGAAGTATTAAACTGTATAGGTTTTTGTCCTTCTATTCTTATGTTTTCTGCGCTCAAACTATCGTAACCTATTATATAACCTTCCTCTTCTTGTAATTGAAGATTAGGAAGCTTTTTTTGAATTGCCTTTAGGCTAACAACTTGTACACCTAACTCGGTGGATAAAGTTTTATCTAACGCAGCTTTCTTGATCAATAAAGTACGGACATCTGATGGAACCGCTAGTATGTCAATATCATACCTAGTATATTGAATTCCTTCTTTATCAAATTCTCCAACCATTTCAAAACCAGTATCCTCATACATTATAAAATCATAAGGTACTGCTTGATTCGCTACTGAGTCCGTTGAATAGTAGGAGATGTAGGTTAATGTTAATATTGCTAGCGTAGTCGCGGACAATACTGTAATAGTAGTCAGAGACATCGCATTGGCTTTCATTCGATGCATGATCGTTGATAACGATAATACATCTTGAATAGATAGCAAACCTTTTTTACTTTTTCTTATAAGGTTTAGGATTAACGCTACCGAAAATCGAAATACAAAATAGGTTCCACCAACCGTTAAAGCAAGTATAGAAACCATTTTGAATAACAGTATATTGGCAGAAGGTAAGTTATCCAAGTCTAATAGTGTCGTCGATAAATAGTAGCCATACCCTATAGAAATCAACCCTACAAATCCTAAAAACATCTGAAAGGCATTAAACTTTTTGACCCTTTCATCTGCGACTGCGGTTGTTGTAATTAGAGCTAGTAGAGTTACTCTTTTAATTCTTATTGCGGTTTGCAAAATTACTATCAATAAAAGTACCGAGAAAACAACTACAGTAACCATTAACGCTTCCATAGAAAATGAGAGCTCTACAAATACATCCTTTTCTACTATTTTTAAGAGTATCATTACAAATATTCTTGAGGTAAGTAAACCTACTAATACACCAATGACAATAGCACTGAACCAAAGAATAATATTCTCAATTGCTATTAGTCTAGCCACTAAGCTTTTGGACATGCCGACTAGCTGGTATAAACCAATTTCCTTGCTCCGTCTATTCATGAAGAGCTTATTAGCATAGAGTACAAAGAAAGTTACGATAAATAATAATAAATAGGAAGCTGCTTTTAATGCAGCTGAAGATCTACCAGTACCGATTTCATTAACGATTGCTGGATTGTACTGTAAAGTGACAAAAGAATAATATAATGAAACACTGAATACTAAAGCAAAAACATAGAGATAATAACTCTTTATATTTTTCCTCATACTTCTTAAAACCAATTGATTAAGCGTCATAGCCATCACCACTCAATACACCTTGGGTATTCATGATCTCTTGGAAAAATTGTTTGCGATCCTTGTCACCCTTATACAACTCAGAATATATCTGTCCGTCCTTTAAAAATAGAACACGTGAGCAAAAGCTTGCCGCTACAGAGTCGTGTGTTACCATCATAATCGTGACTTTCTTTTCTTTGTTTATTTTTTCCAAATTACTTAACAATGCAGTAGCAGATTTGGAATCTAGAGCTCCAGTTGGCTCATCTGCAAATACAATAGAAGGATTACCGACTAGTGCCCTTGCCGCAGATGTTCTTTGCTTTTGTCCACCAGATATCTCATTAGGGTATTTGTTTAATATATCTTCAATTCCTAAAAGAGCTGTAATCTCCCTTATCTTGTCCTCCCCCTCGCTCTTAGAGGTTTTTCCTACAGATAATGGAAGATAAATATTTTCTTTAACTGTTAGCGTATCCAACAAATTATAATCCTGAAAGATAAAACCAAGCTGTTCTCTTCTAAATTTGGAAAGCTTCTGTTCTTTCATTTTTTGAAGATTATTATTGTTAATCTCAATTATTCCAGATGTAACTTTATCAATTGAAGCTAAGACATTTAATAGGGTTGTTTTCCCTGAGCCCGAAGGTCCCATAATCCCAACAAATTCCCCTTCTCGTACTTCTATGTCAATATCCTTTAACACTTCCTGAGTATTGGATTTTTTACCAAATACTTTTTTAATCTTTCGACCTCGTAAAATAACCATGGTCTACCTCCTACCTTTTATTAACTTCATTTTACCCATTATTTCAAGATTAATCGTTCGTTTTAGGTGACAAACAAAGAAAGTAGATGACATTTTCGTCACCTACCTAGTATTTCTTGCATCTCATTTTGTATGGGGAATTGTAAGGAAAAGGTAGAACCAACACCTATCTCCGAAGTAACGTTTATATTAATCCCAAGTTTTTCCGCAGAATTCTTAGCTAAGTATAGCCCCATTCCAGTTGAGGCAGCACTTTCTCTTCCAACCCTACCGGTAAAGGACTTTTCAAAAATTCTAGGCAAGTCCGCTTGCGATATTCCTACCCCTTCGTCTTTTATAGAAAGGACTAGATGACCCAAATTGTCTATTGTTGTACTTATATGAATTTCTTTGTGCTCTTTGCTATATTTCACAGCATTTGATACGATCTGCCTTACAATAAATGCTAGCCACTTGTGATCAGTAAGTGTTGTTTTATCTAACCCTTCTGTTTCAAATCCAATATTCCGTTGCATACACCACGGCTTCAATTCTTTAATTTCCCGGAATATAACTTTTTGCAGATTTACTTTTTCTATAACGTTATCTTTCTCAATAAATGGTAGTCGTGTTTTATGAAGTTGTTGGTCTAATAGCATATGCATTCTAAGCCATTCTACTTCTAGTTGTTTCTTAAGGATCGAATCTTCTACATTATCTATCATTAGCTTCATACTCGTAAGCGGTGTTTTCATCTCATGTATCCAAGAAAGGGTCTGGTCCTTTTCTTCTAGAAAAAGTATATGGGAACCATTGAGCTCATGTTTTCCTGATTGAATAATTTCTTGTATCTCATCCATCATCATCTTATCAAAAAGGGATTGTCCGTCAGGTAGTCTAGCTATAAGCTGATCGAACGTCGAATCACCACGATTGACCTTTAATACATTTTTAATAAACTTTGTTTCCCTAAAATACCTCCATAAAAAGAATACTAAAAATAAAAGTAGATTAGTACTATTCATATATAGAATAGAAGTATTAGTAAAGTTCACGTCTAATGTAAGGAGAATATTTAACCATAGCTGTAGAAAACTAAAAAATAAAATCCAAGCTGATCGTTCTTTTATATATAATAGAAACAGCCTCATAGCCCCTCCTTTGTTATTGCTATATAACCTAATCCCTTTTTGGTCACGATGACTTCTTCCAACCCAATTTGCTCTAGTTTTAAGCGCAATCTATTAACGTTTACAGAAAGTGTATTGTCATTCACAAACTTTTCGTCATCCCATAATCTTCTCATAAGCTCATCTCTTGAAACAATTTTATCTAAAGACTGAACTAACACTCTTAGGATAAACAACTCATTTTTAGTAAGTTCAACCTCTTGATCTTCTCTGGAAATAGCGCTTCTAGAATAATCAATGATAGCATTATTCCAATGGACAATATCTAATTGCTCATCCCCATAATCATAAGTTCTTCGAAGTATTGCTTGGATTTTAGCCAATAACACTTCCATATTAAAAGGTTTTTGTACAAAATCATCTGCACCCATTTGCATTGCCATAATCATGTCCATTGGATGATCTCTAGATGAAAGAAAAATAATAGGAACTTTCGAGTGTCGACGAATTTCTCGGCACCAATGAAAACCATCATATGCTGGAAGTTGAATATCTATAATAACCAACTGTGGTTTCTCTTCTAAAAAAGTAGGAAGTATTTGCTGGAAATTAATTGGGCCAATTACTTCAAATGACCAATGAAGAAAATGATCTTTTATCAAATTGAATATAGAAATATCATCTTCTATTAACAAAATTTTTTGCATTTTATACACCCCTTTACTCAGTGTACACAATTTTAGGCATAAAAAAAACCATCTCGTCGTCACGAGATGGTTTTTATATAAGAATTATAGATTACTTAGTAATAGTAGCAACTACACCAGCGCCTACAGTACGTCCACCCTCACGGATAGAGAATTTAGTACCTTCTTCGATAGCGATTGGTGAAATTAGAGATACTGTCATTTCGATGTTGTCTCCAGGCATAACCATTTCTACGCCTTCTGGTAAGTTACAAACACCAGTTACATCAGTTGTACGGAAGTAGAACTGAGGACGGTAGTTTGAGAAGAATGGAGTATGACGTCCACCCTCTTCTTTAGAAAGAACATAAACTTCAGCTTTGAAGTCTGTGTGTGGAGTAATTGTACCTGGTTTAGCTAAAACTTGACCACGTTGGATATCTTCACGAGCTACCCCACGAAGAAGAGCTCCGATGTTGTCTCCAGCTTCTGCATAGTCAAGAAGTTTACGGAACATTTCAACACCAGTTACAGTAGTTGATTTAGCTTCTTCTGTAATACCGATAATGTCTACAACGTCACCGATTTTAACTTGTCCACGTTCAACACGTCCTGTTGCAACTGTACCACGACCAGTAATTGAGAATACATCCTCAACTGGCATCATGAATGGTTTGTCAGTTTGACGTTCTGGTGTTGGGATATAGCTATCTACAGCATCCATTAATTCAACGATTTTTTCTTCCCATTCTGCTTCGCCTTCAAGAGCTTTAAGAGCAGAACCTTTGATTACTGGAATGTCGTCGCCTGGGAAATCGTATTCAGAAAGAAGATCACGAACTTCCATTTCAACTAATTCTAGTAATTCTTCGTCGTCTACCATATCACATTTGTTCATGAATACAACTAGGTATGGAACACCTACTTGTTTAGATAAAAGAATGTGCTCACGAGTTTGTGGCATTGGGCCATCAGCAGCAGATACTACTAAGATCCCACCATCCATTTGTGCTGCACCTGTGATCATGTTTTTAACATAGTCAGCATGTCCTGGGCAGTCAACGTGTGCGTAGTGACGAGTTTCAGTTTCATATTCAACATGTGAAGTATTGATAGTGATACCGCGTTCTTTTTCTTCAGGTGCATTATCGATATCAGCGTAAGACTTAGCTGTTCCACCCATTTTTTTAGAAAGAACTGTTGCGATAGCAGCAGTTAGAGTTGTTTTACCATGGTCAACGTGTCCGATAGTACCAACGTTAGCATGTGTTTTGGAGCGGTCAAATTTTTCTTTAGCCATTAGAGAAGTCCTCCTCAGTAATTGTATGATTTTTTATTATAAAAGTAAGGGACTAAACGCCCCTTAACTTTCATAGACTACAAATTAGTTATACTTTAAATTTGGTGATAATTCAATTATTCACCTTTATTTTTTTTGATAATTTCTTCAGAAATTGATTTCGGAACATCTTCATAGTGATCGAATGTCATTGAGAAGACTCCGCGTCCTTGCGTATTAGAACGTAAAGACGTTGCATATCCGAACATTTCAGCAAGCGGAACCATTGAACGCACTACTTGTGCATTTCCGCGAGCGTCCATACCTTCAACGCGTCCACGACGAGAAGTGATATCACCCATGATGTCTCCTAAATATTCTTCAGGAATAACAACTTCAACTTTCATGATAGGCTCAAGAATTACTGGGTTTACTTTAGATACAGCATTTTTCAATGCCATAGAAGCAGCAACTTTGAAGGCCATCTCATTGGAGTCAACGTCATGATATGATCCGTCGTATAATTTTGCTTTAATATCGATTAATGGATATCCAGCAAGTACACCATTGTTAAGTGAGTCACGAAGACCTGCCTCAACAGCTGGAATGTATTCACGTGGAACTACCCCACCGACAACAGCATTTTCAAACTCAAAGCCTTTTCCTTCTTCGTTTGGAGAGAATTCGATCCAAACGTGTCCGAATTGACCACGTCCACCTGATTGACGTACGAATTTACCTTCAACTTTAGCTGAAGAGCGGAAAGTTTCACGGTAAGATACTTGAGGAGCACCTACGTTAGCTTCTACTTTAAATTCGCGACGCATACGGTCAACTAAGATATCAAGGTGAAGTTCACCCATACCAGCGATAATAACTTGACCAGTTTCTTGGTCTGTATGAACGCGGAATGTAGGATCTTCTTCTGCTAATTTAACAAGAGCAGCACCCATTTTATCTTGGTCAGCTTTAGATTTTGGCTCAACTGATAACGAAATAACTGGCTCTGGGAATACCATAGACTCTAGAATTACTAAAGCTTTTTCATCACAAAGTGTATCACCAGTAGTAGTATCTTTTAGACCTACTGCTGCTGCGATATCTCCAGCATGTACTTCTGAAATCTCTGAACGAGAGTTCGCATGCATTTGTAGAATACGTCCTACACGCTCACGCTTACCTTTTGTTGAGTTTTGAACATATGATCCGGCTTGTAACGTACCAGAATATACACGGAAGAATGTTAGTTTACCAACATAAGGATCCGTCATAACTTTAAATGCTAATGCAGAGAAAGGTTCTGAGTCATCCGAATGACGTAAAATTTCATCTTCGCTATCTGGGTCAGTACCAACCATAGCAGCAATATCAAGTGGTGATGGAAGGTATGCAACAACTGCGTCTAGAACTTTACGAACACCTTTGTTTTTGAATGCAGTACCACACACTACTGGATAGAACTCTACGTTTAGGGTACCTTTACGAATACCGTTAACTAATTCTTCGTTCGTGATTTCTTCACCATTTAAATATTTATCCATTAAGTCTTCGTCAAGTTCAGAAACCGCTTCAACTAGTTTTTCACGGTATTCTTGTGCTTGAGCTTTGTACTCTTCTGGAATTTCTATTTCTTCCATATCAGTTCCTAAGTCATTAGGATACATAGTTGCTGTCATCGTAATTAAGTCAATAATTCCGTTGAATTCATCTTCTGCACCGATAGGTAATTGAATTGGATGAGCGTTAGCTTGTAAACGATCATGAAGCGTTCCTACAGAATAAAGGAAGTCCGCACCCATTTTATCCATTTTGTTAATGAAAACAATACGTGGTACGCCATAAGTTGTAGCTTGACGCCATACTGTTTCAGTTTGTGGTTCAACACCAGATTGAGCATCTAGTACTGTAACCGCACCATCAAGTACACGAAGTGAACGTTCAACTTCAACAGTGAAGTCTACGTGTCCAGGTGTATCGATGATATTTACACGGTGATTATCCCAAGCAGCTGTTGTTGCAGCAGAAGTAATCGTAATTCCACGTTCTTGTTCTTGCTCCATCCAGTCCATCTGTGATGCACCTTCATGAGTTTCCCCGATTTTGTGGATTTTACCAGTGTAGTATAGAATACGCTCCGTAGTAGTAGTTTTACCAGCATCGATGTGAGCCATGATACCGATATTACGTGTTTTTTCTAAGGAGAACTCTCTAGCCATATTGTATTTCTCCTTCCATAGTCGGATTAGAGTATAGTTTTATAATAATGTTAAAAAAGATTCTACCAACGGTAGTGAGCGAATGCTTTGTTAGCTTCAGCCATTTTGTGTATATCTTCACGTTTTTTAACTGATGAACCAGTATTGTTAGATGCATCAAGAATTTCGTTAGCTAAACGTTCTTCCATCGTTTTTTCTCCACGAAGACGTGAATAGTTTACTAAGTAACGAAGACCTAGTGTTGAACGACGATCAGGACGTACTTCAACTGGTACTTGATAGTTAGCACCACCAACACGGCGAGCACGAACTTCTAGAACTGGCATTACATTGTTTAGGGCAGCTTCAAATACTTCTAATGGATCTTTACCAGAACGTTCTTTTACAAGTTCAAACGCTCCGTATAGAATTTTTTGAGAAGTACCTCTTTTACCATCAACCATCAATTTATTGATTAAACGAGTTACTAGTTTTGAATTGTAAATTGGATCTGGTAACACGTCACGTTTGGAAACAGGACCTTTACGAGGCATGTGTTTTCCTCCTTTCGACGAATGTCAAATTATTAATTATATTATTTTTTTGCTGCTTTAGGGCGTTTAGCGCCATAAAGTGAACGACTTTGCATACGACCAGTAACACCAGCTGTATCAAGAGCACCACGTACGATATGGTAACGTACTCCTGGTAAATCTTTTACTTTTCCTCCGCGGATAAGTACAACACTATGTTCTTGTAGGTTGTGTCCTTCTCCTGGAATATAAGCAGTAACCTCTAACGTATTAGTTAAACGTACACGCGCATATTTACGAAGTGCTGAGTTAGGTTTTTTCGGCGTCATAGTACCAACACGAGTACAAACCCCACGTTTTTGTGGAGAGTTTAAGTTAGTACCAGCCTTTTTGAAGCTGTTATAACCTTTCCCTAGTGCAGGAGACTTTGATTTCGTGATTTTGGATTGACGAGGCTTACGTACTAATTGGTTAATTGTAGGCATCGATTATTCCTCCCTTCATTTGTTCTTGTTAATACCACACATCCAGGTGGTTCATTTTTTGGGTAAAAACAAAGTCTTTGTGATTTACACAAAAACTGTTACACAGTAATAGCTACTACTGACGCCGCTAAGCGCAGTCCACAAGCCTTACCAAGATCTACTTTAGACTCAACATAGTTAATTGAAACATTGTTTTCTTGTGCTGTTGTTCTTGCTAGTTCAATGATTCTCTCTTCTATATCTAGTGCAATATAAACTTCTTTGACAAGCCCTTTTTTCATTGCTTTTACTGCTTGCTTTGTACCTATGATTGTTTCTTTCGCTTGTTTCACTTTTTCATAAGACATTTGCATATCCTCCAAAGGGTACAAGTCAAATAACTATCAACCTTAAATATATTATCACTCATTGAAAAATGTGTCAACAGTAATTATAAAATATTAGGGAGAAATAAAACTTCTTCTCCCTAACATTCAATTGTTTTACTCTGTAACTAACTCTTTTCCAGAATCTGCTTCGTTGTCCGTAATTTTAATTTGGCGATAACGTTGCATACCTGTACCAGCTGGAACTAGTTTACCGATAATTACGTTTTCTTTCAAGCCTAATAATTCATCACGTTTCCCTTTAATCGCTGCGTCTGTTAAGACACGAGTCGTTTCTTGGAACGATGCTGCAGATAAGAATGATTCTGTTTCAAGTGAAGCTTTAGTAATACCAAGGATAACTGGACGACAAGTTGCAGGGATTTTACCTTGTAAAACTGCTTCTTTGTTCGCTTCAGCAAATTGATGGATATCTAGTAGTGATCCTGGAAGTAGGTCTGTTTCCCCAGCTTCAATCACACGTACTTTACGAAGCATTTGGCGTACCATAACTTCGATGTGTTTATCACCGATTTCTACCCCTTGCATACGGTAAACTTTTTGTACTTCTTTTAATAAGTACTCTTGAACAGTTGAAACATCTTTAACTCTCAACAATTCTTTAGGATCTATAGAACCTTCTGTTAAAACTTGACCACGATGCATTGTATCGTTTAGTTGTACTTTTAAACGAGCATTGTATGGTGCCAAATATTTACGAGTTTCTACATTCCCTTGTATTGTAATTTCTTTTTGGCCTTCTCTAATTTCATCAATTTCAGTAACAGTTCCTGAGATTTCAGATATAACAGCTTGCCCTTTAGGATTACGTGCTTCAAAAATTTCTTGGATACGCGGAAGACCTTGAGTAATATCGTCTCCTGCAACCCCACCTGTATGGAATGTACGCATTGTTAACTGAGTACCTGGTTCACCAATTGATTGAGCTGCTATAATACCAACTGCTTCTCCTACTTCAACTGTGTCACCTGTAGCTAAGTTTAAGCCGTAACATTTTTTACAAACACCATGTTTTGTATTACAAGTAAATGCTGAGCGAATTGTTAACTCATTAATACCTGCTTCTTCAATAACACGAGCGACGTCTTGTGTGATTAACCCGTCTTTTTCTAGAATCAGTTCATTTGTAGTTGGATGGAAAATTGTTTTCTTCGTATGACGACCGACAATACGTTCGCCAAACTCTTCAATAACTTCCGTACCTTCCATAAGTGAACCAATTAATAATCCGCGGTCCGTTCCACAATCTTCTTCACGTACAATAACATCTTGTGCAACGTCTACTAGACGACGAGTTAAGTAACCTGAATCGGCAGTTTTAAGAGCTGTATCGGCAAGACCTTTACGAGCACCATGTGTAGAGATGAAGTATTCAAGTACTGTTAAACCTTCACGGAATGATGACTTGATCGGAAGTTCAATAATACGACCGGCCGGATTGGCCATAAGTCCACGCATACCTGCAAGTTGAGTAAAGTTAGATGCATTACCACGGGCACCTGAGTCACTCATCATGTAGATTGGGTTCATATGATCTAGTGTTTTCATCAGTCTATCTTGAATAACTTCTTTTGCTTTACTCCAATGTCCAATAACACTTGCATAACGCTCTTCTTCCGTGATTAGACCACGACGGAATTGCTTGATAACTTTATCTACTTTACTTTGTGCTTCTTCAAGAATTTCACCTTTATCTGGAAGTACTACGATATCAGAAATACCAATTGTAATACCAGCTTTAGTAGAGTATTTAAATCCTAGGGCTTTCATGCGATCAAGCATTTTCGACGTTTCTGTAATATGGAAACGTTTAAATACTTCTGCGATGATATTTCCAAGAATTTTCTTCTTGAATGGCTCTACAAGTTCCATAGACTCGATATGCTTTTTAACATCTGTAATTGTTGGAACAAAATATTTCTCCGGAGTTTCAATTTGTAGATTGAAATCTGTCGGTTCATTAATGTATGGGAACGTTGCTGGAAGTATTTCATTGAAAATTACTTTACCTACAGTCGTTAACAATAGCATCTTGTTTTGTTCTTCTGTAAATGTTTGATTTTTTACAGATGCTGCTGATATTGCAATACGTGTATGCAAATGCACATGACCAGTATTATAAGCAATAAGCACTTCTTCTGGCCCGTAGAACGTTGTACCTTGGCCCATTGCACCTTTACGCTCAAGTGTTAAGTAATAGTTTCCTAAAACCATATCTTGAGATGGTGTAACAACTGGTTTACCATCTTTCGGGTTCAAAATGTTTTGTGCTGCTAGCATTAGTAAACGAGCTTCAGCTTGCGCTTCAGCAGATAAAGGTACGTGAACAGCCATTTGGTCACCATCAAAGTCAGCATTATATGCTGTACATACTAGAGGATGAAGGCGAATTGCGCGTCCTTCTACTAATGTTGGTTCAAAAGCTTGAATACCAAGACGGTGAAGAGTAGGGGCACGGTTAAGTAGCACCGGATGCTCTCTAATAACATCTTCTAATACATCCCATACTTCAGCATGCATACGTTCAATTTTACGTTTTGCACTCTTAATGTTGTGGGCTAAACCACGTTCAACAAGTTCTTTCATCACAAATGGTTTGAATAATTCAATCGCCATTTCTTTTGGAAGTCCACATTGATACATTTTCAAGTTTGGTCCTACTACGATAACCGAACGACCAGAGTAGTCAACACGTTTACCTAGTAGATTTTGACGGAAACGACCTTGCTTCCCTTTTAACATATGTGAAAGTGATTTTAATGGACGGTTACCTGGTCCAGTTACTGGACGGCCACGACGACCATTATCAATCAATGCATCTACAGCTTCTTGTAACATACGCTTCTCATTTTGAACAATAATATTAGGAGCGCCAAGATCTAATAGACGTTTTAAACGGTTATTACGGTTAATAACACGACGATATAAATCATTTAAATCTGATGTAGCAAAGCGTCCACCATCTAATTGAACCATCGGACGTAATTCTGGAGGAATTACTGGTAGAACATCTAAAATCATCCAGTCAGGTTTGTTTCCTGAGTTACGGAAAGATTCTACAACTTCTAAACGTTTAATCGCACGTGTACGACGTTGACCTTGAGCTGTTTTCAACTCTTCTTTTAAATGCTCTGTTTCACTTTCTAAATCAATTTCAGTAAGTAAACGCTTGATAGCTTCAGCACCCATTGCAGCTTGGAATTTAGTACCAAACTTATCGCGATATGCACGGTACTCTTTTTCTGAAAGCAATTGTTTCTTTTCAAGAGGCGTGTCTGCTGGTTCTATTACTACGTAAGAAGCAAAGTAAATTACTTCTTCTAGTGATCTTGGAGACATATCCAAAAGTAGACCCATACGACTTGGAATCCCTTTGAAATACCAAATATGTGACACAGGAGCAGCTAGTTCGATGTGACCCATACGCTCACGACGTACTTTTGAACGTGTTACTTCTACTCCACAACGATCACATACAACACCTTTATAACGAACGCGTTTATATTTTCCGCAATGACATTCCCAGTCTTTTGTAGGACCAAAAATACGTTCACAGAACAAACCGTCTTTTTCAGGTTTTAATGTACGATAGTTAATTGTTTCAGGTTTTTTTACTTCTCCATAAGACCATGAACGGATTTTATCAGGTGAAGCTAAACCAATTTTCATATACTCAAAATTATTAACGTCTATCAAGGAGCCTACCTCCCTTTAGTCTTGTGTCTTTTAAAAGACTTTTCCAAGTAGCTCTGCATTATGCAATTTTATACGGAAACACGGACAGGCATCACCTGTCCGGTTTTTATTATGCTATCTATGCGCAATTACGCTTTTTTATTCTACTGTACTAACTGGTTCCTCTTCTGTTGCAATCGGTAGTATACCAAGTGCATCAGCTGCTGGAATGTCATCATCTTCATCTAAATCGCGAAGCTCAATTTCTTCTTCGTCAATTGTAAGCATTTTAACATCCATACCTAGACTTTGTAGCTCTTTTATCAATACTTTGAATGATTCAGGAACTCCTGGTTCTGGTACACTCTCCCCTTTAACGATTGCTTCATATGTTTTCACACGTCCAACAACGTCATCGGATTTAACTGTTAAAATTTCTTGTAACGTATAAGCGGCACCATAAGCTTCTAGTGCCCATACTTCCATTTCACCGAAACGTTGTCCACCAAATTGCGCTTTTCCTCCTAGAGGTTGTTGCGTAACAAGTGAATAAGGTCCAGTAGAACGTGCATGTAACTTATCATCTACCATGTGGGCAAGTTTAATCATATACATAACCCCAACAGATACGCGGTTATCAAATGGTTCACCTGAGCGCCCGTCATACAGGATAGTTTTACCGTCACGATTAAGTCCAGCTTCTTCCATTGTGTTCCAAACGTCTTCTTCGTTAGCACCATCAAATACTGGTGATGCCATATGAACGCCAAGTAATTTAGAAGCCATACCTAAATGGAGTTCTAGTACTTGCCCGATGTTCATACGAGAAGGTACCCCAAGTGGATTTAACATGATATCTACTGGTGTGCCGTCTGGAAGGAATGGCATATCTTCTTCAGGAAGAATACGCGAGATAACACCTTTGTTACCATGACGTCCGGCCATTTTATCCCCAACGGAGATTTTACGTTTTTGAACGATATAAGCACGAACTAATTGGTTAACACCTGGAGATAACTCATCGCCATCTTCACGATTAAATACTTTTACATCTAATACAATCCCGCCAGCACCATGTGGAACACGTAGGGATGTATCTCGAACTTCGCGAGCCTTTTCACCGAAAATTGCGTGCAGTAAACGTTCTTCAGCTGTTAGTTCTGTAACACCTTTAGGCGTTACTTTCCCAACAAGAATGTCTCCGTCACGAACTTCTGCACCAATACGGATAATTCCACGGTCGTCCAAGTTACGCAATGCGTCTTCACCGACATTTGGAATATCTCTCGTAATTTCTTCTGGCCCAAGCTTTGTATCACGTGATTCTGATTCATACTCTTCAATATGCACTGAAGTATATACATCATCTTTCACTAGACGTTCACTCATAATTACTGCATCTTCATAGTTGTATCCATCCCATGTCATGAAAGCTACTAGAACATTACGTCCTAAAGCAAGCTCTCCTTGTTCCATAGAAGGACCATCTGCAAGAATATCCAGAGGTTTAACACGATCACCAATTTTTACAATTGGACGTTGGTTTATAGATGTCCCGTGATTTGAACGCTCAAATTTATGAACTTTATAAGATGTTAAATCTCCTTTAACTTCTTTGCCATCCACTTCTTCGATACGTCTAACACGAATTTCTTTTGCCTCTACGTGTTCAACAATACCATCGAATTTTGCAATAACTGCAGCACCTGAGTCACGAGCGTTTACATGTTCCATACCAGTTCCAACAAATGGAGCTTCTGGGTTTAATAATGGAACAGCTTGACGCTGCATGTTCGCTCCCATAAGAGCACGGTTGGAGTCATCGTTTTCCAAGAACGGAATACATGCTGTCGCAGCAGAAACAACTTGTTTCGGCGAAACGTCCATGTAGTCAATTTGTTCTTTTCTAAATACGGTGTTATCTCCACGGAAACGACCTACTACTTCTTCTTTAAGGAATGCTCCTTCTTCAGATAATGGAGAGTTTGCTTGTGCTACCACATAGTTATCCTCTTCATCCGCAGTTAAATAGTCGATTCGTGATGTAACTAAGCCGGTCTCAGGATCAACACGGCGATATGGTGTTTCTATAAATCCAAACTTATTTACTTTCGCAAAACTGGAAAGTGAGTTTATAAGTCCAATATTTGGTCCCTCAGGCGTTTCAATTGGACACATACGACCATAGTGAGAGTAATGTACGTCACGTACTTCAAATCCTGCACGCTCACGTGTTAAACCACCGGGTCCAAGCGCCGATAGACGACGTTTATGTGTCAACTCAGCTAGTGGGTTTGTTTGATCCATAAACTGAGATAATTGCGAGCTACCAAAGAATTCTTTAATAGATGCAATAACTGGACGTATATTGATTAGTTGTTGTGGGACGATAGATTGTGTGTCGTTAATAGACATACGCTCACGTACTACACGTTCCATACGTGAAAGACCAATACGGAACTGATTTTGTAGTAACTCGCCTACAGAACGTAAACGACGGTTACCTAGATGATCAATATCATCCGTGTTCCCAACGTTAAATAACAGGTTAAAGAAGTAACCAATTGATGAAACAATGTCAGCTGGCGTAATATTTTTCACTTCTGTTTCTACATAAGCGTTACTTATTACGTTAACTTCTTTTTGTTCTTCATCATTCGGCGCATAAATTTTAATCGATTGGATTGTAATATCATCCTCTAAGACACCACCTACTTGAGATAATGTTTTAAAGCCAATACCATTTTCAAGATGAGGAATTAGGCGATCTAGTACACGACGATCAATTAATGTACCCGCTTCTACTAAAATCTCTCCTGTTTCCGGATCCACTAGCGTTTCCGCTATTGTTTGGTTAAACAAGCGATTTTTAATATGCAATTTTTTATTCATTTTGTAACGACCAACGTTCGCTAAATCATAGCGTTTTGGGTCAAAGAAGCGAGAGTATAGTAAGCTCTTTGCACTTTCCACAGTTGGTGGTTCACCAGGACGTAGACGCTCATAGATTTCCAATAACGCTTTTTCAGGCGTTTCTGTATTATCTTTTTCTAGCGTGTTACGTAAATATTCGTTGTCACCAATTAAATCGATAATCTCTTGATCTGTTCCAAAGCCTAAAGCGCGAAGTAAAACAGTAACAGGTAATTTACGTGTACGATCAATACGAACGTATACTACATCTTTTGCATCAATTTCGTATTCTAACCAAGCACCACGGTTAGGTATTACTGTTGATCCAAAACCTTTTTTACCATTTTTGTCTGTTTTATCATGGAAGTAAACACTTGGTGAGCGGACTAACTGAGATACGATTACGCGCTCAGCTCCGTTAATAACGAAAGTTCCAGTTTCAGTCATTAGTGGGAAATCACCCATAAAGACATCTTGTTCTTTCACTTCGTCCGTTTCTTTGTTGTGGAGACGTACTTTTACGCGAAGTGGTGCTGCGTATGTTGCGTCACGTTCTTTGGATTCGTCGACCGAATACTTCGGTTCATTTAAACTATAGTCGACAAATTCAAGTGATAGATTGCCTGTAAAGTCCTCGATTGGTGAAATATCCTTAAACATTTCACGTAAACCTTCCTCAAGGAACCATTCATAAGATGCCGTCTGAATTTCAATTAGATTCGGAAGTTCTAGCACCTCACTAATACGCGCAAAACTTCTGCGCTGGCGGTGTTGTCCGTATTGAACTAGTTGACCTGTCAACTCATTCACCCCTCAATTAAAGCGATATTAGGTCTTTTCGATATGAACATTTTGGTGTATGATATCGAAAGACAAAAAGAAAACGAGTTCTTAACAAGAGCTCATTTTCGATTAACCAAACTTTTTCTCGGCCAGTATACCCATTTGTATGACTTCTCATTCAAAAGGGCCAAAAGGGCATACGTCCTCAAAATAATAATTTTGCATTTTCTTATAATATCATAGCGATTTTGTCAAGTCAATCTTTGTAGCTTTGATAATCCAATAACCTCTAGCCTTATCAACAAGGTCTACTTGACCAAAAATCTCTTCTAAATAACTAAAAGTTGATGGTGCCCCTTGTTTCTTTTGAATCACAATCCACAATTCTCCCTTTGAAACTAACTTTTCATAAGATTCATTATAGAAACGAAAAATAGTTTCTTTCCCAGCGCGAATCGGTGGATTAGTTATAATAGCCGCAAAGTTCGCAGTGTCAACCGCTGACAATCCATCACTTTCATAGATTCGTACATTTTGTATCCCGTTAGCAGCAGCATTTTTTTCTGCAAGTTGGATTGCACGTGTGTTAACATCTACCAAATGAACTGTTCTTCTCTCATTTGCTTTTGCAATAGAAAGACCTATCGGGCCATATCCACAACCTATATCTAAAATTGGACCTTCTAGATCTGGAGCTTCAAAAGCATCGATTAATACACGGGAGCCAAAATCTACTTCGCTCTTACTAAATACACCTGCATCTGTTTCAAATCGAAAATTATGCCCAAGCAATGTGAAATTCCAATGGCGTGGTTTGCTTTCCGTTTGAGGTTTCCTAGAGTAATAATGATCAGACACCAAATCACCCTCCATAATACATACGAAGAAAAGCCCGTCGTTTGCAGACGAGCTTTTTTCTTCGAACTGTACAAAAATTACTTAACTTCTACGCCTGCGCCAACTTCTTCAAGTTGTGTTTTGAAAGCTTCTGCTTCGTCTTTAGAAATGCCTTCTTTAAGTGCTTTAGGAGCATTGTCAACTAATTCTTTAGCTTCTTTTAATCCTAAACCAGTGATTTCACGAACCACTTTGATTACTTTAATTTTTTGATCTCCAGCAGATGTAAGAAGTACATCAAACTCAGTTTTTTCTTCAGCAGCAGCAGCTCCGCCACCAGCAGCCATTGCCATTGGAGCAGCAGCAGTAACACCGAATTCTTCTTCAATTGCTTTTACTAAGTCGTTTAATTCAAGAACTGTCATTGATTTGATAGCTTCTAAGATTTGTTCGTTATTCATTTTATTTTCCTCCTATTATAGGTAATTTTAGGCTGTAAGCCCTTTTGTAGTTATTAAGCCGCGTAATAAATTATGCGCCTTGTTCTTCTTTTTGTTCTGCAACAGCTTTTGTTGCAAGCGCAAAGTTGCGCATTGGAGCTTGAAGTACTGAAAGAAGCATAGAAAGTAGTCCTTCGCGTGATGGAAGTTCCGCTAATGCTTTCACATCTTCAGCAGATGCTACAGTTCCTTCGATAATCCCAACTTTAATTTCAAGTTGTTCATTCTTTTTAGCAAAATCATTAATGATTTTAGCTGGTGCAATTACGTCATCGTTAGAAAATGCTACTGCGTTTGGACCAACAAGACTTTCGTTAATCCCATCAACTCCAGCAATTTCAGTTGCACGGCGTGTAAGTGAGTTTTTGTAAACTTTGAATTCCACACCTGCTTCACGAAGTTGTTTACGTAATTCTGTTACTTGTGACACGTTCAAACCGCGGTAGTCAACAACTACTACGGAAGCAGCAGCTTTAAACTTCTCTGCAATTTCTTGAACTTTTACTTTTTTCGTTTCGATTGCTTTGTTCATCTTGGCACCTCCTATAAGAATTGGCCATTTATACCGACAAAAGAAAAGCCTCTGTTCTACGAATAGACACAGAGGCAGAAAGTCATCATCTAAAAAGAATCTGAATTTACTTGTCCTCGGTAGGAAATTAAGCGATCTATCGCCCCTACTGTCTTCGGTACAAACGTATATTTAACAACAAAAGTCATCTTAACAGATAATCTTTTGAACGTCAACTATTATTTGATTGATTGAGCGTCAACTTTTACAGCTGGTCCCATAGTAGTCGTGATATTCACAGACTTCATATAAACACCTTTAGATGCTGCTGGCTTAGCTTTTTGAACTACTTCAAATACAGCTAAGAAGTTTTCTACTAATTTATCGTCTTCAAAAGAAACTTTACCGATAGGAGCGTGAATAATCCCTGCTTTGTCAGCACGGTATTCTACTTTACCAGCTTTAATCTCTTCGATAGCTTTAGTTACATCAAATGTAACTGTACCAGTTTTAGGGTTTGGCATTAAACCTTTTGGTCCAAGTACACGACCGATTTTACCAACTTCACCCATCATGTCAGGTGTAGCAACGATTACATCGAAGTCAAACCATCCTTGTTGGATTTTGTTAATATACTCAGTATCGCCTACATAGTCTGCTCCAGCAGCTTCTGCTTCTTTAAGCTTTTCGCCTTTAGCGAATACTAATACACGTTGAGTTTTACCAGTTCCGTTTGGAAGTACTACTGCTCCACGGATTTGTTGGTCATTTTTACGAGTATCGATTCCTAAACGGAAAGCAACTTCTACAGTTGCATCAAAGTTAACTGTGCTTGTTTTTTTCGCAAGCTCAACAGCTTCTTTAGCTGAATATAATTTTGAAGCTTCTACTAATTTAACTGCTTCTTGTAATTTTTTACCTTTGTTAGCCATTATAAATGTCCTCCTTGATAGTGGTTTTAGCGGAATAAACCTCCCACGTGTAAAGGTTGTAGTTATCCTTTATGAACAACTACAACCTCCCAAAAAACAATGCGTCATATCAAAATGCACATCAAGTATTAGTCTTCGATCGTAATACCCATGCTACGTGCAGTACCTTCAACCATTAACATAGCTGCTTCAACAGATGCTGCGTTTAAATCTGGCATTTTTTGTTCTGCAATTTCGCGAACTTTTTCACGTTTCACTGTCGCCACTTTTACGCGGTTTGGTTCACCTGATCCAGATTGAATACCTGCTGCTACTTTAAGTAACACTGCTGCCGGCGGAGTTTTTGTAATGAAAGTAAATGAACGATCTTCAAATACAGAAATTTCAACCGGAATGATTAGACCTGCTTGATCAGCAGTACGTGCGTTGAACTCCTTACAGAATCCCATGATGTTAACACCTGCTTGACCCAATGCTGGACCAACCGGCGGTGCTGGATTTGCTTTACCAGCAGGAATTTGTAATTTAACAACTTTAATCACTTTTTTAGCCACGAGACACACCTCCTTAAGTCCGTGATGTGGTAATTGGGTTGCCCCTCCCACTCAAATATCTGTCTCTCAGCTCTGCGCTGATAACATTAGAAAAATTAATACAGACTTATTTTCAGTCTGACCTTTGAAATGATATCATTCTTTTCCACCTTTAGCAAGTGGAAACGAAAATTATATTTTAATAACTTGTTCGAAGTCTAGTTCCATATTAGTTTCGCGACCAAACATGTCTACAGACACAGTTACTTTGCCTTTATCTAGATCAATCACTTCTACCTTGCCTTGGAAGTGCGCAAACGGTCCTTCTAATACTTCTACCAATTCTCCAACCGTGAAGTCTACTTCTACTACGCGATCAGCGTCACCCATTTGTTTCAACATAGATTGAACTTCTTCCGGAGCTAAAGGTGTTGGTTTTGTTCCGCCACCTGAAGAACCAAGGAATCCAGTTACACCCGGCGTATTTCTAACTACATACCAAGCATCATCTGTCATTATAAGTTCTACAAAAACATATCCAGGAAAAGTTTTTCTTACAACTACACGCTTTTTACCATCTTTAAAGTCTGTTTCTTCTTGTTCAGGGATATATACTCGGAATATCTTATCCGACATACCCATTGTTTCTACTCGTTTTTCTAAGTTCGCTTTTACTTTGTTTTCATAACCAGAGTACGTATGAACCACATACCAATTTTTTTCCATAGTGTCAGGACTGATCGTCCGTCCCCTCCTTTTCTCAAGACAAATGAAAAAACCCGTTCGTTTAGTAGACGGGCTATTTTCAAATATTTACATACTAGTTATTATAACGCTAAATACCAACGGAACAATTCAGAGATACCTAAGTCTACCACAGCAAAAAATACAGCCGCCGCTACTACAGTAGCAAGCACAATAACAGTGTATTTAGAAAGCTCTTTACGTTTAGGCCAACTTACTTTTCTCATTTCACTCATTACATTTTTGAAAAACCCACCAACATTAGCCATTTAGCTAAACCCCCACACAAAAAATCTATCTTATTTTCTATTCATAACGTTTGTTTGTGAAGCGTATGCGCATTGCAATGTGCACAATACTTTTTCCGTTCAACTCGGATTACATTTTCTTTAGATAAAGGAATCGTATAATTACGATTGCCACATTGGACACAGCTTAAGACAGTCTTTTTTGCCATATTATCACCTTTTTTAAGCATATAAGTCTTTTTCAAGATTATCATCTTACACATACCATGTCAACAAAATACCAATTAAGCGTAATTACTATCAATCTCCATATAACGTTCTAGTTTACGCTTCACTCGTTGTAATGCATTGTCAATCGACTTAACATGACGATTCAATTCTTCAGAAATTTCTTGATAAGATTGACCGTCCAAGTATAAAGTAAGTACTTGTTGTTCTAATTCACTAAGTATTTCTGCCATCTTGCCTTCCATATAATCGAAGTCTTCTCGATTAATGATTAATTCCTCCGGATCATCTACAACTGAACCAGCAATCATATCCATCAATGTTCGATCAGATTCCTCATCATAAATAGGCTTATCCAATGATACATAAGAATTTAGCGGAATATGTTTTTGTCGAGTGGCTGTCTTAATAGCAGTTATTATTTGGCGGGTGATACATAGTTCGGCAAATGCCCGAAAAGAAGCAAGTTTCTCCTCTTTAAAATCTCGGATTGCCTTATACAACCCAATCATACCTTCCTGGAGGATATCTTCTTTATCGGCCCCTATTAAAAAGTATGACCTTCCCTTCATGCGGACGAAGGAACGATATTTTGTTATTAAAAAGTCTAGCGCTTCAGTGTTTCCTTGATGTACCATCTCTACAAGCTCTTCATCTAGTAAACTATCTAATTGTAGATTCTGCTCTGTCTTTTCCAATGAAGTCACCTCAGCTAACAAGAATATTATTCCAAGTATACAGGAAGGAAATTTATAGCGTCAATGAATCATTTCATTCCTCTTCGCCATTTTTCGAAAATTTCCGCAACTTCTGCTGTTAATGGGATATTAGAAGCGGGTTTGTCATCCTGAATAGTTTTCACTTTTTTTGTTATTTTGGAGGAAATCGACAACATCTCAATTTCTAATTCTCTAGCTGACTTTCTAAGGGCCCCTTGGCCAAATATGACCCTTTGCTCAGTCAGATCAGATGTAGCTACGTAAATCTGGACTCTTCTACCACTCAATTCTTTCGTTAACTTTTCAATACGCTCATCTGCAATTTCGTTTTTTCTCGTATAAATAACTTCTACGTTATATTGTTTCTTTTTATTTTCAATACCAGGCACCAAGTGTGCATCAAAAACTACAATGACTCGGGTACCTGTATATGCTTTGTATTCTGCCATTAGCTCGATCAAGCGGTCTCTAGCTTCTAGTAATTTCACTTCTTTTAACTTTCTTAACTCGCTCCATGCGCCGATGATATTATATCCATCGACAAGTAAAATTTGCATCTTGTTAGCCTTTTAAGGGATTTCTGACGCGCCATATTTCGTATAACAACACAGAGGTCGCTACCGAAGCATTAAGACTCGTCACATGACCGACCATTGGCAAATAGTAAAGAAAATCGCACTTTTCTTTTAACAGTCGACTCATACCTTTACCTTCACTACCGATAATGAGTGCCAAGGGAAGGGTAGCATCCATATTTCGATAATCAGTAGACTTTGCCGCATCAGTGCCCGCAATCCAAACCCCACGCTCTTTTAGTTCATCTACCGTTTGTGCCAAATTAACCGCTCGGTAAACTGGAATATGCTCAATAGCTCCTGTAGACGCTTTTGCAACTACCGCTGTAAGTCCAACCGCTCTTCTTTTCGGAATAATAATTCCGTGGGCTCCAACAGCATCTGCCGTCCGCATGATAGAACCAAGATTATGAGGATCCTCAATTTCATCTAAAATAATAAAAAGAGGATCCTCTTGTTTGCTAGCTGCTAGGTCAAACAAATCATCTAATTCCGCATAACGGTATGCGGCAACTGAAGCAACTATTCCCTGGTGATTTGCATCTGTTAAGTTATCCAGCTTTTTTTTAGGTACGAACTGTACAATTATTCCAGCATCTCTTGCTAATTGAATAATTTCTGTTACCCCACTTTTTTGAATGCCTTCTGCAAGCCAAACTTTGTTCATATCTCTACCTGCTCGTAGTGCTTCTACTACAGGATTTTTCCCTGCAATAAGTTCTCCAGTTTGTTCACTTTGATCGTTTATCTCTGTCATTTATTTTTTCGCCCCTTTCTGTTCATCTATAAAGTTAATAGAGAAATCCAGTACTTCTTGCAAACGCTCTGTTTGTCCACTCAAGTATAGACTACCGATTACTGCTTCAAACGCTGTACTGTGATGATAAGTAATAACATCTGTATTTTTGGGAACTGAACCAGACTTTGCATTACGACCTCTTCGTAGGACAGCTTGTTCATCTTCCGATAAAAAGTCCTTTTCCATCATTTCTCTTACTAACGTTGCTTGCGCTTTAGCTGACACATATCTAGTAGCTTCTTTGTGCAAGATATTCGGTCTGACTCGTCCAGAAAGGATGAGGTGTTCTCGAACGACTTGTTCGAAAACAGCATCACCCATATAGGCAAGTGCTAAGGAATTTAGTTGTTTTACATCGGATGGTTTTAAATTTTCCACCAGTTTATCCTCTTTTCCATCGGATACCCTGTGCAGTATCTTCCAAAATAATATTTAACTCTTTTAATTGATCTCTAATTTCATCGGCACGAGCAAAGTTACGGTCTTTCCTAGCTTGATTGCGTTCTTCAATCAATGCATCAATTTCTTCATCCAGTACTTCCTTTTCCTTCGCAAACGTTAATCCCAGAACAGCATTCAAATCATCCATAACTAAGATAAATTGTTTTAATACAATTTCAGATGTTTGTTTTTCTAGTAAATACGTATTCGCAAGTTTCGACAATTCGAAAATAGCCGCAATACCATTCGCTGTATTAAAGTCATCATCCATAGCTGTTTCAAACTGTACTTTTACATCTGCAATTTTTTGTAACCAAATGTCATCATGATCCCCTAAATTTGCAGTGGTACTTAATCTGTGAACTAAGTTATCATAAGCTGTCCGTATTCGATCCAAACCTGCCTCCGCTTGCTCCACTAATTCTTTTGAATAATTAATGGGATTTCGATAGTGAACACTCAGCATGAAAAGACGTAATACTTGTGGATCTATTTGCTGACGAATATCATTTACCAATACAAAGTTGCCGAGTGATTTCGACATTTTTTCATTGTCTATATTTATATACCCATTATGCATCCAATATCTCGCAAATGTCTTACCGGTTCTCGCCTCGGACTGTGCAATTTCATTTTCATGATGTGGAAAAGTTAAGTCTTGCCCACCCGCATGAATATCAATCGTGTCTCCCAGTATTTCTCGGGCCATGACAGAGCATTCTATATGCCATCCTGGACGACCTTTCCCCCAAGGACTTTCCCAATAGATTTCTCCTGGTTTTGCTGCTTTCCAAAGTGCGAAATCTAGTGCATCCTCTTTTTTGACACCCGTTTCAATTCTAGCTCCGACTTTTAAATCGTCTACCGATTGATGAGAAAGTTTACCGTATCCAACAAATTTTCTCGTACGATAATAGACATCTCCATGCGATTCATATGCATAGTCTTTTTCCTCTAATACTTTAATAAATTCAATAATTTGATCCATATGATCTGTAACTCGTGGATGTGAATCTGCTCGATTGCAGCCCAATGCCTCAACATCCGCAAAATAAGCGTCGATAAAACGTTCCGTGAGCTCTGAGACTTCTTCTCCCAGTTCATTGGCCGCTTTAATAATTTTATCATCTACATCTGTGAAGTTTGAAACATATGTCACTTCATATCCACGGTATTGTAAATACTTCCTTACCGTATCATAGACGATTACAGGCCGCGCATTCCCAATATGAATATAATTGTAAACAGTTGGTCCACATACATACATCTTAACTTTGCCTTCTTCAAGCGGTATAAACGGTTCTTTTTCACGTTTTAGCGTATTAAAAATTTGGATTGTCATGACTATTTTCCCTCTTTTCTTTCTTCAATTGGTCAATTTCTTTTTGGAGCTTCTCTATTTTGTTTTCCATTTGTTTACAATGGTCCATAAATGGATCTGGTAGGTCCTGATGATCTAAATTTCGCTTCACTTTTATACCATCTTGAATTACGACTACACCTGGGATCCCAACAACAGTAGAGTTAGTAGGTACATCTTTTAGTACAACAGAACCTGCCCCGACCTTACTATTTTCACCAATGATAATAGATCCTAATACTTTTGCTCCAGTAGCGACTAGCACATTATTATGAAGAGTAGGATGTCTCTTTCCCTTTTCTTTTCCGGTACCACCTAGTGTGACGCCTTGGTAGATCGTGCAATCATCTCCAATTTCACAGGTTTCTCCAATGACCACCCCCGAGCCATGATCGATAAAAAAGCGTCGCCCAATTGTCGCCCCTGGGTGAATTTCGATTCCTGTAAAAAATCTACTAATTTGTGATATGGCGCGTGCTAAGAAAAAGAATTTCTTTTTAAATAAGGCATGTGCAACTCGGTGACTCCAAATTGCATGTAGACCTGCATAAGTTAAAATAACTTCTAACTTGCTATGTGCTGCTGGATCCTGTTCAAATACTACCGCAATATCTTCTTTCATTCGTTCGAACACATGATTACCTCCTTTCATTTACTCCATAAAAAAAGTCCCTGTCTATAAATATAGACAGAGACGCAATAGCGTGGTTCCACTCTGATTGGAAAACAGAAAAAATTTTCCCACTTAGCATCTTTAACGCAGATGATACGTTCAGCCTACTTAAAAGTTCGGCATGACGCTCTAAGGTGCATTTCAGTAACTCATAAGCTCAGACCACTTTCAGCCGGTGATGGTCCTCTCTAAAGAACGTGCGTTACTTACTTCTCCTCGTCTTCGCTTGCTATTCATTTTGCTTTCGAATTTGTAACACCATTTTCACACCTTGGTAGAGGAAAGTCAATCTTATTGTTTTGCAAATTTGGCAACACGAGCGATTACTATTTCTTTACCAATTAGACTGATTGCATCAGCTAGTTCAGGACCGTGCATTTGACCAGTTGTTACTACACGAATTGGCATGAAAAGATTTTTCCCTTTATGTCCAGTTTCCTTTTGTACCGCTTTAATAGCAGCTTTAATCTCCGCTGGTTCAAATGTCTCTAAGCCCTCTAGCTGTACTTTAAATGCAGCCATTACTTCAGGAACCTGTTCTCCGGCCAATACTTCCGTCGCTTCTTCAGTATATGCAATGTCGTGATCAAAGAATAGTGATGATAATTCAACAATCTCCGCTCCAAAACTCATTTGATCATGGTAAAGTGCAATAAGTTTTGTTGCCCACGTAAGTTCTTCTTCTGATAATTCAGTTGATAGCAATTCTGCTTTTTGTAAATGTGGCAATGCTAACTCAACTACTTTTTCTAATGGCAACTGTTTAATATATTGGTTGTTCATCCAAGTAAGTTTTTGTTTGTCGAACATTGATGGTGATTTAGAAAGACGTGATACATCAAAGTTTTTAATGAATTCTTCTTTAGTGAAGATTTCATCCTCCCCTTCAGGAGACCATCCTAATAGGGCAAAGAAGTTAAACATTGCTTCTGGTAAATACCCTAGATCTTTGTACTGTGTAACAAATTGGATGATTGACTCGTCACGTTTTGAAAGCTTTTTACGGTTTTCATTGATGATTAACGTCATATGACCATACTTAGGATATGCCCATCCGAACGCATCAAAAACCATCAATTGTTTTGGTGTGTTCGATAAATGTTCTTCCCCGCGGAATACATGAGAGATTTCCATAAAGTGATCATCTAATACTACAGCATAGTTATAAGTTGGAATTCCGTTTGCTTTCACTAATACCCAGTCACCAACATCTTTAGATTCAAAAGTAACCTCTCCACGAACTAAATCTTCAAAGGTATAAGTTACATTTCCCGGTACACGCATACGAATCGTGTAAGCTTGTCCTGCTTCTTCTTTTGCTTGCACTTCTTCTGCTGATAAATGACGGCATTTACCATTGTACATTGGAGCTGCAATACCTTTTTCTTTTTGTATTTCACGTTCTGCTTCTAGTTCCTCTGATGAACAGAAACATTTATACGCATGGCCTTTTTCTAACATTTCTTCTGCATGCTTTTTATATATATCTAAACGCTCCATTTGGCGGTAAGGTGCATAAGGTCCACCAATATCTATGGATTCGTCATATTCGATTCCTAACCATTTTAAGTTTTCAAGTTGAGATAACTCGCCACCCTCTACATTACGCTCAATATCCGTATCTTCTATACGAACGATGAATTTCCCGTTATGGTGACGTGCATATAAATAGTTAAATAATGCTGTACGCGCTCCTCCTATATGTAAAAATCCTGTTGGACTGGGTGCGTAACGTACGCGAACTTCTTGTGTCATAAGTGTATCCTCCTAGTTTTCTTTCCATCAAATTAGCCTTGGTGCAGTTGCACTTATTTAAAGTATAAGGCAACTAACAATGACTTTAACTTAATCCATTCTACCACTGGTTATACGTTTATTAAAGTTAGTCCTTTTTCAGAAGTAATATTGTTGCCATCGATGCTATTCCTTCTTCACGTCCTGTAAATCCAAGTTTCTCGGTTGTTGTAGCTTTCACATTTACCTGAGAAACATCTGCTTGAAGCAACTCAGCTACACGCGCACGAATTGTTTCGATATGTGGTGCCATTTTTGGCTTTTGTGCAATTATTGTACAATCGATATTTCCTAACTTATACCCACGAGCGTCTACTAGTTTCCAAATATGTTCTAGTAGCTTGGCTGAATCTGCGTCTTTAAAGTCTGGATCTGTATCCGGAAAATGTTTGCCGATATCTCCTTCTCCTATTGCACCTAAAGCAGCATCAGTAATTGTATGTAGTAATACGTCTGCATCTGAGTGACCAATTAGTCCTCGTTCATAAGGAATATCAATTCCTCCTATTATTAACGGACGATTATCCGCAAATTCATGTACATCGAATCCTTGTCCAATTCTCATCATATTAATATTCCTCCTGCTCTCGCTTATTTAATATTGCTTCTCCGTATAGAAGATCTTCACTCGTTGTCATCTTGACATTATCATAGGTACTTTCAACAATATGAACACGCTCTCCTAATCTTTCTACGAGCATTGCTTCATCCGTCCCAAGAAAATTATCCTTCTCAGCTAATCTTTCCGCTTTTTCTAATATTGTATACCGAAAAGCTTGAGGCGTTTGAATAATCCATAAGCTCTCTCGATCGACCGTTTCTTGAATTATACCATTTTCTACTTTTTTCATCGTATCTTTTGCCCGAACAGCTGCAACTGCTGCTCCAGACGTGTTTGCCTTTTCCACTAATTGTTGTATCACTTGCTGATGAATAAATGGTCTTGCCGCATCATGAACAAGGATGATTCCTTTAGATGAGCTAACTTTTAATGCAGCATATACACTATGCTGGCGCTCTTCTCCACCTTCTGCGATGTCGGAAACCTTTGTAATACAATGCTCTTTTAGAAGCTGTTCAATAAAAGCCTTTTCCTCTTTCTTTACGGCTAATACTATTCGCTCACAATTAGGATCTCTTTCAAAAACGCGTAAAGTGTGTATCAAAATAGGAATATTACGTAGCTCTAAAAACAATTTATTTTGACCAGCACCCATTCGCTTCCCACTACCCGCAGCTGGCAATAAAACAGTATATTTCATATTATTGGACCTCCGTTACATAGAAAAAGGGCGTATTCCTTTTGCAAAGGAAACAACCCTTCTTCGTTATTTCGAGTCTTGTGGTTTCGCAAATATCATTCGACCAGCCGACGTTTGAAGCACACTTGTCACTTCTACATTTATAGCCTGTCCAATGTATGCTTTACCGCCTTCTACAACAATCATCGTTCCATCATCTAGGTATGCAACGCCCTGATTGTGTTCTTTTCCATCTTTAATAACGACAACATGCATTATTTCCCCGGGAATAACAACAGGTTTCACTGCATTTGCCAAGTCATTAATATTTAAAACTCTTACTTGATGCAGGTCACAAACCTTATTTAAATTGAAATCATTCGTTACAACAATTCCATTCATCTTTTTAGCTAGACGAACTAATTTCAAATCTACCTCTTGTATATCTTCAAAATCCTCTTCCACGATTAATACAGCAGAAGATCGTTCTGTTTGAAGTTTTTTTAATACATCTAAACCACGACGACCTCTAGTTCGTTTAAGCGTATCCGAAGAATCCGCAATATGCTGTAACTCCGTCAAAACAAATTGAGGAACGACTAGAACACCTTCGATAAATCCAGTTACCGATATATCTGCAATGCGACCGTCAATAATAACACTAGTATCTAGCAACTTATAAGTTCCTAAACTCAATTCTTGGGTATCGTCGTCCATAGTTTTCTTCTTGCTAGTACTTTGCTTAGAAGGAGTGAAAACTTGAAGAAGTTCATCGCGCTTTTTAAAACCGACTTGGAAACCTAAGTAACCTAACACAATCGATAACAGCACGGGTACTACTGATCCAATTCCTGGTATAGCAATATTATTAAGTGCAGAACCTAGGAAAAAGGCAACAATTAAACCAATAACTAGTCCGAGCGTTCCGAATAACAAATCTCCAATTGGCGCTTTTAATAACCGTTCTTCCATCCATTTGATAAAATTAATCAAGTAGTCGGTCATAAACAATGCAGCCACGTACAACAAAATTGCTCCTACTAAAACAGATACATACGGATTGTGAATCCAAGGGTTGTTAGATAAATTAAAAAGCTCATATAAGTGCGGTAAGAATAGTAACCCCAATGTTCCACCAATTAAAACAAAAGCAATTTGGATAATCCATTTTAACAAGCATGCCACCTCCATTAATTTCATTATACTTGCATCTTTCCCAATAAGTCTAATCAGACAAGCGCAGTTGCCCACTCTATTCCCAAAAATAATGGAAGAATGCTGGATAAAGGCTTCCTTTGCCTTTATCCGGCATTTTGAAAAGACTCGATCGGTTGGACACCAGAGCTAGACATATAGAATGCCTTATTATTATGAAAATGCTTCTTTCATCGCTTCGTTAACTGTTTCGATTCCTATAATTTGAATGCCCGGAGGGTAATCCCATCCTCCGAGGTTTGAGGCCGGTACAATCGCTCTTTTAAAGCCAAGCTTTGCAGCCTCTTGAACACGCTGTTCAATTCTAGACACCCTTCTCACTTCTCCAGTTAAACCAATTTCTCCGATAAAGCAGTCCGTTGGTGTAACCCCTGTATCTCGGAAACTTGAGACGATACTTACTAGGACGGCTAAATCGATCGCAGGTTCATCTAATTTTACTCCTCCCGCCACTTTTATATAAGCATCTTGCGTTTGGAGTAGTAATCCCATTCGTTTTTCCAGTACTGCCATTAGTAAGGAAACACGGTTTTGATCAATACCAGTAGCCATACGTTTCGGATAATTAAAACTAGATTGAGTCACTAATGCTTGAATTTCTACTAAAATAGGTCTGGTACCTTCCATCGAGGCAACAATTGCAGATCCTGCTGCTCCATGAGACCGCTCCTGCAGAAATAATTCAGAAGGATTAAGTACTTCTTTTAATCCGGATTGGACCATTTCAAAAATGGCGATTTCATTCGTAGAGCCAAATCTGTTCTTCTGAGATCTTAAAATACGATACGTATGGTGGCGTTCTCCTTCAAAGTACAAAACGGTATCTACCATATGTTCCAATATACGTGGTCCTGCAATTTGTCCCTCTTTTGTTACATGTCCCACTAAAAAGATTGCTACATTTTTAGTTTTGGCAATCCGCATTAGCTCTGCTGTACACTCTCGAACTTGTGATACACTTCCCGGTGCACTTGTTACATCGGGATGATGAACAGTTTGAATAGAATCGACAATAACAAATTTTGGCTCTACACTCTCAATAGTTTCATTGATTAACTCCAAGTTGGTTTCAGCATAGATATAAAGCTCTGCTGATGTTACCCCTAAACGTTCTGCCCGAAGCTTCGTCTGACGGATGGATTCCTCTCCCGAAATATACAGTACTCTTTCTCCTTTATTCGCAAGTAATGCAGAAACCTGCAAAAGAAGGGTCGACTTACCAATACCCGGATCTCCACCTATTAATATTAACGACCCAGGGACAATACCACCGCCCAGCACACGATTCAGTTCAGCAAAGTCAGTCGTCACTCGTGGTTCATCAGCTGTTACTACTGAAATTATTGGGGTCGCCTTCTGTGCTGTGCCATCTGAATGCTGAAACGAGCGTTTCGGGCCTTTGGATACTATTTCCGTTTCTTCTACCATTGTGTTCCATTCACCGCATCCAGGACATCTTCCCATCCATTTTGCGGACTCATATCCACATGAATTACACATAAACTTCGTTTTCTTTTTAGCCATAATACCTCCTACTATGAAAAGCACAAGCGCCTCTGAAAGAATTGCAATAATCCCTACCTCTGTCTTTATTGACCAGTCTGCAGCGATCGAACTGCTGCTTCCAGAGCTAAAAGTTAAAAAGGGCATTCCGGAAATATTTTTCGGAATGCCCGCTATATTAACCTTCTGTAACTAACGATTTAGTGCTGCGAACCACAAATTCATTGTCTTCTACATCAAATATTACATGTTGCCCGTCTAATACTTCTCCTTTAAGAAGTTCTTCGGATAGACGATCTTCTACATGTTTTTGAATTGCACGGCGTAGAGGACGTGCACCATATTCTGGTTCATATCCTTCAGTTGTAATTTTATCTTGTGCTGCTTCTGTAATTTCTAATTCAATGCCTTGTTCTTTCAAACGTTTAGATAATTGCTCTGTCATAAGTGAAACAATTTGTTTTAAATGCTCTTTTTCAAGCGAATGGAACACAATCATTTCATCTAAACGGTTTAAGAATTCTGGACGGAATGCTTTTTTCAATTCTTCTAGCATTTTGCCTTTCATATCTTTATAATCCGTTTTGCCACCTTCTGTTAAGTTAAATCCAACGTATTTATTGAATCTAAGTGCATCCGCACCAACGTTTGATGTCATGATTACTACTGTATTACGGAAATCTACTGTGCGACCTTTAGAGTCTGTTAATCGTCCATCCTCTAACACTTGAAGAAGAATATTAAAGACATCTGGATGTGCTTTTTCAATTTCATCTAATAGGATAACAGAGTATGGTTTACGACGTACTTTTTCTGTCAATTGCCCACCATCGTCAAAACCTACATATCCTGGAGGAGATCCAACTAGACGAGAGGTTGAATGTTTTTCCATGTACTCAGACATATCTACTCGAATCATTGCATCTTCGTCTCCGAACATCACTTCTGCTAAAGCGCGAGCAAGCTCCGTTTTACCTACACCAGTAGGTCCCAAGAAGATAAACGAACCAATAGGACGTTTCGGATCCTTCAATCCCGCGCGAGCACGACGAATAGCTCTTGAAATTGCATCCACTGCTTCACTTTGACCAATTACTCTTTCATGCAACTTATCTTCTAGTTTTAGTAACTTTTCAGATTCCGTTTGTGCTAATCTAGACACCGGTACCCCAGTCCACATAGAAACGACTGCCGCGATATCTTCTACTGTTACTTCAGATTCTTCTTTTCCTTGTTTTTCTTTCCAATTGTTTTTCATTTTCTCTAGTTCATCTTTGAGCTTCTGCTCTTTATCACGGAATGATGCAGCTTTTTCGAATTCCTGACTTTGAACTGATGCATTTTTTTCAGATCGGATTGCTTCTAGTTTAGCTTCTAATTCTTTTAGATTAGGAGGTGTTGTATATGAACGTAAGCGTACCTTAGAACCCGCTTCATCTATTAAGTCAATTGCTTTATCTGGCAAGAAACGATCAGAAATATAACGATCTGACATTTTCACGGCTGCTTCAACCGCTGCATCCGTAATCTTCACACGATGATGAGCTTCATAACGATCACGTAAACCGTAAATAATTTGAATCGCTTCATCTACTGAAGGCTCATCTACTTGAATTGGTTGGAAACGACGTTCAAGCGCGGCATCTTTTTCGATATATTTTCTATACTCATCCAATGTTGTTGCACCAATACATTGAATTTCTCCACGAGCAAGAGCAGGCTTCAAAATATTCGAAGCATCAATAGCACCCTCTGCTCCTCCAGCACCAATTAACGTATGAAGTTCATCAATGAATAGGATAACATTACCTGCTTGGCGAATTTCATCCATCACTTTTTTCAAACGATCTTCAAATTCCCCACGATATTTTGTGCCAGCAACAACTGTCCCCATATCTAGTGTCATTACACGTTTATCGCGTAGGATTTCTGGCACTTCATTTTGGACGATTTGCTGTGCAAGCCCTTCAGCAATAGCCGTTTTACCAACACCTGGCTCTCCAATTAGAACTGGATTGTTTTTTGTACGACGAGCCAAGATTTCAATTACTCTTGTAATTTCTTTACTACGACCAATTACAGGATCTAATGTACCTTCTCTTGCAATTTGTGTTAAGTCACGAGCTAGACCATCTAGTGTCGGTGTACTAGCTGGAGCTGTTCCATTGTTACCATTGCCGTGCGCTTGCTCTGTACTACCTAATAATTGAAGTACTTGTTGACGAGCTTTGTTTAAACTTACTCCTGCATTATTTAGTACACGAGCAGCTACGCCTTCTCCTTCACGGATTAATGCAAGCAATAGATGTTCTGTTCCAATGTATGAATGCCCAAGTTTTCGAGATTCATCTACGGAAAGCTCAATCACTTTTTTAGCACGAGGAGTGTAGTTAACAATTGGGCCAACTTCTTCTTTGCCTGCTCCTACTAGTTCCTCAATCCCTGCTTCAATTACTTTTAAATCTACTTCTATTGCCTCTAATGCTTTTGCAGCAATTCCACTACCTTCTCGGATAAGACCAAGTAATATATGTTCTGTTCCAATAGATTCATGCTTCAAGCGTATAGCCTCTTCTTGAGCTAGTTGTAATACTTTTTGAGATCTTTGTGTAAAACGATTAAACATCATTCAGATTCCTCTCCCTTTGTTTTCTGTTTTTCTTCTTTTTGCAATCTTTCCCTTAACAGCTTCGCGCGAAACATATCCCGCTCAGAAGTATTCAATGAAGTTCCTGCATATTTTTGTAGAAATCCTGGTTGCATAAACACCATACATTCATTCAAGATAGATACATCAACATCTTCTATGAGTCCCATATCTATTCCTAATCGTACATCCGATAGGCATCTCGCTGCTTCATCCGTTGCCATGATACGGGCAAATGATAAAGTTCCTAGAGATCGATATAGTCGGTCTTCTAGTGTATTGGCCGAATGCTTTAGAAGTGCATCTCGTGCTTCTCTTTCTTTTTGAATAATTTGTTCGGTAATACTCTGAAGATCAGCAAGTATGTCTTCTTCTGACTTACCAAGTGTGGTTTGGTTGGACACTTGATATACATTACCGAGCGCTTCACTACCTTCTCCGTAAATTCCTCTAACAACCATTCCAAGTCTTGAAATGATCGTAACAATTCTGTTCATTTGTTTGGTCATCGTTAATGCCGGTAAATGCATCATGACAGATGCACGCAAGCCAGTACCTGTATTTGTAGGACAACTTGTCAAATAACCAAACTGCTCGTCAAACGCATATGGTAATTCTTTATCTAATACACGATCTAACACATCTGCTTGTGCATAGGCTTCTTGAATTTGAAGCCCTGGAAAAAGACATTGTATACGAATATGATCCTCTTCATTGACCATTACACTAACCGATTCGTCATTGGATAATAAAACCGAGCCAGTCATAGGCGAGTTAGCGAGCTTTGGACTGATTAAATGTTTCTCTACTAACACTTGGCGACTTAGTTCCGATACATCCTTTATATGAATGGAAGAAAATTGCATATCTAATTCGTCACTTGCATCTAACAAAGTGGCAGATACAGATTGGTCAATTTTATGCGCCTCGTCTTCTGTAAATGCTAAAGGAAAACGATAGCCATTCAGATTTCTAGCTAAGCGTATTCTTGTACTCATCACGATATCTGAATGCTGTCCAACACCAGCCATCCAACTAGAAATGGAGTTATCTAAAAAGTGTTCAATTGACATTCGTTTGGTCACCTCCTCCTGTTGAAAGTTGACTTTCCAAATCTCTGGCTTCATCTCTCAACTTTGCGGCTTCCTCAAAACTTTCCGTGGCAATGGCATCTTTCATTTGAGTGCGAATGGCTTCTATACGTTTCTTTAAAGCAATCTTCTCTCCTAATGCACCTGGAGCCTTCCCGGTATGCTTCGTGTTTCCATTATGAAGTCGCTTAAATACATTCGGTAACTGAGGGCGAAAACTGTTATAACAATTCGCACAACCAAATTTTCCTTCATCTAAAAAACGCTGGATCGACCAACCACATTCATCGCATACAATTATATTTTTTTGTTGTTTTTGTTGCATTGGTTGTTGTTCTGTTTGACTAAACCAGTTCGATAATAGTTGATGTAAAGATAATGGATCTTGTTTGTACTCAACGTAAAACGGGTGGAGGCTATTTGCACAGACTTCACAATAATGTCTTTCAAGATGTTCACCATTATGCACTTGGGTAACCGTTACTTTCGCCGGTCTTTGTTTACAATTTTCACAAATCACCTTTAACACACCCCGTTCATTTTTCACTTTTTTCATATTTTAACGTTAATAACATGGCGCATAAAATACGAGACCTTAGTTCATCTCTGGCAGGTAACGGAATCACCAGAGTCGTTCTATTTAAAGCTGCTAAAATGAGTTTTGCTTCACGTTTAGTAATAACATCTTCATCGATTAATCGAAAAACGATATCTTCCGTGACCGATTCTGAAGCCCCATTTTCTAGTGTTTGTATAATATGCTCTATTAGATCAGCTTTTGTATGAGCTCGAACGCGGAGGATTCGAATATATCCCCCTCCACCTCGTTTACTTTCTACTAAGTATCCGCGATCTTGGGTAAATCGTGTATTGATTACATAATTTATTTGAGATGGAACACACTGAAACTTCTCCGCGATTTCACTTCGCTTAATTTCGATTTGTTCCTTACTTCCTTCTTCTATAATAGCCTTCAAATACCCTTCAATTATGTCAGATATATTTTTCATCTTCTCACCTCTTCTCACAAACTGACTTTGACTAACTTTGACTATATTATAACGAGAATTTTTTGTATGTGCAATTGATACGATTTGCACTTAAAAACAAGAAAAAACTACAAACCATTGTTTGTAGTTTAGGATATATTATTATGACTATTCCTATTCAATAAAACTTTTTTATCTTTCTTGAATGACTAATTGAACCTTCTATAGCTACAGCTAAATTAAATTTTCTTTTTATAATTATTTCGTTGAGACTTCGTAACTTGCTTCCATTTATTCGTTTCTGCTTTTTTGGCTGCAGCATCGCTTTTGCGGTCGATATGCGCAAGCTCTCGCATCAGTTTTACATAACTCTTGTATCGTTCTTGTTTAAGAGTACCATTGTCAATAGCCTCCTGAATTGCACAACCAGGCTCTTTTCCATGCTGACAATCACGGAAACGGCAATCTAATGCTAGGTCTTCGATATCCTGAAAACTAGCACTCACCCCATCACTTGTATCCCAAAGTTGAAACTCTCTCATACCAGGTGTATCGATTAGTAAGCCACCTTCAGGTAACAGCGTCAACTCTCTATGAGTGGTTGTATGGCGCCCTTTACTATCATCTTCTCTTATATGATTGACAGTCATTACTTCTACACCTGACAAGGCGTTTATCAAGGATGATTTCCCAACTCCGGAAGAACCTAAAAGTGCACCTGTTTTATGAGAGGCTAATAGACTTCCTAATCGATCGATACCTTCGCCGGTCACACTACTCACTGCGAATATATCCACACCAAATGCAATAGCCTCTACTTCTTTCATATAATATTCTAGGTCTTCACAAGCATCTTTTTTCGTTAATACCACGATGGGGGTCGCCCCTGAATCCCATGCTGCCAATAGATATCTCTCTAATCTACGGACATTGAAGTCATGATTAAGCGACATCACTAGAAATACAAAATCAACGTTTACCGCAATTAGTTGAATTTCTGTCGTCAATCCAGCCATTTTCCTAGAGAACTGTGAACTGCGAGGAAGTACTTCATGGATTATCCCCTTTTCCTCACCAGGCATCCGATCGAGCACTACCCAGTCTCCAACTGCCGGATATGCTTCTCTATCATTCCCAAATTTAAATTTCCCAGAAAGTGAGCATAGTAGCTCTCCTTCATTGGTCATAACTCTATATAAATTTTTATGTTCCAGTAATACGCGACCTGCAGTTCCACTACCTGTCATTTTTTCTTCCCAATTATTATTCCAACCATATTGTTCGATTAAATTCAATTCAATTTCCCCCTAATTTCCGTATGAATAATGCCCAAGCCACATTAATAGAGCTATAAGCTAAACAATAAAAAAACCATGACTGCACGAATCTGCAGCCATGGTTCCCCGGTCATTAGTAAAGAAGCATATATCTGGTTAGAGACATACGGAGTGGGACATCATAAACTTACAGATTCGTGGATACGTATATTCATTTGCCATGATGCCTCACTCCTTTCTTTTCGTTATTTTCAGAATACTACAAGTATTAGCATTTTGTCAATATAAATTATGCAAGATACGTATTTGTAATATGGGTATCATTATTAATTATAAAGATGACATCCTACAAAATGACCTGGTTCCTGTTCCTTCCAAGCTGGCTTTTTTTCCGTACAAATGGACATAGCATGTGCACATCTCGTACGGAACACACAACCTGAAGGTGGATTAATGGGGCTCGGAAGCTCTCCATGCAAAAGAATACGTTCTCGTGACTCCTCTATGTCAGGATCTGGAATCGGAATCGCAGATAACAAAGCCTGTGTATACGGGTGTAGTGGATTTTCATACAACTGGCTACTAGTGGTCATTTCTACCATATGCCCTAGGTACATGACCCCTATTCGGTCAGAGATGTACTTGACCATCGATAAATCATGTGCGATAAACAAATAGGTTAGATTTTTTTCCTTTTGTAGTCGTTGGAGCAGCTTCACTACTTGAGCTTGAACTGACACATCCAAAGCTGAAATAGGCTCATCAGCAATGATAAACTCAGGATCTAATGCAAGCGCTCGAGCTATGCCAATACGTTGACGCTGACCTCCTGAAAATTCATGAGGATATCGATTAGCGTGGTCTCTGTTCAAGCCCACATCCTCTAGTAATTCATACACTCTAGACTTTAACTCTTCCTTTTTGTATAGTTTATGTATTTCCATCGGTTCAGCAATAATTTCAAACACAGTGGAACGTGGATTTAAAGATGCATACGGATCCTGAAAGATCATTTGCATCTTTTTCAAGTAACCTCTTCTTTCTTTGTCAGTCATCTCATGCACATTTTCATTTTCAAACAGAACTTTTCCCTCTGTTCTATTGTACAATCCTAAAATAGTTCGACCTGCTGTGGATTTACCACAACCAGATTCACCCACTAGACCAAATGTCTCCCCTTTGACGATATCAAAACTTATCCCATCAACAGCCTTCAACGTCTCCCCATGTCCAATGTCAAAATGGCGCTTCAAATCTTGAACAGACAATAGAACTTTTTCCGTCATTTAAATCCCCCCTAAACGGCATATCTTCTAACTGCACAAATCTCCTTTTCTAACACAGATCCTGCTAGCCTTAAAATTTCTACTGTTTTCCCCGTTGAATGCGAATGCAATAGTTGGCCATTCCCATAATAGAACCCAACATGCCTTACCGTTCCCGTCCCTTCATCATTCGCAAAAAATAGTAAATCCCCTTTTTTCCAAAGCGAAGGGTCTTGTATAGAAATTTCTTCTCCCGATTTAGCCTGGTCACTTGCATCTCGAGGAATTATATAACCACAAGCCTTCAACATATTGTACGAAAAACCCGAACAATCATAGCCATATGGAGACATGCCCCCCCATAGATATGGTAAATCTAAATAATTTACCCCTAAAGCCACCGCTTCCTCTGCAGACCTCTTCGGAATCTGATCCACAGAAGATGCAAATTGGGCATGTACTTTCGATAATAACGCTTTGCCGTGTGGCGTAAGAACGGTATAAAATACTTCATCCTCTGAGATTATCGGTAGAATAGTATTAAAGGCTAAAACGAGTAGCGGATTATGTTGTAAATCCCAGAGCTGTACTTTTGCAGAAGAAACTCTGGCGGAACCCTTGGCATCCACTTGCTTTGTAGGTTGTATTTGCGAAAGCGGGATCCAACCTGGATAACCACGACTATCTTTTTTAGAGGGCTGCCAAATGGCAACAACTTTTGCCCATTCCCCTACTATCTCCTCCACAAGCACTGGTTCTCCGTAAAGTAGCTGCGTTTGCACACGATTTTCATCACATAAAGCTAACCTTTCTTTATACGGTAGTGCCTCAAGCCATTCCACCAATAACACAGGATTTGAGATTGCCGGAATATCTATCTCCCTGGCAGAGTTTGGTTCAGTCCAAATAGTTCCCACCTTTACAGCACAAACCCACTCTTTCTTTTCCACTGGCATCTTTTTGCCTCCTAATCCAAATTCACATGAACAATCCCTAATCCTGGTTCGTTGGAGAAGGTCATATCACTCTTATCATAGATAACACCACCGACTATTAAATCATTTTTTAGCATTAACGGTGCGTCAAAGTCAAAATATCGAATATTCGGCTGGCTAGCTGCAAAATGAGCAGCCGCTGTGATTCCCAATTTCGTTTCAATCATGCTGCCTACCATACATTTCACCCCACTTGCCTCTGCAAGTGTATTTATTTTTTGGGCGTGATAAATGCCACCCGATTTCATCAGCTTTATATTTATCAAATCAGCAGCTCGCATTTTTAGAACTTGTTTAGCATCCTGCACAGAAAAAACACTTTCATCCGCCATAATTGGAGTATATGTATGATCGGTAACATATTTTAGCCCTTCGAGATCCCAAGCAGGAACTGGCTGTTCTACAAATTCAATTGATAGTCCTGTATCCTCCATTAAGCTTATTGCTTTTACGGCCTCTTTAGCATTCCATCCCTGGTTAGCATCGAGCCTTAACTTTGGCGTCATTCCCACACGATCTCGAATAGCACGAATGCGTTGGATATCATCTTTTATCTCACCAATACCTACCTTGACCTTTAGAACTTTAAATCCATCCTTTATATACTGTTCTGCATCATCCGCCATCTCGCTAGGGTCATTCACACTAACTGTAAAATCGGTTTCTAGCTTTTTCCGATAACCTCCAAGAAATTGATATAAAGGAAGACCTGAATGCTTAGCAAGTATGTCGTATATGCCCATATCTAATGCCGCTTTAGCACTTGTATTTCTGACTAAGGCTGTGTTTAGTTTCTGGAATATCTGCTCACTTTGTAAAATGTTCATACCAATCAATTGAGGTGCAATTATCTCGTTAATAGCGTATCGAATACTGTCCATCGACTCGCCTGTAATTACATGTGTCGGTGGAGCTTCTCCATGACCTACTATGCCATCACTCGTCGTAATAGTTACATACACTGAGTAAGCCGTCGTCACAGTTCGTAGAGCAGTTTTAAATGGTTTAGTTAGAGGGACTGCCACATCAAAGGTTTCAATTGATTTTATATACAATCTCGTCTCCTCCTTATTCAACTCCAGGTAATATAGTTAGAGATAAGTTATCCGCATCCAATTCTGCTTCCATTCCAAGTGGGACGGCAAAATGAGGCTCGCAATGTCCTATTTTAAATCCTTTCACTGCAGGCTTACCTAATTTTCCAATGTAGTGATCAAACACTTCGTCTAACGACAAAGTAACCGGCCTTTTTTTAGGTTCTGCACCACTAAAATCCCCAATGACAAACCCAGCTGCCGCATCTAAAATACCAGCTTGGCGTAGTTGGTTTAGCATACCATCTACTTTGTAAGGCTCTTCCCCTACATCTTCTATCAGGAGAAGTTTTCCTTTTGTATCTACCTCATATTTTGTACCTACACCATTAGCAAGTAATGATAAATTTCCTCCTGTAAGTTCCCCTCTTACGATACCTGGAGAAACTTGTGTCAATGGAGAGATTGCTTCAGTATAAAATAGCTCCATTGGATTAAACAACTGCTGAAACATTTTTCGGGATAGCTCGGAGAACGTATCTTTTCCCACATCTGAAGCTAACATTGGTCCATGGAAGGTGACGATATCCGAATATAGATTCATACCTGTATGTAGAAAAGTTATATCAGAGTAACCCCAAAAAACCTTTGGATTCTCATGCATCAATTGAAAATCGATTTGATCTGTGTAACGTGCAGAACCATAGCCTCCACCGGCACAAATAATGCCTGCAATATTTGGGTTAGCGAACATCTCATGTAAATCTTCTAAACGTTCCTCATCAGTGCCAGCTAAGTAGCCATGTACATTTTCTAGACTTTTTCCTAATTGATAAGATAAGCCAAGCTCCTCTAAAAAAGCAAAAGAGCCCTTTAAGTTCTCTAGATTCGGTGGACTTGAAGGAGCAATAATACCGATAGTATCTCCTTTTTGCAATCGTTTTGGACGGATTTTCATATGTAATTTCTCCTTTATAATGAAGCCTTGATAAACCAACTCACTGCAAATTTTAACATATCTAATAGGAAAGAAAAGGGCGGTACCAAATGAGGCACCGCAGCTTTCGCATAGTTGCTAGGGCTTTTCTGGCAACTATTCTTTGTCAGCCCACTTTAAGTCCATATATCCAACTGGATGTCTTACGATTCCTGAAATTGTTGGTTTTTCAAGTGTTACTTGGTTGTAATAATGTACTGGGAAAATTGGCATTTCGTCCATTAATAACGCGTCTGCTTGAATAAGCATTTCCCAACGTTTTGCTTCGTCTGTTTCATTTTTTATATCAGCGATTAGTTTATCAAATTTTGCATCTGACCAAGTAGTACGGTTCATAGAGGAACCTGTGATGAAGCTTTCTAAAGCATTCACTGGATCTGCATAGTCAAATAAGAAGGAAGAGCGAGACAATTGGTATTTAAACTCTTTTTGCTCAGTCGCAAACACACTTGCTTCTACATTTTGTAATACTACATCTACTCCTAAAACTTCTTTAAATTTACTTTGCAGTGCTTCCGCTATTTTCTTATGAGTATCACTTGTAGAATAAGTTAACGTTACTTCAGGTAACTCTGTGTAACCCTCTTCTTTCATACCTTCAGCTAAAAGTGATTTTGCTTTTTCTGCATCAAAGCCTACCAGTTTACCAGCTGTTTCTCTGAACTCCTTACCATCAGGCCCTACAAATCCATAAGGAACAAAGCCCTCTGCTGGTTTTTCGCCATTTTTCGTTACAAACTCTACGATTTCTTGTTGATCAACCGCTAAACCAAAAGCTTGACGGATTTTTTTATTTGTAAAAGGCTCTTGTGATACGTTGAAACGGTAGAAATATAACCCTGCTTGATCTTCATTTTTCAATTCAGGAGAATCCAATAACTGATCTGCCAATTCCGCCGGTACACCAGATACATCTAATTCCTCTGTTTCGTACATTTGGTATTCGGTATTGGAATCATCAACCATAGCCCATTCCACTTTATCCAGCTTTACAGTATCGGCATCCCAATAATTTTCATTTTTTGCAAATGTAAAGCTTACATCATGCTCCCATGCTGTTAACTTGAACGGGCCATTTCCTACGAATGTATCTGCTTCTGTATACCAGGTTGCATTCTCAGTAGCCACTTTTTCATTAACTGGGAAGAAACTTGGGTTAGTAATGATGTTTAAGAATGCTTCTGTTGGAGCATTTAATTTCACTTCAAATACTTTTTCCTCTACCGCTTTAATAGCAACGTCCTCAGCTGCGCCTTCCCCACTATTATAGGCTTCTGCTCCATCAATGAAATACGCTAAAAATGCCGCTGGGGAAGCTGTTTCCGGATTTAACATATGCAACCAACCATAAACGAAATCACTTGCTAATACAGGCTCACCATTAGACCAATTCGCATCGTCGCGAATTGTAAATGTATACGTTAGACCATCTTCTGTAACATCAATTTTTTCAGCTGTTGCAGGTTCTGCTACATGGTCCTTTGACAGCCGTACAAGTCCTTCCATTAGATTATTCAATGCATTCCAAGAAACCGCATCAAATCCTACAGATGGATCAAATGATGTTGGTTCATTTCCATTATTTAATTTGAGTATTTTTTCTGTTTCAGTTTCTACTGCTGTTTCCTTCTCTTCTCCTTCGTTTCCTGTATTAGTTTCCTTTTTTTCACCCGCATCTTTCGTGGCTGTACAAGCACTTAACACAAGGACAAATAATGCTACTACAAATAACATTAACCATTTCTTCATCTTAGTTCCCCCTTTGTAATATATATGTGAATGCACTTAAGCGCGCTCATCCTATTTTAAGATAACTCTTGTAATACTTTTGCACGTTCGTCCTGAAGCCAACAATCAACCGCATGTGATTCAGATATCGTTGTCGTAAAAGGATAAACATGATCACATACTTCCATTGCATACGGACATCTTGCCGTGAAAGGACATCCTTTAGGTGGTGAAAATAAATCTGGTGGCGTCCCTTCAATTGGTTGTAATTCTTCCTCAACCAAGTCCAGACGAGGAACTGAATTTAAAAGCCCTTTTGTATATGGATGCTCCGGTGTGTAAAATATTGCACGTTTATCCCCAATTTCTACTACTTTTCCGGCATACATTACGGCAATTCGATCAGCTATTTTCGCAACGACTCCTAGGTCATGAGTGATTAATATAATGGAAATATTCGTTTTCTGTTGAATCTCCTCAAAGAGTTCTAATATTTGTGCTTGGATCGTTACATCTAGTGCGGTAGTTGGTTCATCCGCAATTAGGAGCTCCGGCTCACATATGAGCGCAATAGCAATCACAATTCTTTGTCGCATTCCTCCTGAAAATTGATGAGGAAATTGCTTTAAGCGCTCTTTAGGATTGGGAATTCCTACCAGTTCCAACATTTCTATCGCTTTTTGTTTCGCCTCTTGTTTACTTACTTTTTTATGCGTTCGAAGCCCTTCTGTTAATTGCTCCCCAATCGTGAGCGTTGGGTTTAGTGCTGTCATAGGATCTTGGAAAATCATCGATATGTCTACCCCTTGAATTTTCCGCAGTTGCGGCTTCGACATCCCCGTCAACTCTTTCCCTTTAAAAAGAACACTACCATTCTTAATAACCCCGGCAGGCTCCGGTATTAACCCCATAATGGCATTAGAAGTAACACTTTTTCCACATCCTGATTCCCCTACTATAGCCAGTGTTTCCCCTTGATGAAGATCGAAACTAACCCCCCTAACAGCTTCTACCTCTCCACCATACGTTCGAAAAGAAACTTGAAGATTATCTACCTGAAGTACTTTTACATCTGACCTTACCTTCTTTGTTTTCTTTCTATTCCTTTGCGTTTCAGAGGTACCTACTGGAAGTGATTTATCTACTTCATTAACTCGCTGTTTTACATGTTCCTTTGCAATATCTAACTGTTGTTCATTCATCCAATCTACCTCCTAAGCTTCGGATCTAGCGCATCCTGAAGTCCGTCCCCTAGTACATTAAAGGCGAACATCGTTAAAGAAATAAACAATGCTGGGAAGAATAAGCGCCACCAATGACCAGATAATATAACAGGAAGTGCATCATTTGCCATAACACCCCAACTTGCAAATGGAGCTGCTATCCCTAAGCCTAAAAAACTTAGAAAAGCTTCCGCAAAGATTGCACTTGGAACTGTAAGTGTCATTTGAACTATAATAGGACCCATTGTATTCGGCAATAAATTTTTCCGGATAATTCTAGAGCTCTTAGCACCAAACGATTTGGAGGCTGTTACAAACTCATAGTTTTTTATTTGTAGTACCTGTCCTCGAACAATACGCGCCATTCCTACCCATCCTGTAACAGTAAGAGCTACTATGATTGTCGTTAAACTTGCTCCCATGATAACCATTAACAAAATAACAACTAACAAATGGGGTAATCCATAAAGTACTTCTACTATTCGCATCATAATGGAATCCGTACGTCCACCTTTATAACCACTAATACCACCGTAAATAATGCCAATAAAGAAATCGATAAGCGCAGCCATTACTCCTACAAATATAGAAATACGGGCACCATACCAGGTTCTTGTAAACACATCTCTTCCTGCTTCGTCGGTACCAAACCAATGAGCAGCAGATGGAGGTTGGTTTTGGTTAGGGTAATCAGTAGCGGTAACCGAATATGGAGAAAAGATAGGACCAAATATAGAGAAAAGCATCAATAAAATGAGAAAAATTAATCCGCCCATTGCCAATTTATTTTTTCGTAATCGACGCCAAGCATCTTTCCAGTAGGATAATGAGGGTCTTACAACCGTTTCTGCTCCTCCATGCTTCTTTGGTAGAGGTTGAAACCACTCATCTTTTACATGCTGTGGGGACACTACTTCTTGTGAATTTGTCATTAGGCATCCCCTTCTTTTCGGTGTAATTTTATACGTGGGTCCAGTAATCCGTAGACAATATCTACAATGAATAGCATGAACACTAGAAATGCACTATAAAACACAGTTGTACCCATGATTACGGGGTAATCTCGATTATTAATACTCTCCACGAAATATTTCCCCATACCTGGAATGGCAAAAATACGCTCGATTACAAAAGTACCTGTTAGTATTCCAGCAAGCATCGTCCCTAAAATTGTTACAACTGGCATAAGTGCATTTCTTAATGCATGGCGAACAATTATCCGTACGGGAGATAATCCTTTAGCACGGGCCATTTTAATATAATCTTGTGTAAGCACCTCTAACATACTAGATCTAGTTAAGCGAGCAATAATAGCGGTAGGTCCCGTTGCAAGGGCTATTATAGGCAATATCATATGTAACGGACTAGACCAGGTTGCTGCCGGTAGCAAGTCCCAGGTCACAGCAAGTTGTTGAATAAGTAATGTTGCAAGTACGAAGTTAGGTACAGATATACCAACTACTGCAAATGTCATGGCAAAGTAGTCTACCAGACCATTATGTCGAAGTGCAGCAATCGTACCCAGTATGATCCCTGAAAGCAAAGCTACTAAAATAGTAGCCATCCCAAGTTCAAAGGAAATCGGGAATCCCCGCGCTAACAATTCATTTACGGATTCATTCGGCTTCTTAATAGATGGCCCAAAGTCAAATGTGACAATGGATTTTAAATAACTTAAATATTGAATATGAAGGGGTTCGTCTAGTTTATAAAATTTTTCTAAGTTTGCTTGAATGGTAGGATTAGTCGTCCGCTCTCCCTCAAATGGAGAACCGGGTATTAAGTGCATCAATACGAAGGTTAATGTAGCGATGATGAGAATTGTCGCAATCATCATGATAAAACGCTTAACAATATATTTTCCCATTCAAAAGCCCCCTTAACAGAATTTAGCTTGTAACGCTAATTCCACCATAACAAGCATTGCTCGATATGCTTCTAAAATATCTTTCGCTTTAAACTCCACCACTGTAGTATCTTTTATAATTTCACAACCCGGCATTAAAGCCGCCCACTCCGCTTGACCATAGTTTACAAATTCAATTCTTAGTACTGGTTTTTCAGGAGGAGTTAGAGGCATTATTTGATCTCGTTTTTCTATAGCCTCCACTATTTTCTCTCTAAGCAAGGCCTGTGATTTTAAAGGATGTAAGGTCTTAACAGCTGAACGAGAAATAGACTCCTTCACCACTGCAGTCACGACGCCAGGTAGAAGGTCTTCCGCTTCCCTACACGCACCGTCATCTCCTGCCACCATAATAACTGGCACACCATAATATCCTGCTACAAATGCATTTAATCCAAGTTCTCCAACTACTACTTCATTTATGTACATATTACGAACCCCAAATATCATCGAGTGACTCATTACACCGGGTTGTCCAGCCCGTGAATGGTAACCTGCAAAAACAGCTCCTAAATACGTTTCATCTAGTGCGTGCACCATTGAATAAGGCTTAAAATCCCCTGTGATTAAGGAAGCATCTGGATGTAATTCTTCTACCAGGAGATTATTCATTTTAGAGTGACTGTCATTGACTAGTACTTCTTTTATACCTTTTGATAAAGCACCTTCCACAATGGCATTTGCTTCTTGAGTCATTATACGTCTCGCACGTTCGTAATTATGCTTGTTGGACTCTACAAACGTGTAATCTGGCAAACCTGTTATTCCTTCCATATCGACCGATAAAAATAGCTTCATATTATTCCCCCATATCTTTCTACTTTTCTCTTTCTTTTAGAAACCGAAATAATTATAAACTTTATCAAAATATACTGAATATTACAATACATCTAAATACATAGATACATTGTATCGAATGATTAGAAAGAAAAGCTTTACATTAAAATAATAATAAAAAAGCAAATGCACTTTGATATAAAGGCATTTGCTGTTGTTTTCTTCATAACGAAGAAAACTAGAATACAGATGAATTATCTATTCTGACCTGGGAAGAACTGTTGCTGTCCGAATTGTTGTTGCCCAAACTGTTGTCCGTATGGTTGACCAAATGATTGTTGTGGAAACTGTCCTTGTTGCATAGGAAATGCCTGTTGACTGCCGGGTACCATTACATTTTGATTTGTAACTGTGTAAAAGTGCTGAGGAACGTTTACGATATGCTCTCTATTCACATTTACAATTGGATGGATAACAGGCTGCATTCTAGGTAAGAACGAATCACGCACTCGGTATTGCGGAGGACAAACAACTGGTTGAGCAGCTGGTTGTTGCCACTGCTTTTGTTGACAAGGATTACAGGAACAGGGTTGTTGATGTTGATGTTGATTCATTGTTAATTCACCTCCTTCTTGCACTACTATTAGTAAATGCAAGAGGAGAAGAAACTAACTAGACAAACATCCCCATTGAATGAAAATAAAAAAAGAATAACACTTCTTTATAGAACTCAGTTAATTTCTTAATGAAGTAATTATTTTTAAAGTCTGAACAAATTTGATTTCCATTTAGAGTGGGTTCCTTCCATGACTTGGCATCTACTTTCTCGAGCTGTTTCCACTAGACACGCCACCTCTTGTTACAATCATGAAGTCCATTTATAAACAGACAATTGGATAGTATCATATAACTATTTTCATTTATACAAAATTAAGAATTATTAATAGACCTAAATGATCTGAAATAACTTAAAAAACTAGATTCCTTCCCTATAATGAGGAAGGAGCCAGTTTAATTCAGTAAATATGTTGGGCTTTTACCCTCCGACTTTTCAACTACATTTCTTACTGCTTTTTCACGAATTTCTCTGAAAGCATCTACTGAATACCAAGCTGCATGCGGCGTCAAAACAACTTGTTTAAGATTACGGAGCGGGTGTGTCTCTGGAAGAGGTTCTTCTTCTGTAACATCCAAAAAAGCTCCGGCTATTTCATCATTTTCCAATGCGATTACAAGGGCTTTTTCATCTATTATTGGCCCTCTAGCAGTATTAATAATAAATGCTGATCTCTTCATCATTTTTAGTTCGCGTTCTCCGATTAAATGAGTCGTGGCTTTAATTAATGGGACGTGTATAGAGACAAAATCACTGCTTATCATAATTTCGTCAAACGTTGCCTTAACAACTCCATCTTCCTCCATCTTACCTGCAGAAATAAAGGGATCATATGCTTTTACTTTGTACCCAATCGCATTTAACTTTTGCCCTAAACGACGAGGTATTTTCCCATACCCAAGCAATCCTACTATAGCTTTATTTGCACGCAATGGTATCTGCGCTTTTTTAAAATCCCATCCACCTGCATTTGTGTCTTCATAATAAACGAATAAATTTCGTGCTGCAGCCATAATGGAAGCAAGTGCATGATCCGAGACTTCATCTACACAATAGTCATTCACATTTGCAACTTGAATCCCTAATTCTGTTGCTGCTTCAACATCAACCATATTAATACCTATCCCAAATCGAGAAATCAATTTTAGATTCGGTGCAGCTTCCATAATTTCTCTATCAATATTTGCGTAGAGTATAATAATGGCATCTGACTGTTGTGCAGCTTGGATGATCTCTGCTTTATCCCGAGACTGCAGCACAGTAAATTGAACATTTGCTTCACTTAACATACTTTCTTCAATTAACAAATCTTCCCACTCATGATCTATTAAAGTTACTTTAAACATACTATACTACCCCTTTTATACTAGAACTAATGAAATCCAAGAAATATACGTAATAATAAGTAATGATAAAATTAAAGCCAAGAAACCAGGCATTATAGCTTTCGACAATGGCTCAATTTTTATATTCGATATACTGGAAGCTACGAATAGATTTAATCCGAGAGGCGGTGTTATAAATCCTAGACTTAGATTGACAATCATAATAATTCCAAAGTGAATTGGGTCAACACCCATTTGAGCACTTAGAGGAAGTAAAATTGGAGTCAATATAATTACCGCTGCTATCGTTTCCATGAATGTACCTACGACTAATAGTAATAAGTTCACCAATAATAAGAATACAATCGGATTATCGGTAATTTGCATAATACTTGCAGCGACTGTATTTGGTATCTGTTCAAGTGCCAAAATGCGTCCAAAAACTGCTGCTGCTGCGACAATTAACATAATTGATCCGGTAGAAATAGCTGAATCATAGAAAATTGCAATTGTTTGTTTCCAGTTCAGCTCACGGTAAACTAAGAAACTTAATACTAGTCCGTAAACAACCGCTACGACCGCTGCTTCAGTTGGTGTAAATATCCCACCATAAATACCACCAAGAATTACCACTGGCATTAATATAGCGCCTTTTCCTTTATTAATAGCTTCAAATCTTTCTTTCCATGTTGCTTTTGGATCTGGTTTATAGTTTTCCTTACGAGCATGTAAATATGCCCACAACATTAACGCAAAGCCCATTAAAATTCCAGGAATAATACCAGCTTTGAATAAGTTCCCAATAGAAGTTCCTGAAGAAACCCCATAAATTACAAGTGGGATACTTGGAGGAATAACAATTCCTATTGTACCTGCAGCCGCAATAAGGGCAGTAGCAAATAATTTGTTATACCCTCTTTTCACCATTTCTGGAATCATAATAGTCCCAATTGCAGCAACAGTTGCAGGACCTGATCCTGATATTGCGGAGAAAAACATTGCAGTTAATACCGCTGCAATAGCAAATCCACCACGGTAGTGTCCCACAAACGAATTAGCTATATTCAGTAGCCGCTCGGAAACTCCCCCTCGTCCCATCAATACACCCGCTAGGATGAAAAATGGTATCGCCATTAGCGGGAAAGAATCATTCGCTGTAATCATTACTTGTGTCAATAAACTAAAAGGCAAGGAAATATCAGTTAGAAGTATTGTTCCTAAACTGGATAGTAGTAGTGCAAAACCTACTGGAACAGATAATAGTAGAAACAATATTAAAAGGCCAAATAATACTAATGCTGAACTCATATAATTGTATCCTCCTCTTTATTATTGGAAGCCTTACCAGTATAAAGAAGGATAGAAGCTTGGATAATTCTAATGATAGAGAACAGGAATCCAACAGGTAGTGCAGAATAAACTATCCACATTGGAATTTGAAGAGTTGCAGACTTTTGGTTAAAACTCCTCATATTTTCAATTAAATCTAGTCCTTGGACTAACAAAAATACCGACAAAACCAACAAAAGTAAGTAAACAAACTGTTGAATTGCCTTTTGAAAACCTAAAGGAAGACGATCTAAAACAATATCTATACTTATATGCTTTTTTTCAATAAATGAAATTCCAATGGATAAGAATATCAACCATATGAATAAATAACGAGAAGCTTCTTCAGTCCAACCTATTGCATCGCCCATAACATAACGAGAAAATACTTGTAAGAAGATTAAAATTACCATCAAGAACATCGATAATGTTACGAGAGTTTTTTCAAAGTTATTTAAAACTTTTGCAAATGACTTCATTAGAAAACCCTCCTTATGTACTAATGTAGGACAGCCCACTGACTGCCCTATCATTGCTCTCGTTATTCGACTGCATCCATTAATTTTTTATATAAATCTTCTCCAACCAACTTTTCAATTTCAGGATATACAACTTCCATTGCCTTTTTAAACTTCTCTTTTTCTTCTGAAGTAAGTTCTACGTATTCCATACCGCCTTCTTGAAGTAATTCAAGTGATTTTGCTTCATCTTCTGCTGATAATTGACGATTGAATGTACGTGTTTCATCAACAGCATCTTGTACAACTTGTTGCAAATCTGCTGGTAAATCATCAAAGAATTTTTGGCTAATGACTACTGGCCAAGGTGAGTATAGATGACCAGTCAATGTTAAGTATTTTTGGACTTCCTGAAATTTTTGAGCATACATTAATGCAAGTGGTGATTCCGCAGCATCCACTGTACCTTGTTGTAATGCAGAATAAAGTTCTGTAAATGCAATTGGAGTAGCATTAGCGCCTGTTGCATTCCACATTTGTATTTGTTGTTGGCTTTCTAGTGTACGAATTTTCAATCCTTTCATTCCTTCAATGGTAGAAACTTCATGCGTATTATTCATTAAATGACGGAAACCATTTTCCCAATAACCTAATCCTTTAATTCCTACATCTGATAGACTGTCTAACACTTCTGTCCCTACTTCACCATCTAATACTTCATGCGCCATCGCTGCATCTTCAAATAGAAATGGTAGATCCCATAAATACATACCTGAAGCAAATGATGTTAAAACAGCACTTGAAGGAGCAGCCATAGTTAAGTTGCCTAATTGTATAGCTTCTACCATCTCACGCTCTCCACCAAGTTGACCATTTGGGTAAATTTCTACTTTAATTTTACCGTCTGATTTTTCTTCTACTAATTCTTTAAATTTTTCAAACGATCCTTGTGCAAAATGATCTTCTGATGCCGCATGGCCAGCTTTAATTACATATGTGTCGTCGTCACTATTCGAATTTGTATCTGCTTCTGAGTTACCTGATTCATCCCCACATGCTGCAAGTAGTACTAAAAGTGCAAATATTAGACTAAATAAACCCCATTTTTTCATATCTCGATACCCCTTTTAATTTGTTTTTCCTTTGCTAAATCTTGCGCTACCCCAATAATCCAATCCTCTTGTCCACCAACTGCATTCATTTCCGCAATTTTGACTAAAATATCTCGTGCATCTACCCCATACTCTTTACCTGCGCGTTCTGCAAATAATAAGAAGCTAGAGTAAACTCCGGTATAACCAAGCATTAAGCTCAAACGATCGATTTGCACAGGACGGACCATCATTGGTTTCATAACATTTTCTGCCGCATCCATAACTTTGTATAAATCCACATTATGTGAAATTCCCATTCTATTCATCACTGCCACTAACTGCTCTAGTGCAGCATTCCCTGCACCCGCACCCATGCCAGCTAGACTCGCGTCAATTCTATCTACACCTTCTTGAATAGCAACAATCGAGTTAGCAACTCCAAGGGATAGGTTATTATGTGCATGGAATCCAATTTTTGTTGAAAGATGTTGTTTAAATAGTGATACTCGACTCCTAACATCATCCATCGTTAATGCACCCGCTGAATCAACAACATAAATTGTTTGCGCTCCATATGATTCCATTTTTTTTGCTTCTTCGAGTAAGTTTTCTGGTGATGTTCGATGGGACATCATCAAGAACCCTACTGTATCCATTCCTAGTCTTACTCCCGCTTTTATATGTTGTTCAGAGACATCCGCCTCGGTACAGTGAGTTGCCACACGTACAACTTGAGCACCCAACTGGTGAGCATTTTCTAAGTGTTCAATCGTCCCAACACCTGGTAATAATAAGACACCTACTTTAGCATTCTTAGCATTTTCAACGGCTGTACGTATAATGTCATCTTCAGTTTCTTTAGAGAAGCCATACTGAATGGAACTGCCTCCCAAACCATCTCCATGTGTTGCTTCAATAATATCTACGCCTGAATCATCTAGTAATCTAGTTAACTCCGCAATTTGCTCTTTGGAGTACTGATGACTAATAGCGTGCATTCCATCTCTAAGCGTTACATCATTTATAACTAATTGCTTACCCATTTATCTTCACCTCTTTATTCATAGCCTCTGCCATAATTTCAGCAGTTCGAACTGCAGCGGATGTAATTATATCCAGGTTTCCAGAGTATTTTGGCAAGAAATCGCCCATTCCTTCTACTTCAACTTGGACAGTGACTAAATCTCCTTTGAAAACCGGTTCGGATTTATAGCGATATCCCGGTACATAGTCCTGTAATACTTTCACCATCTGATCTATTGATTCTCTTATTTGTATATATAGTTCTTCTGAATGATCTTCTATTTTTACAAAAATGGTATTTCTCATAAGAACTGGTGGCTCCGCAGGATTCAATACAATTAACGTTTTAGATTCCTTAGCTCCGCCTACTTCTTTTAAGGCCTTAGCCGTTGTTACCGTAAATTCATCTATATTTTGTCGAGTTCCTGGTCCTGCACTCTTACTAGAAATAGCTGCAACAACTTCTGCATATGAAACATTCACAACATTCGAGATGGCTTTAACAATCGGTACTGTTGCCTGTCCACCGCAAGTAACCATATTCACGTTATCTAAATTAGTAACGTCAGAGGTTTCTAAATTTACAGATGGAATAATAAATGGCCCAACAGCTGCTGGAGTTAAGTCAATCGCTTTTTTACCAAGTTCTTTTAGTATTTTTGCATTTGTAAGATGAGCTTTAGCAGAAGTCGCTTCGAACACAATATCCGCTTTCTCATGAATTTCTTTAAATCCTTCAATTCCGTTATATACGGGAGTCAAACCATGTTCCTTAGCTAAAGCTAAGCCCTTTGACTGTGGATCGATTCCTACCATTACAGTTGGCTCAAGTAATTCACTACGAAGTAATTTATACATTAAATCCGTTCCGATATTTCCAGAGCCGATAATTGCGCATTTCACTTTTCTTTTTATCATATTCATTCTCCTTCTCCCTGCAATTCAAATACCGCCTTACTATAGTAATCCGATGCCCCTTCTAAATGCGTTCTTAATAGTGATTGAGCTTGTTCAATATTATTTAAAAGTAACGCATCTGCAATGACCTTATGTTCTAAAACAATTTCATTTTGTCGTTCTGCCGTAAATTCAGATGTTACTTCTATCAATGTTTTAATGATTTCATTTAATGAATTCCATAACCGTATTAAAGTGCGATTACCAGTCATCATCAAAAGCTGTTGATGAAATTTTAAATCTGCTTCTACACTTTGTTTGCCCCCCGTTAAAGATTCCTCCATCTCTTGTATATATTGATAGAGTAACTCCCCTTCATTATCTAACTTTTCAGAGTTCTGAATTGTTAGTGCATATATCTCTAACAAAATTCTACTTTCATATAGATTTCTTATGTCTTTCTCTCCAAATTTCTGCACAATTGTACGTCCGTTTGAAGGTGTAATAACAAGTCCTTCGGCTTCTAATTTAGAAATAGCCTCTCGTATGGGTCCTCTACTAATAGAAAGCTCTTCGGATAACTCGGACTCTTTTAAGTGATCCCCTTCTTTAAACTCCTGGAGCATTATTTTTTTTCTTAAGTAAATCAATACCTGCTCACTGATATGTCTTTTTTCAAATTTCAACAAAGAACCACCTTCATTTTTCTGAAAATTCTATTTGTTAACAGTTAACCGTTAACATTTAACTAAATATAATGTAAACGTTTTCAGTGGTGTTTGTCAATACTTTTTCTGAATATTCATTTTATCGAACTAGTCTAATAAACTAAATGTGATGTAATACGCAGAAAAGTGAAATTCTGCACTAAGAAAAGCTATTGAATAGTTTTTATTGCCCACAGAGAAAAGAATTATAATTATTCGCAATTTTTTATTACTTTTGATTTAGTATCGATTATTTTAGTTTGTTAATAATTAAGAAGTTTCAATCTCAGCTAAAATGGAAATACTATAAGGAATAAATATAAGTATTTTGGTTGATTCTATAATATTTTATTAGTATAGTTAAGCGTTTAAGCTAAAAACGCGAGAGAGGGAAAACATGAAAAAATTATCAAAGGTATTTTATATAACGATTGGTTTAATAGTATTAGCTGTTGGATACGGCGCTTTAGCCCCAGAAAGTTTTGAAGCTATTACTAGTACTATTAAATCTTTTGTTGCTTCATCATTTGGTTGGTACTATATGTTACTTATGACGCTAATGTTAATATTAAGCATCTTCTTCATCTTTAGTCCCTATGGAAAAATCCGACTGGGAAAAGATTCAGATCGTCCACAATTTTCAACTATTACTTGGATTTCTATGTTATTTTCTGCTGGTATGGGAATTGGGCTTGTCTTTTATGGGGCAGCTGAACCCTTATCACATTTTGCCATCGATCCTGCTACAGCTGAACCAGGTACGAGTGCAGCTTTTAAAGAATCCCTTCGTCAAACCTACTTCCACTGGGGATTCCATGTTTGGGCTATGTATGGGGTTGTTGCATTATCTCTTGCATTCTTCCAATTCCGTAAAGGGGAGCCAGGCTTAATCTCCTCCACTTTGAAACCAATTTTCGGCAAAAAAATGGAAGGTCCATGGGGTACTCTCGTAGATGTGCTCGCTGTCTTTGCCACAGCATTTGGCGTTGCTACTTCTCTTGGGTTCGGCGCTGTTCAAATTAATGCCGGCTTAAATTACTTATTTGGCTTCAAAATTGGCATTACTTCTCAAATTATCATTATAGCGATTGTCACCGTCCTCTTTGTAGCTTCTGCTTGGTCGGGATTAAGTAAAGGGATAAAATATTTGTCCAATATGAATTTACTATTAGCTCTTGCTTTACTTGGTTTTATCATTATTATGGGACCTACTTTACTGATTTTAGATATGTTTACAGATTCTTTCGGAGGTTATTTAGGGAATATTGTACAAATGAGTTTTCGCACTTCCCCATTAAATGGTCATAATCGAGAATGGCTAGACAATTGGACTATCTTCTATTGGGCTTGGTGGATCTCATGGGCACCATTCGTTAGTATGTTCATTGCTCGAGTATCTAAAGGTCGCACAATACGGGAGTTTGTTACAGGTGTTCTTGTAGCACCTACTTTACTGGGAACATTTTGGTTTTCAGCTTTTGGTACAACAGCCATTGACTTTCAGAAGAGAGGCATTGCTGATTTAGCACAAGCATCTACTGAATTGACTATTTTTGAAATGTTCCATGTGATGCCTTTCTCTACAGGTATTTCTGTTTTTGCTGTGTTATTAATTGGTTCCTTTTTCATTACTTCGGCAGATTCTGCCACTTTCGTTCTTGGTATGCAGTCGACCAACGGATCCCTGACTCCACCGAACAGAGTGAAGCTCGCTTGGGGAATCACATTATCCGTAATCGCTATTATTTTGTTATCCGTTAATGGATTAGCGGCATTACAAAATACAATTATTATTGCCGCCTTACCATTTTCATTCATAATGTTGCTTATGATTATTTCACTGTTTAAGGCTTTAAAAGCAGAAAGAAAATAATGAAAACAAATGAAATGCCAAGGGTTTATTCCCTTGGCATTTCATTTATGTTTAAACCTTTACTTTCTTTCTCATTATCAAATGAGATCCGAAAAAGAAAGTTATATTTTTACTCAGCTACAGTATTCTACAAATGAGTATGGAAAGTAGTCGAGATCTTACACGGATTAACTCCAAACTTCTCTAGAAATATCAACAATGTATTTTAATCTTTTATACCGCTGTTCTTCTGTCAGCTTATTACCATGATGTGTAGAAGCAAATCTGCATTGCGGATTAATTCTCAACTGCTCAAGTAGAACATTGAGTTGCTTCCTTGTTCGAAGAAGTCTAAATGCCCGCCAGTAAACTTTCTGGTCTTAACAAACTTCCTACATGGTCCGCTCGAAATGGTGCTTAAATAGCTGTTTGAACTGTCCATTTATCTCGCTCCTTTTATGGTAAGATTGCAAATGATCGAACTGGAAATCCAGAGGCTTTTTCTGGCTTCGGGACGATATTGAAAATAATGGCTCCTGTTGCAGGGAGCTTATCTAAGTTCGTCAATAATTCTATTTGGTAAGTGTCTTGTTCAAGCACATAATATTCTCCGTGTAATGCGCCGTTTTTTAGATAGTCAGCACTTGAATCCGTGTCGAATGTTTCGTGTCCTATAGCTTTAATCTTTCGTTCTTGAAATAAAAACTTTAAAGCTTCTAATCCCCAACCCGGTGCGTGATTATTACCCGCTGCGTCCTTATTGTTAAATTCCTTTTCGTCTGGCCAACGTTTACTCCAATCGGTTCTAAGAGCGACAAATGAGCCTTCTTCGATTTTTCCGTGGGCTTTTTCAAATGTGAAAATGTCATCCACCGATAAAGTAAAATCATTATCTTCAGCCGCTTCCTTTGACTGATCAATGACGACTAATGGTAATACCAATTCTTTCAATTCGAGTTCTTCTAAGTAACGCGTATCTCTTACAAAATGTATAGGTGCATCTATATGTGTGCCGTACTGTCCTGCAAATTGAAAGCTTTGTGCAAAGAATCCATCATCATGATTAAACAATGTATCGATTTCAGCTGCTTTAAAAGCGGCGAAATGTGGTGAATTAGCTCCAAATGTGTGTGTTAAATCTACCCACTGCTTTTCCTTCAATGTGTTGAATGCTTTTAGTAATTCCGATGACATATTGATTTCTCCCCCTATTTTTTATAGTTAAAATCAAATAAAACCCCTTCTTAGAAACAAGAAGAGGTTTACACGTCATCGGTGAATTAGTCTCTTCTTATCTTCAAGCATAACGCTTCTGGAATTAGCACAGTACAAATTTTTGCCTGTTGCTGAGGTATCATAGGGCCAAGTCCCTCCACCTCTCTTGATAAGAAAGTTGTTTTATTTGATTAATACCTAGTATACAAATAGATATTACCTAAGTCAACCATTATTTTCTTTTTATTTAGAATATAATATTTTTAATGGTGGAAGCATCATAATTTTCTTTTCATTTCCTCTGTTTTTTAGGTACATTAATAATATGAAGACTATGAGATAATATGAAAAGAGATAGTGATGAAAAGAGGGGTATGTATGATCCATACGATTGGCATAACGACCGATCATGAAATAGTAAATGACTTTCCTATAGAAGATATAAAACGGAGAAAGTTTGAATGGTACTGGATTGACATTGCCGAGCCAACCAAAGAAGAAGAACTTTTGCTTAGTTCTTTCTTTCGTTTTCATCCACTGGCAATTGAGGATTGCTTACAAAGGCTACAGCGTCCTAAAGTGGACTATTATGATGGTTATAACTTCTTTGTTTTACATTCTTTCAATGAGGAAACCTTAGAAGCGGAAGAGTTAGACATATTTGTTGGTCAAGACTATGTAGTGTCATTTCATTTCCATCCGATGCATGAAATGGAGCAAGCACGGCAGCGTATTAGACAAAACTCACAAGGCTGGGATAGAGGTGCTATCCATGCAACTTATAATATCATCGATACAGTAGTAGATGCCTATTTTCCGATTGTCTATAAAATTGAAGGCTATTTAAATGCTGTAGAAGACAAGCTTACTTATGATATGCGCCATTTTTCTATGGATTCAGTGTTTGATCTACGAGGAGATTTGTTGCGTTTAAGACGTACAGTTATTCCTATGCGAGATTTACTTTATAGAATATTAAATTCAGAACGAATGAATTTACAGCAGACAGAACACACCTACTTTGCCGATATTTACGACCATTTAATACGACTGACGGAAATGATTGAATCTAATCGAGAGCTGACAGCTGATATACGTGATAGTCATATGTCGATAAACTCTAGTAGGATGAACCGTATCATGATGATCTTAACGATTGTATCAACTGTTTTTATACCCTTAACGTTCATTGTTGGAGTATACGGTATGAACTTTGCAAACATGCCTGAACTTGAGTGGAAATATAGTTATTTCGTAGTACTCGGTGCTATGGTCCTCATCGCTTTTTCTATGCTTAGTTGGTTCAAATATAAAGGGTGGTTTAATCTGTTTAAAGATTAATATAAGAGAATCCAGGTATAAAAGCGCCCGTCCCTTGAAGGTCAAAACTGTTTCTTTCGTTTTCGAGGGACTTTGGACAAACGTCTTGCTATATGATTACCGATTGAATTTTTAGTGATATTGGTTGTGACTTAGTCACAACCAATATCGCTTTTTTTAAATAATCTTATGGCATTTATCTGCCCGTCGCCCTTCTACAACTCTTAGAACTAGGTAAGTATGTTTTGAGAAAAGTATTACAGAGTAGTATCCCTAATTCAACAGACAATTTTATCACTATATTAGCTTGGGCGACTCATATCATCTAAGCGAAAGGCTGCAATATCTTAAAGTTAAGTACTACACATTTGATTGCAGTGGAAGGTGGCGACTCCAGCGGAAAAAGCGTTATGTGAAGACCCGCAGCGTAGCGAGGAGGCTGAGGCAACGGCCGCGCAAAGCGTCCACCTGAAACGGAAATCAGCAGTACTATTCATTCTTTTAAGTCACCCTAATTCATTTTTCACGTTACATTTTTATATACTTCTTGGGCACATAATGAGTATAGAACATATATTTTCTTTTTAAAAAACGAGTAAATTCTAGATGAATTTGCTCGTTTTTATTGATTGGCTGTCCAATAGTAAAACAATGCAGTAAAAGTTAGTTTTTCTGTGTGCGTTAAATTATGCGCAAGAGAGACATGGACATTCATTGCTTGTATTTCAAATGCAGGATGCGTAGCATATGGGAAAATTCCAAACCGATATGTCGCTAATCTTTGACCACCTAAATCATGAACGTCAATGTCTCCATATACACTTTTCGCTTCCATTTGAAGTAGTTTTTCGTTATTTGCATCAAATATTATAGCTCTATTTTTTAAAGACATTAGTGGCATAACAATAGTAGTTGCGTGTAAACGATTATGATCTAGTACCTTTATTTTCATAAACTTAAGCTTATTGTGAATGGTAAACGTAGACACTACCTTCTCATCCATCGTTATTATTCGATAAGTAATTGGAAAGAACATTCCCATTTTGAAAATATTTAATGTGGATAGTTTCCTTCGAAAGGGCTGTTCTTCGGTAGGACTTATTTTATATAACCGCTCCCCTGTACTGGAGACTAAATAGGTCTGTGGAATTAACGAAACGTCTCGTTGGAAATTAAGTTCCTGAATCGGAAAACTAGCTGAGTAATAATTGCTATCCACTTTTTTCTCTTCAGGCAATTTTTCTGCAGCATGTTGAAACAAAAAAGAAGAGCTATATAAAACAAGTAATGTAAAGCCAACAGCAAAATGAGTTTCAAAGTCTTGCCACATAACATCTTTGAAAACTATAAGCAAAACTATGTATATTCCTACTAAGCTTATTGATGCGAATTTTGTATATTGAGCTGATTTTTCATAAATATGTTTCAAGTTTTTCACCTCTAATAGTCTTTACGAAGAATTAGCAAAATAGTTCCATCAAAATACTGAACAAAAAAACTGTAAACACACTGCTTTAAGCAATGCACTTACAGTTTTTCATTGTTTTTCCAACGCTCTTCCAAATAGCTTACCGATAAAATACCATAAAATATATATCCCAATTACTATACATACAAAGAATAGAGCACTCTCCATTTTTTCGGGAAGACCTATGGGCTCTAAGAATATTTGAATCGTTACTAACAGATAAATGATACTTGCAATACCTGCTAGTAATACGATACCGATAATAGATAGTTGCGAATAAGTTAGTTGTTTAATATGATGCCGATGCTTACTAAATTCCAAGAGGATTACGAGTATAATTGCTGTGAAAGTGATAGTAACTTCTTGAAGATAAATTGAATTGATCAAATATATGACAAGCAACATAACCATCAAATATTTGTAAAGGTCATCAATTTGTTTTAGCACTTGAGCCACTTCCTACTCTTTTAGTATTTCATTTCTAGGCGTTGCTTACGATGAGCGCGTCTAGCAGGTCCCGTTTCAAATAGACGTTTTTCCTCTTCTGTTTCTGGATGTATGCCCTTAACAGGTACAGGTTTCCCATTGTCGTCAACCGCAACCATTGTTACGTAAGATTCTGTTGTTAGTTTTTCTTCCCCTGTAAGTAGGTTCATGGACGTTACTTGAACATAAACTTCCATGGAAGAACGACCTGTAGAAGAAACAACTGCTTCTAGCTCTAATACATCACCCACTTTAGCAGATGAAAGGAAGTCAACAGAATCTATAGAAGCTGTCACTACAGCTCCTTGTGCATGTTTCATAGAACATATCGCTGCAATTTCGTCGATAAAAGCAAGTACTCTTCCTCCAAAAATTGTTTCGTGGTGATTTGTATCTGGTGGCAATATTAAATGTGTTTGAATAGTTCTTGATTGACTCATTGGATTCGTGTTCATTATTCCTAACTCCTCTAATCTAAATAGTATATGTTTAGTATAGCATGTTCATCAATTTGAGCCAGAATTTGCTGCTGCAGCGCTTGTTGCTGCCATAGTCGAAATCATAATTGCTTGCTGTGCTTGTAAAATAAGCTCTAGAGAAGTTGCCATGGAAATTGCGGCACTTGCATAAGCTTCTTTAGAGGATCTTAAAGATAATCCGAAAGCAATGGGAAGAGCCGAGTCTTTGTACCATGAAAATAATTTCGTACTAGCAATGGATTCATAGGTTGTTACAACCTCGTTCAGTTGTTCTTCATCTAATTTTAAAGCTGCCATAAATCCAATAATAGGATATTGTGCTGCGGATGTTTTTATTTTGACGCTTTTCAAACCATTGCGGATAATAACTGCCCTATTCACCATATTTTCTTCATATTCAGGGTTAGAGTACGTGAGAACCTGTGACATCCATTGTAGTTCATTCCCTGTGTAAAATTTATGTTGCTTTAGTTCTTTATAATAGCGATTCATCGTTTCCGCTCGAACTGCAGTATCGCCTTCCATCTTCCCTAGAAACATTGCATAAGGGTAGTCATCTGTAGAGGTTAAAAAACGATGATACGTCTTCATATCATCCATTAACTTTTGTGTCATCTTCAATTCAAATGACCATTGCTCTTTTTGATCTGACATCATAAGAGCAGCTAAATAAGTATAGCTATTCATTTTAATACCAAACTGTTTTAAAGCATCTGCTTTTTCCATATACAGATTTACTGCTTGTTCCGGATCTGCTCCTGATACATCTAGAGTTGCTACAAAAAGAGGATGTAAATGTGAGCGTAAAGTAGAAAAGATTCCAGCTCTTTTTTTCAAATGACTAGACACTTCTTTATATCTACTTTCATCAAATTCTTTTTCTAAAGTTACATAATACCCTGCAAGTGACAAAGTTATACGTTTATCTACAGTCCAACCTAATGTTTTTTTCAGTGCATTAAATGTTTGCTCTAATCTTTGTTCAACTGTCATACCAATCACTCCTTTTCTAATTTACGCTATTACTCTAATTTAGTTTCAACTTTTGTTATAATTAATGCATCAAGAAAAGTAGGTGTCTATAATGCGAATTAATAAATTTCTAAGTGAGGCAGGAATTACTTCTAGACGCGGTGCCGACAAGTGGATTACTGATGGAAGAGTAGTGATTAACGGAAAAACTGCAGAACTCGGTAGTAAGGTTGAAGCGGGCGATGATGTTCGAGTTGATGGCAAACAAATTGTTGTAGAGCAACCACTCGTTTATCTAGTATTAAATAAACCTGTAGGTATTACTAGCACTACAGAAACTCATATAAAAGGTAATATTGTCGACTTCGTTAATCATCCACTTCGTATTTTCCATATTGGGCGATTAGATAAAGATTCCGACGGTTTAATACTTCTTACAAATGATGGTGATATTGTAAATGAAATTCTACGTGCAGAAAACAGCCACGATAAAGAGTATATTGTGACAGTCAATGAAAAAATCACCGACACATTTATAGAAAAAATGGCTGCCGGTGTAAATATTCTAGGGACAACAACATTGCCATGTAAAGTAAAGAAAATTGGACCAAAAACCTTTAACATTATCTTGACCCAAGGCTTAAATCGTCAAATTCGTAGAATGTGTTCCGCATTAGGGTTTTCAGTGAAAAGATTACAACGAATACGAATCATGAACATATCTATTGAAGGTCTCCCTATCGGAGAATGGAGAGAACTTACACCTACTGAAAAAACAGAGCTCTTTCAGACGCTTAACTATTCACCAAAACGGTAATAGTGTGGAGCAGAGGGTTAACATGGCATATTGATTGGTAAATTTATACTCATGAAAAAAAGCAGCTCCAACAAAATGGAACTGCTTTTTTCATATTATGTGTTTCCCGCTACACGTTTTTCAAGCGGTTGGAATAATTTCTTTTTATCGACATTCGGACGAATGACTTCTAGTTGTTCAAGTGCAAGTTTTGCGCCATAATCCATTCCTTGGCAACCTGCTAATAACAGTAAGTCTCCATCCGTAACATCGTAAAGACCATGTTTAATAGCTTCAGGCAACTCTGCGTAAAGTTGTACTTTGATACCCGCTTCTTCCATAACTTCGAGGAATACTTCAAGCTCACTCTCCGAAACTACATCCTTTTGAGTCACATGGGAACGACTTAATGTCGCAATCACTTCATGTATACCAAGTTTAGGTGCCCATTTAGCAATAGTCTCTGCATTCTCTCTATTCACTGTCACTCCACGATCTCCACGAATAGCATAAACAAGCTTGATACGTTCAAAGTCCATTTTTTCTAAAGTTCCAAGCGTGATGTCAATGTTTCCACTGTTTGCAAAGTGGTCATCAATAATTTTAAAATCATCTTCAAAAATAATTTCAAAACGACGCTCTACGCCTACAAACTCTGCCAAACTTTTTTGGATAGTAGCTACTGGCACTTCACATAATAGTGCAATCACAATACTGACCATTGAATTATATACAGAGTGAAAACCTGGAGTTGAAAGTTCAATTGTAAATTTTTGCTGAGGTATTACTAGATCCTGCGTTACTAGATCTTGTTGAATTTCCACCGTGAATTTGGCTCTTCCTGTTGATAGGTCTAAATTGGTACAGATAACATCTGCAGATTGATCTTCAACACCAATGGTAATAACTTTTGCTTTCGTTTTGTTCATAAGTGAAGCAGAATAAGAATCATCCAAGTTTAAAATAGCTACTTTATCAGCACCAGCATTTCGAATAAGACTAGACTTATGATGAAAATAGTTTTCAAACGAAGAATGCAAGTCGATATGCTCACGACTAATATTATTCAGTGTAACAATATCAAAGTCTACACAGCCTACACGATTTAATTCCAATGCAGAGGAGGAAACTTCCATTGTTGCATGACTGACATTCTCCTCCACCATTTGTGCATAAAAACGTTGTAAATCAAGTGATTCTGGCGTTGTTAATTCAGAAGGCTCGGCATAGTCCCCAATTTTCACTACAACTGTCCCCATTAGCCCTGTTTTAAAGCCATGGTTTTCTAATATGGCATTCGTCATAAACGAAGTAGAAGTCTTCCCATTAGTCGCGGTAATCCCTATCGTCTTCAACTTCCGTGTCGGGTGATTATAGAAAGCATCTGCAAGAGTAGCTAGAGCCACACGTCCATTTTCCACTTTATATTGCGGTAACTCAATTCCATCGATAAAGTCCTCTACTACTAGAGCAACGGCACCATTCTCAACAGCTTGTCCTGCAAATTGATGTCCATCTACTTTGAATCCTTTTATACATACAAATACTTGTCCTTTTTCCACTTTGCGTGAATTATAAGCAAGTCCTGTTACTTTTATTGGTCCAGCATTTTTAGTTTCTAAAACAGGTATATGCTTCAATAAATTTGTAATCTCCATCAAACAGCCACCTTTTATAGTAAATCTTCTCCATCAGTTTACCTCAATTTCGATAAGAATTAAACTCATACAACTATTATTAGTAGAATTCTATTTAAACAGGTGATTCTGATTAAGAATTAGTTACATACTCCGTTAACGTGTGGCAAAGGAATGAGAATATTTATTATTCCAGTCTATTTAATAGTAAGTTGTTTTCGTGTAGTCATTTCTGGACTCTACTACTATTAGAACTTTGAAATAATGGGGGTTAAGTCGAGGGAAAAGTATTCAGCATGTCATAAAACGAATTGAATGTTGGTTGACATAATAAGGAGTGCATATAGAAGACCAAGGTCTAAAAATGCTATTTTTTTTCACAAGTAACTGGAGCCCAAAATCCATCCTTCTCCACCATTACTGCTTCTACTTTATCAAAGTTCTCAAAAAACTTTTCTATAATAAGTTCATTTGCTTGATAATTTTTATGAATCTGATTAAACACTAAACCGCCAATCGTTAGTATAGCTAGACTTCCAACTATTGTGATCATGATTTGTAGTTGTTTTTCTTCAAGTGTACCTCCATTTACGATTGGTTTTTCCTACCAGTTTAAGCAACAAACTTTGAGATAACAGGCTAAAAATAAAAACCAAGAAGCGATTTAATTCGCTTCTCGGTTTTTATTTACTGTTATAATGTTCTTTACAAAAAGCAAGAACGACTGCTTCTTCTTCGTCTTCTAAACCAAAGTCTAATACTTTACCGTTACTCCGATTTAAGAAATGGTATTGTACAATACGCGCTTCTGTTTCTTCTACGACTAGAATAACACGTAAGTCTAATGAATTATTTTCATCAAAAAGTTCATCGTCTTCAGGTACTTCTAATCCAAGTAAGAATTCATAACGATCGCCTGTTATAATTCCTGTTGGATCGTTTAACTTATCAACTTCGTAGGATGTTATTTTCAAAAAGTCCACCTCCGTACTTATAGTTTATCATTTTTTCTAGATAATAATCCATTTTCATTATTATTGATATAATAATGCTTAGCAACTACCAAGTTTAGGAGTGAAAAAATGCGTCTAAATCCAGAAAAATTTATTTATATTTTAGTTCCTTTATATCTTTTACTATTAATATTCGGTAGAAATATAAATGAAGTGCTGTATTCTATATTGTCTTTTGTCTTGGGAATTAGCATGCTTTACTTGGCTTATAAACTTTTAAAAAAACAACAAAATCGAAAAAAGAAATAAATCCAATATTATTTTAGAACGATTTTTCTAATTCTAGCATCATTGCATATGCTCCTTTAGATTTGTTGGAGCATATAGCTACAATAACGTTATTATGTGGGTAATAAGCCGAGTGAAAACTCACTCCTGGATCATATCCCATTACATGATACTTATGGATTTGATTTTCTTTTTTCTCTATCCAAATACCATACCCGTAATAACTATTAGATTCCTCTTGAATATGTGGGGTCATTAATATTGCCTTATCATTCAATAATTTATCTTGTATTAGTGCTTCCCAAAATAACACCATATCATCAGCAGTGACAAATCCTCCACCATCTGATCCTCCTTGTATCGGAATAGAATACATATTCGTTTTCCATGTGCCGTCTTCGTGATCTATATAACCAATTGCTGTTTTAGTAGGTAATGCATCTAAGGCAAAATAACCGGAATTGCACATCCCTGCTTTGTCCATAATATTTCGTTGAACATAGTCTATGAAAAGCATTCCAGTCAATTTTTCTACTATTAAACCAAGTACTATATATCCCGCATTATTATAATAGAACTTTTCACCGGGTATAAATCTTTGCTTCTCGCTTTGAAAAAAGGGTAAAAAATCATGCAAACGGCGGATATGGTACATCGGAGTACTTATCCATAACTCTTCAAAGTCATCCATTATTTCCTCATCAAAATAGTCTGGAATACCTGAAGTATGCGTTAAAAGATGATGGACTGTTATGCCTTCATGAAAATGTGGAAAAGAAGTATCTAGGATTTCTTTTAATAGGCTATCAAATCTTAGTTTTCCAGCTTCTACAAGCTGAGCAATCGCAACTGCAGTAAATAATTTACAACCCGAAGCAATCCCAAAACGTGTATGCTTCTCATTTAGTACTGCATCTGTACGATTTGCATAGCCAAAACTTTCTTGAAGCTGTACCGAATCACCTTGTTTTACAACAATAGATCCTGAAAATTGGTTTTCTGTTTGCCTCTTTTTTAATTGTTCTGTTAAAATTTCCATAGTAAAACACCCCTATTTTGTATATTGATCAATCCAATTGGTTGTTGTACTTTCCATTAGAGCGTTTTGAACTTTATCTTTAAATATGCTCGGATCTATTAACCTCTCAAAATCATCTCCAAACCATTGCTCCACATTCTCTCTGGTCATCACATAGGATTGGTCTGAAAAACGCATATCTATTACTTCTAAATTTTTTATCAATACAAAAGCAGCTGTTGTATTATATATAACTGCTTTTTCGTCGCTACTCGTGTTGTAATTTATAGCGGCTGTGAATGTATCTGGCTCCAACTCTACCGTGTACTTATAATTAGAAAGTGGAAGTTTATTAAATAGGTTTGTAATGTTAGAGTTATTGCCCATATAATCATTTTCATATGCAAGTACTTTATTGAAATTATGAGTTTCTACAGACAGTTGTTTCACATCTTCCTTTTCGACTTGTTTCTGATTATTACTAAGTACATAAAATACTCCTATTAATAGTACTAAAGCGATTCCGACTACAAGCCCTATTGTCTTTTGCAATTATTTTCCCCCCTCTACTTTCTAAACAATTTAACCAACTCATTAATGATTAATGGCAGCAAGCTAAGTGCAATGACAATTAGCCAATCCATCGAACCCAATGATTGAACGCTAAACAATTTAGCTAATGGTCCAACCGAAACTATTAGGACTTGAATAATTACGCCAACTAGAATAGAAGCTAACAAGAACTTATTTTTGAATATACCTACTTTAAATACAGATTGGTTCATAGATCTAAAGTTCAGCGAATGGATTAACTGTGAAAAACTAAGTGTAATAAATGCCATTGTCTGTGCATGCATTAATACATTCTCGGGAACACCCGATGTTACGCCATTTAAACCAATCATAAAAGCTACAAGGGTAATTATACCGATTAACAATCCGTTCAATATTAAAAATGGTAGCATTCCATGAAAAAGTCCCTCTTTTTGTCTCCTCGGTTTTTCCTTCATGACTCCTGGTTCCTCTGGATCTACACCAAGTGCCAATGCTGGGAATGTGTCTGTCACTAAGTTCACCCAAAGAATATGAATGGAACGGAGTGGGGTTGGCCATCCAGCCACAATAGCAAAAAACAGCGCAATAATTTCACCTAAATTACAGGAAATTAAAAAGATAACCGACTTTTTTATATTTTTATATATATTTCTACCTTCCTCTACTGCTTTCACGATAGAGGCAAAGTTATCATCGGTCAATATCATATCTGACGCACCTTTTGCTACATCAGTTCCTGTTATTCCCATTGCAACTCCAATGTCTGCTTCTTTAAGGGACGGCGCATCATTCACACCATCTCCTGTCATTGAAACAGTATGACCGGCAGACTTTAATGCTTGCACAATTTTCACCTTATGTTCAGGTGATACTCTTGCAAAAACGTTTGTTTTATTACATGCAGTCTTTATTTCTTCGTCTGTTATATTATCCAGCTCAATACCTTCCATTACTTCTGATTCTTGCTTGGCAATACCTAACTCACGAGCAATGGCAAAAGCAGTATCTCTATGGTCTCCAGTTATCATCACTGTTCGAATACCAGCTTTTTTACACACTTCAATAGATTCCTTCACTTCTAATCTCGGTGGGTCCATCATTCCCACAAAACCTACAAATATTAAATCCTCTTCAGACCCTACTAGTCCTTTATGTCCCTCCACTTGGTATGCCGCAGCTAATACACGAAGTGCAGACTGTGACATGGTATGTGAAGCAGAGATAATTTCTGCCTTTATTTTCTCGGTTAAGGGCATGACACCTTCTTCAGTCATTATTTGATTACAATGATTTAATAATCGATCTATTGCACCCTTTGTCATGCGGTAATATTCATTTTCATGTATATGCACTGTAGTCATTAACTTCCGGTTCGAGTCGAATGGAATTTCATGAATACGTGGGTACTCTTTTTCTAGTAAATCTTTATCTAGATGGTTTTGAGCTGCTGCTGCCACTAATGCTATTTCAGTGGGATCACCAGTTTCTGCATCTTTTGTATATGTAGCATCATTACATAATACAAAGATTTTCATCAATAGACTTTGTATATCGTTTTCTAACTGAAAATCTTTTAGGGCATGTATTTGACCGTCGGCATAGAATTTCGTTACTGTCATTTTGTTCTGGGTGAGTGTTCCGGTTTTGTCGGAGCAAATAACATTTACTGAACCCAATGCTTCGACAGCTGGTAATTTTCTAATAATGACATGTTGTTTAATCATCCTCTGTACACCGATTGCAAGAACAATAGATACAATGGCAGGCATTCCTTCAGGAATAGCAGCAACCGCCAAACTTACAGCAATCATGAACATTTCTAGAAAATCTCGCCCCTGTAAAATTCCTATTAAAAACATGACCAGTGAAATAATCAAAGCCCCTATACCTAGGTATTTCCCTACTTGTGCCAGGCTTTTTTGTAATGGTGTTTGCTCATCTACAGTAGTATTTAACATACCGGCTATTTTACCAATTTGAGTGTCCATCCCTGTAGCTACAGCTATTCCTGTTCCTCGTCCGACTGTTACAAGCGTAGACATAAATAGCATGTTTAGCTGATCTCCAAGTGGAATATCCTGTTCGTCCTTTTCTAACAGAGCAAATGCATCTTTATCAACAGGAACTGACTCTCCCGTAAGTGTTGCTTCTTCTACCTTCAAATTAGCAGACTCTATTAGACGAATATCACATGGGATATAAGAACCTGCCCCTACCACCACAAAATCTCCAGGCACAACCTCTGCTGAGTCTATTTCTTTCATTTCTCCATCTCTTTGCACAATCGCTTTTGGGGTAGCCATATTTTTTAGTGCTTCCAGTGCATCCTCTGCTTTGGATTCTTGAATAACTCCCACAACAGCGTTAATTATTACGACCAGTCCTATAATAAGTGCATCTGCAATCTCGCCAACAAAAGCAGAAACGACAGCAGCAACTATCAAAACATAAATGAGAACATTGTTAATCTGTGAAAATATTCTCTCTACCCAAGTTTTCTTGCGATTAGTAGCTAATCGATTGTGGCCGTATTGCTGCAATCGTTTTTGTGCTTCTAGCTCCGTGATCCCTTTGTCGTTTTTAACATGAAGTTCCTGGAACACTTCTTCTTTAGATTTTTTATACCATATCATCTCGGTTTCATCTTTCCTTTCTAGTAATTGTTTAAATTACGATATTTTGTTCCACCTAAGTGGAATAATTTGTTCAGTACCCTTACAATAATATTAATATTAGAAAGATTGAAGGAGATAGATGAAATGAGTCATCTAAACAAAGAATTATTTGATTTTATCATGACCAATAAATCGGAAATAACAGATGCATGGTTAACTCAACAGTCAAAAGATAATCCAACCTACTCCCTACCACAAAACAATACATACTTGAGAGATGAAAATGGAGCTTTAATAGAAGCTATATCTTCTGTCTATATCCGTGATCAATATGAATATCTTGAATATATCAACACCCGTTCTGCAGTAGTCGCAGAAAAGAGAGCAAAAGAAAAATTCCCTTTGTATGAAAGCATCCGAAGTTTTCGTAATGTCCGGATTGCCTATTGGGCTTTCGTTCAAAAATTTATCCAACAGTCTACAACTCCTGTAACTGGAAAACAGGTTGCGGAATGGTCTAATTTGATGAATACTGCATTTGACCACATCATTGAAAACTTTGCAAAGTATCATCATATATATACAGCAAATCTTCTCGCTACCCAACAAGCTCTGATTACAGAGTTAAGTAGTCCTGTTATTCCTATTAAAGAAGGGATAGGAGTTTTACCTTTAGTAGGAAATATTGATACCGAACGTGCATCCATTATTTTAGAAACCACCTTGCAACAGAGTTCTGCTAAAAAGCTTAGTACCCTTTTTATAGATTTATCGGCAGTACCAGTATTAGACACGATGGTTGCCCAACAATTGTATCAGCTGCATTCTGCACTAAAACTTATTGGTGTGCATGCTATTTTCTCTGGAATTCGACCTGAACTTGCTCAAACGGCAGTTTCACTAGGTATTAACTTTGCAGATATGCAGTCCTATTCCACATTAATGTACGCTTTGAAGGCTAATTCTTAAGTTATTCACAGTGTATCCACAGTACACAAATTTCCAGAGAGTTACCCACATGTTAATAACTTTCCAAAAGAAAAGCGACAATTATTCCACTGTGGATAATTAGTCGCTCTCTTTTATTGAATCGTTATTTTTCCTTCTCTATTTACTAGAATTTCTTTTCCAGTCTCCAGAACTATTTCTAATGGAGAAGTTTTACTCATATTTTTAGAAAAATACCATTTTCTCTGTGGGGGAACTAATAAAATAAACGTATCTTTTTTTCCTAGAAAGTTTAATTCATCCGGTTCAATTTGGACATGCCCGGAAATAGGAATACCAATACTTTGCAGCTTTTCTCCTGTTTCCTCTACAAAGGGAGTAGTAATACTTACCTCACTTAGATTTAAAAATGACTCGATGCTGAAATCACTCCATTTGTCTACATTTCTCCTTGCTATTAACTCAATCACATTACCCGTTGGATCTTCAAAGTAGAAAGCATCTGCTTCAAACCGAGCATAATAGATTTCATCTACAGATGCTTCTCTATTTAGCAACACTCTCTCTTTTGCCCAATGTTTTGCAAGGGTGAATTGGTTACCTGGTATATTAATGGCAAAATGATAGGAAGTCTGTAAATCGGAATGTCGAAAAATGAGCGTCGAAGTTCCAATTGATAGTTGGAAATATTCGTCTGTAGATTGTTCTATAGGAAGCTCTAAAACATTCCCATAGAAGCCTCGTAATTGTTTTAATTGATTTGTATATAGCGTTACTGTCTTAAACATATTCTCTCCTCCATTACTTAACGTCTATAAGTTCAAAACGCTCGCAAACTAGTAACATCTCTTCTGAAAACTCCCTATCTAATTCTTTTAACTCATTTGAGAAAAATTCGATATGTACCTTACGCCAATGTTCATAGCTAAGATCCCCTTCTCCTTCTGCATAAGCAAAATCCAAAGGTACCTCTTTCATCGGCATTATTTTCACGTCCGATGTCCGAATTATACAAACTGGTTCATCCTTACTATTAAGTACAATACTATAATCGTTTACCATAGGAAGTGGCTCATTCTCTAACTCATAATGTAAATGCAATGAGCAGGTAGCAGATTTTACTCCATCCTTTACTAGCTGAGCCAATTCATCTGGAATACCACCAAACTGCCATGCAGTGACTGAAAGCGTCTTTTCTTTTCCAACAAAATACGTATCCCAATACTTTTTAGCTAATGCATTCATCATGAAAACCTCATTCAATTTATTTTTTCTTTAAATTCAGTATATTAAACTACGTCTGTAATTACTATTGCAAAGGTAGATTTATTCTTACCTTACATATGGGTTAACATTAGCACTCCAACTTGTTTATAATTCTTGTATATTTGTTATAAGCATTTTGCTTTAAAAGCATGCTCAAAACTTTCCAATCCAAAGGAGCCATTTAAATGACTAATAAACTCTATTATGAAAATCCCAACATCCAATCCTTTCATGCAAAAGTAATTGAACAGCAGCAAGATTATGTTGTTCTTTCCAAGACTGCCTTTTACCCTACCGGTGGTGGTCAGCCGCATGATCTTGGGCTGTTAAACGACGTTGAAGTGACAAATGTAGAAATAGTTGATGGTGAAATTAGACATTTCATTAATAATCCTTTACCTGAAAATACTTTGGAGGTAAAGGGACAGCTTGACTGGAAGAGACGTTTTGATCATATGCAACAACATGCTGGTCAACATATCCTATCGGCAGCCTTTGAACAATTATTTGGATTCCAAACGGTTAGCTTCCATTTAGGAAAAGATACAGTGACGATTGACTTAAATGCAGCCGAAGTAACAGAAGCACAGTTAATAGAAGTAGAGCTAAGTGCAAATCAAGTAATTCTAGAAAATCATCCTATTGAAACAAAGTGGATAACCGAAGAGGAATTATCAAACTTCCATTTACGAAAAGCGACATCAGTAAAAGAAAATATTCGACTCGTCATCATTCCTGACTACGATTACAATGCATGCGGGGGAACCCATCCATCCTCTACTGGGCAAGTAAGAGCTATTAAAATTCTTCAGACAGAAAAACAAAAGAAACTTGTACGAGTGGAGTTCATATGTGGGGAAAGAATTCTTACACATTTACATAGAAAACACCAGGTACTTGTAAATTTAGTTAGTACATTAAGCACTCCCGAAGACAAAATTATTAATGCTGCCAAAAATCTTTTAGCACAAAATTCCGCATTAGAAAAGGAAATAAAAGATCTATCCAATTCTCTTTTAACATATAAAGCAAGAGAGTTAAGAGAAAACTCAGATGGAACTACGATTACTTGTATACTCGAAAATAGATCGATGCAAGAGCTTCAAAAACTAGCTAAATTAGTCATCCAAGACACCCCACAATCTATGTGTATTTTAGTCTCTCACAATGATGACAAGCTACAAATTGTCGTTGCGAAAGGAAGTAATGTAGTTCAAAGTATGAAAGACCTCATTACACATATTTTGCCTTTTATCCATGGCAAAGGCGGGGGCAACGAGAACATGGCTCAAGGTGGTGGAGATAAAATAATAACAAGTGAACAATTAATCGAAATAGCTAAATCATATATCCATTAAGCACCGTTCCACAAATGTCCTCCTGACATATACTAAGTTGATTACTCTATGAAAGGAGGATTAAGCAATGAACAATCAATTTCCTTTTCCACAAGGTCCAGGCGGTCCCCAAGGATTTCCACCTATTGAAGGACAACAATTTAGAAATCCACCGTTTCCTGGAAGTATGATGCCACCATTTGGAAATCAACAATTTCCTGGGAACATCTTCCCTCCGTTTGGTCAACAACAAGGGCCATCATTCCCTCCTAGCTTTCCACCAGGGAGACCACCAGGGGGTCAACAAGGCGGTGGTCAACAAGGAGCTCCGACTAGCCCACCACCTTCTTTTGTTCCACAAAGACAAAGTGTCGGGGTATTTGCTGTAGATCCTGGTTCCATCCGAGGTTGTCTATTCCGCAATACGTATGTATGGCTGAATAACGGCAATTCTTTTTGGCTTTATCCTACGTTTGTCGGCAGAAGATCTGTATCAGGATTTAGATGGAACGGATTCATGTGGACTTACTACGGAACAGATTTGGAGAGAATTTCCTCTTTTCAATGTTTTTAACCTAGTAAATGTACCGAGCATATTGCTCGGTTTTTTTATTTCACTTAAATAGCATAACTATGTACTCTTTACAAATATTATTTTTCGCCGTAACATATATTTAGTTAGCTAAGTAATTTGGATTTACATAAAAGGAGAGATTCACTCAATGAATCCACTTATTCACGAGCTTTTTCAAAAATATCGTTTTTTAAAACAGGAAGTTAATCATACTTTAAAAGAATTTAATTTATTCGCTTCGCAGTGGTCAGTTCTTTACTGTATCCAAAAGCATAATGAAATGACATTGACACAGATTTGGAAATACTTAAACGTAGAAGCACCCACTATTACAAGAACGGTTAATAGGTTAGCTGAGCTTGGTTGGATTGAAATCTCTTCTGGTAAAGATAGACGAGAAAAAATTGTAAAACTGTCTGAACATGCGCTACAACAGTTTCCAGTTATCAACGAAGCGATGAAGGAATTTGAGGAACGAGTTCTCAATGGCTTGTCCAAAGAAGAAGAACTTCTATTGTTTGAACTGCTACAAAAGGTAAAATAAAGAGATAAATTAAAGTTAGAAGGAAGCGATTGACCTAGACGAAGCCATATGTGGCATCTTCTAGGTTCTACTTCGTGCTTTGATGGGTTAGTATATCTCTGAACTCTTATGATGGTATGGACGCCAATGTAGGATTACTGGACTCCCTTTGGTCAGACCATAAATACGAGATATACAGGAGGATTATTATGTTAAAAACTAAAGAGCCTATATGGACGAAAGCATTTATAAGTTTGTTTACTACAAACTTTTCTATTTTTATAATTTTTTATGGACTTGTATCGGCACTTCCACTTTACGCTACAGATGTATTATCGCGCTCAGACGAGGATGCAGGTCTATTAATGACTATCTTTTTAGTTTCTGCAATTGTTACTCGTCCTTTTTCTGGGAAAATATTAGACCTAATTGGAAAGCGCAAGGTATTATGGCTTACTCTGTTCCTATACTTAGTATGTACAGGCCTTTATTATTTTATTGAACCTTTTGAAGGATTGTTAGTACTACGATTTGTACAAGGTATTTTCTTTAGTATTGCTACTACCGCTAGTGGTTCGATGGCTGCAGATAATATTCCTATTTCTAGGCGTGGTGCTGGACTAGGCTATTTTACGATGTCTACGAATTTAGCAGTTGTAATCGGGCCGTTAATAGCTTTGACCCTTATGCAATCTTTCTCCTATGATGTTATGTTTTTATCTTTAACGATTTTGCTTCTAATTGGCTCCATCGCAACATTACTAATACCTGAGGGTAAAAAAGTGGAAGCTACTTCCCCTAGATCGAAGTTAACGTGGAATGATCTTTTTGAAAAAAAGGCATTACCTGTTGCTTTAATAGCCAGTTTAGTTGCTTTTTCTTATGCTAGTGTACTTTCTTACCTATCTATTTACTCCCAAGAAAAAGGTGTACTTCACTTAACTAGTAGCTTTTTTGCTGTCTTTGCTATCGTGATGTTAGCGACACGACCATTTACAGGTCGAATCTTCGATGAAAAGGGACCAAAATATATTGTTATTCCAGGGCTTGTCTCGTTCATGATCGGACTTGCCTTACTTGCTTTTATGAACTCCCCATTCCTTTTCTTACTCTCTGGTGCATTTATCGGCCTAGGTTATGGTGCTGTAGTTCCGAGTTTTCAAACACTTGCAATTCAGTCCACGAAGCATGAACGTAGTGGATACGCTACGGCAACATTTTTCACGCTTTTTGATACTGGTCTAGCTATAGGTTCTTACATTTTAGGACTTATCGCCACTCGACTTGGTTATCAAAATTTATATCTCTTCTCTATTATTTCTCTCATTATTGCACTGGTTCTGTTTATTGTAAGAGTAAAAAAAGTACAACGTCCTGTATAGCATAGAGGGTGTACCCTTTATTAGTTAGTTTTTAATCTATGTATATAAAAGCCCTTATTTTGGTAATACTGGAACCATTAAAGTATTTCAAGGAGGACAATACATGAGAAAGCAAATCGTAATTCCATTACTAATAGCAGTCACGGCACTAGGAGGGTGTAATTTCCCTTCTGCAGACGCTGATCTAAAAGATGCAGTGCAGGTTTCATTATTGAATATAGAAGGTAAAGAAGTAGGGAAAGCCACTTTGTCCGAGCATTCCAAAGGAGTGCATATATTATTAAAAGCAGAGGGTCTTACTCCTGGCATTAAAGCAATTCATTTCCATGAAAAGGCAAGCTGCGAAAAACCTACTTTTGAATCCGCGGGTGCTCACTTTAATCCAACTGGAAAAGAGCACGGGTTTGAAAATGCAAAAGGCTATCATTTAGGAGACTTACCAAACATTGAAGTTGGAGAAGATGGTACAGTAGAGTTAGAAACTGTTTCTCCGGCGGTTGTTTTGACTGCAGGAAAAAGTAACTCATTATTAGATGCGGATGGAAGTGCCCTTGTTATTCATGAAAATGCGGATGATTATAAAACGGATCCTTCCGGAAATTCTGGTGGAAGAATTGTATGCGGGGAAATTAGTAAGTAGTTTGGAGGTTTAACATGAGAAAAATAGGCTGGTTACTACTTTTTGTTATAGCGCTATTCTTTACTAGACCTTTATGGGAAGAATACACAGTAGAATACGTTGATCTAGCATTTCTAAACCCCGTGGACGACTGGATTGATTCACTGGAAGTAGAACAATATTTGGATGAAGTAAAAGCATACTGGATGCAGGCAAAAGATGAACCAGCCTCTCATATTGCAGCATCAGATCAAAAAACTTTACCAGGTACTGGAATTGAGTTAGACGAAATAAAAATAGGGATGAAAAAAAGTGAGATTGAGAAAATTCATGGTAATGCTAAACGAGTTAGTCTTAATGAATATAGTTTAGTATGGCATACCTATCATGAAAACTATCAAAATTTTATGATGGTTTCCTATGATAGTAACAACCGGGTAAATGCCATGTTTACCAATCAGCCTTCTGAATCTTCTTTTTTAGGTCTACAAATGAATAGTACTAGGGAAGAAGTACTCTCACAATTGGATGAGCCTATTAAGAAACTGAAAAAAGGGAATATCATCTACCTCCTACCTGATGCAGGTGAATATGATTTGTTCTTAATTGATAATAACTATGTAACTTTTTTCTATGATCTCCATGAAGACAATACAATAACAGCCATTCAAGTAGTCGAAAAATCTGTAGAAAAAAATCATAAATCTACTTTTGGGGTACCATCGGACGAACTGAAGAAAGGATTTGAATTTCAGCTTTTTGATCTTACGAATGCTGCTCGAGTAGTTCATGGCCTTTCTGTTCTATCTTACGATGAGAGTGTGAGCAACACTGCTCGAAAACATAGTGAGGATATGGCAATTCATAACTATTTTAGTCATGAAAATCTAGAGGGAAAATCTCCATTTAATCGATTAGAGGAAGATGGACTGAGTTTCTCTTATGCCGGAGAAAATCTAGCATATGGACAAACTAGTAGTATTTTTGCTCATGAGGGATTGATGAATTCATTGGGACATCGGAAAAACATTTTAAGTGTTCATTATGAAAATCTTGGTGTCGGCACCGCTTTTGATAAAAAATCGACTCCTTACTACACAGAAAACTTTTTCACAAACTAAGAGGTTGTCTCTAAGTCAGTGTTCACTGATTTTTAGGGACAACCTCTTTTTGTTTAGTCATTTAAAATGTTTTAACGCTTCTCTCTTACTTAAGGGAGCAAGTGTATGACTTCCAACAAATTCTTGCACTACTTGAGGACGTGTTTTAGCATATTCCCTCAATACCCAGCCAATGGATTTTTGAAGAAAGAATTCTTTTGATTCTGCATGACGTTGAATGGTCGCAAATAATAACTCTTCATTTGTTTTGTCCTTGTATTTTAACTGATGTAAAATAGATGCTCTATTCGTCCACTTATTCGAGGACTTGGCCCACTCGACCATCACGGCTTCTCCTTCCATTCTGTTTGCCAGGACAATATCCCCTACTATTTTAGGAGCGATAGAATCTACACTATCCCACCAAGACTTCATTTCAATGAGTTTTTGACAAAACAATAGATCTTTTACAGCTAACTGTTTTTTATAATTAGATAATAATTCAATTGCTATGTAATGATATTCTCGTTCTTCTAACTGGAACAATCCCCATACTTCCTTTTCCATATCTTCATACGGTGGAAGTTCCATTTCATTAGTCATTGCTTTAAAAAGCAGTCGACGTTCTGGTGTCTTAATCCCAAGAAAGGGGAAGTGATTTTTCATATACTTGGCCATGGGTAGTGCGATTTCATCATTTCGTTTAGGCTCCATATAACCTTTAACTTGCTCTATTGTCCACTCTTTTTTCACTTGAGAGTAAATCCTTTACTCGCCAAAAATTCTGCCATATGAGGTCTTCTAGGCGTCTCCAGGAATTCAGCCATCGACTTAGTCCAATTTGCTGTTTTCTGATTGGAGCCACGACTTTTATAATAGTCTTCCATTGTTTGATCATACTCAGGTAATAACACTTCATATTTGGCACTATTATAGTTATTTTCATGTAATACTGCAGTCACTGGCAAACGAGGTTTGACCTCATTTTGCTGATCTGGAATACCAAGAGTTATAGCAAATAGAGGGAATACTCCCGTTGGCAATTCAAACAATTGACTAATTGCTGCTGGTTCGTTACGTACTCCTCCTATATAACAAATACCAAAACCTTTTGCTTCTGCTGCAATGACTAAATTTTGCGCAAAAAGAGCAACATCAACTGCTCCTACTAACACATTCTCAGTTGTATCTATAACAATATCTGTTTGCTGTAATTTACCTGCCACCTGTAAACGATGAAAATCAGCACATAATAATAATGCCGCTCCAGCAGTTTCAAATTGCGTGGGATTTTTAGATAATCTACCTAGTTCTGCTTTTTTCTGTTCATCACTTACCCAGATAACACTATATGCTTGCACGAAATGTGAACTAGCAGCATGCTGAGCAGTCTCCACAAGTTCGGATACTTCCTCTTTTGTTAATGTATAATCTTTATACTTTCTGACAGACGAATGCTTTCTTAATAATTCTTGAACCAAAGTAAGAACCCTCTTTCATCATAAAATTACTTTTAGTATAACCGAAAATAGCGAAGTAGAGAGTTATACACTCTTTACTTCGCTTCATTCATACTTGTAATTGGTTGTTTTCTTCTTGTGTAAATGCTCGAGATCTTGTTAAAAATCGTTTTCCCTCTACACCTTCCAAGGAGAACATTCCACCACGACCTACCACTACATCTATGATTAGCTGCGTATGCTTCCAATAGTCAAACTGACTTTTGTGCATATAAAATGGAACATCCCCTATTTTTCCAAGAAGTACATCTTGGTCACCTATGATTAGATCACCTTCCGGATAACACATAGGAGAAGAACCATCACAACAACCACCAGATTGATGAAACATCAAAGGTCCATGCTTACCTTTCAATAGATCAATGAGTTCTAGTGCAGCGTCAGTAGCAATTACGCGTTCAACCATCTACACTCACCCTTTCTACAGCATCAGAAGAAGCCTTGCTTGTTTTCACTATAACTTACAAGAAGGTTTTTCGTTTGTTGATAATGATTAAGCATCATTAGATGATTTTCTCTACCAATACCCGACATTTTGTATCCACCAAATGCTGCATGTGCAGGATACTGATGATAACAATTTGTCCATACACGACCTGCTTGAATTTTACGTCCAAAACGATATGCAGTATTCATATCACGTGTCCAAATACCAGACCCTAAACCGTATAACGTATCATTAGCTATTTCTAGTGCCTCTTCTTTTGTTTTAAATGTCGTTACCGAAACAACAGGTCCAAAAATCTCTTCTTGGAAAATACGCATTTTATTATTTCCTTTGAAGACTGTCGGTTTTATATAGTAGCCTTCTGCTAGTTCTCCGTCTAATTTGTTTTGTTCTCCACCGATTAAACATTCTGCTCCTTCTTGCTTTCCAATATCTAAGTAAGAAAGGATTTTCTCCATTTGTTCAGTTGAAGCTTGTGCTCCCATCATGACAGATGGATCTAGTGGATTTCCTATTTTGATAGCTTCCACGCGCGCTATGACGCGTTCAATGAATTTATCATAAATAGATTCTTGTATTAGAACACGTGAAGGACAAGTACATACCTCTCCTTGGTTCAAGGCGAACATAACAAACCCTTCTACCGCTTTATCCAAAAATGCATCATCTTCGTCCATAATATCTTCGAAGAATATGTTTGGTGATTTCCCACCAAGCTCTAACGTTACTGGTATTAAATTTTGCGATGCATATTGCATAATTAAACGTCCAGTCGTAGTTTCCCCAGTAAATGCAATCTTACTAATTCGTGGACTTGATGCTAAAGGCTTTCCAGCTTCTAATCCAAACCCATTGACAATATTTACTACTCCAGGCGGCAAAAGATCTCCAATTAGTTCCATCAACACTAGGATAGATGCTGGTGTTTGTTCTGCTGGTTTCAAGACCACACAGTTCCCGGCAGCAAGTGCCGGTGCTAGCTTCCATACAGCCATTAGAATAGGAAAATTCCAAGGAATAATTTGTCCTACCACTCCTAATGGTTCATGGAAATGATAAGCAACGGTATCATTATCAATTTGACTTAAACCACCCTCTTGTGCACGAATGGCACCAGCAAAATAGCGAAAATGGTCAATAGCTAGTGGGATATCCGCATTCAACGTTTCTCTAACTGCTTTCCCATTATCCCAAGTTTCAGCTACTGCTATCAATTCAAGGTTTTCTTCTATTCTATTCGCAATTTTATTTAAGATATTTGCTCTTTCCGCAACTGAAGTGGAGCCCCACGCATCTTTAGCACCATGTGCTGCATCCAATGCCAGCTCAATATCTTCTGAAGTAGAACGGGCAACTTGTGTAAATACTTTACCTGTAATTGGTGTAACATTTTCAAAGTATTGTCCTTTAACAGGGGGTGTCCACTCGCCATTAATATAGTTTTCATACTTGTCCTTAAACGATACCTTCGAGCCTTCTGTATTCGGAAATGCATAAACCATTTTCTATTTCCTCCCCTTCATATCTATTTAGCACATTCCATATATTATGTAAGATGCAATCTATGTATGCGCTTTCAAAACTATTAAAATAAAAAAATAGTCTTACCGTCATTTTGACAGACTATATGGAATATTACAATAATAATAGTTTCAAATATTACTATTGACTAACAATGTCCCATTTAGGAATAGAACTTTCAATATTACTATTCTCACTTCTTTTAGTAAGGTCAGTAATTCTTCCTTCCTATCTATAGATTTTTTCTATAAAATAAATATATGATTACTTTCAGGAAAGAGGAGATTAACGTTGAGTGATTTAACATGTGAAATCAAACCTATCAAAACTCCCCACCGAAGTACCCCTAAGAAAGTCGTATTTGTTCGCTTATTAATGATAGCAATAGGTGCTATCTTAATGTCTATTGGCTTAGAACTATTTTTAGTCCCTAACCAAATATTAGACGGTGGTGTTGTAGGGGTATCCATCATTATTTCCCACCTAACTGGAGTTCGTTTAGGTATTTTTATATTCATCCTGAACATCCCATTCTTTTTCCTCGGATATAAACAAATAGGAAAAACCTTTGCTTTATCCACATTATTTGGCATAACCATTCTATCGATTTGTACTTCTTTCCTCCATAATATTGATGCTATTACACCTGATTTACTACTTGCTACTGTATTTGGAGGTATCGTTCTAGGAACAGGTGTTGGGCTAGTTATTCGTTATGGGGGCTCCCTTGATGGTTCCGAAATACTTGCTATTTTATTTAACAAGGCTACTCCATTTTCAGTTGGAGAAATCATCATGATTATAAATCTTGTCATTTTTGCAATTGCTGGTTTTGTTTTTACTTGGGAACAGGCTATGTATTCGTTTTTAGCATATTTTATTGCTTTTAAAACCATTGATATTGTGATTCAAGGATTAGATGAGTCAAAATCCGTCTATATCATTAGTGAAAATATAGAAGATATTGGTGATGCGATTATGGACCGGTTGGGTCGTGGATTAACTTATTTACACGGTGAAGGAGCATACACTGGGGATAATAAAAAAGTCATTTTCACCGTAATCACTCGATTAGAGGAAGCAAAACTAAAATCCATTGTGGAAGAAATAGACAGCCATGCCTTTTTAGCTGTTGGTAATATTGCTGAAGTTCGAGGAGGCCGCTTTAAAAAGAAAGATATTCATTAGACTGTAAGCCTCCGACAAGATCACCTACTACAAGCTTTATGCTGTAGCTGAAGAAAAAGCCGACTCAAATGAGTCGGCTTTTTTCTATATTAAAGCTTTTTCTTTACTGAGCATCGTTCCATTTTTCGCCAGTTCTGTGTGGAATGAAAATGCTTTTTCTAGGACATGCGGAGTTTGACCGCCTCTAGTTAATGCTTCTTCATAGTAATCTTGTAACTGTCTTTTGTACATCGGATGTACACAGTTATTAATGATTAACTCTGCACGTTCTCTTGGCGCTAAACCCCGAAGATCTGCATAGCCCTGCTCTGTTACGACTACATCTACATCATGTTCCGTGTGATCGACATGAGCCACGAAAGGTACAATACTGGATATGTTACCGCCTTTGGCAATAGATTTAGTTACAAAAATAGCTATTCTAGAGTTACGAGCGAAATCGCCTGAACCACCAATTCCGTTCATCATTCTAGTACCAGATACATGTGTAGAGTTGACATTTCCGTAAATATCAAACTCTAAAGCAGTATTAATAGAAATAAGCCCTAAACGACGAATGATTTCCGGATGGTTTGTAATTTCTTGTGGTCGTAACACTAATTTATCTCGATATTCCTCCAAGTTACCATACACTTTATCCATCATTTCTTGTGAAAGTGTTATTGAACATGCAGAAGCAAAATTAACTTTGCCAGCATCGATTAGCTCAAATACGGAGTCTTGAAGAACTTCCGAATATACTTGTAGATCTTCAAATTCCGAGTTAATCATGCCTCCAAGCACAGCATTGGCAACAGAACCTATACCCGCTTGAATTGGAGCTAACTTATTAGTTAATCGACCATTGCTCACTTCGTGACGCAAAAAACCGATTAAATGCTGGGCCATTTCCTCTGTTTCTTCATCGGGTGGGACAATAGGAGATGGTGAATCCAAATTGTTAGTAAACACGATTCCTCTTACTTTAGATGCATCAAAAGGAATTCCTATTTGACCAATACGATCCTCTACTTTTGATAAAGGAATTGGTAATCTACTTCCTGGATCTGCAGGTTCGTATATATCATGAAGGCCTTCTAACATTTCCGATTGTGCTACATTAATTTCTATAATTATATTTTTTGCTTGCGAGACAAAAGTTGTAGAGTTACCTACAGATGTGGTTGGAATAATCATTCCATCTGCAGTAATTGAAACCGCTTCCACAATTGCAAAGTCAATAATTGGCAATACACCCGAACGTATTAACTCCGCTGTGTGAGATAAGTGCTGATCCACAAACAAATGATCTCCTGTATTAATATGTTTGCGCATCGTTGCATCCGCTTGAAAAGGTAAGCGTTTATGCACAATTCCTGCTTCGGATAGTAATTTATCAATATCAGATCCTAAAGAAGCACCTGTAAATATATTCACTTTAAATGATTCATTGGCCGCTCTCTCTACTAGTGCAAATGGAACCGCTTTCGCATCTCCCGCACGTGTAAATCCACTTAACCCTAATGTCATCCCATGTTGAATCCATGAAGCAGCTTCTTCTGCTCCTACTACTAAATTATGTAAACTAATATCTTTAACACGATCCAAATTGTTAAACATAAAGTATCCCCCTCAAAAAGTGCATTTAAATTATTTTACCCCCTTTTGTCACAATTTTGTTGAAACTTGTCGAAGACACATTTTATTTGTCCTAAACAGAATATATTGATACCAGAACAGAACAAATTTCCCTATACATTGATATTTAAGCGCTTTTTATAGAAATTAATAAAAAAAACGCTTGAATGTCAGAGTAATTACCCCTTATTCAAGCGCTTTCTATTAAAATCCCAACAATTTCCGGAAATAACTTGCATAAGATTGACTAACAGAAATTTTTTCTCCATTTGACATAGCTAGTACAAAAGTTGAATGTGTATCCGGAAAAATCTCTTTAATTTGATGTACATTAACGATAAAAGAACGATGACAACGTATGAACATTTCTCTTGGCAATCTATACTCAAATTCTTGAAGTGAGTTAGTATGATTTCCTTTGAAAGATGTAGTTACAATATGAGTTTTACGATCTTTTGCCTCCAAGTAAATTACATCGGAAAAAGGAGTTGGAATCCAACCGTCTTGTGTTTTGATAGTTATGACAGATTTCCCCTCTGTAAATGCCGGGTAAATAGCTAGCACACAACCTTCTAGTTCCCCTTTATGTAAGAAAGGAACGGCCATTCCATGATATGGGACACCAAAAACCTCACGATTGATAAATTCCGATACCTTCTGTCTACTTTGCAATGCTTTATAAGCTAAAGTTTCCTCCTTTAACAAATCTCCAGGAAGAATCTTTAAATCGATACGTTTACTAGGGCGATAATAAATATATTTTTCTGTATCAGTAACAGCAATAGACACTTCATCTGAAAATAGCTCACCAATTACATTTAATAAGGCAACTATGGATAAATCCTTCATCCTTCCATCCCCTTTTTTAGTTAATCTACTGACAAACGACTATTTCACGTGTAAATTGTTGTTTTTTCGTTATACACCGGTCTGTGATATGCAAACCTACAGTATTTAGTCGATCATCCATAGACTCAATCGTAACGATAACTACTTTTTTGGCAATTCTACGAGCGTGTTTTAAAATAGTAAACTGGTCTTCCCAAGATGCATTTGTATATAAATTATACGGTAAATCTATTATTGCGACATCATACATCTCTTCGATGTCTTCAATTGCACTCTTTCGAACATCTCCAGTCAGTCCAAAGTATGCTATATTTTCCCTAGAACCTTCACACACAAGCGGGTTAATATCTCTTCCTACAATATCAATCCCCATAGATAATGCCTCAACTAGTACCGTACCAATACCGCAGCAAGGATCAATAGCTTGAATACCTTTCGGATGTGGAACTGCAATATTCGCTACTGCTCTGGCAACTCTTGTGCTTAGTGCAGTAGAATACTCTCGCGGTTTCTTCATATGATTAAACCAAATAGGTTCGCTTTTCGTGTATAACCCGAAATACCAACGACCTTCAAATGGCACTACAGCGAATAACTGATCCGGATTTTGTAGATCAAAGTTACCTTGCATATCACTTCCAATGGCTCTTTCTATACGAAGCCTCTCCGCATTCTCCACCTTATCTTTTCCTTGGCGGTCATTTATCTTTAAAAATATTACTTTATTCGTTTCTTTTTCTGAACCAAAATTGGGTGCTTGGGAGATAATTTCCTCCACTTTGTCCCCTTCAGCTAAAACCTCTAGTCTTCCTTTCATAAAAGGACTTCTACTAGGATCAATTTTTATGAAACTCTTTAAAATTTTTGTTTCGGTGTCTTTGTCAAAAAAAGAGCGCATCTCTAAATGACACAGAGAGCGTTCGGCCTCGTTATAAGCATATGTATATATAAATGCCGGTTGTCGGCTGTTGTTCATCAATATATTCCCTCCAATAGTGCCTCTATTATATCATGTGTCACCGTTCAAATCATTTTTACAACAGTGAATAGTAATTCATAATTTTATAGAATATAATAAAAATAAGTTTCAGAATTATTAGAAAATGAGGGATATGGATGGAATGGGATGTCATAGTAGTCGGTGCTGGACTAGCAGGACTTGTTGCTACCGCTGAACTTGCGGATGCAGGAAAGAAAGTTTTACTACTGGATCAAGAGCCTGAAGCATCATTTGGAGGTCAAGCCTGGTGGTCATTTGGAGGATTATTTTTAGTAGATTCCCCAGAACAAAAAAGATTAGGTATTCAGGACTCATATGAACTCGCATGGCAGGATTGGCTTGGAACAGCTGGGTTCGATCGGGAAGAGGATCAAGATTACTGGGCGTTGAAATGGGCGGAAGCTTATGTTCGGTTTGCAACCGAGGAAAAACGTGATTGGCTTCACGCACAGGGTGTTCGATTCTTCCCCGTAGTAGGTTGGGCAGAACGAGGAGGCTATCTTGCAGATGGACATGGAAACTCAGTACCAAGGTTTCATATCGTATGGGGTACCGGACCTGCTATTGTGAAACCTTTTGAAACTCGTGTTCGAGCTGCCATGTCCAAAGGAAATGTAGAATATAAACCGCGACACCAAGTAGACGAACTGGTCATGGACAATGGAAAGGTCATTGGTGTGAGTGGTTCATTATTGACTCCTAGTTCTGCTGGTCGTGGAGAACCAAGCCCAAGAGATGTGGTTGGCCATTTTCAATATGTAGCTAAGTACGTAATGGTAACGAGTGGTGGAATTGGCGCTAACCACGAACTGGTAAGAGAAAACTGGCCTTCACGGCTTGGGGAACCTCCCAAACGTATGATTTCTGGAGTGCCAGAACACGTGGATGGACGAATGCTTGCCATTACAGAGAAAGCTGGTGGTCGCTTAGTAAATAAGGATCGCATGTGGCATTATACAGAAGGTATTAAAAACTGGAATCCAATCTGGCCACTTCATGGAATACGTATATTGCCAGGCCCATCCTCGATCTGGTTAGATGCCACAGGGCAACGATTCTCTGCTCCAAACTTCCCTGGTTTTGATACTTTAGGAACGTTAGAGGCTATCCAAAGAACTGGGTATGACTACTCTTGGTTTATACTTACCGAGAAAATTATTGAAAAAGAATTTGCCCTTTCAGGATCTGAGCAAAATCCAGATTTAACGGGGAAAAGTATCAAACAGGTTTTGAAGCGAATTTTACCAGGACCCACTGCTCCAGTGAAGGCCTTCATGGAAAATGGAGAAGATTTCATAGTATCTAACAATTTATCCGACCTAGTAGATGGGATGAATAAAATTACTGGCGATAATCTCTTAAACTTGGAACATATTGAGAACCAACTACTAGCTAGAGACCGTGAAATGGATAATAAATTTACAAAAGATCTTCAAGTAACGGCTCTTCGAGGAGCTCGAAACTATATAGGTGATAAATTAATACGTGTAGCATCTCCCCATAAATTATTAGATCCTAAAAATGGTCCTTTAATTGCTGTTCGGTTAAATATTGTGACTAGGAAAACACTTGGTGGATTGCAAACTGATCTCGACGGCCGGGTACTAAATGATAAAGGACTTGCCGTCCCTGGGCTTTATGCAGCCGGTGAAGTAACTGGCTTTGGTGGAGGAGGAGTTCATGGGTATCGCTCTTTAGAAGGGACATTTTTAGGTGGTTGTATCTTTACAGGAAGAGAAGCAGGAAGGGCCTTGGTTCGTAGCCTAAATCAAACTTAACTCGATTACTGAAGTTTCCTAATCTGAAATAGTTACGGACGACATGCGTTGTATATCCATGTCGTCTTTAACCAATTTACCGTAAGTATTTGTATATTTCTTCTCCAATTTGAGCAAGAATTCGTTTCGAAAGTAAATCATCTTCATCCTTTGATAAAACCGTTGCAATTAACTTTCGATTCCCTACATAAAAGATTCCAGCGTCGTGACGTGTTCCAGGAATCCATCCAGTCTTATTGGCTAACTCCCATGGCGTCATCCCATAATCAAAATTAGAGTATGGAGACGGTAACCTTTCAGGTAAACAATCACGTACCTGTTGTTTCTTCATCACTTCTACCATTTGACGGCTTGCTTTACCACTCACTAAATCTCCCATAGCCATCTTATGTAAAAGTATAGCTATATCCGCTGCTGCTATCCGATTAGCACCTTTGGGATTAGACTTACTCAACATGAGCTTGTTATAAAAAGTACTATATACCATTCCTGCTTCCTTCATAGAATTTTGGATATCGTCAACTCCTACAAGGTCGATTAGTAGATTAGTTGCCGTATTATCACTTTGAATAATCATCAGCATTATGACGTCTTGAAGGGGAAGAGATAATCCTGGAGTAAAATGTTGCAATACACCAGAACCTCCCACATACTCTTTTTCATTGAGGATGATTAAGTCCATTAAAGACAAGTCTCCTCGGTCCACTGCTCTATAAACTGAGGCCATGATTGGTACCTTAATGACGCTTGCCGCATAAAAAAGCTCCTGTTCATTATGAAACCATTTCTCCCCTGAATTTAAGTCCTCTAAGACGATTCCCCAAGTGCCTTTTGACTGTTCTACGAGTTTTTGTACCTCGCTCACAAGCTCTTCCAAAATTCTTCCCCCCTATAGAAAATCTATTTATTTTATTATAGACTAACACTTGTTTGAATATTACATTAATTATAAACTATAAAAAGCAAATAGATTTATAGATTTACAATAAAGCTCGGTTTTAACTTTCTATCAACTGAATATTAAATTTTTTATGTTATAGTAAAAGAACAATTGAATAATGTGTAGACTTAGGTGTTCGTTTACAAAAGTAAATGAACTTAAAAGGGAAGTCGGTGAAAAACCGACGCTGTCCCGCAACTGTAAATGGGAGCAATTCTACTATATCCACTGTATGTCATTATGGGAAGGATAGAAAAGCGATGACCATGAGCCAGGAGACCTGCCTATTTCAAGTACACACCAAAAACCTACGCGGATAGGGGGTGTTAAGTGCAGCTATGAACAAGCAAATGCTTGAAATTGCTGTCGTACGAAAAAGCGCAATGAAAACACTGGAGATATTGACTCTTTTCAGTGTGTATTTTGTTACGTTTCAAACGTCTCGACAACAACCAATCATATCCAACTAGCATCTTCTTTTAAAAGAGGATGCTTTTTTATGTTGAAGAAAGGAATGTTGAAATGACTATCGGCACGAAAGAAGATTATATAAATAGATTTAAAAATGTATTAATGACTAATAATATTGGAAGCTCATCCATTTCACTGGATTTGATATTTGAAGCCTTTGGAAAAGAAATTGATACTATCTCAGAAATACACGAACAAGACAAAACTATATATGTACTCAATTTACAAAAAGCATATAAACAAATTAAAGGTGAGATTTCAGGAATGAAAGAAGATTAAATAAAAAAAGCGAACCGATTTTAATCGGTTCACTTTTTTATAGGTCTTGATAGTCTCTTTGAAATTTACCGCCGTCTTTTACTTCAGAATGATAAAGAGCTTTTAAAGCAAAGCTTTTCTCTAAATCATGCTCCTTCATAACCTCTTTTAAACGTTTGCTTAACTCTGGGCTATATTTCACTAGTTCTTCCATTTTCGATTTCGAATATTGCATGAATTGTACCTTCTTTCTACGTTGTTAGTCTATCTAGTATAGCACTGATACAGGTGTTTTCGCCCTAATTTGCTATAATTAAGTTCAGAGGTGAGTACATGCACAAAACTATTGGAATTCTTGCACATGTAGATGCTGGAAAAACTACTTTTTCAGAGCAACTGCTTTACCATACAAATACCATTAGACATAGAGGACGAGTGGACCACCAAGACTCGTTTCTTGATAGTCATACTATAGAGAAAAATAGAGGAATTACTATATTTGCCGATCAAGGAATCTTTACCTACAACAATTCTACCTACTATATTATCGATACTCCGGGACACGTCGATTTTTCTCCAGAAATGGAACGTGCTATCCAAGTGATGGACTATGCCATCATTATTATTAGTGCTGTAGACGGCATTGAAGGACATACGGAAACTGTTTGGCAATTACTGCGAAAACACCATGTCCCTACCTTTTTCTTTATCAATAAAACCGATTATGAAGGCACGGATCCAACAAGCGTTCTTGCTGAAATTCGCTCCACCTTATCAGAAAATGTGTGTGATATAACGACATCTTTTGACGAAGAACTAATTGAATTTCTTGCAGAGCGAGATGAAGTTCTCTTAGAAACTTATATGGACAGTGGATTCGATAAAGACTTATGGACACAAACGCTTCAACAAATGGTGAAAGAAAACAAAATCTTTCCTTGTGCTAGTGGTTCAGCATTGAAAGATATAGGTATTGTCGAATTTCTAGAAAAACTAGATTCGTTAACAACTACTTCCTATAAATCAGACGATGTATTTGCAGCGCAGGTTTATAAGATAAGACACGATGAAAGTGGGAATCGTGTTACCTATTTGAAGTTAGTGAATGGGACATTGAAAGTACGCGACAGTGTGACTTACAATGAACAAACTGAAAAAATAACGCAAATCCGCCAATATAGCGGCAATAAATTTAAAACTACAGATCAGGCTATAGCAGGTGAACTAGTAGCTGTTACTGGCTTAACAAATGCCTCCATTGGGGATGGGCTCGGTGTATTCGCCCAGAAAACTGAATTTGATATGATTCCAACGTTAAAATCTAAAGTACTCTTTGATGCTTCTATACATGTAAAGGAAGTATTACGTTGCTTTAAATTATTAGATGCAGAAGACCCTTCTTTACGTATCTTTTGGGATGAGTACTTTCAAGAAATACACGTCCATGTAATGGGAGTTATTCAACTAGAAGTACTCGAACAAATTGTTTTGGAGCGTTTTGGTTTCCACGTATCTTTTGGAGAGCCTAAAATTCTATACAAAGAAACTATTGGTAACTCCGTACATGGATATGGTCATTTTGAACCTTTAAGACACTATGCAGAAGTGCATTTACTAATCGAGTCTGCTGCAAGAAATAGTGGAATTACCTTTTCAAATATATGTCATGCGAATGATCTATCGACAGGCAACCAAAACTTAGTGAAGCACCACCTTTTCGAAAGAGATCATCACGGTTTACTAACAGGCTCCACCTTAACTGATGTGAAAATTACTTTACTCACAGGACGCGGACATAATGAGCATACACACGGTGGAGATTTTCGAGAAGCAACCTACCGTGCACTTCGGCAAGGTCTGGAAAAAGCGGAAAATATACTTTTAGAGCCATTTTATGATTTTACGATTAAAGTAAATATGGACTTAATCGGTCGAATACTCTCTGATATCCAACAAGCAGCAGGAACCTTTGAACCTCCAGAAAATAGTGGAGATAATGTTTTCATAAAAGGAAGAGTACCCGTAGCGACCTTTATGAATTACAGTACGACATTCGCATCTTTTACCCATGGCAAGGGATCTCTTAGCTTAGTTTATGGAGGATACGATCGCTGTCATAATACTGAGGAGATAATTGACACACTTGGTTATAACAAAGAAGCAGACCCTGAGTATACGTCTACATCTATTTTCTGCGCTAAAGGAAAAGGATATCCTGTCTACTGGCATGAGGCGGAAGCAGCTATGCATTGCCTATAATTTTAAGAAAGAATAGTTAATGATTGCTACAAAGAAAATAGGAACTACCGCACAATACGAAAAACAGTTCGAACACCAGTAGAGACAGTATGGGACATACTAGCAGATAACGAGAAACTGAAACAATGGAAAACACTCCACTATAAGCGGAGTGTTTTATATTTAATCTAATCGGAAAACTAAAAACCGTTCATTATTATTTTCATCATATAAACCAGGAAGGCGAATCTCCTTCCATAATTCAAATACTGTTTGAATTTCGAGAAAGTGACTATATTCTGAGGTTGGATAGTAGAGAATGACATCCACAGAGCGAGGATGGTCTTCAACTGACCGTAGGATATTATCTATAACTTTTTGAAAAATTTGCAAAGAAAACGGATTAAAAAAGTAAAATCGATTATCTTCCTTTTCTATGTCATACCCTTCTGCAAATATATGTTCAAACTGAATCGAAGCTCTTGAACTTTTAGCACGCTCCATATATTTAGCTAAGTTCTCCATTGCCTCCTGATAGAGTTGGCCATTCATTTCTACCCCAACCGCTGAAGCATGCAAATGGTGATAAACGTAAAATGGGAACCTCCCCTTGCCACATCCAAAATCTACAAAGCGATCTGTTGATTTCCACTCGTCATATTCGTCAAAAAGAATCTCCAATGCGGAATATGGGGTCGCTTCGTATCGATTATAATGAGACGATTGGTGCTGCCATTCTCTTACACCTTCTGTCTTAATACGTAGTAATCTGTCATGATCTTGTTCTTTCACACGTTTCCCCCTAATTCACTCTCCTCCAAACACATGCTGCTGCACCCATGCATTTGTTTTTCCTATTTCACTTTCAACATCTTTTAAAAAGTTAACCGTATAGGGCTCACCTTTTAAAACAGCCGTAGATATAAAGCTAGGATTTTCTAAAGTCATAATTTGTTTACCATTCACATTTTTCTTTAAAACTTCTATTTTAGCAATTCCACCAATATTAGTATACTCGTCTTTTTGACCAGAAAAAAAGTTTCCTAACGAATAAAACACATGTGTTTGATGACCACTTTTCGCCAAAATTTGTTCATATGGTTGGATAACATGGGGATGATGACCGAATATAATATCTGCACCTGCATCTGACATGGACCCGGCAAGCTTTTTCTGTGTCTCATTTGCCTCCAGATTATACTCTGCTCCCCAATGGATACTAACTACAACAAAGTCTACCTTTGCTTTTAATTCCTTTATTTCTTCTATAATTCGAGTTTCTTCTATTCGGTTCACTAAATAGTCTTTACCAACCGGTGTTTCATGGCTATTAGTCCCGTAGGTATAACCTAGAAGTCCAAATGATATATTTTCCACATCGAATATCCGATCTGTCTGTTGGTCTACTTCTGATTTAAAAGCACCGATATATGGCATTTCAACCTTTTCCATCTGTTGAATTGCTTCTAAGAGTCCCTCTTCCCCTTGATCAAGAGAATGATTATTAGCTATCGATAACACGTCTACACCAATATCTTTTAAATCACTTATAATATGAGGTGGACTAGAAAAGTTTGGGTATCCAGATACTCCAAATGTTCTTCCAGCTGGTAGGGATTCTTGATTTGCTATTAACAAATCTATGGATTCTAATTCCTGCTGTACAGGAGAAAAGGAAGGAGCAAAGTTTGTATAATTGTAAAGAGGTAAATGGAGTAAGACATCACCAACCATCCCGATTTCTATTTTTTCTTCCTCATATTCCATATAAAATGTCGAAAATTGTTTCCCGTGGAACTCTTTATTAAAAAGAATAGGTTTCTCTATTTGTAGATTAAAATATAGCAAGATAGAAATAAGAATGACGAGAAAAGCTGCTAAAGTTTTAATATATACCACCTCCACCTTAATCATTCTCTACAATATCGTTGCTTATACCAAATAATTTATATATATTTATTAGTATATTAGCTGCTATCTATTCTCAACGCTTTGCTTTCATAATATACAAGACAGCTTACTTTAATATACATATTTGTAGCTGAAGAGAGTACTTGTTTGAATGTGTACAGGCTATCGAAAACCAAAAATACCACAACTTCGAGTTAGTAATTGTCATTGATGGCGCAAACGATCAAAAGGTACTCCATCATTCACCGTATCTTCAATAAAGGGATAGCATACTCTAGATTGTGCCCTACTTACTTGGATATCAAGTGATAATATACAATGGCCAAACTTTCTTGAAAGGTTAGTAGCAACGATGAAGAATGCTACTCCCGATACAGTTTTAGTATACTCACTTCGAGATATAAATAACACTTGGTATCCTGCCCTTACTGAAATGATGAAACGACCAAAAGAAGAAGTTATGTTAACTTGCTTTATTTTTCACTAGAGAAGCATATGAACAAGCCGATGGTTATGACCCTAAATATGGACTAGCTGACTATGATTTGGGATAAGATTAATGCCTCTTGGTGAATTTTTATTTTTTCCAGAACCATTATGGATTATCGTTTAAATGGGAAATATTCATTAACAACAATAATAGCCTCTGAGAAGCTACTATTTCTCAAAAGTATGTCTGCAAGTATAGACCATAGAAGAAAAAACGGTGATATTCCGAAGGTTATTGTTATTATTACGGCCTGTAACCATGGAATTATATACAAAGTTTCTAAATAGGCAAGCAAAAGCGGATAAAAAACCCAATTCTTAGAAAAGAAAGTATGAGTATAGCCACTCATACTTTTTCCTATTTAAATATGCGATAACAGTGTAAACGCAAAAAAGAGGCTACATTTAAAAAACAGCCTCGTAATACCACTTATTTGCAAGGAGCATTTAGTTTAACAACATTAATTCTTCTCTATTGTACTTCAGTTATTTACATTCTCCTTTCAATAGCAATCTAATTCTAACTAACTAGTTTTTTAAAAAAGGTTAATAATTTCTTGATACTTGTTTTATTAGTGACAATAAGTTTTCTTTTATTTACAATTTGATCTGAAAGAGTATAATGTGGGATGGTACAAAAGAACATTTACTGGGTATAATGGATTGCAGACAGGTGCTGCGAGTAGTATATTAACAAGCTTCACTTTATTTGAGAAAATGGGGTGGTATCAGAAATGAACCAAGAACAACAACTGACGCTTGTTGAACATTTAACAGAACTTAGAAAAAGACTTATCATTGTTTCATCGACATTTATCCTCTCACTTGCCTTAGGGTTTTGGTTAGCTCCAAAAACGCTTACGTTTTTAAAACAGCAACCAACCGCTATGAATGTGGAGTGGAATGTCTTCGGTTATACAGATGGTTTAATGATCTACGTAAAATGCGCACTAATACTAGCCATCTTAATTACTCTACCTATTGCATTACATCAGATATGGTTATTCGTAAGACCAGGCTTAAATGAGAACGAGGCAAAAGGGACAGGCTATTTTATCCCTGTTTCATTCCTTCTTTTTTTACTCGGGATTAGTTTCAGTTATTACATTCTTTTCCCTTTAATGCTGAATTTCATGTCGAATATTAATGATTCCATTGGTGCTTTAGAGACATACGGGATGAAACAATACTTCACTTTTATGTTTAACTTAGTGATTCCCGTAGGCATAGTATTTGAATTACCCGTTATTATACTTTTTTTAACCAAATTGGGTATAATAACTCCAGATCGACTAAGAAAAATGAGAAAGATATCTTATTTTGTACTAGTTGTTGTAGGAGTTTCCATTACTCCACCAGACTTCATCTCAGATTTCATCATTGTTATTCCATTGCTGCTGCTATTTGAAATTAGTATCCTTGTTTCCAGTTGGTCTTATAAAAAACAACTTGCGAGACAAGCACTTGAGGATCAAATTTTAGACAAATAGTTTGAGACACACTAGCCATTGAAAATTTGTACATTATCACAATAGAGGAGGAACTTCCATGCCAAACATTGGAGTACCAGGATTGATCATCATTTTAATAATTGCTTTAATCGTCTTCGGACCATCAAAATTGCCTCAATTAGGTAAAGCAGTCGGTCAAACATTAAAAGAGTTTAAAAATTCCACAAAAGACATCGTAGATGATGTAACACAAGAGTTTAAATTAGATGACAAAGATACGGATACTAAAAAGAAAGCATAAGTTTCTATAGAAAAAACCAACTATTCATTTGGATAGTTGGTTTTTTTGATTTAATTAAGTTGTATTTAAATAGGAGCTGCAGTTGGTTTTCCAAAATAATAACCTTGAAATAACTTATATCCCGTTTCCTTCAGCCATTCAAAATCTTCTCTCTCCTCTATACCTTCTGCTAGAGGAATGGATCCCACTTCTACTGCCTTTTCTAAGAATTTTTTTGCAACTGCTTGTTTATTTAGATCATTGGAAATTCCTTGCACATATTTCATATCTAACTTCATATAATTTGGTTTTATATCTGCCAGCATTTCCATCGTACTATATCCTTCTCCTACATCATCTAGTGCATATTCAAAACCTTTTTCTTTATAAAATGCAAGAATTTTTTTTAAATGCTCTATGTCTTCTACTTTTTCCGTTTCTACCACTTCAAATACTAGTTCAACTGGATCTATACCTAATTCTTCTGCTAATGCAGTCGTAGATTTCAAACAAAATTCAGGTGAATAAATAGAGGTAGGTATAAAGTTAATAAATGCTTTCTTTCCTTTAAGACTTGTTGCATGTTTTACTGCGGTCATTCGACATGCTCGATCTAAAGAGTATAGCCTTCCTCTTGCCTTAGCAGCGGAAAATATTTCATTTGGATAAATCATAGAACCATCTTCCTTTGGAAATCTAGCTAGTAATTCATAAGCAAATACTTGCTCCTCTATATCTACGATTGGTTGATAATGACAAATCATAAGTTGTTTTTTGATAACTTCATCAATCCATTTAACGTCTAATACTTCATCTATTTTTTCCATAGGCTCCCATGGCTGTTTTGAAATTCTGTATGTAATTTGAGAGGCGTCCATATGATCGTGGCTGAAGTCTATAAAATCTCTCACATCTGATTCTTTAACAATAAACGTATTCCCTTTTGCATCTACTAAAATGTCCCGGCGTTTCAAATGCTCTAATACACCAGCTAGTAAGGGAATGTTGGTATATCCCTCTACCTTGAACTCAATTTTCAACTCATTTACTTGGCAATTATTACACTCCAAATTTTACACTCCTTTTATGTTCTAATAGCTTAGAATCTTAAAAAATCCCCTGTTCAGCACTTTGCTTCACAAGGGATAAGCTACTTAGAAATTTTTGAAAAATACTCGTATAACATCTGCCCCACCTATAAATGTCCCAAGCGATCCAAATAAGTTAGTTAATACAACAACAAGTAATACCCTCGTAACTTTGTTTCTCCAAAACCCTTTGATCGTAAAGACATCTTCTGATAACTTTTCAAAATCGGCTATCGTTGGACGTTTGATATATGCTTGGGCAAGCCCAGAAAACCAGCCTGACGCTAAGATAGGATGAAGCGCTGTAACTGGTGCTGTGACAAATGCAGCTAGAATTGCCAATGGGTGTCCTAACGCTACCGCTGCTCCTACTGCAGCCATAGAACCCGTCCATAGAATCCAACTGAGTGCTTGGTCAAAACCAGCAGAAGGATTTGTAAAGAATGTAATCACTATTAGCGCCACAATTAGAATTGGAATAGCCCAACCGATTATTTTAGGAACAATTGACTTAGGCGGAATAGCCGAAAGCTTTGCTAAATCTTGCTCCTTATGAATTTCCTTTGTAATACCTGGGACATGTGCAGCCCCTAAAACGGCTATAATCTTTTTACCTGGTGCTTCCTTAATTTTTTGAGCCAAGTATTGATCACGCTCATCGATTAAAGGTGTTTTTAACTTTGGAAAGGTTTCCGTAAACTCAGCTAGTACAGCATTTAACGTATCCTTTGATTTCATATTCTCCATTTCTTCTTCCGATATTGTATCCTTACTGAAAATACTAAAGAAAACCGAAGTAAGTAATTGAGATTTTCCAGTCCAACCAAGATTATGCCATATACGTGAAAAAGTAGTTTGAATATTACGGTCCGCTAATACTATCTCAGCCCCGTTCTCATTTGCACTTGCAATACCTTGTATCATTTCTTGGCCAGGTTTAATATCAAACTGTTTAGCCATCCGATTTTGGAATGATGAAATCGCCAAGTTCATTAATAATAGAGTAGCTTTCTTATCCTTAATAACCTTAAAGATATCCGTCTGCCTCCACTTATTATTATCTATAATAGATTGGTATCTTTGCTCATCCAATTCAATACAAACAGAATCTGGTTGTTCTCTATCGATAACTTCCTTTACCTGTTCCGCACTCTGTCTTGATACATGTGCTGTTCCGATTAATATAATTTCTTTATCGTTGACATATAAACGTGTAATATTTTCCTCGGACATAAACTACTTCCTTCATCTAGTGTATTATCTCTTAGTCAGAACATTAGAGATTCTCTACCTTTCATAATGAAGTAGATTATCTTAAATTTCAACGATGATTCCATTTTATTTTAATTTTTTTGAAAAAATCTTATTTGGTTAGGAAGATCTTCTTCTTGCTAAGCCCGTGAAAAACGTTTCTTCGCATAAACGTAAGTTGCTGCCAGCGCCAAAACTAATACTGTTCCTTTAATAATATCAAATGCATAGTAAGGCAAATTCAAAATTGTTAGCCCGTTAAGTAGGATGCCAATTACCGCTGCTCCAAAAAAAGTGCCTAACGCATTAGGCTTCCCAATTCCTAATACCGAATAGCCCACGAAAACTGCAGCAACCGCCTCCATTAAAAGTGGGGTACCAGCATCAATTTGACCTGACCCGACCCTTGCAGTAAATAATACTCCAGCCAATGAAGCAAAAATACCAGAAATGATGTACGCAATGAACTTCACTTTGCGTGTGTTCACTCCTGACAATATTGCCGCTTCCTCATTACCACCTGTCATATATAAAATACGACCCCACCGTGTATGATTGAGAACAATATAAGCTACTACAACGAGTATTAACATAATCCAAACAGGTACAGGTAAACCAAGTAATCTACCTTGACCAATCCAAAGAAATGCCTCTGAGAATTGCCCTGGAGCAGTTCCACCCGAAGTAAGTGGCATATTATTGTAAATAGAATAACCTTCTGTATAAGTTCGATGGAAGCCCGCAACGATATACATCGTACTTAATGTTGCAAGCAAATCAGGTATACCTATAATTACAATAAGGAAACTATTCAACAAACCCACTAATACTCCAACTACAATAGGTACAATCAATACAAGCCATAGAGGCATCTCGTACCAAACCATCAGAGAGGCTGTCACAACTGTAGATAGCGACATAGTTGAACCTACACTTAAATCAAAACCTCCTACTACAAGTGTGAAGGTAACACCCAATGCTAATAGGGTAACGATTGAAATAGATCGCAGAATATCTGTGAAATTTGCATATGTAAAAAAGGCATCGCTTATTGAACTAAAATAAATAATAATACAAATAAGTAACGCAATAGCTCCAAACTTGAACAAAAAATTTGTACCCCGTTCTTGCAACTTATTCCTCTTTACCGCCGCTTGCATAAAGCAAAATCCTTTCCTGGGTCGCTTCTTTCCGTGATAGTTCCTTCACGATATGACCATCATACATAACTAAAATGCGATCAGAAATCCCTAGAACTTCATGAATTTCACTTGAAAAGTAAAGACAACCCTTCCCTTTTTCAGCAAACTCACGAATCATTCTATAAATATCAGTTTTTGCACCAATATCGACGCCTTTTGTTGGCTCGTCGAACAAATAAAGAGAGGAATCAAGCGAAGTCCATTTGCCGATAGCAACCTTTTGCTGATTTCCTCCGCTCAAATACACAAGTGGTGTCTCAGTACTACTTGTTTTAATTTGTAATCGTTCAATAATCTCTTTTGCAAAGGACTTTTCTTTCTTTTTATCCATAAATAAGAGACGAGAAAAATTTTGTAAATTAGGAAAAGATGCATTGGTTCGTAATGATTCTTGAACAAATAGCCCTTCTTTTCGTCTTTCTTCTGGAATAAGAACTAGACCGGCTTTTATCGCGTCTTTGGGATGCTTTATTTTTAAGGTGTTTCCTAAGATTTCCATACTTCCTTCTGTATATGGAGAATATCCGAATAACGTTTTAGCTAACTCTGTTTTCCCCGCCCCTACAAGACCGACAATCCCAACAATTTCTCCTTCAGACACTTGAAAAGAAATATCCCTTACCTTTTCTCCTCTTGATATATTTTTAACACGAAGTAATGTATTTCCTAATACATGTTTACGAGCAGGAAAATCTTTGCTATAAGAAGTTCCTAGCATAGCTTCAACAATCTCTTCTTGGTTAGTCTCAGAAGTATTATAGGTCCCAACTAACGTACCTTCTGCCATAACGGTCATCCGATCGCAAATCTCAAATACTTCTGGTAGTCGATGTGATATGAATATGCACCCTACTCCTGTCGCTTTTAGCTTTTTAATGACTGAAAATAACTTGGTAGATTCATTTAGGGATAGAGGTGCCGTCGGTTCATCGAAGATAATAACCTTTGCAGAACTTACAAGTGCTCGCGCTATCAATACCAACTGTTTTTCTGCTAGAGAGAGCATAAATGCAGGTATTTCTACTGAAATATTGACTACCTGTAACTGCTTCAGGGCATTCCGTGCTTCCCTATTCAGTTTCTTTTTGGAGATGAACATATTAGAACCAGCAACAATCTTATCCAGCAATATATTCTCTGCAACCGAGAGTTCCGCAACGATGGCAGTATCTACCTCTTGATATACACAATAAATTCCAAAATCCTTTGCGACTTTAGGCGAACGTATACGTATTCTTTCTCCTTCTAACAAAATTTCTCCCACATCTTGCTCATACACACCAGAGAGTACTTTCATAAGCGTGCTTTTCCCTGCGCCATTTACCCCAAGTAAAGCGTGTACCTCGCCTTTTTTAAGTTCAAATTCAGCATTTTTCAGAGCATTTACATTTCCAAATGATTTATCTATAGCTTTCATGGAAAGAAAAGGATTCAGCATCGATTGCTCCTTTCTGAAAAAAGCTGTCCCATTAAACAGGACAGCTTAAATTCTTTTAAGTTATCTGTTTTCCTCTAATCCTTTTAATTCATCTGTGTAACCTTGATCACTTGCTCCCCAACCTTCAATATGATCACTGAGTTCATTAGTTGTTACTGTTTCTTTCGGCAATTTAGATGCTTCTACAAAAACTGGTTCTAATACTACTTTTTCTTCTACATTGCCTCCGCTTATTTTTTGATATAAATAACGAACTTGAATACGGCCGATATCCTTAGGATCCACTGCTGCCGAGGCAACCCAGGGACTATTCTCATTTTGAATCATCTGTAAATCTTCATCACTCATATCGATACTATATACCTTAATATCTGTACGTCCCGCTTGCTCTATCGCCCGAACTGCACCTTTGGCAAACTCGTCCCAAGCAGCCCAAACAGCGGTGATTTCACCTTTGTTTGGATACTGCTTTAATACCGCTTCCATTTGTGACTGGGTATCTAAAGCTGTATTTTGCGTTGCTGCACCGAATGTGGCAATTTCTTTTATCCCTGGATTCTCTCCTAGAAAATTCTCATATGCTACTTGTCGTCTTTCCATTGGAGCAAAACCCGCTACCCATATTTTCACGATATTGGCTTTCCCATTTGAATCTTCCGCTAGTTTTTCTAGTGTCATTTGAGCCATTTTTTCATCGCCTTGTTCTAAAGAGGTTACTCCCTCAACTTCTACTCCCGCATCAAATGCGACAACCGGAATTCCCTTTGCAACCGCATTCTCAACTCCTTGGTTCAGTGATTCTTTTGTGCCATGATCTATTAAAATACCGTCAACTCCTTGATTCACAGCGGCATCCAAATTGGACGCCATTTTAGATAAATCTCCTTCAGAAGTAAACACCGTTACTGTTCCACCAAAATTCTCTACTTGCTCCTTTACCCCTTCAATATATTGAGCTGAAAATGTCCCTAAATTTTGTTGCATAACTAATGCAATTTTCTTGCCGGCTAACGGATTTTCTTTAGCCTTAACATCACCGTTAGAGCTAGATGACTTAGTTGTTTCTCCTTCAGCTTTTGGCTGACATGCAGCGAGTAAAACCGCTATTACTAAAATCGTAAATATTAACCAGTACTTATTTGTTTTCATAATCCTTCTCCTTTTCAATTGAATCGACTATTTGAGTTGAAATATTTTCAAGATAGTTTGGATAAATAATACCTATTTCTGTAATTATGGCAGTGATATATTTAGCTGGTGTCACATCAAAAGCAGGGTTAAATACTTTTGTGTTTGATGGGGTAATAGCTTTGCCGTTAATATTAATAATTTCCTCTACTTTCCTTTCCTCTATTGGAATTTCTTCTCCATTATTTATGGACAAATCGAATGTAGAGGACGGTGCAGCCACATAAAATGGAATTCCAAATACAGATGCAAGAATTGCTAAGTTTAGGGTTCCTATTTTGTTTGCTGTGTCTCCATTTTTTGCTATCCGATCTGCTCCAACGATAATTGCTTCTATTCCCTTTGCGCCTATCGTATGTGCAGCCATACTATCTGTTATGAGTGTCACATCGACACCTGATTGCTGCAGTTCCCATGCTGTTAAACGGGCGCCCTGGAAGACAGGTCGAGTTTCACATGCAAACACTTCAAATTCTTTTCCACGTTCCTTCCCTAGATGAAAAGGAGCTAAAGCAGTACCATACTTAGCGGTGGCTATAGAACCAGCATTACAAATCGTCATTACCTTCGTTTTATCTTCAAGTAGAGAGAGTGCAAACTCGCCGATACTTTTACAGGACTCCTCATCTTCCTTGTGAATTATTATTGCTTCTTCAATTAGAATCTGCTTTGCATCCGAAACACTATCTATTGGACTCGCTGCTTTCAACAAACGGTCAAGTGCCCAAACCAAGTTGACAGCAGTAGGTCGAGATTCACCCAAGTATGCTGCATCTCTTTTTAAGTATTCTAGAAAATCTATCATTGAATTTGTTTGATAACTCTGCGCCTCAATAGCTAATCCATACGCTGCCGTAATTCCAATGGCTGGAGCTCCACGAACTTTCAGAGTAATAATTGCATCGTGAACTTCTTTCATATTTTCTAGTGTTATATAGATAATTTCATGGGGAAGTTTCTGTTGATCTAAAATTATTAACCGCTTACCTTCCCACTTAATCGATAATGGAACATTCATTATTGAATTTCTCCTAACAGCTCAATTACAGCATCTATTGAGTTTATTTCATGACGACTCACTATTAGTCTTTCTCCAGCTTTAAGCGTTTGTTTTTTGGTTAAAATTCGTTGCTCATGGTTTTCAATACTATCTAAGTCTTTCACATGTGCTAGTCCAATCGTTCTGCGAATTAGCTCACAGCCTGCAAACCCTACGGAATCATGGAATATTTTTTCTAGCACAAATGCCTCATAGCCTTCTATACTTTTATATAAATCGGACTCTCCTTTTTTCCAACACTCTGAAAATTTAGCACAAAATGTGTTCCATGTATTCTGTATATGGGTATGTATAGCATCCCGTTGGTCATCTTGACGCGTAAAGGATTGAACTATTAAGTTCCCCAAAAATAAGCCAATATCAAATCCAATTGGGCCGTAAAATGCAAATTCCGGGTCAATTACTTTCGTTTCCGCTTCACTCGCAAATATACTTCCGGTATGAAGATCCCCATGTAACAAAGCTTCGGCTTCCGTCAAAAAACTTCTTTTTAGCTTAGCTACTTCCAATTTCAACAAGTTGTTATTCCAAATAGCTTCCACTTCTGCTTGTAATGCTGGCTCAAAGTCATTTGTTTCATGATCAAAAAAAGGGTCTGTAAAGATTAAGTCTTCTGTAATCTTACATAGCTCGGGGTTAGAAAATTCTACAACAAGTGACTTTTTTTCAAAGGGGTGGAGCGCAAAGTCAGAAGTATTGAAAAGTGTTAAGGCTAGATATTCGCCAATATCGGTTGATAATTTAGGATAGGACTTTCCTTTTATCAAGCCCTCACGAACTATTTCAAGATGAGACAGATCTTCCATGATTGTGATTGCTAAGCTTTCATCAGTTGCATAAACTTTTGGGACTAATCCAACTGCGTATTCTCCATGTTTTTGTAATGCACTAGCTTCGATCTTTGCCCTTTTCAAAGTAAGTGGCCAGCTCTCCCCGATGACCTTTGCATAGGGTAAGGCCTGTTTAATAATAATGCCTTTCTCACCGGATCCATCTGTTACACGGAATACATAATTTAGATTTCCATCACCAATCTCTTCGCAAACTAATGGAGCTTCGCTAGAAAATAATGATAACTCTATCGCCAGTGAAATTACCGTTTCTTTAGTTAATGATTCATATTCTTTCATTACTACTACCGCCATTATGATCGTCCTCTCATTTACAAAATAAAAAACCTCTTTCCAAAAGAAAGAGGCTTAGAATAAGAGATTCTGAACCTCTTATCTCTCAGAAAGTAAACTTTCTGATGGAATTAGCACCGTGCCTTACGGAATTTTACATTCCGGCGCATAAAGCGCCCCGTCTCACAACGGTATTACGGTCGGTTGCTGGGCGTCATCGGGCCATTATCCCTCTGCCTGCTCTTGATAAGAGTGCGGTACAACTATGATGTTTGTTTAGAATCCTAGCATATTAGAAAAAGCTATGTCAATACAATTTTGAATAATGATAATTTTTCAGTTTCTTGTTGACAGAATTTTTAATGCATGGAATAATCAATATAATTCATTAAATACAAACTGAATATTTTTTCTTATTTAGAGCAGGTGGAGGGACAAGCCCTATGATACCCGGCAACCGATTCAATTATGAACACGGTGCTAATTCTTGCAGTCAAATGACTGAGAGATAAGAAGTTGTTAAGCTATTAACCTCTTCTTATTTGAAGAGGTTTTTTATATTATCTGTCTAGCTCTAACGCCTAGGCACTTACGCTTTTCTAATATTAGGAGTGAAAAAATGAGTGGAATTACTGCGCACTATCAACTATACGGAAAGTCTGGTTCTTTTGAAAAAAAAGCGGATGATATTGCTCTTGGATTGACTATTGGTTCTTGGACCAATTTAGCTTTTTTAGAACAGGAACAGCTAAAAAAACATAAAGGAACTGTACGATCGGTTACTGAATTTGAAAATATTCTTCACCCCATTCATCCGGAAAGAATTAAAGGAGAAATTAAAGTATTCTATCCTGCCGCAAATTTTTCAGCAGATATACCAGCAATTTTAACTACCGTTTTCGGCAAACTATCTCTGGATGGAGAAGTAAAATTATTGGATTTAGAATTTGACACAAATATATTATCCCATTTCCCTGGCCCTCGCTTCGGCATTCAAGGTATCCGAGAAAGATTGGGAGTTTATGAACGTCCACTCATCATGAGTATCTTCAAAGGTGTCATTGGAAGAGATATCGAGTACCTAGCGCAACAACTGAGGCAACAAGCACTTGGTGGAGTTGACCTTGTAAAAGATGACGAAATCCTATTTGACAATCCACTTACTTCTTTTGAAACACGTATCACTACTGGTCGAGAGGTATTAAGACAAGTGTATGAAGAAACTGGGCATCGTACTCTATACGCAGTAAATTTGTCGGGGCGTACATTCAAACTAAAGGACAAGGCCAAAAAAGCACGGGAACTTGGAGCAGATGCACTCTTATTTAATGTTCATGCATACGGTTTAGACGTTCTTCAGGAGTTAGCAGAGGACGAAGAGATTCAATTACCACTCATGGCTCACCCAGCTTATAGTGGAGCATTCACGTCCTCAGGATTTTATGGAGTTTCCACGGCACTTGTTCTTGGTAAACTTACCCGTTATGCAGGAGCAGATTTTTCATTATTCCCTTCTCCTTATGGCAGTGTTGCACTTGAAAAATCTGTAGCTCTTTCTTTAGGGAAAGAACTAACAAAGCCTAGTGAAGTAAAACAAAGCTTTCCGGTGCCTTCTGCAGGCATTCACCCTGGTCTCGTACCACTGTTAATGAATGACTATGGAATCGACAGCATCATTAATGCCGGGGGTGGAGTACACGGTCATCCGGCCGGTGCAACCGGAGGAGGTTTGGCTTTTAGACAGGCAGTATCGGCTGTTTTGGAAGGTATTCCATTAGAAGAAGCAGCTAAAACCCAGAGTGAATTAAACACAGCACTTGAATTATGGAGGTGATAATATGAGTAATCTTGTAGTTTTTTGTGACTTCGATGGAACTATTACCAATCAGGATAATATAATGGCAATCATGAAAGAGTTTGCTCCACCAGAATGGACATCGATTAAAGATGATATTTTAGGACAACGAATTTCCATACAAGATGGTGTAGCAAAAATGTTCACACTCCTTCCTGTTGAGTCAAAAGATGACATTATCTCTTTTGTGCTTAAGCAGGCAGTCATCCGTGATGGGTTTAGTGAATTTGTCTCCTATGCAAAAAAACACAACATACCACTCTACATCGTAAGTGGCGGCATAGACTTTTTTGTCCACAAGCTACTAGAACCATTCGGGACATTTACAGGAGTCTATTGTAATACATCCGAATTTTCCAAGGATACAATTCACATTAAGTTTCCGTATAGCTGTGATGATCAATGTACTAGCCAAGGCTGTGGTTGCTGTAAACCCTCTATTATTCGTACCCTTCTTGACCAAGATGCTGTGAGCGTTGTGATTGGGGATTCCATCACTGATCTTGAAGCAGCAAAATTAGGTAATGTCGTTATTGCGAGGGATTTCTTAATCGAAAAATGCGATGAATTGAATATTCCCTATGAACCTTTTGAGAACTTCCACGATGTGATAAAAATTATTGACGCAAAGTTAGGTGTGGAAATATGACTTTACAAGATAAATGGGAAGAACTTGCAGACATAAAAGATGAATTAGCCGTACGGGATTGGTTTATGGGGACGAGCGGTAATCTTGCTATTAAAGTACATGATAATCCTATGGAGTTCTTAGTGACAGCAAGCGGAAAAGATAAAAAAAAGAGAACAGCAGAGGATTTTTTACTTGTTGATGCAGATGGAAACCCAGTCGAAAATACACATTTAACTCCATCAGCCGAAACATTATTACACTGTGCAATATATCGCGAAACAAATGCAGGTTGTAGCTTACACATCCATACAGTTGCAAATAACGTTATTTCCGAATTATATGGTGACAAAGGTTCAGTAGATTTTCAAGGTATTGAACTTATTAAAGCTTTTGGAATGTGGGAAGAGGATGCCATACTATCGATACCCATTGTCCCTAACTACGCTCATATACCAAAGCTTGCAGAAGAATTTACACCGTATATTTCTGCAGACAAGGGAGTTATACTCATTCGAAATCACGGAATAACCGTTTGGGGAAAAGATGGATTTGAGGCAAAAAAATTACTTGAAGCTTGCGAATTTTTATTTCAGTATCAATTAGCACTACATCAAATACACTCAAAATAGAAAGGAAGATTGTTAATGGCTATTATTAAAATTCAAGGAACAAATGAAACAATTAAAGAGCAAAAAGAGGTAGCAGCGTTTTTAGAGAGCCAAGAAGTAATTTATGAGCATTGGGATATTAACAAACTACCAGAAAACCTTCGTGAAAAATTTGACTTAAGCGACGGAGAAAAGCAAGAGATTCTCCACGCCTTCCAAGATGAAATAGATGATATCTCTAGTCGCCGTGGATATCAAGCGGCCGATATTATCTCTCTTTCAGATTCGAACCCAAACTTAGACGAACTATTAAAAAATTTCGAACGCAAACACCTTCATACCGATGATGAAGTTCGTTATATTGTAAGTGGTCATGGTGTCTTCATCATACAAGGCAAGGATGAACACTACTTTGAAGTCCATCTTTCACCTGGTGATTTGATATCTGTGCCTGAGAATATTACACATTACTTCACATTATCAGAGGACCGTAAAGTTGTTGCTGTACGCATATTTGTAACAACAGAGGGTTGGGTCCCAGTTTATCAAGAGGAAGCAGTAGAACAATAAAGGTAAATGCTCTTTGTAGGAATAAGAAAAAAGGAATGCTATACTAACTTTATCTTATAAGAAAGGAGAATGTACAATGATTATTGTAACGAATCGCATCAAAACCAAACCAGGATTTGCAGAAAAAATGGCTCCAAATTTCACAAAACCAAGCCCCCTTCAAGAAATGGAAGGCTTCATCAAAGTAGAGGTCGCTATTACTCAAGGACCAACTGAATATGATGAAATGAATGTAAATATGTACTGGGAGAAAGAAGAAAACTTCCAAGCATGGAAAGACAGTGATCTCTTCAAAGAATCGCATAAACGTCCCGAATCTGGCTCTCCTGAAGCTTCTAAAGAATCTCCACTTTTAGGTAATGAATTAATCATTTCTAAAGTTGCCGCTTCTATAGAAGCAATTTCCAAAAACTAAAATAAAAGTGGAGGACTCATCTTCTGAGTTCATCCACTTTTTTCATGTCTATTCGGTAAATCCCCTTTATATCTCGTAATACACATCCATTCGTTTCAAAAATCCGTCTCATAGGGACATTTCCTGTGTCTGTACTCCCTACATATATCTTGGCACCTAATGTTTTCAAAAGCTCTATAGAAATAGCATGAAATATCTTTCCATATCCTTTTTCTCGTTGCTCTGGAACTACCCCAAAGTAAAACATTCTACCTTCTTCTGTCGTTCCTTGTTCAATATGAGGAATACTAATACCGTAGTTCCTGCCATTTTGAGAAAAGATAAAACATTGATCTCGCCAATTAGTACCTAATTCAAGTTCTAATGACTCCATTATTTGACTGATAGAAAACAGCTTATTCTTGTTCGCTGAGCCACTCCTACATGCATCATACAATCTAGCAAAATCAGAATCCGTAACTTGACTCTCAGAGAGAGCATCTACTTGAAAATCACTAGTATTTTTAAATGGTCCTTGTAGTGTCTTGGTGTACTCTACAATAGACGACACTTTTTTGAACCGACGCTTTAAAAGCCAATCCTCATTTTCTTCATCCATCAGAAGGGATAGATATGCTACTTTTTGTTCTTTCCACTCTGTTAATAATTGATCGAACGCAACTAAATAATCTATATTTGGAATATGGGATACTTTATGTTGATCCACAAGCCAGTATTCTCGTTCTTTTTTTATCAGATTGAAAAGGTTCACCTTTCGATTCCTCCATACTGTTATTAGCTTAATGTTCGTTTTAAAAATGTTTTAGTTCTTTCTTCCCTCGGGTTGTTGAAAATTTGTTCTGGAGGTCCCTCCTCAGCAATTACGCCTTTATCCATAAAAACAACCCGATCGGCTACTTCTTTAGCAAACTCCATTTCATGTGTCACTATTAACATTGTAAGTCCCGTACTTGCTAACTCTTTCATCACTTTTAATACCTCCCCAACCATTTCTGGATCCAGTGCGGAGGTAGGTTCATCAAATAACATGACATCCGGTTCCATGGAAAGTGCTCTTGCTATAGCGACACGTTGCTTTTGACCACCTGATAGTTGCTTAGGCTTGGCATTTACATAATGATCCATTCCCACTACTTTTAAGTATTTTAACGCAATCTTTTCGGCATCCTCTTTAGAACGTTTTAATACCTTTACTTGACCTACCATACAATTGTTTAACGCATTATGGTTATTAAATAAGTTGAACTGTTGAAAAACCATTCCTAACTTTTTTCGGTAGGCATGGATATCATGTTTTTCATCTAAAATATTCTCTCCACGATAAATAATTTGACCGCCACTAGGCTTTTCCAACAAATTTATGCAACGAAGTAAAGTAGATTTCCCTGATCCAGAGGAACCGATGATGCAAATAACCTCTCCTTTGTTCACTGAAAAATCTATGTCTCTTAAGACCTCATGATTTCCGAAGGATTTACTTAAATGTTGAACTTCGATGACACTTCCCATAGATTTCTCCTCCTTCGTTTAATCGATATTCGCATTATTTCTAGGTAACATAAGTTGCGGTGGCGGCTGACCAATCATGCTGTAGTTTTCCGGGCCGTCTAATCTTCTCTCTATATATCGTAATATTAATGTTACTGTAAACGTCATAACGAAATACAAAATACATGCTATAAAGAATGGTTCAAAGTATTTAAAGCTTATACCTGCAACTGTTTTCGCTTGAAAATATAGTTCCGTAACACCTATTACATTCAAGACAGACGTATCTTTAATATTAATGATAAATTGATTTCCTGTTGCTGGTAAAATATTTCGGATGACTTGAGGTAGAACAACACTCCACATTGTTTGAACATGATTCATACCAATTGCTTGTGCAGCTTCGAATTGCCCCTTATCAATGGAAATAACACCGCCCCGTACAATTTCTGCCATATATGCACCCGTGTTGATCGAAACAATGAATATTGCTGCTGTTGTTCGGTCCATATCTATCCCAAAAGCAAGCGCAGATCCATAGAATATTACCATGGCCTGTACGATCATCGGAGTTCCTCTAAAGAACTCAATATATGCAGAAAGTATTAGATTTACTACTTTTAACAAAATACGTTTCATTTTTCTTTCAGGTTTAGGAATTGTACGAATAACCCCTGCTAACAAGCCAATAACTGCTCCAAAAATTGTACCAATAATTGATATTAATAATGTCATTCCTGCTCCACGAAGGAACATCGGCCAGTTATTAGTAATCATCGAAATAATATATTCAATGCTCATACATTTCCCTCCTTTCTTAGAAAAGCCGCAGACGCTGCTGGCGACTGGAGCTAGATAGTTAATAATTCGAAAGCATATATTCCATATAAAAACCGACTGCAAAAAGATGCAGCCGGTATCACTTCACCCTTATTCTGCCGCTGGTTGGTTATTGATAGCAGCATCCATAATTTCTTGTCTTTCTTCTTCAGAAATTTCCGCTAAAATTTTATTAATATCTTCTGTTAATTTACTATCTTTTTTCAAGCCTACTGCTACTGCTGTATCCTCTTCTGCCGCTTTAAATCCATCCGTAAATTCAACCATTGCAAAGTTGGTATTAGCGGAAGAAGCACTAATTCCTTCTGGACGTTCAGACACATAACCATCAATAACTCCAGATTCTAATGCTACACGCATGGCAGAGAAATTATCAGATGCTGGTTGTTTTTGCACATCTTTGATTTGATCAATTACGCCATAGTGAGAAGTATTTAACTGACCTGTAATTTTAGCACCACTAAAATCTTGAATAGAAGTAGCCCCTTCAAAAGCTCCACCTTTTTTCACTACCATAACAAAGTTGGAAGTATAGTAGTTTTCCGAAAAGTCGATTGTTTCTTTACGCTCTTCTGTAGGTGACATTCCCGCTATAATTGCATCAATTTTGTCTGATTGCAAGGAAGGCACTAGCCCATCCCACTCTGTTTTAACGATAACTAGTTCCTTTCCTAATCCATCCGCAATACGTTTAGCAATTTCCACATCATATCCACCAGCATACTCTGCGTTTCCATCAATCTTCACTCCACCATTGGAATCGTCTAGTTGAGTCCAGTTAAAAGGTGCATAACCTGCTTCTAAGCCTACTGTAAATGTATCAGCCGAATCTTTAGCTGTTGAAGATCCCGAAGTCTCTTTATCAGCAGTTCCACATGCCGCTAATAACAATGTAATAGATGCAAATATCGTTAAAAATGCTAATCTTTTTTTCATTCTAATTTCTCCCTTTTTATCAATATATGTTCTTGCCTATAAAAAAAGACAACTTGTACAAAAAAAGACCTGAGATGAACTCAGGTCGCAATATGTATAGTTGCCCAGGTCCTCTACTTTTCCCAAATGAGATAGCACACCATTATAAACCGGGATGTTTATAGTGGACAGTCCTGCAATTATTAACTACAGACCCAGCAAGTAATAACGAGTAATATTACAAACTTCGGCGACATTTCCTTCTCCCTAGCATCGTAGCTTCTCAAACTCCACTAAGGACTGTTAAATATCGCGCCTCTACCTCACTACACTAAGTGAGGTTATATTCAATTATGTTTCATAGTTTACAATACACATATATTTCTGTCAACTGCCTCAGTATTAATACTTAGCTAGGTATATGTTATAATTAATGGTGGAAATATAAAAACAATGAGAATTTAGTTATTAATGTGTCTACTTACATTGGTAATTATTTTTTAAAGGAGAATGATATTATGAGATCTGTCCAAACTACAGATCACAAAGTAACAGAACAAATGGACTCAGATTATTCATTAGAAAAGGTACCCCGTAGCCAAAGAAATATGGGTTGGTTAAGTATAACCAATATTACATTCGGCATAGCCACTGCCATTTTTTACTTTCAAATGGGTAGTGTAATGGCTCTGCAATTTGGGGCACTAAATGCTATTATCTCCTCGATTTACGCAATAGTAGTTGCCGGTATATTAGGAACCTTCATTGCTTACTTATCCGCTAAATCTGGTATGAATGTCAATCTATTATCTAGAGGCGGTGGTTTTGGCTATATAGGTGCTTCCCTAACATCGTTCCTCTACGCGACAAACTTTATTATGTATTGTGCATTTGAAGGACTGATTTTAGTATCCGCGGTTCACACCTTCTTCCCTAACCTACAAGAATGGGCATTAATCATTTTCTTCGGTTTTATCGTTATACCTTTAAACTGGTTTGGAATTAAACAACTAGATAAGTTACAAAAGTGGTCTCTACCTATATTTGTAGTTTTCTTAATAACAGCAGTTGTTATATCATTTTATAAACCTTCCGTATTTGAAGGACCTTTTTGGACTTATTTACCTGAAGGCGTTCAAGTTGGAGGACAAGCCCTACTCCTTTGCATAGGTGTTCAACATGGAATAATGGGTCTAACAGCCCTACTAGCATCTGATTATGCTCGTTTTCTAAAACCAAAAGATATTAAAATTGGTTCGGTGGCAATCGGTTTTATTCCACAAATTTTCTGCTTCGGTATTATGGGGGGTCTTGGTATTTGGTTTGGTGTTCGCTTAGGTGAACCAAATCCAGGAGTTTATATTGTAATGCTTCTAGGTATTGGTGGAGCATTATTCACGATGCTAACTCAACTACGTATAAATATTACTAACATATATAGTAGTTCCCTATCGCTATCAAACTTCTTTGAAAACATTTTTAAATTTACACCTGGACGCAGATTTTGGGTGGTTGTAAGTGCAATTACTGCAATAATTCTAATGCTCGGTGGTATTGTAGATCATTTAGATACAGCTATGACATTTCAAGGTGTATTTTTACTATCATGGGCAGCTATATTGGTGACCGATGCATTGGTCGTTAAAAAAGCTTTGAAAATTGGGAATGGTTATTATGAGGCTCGCCAGGAATTTCTCTACAAATGGAATCCTGTTGGAGTTGTATCTTTAATCGTTGCCAGTGGCATAGGTACATTTGCAGCATTAGGTTATATGGGTTCATTTTTACAAAGTACCGCTGCTTTCTTTGCAGCTATTTTAGCAGCAATTCTTACTGTTTTTATTGCAGTATTAACAAAAGGAAAATATTACAATAAAGGTGCTGCCGACGATATCCCCAAAGAGGATTATATTGCATAACAGTAGTTCCCCTTATTCACATTAAAAAAGTAATCCATTTTTGAGTTATTACTCAGGATGGATTACTTTTCACTTCTAGCATTTTCTTAGAAGAAAATTATAGTTAGTGAAAATAAGCTTAGCTTACCTTTAAAAGAATAATTTTAATCTATATTATCAACAGGAATTCAATTCCTTCTTGTTACACGTTCACTTTCTTTTTTCTATACTATTGTTTACAACATTTGCTATATTGTGAATGGTATTTTCGAGAGAGTCTATTTTATTTTCAAAGCGATGTAATAAATAAATAGTGACTACAATAGGAAATCCAAAGTTTCCAATTAATTGTACGATGTTTTCCTCCCCAATCATGTGTACCCCCCTTTCCCTTTTATTTACCATTCCCAAACAATTGATATTCCCGTTGAGTAAAACCAATTAAAGTATAACTGTTGTATTGCTAAAACTTACTTGTCCAAAAATAATTTTATCTCACGTTAGTCTTCTTCCTCCTTTTTATTAATATTTTATTTAATTATACTAAATTTTTGTTATATTTAGAATAATTAAAGGTTGGGAAACATTACCTGAGTTCTTCCCTTATTACTATATAACTCAACCTATTTTCCTATTTTAATGAAAATTTACTACTTCTAAATCAATTCGGATAATTATTGTATCAATATTCTACAAATCTCTACAATATAATAAGTCTTTCTACAATTTAGTAGTCGTTTTTAGTCGAACGATTGAAAAAGGATATTTAGATTATTTCAAGAATTAGTACATTACTAATTCATAAGGGGTGAAGAAAATGAGTAGTATAGGTCATATAATAAAATCAGAAAGAATAGACCAAAGTATGAAACAAACCACATTGGCCAAAGGAATCTGCTCTACATCCTATTTAAGTAAAATAGAAAATAGTTTAACGGTTCCAAGTGAAGAAGTAGTAAACTTATTACTCAAAAAACTAGATATAGAAATAGATCAAGTGTCCAGTGAAAAGGAAAATAAAGTGATTACATCCCTATCCGAATTATACAAAATAGGAGTTTTGAAGAGAGATAAAAACTTTATAAGGGGAGCTTTACAGAAATACACCGACGAAAAACTACACTTTTTACAACTAAATAATTATTACAGTTATCAACTTTACCTCTTCCGTCTACTGTTAATACTAGATGAGAAGAAGGAAAACCTGCAGTCAATCTATAAGGCAATTGTACAAATAAAAGACGAGATAGACGAGAAAACAAAGTTTATTCTTAATTTGAATTTGGGGATTTATAGTTATTTAGAGGGGAATTACCAAGCTGCATTAAGCCGGTTAGAGCTTTCATTAGGACACTTAAATAAAGGGAGTATTGAAGAATGGGAATTAGCTGATTTCTATAATGTACTTAGTTTAACGTACTCAAAATGTAATGAATTTTTTAATGCAATTAATTACGCTTCCAAATCACTACTTTACTATAAAGATAATCTGTTATTCGAAAGAGCTATTGATAATTACATTGTTATAGGAATTGCCTATAAAAAAATGAGACAATTTCAAGAAGCGGAAAAGAACTATTATTTAGCGGCAAAGCTTGCGAAAGACTATAAATTGATTAACTATGAGGAGGTGATTTACCAAAACCTAGGGTCCTTATATGCCATTCAAGGGTGTCCTGAAAAAGCAATAGAGTTTTATAAGCTTAGTTTAAAAATTAAAGAAGAAGACTGTAATGCGGAAGGATACTTACTAACAACTTTATCTATTATAAAAGAGTATTCCAAGCAATCTGACCATCAACAGGTTCTGCAATGGTGTCAAAAAGGATTAATAAAAATTGCTCAAGAAAAATCATCTACAAAAAATTACTTTGCTTATTTTTACCACCTTGAAATTTATAGTCATTACCTTAACCAAACGGAAGAACTTGAAATGGTATTAACAGAAGCTATAAGTTATTTTGAAAACGAACAAGATGGACGACATGTTCAAAAGTATTCTATATTATTGGCAGATTACCTTTTTAAACATCACAAGTTTAAAGCAGCAAGTATATATTATCAAAAAGCAAATCAGGTTTTGTTTAAACAAAAATTTATTAATAATTGGGAGGATTTATAAAATGAAAAAGAAGATTGTATTGCTAACCTTATCAAGTATTGTCGTCCTAGCTCTAAGCTTTACAACGAACATAAAACATATTAGCGAAGACGAAACTCCAAGACCGACATCTATAGACAATTCGTTTATTTAAAAAACTCAACATTTGAAACACAGTTTCAAGTTAAATCTTTAACGAAGCACACCATTCATTACTAAAATTTATCGTAGAGCTTTTCTGAGACTACAACAAAAAAACGGTCATCCAATTGGATAACCGTTTTTTTGTTATGTTTCTAGAATATAGTGACCTTTTTCTATAAAGATGTTACACCGTTTTCTTTAAAGAAAGATAATACGCTTCTTCTTTTTCTTGATCGAATCGGCCTTCCCACTTAGCCATAACGATCGTAGCTAGCGCATTTCCTACAACATTTACAACTGTACGAGCCATGTCTAGAAGACGGTCAATTCCGGCGATGAAGGCTAGACCTTCAAGTGGGATACCAACTGTTCCTAAAGTTGCCAGTAACACAACAAACGAAACCCCTGGAACTCCCGCAATACCTTTAGAAGTGACCATTAGAACTAGTACTAATGTAATTTGTTGAGAAATACTTAAGTCAATATTATACATCTGAGCTATAAAGATTGCCGCAATTGCTTGATACAACGTAGAACCATCCAAGTTAAACGAATATCCTGTTGGCACTACAAACGATACGATATCTTTTGGTGCTCCGAATTTCTCCATCTTCTCCATTACTTTTGGTAAAACTGTTTCTGAACTTGACGTTGAATACGCTAAAAGAAGTTCATCCTTTAGTACTTTTAGTAGATGGAATATATTGATTCCAACAAATTTCGCTATACCTCCAAGTACAATGATTATAAAGAATATCATTGTGGCGTACACAAGAATCATTAGTTTACCCAGCGGCAACAAGGATTCGAGACCAAATTTAGAAACTGTTACTCCGATTAAAGCAAAAACGCCAAAAGGAGCAAATTTCATAATAAGATTTGTGACCCAGAACATCGCATCTGCTGTACCCTGGAAGAAAGCTAAAACAGGCTTTCCTTTTTCACCGATTGCCGCAATACCTAGCCCAAATAATACCGAAAAGAAAATAATTGGAAGCATTTCTCCTGCCGCCATCGCTTGCACGATATTATCAGGAACTATTCCTACAATTATATCTAATATCCCATGGTCCTCTTTTTGGACTTGCTCTGTTGTTTGAACATATTGATCGATATCACCTTTAGCAAGGCTTGACATATCTATCCCTTCACCAGGTTGGAAAATGTTTGCTGCAAATAATCCAATGATAATAGCAAAGGTTGTTACAAGCTCAAAGTAAATTAGTGTTTTCCCACCCAATTTACCTAATTGTTTGATATCACCAGTTCCCGCAACACCTAAGATTAAAGTTGAAACAATGATAGGAACAACTATCATTTTAATCATATTGATAAACATGGTTCCTATTGGCTGCAAGTACTTTTCTACTGAAGGATTTCCAAAGAAAACTGCACCCACAATAATCCCTAGGATTAGACCTACTAATATTTGATATGCTAATGTAAACTTGAATTTCTTTTTCATATTATGCTATCCCTCCTAGTTGTAAGCGCTTTCCATATATAAATTAGCTTAAAACTATTTTAAAGATAACTTATCAAATCCTACAAAATCCTACATTATACTTCCCCGAACGAAGAGTCTTCTAAATTTGCTTATAACTTTCCAATACTTCGACGTATAACATTTGAAGAAATTTTTTAATATTAATCTTTATTTTGGAAGAGTTAAAGCGGTTCTCTCCTACCTCAATCATCAACCTTCGAACTTCTTGGAATTCAAAGTATCGGGGTGCATAATGCTCAAATTCTCTACTTGTATAGTCGATTGAACCAATTGTAGCCATATGCTGGATTGCTGCTAATATAGTTCTTCGGAGCCGCTGCTCAATTGCTTTCATTTCCTTTTTTATATCTTCTGCATTCCGTCTTCTCGCAAGAGACTCATAAATATCGATTAATGCTGGAAAAACATTCGACTCATTGTTTCCGTGCACTAACATTTCTATAATCTCTTTCAGGTCATTGCTGCCTACCTCACTCATTATCCCCATATCACCAAGCTTAATACTGACCAATTCTCCCACATTTACCTTTTTTAGAGCGGGCATAATTGTATTGAAGCTTGCTAAAGATTCTTTTATCGTTAAAAGCGAATTCCGTAATCGTTTTTGTTCTGCATTTTTCTGCAATATACTTTGAACCTCTACCCTATTAATTGGTTTATGTATAAAAAATTCAATTCCTTTTTTATAAGCTTCTCCTACCATTTCTTTATTAACAATTTGAGAAATCATGATAAATTGACCTTCAAATCCTCTATTTTTCAATTTTTCAATTGTTTCAATGCCATCTAGATCTGGCATGAGAAAGTCAATCAGCACTACATCTGGAAGTGTAGCAAGTATTGGAACTAAGCTTTTTTCACCATTTTCTGCTTCTCCAATTACTAATCCTAACTCGTCATCTGTTATGATTTTTCTTAGCATCATTCTACTTGCTGAATCATCATCTACAATATAGTAACGCAATATTTTACCCACCTTTTCTTATGTTTTCTGTTGGGATATTTACCTTAAAGGTAGTACCTTTATCAAAAGATTCAATTTGTACTTGGCCTTCCAGGGTTGTAATAATTTCTTTGACGTGGGATAGACCAATACCTGTTGCCGCTACTCCTGAATCATTAAATTTGGTAGTATAGCCTGGTTCAAATACAATGCCATGATCTTCTTTGGAGATACCTCCTCCAGTATCTTTGATAATAAACCACGTTAATTCTGACTCTTCACAAACCTCTATGCTAATTTTGCCTGTAGTTGATATAGCTTCTACTGCATTAGCACATATATTATTCAATAGTGCCAGCAATGGAATTTGTTGCTCTGTGTCATAATCGACTAAAATAGTAGAGTGAATGACAATTTCTTTATTAAGTAATTCACTGTATTTTTCGTTCCCTTGGATAACAAGCTGTACAACTTCTGAGAGCGTGTAATGTTTGTTCCTTTCAACTGTTGTGATCTTTTGCAATCCCGCTAAAATCCGTTGAGAGTCCTTTTTTACCTCATGTATTTCTTGAGCAATTTTCAAAGCTTGGGTACTTAAAGCAAGATGATCCTGGCTCTTTAATTTGCGGTATAAATCATGGCTAGAAGCAGTAATTTTCTCTATATGATTCATCGATTTTTGTAGATAAAGTGTTTCTGCATATAAGTTTGAACCAACCTTTAACATTTCTTGTATCCGCTTATTTTGCTCCATTATAATAATTGAGCTATATAAGCCTACTACAAAATAACTTCGAAAAATGGCTACCAATGCTAATAGTACCCATTCTTGAACCTCCAGATGCATATTGCTCCATAATAAATATCGAACAATATGCTCCACACTATTAGCTATAAACTCCAAAACTGTGGCAAACGCTCCTAGAAGCAGAGGCGCCTTTTTAAACCGCTCTATGCGTATAACACTAAACCCAGTTGCAAAAAGCAAATAAAATAAAAAAGCGGGTATATGATCTACTAATATTAGCCCAAAAGCCTCATCAGTAAATATCATATCCTCCCCAATTCGCACAAGAACAACCGTAACTCCTGTTAAAAAACCCGTGAATATTAAAGACGTCGGTTGAAATATTAACAGAAGAAAGAAAAAAGCAGCACTTCCTAATCCAAAACGGAAATCCTCCCCATTAAAAGGAATCACTTTAAATTCGCTAGCTATTACAGTTATTAATATCGTTAAAATTAGTACACTCCATTTATTAGCGACTAATTGGTGTCGTTTAAAAACCATAAAACTCTCCTATATGGATATATTTATTAGATATAAGTATAGCATTTCCAACGAAAATTTAGACAAAAGTACAATCATCCCATTGTATTATATATACATTTAAAACCCGCTATTATATAGTGAATTTAGGTGATGACATGAAAATGAAAATGTACGTTAATAATGACAAGATAATTGCAGGAATGACTTTGAAAAATACTACAGAACTAGAACAAGGAAACATGGCTCTACATATTTGTGTAAATCCGGAGGACATCCTTGAAAACCGAAAAAAACTAGCGACTTCTCTTTCTAGTGAAATGGACAATTTCGTTTGCGCCAATCAAACGCATAGTGCCAACTTTCATCGAGTAACGATTGAAGATAAAGGTCGTGGAGCTAGAACAAAGGATACCGCCATACCTGACACGGATGCTTTGTATACTTTTGAGTCAAATATTATTTTAACCAGTTTCTCCGCTGATTGTGTTCCCGTCATCTTTTACAACAAAGTGAATGGTCTTATTGGTGTTATTCATTCGGGCTGGCAAGGGACGATTAAGGAAGTGACCCTAAAGCTGTTTAGACACTTAAAAAAGGTAGAAAACTGTAACCCAAGTGACTTCCAGGTACAAATAGGTGCTGCCCTGAGCCAAGAGAAGTTCGAAGTAGATCTAGATGTCTATAAAAAGTTTAATAACTTAGGCTATGCTAAAGACTTTATATATTTTAAGAGTTCAACTAACAAGTATCATATCGACAACCAGTTAACGGTGAAAAAACAGTGCGAGCTCGCCGGAATTCCTACAGACCATATTACAATTGATCCAACCTGTACGTTCATAAGTCCAGATGGATTCTCTTATAGAGAGGATCGACAATCAGGTCGGCATTTAAGTTTTATTATGAAAAAAGATTAACCTCCCAAAAGCACATCGACTTCGATGTGCTTTTTACTTATTGCACTCTCACTAATTTTGAGTTATTTTCATATACTTTTATGATTGGTTTTTTTAAAAAGGAGGAACGACATGGACGTATACGTTAGATCTGGGGACTCACTTTGGTATTATAGTCAATTATTCAAGGTTCCTTTTCGGCTTATTATTGACTCTAATCGGAATATCGACCCACAAACACTATCAATAGGTGCGCGTATTCAAATCCCAGGATATGTTACTACTTCTTACCAAATTAAATCGGGGGATTCACTGTGGTCTATTGCTAGTAGCAGAAATCTTCCACTGGATACACTTTTTCTTGTTAATCCTACACTTAATCCAGCGTTTTTAAGAATCGGACAGACAATTAACATTCCCATTAGAGTGACATGGAGAATAGTGAATGGAAAACAGAATTATGATTATAGCACATTGATGAATGATATGAGACAACTACAAACTGTTTACCCGTTTTTAAGGATATCTTCTATCGGTAATTCAGTGGAGGGGCGGGAAATACCTGAAGTATTAATAGGAGATGGAGAAAAAAGAGTTCATTATAATGCTTCCTTCCATGCAAATGAATGGATTACAACTCCCATCATATTAACCTTTTTAAACGATTACGCACTGTCTCTTACTAACCAAACTCCTATTCGAGGGCTCAATACGCTTCCACTATACTCACAAGCCTCTCTGTCTATAGTTCCCATGGTTAATCCCGATGGTGTGGATCTTGTACTAAATGGTCTACCAGAAGAAAGTCCATGGAGAGATAGAGTAATTGAATGGAATAATGGTAGCTCTGATTTTTCAGGATGGAAAGCAAATATTCGAGGAGTCGATCTGAATGATCAATTTCCTGCTGAATGGGAATTAGAACGTGCCCGTAATCCTCAGGTACCAGGTCCCAGAGATTACGGAGGGGAAAGCCCCTTGTCTGAACCCGAAGCAATTGCAATGGCAGATTTGACTAGAAATAGTGATTTTGCAAGAGTACTTGCATTTCATACACAAGGAGAAGTTATCTATTGGGGATTTGAAAACCTCGAGCCACCCGAGTCTGAAGCAATGGTCACAGAATTTAGTAGAGTCAGTGGCTACGAGCCTGTGCAAACGATTGATAGCTATGCGGGCTATAAAGACTGGTTTATCCAGGATTGGCGCAGACCAGGATTTACGGTTGAGCTTGGCACAGGTATAAATCCACTACCCCTCTCCCAATTTGATGAAATCTATGAAGAGGCATTAGGTATCTTCTTAGCGGGTCTGTATGTATAAAATAAATAGAATTGCATATATATTATCAGTCAGTCATCGTGATTATCATATCTCGACGACTGACTATATAGACTCTAATAGCTGAACACTAAAGAAATTAACCAAATAAAGAAAACTATTCCCACAAAACCGAGTTCCAGAAAATGTATTCTTAATACCTTTTCATAACTCTGTCTTGCTTGTCGAACACCTAAAAAATCTACGTGGTGGATAATATAGACAAACCCACATAAAAAAATAAGGCCAGCTAAGCTATATACTCCACCCTCTAAAGTCATTACATTCATACCACTTATTTCGGCAAATGTATAACCTAGATCCTTAGCGAATAAATAAGAGAAGATTATTATTATAAATAGGAGCAAGGACAAGCTAAAGAGGTGATTTCTATAATCAAGTAAACTCATAAGCTTTCGGACTTTAGCAGTTTTGGGTTTTAGTTGTTCATCATCTTCCACTTGCATTTCTTCATGATACATTGCATAGAGGAAAGCTACTACAACCATTCCACAGAATAAGATTGGTAATAATAATTGAACGGCTAGCCCAAAATCGAAAACAGCTATAATTACTAAAGTAATCAAGAGAATTACCATTGCCCTTTCTCCAAGTTCCTCTCTTTTATCCCATACTTTACGAATATACAATCTATTATCTTTCTTAGCTTCGCAATCCTTCGGTATTGCTATACTTAGAGGCTTTTTAAATTTGAAAAAGAAATAGGAAATAACGATCAAACATATCCCTATTAACAAATAAATCAGTGCCTCTCTTGGATAGGAAACAGACGAATCATATGACTCTACAATCCAAAGTCCATCCAATACTATACAGAATAGACCAACTACCAAAATATATGGAGCAATTTTACGAGCCATCTCTCCACCCCCTATATACAAGTTTGGGTGATTAAATTGTATCATGTCCTATAACAATACTAATACGACATATGTATAAAAAATAAACGTTAAAGGATATTTGCCTTTGAACGTTTTTTTTTGCGAAATTTAAATCCACTAGTTATATTGAATTTTGCTCTTAAGTTTTCTGTTTCCTTACAAACTGACCACTACAGTTTTCTTTATATTGGTACTTTTAAAAACATCAATTCATTGCTAATGTAAATTCAATCTAAAAAATAATTTGAAAAAGGAAGGATTCAACTATGCAAAAAACAACAAGCTATTCTCATGTACGTACTTTCGATTTAATTATTACATCTATGTTAATTGCACTTGTCTTCGTTGCTACTATTTTATTAAACATTAAATTACCTATCACAGCTAATGGAGGGTTAGTTCATCTTGGAACGGCCGTACTCTTTATCTCTTCTATTTTATTTGGCCCTAAAAAAGGTGCTATTGCTGGTGCTATTGGTATGGGCTTATTCGATTTAGTAGGTCCTTGGGTTTTATGGGCACCAATTACGTTTTTAGCACGTGGCTTGCAGGGTTATATCGTGGGAAAAGTTGCTTGGTCGAAGGGACGCAACGGAAGTAGTTTAGCACTCAATCTAATTGCTACAATTGTGTCGATTCCTTTTATGCTAGCTGTCTATTATCTTGGAGAAGCAATCATCTTTAAAAGTTGGATCATACCAGCAGCCTCTATTCCTGGAAACATCGTACAAAATGTTGTAGGACTCTGTGTTGCCATTCCAGTTTGTGTAGTACTAAAAAAAATTCCGTATTTCAAATAGCTATATAAAGAGGGACTAAAGATAATATTCTTTAGTCCCTCCATCTCAATGATCAGGTTATTTTCGCCAATATAATCTAAAAAACAGGGCTGCTTTTTGCATTAGTATGATTTACTAATACTATTCGCAAGCTACATCTTTAGATTTGAACGTTTTACAGCAAGTATCTGCAGAATGACTAGCTTCTTCAGAAATAGAGCGGTAATCAAATTCAGAAGCGAACTCTGTATTATTGTGGTTTGCATGGTAATCCATATCTATTTCAATTTTTTCGGCACCACAAACATTCCCTTTTGCGTGAAAAATACAATTTGATACAGCGCATTTCACTTCTACATTTGGCATAAATGTCCTCCTCATTGAAATTTTTTAAGAAATACAAAATGTATTCCTTATAAAGTATCTTGTCCCATTCTACGATATAAATTTATAAGAATTTTTCTTCTGAAAGTCCTAGAAATCAAAAAAGAATCTTTAATCCATCAATAGACAGATTAAAGATTCTTTGGAAGACTTAATTATGAGCTTTCTCTTTCTTGCTAGGTAGAAGTGTTTCTGCAGTTGAAGCATGAACTTCCTGTAAAAGCTCAGGATTCTCCATTAACGATACGCCGTATGATGGAATCATTTCTTTAATTTTTGGTTCCCACTCATCTACATGTTGTGGGAAGCATCTATAAAGTATCTCGATCATGGCATGTACAGCGGTTGAGGCACCTGGAGAGGCACCTAGCAATGCTGCGATAGAGCCATCCTCTGCGGTAACAATCTCTGTACCAAATTGAAGTGTGCCTTTACCACCAGTCTCTGTGTCTTTTATAACTTGTACACGTTGACCTGCAACTACTGTATCCCAATCTTCAAGTTTAGCATTAGGGATAAATTCACGTAATTCTTCAATACGTTTTTCTTTTGACAACATAACTTGTTGGATTAAGTATTTTGTTAATGATAACTCTTTTGCGCCTGCTGCCAACATAGTTGTTAAGTTATCTGGTTTCACAGAAGTTACTAAATCCATCATGGAACCAGTTTTTAAAAACTTCGGTGAGAAACCTGCAAATGGTCCGAATAGTAACGATTTTTTATTGTCAATAAATCGAGTATCAAGATGCGGAACAGACATTGGTGGAGCACCAACTTTAGCTTTCCCGTATACTTTTGCATGGTGTTGTTCTACAACCTCTGGTTTGTTACATACTAAGAATAGTCCACTTACTGGGAATCCACCAATATGCTTCCCTTCAGGAATACCGGATTTTTGTAATAAATGAAGACTTCCACCTCCGCCTCCAACGAAGACAAATTTTGCGGTATGGTATTCAATTTTACCTTCAGCGTCATTCTTTACTTTTACTTCCCATTTGCCATCACTCGTGCGTTTAAGATTTTCCACACTATGATTATAATTTATATCAACGTTTTGGTTTTTTAGATGGTCAAGCAACATACGTGTTAAAGCTCCAAAGTTAACATCTGTTCCAGAGTCAATTTTTGTAGCTGCAATTGCTTCTGTTGCTGGACGGTCTTGCATAATCAGCGGAATCCATTCTTTCAGTTTTTCTGGATTATCGGAAAATTCCATTCCTTGGAATAAAGGGTTATTTGACATTGCTTCAAAACGTTTCTTTAAAAATGCGACGTTCTCTTCTCCTTGTACCATGCTCATGTGAGGTAACGGCATGATAAAATCTTCCGGATTATTTAGTAGCTTACTGTTTACCAGAAAAGACCAAAACTGCATGGAAAGTTGGAACTGTTCATTAATATTAATAGCTTTAGTAATATTCATAGAGCCATCAGGATTTTCTGAAGTATAGTTTAGCTCGCACAGTGCTGCATGCCCTGTTCCAGCATTATTCCATTCGTTAGAGCTTTCTTCCCCTGCTTTATCGAGTTTCTCAAATACTTTAACTTTCCACTCTGGTTTTAATTGCTTCAATAATGTTCCTAAAGTAGCACTCATAATTCCGGCACCTATTAAGATAACTTCTGTTTCTATTTCAGTTTCTCTCTTGTTCATATAAACCTTCCTTACTCCGTATTTGTTTAAAGGATGTACACTACTTAGGCATAACTTTATGTCAAGTTAAATTACAGAAATACATCTTTTCTATTCTAATATAACCATATCATAAATTACAATTATAAATATTCTATCTTCTACTACGAGTCCATTATAAGCTATTTGTAAGCGATTTTAAAGTCAGCAAAAAATGTGACTACTTCCAGTCAGGTAATGACATACAAAATCGCTGACTATATCTGCATTCATATAAGAATTAGTATGTTTGCTACTGTCACCAGAGCTAAATGCCCTTCTATAATTTTCTCCTCACAAAAAAAAGCTATTCAGAGTGTAAATCCACTCGAATAGCCCTTTTTAAGTTATATTAGAATGCTGGAATTGCCGTTTCATCATAGTTTTTCTCTAAAAACTCACGTACTTCAGTACTTGTCATAGCTTCCGCTAGTTTTTTAATTGCTTCTGAATCCTTATTATCTTCGCGCGCAACTAAAGTAATAGCAAAGTCGTTGTCGTCTCCTTCGGTAAGAAGTGCATCACTTTTTGGCGTCAAATTCAATGGTGCAGCATATGCTGGTGTCATTACTACTGCATCTGCATCATCGTACATTCTCGCTAGCATCAACAAATCTACTTCCTCAAACTTATAGTTTTTCGGATTTTCCAGGATGTCAGCTTTCGTATAGTAGGAACCTGTTTTTTCTTTTAAAGTGATGACCTTATGCTGGGCTAACAATGCTAGTGAACGATCTATATTTGAAACGTCATTTGCTATTGCAATTACAGCTTCTTCCGGTAATTCATCCATCGAATTATACTCTTTAGAATATGTACCATAATTCGCAAAGTATATAGGAATAATTGGCACTAGATTTGCATCGTTATTTCTATTGAATTCCTCCATATAGGGAACGTGTTGGAAGAAGTTCGCATCTACTTCTTCTGCTGCTAGTGCAGTGTTAGGTTGAACATTATCTCCTAAAACAACTATTTCAAGATTAATTGATTGCTCTGCTAACTTCGGTTTAATAAGTTCAAGAATTTCTGTCATTGGAGGTATTAATGACGCTACTTTTAATGTTACTTCTTCATCATTTCCCTTCACTTTTTCTTTATCATTCTTCTCTTTCTCTTGGCTACAACCAGCTAAAATTACCACTAACAATGTTATTAATAAAAGAATTTTTCTCATATGTTCCTCCTGTTATCCCTGTTATCTAACGCTTATCTATTATTCTGGCGATAGTAGTACCAGTAAACTGAATAAGCTGTACTAGTATAATCATAATAATAATCATATAAATCATTAAATCCGTCTTAAATTGTTGATATCCATATCGTATAGCAAAGTCACCAATACCACCGCCTCCTACTACTCCCATAATGGTCGAGTAAGAAATAAAACTAATTATTGATGTAGTTAGTCCAAGAACAAGACCAGATCTAGTCTCTACATAAAGAAATTTAAATACTATTTCTTTAACAGAAGCACCCATTGAAATTGCTGCTTCCATTACACCTTTAGGTACGTCCAATAAAGATTGCTCGACTAGTCTTGAATAATGTGCAATAGCAATGATTGACAAAGGAACAATTGCAGCTGTTGTGCCGATAGCTGTCCCTATGATTAATCTTGTAAAAGGAATTAAAAAAACAACTAGTAGTAAGAATGGAAAAGATCGAATTATATTTACCAATAAATTTAAAACAGTAAAAACCAATCGATTTTCAATTACTTCTCCCTTGCGACAAAGGAAAAGTAAAGTCCCAACCGGGAGACCTAATAGTATCGCTGCTCCTATAGATGCCCCAACCATTATAAATGTTTCACCAATGGACAACCAAATTTCAGCTTCATATTGAACCAATATATCAGGCATCATCCATCTCACCAGCCTTTGCTAATTGCTCTACAAAATAGCTAGGGCTCTTATCTATATGGTGGATCCCAATTGGTTCAGTTGATACGGTATCATAAATTTCTCCATTTGCCATAACCGTTACTCGATTACATATACTTTTAATTACTTCCATCTCATGGCTGACAATAACAATTGTAACACCTAGAACTTTATTAATGTTTTCTAATACTCCTAGTATTTCAGCACTTATATTTGGATCCAGTGAAGAGGTTGGTTCATCACATAACAAAACTTGTGGATTGTTCGCTAATGCTCTTGCAATTGCAACACGCTGTTTTTGACCACCACTTAATTGTGCTGGATATTGCTTTATTAAATCTTTTAATCCAACAAATTGAAGACACTCTATTATCCGATCCCTACGTTCCTTCTTTGGATAGTTAGCCAACTCTAACGATACTGCTACATTCTCGTAAACAGTTTTATTTGCCAATAGGTTAAAGTGTTGAAAAATCATTCCGATTGACTTGCGGGCTCGTCGAAGTTCTTTGCTGCTAAGATTTGTTAGCTTTTGACCATTCACTTCTACTTCCCCTTGATCCGGGAGTTCTAACAAATTCACAAGCCTCAACAAGGTGGATTTCCCTGCTCCACTAGCTCCGATAATCCCATGGACCTCACCCTTATCTATCGTTAGAGATACAGATTTAATGACTTTAAACTGCGAAAAGCTTTTACTGACATTAACTAATTTAATCATAAAAAAAACCCCTTTCTTTTAGTTGAAGGGTGATTACAATGTGGTTAATTATAACGCATTATGGTTGCACTGTCATTAAGCTAATACTATGGGACTAATCGTAGCAAAATACTCCACAATTTTGTCCATAGCCATAATAAGCGCAACTCAAACAGAGCAAATCGCAAGGTCCCATTGGGAATCGCAAGTCTGCTCTGTTTCAAGAAGTAATTAGCTTTGCTGGTACTCCAACGAATATAAATCATTCAATGTCAACTTACCAAAGCTAAAATCAGTTAGTCTTTGTGCTATTAAATACTGGGTAATGGCACCTAAAGTTATTGTGTCTTGCTCCTTTACATCAATAAGCGTTTTACCGTTTGGTAATGTCTGCACTGCTAGTTCTGGAAACTGCTCTTTAAAAACTATAAGGAGCTCCTGCGAGAAATTTGATACACGAACCGTTGTTACCTTGTTGTCACTAAAACCAGGTGACACATCGTCTACTAACTTTAGTTCACCATTTTTCATAAAGAATATACGGTCTGCGTATTGCTCTAGGTTCTCCAATAAATGAGAGGCAATAATAATTGTTTTACCTTCTGCTTTTTTTTGTAAAAGTATTTGAGATATTAGCTCTACGTGCGTTGGATCCAATCCATTCATCACTTCATCCATCAGCATCACTTGTGTATTGGAAACAATTTGCATAGCAAAGCATAGACGCTGACGCATTCCTAAAGAATAAGTGCCTGTTTTTTTCTTTACATAAGATTCCATACCAAGTTTTACAATTGTGTCATCTATTAATTTCGGATCGCTATTCCACATTTCCTGATAGATTTTCAGATGATTCTTACCAGAAACATGATTATATAAATCACTTTGGTCCGGCATCATAGATACATCCTGATGTATCTTCACCTCATTTGCTTTACTTGAATATTGTAGTTCATGATTTAAAATCACCTTTCCTTGATTGGGAGGTAAATAATTCATGATCACATTCATCAATGTCGATTTCCCTGTGCCATTTGGTGCTACTAAACCAATGATTTCCCCTGGTTGAAATTTAATCGATATATCCTTTAATACCTGTTTGTCTCCAAACTGTACACCTATTTTTTTTAATTCCAACAAGTCTATCACCCTTTCCTAGGCTATTAACTTAAACCTTTTAAATTTACTCACAATCAGCGTCAATATCATCAACAAGAGTGTACAACCTCCTACTATTGTTAACCCGTATTGATAGGTTAAATCAGGCGACTCATAAACAAAGTTTCTATATCCTGAAATGACTTGTCCTACTTGTACATATGATGTTGGATAACGTTCAATATCTGAATATGCCCCCATTACTCGTTCAAAATATATCCACTCAGCAGCAATTAGGAGAAAGCTGACAAATAAATTAGCAAACTCCGCTTTCACAATTATACTTAGGAACAAACTGATCACTATAAAGAATAAGAACCAAATAGCCATAAATAAGACATTTTTTAATATAAATGTAATCATTGGCATATTAGTAAAGGTTTCTTCTATGTAAGAATAGATAGGCACAGGCAGTGAAAAATCACCAAATCCATTTTGTAATCCAATAACTATAAAACCTACGCATAGAGGAATAAATGTTAGAACACTTCCTATAAAAGCAACTATTCCTTTCATCAATAGCTTTTTCCAATCAGCTATGGGAAATCCTTTTAATAAACTAGGGTTACGACGATCTTTCAACACAATATCTACAGATAAAAAGATACAGCTTATAAATAATACGATTGGCAAATAATCATTTAGCATCCGTTGTAAAGTTTGCAGAGCAGTTCTTTCTTCAAACAACTCCATAGACAGCTCCGAGTTTCCCTCTACGTAACCAGTAAACCTGCTAGCTGTATAACCATAACCATAATGTCCATCAGCATGAGCATAATTATTACCATAGGTGTAATAGAGAGGGTTGTAGAAGAAGTCACCACTGTTGACAATTAGTTGGTCTGAATACAGATACCATCCCGCTGTTGCTTCTGCATATTTTAAGTAATCCTTATCACCAATTGCATCAATTCTTGCCTTATCATATTCATTCCACCCCGGGAATATGGCCAGTGCAAATGCAACGGAAGGATGTATATTGTCTTTCCCTTCGACACTTTTGATAAAATCATCTCTCGTCGTGTAACGTGCTTCCATCTCTGCTACATCGACTTTTTCAATAGGTTCGTATGAAGGTGCAATTTTTAATACAAAGTATATAGCTAAAAATAGTAAAATCACGTATACAGCTATGTTTTTCTTATTCGTAAAAAATTGACTCAACTCCCATTTAAAATAGGCCCACATTTTATCCACCTCCTATATTTTCTGTAGCTTACCTGTCGATAAAACCCATTTTATAATAGCCATTAGCAATCCAATGCTAATACACAAATAAAGCAATCCTGCATTGCTATTTAAGGCGACTGGCGTAGCTAAATTCAAAGACTCTCCATTTAAGACACTCGGAAAGTTAACATAGTTAAATGGATTAAACGGTATCAGCTCGATTAGCCCCGGGAACAAAATGGGTAAAACAACAAGCATAACTTGTACAAAAATAGTTAAATAAACATTTTTTAATAGTACATTTAAAATTACAGACAATAAAATCGCAAAAATCGCCAGAACAATCATATAAATAATCGAAACTGCTATGTATTTATAAATAGGATAAATCATTACGTCCCCATTAAAAACGGCTACAGGATAGGATGCCTGTCCTAATCCTTTAAAATAGATTAGAGGTAAACTACATATGATGAGCTCAATTATGAAAATAACTACTATACTCATCGAAGTCATACATTTCGCTAACACATACTTACTAAAAGCAATAGGATAACCTTTTATAATAGAAATATGGCGGAAATCTTCTATCATAATATTAGACGAGTAAATACAAATTAGAACAAACCATACTGAGCCTACCACACTAAATAAAAACGCTAAAAATGGATAGAAACTTAGGGAGCCAAAAGACAATTCTAAACTATGTTTTTTTAAATATTTATAATAGGAAGAGTCCATTTCATTCTCTATCTTTGAGGGCAAATTTCCAGCTACCAGATTATAATTTTCCATTTCAAATGCTTGTTTTCGTAATTCTGTAAGCTCTATTGCGGTATCTACAAATAATTCTGGTTGTTCTGTTTTTAAGGCCATCCCTTGTTTCGGATATGTATAATATTGTTTAACGATATTTTTGTATATATCACTACCATCTCCGTACTCACTGGCATCTACAATTTGAAATTTATTCATAGCTACCTTAACTGGTAATGATTCACTTGATTTTTCTTTAATAGGATTACCTAACTCTGTTGAATTCGCATAAACAACCATCCCAATAATACAAAGCGCCACAATCAGACAAGCAAAAATATTTTTCTTATTTGTTTTCTCTATAATAAATAGCGTTTTTAACATACTTCTCATATAATCCACCCCTTTTAACAAAAACAAACAAATAATTTGAATATTAAGTTAATTTTTATTACATATCTCCTATATTAACCATTCTCTATGCACTAAGAAAATACCTTTTTCAGAAAAAATAATCTGTAAAATGACTGTAAGTTTTCTATAATTTGTTCCTCATTTTAGGTATTTATAGAAAATCTCTTTTTTCATGATATGATGATTATTGGCGCGAAGGAGGTCATATCGTGAAATTAAATAAAGGTGTTATTTATATATTATTAGGTGCATCCTTTTTCGGCTTTACACCTATATTTGCTAAACTTGGATTTAGCTTTGGCTACTCGCTTGGGCAAATCAATATTGTACAAATGGTCATTTCCTTCTTTTTATTATGGTCCCTAACTCTAATCAAACGCGCCAGCTTCAAAGGCCTGAATAAGAAGAATATTGTTCAGATAATGATTACCGGTTGCTTAATCGGTTTAACTAGTATTTTTTATTATGGTTCGATGGAATATTTGCCGGCGTCACTGGCTATTATTTTAATGTTCCAGTTTGTTTGGATAGGCATTATTTTAGAATGGATTTTCAGCAAAATAAAACCTGCACCTATAACTATATTGTCCATCATACTAATCTTAATAGGGGTCTTTTTTGCTTCCAATTTTGTAAATGGCGATATAGGTGGTCTACCATATAAAGGGTTAATCTTTGGAATCCTATCAGCATTCACTTATGCAGGGTTTATATTTTGCAGTGGTAAAGTTGCTGTAAATGTGGACCCATGGATGCGAAGCTCTTTAATGGTGACTGGTTCAACCATTTTAGTGTTCATTGTATTCATGCATGACATTCCTACGGTACTGCCATTGGAGAGTGACTTGTTGTCGATTGCTGTTGGTGTTTCGTTATTCGGAGCAGTGCTACCACCATTATTTTTCGCCGCTGGTGCTCCGTTAGTTTCAGGTGGAGTCGCCAATATATTAACGTCTATTGAATTGCCTATTGCCATTCTCTCAGCGAGTCTTATTTTGTCAGAAGTAGTAACGCCTTTGCAGTGGTTAGGCATCGCTATCATACTAGTAGCTATCGCTTGTAATGAACTAGGTACTAAACTGTTCCAAAGAATTAAAGAATATCCTTAATGCTAAGTAGAGTATTTACTCAAATATGTTGATATTTTTGTGTCTTCAAGCGGATGGAATATGGATCAGATCGAATTAATGAATTTGATATAAACTTCTCCTTACTAGTAAAAAAACCAGTCTGACTTTATTTAGTCAGACTGGTTTTTTATTCACCTTTTTCTTTTAGTGTAGTCTTCTTTTACCTAGAACATATATAATATCGATCTCTGTAATATAGCTATTCTTCTTCGATACTGCCGGTTTGAACTATTTTGTTAAAACAATAAGATCTCTATTTAACGTTTGAAGTTTAGTTGTTGCATCTCCAATTGCTTCTAATAGTTTATTTTCCTCATAAATAGAAGATACGATTTCTTCAGTTGCCGCACTATTTTGTTGCGCCACTGCTGATAGCATATCAATTTCACCCAATAAATGAGTGAACTGATTGCTTACTTTTTCAATCGCAAGTACACTATTTTTCACGTTTACATTTGAAATATCACTTGACTCCTTGACATTGTTAAACACCGTTGCTATTTCTTGTAGTAACTTTTGACCTTCTAACGCTGTTGTTTGACCTTGTAAAGATTGCTCTTGTGCCGCTGATGAGTTAGTGAATAGCTTAGAAGTAACTTCCGTAATTTTTGATGCCGTTACTGCACTTTCCTCCGCCAACTTTCGAACCTCATCTGCTACTACTGCAAAGCCTTTCCCGTGTTCACCAGCACGTGCCGCCTCAATCGCAGCATTTAATGCCAATAAATTCGTTTGGTCGGCAATATTTTTAATGTTGCCAAGTAAATCATTCACCGTTTGTAGACTATTTTGTAAATCATTCATCGTGCTCACTGTCATATTCATGGAATCACTTAATATATCCATTTGTTTCGTTACTTGATCTACATTTTGTGTGTTCATCGATAACTGCTCATTTACCTGCTGTGAATGCTCCATCGCCTCTTGAGATAAATCAACTGTTTGCAAAAGCTCTGATTTCGAATCATGCATCATATTATGCATCGCAAAAATTGAGTCGGCTTCACTTTGAATAGACTGTGCAATTTGTTGTGTCGTATTTAAAATTGTATCACTGACGGTTGCTAACGAATTCGATGTGTTTTTTACATCATCCGTTTCTATACCTAACGTATGAGCACTTTGTTCAATCTTTGCTACTAATTCTTTCGTTTCTTGTAGTAGCTTACTTGCCTCTTGCTCACGCTCTCCAGACTTGGAAACTAATTCGCCACCCCATGCATTTAGTTTATTTAACATATATAAAATTCCGTTATATACGAAAAATATTGTAAGAAAGCTCGGGAACGATTTATTTTCCCCTAAAAATTTATCCGGGGCTAGTACGTAAAGTAACACGACACAAATTTCTACAATAAGCCCATACGTAATCAAAATCTTTCGCTCAAAATAAATTGCAGCCATTACAATTGTAATGAAAACTAAGTAATGCTTATTTAATGTATAACCATCTAATAAGAATAATGTGAATACTGCCATTCCTGGTAAGGCTGCAAATAAAACTGCCTTCACAATATCAGAATGCTTCAAAAAATAATTTAAGCATGCAAATGCTATAACAACAGCAGCAGTTAAAATATACAGTATCGATCCGCCAAACCCGTTATCAATGATTAGTGGGATTACAATTATCGCCAATAGGAAGCATGTAATCTTTAAGTTTAACTGATGAACCCTTTGAAGATTATATGAAAAAGGTTTATTTTCCATGAGTTTATTTTCCTCCATACATATCACCATTCTACTAATTGATTTTTATTTTCAATTACTATTTTTGTATATCTTACAAAAAATTCAAACCCGTTACTCCTTGTACTATTTTTTCCTCAATATTAGATAACAACCAAATATTATATTAGTAAATATATACCATAATGAATTTTATTATATGGTTAATTAAACCTTATAGTCAATAGAACTATTTACACAAGGAATTATCTTTCACTACACTATTTTCTGTTGTTATCTCAACCTCCGACTAGCCAAAGTAATATGCATTTCATCAATAGAGATATTCCTTCTAAAAAATTCATTTTGGGATTTCCTTAATTGATTCAAGACCAAATTAAAGTCTTCTCTTTTAAAAGTTCACCTCAATTTTGTCTTTTTTTGACCTTTTAAACAAACTTTTGGACTATTAATGAATATTCTTATATACTAATATCCTATAAAGGGGGTTAATAAAAATGAGTATTTATAATTATCAAGTGAAGAAGCCTAACGGGGATATTCTTTCTATGGAAACTTACAAAGATAAAGTGATGCTAATTTGCAACACTGCTAGTCAATGTGAATTCACCTATCAGTACGAAGATTTACAGAAGTTATATGAAAGACAGTTAAAGGATGGTTTTACAGTACTTTCTTTTCCTTGTGACCAATTTGGCAATCAAAATCCCGAGGATGGCGTGCAAACTGCCGCACAATGTAAGCTACAATTTGGTGTAAGCTATCCAGTTTTTGATAAAATCAATGTCAACGGCGACAACACGCACCCTTTATTTAATTATTTAAAGCATGAAATTGATGCACCGGAAATCGAAAAAAATACGTTTCAACAAAAAATGTTATTTGAAAATATCGAAAAGTATTATCCAGAATTTTTAATTGGTAATAATATTCGTTGGAACTTTACAAAGTTCCTAGTAGATCGTAAAGGAAAAGTTGTTGCTCGTTTTGAGCCAGATGCTTCTATGATTGATATCCAAGATGCTATTCAAGCCTTACTTTAATCAAGCATTATATAAAAAGTCCTTTTACAAGGGGTACCCTTTGTAAAAGGACTTTTTAAAATTCAATACATATTGGGCTTTCTTTAACATAATTAAATACCTAATCTAAACCTAGCCTATTTGTGATACGGTTCATTTTTCATAATTCTAAAAGCACGATAAATCTGCTCCACCAACACCAACTTCATCAATTGGTGAGGCAAGGTCATTTTACTAAAGGAAAGTTTTTCATCAGAGCGTTTCATGACATCTTCATGTAATCCTAAAGATCCTCCTATAACAAACGCAATTTTGCTTCTTCCATATGTCATGAGAGATTCTATATCGCCAGCCAACTGCTCCGACGTTTTCATCTTCCCTTCAATTGCAAGAGCAATAACATATGTATCTGCTCCTATTTTTGCTAGAATTCGGTCACCTTCTTTTTTCTTTACAATTTCCATATCAGCTTCACTTAGATTTTCAGGCGCTTTTTCATCAGCCACCTCTACTAAATCTATTTTGGCGTATGCCCCTAGTCTCTTCGTATATTCTTCAATTCCCATTTTTAAGTACTTTTCTTTTAATTTACCTACTGATACAATTTGTATATTCACAGGTTATCCACCTTTACATTTCGTTTACAAACAAGTTATGCACAGCACTTATGCACATATCCACAACAGTTATCTACATCTTGTGTTTCAATTTTCATTAGCCACAATATATAATGCGAAGTTTTCACAGTACGAACAAACTGTGGATAACTTTTCCTCTTCTTTTAATTCCTCTAACATAGGAAAAGTTTTTTGTTCTGCCACAAACATGTCTAAAGCGTGGTTTATATGGGTTTCGCAACTGAATATTCTCACTTCTATCACTCCTTTTATTGTCCGAATACTTTTAATAGTTATACACAAATCACTCATTGTTATCCACAACCTATTTTACCAAAGAAAAAACGAGTAGGAAAGCCACGCTTTTTTTTCCTACTCGTTGTGTACATCTCTTATTTACACTAATAAGTTATCCACATGTTTATAGTTCTGTTGTTTCCTTTAAAAGTAATGTTAACTCTACTAGTTTTCCCTGTCTATAGACTTTTACTTTTAGTTCTTCTCCTGTTTCTTTTTCGTTGTACAGATGTTTGCGGAGTTCAATAGTATTTTCTATTTTTTCACCATCCATTTCTACAATGACATCGTATGATTTCATCCCTGCTGCTGCCGCTGGAGTTCCTTCCACTACTTCATCAACTACAACACCAGTTGTAACTTCAGCCGGTAATTTTAATGTTTCCTTTTGGTGAACCGCCGGTACATTCGTTAAATCAATAAGTGTTATTCCCATAGAAGGGCGATTAACTTTTCCGTTTTGCTCTAAATCTTCTATAATTGGAATGGCTGTATTAACTGGTATTGCAAGACCTATACCTTCTACCGTGGATTCAGAAATCTTCATCGAATTTATTCCGATAAGCTGCCCTGCTAAGTTAATCAGAGCACCACCGCTGTTTCCAGGGTTAATCGCAGCATCCGTTTGTAAAACCTCTGACTGCCAATCCTCTAAACCATCGCCATTTAAATCTACTGGTATTGCACGGTCTTTACCAGATACCACTCCTGTTGTAACCGAGCCATAAAAATCAAGTCCTAGAGGATTACCTATAGCAATAACTGTTTCACCTTGTTTTAATATATCTGAGTCACCAAACTCTATAACCGCTTCTACACCAGTATCATCAATTTCAAGCACCGCTAAGTCAGACCAAATATCTCCTCCTACAATACTTGCTTCTGCTTTAGATCCATCAGCTAATGTTACTTCTACTGATTTTGCATCTTCAATAACATGATAATTTGTAATAACATAAGCTTTACCATTTTCTTTCTTATAAATTACGCCGGAGCCTGTTCCCGCATCCTGAGTTGCTTCTGATTGGTTCCAGAAATTTGTTACGGACTGAATATTAGTTATCCCAACAACTGCACTTGAAGCTTTTTCTACAGCATCAGTGACATCTGTAGTAACATCTACTGAAAGCTGTTGTGTTTGTTGTGTTGTATCTTTTGACTTTGTTTCACTGTCTGATGGTAGGTTTGTTACTACAGAAGGTATTAAGAACCATACGAGTAAGGCACCAACAAGTACGCCTGCAAGTCCACTAAAGAAATAGCCAGCCATGCCTCGTTTTTTTCCATTCCTTTTCTTGGGTTCTATCGTTGGTTGTTCATTTGGCAATTGTGGTCCATAGGGATTATTTATATCCATCTTTCTCTTCCTCTCTATTTCTAATATGTCTGATACTAACAATGTACCCATTACACATTAAAATAAGATGAAAATTTCTTAAAAAATAAATAAAAGTTCCAAATACTACACCCATAGTATTCGGAACTTCGATTTTTATTTTTATACAAATACTAACTCTGTAGGTTTATTGGCATCTGTGTCATGTAGATGCACATACTCTCCTGCAATCACACCACAGGATTGAAGTGTTTGCGTAACACTCATACGAGCTAAGTCTTTCATATTATTATCTTTACTTAAATGTGATAAATAGATATTCGTATTCTTCACATCAATTACTTCACTCATAGCAACTGCAGCATCCTCATTAGAGACATGTCCAACATCACTTAATATTCTTCGTTTAACGGACCAAGGATAACGACCCATCTGCAACATGCTAACATCATGATTACTCTCAAAGACAAAGGAGTCTGCTCCTTTAATAAGCCCTTTCATACGATCGCTCACATATCCTGTATCCGTGATTAAAACAAGTTTTCGATCATTTTCATGAAAAATATAAAACATAGGGTCGGCTGCATCATGAGATACTGCAAAAGATTGTATATCAATAGAGCCAAATTGTTTTACTGTTTCCATATCAAATTGAAATCTTTGGTCTAATGGTACGTTACCGATTAGTGGATCCATAGCAGACCATGTTTTTTCATTTGCAAAAATAGGAATGCCATACTTTCTAGCTAAGACCCCTAACCCTTTAATATGATCGCTATGCTCATGTGTGATAAAAATTCCTGAGAGCTTTTTAATATCGCGATCAATTTCTTGAAATAACTGATCCATCTTTTTCCCACTTAGTCCTACGTCTACTAAAAATGAATGTTCCTCATTTTCTACATAAACAGCATTACCACTACTACCACTTGCTAACACACTAAACTTCATCTTTAAAACTCCTTATTCTACTACTGATTGTTCCGTCTCTTTTGGCATCTCAATTACTCTTCCTTCTACTGCATTTACAAAGTATTCTTCCATTGTGCCATCTATTAGTTCTACAAGAATATGCCAAGTTGGTGCAAAAACTTGTGTCTCTGTTACCTGGGCTAACGTCGAATATCCAAGTTCAATATCTTTAATCATGGAGTCTGGTTTTAAAAGAATATTATCATACAGTATTTTTATCACCTGTAAATGAGGCAACAATTTTTGGGACTCATTATAATTTTCTAAGTCATCAAGTATAGTCTGTTCATAACCAATGAGCTCATTATTATCATTCCAGTGAACTACTAGCTTCGCATTCGTATTATAGTATACCAACCGTTTATTTACTTGCTGAAATAATATAGCTGTTTTGCTTTCTTCATCTATTTTCCATAGACCATAAGCTGAACCTCTTATCACTTGCTCTTGTACTATTTTTTCAATGGTATTTTCATCGGTTATTTTTATAGGTTCTTTAAAGGTACTCACTAGTTTATCTGTATTAAGGTTTTCTATTTCTTGATTCTCTAATTCTTCTATTTCCTCTAGAGTAAATTTATGGACAGTTCCTGACACATACGAAGCCTCTTGTATGGCGTGATCAGTCTCTAAAATTTTTATATTATCGATAGCGAGTTTCTCTGAGATAGGTGTATCCGTCGGTTTGTCCATTTGTTGAGATTCATTATACCGACCTAAGTATAAAGAAAGTAAGAATACGTTTAAAATAGAAAAGACAATTATAAAGATAGTTTTCGTTTTATTCCAGTCCATATTTCATCCCTCCTAATAATTCAGGAGATATGGGAATCCAACTTCCACTCTCTAAGTAATACCAGGAAGGTTCTAAATTGAAGTGAGGTTGAGTCTCATCTCGAGATAAGTAATATCCTATTATGACATCATCTATAGTGTCCGTATTAATATCAGTTGCATTAGATAAAAAGTCATAAACAGACTGTCCTGAAGCTAGCTCTACTTCCCGTGTTTTAAAAGGGACAGCAGCAGCAAGTGTATAAAGAGGATGATAATATTGATACACTCGCTCAACTCCCCACTTCTGAGAGATTTCCGTTGATATCTCTCTACCAAAAACCGGTAAGTCTGCAAAATACAACTGATAGTTAATTTGACTATTGTCAGTGTTCATTCTGTAATACCGATAGTCATCTGTCCATCCGTTATGCTCATTGACAAAGTTCAAGCTATTTTGAATGAGATCTACTGGGACCCCTGGATTATCATTCTCCGAAGCAGGATGTACATAGCCAAAACTTCTACTATTATAATTCACTCTCATTAATGCGCTATCATCGGTGAATTGCAGTTCGTTCGTACCAACTGAATTACTTCTCACTAAGCTTGGGTTATTGAACAGAGCATCTTTGAATTTTTCTGATTCAATCTCTTTAATAGAATAGGTATAACTCAAGATTTTTTCTGGTGACGATGAAACGTATAATGATAATTTATTGTCTGTAATTATTTCATTATATACTTGCATTTTTTCTGTGTACTTTAAAATACGATCCGTAAATCCTGATTTATTTACCTGTTCTGCGGTCGCTGTATACATCTTCTGTTGTGATGTACTTATAAAATACAAGTTCATATGCTCCGGAGCTTCCTCACTCCAATCGATTATTAATCGATTAAAATAAGCATCCGGAAAAGCCGGATTTGCAAATTTTAAGGTCGTGCCTAAAACCTCTACAGGAACATCCGCCGCAAAAAACAAACTTGCACGATTAGGCTTTTTGATAAACTCATTTATTTGATCGGTATTTAGTTTATTACTAGCTAATTCGACCGTTTGAATTTCCCAATTTTTCATATTGTCGAGTATAAACTCAATAGGCTTACTGTTAAAAGACCCTTTTAACTCACCTTCTTGACTTATAATCATACGATAAGGTTTAATAACGTCTTCCATTTTCTTTTTTTGAGCAATGGATATATCTACAGTGGTTCCTTCGCTTGTTTGAATAACAGGAGAATATGTCCAGATAGCAAAAGTTAATGTAAAGCTAAGGAAAATAAGTAAGACCAGAACAACTGATTTTAATTGCTCAATATATTTCAATCCCACTCACCTTCCTCTTCAGTTAAAATATCTAGTGTGAAGAAAATAGTCGTTCCTTTCCCTTCATCGCTTTCTGCCCAAATTTTACCGCCATGGGCCTCAATCATTTCCCGGGCAATTGCTAAGCCTAGGCCTGTACCACCCATTGATCTTGCTCTCGCACGATCCACTCTGTAGAAACGATCAAAGACTCGATCTACATTTTCAGATGGAATCCCCATACCATCATCAGAAATCATAACTTTTAAGATAGAGTCTGAAACTACTACACCAAACCGTATGTTGCCTCCATCTGGAGAATACTTAATAGCATTTGAGATAATATTATCGATTACTTGTGTTAACTTATCTGTATCAATATCCACGTAATAAGCATTGTCAGAAAGCATTCGTACGAAGCTTACATGATCTGACTTGGAAAGTTCAAATCTATCAATAATTCTGTTGAAAAATTGATTGAAGTTAACAATTTCTCGGTTCAAATCATAATCTCTACTATCCATTTTAGATAATTGGAGTAAGTCATTTACTAGTCGAATCATTCTTTGTGTTTCTGTCTGAGTTACCTGTAAAAATGATGGAGCAATTTCTTCATCTTGCCAAGCACCATCAGCCAAAGCTTCTAAATAACTACTCATTGTTGTAAGAGGTGTACGGAGTTCATGAGACACGTTTGCTACGAACTCTCTTCTTTCCATATCAACTTTTTCATGTTCTGTATTGTCATGTAATACTGCTATTAATCCGTTGACAAAACCAGTTTCTTTTTGAATGACCGAAAAGTTGGCACGTAAAATAAAAGGTCTTTCTTTTGAGCTTAAATCCAAATTAATTGCTTCTTTTAAATGGATTAAATCTTCGAATGAGTAGACTGGATCTATTCCAAGTACAGATATGATTGGACGATTTAAAGCCATTTCTCTTGGTATACGTAATAGTCTAAGAGCCGGATCGTTTATAAGGATAACCCTACCTTTACGATCCGTTGCTATTACCCCGTCAGTCATGTTGGTTAAAACAGATGCTAGCTTTCTACGCTCTGCTTCCGTTGTTGATTGAGCTTCCTGTAATCTATTCGTTAAATGGTTAAAGGCAATTGCCAGCTGTCCGATTTCATCATTACCATAAACTCGTACTTTTCTAGAAAAGTTCCCTTTTGCCATTGCTTGTGCTTGTCTTCTCATATCGGAGATAGGACGTGTAATAGTCTGGGCAATTAGTATCCCTAATATTACTGTAATGACTAATGCTACTGCGGTACCTCCAGCAAGTATTCGATTAATTTCATTCATTTGACCAAAAACATTTTCAATATTAGACTCTACATATAATGTTCCAATTACTTCACCCTTATAAATAATCGGTGTAGCTAAATTCCAAATTCTATTTGTTGTTTCTCTATCTACCGATATATTATTAAAGGTGGCTTCTGCCGTAATGGATTTTCGAACTAAATCATCCATTGATCGTTGGCCAACAATCGATTGGTTGTTTGAATCTGAGGTTGCTAATATCTGATACCTAGCATCTATAACACGTACTTCTTTAATATCAATTGAATTGAGACCAGACAAAATAGAATATAAACTTTGTTCTTTTGTTTGGTCTTCTTCGCTTCGTACTTTGATCATTTCTTCCCGGGCACTATATTCTATTAAGCTAACACGATCGGATATAGAGTCTTGAAAGTTTTCTCTCAGTGTTATTTCTAGTTCACGAACAAAATATAACCCTATAATTTGCATCGCAATAACAATAAGTAATACATAAATCAGCACAATCTTAACGTGAATCGATTTAAAGTAGCCAACTTTTTGCATTCCTTCTACTCCTGTTCAGGACTTCTTAAATAATATCCTACACCTCTTCTAGTTACGATATAGGTAGGATGACTTGGGCTATCTTCAATTTTCTCACGTAGACGTCGAATTGTTACATCCACTGTACGCACATCCCCAAAATAGTCATACCCCCAGACCGTTTGTAGTAAATGTTCGCGAGTCATCACTTGTCCTATATGTTTCGCCAAATAATGCAATAACTCGAATTCTCGATGTGTAAGCTCGATTGTCTCTTCTCTTTTTAACACTTGATAAGCATCTGGCTGTATCGTTAGTGGACCAATAACAATGTCATTTGTCACTACTTCTGCATCTTCTTGAATAGTTTGGTGTCTGCGCATATTCGCTTTAACTCTAGCAATTAATTCTCTTGTACTAAATGGTTTTGTTACATAATCATCAGCACCAAGTTCTAAACCAAGTACTTTATCTATCTCTGAATCTTTTGCTGTTAGCATGATTATAGGGAAATCATATTTTTTTCGGATTTCTCTACAAACTTCCATTCCATCTTTGTTAGGAAGCATAATATCCAATAACATTAAGTCAGGTTGATCTTCCTCCACCTTTTTTAATGCCTCATCACCATTGTAGGCACAAACTACTTGATACCCTTCTTTTTTCAAGTTAAATTGCAGTATGTCTGCAATTGGTTTTTCATCATCTACAACTAATATTTTTTTACTCATTTTAAATTCCCCTTTTTCTATTATCTATATTTATTTTAAGTAATTTTTTTTAATAATAATCATATCTACTTTAACATTGTTTTAAACTTCCTGCATCCCTGACAGGTCATGGCCCCATAATTCGACTCACTTTGTCGAATTATTTCCCAGGAAATTTAATAAAGTGCAAATTCCGCCAGTGGGGATTTGCACTCTATTTTACTTGGATAAAAAAGAGACAGTCCATATTACGACTGTCTCCTATATATTATTGATTTAATACAGTTAATGGGTTAATCGTCACACCATTTTTCTCCACTTCGAAATGGAGATGAGTTCCTGTAGAACGTCCAGTGCTTCCCATTACACCAATTTTAGTGCCGGTTGGTACTACTTGACCTACTTTTGCAGAAATAGAAGACAGATGAGCATAAGTTGTTTTGTATCCGTTTTGATGGTCAATGATTACACGGTTGCCATATGTCCCATCCGAACCAGCAGCAACTACTATTCCATTATCTGCAGCTTTTATCGTAAACCCACTTGGTCGTGCAATATCAATGCCTTCATGTTGGCGCCCCCAACGATGTCCCATTTTACTAGAAATATATCCACCTTCAGCTGGCCAAGCGAACACACCCGAGCCGCGTGAGGGAATTACTTTCGTTCCTTTTAAAACGATATGATCTTTTGGCTCCACAAGCATTGTCTCTTCAATAACAGATTGCCCAACTTGTACCCCATTCACTTTACTAATTAAGTATGTCGCCTCTTTTTGACCATCCGAGCCTTCTTGTTTTACCTTCGTATCGCCTTTATACATATCTTCTGTTTCTTCTACTTTTTTTGTATGTAACATAGTTTCTACAGCCTTTTTCTCATACTGTACTTCTATATTAATAAGTGGTTTTAAGACTGTAACGTTTAACTCTTGACCTACTTGTAATACGGTAGAATCTGTTATCCCAGGATTAAGTGCCATTAGTCCAGCAGATGTTAAACTATGCTTGTCAGCAATAGTTCCTAATACGTCACCTGTAGCAACTGTATATAACTCTTTTTCTAAAGTTCCTTCTAAAAGAAGTTTCACGGCATCGTCTGGTGAAACAATCTGACTAGGATTTGTTTCTACTGTCACCCCTGATACCTTTTCTTTTATTATTAAATTAGAAATACGAGTTTCGTTTTCTTTTAAGTCGGGTAAAGTGTCACTAGTATTATTTCTAGCTTCCAGTATATTTAATTCTGCTTCTGAAACAAAGTGTAATTTTAGTTTTCTTAGAGCCTCGTTGTAAGCATCTAAGTCTTTGACGTAGACTGCCATCTCGTCATTGATCGATAATGCAAATGCTTTTGCTTCTACTTCTACTAAGCTCTCAAGCTTTTGAAGAGTAGCTTTATCATCAGTATTAGGAGTAAAAACTTGTTCCGGTACTACCGATAACTTAGATCCAGCCGTTAAAGACAAATCCTTAAACTGGGAGCTAGATTCTTCAACCTTTTTGTTAAGCATTGACTGTACTTTTGTTTGATCCGAAACGGCCCCGACATATTGACCATTCGTATATATATGGTATATTTCTTTTAATGTGCTGCTCTCACTTTCTTTTGCAAAAGCCATATTAAATGAAATACTTGAGATAAGTAAAACTGATACGGCTGCTTTTTTCACCATATTTGACTTTCCGTTTGATAGAACATTCAGTTTTGATAACTTTTGTTCCTCATTCTTACTTTTCAAAAACATGATAAAGCCCCTTCCAAACTATATATAAACTTTTACTTCATTTCACGCTACTCTAATTTAACATATTTGAAATGAAGATGTGTAGGATAACAGGACGTTGTAAAGAAACTGTAGTATTACTTCCATATACTAGTTATTTTTTACATTTTTTATAATAAAATAATCCTTTTAACCTATTGCCTCTATTTATATAAATTAGTAATCTCCAAAATATTCATATATTATACATATACCGCCAAATATCTTTGTTATATTTGTCATAATAGAAGACTTATATAATAGCGAATTCCCGAATTTCTACATTAACAGACAAAAAACCGTCATAAAGCATGCTTTATGACGGTTTTTTTGCTTATTATTTCCAAACACTTGTAATGATGTTTGTTTGAGTGCGATCTGGACCTACTGAGAAAATCGAGATTTGCACACCTGTAAGTTGTGAAATTCGTTCCAAGTAATGACGAGCTGTTTCAGGAAGTTCATCAAGTGATTTACACTTAGTAATGTCTTCACTCCAACCTGGCATCTCTTCATAAATTGGTTCACATTCACCTAAAATACGAAGGTTAGCTGGATACTCTGTGATTAATTCATCTTTATATTTATAAGCAGTACATATTTTAACGGTATCTAATCCAGTCAAAACATCAATAGAGTTAACAGTTAAATCAGTTAACCCGCTTACACGACGTGCATGTCTGATAACTACTGTATCAAACCAACCAATTCGACGTGGTCTGCCAGTAGTTGTCCCATACTCTTTACCAACTTCACGGATTTGATTTCCAACTTCATCAAATAGCTCCGTAGGGAAAGGACCATCACCTACACGTGATGTATAAGCTTTACAAACTCCTACTACATGACTGATCTTGGTTGGACCTACTCCTGCACCAATTGTTACTCCGCCAGCTACTGGATTGGAAGAAGTTACAAACGGGTAAGTACCTTGGTCTATATCCAACATAACTCCTTGTGCACCTTCAAATAATACACGACGACCATCATCTAATGCGTCATTTAATACCTTTGAAGTATCTGTAACGTACTTAGCAATCTCTTGTCCATAACCATAAAACTCTTCTAAAATTTCTTCTAATGTAAAGCCGTCTGTTTCATAAAACTTCTCAAACATTCTATTCTTTTCTTGTAAGTTAAGTTCTAACTTTTCTTTAAATACTTCGTAATCCAGTAGATCTGCAATACGGATTCCTACACGAGCAGCTTTGTCCATATAAGCCGGTCCAATACCTTTACCTGTAGTACCGATTTTATTTGCTCCTCTACGAGCTTCTTCAACTTCATCTTGTTTTAAATGATATGGCAGAATAACATGCGCACGATTTGAAATGCGTAAGTTTTCAGTTGTAACACCACGATCATGTAATCCCTTTAGCTCTTTTACAAGCGCTCTCGGATCCACTACCATTCCGTTTCCTATAACAGAAATTTTATCTTTATAGAAAATACCTGAAGGAATTAAGTGAAGCTTGTAAGTTTCTCCTCCAAAAATAATCGTATGACCTGCATTATTACCGCCTTGGTAACGTGCGATTACTTCTGAGTGTTCGGATAGAAAGTCTGTGATTTTCCCTTTACCTTCGTCTCCCCATTGTGTTCCAACTACTACTACTGATGGCATTTGCCAGCACCTCCGTCAGACATTTTGTATGTCCTGATTCAAACATTGTTATTGTACCAATCTAAGTGTCCTTAGTCAACTGATTTAATGCAAAAACACGAACAGAAAATGTGTAAGCGCATTTATCGTTCGTGTTTTAGATATAAAGTTCTATTTTCATTATAAATTATTAATGAAATTTTAAGTTCTTGCTCTTTTCTAATTATGCAGGTGGTGCTTGGTGTTGACTCCAATCAATATTAACGAATTTGTTGAACTCTTTAACGAATGCAAGTGTAACTGTTCCAGTCGGACCATTACGTTGTTTTGCAATAATGATTTCGATCATGTTCTGATTTTCGGTTTCTTTGTCATAATAATCTTCACGGTATAGGAAGGATACAATATCCGCATCCTGCTCAATAGAACCAGATTCACGTAAGTCAGACATCATCGGTCGCTTGTCTTGACGCTGCTCCACTCCACGAGATAGCTGAGACAGTGCAATAACAGGAACCTGCAGTTCACGCGCTAAGCCTTTTAATGATCGAGAAATTTCTGATACTTCTTGTTGACGGTTAGCTTGGCTTCCACCACTACCTTGTATTAACTGTAAATAATCAATTAGAATCATTCCAAGTCCGTGCTCTTGCTTCAAGCGACGACATTTAGCTCGAATTTCATTAACTCGAATACCAGGAGTATCATCAATGAAAATTCCTGCATTTGAAAGACTTCCCATTGCCATTGTTAACTTGCGCCAATCTTCGGTTGTCAATGCCCCGGTACGGAGTACTTGAGCATCTATATTCCCCTCCGCGCAAAGCATACGCATGACTAACTGTTCTGCACCCATCTCTAAACTAAAGATTGCTACATTTTCATCTGTTTTGGTCGCTACATTTTGCGCTACATTTAGTGCAAATGCAGTTTTCCCTACAGATGGACGGGCAGCTACAATGATTAAATCATTTCGTTGGAAACCAGCTGTAATTCGATCCAAATCACGGAACCCTGTAGCTATACCAGTAACATCACCTTTTCTTGTATGAAGTTTTTCTATATTATCGTATGTTTCCACTAAAACGTCTTTAATATGCTCGAAATCACCAGCATTTTTGCGGCTGGCAACTTCCATCATTTTACGTTCTGCTTCTGCTAACAATGCTTCTACTTCGTCTTCCCGAGTAAAACCATCTTCTACTATGGTAGTTGCTACTCGGATTAAACGACGTAAAATAGATTTCTCTTCTACAATCTTGGCGTAATATGCTATATTTGCTGCGGTTGGAACGGCGTTAGCAATCTCACTAATATACGAAATGCCACCTACATCTTCTAATTCCTTCTTAGCAGAAAGTTCTTCCGTCACGGTTACAACATCGATTGCCTTCCCTTTGTCGCTTAAATGAAGCATCGTCTGGAAGATTTTTTGATGTGCTACACGATAAAAATCTTCAGCTAGTAAGATCTCGCCTGCAGTAATTAATGCCTGTGGTTCTAAAAATATTGCTCCTATAACAGATTGTTCGGCTTCTTGGTTATGTGGCGGTACACGGTCCAACATTGGATCGCTCATTTACCTCTCTCCTTACGCTTCTTCTGCAACAAGAACTTTTAATGTTGCTACAACTTCATGATGAAGTTTCACAGGAACATTAGTATATCCTAATGCTCGAATTGCATCATCTAATTCCATTTTGCGTTTGTCTAATTTTATACCATGTGACTTTTCTAATTGAGAAGCAATTTGTTTTGTTGTAATTGAGCCAAATAGTCGACCATCATTTCCAGACTTTGCTTTTAACTCTACTGTTAATTGCTCTATTGTTTCTTTTAATTGTTGTGCATCTGCTAGCTCTTGAGCTGCTTCTTTTTCTGATTTTTTCTTTTGCCCTTCAAGAGCACTTAATGCAGCTGCATTTACTTCTACCGCTAATTTGTTTTTTAGTAAAAAGTTGTGTGCATAACCATCTGCAACATTTTTAACCTCGCCTTTTTTCCCTTTACCTTTTACGTCTTTTAAGAATACTACTTTCATTCTTCATTTCCTCCTTCGATTGTATCTATAATTGCATTTTTTAGAAGTATTATTGCTTCGTCTATCGTGGTATCTTCTAACTGACAGGCGGCATTAGTTAAGTGCCCTCCACCATTTAGCTTTTCCATTATAACTTGAACATTTACATCACCCAATGATCGGGCACTGATTCCTATAGTAGATTCACTTCTCCGGCCTATTACAAAAGAGGCACCAATATTATTCATCGTCAATAAGATATCAGCGGTTTGAGCAAGCAATACTTGACTATAAGAGATGTCTTCCATACCATGTGCAATAGCAATGCCTTCTCTAAAGAATTCTACCGTCTGAACAATTTTAGAGCGTTCAATATAGGTATCAATGTCTTCCTTCAACATACGTTGAACAAGAATTGTATCTGCACCATGTGTACGCAAATAGGATGCTGCTTCAAATGTTCTTGCTCCTGTACGTAGCGTAAAGCTTTTCGTATCAACAATAATACCAGCTAACATGGATGTTGCTTCCAACATAGATAACTTTTCATTTTTCGGTTGATACTCAATTAGTTCAGTTACCAACTCTGAAGTAGAGGATGCATAAGGTTCCATGTAAACAAGCATCGTGTTGGAGATGAATTCTTCTCCACGTCGATGATGATCGATCACAACTACCTTCTCTGCTTTTTGAAGCAGCTTTTCATCAATAACTAGGCTAGGCTTATGTGTATCTACTACTACTAATAATGTTTTGTCTGTAATTTTGCTTATTGCCTCTTCTGGGCTTATAAAACGGTTATATAACTCTGGTTGTTCTTTGATCTCATCCATTAAACGAACAACACTATTATCCAACTCATTAGTATCCAATACAACATAACCTTCTACTTTGTTCATACCAACCATTTTTCTTACTCCAACAGCAGAGCCAATTGCATCCATATCGGGCATTCTATGCCCCATAACAAATACTTGGTCACTATCCTGGATAAGATCACGTAGCGCATGGGAAATAACTCTTGCTCTCACTCGCGTACGTTTTTCTACTGGATTTGTTTTCCCACCATAAAACTTCACTTTTCCACTTGAATGCTTTATCGCTACCTGATCTCCACCACGTCCTAATACTAAATCTAAGCTGGACTGAGCAAGTTCTCCAAGTTCTACTAGGGAAGTGGACCCAGCACCAACACCTACGCTTAAAGTAAGGGAAAATCCGAATTTAGCAGTAGTTTCTCTTATATCATCTAATATGGAGAATTTACTTTTTTCTACTTCTACTAATATGGATTCATTAAAAACGGCTAAAAAACGATCCGAGGAAATTCGTTTTACATAAATTCCGTATTTGGCTCCCCAGTCGTTCACAGAGGAAGTTACCAGACTGTTAAGCCTTCCTCGAGTTTGATCATCTATCCCTTGTGATATTTCATCATAGTTATCTATAAACAGAACACCAATAACTGTTCGATCTCCATAATAGAGCGATTCCATTTCGATCTGTTCGGTTATATCAAAGAAGTATAGAAGCTTTTCTTCCGCTTTATAAAACACTTTATAATTTTTTTCATCTAAGGAAATAACCATTTCTTTAGATTCTTCCTGTTTTTTAAGCTGTTGAAAATCCTTTGATATCGAAAGGAGCTCCTCACCAATAATCGTATCGAATGGAAGTTGTTGGGTCATGTACGGATTGGCCCATTCAATGATGTACTGATCATTTATGAGTAATATTCCAATTGGCATTTCTAATAAGGCTTCTTCTCCTACCTTTTTCATCCGGTAAGAAAGAGTTTCTATATGTTTTTCTGTCTCTTCATACACACGTTGTTCAATCATCCATGCATAGATGAATACACCAATTACCATTAGAGCGAACAATAGTCCAATCAATGTGTTGGTAGACAGTAATAAATAAGTTGCAACCCCACTAAGTAGTAAAAACAATATGAGTGGATATCGAATTGGCCGTTTTCTAAAAAAAGATGCCACTAGATCAGCTCCTTATTTTTTGTATCTGTCTTTTATAAAACCTCTGATATTAAATCCTAAATCTAATACCCCTACTATAATAGTAAATGTATATAGTGGAACTGCAAAGATTGTCGCAAGAATCATTGACCATTTTGGCCATCCCTCTATATAAAAATAGTAGTGTATTAGAGAAACACCTTGTAAAAACAAAAGAGCTCGTAATATTAATGCTGCATTCACCAAAGCTAAATAGCCAAACGTTCCTACGTCAAATGATACAAACAATGAGAAAATCGATACGATTAAATAATACCATAACACTGCTTTAGGTAGTCTAAAATCCATGAATTTAGGGAACTTAGGTACACTTAACTTCAACTTTTTTAATAGCGATAAATTAATGATTAAATATAACCAAGCACTAATAAACACCCCGCCAATAAAATAGCTGGGCATAATTGATTCGATAAGCATTATGCTTTGTTCAACTAACTCGTCATAACCCTCAGGCAATTGACCAAAGGAAGACATAATATTTCCCAGTTGTTCGTAGTATACTTCAATGGTCGTGATTAATTGCTTCAAAACATTCATATTTAAAAACAAAATGGATATTATGTATTGTACAGCAGTCATTAAAAGTAAAAACAGCCCTGTTGACATGAGCATATACAATTTGGACTTTTTAGCCTGGATTGCATATCCAATGAGAAAACCTAACGGACCAACTAGTAATCCAAAGATAAATCCAAAAACTCCGCCAATAACAAAAGAAATAATAATCGCAATCACCGTGACAAATACAGCTTGTTTTCTTTCAAACTTTGCACTGTACCATGCAAGGGGTAACGGTACAATAAATGACGTGAAAAATCCTAGTACTGGAACATAAACTGACATTGCCAACAAAATAGCAAATAGCGCAATCATCATAGATCCATAAGTTAAATAATTTGTTTGATTTCTTTGCATTTAGGAACCTTCCTTTAATGTAATCATCTATTCATTGTAACAGATTGTTTACAACAACTAAAATTCCACATACTGTATAGAAAAGTGCAAACGTCTATGTTTGCCTTGAAATGCGGTGAAGTATGAAGGTACGGCACCCTTTTCCTTTATCTGTCATTAAAAGTGAAGGACTTGAAGTATTTTAAAAGTTCACAAAAAAAAGACCGGTTTCCCGGTCTTTCTAATTTATACTTATCTCTCTTCAGAAGAGAATGGAAGTAAAGCCATGATACGAGATACTTTAATAGCTCGTGTTAATTTACGTTGATACTTCGCACTAGTTCCTGTCACACGACGTGGAAGAATTTTCCCACGTTCTGACACGAATTTTTTCAACAAATCTACATCTTTATAATCAATGTGTACGATATTGTTTGATGTGAAGTAACAAACTTTACGGCGTCTTTTGCCTCCGCGACGAATTGCCATATCGAGTTGCCTCCTTTTCGATTAAAGTAAACATGCTAAGTAATGCTTTTTAGAACGGTAAGTCGTCATCCGATACTTCGATTGGTCCACTACTATTAGAAAAAGGATCCTCATCTACACGTGTATAATTTTGCTGATTCGATGGTTGGTTTTGCTGATATGAAGGTGCTGAATATTGCTGCTGGCCATTCCCCGAAGATGATTGTCCACCTTGGTTGCCTCCAGAGCTATTACGTGGTTCTAAGAACTGAACGCTGTCTGCAACAACGTCTGTAGTATAAACACGTTTTCCATCTTGTCCTTCATAACTACCCGTTTGAATGCGCCCTTCAACACCAGCTAAACTTCCTTTTTTCAAGTAGTTTGCTGTGTTCTCAGCTTGCTTTCTCCAAACGACACAGTTGATAAAATCAGCTTCTCTTTCACCTTGTTGGTTGGAGAATGTACGATTTACAGCTAGTGTAAATCTAGCCATTGCAACACCACTTGGTGTATAGCGAAGTTCCGGATCTTTTGTTAGTCTTCCAACTAATACGACACGGTTAATCATCAGTAAACAACCTCCCTCGATCAGCTTTTTTAGTCAGTTTTATTTTTTTGCTTTAACTTTAATATCATCGATACGAACAGCAATGTGACGGATAATGTCTTCATTGATGTTAGCTAAACGTGTGTATTCATCGATTGCTTTTGAATCAGCAGTTACTTTAAGGATTTGGTAGAATCCTTCACGTAAGTCATTGATTTCGTAAGCTAAACGGCGTTTACCCCACTCTTTTGCTTCGATGATTTCTGCACCATTTGAAGTTAAGATATCTTGGAAACGCTCTACTAAAGCTTTCTTCGCATCTTCTTCGATTGCTGGTTGAATAATGTACATTAATTCGTACTTTCTCATCTATTTACACCTCCCTATGGTCTTTGGCCGACTATTGAAAGCCGACAAGGAGCAAGTAATTCTATTACTCACATCAATGAATTGTAACATAGTTTATCTAACGTATCAAGGATGATTGTCATTATTTTACTCATTGAGTTATATTTATTTTAAATAGGAGGCACGTATATGGAAAACAATGAAGAAACTTTAGCCGTAATTGATATCAATTTAAAAAAGGTCGCATGGGAAAGCATTGGACTAACTGTGGGTTTATCTATAACAGGGCTAATTCTATTTCCTTGGTTAACTAGTATTACCGAAATAACTTTCTCTTTTTGGAACTTCCTCTGGTTCTTTATCGGTTATGTAGTATTAATCATATTGCATGAGTGCCTTCATCTCGTTGGATTCTGGCTTTTTGGGAAAGCACCTTGGAATAGTATGGACTATGGGGTCAATCTTAAAATGGGGGTAGCATATGCTACTACAACTATACCTATCCCAAACAGTGCCATGAAAAAAGCATTGTTACTTCCTTTTTGGGCTACTGGGTTTTTACCAATGATTTTTGGTTTTTGGATTGGTTCTCTTTCACTTGTCCTGTTGGGTGCCTGGTTAATCGCTGGAGCAGCTGGAGACTTTGCCATGTATAAGGAGCTCAGAAAATATCCAAATGATTTATTGATAAAAGATGATCCAGTGAAGCCTAGGTTATATGTATTAAGAAAATGCGCGCAAAATTAAAAGGGTGATATGCGATTGATTTGCGCTCCAATCAATTAGATCTCTACTTTATATAATTGGATATAAAACCAATTTGGCTACTGTTAACATCTAAGCAGAAGCTATGCTCTATCTAATGATGAGAGTACTACTCAATTAATTGATTGTGTACATTTTAGATACGTATTATTCAATAGAAAAAAGGATTAGTGATTTCTCACTAATCCTTTTTCTATTATACGTTGAAGCGGAATAACATTACGTCTCCGTCTTGTACGATATACTCTTTTCCTTCTAAACGAACTTTACCAGCTTCTTTTGCAGCTGCCATAGATCCAGTTTCAACCAAATCATCATAAGCTACTGTTTCTGCACGGATAAAACCTTTTTCAAAGTCAGAGTGAATTACACCTGCACATTGAGGTGCTTTCATACCCTTAAGGTATGTCCAAGCTCGAACTTCTTGTACTCCAGCTGTGAAGTAAGTAGCTAAACCTATTAATGAGTAAGAAGCTTTAATTAACTGATCTAAACCAGATTCTTTAATTCCTAATTCTTCTAGGAACATTGCTTTCTCCTCATCTTCTAGTGCTGCCATTTCTTCTTCAATTTTTGCACATATAAGTATTACCTCTGCGCCTTCTTCTGCTGCAAATGCACGCACTTTTTGTACATATTCATTTTCGCCATCAGCCATAATATCATCTTCTGATACGTTCGCAACATAAAGCATTGGTTTTGTTGTCAGCAAATGAAATCCTTTAACTACGCGTTGTTCTTCTTCCGTAAATTCAACCGAACGACCCGATTTTCCAGCTTCGAAAGCTTCTTTTAAGCGAGTAAGAACTGGTTCTTCTGCTAGTGCTTCTTTATCTCTTTGTTTTACCATTTTAGTTACACGAGCTAGGCGTTTATCTACGCTCTCTAAATCCGCTAATATTAACTCTAGGTTAATCACTTCAATATCTGAGATTGGATCTACTTTTCCAGATACATGTGTAATATTTTCATCTTCGAAGCAACGAACAACCTGACAAATTGCATCTACTTCACGTATATGAGCAAGGAATTTGTTTCCAAGTCCTTCCCCTTTACTAGCGCCTTCTACAATTCCCGCGATGTCCGTAAATTCAAATGCTGTAGGAACTGTTTTCTTTGGTACTACTAGCTCTGTCAATTTATCTAAACGCTTATCAGGTACTTCTACTACCCCTACGTTAGGATCAATCGTTGCAAATGGGTAGTTTGCTGCCAATGCTCCAGCTTTTGTTATTGCATTAAACAATGTAGATTTCCCTACGTTTGGTAGTCCTACGATTCCTGCAGTTAAAGCCATATATGTCACAACCCTTCATTATTTTAAACCATAAACTTTATATACAACTTGTTCATTATATTGATTTTAGTTATAAAAGTCTATCATTACTCAGCATCCGCTTGCACAAGGAGCTTTTTCATCTTCTTTTCAAATTCTTTTCTAGGAATCATTACACTATGTTGGCATCCTTCACACTTTATACGTATATCCGCACCCATTCGAATGATTTTCCAAGCGTTTGTTCCACAAGGGTGTTGTTTTTTCATTTCTACAATATCATTTAGTTGAAATTGCTTCTTTTCCATTTCGTCACCTACTCATTTTAAATAGTTATCGGGTTATGAAATCTTAATGCCTTTCAATTCGAAAAATTCTATTAAATCTCTCCTAATTTTTCTAGCAATACTATTTTGCTTAGTTGGTAAAGTCTCAGCGGTGAAACGCACTACTATTTCAGATGCATCAAAACTTTGTACCCCAAGATAACTAGGTGTTTTCACAAGTTCTTCATACCTGTTTGGCAGCCCTTCAAGAAATTCTTCAATATTCTTTTCCATAGATGGAATATCATTTTCAGGTGCTATACTAATGTCTATTAAAGCTAGTGAGTTATAAATGGAATAGTTTATAACAACTAAAATGCTACCATTAGGAATTATATGAAGTTCTCCGGTATAACTCTTCACTTTTGTCGTTCGTAAACCTATTTCTTGTACAATTCCATTCGCTGTTCCTATTTGTACTTGATCTCCAACTGCAAATTGATCTTCAAACACTATAAAAAAACCAGTAATAACGTCTTTTACTAAGCTTTGGGCACCAAAACCAACTGCTAGACCGACAATTCCCGCCCCAGCCAACAATCCGGCTACTTTTATACCAAATGTAGTTAAAATAGCGATAATAGCACTGAAATATATAACATAAGTTAAAACATTTTGAAGCAGTTTTAGTAATGTATTTTGTCTACGCTCTGAATAGCCTAAAGGGCTTCTTTGTCTGACCGCAAATACCTTTTCGATGATGTGTTTTCCAAACTTCACCGCAATAGCAGTTAATAATAAGATTAGTATTACTTTGAAAAAGGTAAGTCCTAGTTGAATCCAAGTCTCTTCTGTAAATAAATAATCCTTCAAACTTTGTAGCCTTTCTTCCATAAACTTGTTACCACCTCATTTGAATAAATAATTTCCTAGATGCATATACTGACTTAAAAAGAAAGTGAGTAAAATTATATGAACTCTTCTGCTATTAATACTATTTCCGAATCTTCTACAATTTATTATAAAGAAACAGGTGCAGTTTGGCGATTAAGTAACTACTTTATAGAACAAATACCATTTGATCATCCAAATCTAGTGTTTTGTTGTATAGGTACTGATCGCTCAACTGGGGATGCACTTGGACCAATGACTGGCTCTTTTTTATCGCAACTCAAGTCATTCCCTTTTGAAATTGTAGGTACATTGGACAATCCTTTACATGCATTAAATATTGAAGAAATTACAGATACACTCCTTAGCTCTTCCATAGCCCCATACATTATTGCTATAGACGCATGCTTAGGAAATGTGAATAATATTGGACAAATCATTGTTCAACGTGGTCCCTTGTTTCCAGGAAAAGCAGTTAAAAAAGATTTACCACCAATAGGTGATGTATCTATTAAAGCTATTGTTAATATCGGAGGATTTATGGAATATAATGTTTTACAAAGTACCCGTCTCAGCCTTACTTACGATATGGGTAAAATCATATCTCGTTCTCTACTTTTAGCATGGCATCGTTATAATTTAAAAGTTATAAATAATAGTAACAGCAATGCCGACGACAACTAAACTTGGTAATAGATTTGCCACTCTCACTTTCGTTACTCCTAAAAGATTAAGACCAATAGCAATAATCATAATACCACCAGTTGCTGTCATTTCTTGAAGAAATAATTCAAGTGCAGCCTCTGGTATTATTTTTGTTATTTGAGTAGCAAACAAAGCTATTACTCCTTGATAGATGGCTACAGGAATTGCAGAAAAAAGAACACCTATTCCTAAAGTTGCAGCAAGAACAATAGAGGTAAATCCGTCAATTATCCCTTTACTTATTAATAATTCATGGTCGTTTTGTAAACCTCCGTTGAGAGCTCCAAGTACTCCCATTGCTCCTATTACAAATATCAACGTTCCTGCAACAAATCCCTGGGCAATTCCTGCCCCCTGCTTTGGAGATCCCATTTTAGTTTCCAAAAATTGTGCGAATCGGTTTAACCATTTATCCAGATCTATCCATTCCCCGATGACTCCGCCAAAAACAATACATATAATGACTAAAACAAAATTATCACTTTCTAAGCCCATTTGAATACCTAACAAAGCTACCGCTATACCAATTGCATTCATAACAGTTTGTTTCATATTTTCCGGGATTCCTTTTAATAATCTACCTATAATAGCCCCTACTACTATTAATAGAGCATTTATCAATGTTCCAAATAGTGCCATTACCATGCCTCATTCCACCGCTAAAAATATAACCTATTCCTAGGCATTGCCTAAGAATAGGTTTTTAATCTTCTAACAATTGCAATATTCTTTCCAAATCATCATCTGAGTAGAACTCAATTTCAATTTTACCTTTATCTTTGTTTTTCACGATAGAAACAGGAGTTCCAAATAATTCTCTTAACTCAGATTCCTTTTCTTTAGTAAAAATATCCTTCTGAACTTTTTTTGTTTCACGTGGAACATTTTCATTTAGGCGCTGAACTAAAGCCTCTAGCTGTCTAACATTTAAGTTTTCTTTTATGGACTTTTGCATAATTAATGGAATGTTTTTTTTCTTCTTTAATCCAAGAAGTGCTTTACCATGTCCCATTGAAAAAATCCCATCCGAGATAGCATCTCTAACAACCTGAGGTAATGAGAGTAAACGAATATGATTGGCTATATGAGGTCTACTTTTCCCTAATCTAAAAGCAAGTTGTTCTTGAGTCAAGTTTAAATGCTCCAATAGATTTTGATACGCCTCTGCCTCTTCAATCGCAGTTAAATCTTCTCGCTGAAGATTTTCAAGAATTGCAAGTTCCATCATTTGCTGATCATTTAGTTCTCTTATAACTGCAGGAATAGCTTCTAAATTTGCTAACTGAGATGCTCTATATCTTCTTTCCCCTACTACTATTTCAAACTTCGATCCTTTTTTTCTTAATATAATAGGTTGCAGAACACCATGTTCCTTAATAGATTCAGAAAGTTCTTTCAGAGCTTCTTCGTCAAATATTTTACGAGGTTGAAAAGGATTTGGTTTAATATCGATGATTAGAATCTGTTCAACCTGTTCTAATTGATCTAAATCTAAGTCTTCTCCAGGGAATAATGCATTAATACCCTTTCCTAATCCTTTAGCCATTACGAATCACTTCCTTCGCTAATTCTAAATATACCTCTGCCCCTCTAGATTTTGGATCATATATAATGATTGGTTCTCCATGACTTGGTGCTTCACTTAAACGAACATTTCTTGGAATTATTGTTTTGTATACTTTATCTTGGAAGTATTTTTTTACTTCTTCAATTACTTGAATACCAAGGTTTGTACGAGCATCAAACATTGTTAGTAATACACCATCAATAGCGAGATTTTTATTTAAATGCTTTTGAACCAAGCGAATTGTACTTAATAATTGGCTTAAACCTTCCAACGCATAAAATTCACATTGTACCGGAATAATAATTGCATCTGCAGCAGTTAATGAATTAATCGTTAATAATCCCAAAGATGGCGGGCAATCTATAACAATATAATCATATAAACTTTGTACTTCCTGTAAGGCTCTTTTTAAACGAACTTCTCTAGAAATTGTAGAGACTAATTCTATTTCAGCACCGGCCAAAGAAATAGTAGCAGGAACAATATGTAAATTTTCAACTTTTGTTTCTAAGATTGTATCTTTCACACTAACATCATCAATGAGGACATCATAAATACATTGCTGAACCTCACCTTTATTAACCCCTACTCCACTAGAAGCATTCCCCTGTGGATCTATATCAACTAGTAATACTTTTTTCCCCAAGTATGCAAGGCAGGCACTTAAATTCACGGATGTAGTTGTCTTTCCTACCCCACCTTTTTGATTGGCGATTGCTATAATTCTTCCCACACTTGCACCAACTTCCTTACTATATAATAGCCACTTCTTTATTCTATCAAATTTTGAATAGAAATGGATGTTATTCTTGTTACAAAAGAAAAAACTCTCGCAAAATTATGCGAGAGTTAAAGTAAAATAGTATATTATGATTTCTTTTTAGGGATTCTTACGGTAATTTGATAGAATTCTTCTGTATCTTCTTCTTCAGTTTTTATATTAATACCACTTTTAGTGACCATAGATAAAGATTGTTTAATCGTATTTAATGCTATTCGAACATCTTTACTTACTACTTTTCTTCTTGATTTTACTTTCTTATCTTCTTTAACTGGTGGGTTATTAATTTCATTAACCCTTTCTTCTAGTTGTTTCACATTCCAATGTTTCTCAATGGAAGTATTCATCAATTCTAGTTGTACTTCTTTTTCTTTAATAGCCATTAACGCACGAGCATGTCTTTCCGAAAGTTCTTTTTTCATAATAGCTTCTTGAACTTCTTGAGGTAACTTTAGTAATCTCAGTTTGTTTGCAACTGTAGACTGCCCCTTACCTAGACGTTGGGCCAGTGCTTCTTGAGTTAGATCATGAAGTTTTAATAACTTCTGATATGCTACCGCTTCCTCAATTGCCGTTAACTCTTCACGTTGTAAGTTTTCTATTAATGCAATAGAAGCAGTTTCTTTATCACTTAAGTTACGGATTATTGCTGGAACTTCTGCCCACTTAAGCTTTGTCATCGCTCTAAAGCGACGTTCTCCAGCAATAATCTCGTACTTTTCATCTTCCATTTTTCGAATAATGATTGGTTGAATCACACCGTGAGTATGAATAGTTCTAGCTAGTTCTTCAATTTTATCATCATCAAAAACAGTTCTAGGTTGATATCTATTAGGTACTATTTTCTCAATTGCTATATTTAAAACTTCTTCTAAGTGATTTTGCCTTGGCTCAATCAGCTCTTCTTGCCCTTGTTTTTCAGAACTTCCAAAAAAACGTGAAAACGGACTTTTCATCTTACTCGCACCACCTTTTCGAAACTCTATACACAAAATATTCACGATTAAATTTATACCTTAAATGTTTCACGTGGAACGTTCCTCATTAAATAATTGGTGTTTTGTTTGGAATACCTGGTTTTCGAGGGTATCTTTTCGGTGTGCTTTTAGTTTTAGAAAAGACATACAACGTTCTTTCACTATTTTCTAATGGTAATAAAAAAGAATAATCTGCTGTTTTTTCTGCACCTAAAACGGATAATGCTTTAGAAGCATCTTTTAGTTCTTCAGAAGCACTAGCTGCTTTCATCGCTATAAACTTCCCTCCGACTTTAACGAGAGGAAGACAGAGTTCAGATAACACAGAAAGTCTCGCAACGGCTCTAGCAGTTACTATATCAAAATTTTCTCTATATTCCTTATTTTGTCCAAAATCTTCTGCTCGAGAATGAACAAAGTGAACATTTTTTAACCCAAGTTCTTTACTAAGATGAGTTAAGAATTGAATTCGCTTATTTAAAGAGTCTACTATTGTGACACTTAAATTAGGAAAACAAATTTTCAAAGGAATACTAGGAAAACCTGCACCTGCTCCAACGTCACAAATTGAGTATTTCCCTGTGAAATCCTCATAAAAAGAAGCACTAATGGAATCGAAGAAATGCTTTAAATAAACAGAAGGCTCGTCCGTTATGGCAGTTAAGTTCATCTTCTCGTTCCATTCCACTAGTAACTTAAAATAAATTTGGAATTGTTCTACTTGAGTACTACTCAAATCTATTCCTTTTTCTTGAAGGGCTTTTACAAATTGTTCTTCGTTCATGTAGTTCTCCTTATCATTTTAGACTACCCAGAAATTTTCGCTATTTTTCCTTGTTCTATATATATAAGTAAAATAGATATATCTGCTGGATTTACTCCTGAAATTCGAGATGCTTGAGCAATCGACAATGGTCGGACTTGCATCAGTTTCTGTTTTGCCTCTGTAGCAATACCGTTAATAGCATTATAATCGATATTCTCAGGAATTTTTTTGTCTTCCATTTTTTTAAGTTTTTCTACTTGCTGAAGAGATTTATCGATATACCCTTCATACTTAACTTGTATCTCTACTTGTTCTTTTTCTTCTATAGATAATTCTACCTCAGAAGGTGACAATTGAGCTACTAAATCATAGTTCATTTCTGTTCGTTTTAAAAGATCTGCTGCACGAATTCCATCTTTCAATTCGCTACCAGCTACACTTTTTATCAAATCTTGAGTTACTTCATTTGGTTTTATCATTGTTGATCGTAAACGAACTAACTCATCTTCTACTCTTTTCTTTTTCTCTAAGAATTTACTATATCGTGATTCCGGAACTAATCCAATTTCATATCCAATTTCCAACAGTCTTAAATCAGCATTGTCATGACGAAGTAATAAACGATATTCTGCACGGGAAGTAAGTAAACGATATGGTTCATTAGTTCCTTTCGTTACTAAGTCATCAATTAATACACCGATATATGCATCTGATCTACTCAATACTTTTTCTTCTTTTTTAAGTGCACGTAAACCAGCATTTATTCCTGCCATTAAACCTTGACCTGCTGCTTCTTCATAACCAGAAGTACCGTTTATTTGACCCGCTGTATATAGATTTTTTACTTTTTTAGTTTCTAATGTTGGCCATAATTGAGTTGGTACCATTGCATCATACTCAATTGCGTATCCAGCTCGCATCATTTCTGCATTTTCAAGTCCTGGAACAGAGGCTAACAGCTGACGTTGTACATGTTCTGGAAGACTAGTAGATAACCCTTGAACATACACCTCTCGTGTATTTCTACCTTCTGGCTCTAAGAAAATTTGATGACGAGGCTTGTCGTTAAAGCGTACAACCTTATCTTCAATTGAAGGGCAATACCTTGGACCAGTTCCTTTAATCATACCAGAATACATCGGTGATAAATGTAAATTATCATTAATAATTTGATGCGTTACTTCACTTGTATAAGTTAACCAGCAAGGTAATTGATCCATGATAAATTCTGTCGTCTCAAAACTAAAAGCTCTTGGAACATCATCCCCGGGTTGGATTTCTGTTTTACTATAATCTATAGTTTTACTATTTACACGCGGTGGAGTACCTGTTTTGAAACGAACTAGATCAAAACCTAAGTCACGGATACTATCCGCTAATTTTATAGAAGGTTGCTGATTATTAGGTCCACTTGAGTACTTCAAGTCGCCTATAATAATTTCACCACGTAAGAAAGTCCCCGTCGTAATTACGACTGTTTCTGCACGGTAAACTGCTCCTACTTGTGTCACTAGACCAGCAATTTTGTCGTCTTCCACTAGTAATTCCTCTACTACAGCTTGATGAATTGTTAAGTTCTCTTGCTCTTCTAAAAGACGCTTCATCTCATTTTGGTAAAGTACTTTATCAGCTTGTGCACGTAATGCTCGAACAGCAGGTCCTTTCCCTGTATTAAGCATTCTCATTTGAATATGTGTTTTGTCTATAACTTTTCCCATGGCCCCGCCAAGTGCATCTATTTCACGCACAACAATTCCTTTTGCAGGTCCTCCGATCGATGGATTACAAGGCATAAATGCAATCATATCAAGATTTATTGTTAGAACTAAGGTTTTTGCACCCATTTTAGCAGCTGCTAAAGCCGCTTCCACACCTGCATGTCCTGCTCCAACAACAATCACATCGAACTTGCCCGCTTCAAACTTCGGCATGTTCGTAACTTCCTCTCGTCTCTTATTTTCCTAAACAGAATTGTGCAAACAGTTGATCAATCAAACTTTCTTCGACTGTATCCCCTGTTATTTCACCTAGTATTTCCCATGTTCTAGTAACATCTATTTGAATCATATCTACAGGCACATCATTCTGTGCCGCTTCTAACGCATCTGTAATAGTTGATTTTGCCAAAGTCAATAATGATATATGTCGAGCATTCGATACATATGTCAGATCAGTGGCTTCAATTGCACCCTCAAAGAACAAAGAGGCAATCGCTTCTTCTAATTCATTTACCCCTTGTTCCTCTAGTAAAGAAGTAGTAACAATACGTTTATGACCTGATAATTTTCTTACTTCATCTATCTCTATTTCGGTTGGTAAATCAGTTTTGTTGATAATAACGATATAGTCCATTCCTTCAATTGCTTCAAACAATCTTCTGTCTTCTATCGTTAACTTCTCAGCACTATTTAAAACAAGTAATATAAGATCTGCTTCTTTTAGTACCTGTCTAGACTTTTCTACGCCGATTCTTTCTACAATATCTTCTGTTTCTCGAATACCTGCAGTATCGACCAGTTTTAATGGGACTCCTCGTACATTAACGTACTCTTCTATAATATCCCTAGTTGTTCCTGCTATATCCGTCACAATTGCTTTATTTTCTTGTATTAAACTATTTAAAAGAGAAGACTTCCCTACATTCGGTCTACCTATAATCGCAGTAGATAATCCTTCTCGTAGTATTTTCCCCTGAGATGATGTCAAAAGTAGTTTGTCGATTTCTTCACTAACCCACGTACATTTATCTATCATTAATGGAAGTGTCATTTCCTCTACATCATCGTATTCTGGATAGTCGATATTTACTTCTACTTGCGCCAATGTTTCTAAGAGTGCTTGCCTCAATGTAGCAATAAGTCTAGATAATCGACCTTCCATTTGCCCTAATGCAACATTCATCGCTTTGTCTGTTTTTGCTCTTATTAAGTCCATTACAGCTTCAGCTTGTGAAAGATCAATTCTCCCATTTAAAAAAGCACGTTTGGTAAACTCACCCGGTTCTGCTAGTCGGGCACCATTTATTAAGGCTAGCTGAAGTACTCGATTAACAGAAACTAGTCCTCCATGGCAGTTTATCTCAATGACATCTTCTCTTGTAAATGTTTTGGGCCCTTTCATAAGGGACAGCATAACTTCCTCTACAACCTCACCATTTTTAGGATCAATTAGATGACCATAATGAATGGTATGAGAATTTTGTTCAAATAAACTTTTTTCGCTTGGTGAACGAAATATTTTATCTGCTATAGCTATTGCACTAGATCCGCTTAATCTCACTATAGCAATGGCACCTTCTCCCATTGGAGTTGAGATAGCAGTTATTGTATCAAATTCCACAAGTGTCCACCTCCTTACAAATCCTTACTTATCCACATGTGTATAAGTAAACCGAACAAGACTATCTAACATATAACAATACCATAAAACGACTAAAATCAGAAGTATAGATACTTTTTCATATGTGAACAAAAATACCTAAAGTTCGCTAATAGATAGCAAGACTCGAGATAAAATTATTTAATGCAATAAAAACGGATTTCAGTGTTTAACATAGCTGAAATCCGTTGGAATATTATTTAATTGGTTCGATAACTAAATAACGATTTGGATCCGTTCCCACTGAATAGGTTTCAATATCCACTCGTACAGACAATGCATTATGAATTATTTTCCGTTCAAATGAGGACATCGGTTCAAATTCTACCTTACTACCAGTTCGAATAGCTTTGTCTGCCATTCTTTCTGCCAGTTGCTCCAATGATTCTTGTCTTCGTTCTCTGTAATCACCAACGTCTAACTTTATAATGATAAAAGAATTAGAAAATTTATTTGCAACTAATTGTGATAAGTTTTCTAATGCATTTAACGTTTGTCCACGCTTTCCAATTAATATAGCAGCTTTCTCACTATTTAAATGAAGATAGATAAACTTCCCGTCTCTTTTCTCATTAATAACTAGATCATTTATATTCATTTCTTTTGCAATCTCTTTTATATAACTTTTTGTTTCTTCCACTGCTTGTTCATTTGTAATTGTTGGTACATCTTCCATAACCGATTCTTTTTTGACTGTCTCTTCTAATTCGGTTACTTCTTCAACCTTTTCTACTTCTTGTACTTTTACTTCTTTTATTTCTTGTTCTTTTTTCAAAACAGTTACTTCAACAACTGCAGGCTTTTTTCCAAATCCAAGAAAACCTTTTTTACCTGCTTCCACTAATATAATTGACACGTCATCTCTGGAAACGCCAAGCTTTTCCAGTGCAACCGTTATAGCTTCTTCTTTTGTAGGTGCAGTTTGTGTAATCTGATTCATTTTTTTGGTCCTCCCGTTTTAACAGGTTCTGTTTTTGGTCTGTTCCAAGGTTTGTAAATGAATAAATTTTGAATGATGGAAATAATATTTCCGATAACCCAATACAACGTCAAGGCAGCTGGTAAAACGACACCAAATCCCATAATCATAAATGGCATAATGTACATCATTAACTTCATTTGAGGATTATCCATTGCTGGACCTGTGCGTAAAACAATTAATTGCATAAGACCTGCCAAGATAGCTAGGAAAATACTTGGTTCCGCTAAAGCAAAGCCAATAAAATCTCCAAGATTAATTTCTGGTGTATTATTCATACGGCTAATGGCATGATAGAAACCGATCAATATCGGCATTTGAATGAATACCGGTAAACATCCAGCAGCAGGATTAACTCCTCTTTCTTTAAAGAGGGCCATCATCTCTTGCTGATACTTTTGCTGCGTTACAGCATCTTTCGAGCTATATTTTTCTTTTAGCTTTGTTAACTCGGGTTGGACTTCTTGCATATTTTTAGAGCTTTTCGTTTGTTTTATCATTAATGGTAGTAATACTAAACGAATAATTATTGTTACGGCAATAATACCCAAACCATATGTCCCTAATAATTCTTTAAAAAACGTTATAGATGATACTAATGGCCATACGATGTATTCATTCCAAAACCCTTCTGATTTATCATAGATTGGCTCATTGAACTCTGTACATCCTGCAAGCAAAGCAGTAGTTACTACTAATAATAGTATAAGTGATAAACGTTTATTCAACCTTCTTCCCCCTAATAAGTCTTATATATCTCTTCATTGTATTTTAACATTTCCTTGGAAAGTTACTACTTACTTTTCTTATTTAAAGCTTTAGCAACTTTTAAAACATGCTCTATACTTTTTTTAGTTTCATGAAAGTCTAATTTGGCCGCCGGATTTCTGGCGATAATAATATAGTCCATGTTTGGAAATACTTGATCATGTATTTCTAGGAAGGTTTGTCTAATATATCGTTTAATGCGGTTACGAACTACTGCATTCCCAACCTTTTTGCTGACTGATAATCCAACTCGGTAGTAGTCTTCTTCTTTATTTAAACAGTAAACAACAAATTGTCTATTCGCAAAAGACTTCCCCTTTTTAAAAATGGTTTGGAATTCTGCATTCTTTTTAATACGTTGTTTCTTATTCATGTTCTCACCAGCTCCAACTAATTCGTTTTAAAAGAAAAAAAAGACCACTGAAATGGTCAGTGGACTTATGCTGATAATACTTTTCTTCCTTTAGCACGACGGGCTGCAATAACGCGTCGACCGTTTTTAGTACTCATACGTGCGCGGAAACCGTGATTTTTGGCACGTTTACGTGTATTTGGTTGGAATGTACGTTTCATCTTATATGACACCTCCTGAGTGATCATCTTCAATCTTCGTAAGACAGTCTCCGATATTATATATAACTTCTAGTGGTTTTGTCAATGGCTTTCAATAATTAGCTAATGAACAAACTACAATTAGTTATCCACAATTCGCAAGGTATTAAATTATAGCACTGTGTGTAACAAATTTCCCTAAAAAATTATCCACAGCACTTATGAACATATTCTGCACATATCATTGTGTTGTGGACAACTTATATTGTTAATAATTAAATAATTGTGGATAACCCTTAAATTTCTTGTAATCTCAATGATTTTTTGTTACGATATTTGTGTTTTACTTTTTCAAAAATTTTTCGTTCCTTTTTCTTATCCACAGTTGTTAGTAATCTGTGGATAAGTTTATTCCCATAACTTTATAACGTTTATCCACAGGCAGTGGATTTGTGTATATGTCGAATTTTGTAATACATATATTATTTTTTGAAAAAAAGTTTAACTAACAAATCCGCAGTAAAGGAGACTAGATAATTGGAACACTTAGAAGAACTTTGGGCTAAAGTTCTCTCTGAAGTAGAAAAGAAAACATCTAAACCAAGTTTTGAAACTTGGCTGAAGTCGACCAAACTACTTTCATATAAAGGAGAAACTGTTACGATAGCTGCACCTAACTCATTTGCTAGAGATTGGTTAGAAAATCATTATGTTCACCTAATAGCTGGCATATTAACCGAGTTAACTGGAAACGAACTATTAATATCTTTCGTTGTGCCGAAAAATCTAGACATGGATGATTTCGACATGCCGAAACCAAAAATCTCTGCAAATAATGGAGATCAACCAGATTTTTCACCAGGAATGTTAAATTCCAAGAATACATTTGACACGTTTGTCATTGGATCTGGGAATCGCTTCGCCCATGCAGCCTCTTTAGCTGTTGCCGAGGCCCCTGCTAAAGCTTACAATCCACTTTTCATATATGGAGGAGTTGGACTAGGAAAAACCCACTTAATGCATGCGATTGGTCATTATGTACAAGAACACAATCCAAATGCTAAAGTGGTTTATTTATCTTCTGAAAAGTTTACAAATGAGTTTATAAACTCTATAAGAGATAATAAAGCAGTCAATTTCCGCAATAAGTATAGAAATGTAGATGTGTTATTAATAGATGATATTCAGTTCCTTGCAGGAAAAGAATCAACTCAAGAAGAATTTTTTCATACATTTAATGCTCTGCATGAAGAATCTAAGCAAATTGTCATTTCAAGTGACCGTCCGCCAAAAGAAATTCCTACTTTAGAGGATCGTTTGCGTTCTCGCTTTGAATGGGGATTAATCACGGATATTGCACCACCAGATTTAGAAACTCGTATTGCTATTTTACGCAAAAAAGCTCGTGCTGATGGATTAGATATCTCAGATGACGTGATGGCATATATAGCAAACCAAATAGACTCTAATATTCGTGAGTTAGAAGGTGCTCTCATCCGAGTAGTAGCCTATTCTTCTCTTATAAATAAGGATATTAATATCGACTTGGCAGCAGAAGCTCTTAAAGATATCTTGCCCAATGCTCGTCCAAGAATTATCACGATTTTAGATATTCAAAAGGTTGTTGGGGAGCATTTTCATATTAGATTAGAAGATTTTGTTGCAAAAAAACGTACAAAGTCCATAGCATTCCCACGCCAAGTAGCTATGTATCTTTCACGAGAGCTGACTGATTTTTCGTTGCCTAAAATTGGAGAAGAATTTGGTGGACGTGATCATACTACCGTTATTCATGCACACGAAAAAATATCTAGAATGCTAAAAGATGATGCAAATCTTCAAGACGATGTAAAACAAATCAAATCTATTTTAGGTAGGTAAAAAAGATTTTGTGGATAAATGCATAGTTTACTAGATTACTTAGACACAACTTATGCACATGTGGACAAGTAGGTATACGTTGAGAAAAAGATACTTATCAACATATCCACAAGCCCTAGTACTATATCTATTATTCTTTTAAATAAATATAATTATATAAGTGAGGTATAAAAATGAAATTCGAAGTAATGAGAGATAGTTTATTAGAGGGATTAAGCGATGTTATAAAAGCAGTAAGTTCCAAAACAACAATTCCAATTCTGACTGGATTGAAATTAGAAATTACTAATAAAGGACTTTATATTACTGGTAGTGATTCAGATATTACTATTCAAACTTTTATACCTGTTGAAAAAAATGGTGAACAAGTTATTAGTATTACAGAACCTGGATCTATCGTCCTACAAGCAAGAGTATTCAATGAAATTGTACGGAAGTTGCCTACCAATAATGTAGAAATTGAAGTTACCAATCAATTTCAAACACATATTAGATCAGGAAAATCAGAATTTAATCTTATTGGATTAGATGCATCGGAATATCCAATGCTTCCTGAAATAGAAGAAGAAAGACAATTCTTCATTCCATCTGATTTACTTAAGTCAATTATTAAAGAAACAGTATTTGCAGTATCGACTTCAGAAAGTCGTCCAGTCCTTACTGGTGTCAATTGGCAAGTTAAGGATGGGGAACTTCACTGTATAGCTACTGATAGTCATAGATTAGCTAAGAGAAAAACAGCTATTAAAGATTTACCAGAGGAAGAATATAGTATCGTTATTCCTGGGAAAAGCTTAAATGAATTAAATAAAATTTTAGAGGAAACATCATCAGAAGTTGCGATTGTGATGACTCAACAACAAGTTTTATTTAAAACAGGAAACGTGCTATTTTACTCTCGATTATTAGAAGGTAATTATCCGGATACTTCAAGATTAATCCCAAATGAAAGTAAAACAACTATCTTGGTTAACAGTAAATCTTTACTGCAAGCAATTGATAGAGCTTCTTTACTTGCACGTGAAGAAAGAAACAATGTTGTTCGTTTTTCCACTTTAGGAAATGGATTTATAGAAGTTTCTTCTAACTCACCAGAAATAGGTAATGTCGAAGAACAAATTCAAGCTGAAGAAATAGATGGCGAAGAATTGAAGATTTCATTTAGCGCCAAATATATGATGGATGCTTTAAAAGCTATTGATGGTCAAGATGTTAAGATCTTATTCACAGGGGCTATGAGACCATTTATATTGAAATCTGTGCATGATGATTCCATACTACAACTAATTTTGCCAGTTAGAACTTACTAATATTCATGAGGTAGTCACATTTGTGGCTACCTTTTTTTTTAGGGATTTTTTCCTTACATATTGTCCGCGTTGGTTGCGTAGATGCTTGAGTTACTTCAAGATATCGATAAAAGCTAAGGCGGCCTTTTCCTAGAATTCTTCCAGCAATTGATACTCTGATAAGCTCAACGAGGAAGACCATTGTCGGAGCATATATAGGGGCTCACGCTTTTCTTTGCTTATTTCGGTATTTGAGGTAAAATGAAGGGATAATGAAAATGAGAAGAGGTTGAGTTATTGATGGAAGAAATTCGATTTGACTCAGAATATATAACACTTGGGCAATTATTAAAAATGACAGATACAATTAGCTCTGGCGGAATGGCCAAATGGTTTTTAAGTGAGCATGAAGTATTTGTTAACGGAGAAGTAGATCAACGAAGAGGTCGTAAATTACGTCATAATGACGTCGTAAATATTCCGGAAGTAGGAAGATATAAATTGGTTGGACCTGAGAACGGGGCTTGACATGTATATTGAACGTTTAGAGTTAAAAGATTTCCGTAATTATGATTCAATTGAAATGAATTTTTCCTCTAAGATCAATGTATTAATAGGTGAAAATGCGCAAGGTAAAACAAATTTGATGGAGTCTCTCTATGTATTATCCATGGCCAAGTCTCATAGGACCTCAAACGATAAAGAATTGATACGTTGGGACGCAGACTATGGTAAAATAAAAGGGGATATTCAAAAAAAATATGGACACTTACCTTTGGAATTAATTCTTTCCAAAAAAGGGAAAAAGGCCAAGGTAAACCATTTAGAACAAACACGGTTAAGCGATTATATAGGTCAGCTTAATGTCGTAATGTTTGCTCCAGAAGATTTATATTTAGTAAAAGGTAGTCCACAAGTGAGAAGACGATTTCTTGATATGGAAATCGGTCAAATTTCCCCTATTTATTTACATGATTTACTTCAATTCCAAAAAATAATGAAACAGCGAAATCATATTTTAAAACAACATCAAGGGAAGTCGATGTTAAATGATGTGATGTTCGATGTTTATACAGAACAATATATAGAATCCGCTGTAAAAGTGATTCAAAAGAGATTTCACTTTATGCAATTGCTACAACAATGGGCAGAACCCATTCACTTTGGGATTTCTAGAGGTTTAGAAAAATTGCGAATTACCTATAACTCTTCAACTGGGATTCAACCAGAATGGTCAACAAATGAAATGAAAAATCATCTCGAAAAAAAAATAGCAGAAAGTCAGAGTAGAGAACTCTACCGTGGTGTATCCTTAATCGGACCACATCGTGATGATTTACAATTCTTTGTAAATGAGTATGACGTTCAAACTTATGGATCCCAAGGACAGCAGCGAACAACGGCATTATCTTTAAAACTTGCTGAAATTGAATTAATAAAACAGGAGGTTGGTGAATCTCCTGTTTTATTACTGGATGATGTTCTATCTGAACTAGATGATTACCGACAATCTCACTTGTTGAATACAATTCAAGGAGATGTACAAACATTTGTAACGACTACAAGTGTAGAAGGAATTGCACATGAAACGATTCAGCAGGCCGAGTTGTTTCATGTGGAACAAGGGACAATAGTAGACCCGTAAAAATTAGTGACGAATATAAATGGTAAACAAAATAATTATTAAATGATTCACCATTATTGAAGGAATGAAAGAGTGGGTGAGCAAGTTGGCTATGGAAGAAAAAGACCTAGAGCAATCTTATGATGCTGATCAGATACAAGTATTAGAAGGATTAGAAGCTGTTCGAAAGCGTCCAGGAATGTATATTGGTACAACAAGTTCAAGAGGGCTTCATCATCTTGTTTGGGAAATTGTTGATAATAGTATTGATGAAGCATTAGCAGGACACTGTGATCATATTATTGTCACTATCGAAAAAGATGATTGGATACGAGTAGAAGACAATGGTCGTGGTATACCAGTCGATAATCAAGAAAAAATGGGTAAACCAGCAGTAGAAGTAATTATGACAATTCTACATGCAGGTGGTAAATTTGGCGGTGGCGGATATAAAGTATCCGGAGGACTACATGGTGTAGGTGCCTCAGTAGTAAACGCCCTATCCGAATATACAGAAGTATATGTTAAACGTGATGAAAAAATTCATCTTATCAAATTTGAACGTGGAGCAGTTTCCGCTCCTTTAGAAGTTATTGGAGAAACAGATGTTACTGGAACAACTACAAGATTCAAAGCTGATAGCGAGATATTCACAGAAACTACAGTATATGAATACGAGATACTTGAACATCGTGTTCGTGAACTTGCGTATTTAAACCGTGGGTTGTCTATAACACTTGCTGATGAAAGAGAAGGAAAAGAAAAAACGATTAAGTATTACTACGAGGGTGGTATTAAATCATACGTAGAAGATTTGAACGAGTCCAAAGAACCTATAACAGAAGAGGCTATCTTCGTTGAAGGGGAAAAGGATGGAATCTCTGTAGAAATTGCAATGCAATACAATTCAGGATACTCTTCTAACATTTTATCTTTTGCTAATAACATAAGTACCTACGAAGGTGGTACGCATGAATCAGGCTTCAAAACAGCATTAACTCGTGTCATAAATGACTATGCAAGAAAAAATGGTTTGTTAAAAGAGGCAGACACCAACTTATCAGGGGATGATGTGAGAGAAGGCTTAACTGCAATTGTTTCCATCAAACATCCAAACCCTCAATTTGAAGGACAAACAAAAACAAAGTTAGGTAACTCCGAAGTAAGTACTATTACTAATAGTCTTTTCTCCGAAGGATTTGATCGATTTTTATTAGAAAATCCTCAAATTTCAAGAAAAGTAGTGGAAAAAGGCTTGATGGCTGCTAGAGCTCGGGTAGCTGCTAAGAAAGCTCGTGAATTTACACGTCGAAAATCTGCATTAGAGGTTTCTAGCTTACCAGGTAAGTTAGCAGACTGTTCTTCTCGTGTTCCCGCAGAAAGTGAACTATATATCGTAGAGGGTGACTCTGCCGGTGGTTCTGCTAAATCTGGTCGAGATCGTCATTTCCAAGCAATATTACCTTTACGTGGGAAAATCCTGAACGTGGAAAAAGCACGTTTAGATAGAATTTTAGGAAATGCTGAGATTCGCGCAATGATCACTGCACTTGGAACTGGTATTGGAGAAGAGTTTACATTAGAAAAAGCTCGTTACCATAAAATTATTATTATGACAGATGCTGACGTAGATGGAGCACATATTCGGACATTGTTACTTACTTTCTTCTTCCGTTTCATGAGACCATTAATAGAAGCTGGCTATGTATATGCAGCCCAACCACCATTGTATCAAGTGAAACAAGGAAAGCATGTAGAGTATTGTTACAACGATGAACAATTAAAAGAAATATTAGATCGTTTACCTAAAACCTCAAAACCAAATATTCAACGTTATAAAGGGTTAGGAGAAATGGATGCAGATCAACTTTGGGATACTACTATGGATCCTGAAGAACGTACATTACTACAAGTAAATTTAGATAATGCAATGGAAGCAGATAAAGTCTTTGAACAATTAATGGGCGAAGAAGTAGAACCAAGACGTCTTTTTATTGAAGAGAATGCTGTATACGTGAAAAACTTAGATATATAAGAAAGTGTGTGACTGGAGGTCTTTAGGATGTCAGAAATACCGAATAAAGGCGTTAAAGGGATTAATATTAGTACAGAAATGAGAACCTCATTTCTAGATTATGCAATGAGTGTTATTGTATCCCGTGCCTTACCAGACGTTCGTGACGGGCTAAAACCTGTACATCGTCGAATTTTATATGGTATGCAAGAGTTGGGGAATACGCCTGATAAACCTCATAAGAAATCGGCTCGTATTGTAGGAGACGTAATGGGGAAATATCATCCACATGGTGACTCATCTATTTATGATGCAATGGTCCGTATGGCGCAAGATTTTAGTTATCGTTATATGCTAGTAGATGGTCATGGAAACTTTGGTTCTGTAGATGGTGACGGAGCAGCGGCAATGCGTTATACAGAATCACGTATGTCTAAAATTGCTTTAGAGTTATTGCGAGATATCAATAAAAACACCATCGATTATAAAGATAACTATGACGGACAAGAAAAAGAACCAGTTGTATTACCTAGTAGATATCCTAACTTACTTGTAAACGGTGCTTCTGGAATTGCTGTTGGGATGGCTACGAACATTCCATCACATAATCTAGGAGAAGTAATTGACGGAGTGTTAGCTCTAGCTGAAAATCCTGCTATTACGATTGAAGAGTTAATGTCGATTATACCTGGACCAGATTTTCCAACGGGTGGTATTATTTTAGGCCGCAGCGGAATTCGTCGAGCTTATGAAACAGGTAGAGGCTCTATATTAATACGTGCAAAAGTGGAAATTGAAGTAAAATCAAGTGGTAAAGAAGTTATTCTTGTTAAGGAATTACCATATCAAGTAAACAAAGCTCGTTTAATAGAAAAAATCGCAGAATTAGTACGCGATAAAAAAATTGATGGAATTACGCATTTAGCAGATGAATCTGATCGTAATGGAATGCGAATTGTCATTGAAGTACGGAAGGATGCAAATTCTCACGTATTATTAAATAATTTATATAAACAAACTGCATTACAGTCAAGCTTTGGCGTTAATATGCTTGCATTAGTAGATAACCAACCAAAAGTTTTGAATATAAAAGAAATGCTTTATCATTACTTAGAACATCAAAAAGTAGTAATACGTCGTCGCACACAGTTTGAACTGAACAAGGCTCAAGATCGAGCACATATTTTAGAGGGACTTCGAATTGCTTTAGACCATATCGACGAAATTATTAAGTTAATCCGTGCTTCACAAACAGGCGAAGAAGCCAAAAATGGATTGATAGAGACTTTCAATTTATCAGAAAGACAAGCACAAGCTATATTAGATATGCGTTTACAACGTTTAACTGGTTTAGAACGTGATAAAATTGAAGAAGAATATAAAAACTTAATGACACTAATTGAAGAACTAAAATTCATTTTGGCAAATGAGTATCGTGTAGTGGAAATAATTAAAGAAGAAATCTCTGAGATTAGAGATCGCTACGCAGACAAACGCCGAACTGAAATTGTTGCTGGAGGAGCAGAAGTTTTAGAGGATGAAGATTTAATCCCTGTAGAAAATTCTGTGCTTACTTTAACAAACAAAGGATATATTAAACGACTACCTGCTAATACGTATAAGAGCCAAAAAAGAGGTGGACGTGGTGTACAAGGAATGGGTACAAATGAAGATGACTTTGTAGAACATTTATTGTACACATCAACACATGACACAATTCTCTTCTTTACAAACAAAGGGAAAGTTTATCGAGCTCGAGGATTTGAAATTCCAGAATACGGTCGTACAGCTAAAGGCTTGCCAATTATAAACCTATTAGGTGTAGAAAAAGACGAACAGGTTACTGCTATGATTCCAATGGCATCATTTGAAGAGGAAAATTACTTTATCTTCACAACGAAGTATGGGATAACAAAACGTTCTCCTGTTACTGGATTTGCACATATTCGTGCAAATGGGTTGATTGCTATTTCATTGCGTGAGGAAGATGAACTTATTGCTGTACGCTTAACTAATGGTGAGAAACAAATCATTATTGGGACAAGACAAGGTAAATTAGTTCGATTCGAAGAAACCGATATACGTTCGATGGGTAGAACTGCCGGAGGAGTAAGAGGGATTCGTCTGAAAGACGATGACTATGTAGTTGGTATGGAAATTATCGAACCTGAGCAAGAGATTTTAGTTGTTACAGAAAATGGATACGGCAAACGAACTCCAGAGTCGGAATATCGCTTGCAAAGTCGCGGTGGTATGGGTGTTAAAACTTGCCAAATCACCGACAAAAATGGTCCTTTATCAGCTGTTAAGGCGGTTAACGGAACAGAAGACTTAATGCTAATTACGATTAATGGAATGCTTATCCGTATGGATGTAAAAGACATTTCTAAAACAGGCCGTAGTACACAGGGCGTTCGCTTAATGAGGTTATCAGGAGATGAATTAATTTCTACTGTAGCTAAAGTTGAAAAAGAAGATGATGACGAAGATATTTTAGAAAATTTAGAAGAAGATTCTACATTGGAAGAAATTGAAACACCATCAACGGAAGAACAATCTGAATAAAAAATAAAAACACACCCTTAAATAATTTTATTTAAGGGTGTGTTTTTGTATCTAGTTTAAATTCCATATACTTTCATGATGAATATTTAGTATAATAAATGAAATATTAGGAAAGAAGGAATACTTTATGAACCAAAGCCTCATTAACTTAGAGCAATTAAAATTAGGTACGATAATTGCAGAAGATATATTAGTAAACACTAATTCACCTATCATTCATAAAGAGGCAAAGGTAACTAGAGAACTTATTCAAGTGTTGCGAGCTTTTAATATAACTAAAGTACCCGTTGTTCTAGAAAATGTTTTTAATAGATCAGATGAAGAGATTAAAAAGTTAAATGAGGATAGAGTAGAATCTCTTCCAATAGATGAAAAACCGATAGTGACTACGAGTTTTGTTCAATTATATAAAGATGCTGTAGATAGCTTCTATAAAGAATTCATGGGCTGGGAATCAGGCATGAAAGTAGATGTAGCAAAACTAAGGAACATTATTATGCCTTTAGTTGAAAAAGCAATGGTAGAAAAACAAGTATTTTCTCTCTTAAATATGTATTCTAAAATGGATAAATATATAGCACATCATTCTATAGCAGTTGGAATTATTTCAGGAGCAATAGCGAAAAAGTTGAATTACTCTTCTGGTCAAATAACGCAAATGGCTACGGCCGGTCTAATGGCTGATATAGGTATGGCAAAAGTAGATTCCAAAATAAGAGATAAAAAGTCTGCCCTAACTGAATTCGACTTTTCGGAGATAAAAAAACATACCATTTATAGTTTTCAAATGATAAAAGATAGTCCTTTATTAAAACCTGAAATGAAGCTAGCAATTTTCCAACATCATGAACGTTTAGACGGAAGTGGATATCCTAAAAGTGATAAATTGGATAATGTTTCTGTTTACTCACAAATAATAGCAGTAGCTGATGTCTATCATGCGATGACTTCAGAACGAGTTTACCGTGCCAAGAGTTCCTCTTTTAAAGTATTAGAAATGATTCGGGAAGAAGGATTTGGAAAGTATAATATAGAAGTCGTAAACAAATTAATAGAATTAGTAGGGTCTTTACCAATTTCAACGCGGGTTCTTCTATCAAATGGAGAAAAAGGAGAAGTAATTTTCTTACATAGAGATTCTCCTATGCGCCCAATGATTCGATTATCTGATAGTGGGCAAATAATAGATTTAGCTGCTAAAAGAACTCTTCATATAGAAAGTGTTATTAGTTAAAGTAACCTAAACTCTTTCTTCTTTTGTTAGGAGAGGAAAGAGTTTAATATTATTTTACAATAAAGTGTTGACATACTTCCGAAAGCTTGATATTATATAGAAGTCGCCAAAACGACATTACAACAACATGAACATTGAAAACTGAACATGCAAAACGTTAAGAAACATAGCTTTCAACTAACTTGTTAGGATGATAGCAAAACAATTTTGGACATCATTTAATGATGATGCCAGCAAAACAAAATGAGCTTTTAAACTAGTTCTAATTTGTTCCTTCCGATGTGCTCTGCACATCGGAAGGAACTATTATGGAGAGTTTGATCCTGGCTCAGGACGAACGCTGGCGGCATGCCTAATACATGCAAGTCGAGCGAATGACGAAGAAGCTTGCTTCTTCTGATTTAGCGGCGGACGGGTGAGTAACACGTGGGCAACCTGCCCTGTAGATTGGGATAACTCCGGGAAACCGGGGCTAATACCGAATAATCCATTTCCTCTCATGGGGAGATGTTAAAAGACGG
>NZ_FOXU01000009.1 GCF_900115805.1 Psychrobacillus psychrotolerans
CACCCGTTCCCATACCGAACACGGAAGTTAAGCTCTTCAGCGCCGATGGTAGTTGGGGGTTTCCCCCTGTGAGAGTAGGACGTCGCTGGGCACCAAAAAGAAGTCGTTACCGAGTTATATCGGTGACGACTTCTTTTTTGTTTTTGAAAAATTAACGTTCGTTCATTAATGCAAGTGTATTTCCTTCTGTATCTTTAAAGAATGCCATCCAGGTTTCTGTATCCTCTACCTTTGCTACCATATGTGGTTCATCGATGAAAGTAGCTCCCGCCTCCTTCATTCTCAAAACCTCGCTATTTAAATCCTCCACTTGGAAATATAACACTGAGCTGGGGTGATTGAATTCTTCTTTTTCAGCTCGACTTAACAGAAGTCGTGTATCTCCACATTGAAAAAAAGCTAGACCATCCATTTCAAATAACAGAGATAAATTAATAACATCCTTATAAAATGTAACCGCTCTTTCCACATTTTCCACATTTACCGCTACTTGTCCTAATTTCATAAATAATTTCCCTCATTTCTTATATATATCTATTCTCTATTTCATTGCAAATTCCTTTAAAATACTTGCCTATGCATAGGACCCAAATATAACTAGACAATTGACAGTTAATATTATATACTACATTACAACACTAATGCACTGATTTTTAGGAGAGAGGAGATTAACCTCAGGTGATATTAAGTAACGACAGCAGTAAGCCAATATATGTGCAAATTGCAGAATGGTTGGAGAATGAAATTATTGCAGAGCGTTTTACTGCTAACGAAAAAGTATACTCTCAGTATCAGTTGGCAGAGCTTTTCAATATAAATCCAGCTACAGCTGCTAAGGGACTAACGATACTTGTAGAGGAAATGACATTATATAAGAAGAGGGGACTTGGGATGTTCGTAGCACCAGAGGCCAAAATGATGATTCTGGAAAAACGGAGAAATGAAACACTTACGAAAATGGTAACAGACATTGTTTTAGAAGCGAAAAGGTTATCAGTAACAAAAGCGGAATTAATACAACTCATCCATAAATGTGAGGAGGAGATCCAGTGAATGTGATAGATTGTCAAAAGGTAAACAAGGGTTATCGAAGAACTAATGCTTTAGAAGATATTACTTTTCAACTGACAGATCAAAAAATTACAGGACTTATTGGTCGTAATGGTGCGGGGAAGACAACTTTGCTCAAAATATTGGCAGGCTTAACTAAGCATAAATCTGGTGAAGTAAATGTATTTGGAAAAAACCCTTATAATAATTTACTGGTTTCTGCAAACAGTATTTTAGTGGATGATCAAATGACTTTTCCAGACTCACTTACCTTAGAAGAGATATTGCGAAGTGCGCCTGCTTTTTATAAAAAGTGGGATACACAACTTGCAGTTAGGTTATTTCAATACTTTAAACTGGATTCCAAGCAACAGCATTCTAAGTTATCCAAAGGTTCAAGAGCTACGTTTAATATGATTTTCGGATTGTCTACACATTGTGAGTTAACGATGTTTGATGAGCCAACAAACGGAATGGATGAAGCGGTCCGGACAGACTTTTATAGAGCTTTACTAAAGGATTATATTGCACATCCTCGCTCTATTCTAATATCTAGTCACCATTTATCAGAAATAGAGCATTTACTAGAGGATATATTATTGATTCATAAAGGGAAAGTTGTTCTTCATGCAGACTTAGATGAAGTGAAGGAATATGCGGTAGCTATTCAGGGACCAGTTGCAGATGTGGAAAAATGGACAGCAGGGGAAGAAGTTCTTCATTCAAAAAGAGTTGATGAGCAAAAGCAATATGCAGTGTTTAAAAAAAATTCGAAGCTGGAAAGAGCTCGCTTAGAAGGTGCCAACATTCAGATGTTAACTGCCAGTGAGGTATGCATGTACATGACGAGTGAGAGCAAAGGGGGAATCGATGATGTTTTTAAGTAACATTAGCCTAACGAGTGTAGTACTATCTCAGGTAAAGTTTAAGCTAAGTGCTTATAGCGGATTGATCTACTCACTAATTATTTTACAGGTGTTAGGGATACTTTTTGCTACTGGGTGGTCAAGTAGTGGAACTTCCATTAATAATATATCTATTAATTTGAATATATCATCAATCGATTCAGGATTCATTTTTGTCTCATTATTAGCTATTTCAGTTGGTAATCTAATTACAACGAGAGCATACCGCTATGATGACTTTTCGTTTGTAGCTACTCGTCTAAGTAGCAATATAGCTAATTGTATCGTTTTATTGATTTTTAGTTGTTATGCAGGGGTGACTACTTACTTTACAGTTTATCTAATGCGTATCTTTTTAACGTTTAATAGTACTAATGAGTTTGTAGAAGGTCCTACTATTCTAGATGATCCTATGAATTCTTTATTAACTATTCTAGCGATGATTATTTTCTTATGGATGTTCAGCTCGTTAGGATATATAGCTGGCACTCTGTTTCAAAACCATAAGCTACTGTTCTTTGGGGCATTAGTAATTATTATTATGTTGTTGCTGACAGGTACTTGGATAAGGATATCAGAAATCATTTTTGTAGAGAACAGTTCATTGCTAATATTGGTTGCGAAAACTTTTGGTATAGCAATACTGATCTTTGCGACATCCACTGCAATTTCTAACCGTTTGGGGGTTAGAGTATGAGTAATACTTGGATGATATTCTTTATTGGATTAATACCTGTAGTCATTGGAATACTTATAGTTCTTTATATAACGAAGAAAGTAAAATATAAAGGGAGTCTACGTCTAAATAAAATTGTGATAATGATCTACTTCAGTTTATTAATCGGTGTTGGAATTGTATATGAAATAATACCAAAGGAACCGATAGTAGAACAATTATCCGAAGAACAATTACAGCAATTACAAACAGAAAACGAAGTATTTGAAGAAAAGTTACTAAAACAAGAAGAGAACAAATTGAGTCAGAAGTTTCTTAAAGAAGAATGGACTCATGAACTAAGTGGGAATACATTAACTCTTGGATATATAGGAAATGACTCATATTCTACAAAAGTGGTAGTGGAATGGATAGACTCTACTGCTCAAAAGATTGAAGGAAAGGTATACCGGTCTCATATAAATTTATATGGATTAAAAATAGAAGATAAGATTCCCCTTCATGTAGCAGAATGGACGGGGAATGAGTTAGTTATACATGAGCCTGTGGAGCAAGAGTTTACATTCGAACAGTTTTCTAATGAGTTAAACGTATTTCAGCAAACGGATACGATGGAGATTAGGATGGTAAGAGGTTTCACGTATATTCACTTAAAAGTCCCGAAGCATATAGAGATCGTGGATCCATTGGGGCTTCAAATGTATTAACTAAAGATAAAGTGCTTGCTACTCGAGCACTTTATTTTAGTTTTACATCAAATAAGAATTTCAATTGTCTCATTAAAAGTTTAGAAGGGATAAAAGGGAATAAAAAGTCTCGAACACTGGCAATTAGGCGAGATTGGATTTGAGCGATTTCTCCAATTTGACGAGAAAGCCTAATTACTTTGGCAGTTCGTGCAACTCGCTTTTCTTCATAAAATGCTAACACCTTATCCACATGTTCAAATTGTTTGAAGCCGTTACCTAAAACGATGGCATCCTCAATAGCCTGTCCTGCTCCTTGTCCCATATTGGGTGTAGTGGCATGAGCAGCATCTCCAAGAAGAGCTACTCTTCCAAAAACAAATTGCCGCAGTGGTTTAATATCAGATAAGTCATGGTGAAGAATTCTCTCGAGAGATGTAGTTGTAATTATGTTGTGTACAACTTTTGGAAGATGGTCAAATATATCTCCGATTTCCGGAGCAGTGAGCTTTTGAAATTGTGGATTTCTAGCCGTTGTATTAATACAGGCGAACCAATATATCAACCCATTTTTCATCGGGGCCATCCCAAATCTTCCTTGTGTTGCCCAATATTCCGAAGATGTGTATTCATCAACTCTTCCATTGTTCTCTGTTATTCCTCTCCAACATGTGTAGCCGGCGTATCGAGTAACAGAGCCAGGTAGTAGTTGTTGCCGTATAGATGAATGAATACCATCGGCAGCTATGAGTAAATTGGCGGTCACAGTTGTACCGTCTTCGAAATAGACAGTTACTTGATTATCATTTTGCTCGACAGATATGTACTTTTTATTGAAATGAAGTGTATCTGGTTTAAGTGCTTTCAGAAAAATATTATGTAAATCAGCTCGGTGAATGGTAATATTCTCTTGTCCATAAAGCTCTTTTAGTACGGTAAGATCTATCGTATTTAGTGTATTCCCATAGGTATCTAGAAATACCTGTTGATGAAGAGCATGACCATTCGCAAATATCTCTTCCCCAACACCAATTTCCATGAGTGCTTGTAAAGCATTAGAGCCTATTCCAATACCAGCGCCGACAGGTTGAAAAGTTGGACTAGCTTCGTATACCTGAACAGAAAAACCTTGTTTTTGTAAGGTTACGGCAGCACAGAGCCCTCCAATACCCCCGCCTATTATTGCTATTTTCATTTGGTAAAACCTCCTCCTGTGATATTCTAATCTAAAGGGGTGATAATCATGATAAATCTAACTATGTATAATGACAGTTATAGAAAACCATTAGAAAATTATCCGCTATCTGTGGAGCAACTTTCATTTACGGGACATCCATTAGAATTGCTAGAGCGAGCTAATATAAATGCATCGTATACTCCCATTATTATAACGGAAGATGATCAAGTTGCTGGATTTTTCGTACTAGATACCGGTGAGGATAAATTTCATTACACAGATATTGAAGAGAGTATTTTACTAAGGGGATATTCCATTCATCCAGATTATCAGGGGAAGGGAATTGCGCAAGCATCAATGATACTGCTTCAATCTTTTGTGGCGAAGCGTTTTCAACATGTAAACAGAATCGTTCTAGGAGTGAATGAAGCAAACATTGCTGCACAGGCTGTGTATATAAAATCAGGTTTTCTCGATGAGGGCAGACGTTTTAATGGGAGATCTGGTATTCAAATTGCTATGTCAAAAAGGATTTGTTTAGAATCGATCAATGACGTGTGATAATTGATCGATGTAGAAGGAAAATCGATCAATCCCACGTGATCGATCGATGCCTTCCAAACATCGATCGATCACGTGCAAACATCGCTCGATCATACCTGTTATTTTAGTCTATATAGTACATCATCATCTTCACTGGGTGTTCCTCGGCCATCCGTGTTATTGGTGATGAAATAGAGTGATTCCCCATCAGAGAATACGTCTCGTACTCGTCCGAACCCGGTAATCGATTGTTCCACCTCGCCAGTTTCCACATTCAGTATTTTAATAGATTCACCGCGGAGAGTCGCTACATATAATTTTCCTTGGTGAAAGGTAATGCCTGAAGGTGCCCAGGTTTCCTTGCTGCCAGTAGTGATAATAGGTGATTCAAGTCCTTCTTCCGTTTCCTCTCCTTCAATGATTGGATAGCCGTAGTTTTTGCCTTGTTCAACCAAATTGATTTCATCATTTGCTGACTGACCATGTTCCGCTTCATATAGTGTTCCCGCCGCATTCCAAGCGAGACCTTGTGGATTGCGGTGCCCCATAGAGAATATTTCAAAAGCACCATTATCTTTCATACGAAGAATTTTCCCATTTAGTGAAGCTGGATCCTGCGCATTAATTGGGTTTCCAGCGTCTCCGACAGTTACATATAAAGACCCGTCTGGACCAATTTCTAAACGCCCACCGTGATGTATATTGCCGGTCTCAATGCCGTCCAAATGAATGGCAATTTCCTGCCACTGCCCATCTTGGCGTTGAATAGTCACGATTTTGTTAAAGGGTTTTCCATTCATGTCATACGTATAGTAAGCATAAGCTTCACCAGTTTCAGGGAAGTCAGGTTTCAGCGCAAAGCCGAGTAGTCCTGCTTCAGATACAGAGGAAAGACTATCCGAAAGTTGAACGGGCTCATGTACAACATGGTCATTTTGTATACGTGCAATCGTTCCGACCCTTTCTGATATATAAAATGTATTGTCCTGTAAATTGATAGACCAGGGGATATTCAAATTAGTTGCGATCTTTTCTGCAATGGGACCCTGGGTAGGTGATTTTTCAGTTTCCTCTGCGCAACCATATAAAACTAGGGAAATAACTAGAATCCACTTTTTCATCATAATCCCTCCATGTATTACTAGTTCCCTTAAGAGAACAATTAATCCTTCCAAGAATGATAAGTTTTTCCTATGTAAAACCATAATAACTATCGAATTTACTTATGACATTAGTCAATGTATGCTAAATACACAGAAGTGGATTTTGAAAGAAGGCAGTTAAATGGAGTTTTTAATCTTTTTCATCATAGGAATTGTAGGAAATGTAGTGGGCACATTAGTTGGAGGCGGGGGGCTTATAAGTTTACCAATGATGTTATTAATGGGTCTGCCAGTGCATTCAGCCATTGGGGCAAATAAAGTCTCTAATACAGTTAGCTCTCTTTCAAGTTTTCTAGTAATCTTCACTAAAAAAGAGGTAACGGGTAAGGAAGCACTTTCCGTATTGGTATTTTGTTTAGGAGGAGGAATAATAGGAGGGCTGATAGCATCTTTTCTAAGTGGTGAGGTACTGACGATAATTGCTATTATTTTATTGAGTTTTGCCTTTATTACTTCTTTTATGGGAAAAGGGAATTTTGGCGGCACGGAAATCTTTCAACTAAACAAAAAAACAGCTCCAGCTTTGTTGGGAATTGGTATGTACGACGGCATGTTCGGTCCAGGGAGCAGCACATTAGCGCTATATTTATATGCGAGTGAAAAAATTGCCTATATACGTGCAGTAGGACTTGCTCGAATTGGTGTGTTTTCTAGTTGCTTTGGAGCATCCATTACGTATATTTCTACTGGTAAAATAATGTGGCCGGTTACATTTGCCCTAATGCTAGGGGCGATACTTGGAGCGCAGCTTGGACTTCGACTTGCGCGAAAATTAAAGGCAAAGCATGTGAAGCCATTATTACGTGTGGTAACTATATTGCTTTTAGTGCAAATTGTTGTGGACTATTTGAGATAGGGGGAAATTAGTATGAGGATAAGCTGTGCTATTCTAGATGATTATCAGCAAGTTGCGTTAAAAAGTGCAGATTGGTCAAGTATTACAGAGAAGGTCGACGTTGTATCATTTTCTCAGCACTTTAATGATGAAGATGAATTAGTAGATTCCATTCGTGATGCGGAGATAGTAATTATTATGCGTGAGCGTACACCTTTTGGAGCAACACTCTTCAAAAAGTTACCTAAGCTTAAATTACTGATTACTACTGGAATGAGAAATGCATCGATTGACCTTGAGGCTGCTTCTGCGCATGGAGTCGCTGTGTGTGGAACTGCGAGCTCTTCTGAGCCACCAACTGAGTTAACATGGGCTTTAATACTAAACTTGGCACGTCATATTGTAAAAGAAAACGCTGAACTTCGTAGCAATGGATTATGGCAGAGTACAGTTGGGACAGATTTATACGGGAAGCGTTTAGGTCTCCTTGGGCTCGGTAAAATAGGAGGGCGAATGGCAACTATAGCAAAAGCCTTTGGAATGGATGTCATCGCCTGGAGTCAAAACTTAACGAAGGAGCAAACAGATAAGCTAGGTGTTCAATTGGCAAATTCAAAAGAAGAGTTGTTAGAAACAAGTGATTACATTTCTATTCATCTCGTATTAAGCGACAGAACTAGAGGACTTATTAGTAAGAAGGACTTAAAGCTTATGAAAAACTCTGCTTATTTAATCAATACATCTCGAGCAGCTATAATTGACGAGCAAGCACTTATACAAGCGCTCCATGAAAATTGGATTGCCGGAGCAGGATTAGATGTATTCGACCTCGAGCCATTACCTCAAGACCATCCTTTCCGAACAATGCCAAATGTATTAGCTACTCCACATTTAGGATATGTGACAGAGAAAAACTACACTACATACTACGAAGAAGCGGTGGAAGATATACAGGCGTACTTGGATGGGAGAGTGATTCGTTCTTTACTATTATAAATAGAAAAAAGGAAAGGCTATCTAAAGAGTTCACACGAACTCTCCGATAGCCTTTTCTATAATTATTTTAATGCTTCAAGCTGTTTGCCTAGTTCTTGTACAGCTTTTGTTTCTTCATCTGTAGTTGTTTTCAATAATAATTTTTGTCTTTCTAGTACTTCATTCAATGTTGCTAGTTCAGCGGATATGTCGGCATCTTGTTGCTCACTTTTTTCGATCAATGAGTTAATCGGATCGAATAGGTTTTCGTGACCGACTATTCTGCCTTCACCCCACATCAGTTTTTCTTTAGGCGCTTCTAGCACATAGTTTGTAAAGTAATTGAATACCTCTTTATCAAAGTCGTAGGCATACCAATTATTGTCGATAGCCCATAGGTATTCATCCACTGCAGTAGTTATATCGCCTTTCTCTAAAGCTTCGATAGCGAGTATAAGATTAGTAATATTATTTTGTGCATGTTCGTGTGGGAATATTTGTGCATCTTCCCATGTTAAACGAACGAATTGATCTTCAGCGTGTTTGAATGCAGCGAGTAGACCGCTATTCAAATCACGGCTTTCCTCATATAACTTTTGTGTTGCCTCGGTATCTACCTCAGTTAAAGCAGTAAAATAATCATCATTTACTTTAGCGACCTTTGCATTTACTTCTTCTGCAAGTGCAATAGCTTTGTCAATCTCCGCAACTAATTGGTCGGAAGAAACTTCAGCTTGTCCAAAAGTATCTGTGTCAATTACTTTTTTCATTGCCGTCAAACGGGTTGTGAAGTCTAGTGGAACGACTGCTGTTTGATCGTAATGCATGGAAAGTAAACCGTATAGATTTAAATGGAATTTGAATGCTTCTGCGTTATATGTGTCCTCATTATCAAATTGTGAATGATAATGGGTACGCATGAAATCACTGTCTTGGAAATCATTACGAAGGGCTGGAACCCCAGCAATTCCAAATGAAAAATCATCTGACCATGTACGCAGTGGTGAAACGACAGAAATTCCATCCTTATAGACACCATCTACAGTTGGTACATTCTTCGCAAAATCCGTTAAATAACTATTCAATTCATAGACAGAACGAATTTCATCTTGTGTTGTGTGCTCATAGGCTGGAAGCTCAAAGTTCATATTGGCAAAAGCTTTTCCTACCCACTCCGGATGAATATTGAATATTTGGTTGTAAGCCCCGGTTGACCAGTCATAGCGAGAGTTAGAAACTCCCCATTCTTCTGCAGCGAGTGCGTTGAAAATAATTGTTTTTTCTGGTTGATAGCCACTGTCTACTAACCCTTTAGCGACACCCATCATTAACCCGATTGCTGCATGGTCATCTTGGAATCCTGTAAAGTAAGAATCATAGTGAGCAGATAAAATAATATATGATTCCGGGTCTTTACCGATAATTTTCCCGTAATAATTATAAGACTTTCCATCCATTTTGACCGTAGATTTAGCATCGAATTTTACAGTCATCGTAGCATTCTCACTAGATTCTAAAGCCTTCTTCAGCTGATTTGCATCGGTTTGAGACATAGAAAATGCAGGAGCATCATCCGGTCCACAGACATCCTGAGCGTTAAGTGCATCTTCATCCGCTTCCGCATAACCTGCTTCCTGAACTGCAATTACTGCCGCAGCTCCTTTTAAATGTGCTTGGTAGGCAGGATAGTTTATCCACCATTCCTCGCGTTGGTTTATGTCAACTAAAACTAGCTTACCTTCGACATCTAGATTTGCTAAATCATCAGCAGTCCCTTTACCACCGTAGACAATTTCAAGATCCTTTACACCATTCGTATCAAAATTCACTTGGTATGCTCCTAAAACAGCCAAATGCTCTTTGCCATTTTCATCTACGAATGTTAGGTCCGCTTTTTCAAATTCCCATGTGTCTAAGGTGAATTCATCCTTTGTCACTTCAGTAAGTCCAATTTTCTTCATTTCGTCCGCAATTTTTTCTCCAGTTTTCAGCTCTGCCTCTGATCCAGCAGTCCGATAACCAAGTTTTTCATTTGTTTTAAATTCTTCTAAGCTCTTTGTGAATCCAAAGGCATAGTCGACGTCGACAGCTGATAGATAATCTTCATTTACACTGATTAAATCCTTTTCAGGTGTAACCTCTTTTTTTTCTTCTGTCGACTCTTCTTTAGGCGCACAGGCCCCCAATGACATAGCGATTACCAAAGATAATGCTATTCCTCCCGTAAACTTGTTCATTTATCACATTCCTTTACAAATTTTTTAACAACTAGCTTATTAAACGATAAAACTAGCGTAATTACAAGAGTAATTTTCACTTATCACATTCCCTATATTAAAAAGAAAAAACCTAATAACTATTGGCTATTAAGATACATTTAGTGTAAAATTACACTAAATAGAGTGAAAATTCATTTTAGAGGAGCCATATATGGATAAAGAATATGTAACACAGCTTATTTCCTTGCGGATTCGAATGGTTCGACTAGAAAAAGGTTATTCACAAGAAAAAATGGCGAGCATTATAGGTATCTCTAAGAAAACGCTTGTCCAAATAGAGAAAGAGAGAGTACTAGCAGGATGGACTAGTGTAATTGCAGTATGTGCATTGTTTCATGATAGTGAGATATTGCGGTCGGTTTTAGGGGATGATCCATTAGAAGTGATTGAAACCATAGCGCATGACGGCATAAATCGTCCGAAGGATAAATCAATGGGTGGACGTGTATGGTGGAAAGAGATTATTTCAAAGGGAGATTTCCGATTGCAACAAAACGTTATTAGTCAGCATTATCGTATTTTAGATGATAAAAATTATCGATGGTTTAGTTCGTTTGATGAAGAGGAAGCAAAAATTCGCTTAAATGAACTAACTAAAAAAGAATAATAATGGGGGAAATGGGATGAAAGTAGAGTCTAAATTTGCGACAGTATTGGTTTCCATTTTTGCATTAATCGTATTGGTGTTCTTTGAAGGCTTCGGTGCGTTATTTCTACTGCTTATGGGGAAAATCGATTATACTGCATTGCTTATAACTGTTGGATTGGTGCTATATCTACTATTTGTGTTTAATTTACTTCATCTTTTTCAAACAAAAAAGCGGAAAGTTATTTTTGGTTCTATCGCAGGAGCAGCCATATTAGTCAGCGCCATTACTCCTATAAAAGATGCGTATACTCACTTGATACCTACAGTAGATGCAGAGGTGGATATAAGTAAGTACGAACCTTTTTCACAATTTGGTAAGGTTACTAAGTTAGAGGAGAAAGTGACACTTCAGCTAACTGATGATTTACCAATATTAGACGGGGCAACTGCACTTTATCCGTTATATGCGGCCATTGCAGAAGCGACATATCCAGAAAAGGTGTATCCTTCCTACGATAGTGAAGTAATGGTGAGCACTACACAGTATGCCTATGAGAACCTATTTGATGGTACGGTAGATATGATTTTTGCTGCAGCACCATCTACAGCTCAAAAGGAAACTGCAGCGAAAAAAGGACTTGAGCTACAGATGATTCCTATTGGTCGAGAAGCATTTGTCTTTTTTGTCAATCAAAAAAATCCTGTAAATAACCTTACGGTAGAACAAATTACAGATATATATATGGGAAAGGTCACCAACTGGAAACAATTAGGGGGCAACAATGATGAAATCCGGGCTTTTCAACGACCGGAAGACAGTGGCTCTCAATCTGCGCTTCAGTCACTTATGAAGGGAATGCCGCTTATGCAGCCACCTTCAAAGGATATAGTTACAGGAATGGGTGGTATCATAAATGAGGTGTCCCAATATAGAAACTATAAGAATGCAATTGGCTTTACATTTCGATTTTATTCCACCGAAATGGTCGACAATGATGAGATTAAACTACTAGAAGTAGATGGAGTGGCACCGACGAAAGAAAATATACGAGCAAATACTTATCCCATTACATCAGAGTTCTATATTGTTACAGCAGGAACGGAAAATCCAAATGTAAAGCCGCTAATCGAGTGGGTGTTATCGGAGCAGGGGCAAGCACTTGTGGAAAAAGTAGGATATGTTCCATTAAAAGAATAGAAATATTAAGTCGTAGTTTATACACTGCGGCTATTTTTATATGTATATTCAAAACGTACAATGTTATTTCACCTAAACCACGCTTGATAGATTCTTTCATTAAGGTGATTCTATACACCTATTTAAATTAAGGGGAAATTTCACCGATAGAGACTAAAGGGTTATAAATTTAAAGTGCGCGTGATATATAAGTCACCTTAAAATGTGTTTGACGTAGGTTTATTGGGGTATGTATGAGTGTATATAAAGCTTCCTTAATAGAGAGATAATGCGGGGGAAAAACATGAAACTAAAACAAAAAGCTGTTGTTGTAGTAAGTATTACAATGATTCTATTAGTGACACTCTTTTTGTCATTTTTAAGACCAGTACTTTTAAAAGAATCTAATGATTTAGATAGGGATACTGCCATAGGTGAAGTAAAGAGGATAGAGAACAATATCCAATCAACATTACATAATTTAGGGAAAATAAATAGAGATTGGTCCATTTGGGATGATACGTATGATTTTATGGTGGATCAAAATCCTCTATATATCGAACGAAACTTAGAACCTGAGACATTCGCTAACCTGAACATTAACTACATAATCTATATAGATAGTGAAAAAAACCCTAAATTGCAAGTAGGCTATGACTTAGATAACAAAAAAATAGTACCTCTGCAGAATGATTTTTATGAAGAATTTCTACCTGCTATTAAAAGTGTAGAAAATACTAGTGAAGAATTGCTTGTAATGAGCAAGAATGGATTCTCACTGGCATCATTTGAATCCATCTATCAAAGCAATGGAGATGGACCTTCTGTAGGTACTTTAATCATTGGGAAATATCTAGATGAACGTACTATTAACCGAATCGGAAAAGAGTTGTCGTTTGATTTGACGTTTCATGAAGTGCAGGACAATGAAAAAACGCAGGGACGGATTGGTATTGAAGTCACAGGCGCCGATCAAATGCAAGGTTCGATTTTACTAAAAGACTACAAAGAACAGTCATTATTGGGGATAAGCTTTAATATGGATAGAAGCTTCTATATGGAGAAAAAGAATACAGTTAATAACATTGCAGTTTCTTTAGTAATTATAGGAATTATATTTGTTCTTCTTACAATTTTTCTGTTAGATCGTTTTATAATCAGTCGGATCAGCAACCTCTCCAAGCAGCTTCATAATATTCAAGCAGAAGGAAATGTTAACTTGAGGATTCATGTTAAAAAGAATCAGCAAGACGAGATTTCCAAGCTTGAAAATTCTATTAATCAGGTTCTCTCTGCACTTGAAGAGAAGCATGATGAAGTAATTCAGTTAGCATTGTATGACCATTTAACTGGGTTACCTAACCGTTATGCATTTAAGAAAGAGGTAAATAGACGAATGGATGCCTCAACAAATGAGTTAATCATTTTATTTGTTGACCTGGATGGATTTAAACAGGTGAATGATACATACGGTCATGAAATAGGTGATCAACTATTGAGAGAACTTTCGCAAAGAGTACAAATTATTGCAGCAGAAAAGAATGGATTGGTTGCTCGGTATGGTGGGGATGAATTTTTAGTATTATTCGATCAAATGAATGATCAGGAACTTGAAAGAATAGTTCAGCGACTATTAGAGGAAATAGGAAGGGAATACCAGTTTAATGCTATTAGTACACATGTCACTGCAAGCATTGGTATTAGTATATATCCAAGAGACGGTACTACTATAGAACAAGTTTTAAAAAGTGCGGATACAGCAATGTACGAGGCAAAAAATAAAGGGAAAAATCAATATGTATGTTTTCATGAAATAAATAATAATGATTAAATAACGAAAACGGTACAATAATTATATTGTGCCGTTTTCGTTATTTATCTATTCACGTACAAAAAAGTCAAAACCAAGGGACGTCGCAACACCAAATATTATTGCCCAAACCCCAATACTAATGGTCGACCATATCGTAGTTTTAAATTTAGATGCTCCAAGTGTCATGCCTATAAACGCGGCAACATGTGTACCGATTAAAATAGGTCCAAGCATGAGCATTCCAGGTAAACCGTATTTATCCCAAAGTGCTTTTGCGCGTTCACTTCTTTTGGATACTTTTTGTTCTTTTCCTTCATTTCGTTTGGCTAACCATAGTTTAAATTTATCGTAGCCAATAATAAGGGCGAGTACTGTTACCATATTTCCTATAAAACCGACGATAATAACTGCTAAAGGATTTAACCCGGAGATAATCCCCAGAGGAATGACTAGTCCTAATTCAAGCCAAGGTATGGCTGCTCCCAAAAATACTAAGAAATAATTCACGATATATACACTTCCTTCCGTCCCTTAGTTACGATGCTGTATAAGAAAAGTTTCACTTTTATAACAACCTATTTATTCATATTATTAATAGCCTTTGATCAGACTACTAAATAATCCATATTTAGAGGGATTCTATCTTCAAAAAAAAAAATTATCTAACTATTAATCATTTCAGTGGACAAATGCTTAATTATGTTATATAGTTAAGACAATAATTAAATTGCTTAGATAGAAACAATGAATTCACATATTACAAAAAGTAATCGTGAGTCTTCGGTAGCTTTTTGTAATATGTGAATTTTTTTATTCACCATAATGGAGGTTTTTTACATGACACAAGGTACAGTAAAATGGTTTAACGCAGAAAAAGGTTTTGGATTTATCGAGGTTGAAGGTGGAAATGACGTATTCGCTCATTTCTCAGCAATCCAAGGCGACGGATTCAAATCTTTAGACGAAGGTCAAAAAGTTGAATTTGACGTTGAAGATGGTCAACGTGGACCACAAGCAGTAAACATCGTAAAACTTTAATTCTTAGGAATTTTAAGTAAAGGTACTACTGTTAAAAAGAGATACTCTTTCGAGAGTATCTCTTTTTTTGTGTACTTTTTTAATTAAAGGAAAATTGAAAATTCAAATAGCATTATCTTTGGTAAACTATTAATAACTCTAAGTTGAAAGAATGAATTGAAAAGATATTTTAAAAAGTGTCACGATAAGAAATGGAGAGGTGAAGGATGAAAAAACTACTTTTGACTGGATTTGAACCATTTTTAGCATTTAAAGTAAATCCGACCATGAAAATTGTAGAGGAATTAGACAAGTCGATAATAGGAGAGTATGAAGTAACAAGCAGAGTTCTCTCAGTCGACTTTACGAAGGCAGGAGCTCAGTTACTACGTTATATAGAAGAGATAAAACCAGATGCCGTTATATCCTTAGGTTTAGCTGGTGGGCGTTATAAGATTACACCAGAACGCATTGCGATCAATGTGAAAGACGGTGCCGCAGACAACAATGGTCATATACCAGTAGACGAGTCAATACAGCTAGACGGAGATCCGGGTTACTTTTCGACATTACCTATCCGATTAATGGTAGACGAATTAACGAAGCAAGGACTTCCTGCTGCTATTTCGAACACAGCTGGTACATACTTGTGTAATAACGTCATGTACGAGGCGTTACATTATGCTAAATTGAACAATCTAAGCATGCCGTGCGGGTTCATCCATATACCAGCATCTCATGAATTAGCAATTCAGCATGGGAAAATTCCGAGTTGGTCTCATGTAGATTTAAAACGAGGGGTAGAAATTTGTATCGGAGTGCTATAAAAGTGATACCGCCAGCTATTATATTACTGAAAAATATTTTAGACAGTTGAAACGTATATCCTACTAACTCGTATAAGAGGTAGGAGGGGATATACATGTGGGGTAAATTACAAGAACGTCAGGCAGTTTTAAAAACGGAAATTATAAATAGGGATAAGGTAAAAAGAAAGCACCAAACACTAACGGAACATTTAGAGGTCGCATTACATAAAAAGCAAACGTATTGGTCGCGTTTAAAAAAGGAACAGAAAGATGTGGAGAATCTTGATGGGTTTTCAATCTTGCAGGTATTTCGAACATGGACTGGCAAGCAGGACGAGATCCGAGAAAAGGAATTAAGCGAGCTAGCTACTATAGAAGCGAAGTACAGAGAAATAGAAAAGACAGTGACAGATTTAGAACAGGATATAGTAGATATTGAAAGAGAGCTAGATCAATCGCGCTGGAAATCTATTGATATGGAATGGGAAACGTTAATGAAAGAAAAAGAGGGATGGATATACGGGAACAAGCAGTTGGAGGCAGCTCGTCTCGACGAGTTATATGATCAAAAGACATTTCTTACATCAAGTAGCCGTGAAATAACAGAAGCAATATCTGCGGGGCATGAGGCTAAGATTGCCTTGAGAAGAGCCCTAAAGTCACTAGATGGCGCAAAGGATTACTCTACTTGGGACACTTTTTTAGGTGGGGGACTAATTGCAACCTCTTTAAAGCATAGTAAACTGGATGAATCGGAAAATGCTATTCATGCTGCGCAGCGTTCTTTACAAAAGTTTCAAACAGAACTGTTAGATATCCAACAAATAAATGCCGAGAACTTATCTGTTGAAAGAGATGGTTTTGTTACATTCGCAGATTATATATTCGATGATATCTTTTCTGCATGGTCCACTCATTCCAAAATTAATAACTCGATAGATCACATTAATGAGACAATAAGCAGTTTGGAACATACAACTGTTCAACTGGAGGAACAGCTTAAAGGAGATCAAGAAATGTTATATAATATAGGAATAGAAATTGCGAAGATAATTGAACAATAATATAGGTGAACCGAAAAGTACAAGTGCCAATGCCTGTTCGTATTGGCGTTAAGATCTGTTTAATATGACGAAATTGAGCGTTATCTATACTTATTTCTCGGGAAATAATTTGACAATTAACTTGTCTTTTAGACAAATTATTATGTTGGCATTGGCAACAGTATAATTTCATTTAACAGGGGCAAGTATAGATAAAGCGCACGTAAATTGTTCTCAGGAGGAAAACCAATGTATGATCCAACTATTTTTGAAAATCTAAAAGTAGCATTTGAAAATCATGTATACGATTTAGATAATATAGAACGTAAGATAGATATTAAAAACCGAGTCGACCTCATGGATCTTTCCGTCATCGCGAGAGCTTTTAAGATAGAGTTTACTTTAGCTGACCAGCAGGATATAACAGCGGAAATAATCTTAGATGCATCTTTAGAAGATTTGGCAGGAGAAATCCTAGAAATAGGCAATAAAAATCTAGGGTGTACATTAGAGTTGAAGTTTATCAAAAATATACAAAACCCCGATCTACAATGTGAAGAAATTGAACAAGCAATTAATAACATTTGGGAGGACGATATATCGTTGACCCAAACACTTAGCTTTGTATTTGGAACCGAATTATCAAGTTATAAAAACACTATAGAAGTGAAGTTTGATCAGAAGATTAATGAAGATCAAATAAGTGACATTTCTGTGTTCCTGGACCATGTTTTAGAGACGTTAGAAATATTATTTAAAATATAATAATCATTTCACTAGCTTTTTGTTTGGATGTGTTGTATAGTTAGGATAATAATTAAATTGCTTAGATAGAAACAATGAATTCACATATTACTAAAGGTAATCGTGAGTCTTCGGTAGCTTTTCGTAATATGTGAATTTTTTTATTCACCATAAATGGAGGTTTTTTACATGACACAAGGTACAGTAAAATGGTTTAACGCAGAAAAAGGTTTTGGATTTATCGAGGTTGAAGGTGGAAACGACGTATTCGCTCATTTCTCAGCAATCCAAGGCGACGGATTCAAATCTTTAGACGAAGGTCAAAAAGTTGAATTTGACGTTGAAGATGGTCAACGTGGACCACAAGCAGTTAACATTGTAAAACTTTAATTCTTCGGAATTAATTAAACATAGTTAGCGAAAAAGACATCCTTTCTAAGGGTGTCTTTTTTTTGTGCATTTTTTTATTGTTAATGGAAGAAATACCTATCCCAACTAAGCGAGCGTAGTGAACTGAAATCTTATTAATATGGCTAGAATTGTATTGTTTTTACCTTAAGTTTGGCTCATTATTAACATCTAGAACGCATGCTATCAGATTTTTTTAAAGCAAAGTGATAGTATATAAAGAAAGAACTTAGAAATAGGATGTGCAAAATATGAGCAATACACATATATTTTCAAAACGTGAAGAGATAGCTAATGCAATCATTCATGGGATAGGGGCTATTTTTAGTATCGCTGCGCTTGTCATACTAATCGTATCTTCTGCAATGCAGGGAACAGCTTGGCATGTTGTAAGTTTTACGTTGTTTGGTTCATCGATGGTCCTATTATATTTGTCCTCCACACTTGTCCATAGTTTTCCGGCAGGACGTGTAAAAGATTTCTTTGAGATTATGGATCACTCCGCTATCTACTTTTTTATAGCTGGAACGTATACCCCTTTTTTATTTCTTGCTATTAAAGGTGCGTTGGGTTGGACATTGTTCGGTATCGTATGGGGGCTTGCAATTGGGGGCACCGTGTTCAAAGCATTTTTTGTGAAACGTTTTTTACATACTTCGACCTTATTATACGTCGTAATGGGTTGGTTAATGGTATTTGGATGGAAACCCCTTCTGGAGAATGTATCATCACAAGGACTTATACTGCTAGCTATAGGTGGTATCTTATATACAGTAGGAGCAGTTTTCTATGTGTGGCGGGCTTTTACCTATCATCATGCAGTTTGGCATGTATTTGTACTTGCAGCGTCTATTCTCCATTTCTTCGCAGTTATGACGTTGTTGCCGTAAAATAGAAGGAAATTTTATTAATAGTAAAATATGAAAAGAGGTATGCGGTAAATGAAAGCCTATCAGTTAAATTTAATATTTGAAAATATAGAACCGCTTATTTGGAGAAAGGTGATTTTACCCGCAGGTGCAACATTTAACCGTCTGCATGAAACGATTCAATATGTGACAAACTTTCAAAGTGAAATGGAGCCTTACCATTACTTTGCAGTAGAAATAGAGGACTTATTTATAACAAATAATGCTGATATTTTAGAAGAATATAAAGGAAAAAGGTTTCTAAATAAACTAGTAAAACAGTCAAATCGTATTAAAATAGACGATTATTTAGAAAAAAATAAGCAGTTTATTTACAACTATGATTTTGGCGATGATTGGAGAATTCGTGTAGTGTTGGAGGAGATAGTCGAGGATTATTACTTTGGATATCCAACACTTCTTGATGGACAAGGAATGGCTCCGCCAGAGGATGTAGGTGGTCCTCCAGGGTATGAGGAGTTTTTAAAAATATATTCCGATCCGTCCAATGCGGAATACTTATCAATGCATAGCTGGGCAGAGAGTCAAAAGTTTCTACCCTTAGATATTGCTAGCGTGAACGATTCATTGAAATATGTAAAGTATCAAAAGACTGAGTGGGAATATGTCCATCATAAAAATTATTCTATCATATCAGATAAATACCGTGGCTCTGATATTGTAGATATCGACGTAATTCCTAACAAGGATCTCATTGTTCAGTACGCAATAGCTTGTGGGAATTTATATGGAATAATTGAATTTCCAAAGTTCTTAGAGATTTATAATGCCCAAAACAAAACGTCCCTCACTCTTAAGGAACTTTTGGCGATTCTAAAGGATAGCACTTATAGTAAGCTTATAAACAATGGGTTTGTTTATACAAACAATAAAGAATTCATCCACGAGGCACTGGAATATGAGCTTAATCCAGACAATTTTAGATCGGAAGTAAAAGGCAAACCATACTTTATCCCAGAAAAAAAGGAACTACTTCGCTATGTGGATGATTTATATTACGAAAAGACAATACATCAACGTAAATTAGCAACCATGCTAAAAAAAGACTTCATCCCTAATAATACAAAAGTAATAAAAGATGAAATGGATGAATTGGTTGGCGAATTACAAAATGAAGTCAATTTTACAGAAGTGGTCAAGGCATTTCTCGCTCGTTTTGAATTTAGAGATATCAAGCAAGTAAATGAATATATGCAAGTGGTGATGAAAATTGCGAACACAACTCGCCTTTGGGAGAATAGGGGACACACTCCTGATGAACTATCTCAAATAGAATCGCCAAACTTGCAGCCTCCCCCTCCGCTGACGGTAATAGACGGCGGAAAAGTTGGCCGAAATGACCCTTGTTCATGTGGTAGTGGAAAGAAATATAAGAAGTGCTGTGGTAAATAATAAGAAGAGTTGTCGGAAATAAGTTCCGGCAGCTCTTTTTTGGTTTGGCCATTTTTTCTAGCTGGAACGTAAAATGATTCTAGTTTATCCCTCCTCTTGTTTTCACTTGTAAGTGTGTACAACTTGTATAACCTTTGACCGGGTAAATCAATCATTATTGTATTGTTTATCGCATTTAAGGTTATACAAAGTATTGACACAAGAGGAATAGAATGTTATTTTTAATTCAACAGAAGTTCGTAAACTGAAATCTTTAAGGAGGTTAAGAGAATGTATTTAAAAACTTATATAGTAACAATTATTGTGTTTTTCTTAATAGATATCATATGGCTCGGTTTTATTTCTAAAAATTTATATCAAGAAAAGCTTGGACATTTGATGAAAGCGGATGTGAATTGGGTAGCAGCGGGTCTGTTCTATCTATTATTCATAGCCGGTTTAATATTCTTCGTGATCAATCCCGCGCTTGCAAAGGATAGCTGGAAGTACGCGCTTTTAACTGGTGGATTCTTTGGGATGATTGCTTATGCTACATATGATATGACAAATCTTGCAACCTTAAAGGATTGGCCAATTCAAGTAACCATATTAGACATTATTTGGGGAACTGTATTATGTGGTGTCACATCGATGATTACATTCTTCGTCATAAGTTATTTCGGAGGTGCAGAAGGATGACCATACAATATATGAATAGTGAAAAGCTATACTTTGGCTTTTTAGCTGGTGCCCGTGAGGTTATTAAACAAAAGCACGACCTCAACAAAATCAATGTATTTCCAGTAGCTGATGGAGATACTGGAACTAATCTTGCATTTACAATGAATGCCATCATTGAGGAAGCAAAAGTACAAAGCTCGGCTAAAAGAACGATGGAAACCATTGCGGATGCTGCTTTAGTTGGTGCTAGGGGTAATTCTGGTATTATCTTTGCACAATTCATTAATGGTTTATATATGGGGTTAGAAGATAAAGAGGAAATCTCCATTAAAGGATTTTCTCACTCCGTAACTAGTGCAGTATCATACGCACACAAAGCAATTTCCAATCCAGTTGAAGGAACGATGATTACCGTTATGCGTGACTGGGCAAATTCCTTAGATACATTAAAGGATAAAGCAACAGATTTTACAGAAGTATTTACAAAATCAATGATTATCGCTATGCAATCATTGAAGGATACTCCAAATAAACTAAAGATTTTAAAGGACGCTTCCGTCGTCGATTCAGGAGCAAAGGGTTTTATCCATTTCTTAGAAGGATTTGGGCACTTCATTCAAACGGGGAAAAGCAATGAAACATCCGTTGGGAAAGAAGAAAATATCATCCAACTAGAACACACTCATACACACGATAACCAAGATTTAAGTCACAGGTATTGCACGGAAGCACTTGTAAAAGGAGAGAACTTGGATTTAGATCAGATTAGACAGACTCTAAGTGATCTCGGGGATTCGTTAATAGTTGCAGGAAATGAACATAAAATACGCATTCATATTCATACAAATACACCAGCAGATTTGTTTCATAGATTAAAAAACTTTGGACAGATTATTCAACAAAAAGCAGATGATATGCAAAGACAATATGAAGCAGGTCATGCAAGAAAGCATAAAATTGCACTTGTAACAGATTCCATAGCAGATCTACCAAAAGACATTATGGACAAACATCAAATACATATGATTCCATTGAATCTGATTGTGGATGATAGCAATTACTTAGATAAACTAACGATAAGCCCTTCCTATTTATATGAGTTAATGGATAAGGGAGAAAATTATCCAACATCTTCGCAGCCAACCCGTAAAGCGGCGGAGGATTTCTTGAACTTTGTTTCTACAAACTATGATTCTATTGTCGTTGTAACAGTATCGAATCGAATGAGTGGGACATTTGAAACGATTACTAAAGCTGCACAAAAGCTACAGGACGCCGGGAAAAAAATTGCAGTAATCGATTCCAAGTCGAATTCGGCAGCGCAAGGACTAATCGTTTTAAAGGCAGCGGAATCCATTGAAGCAGGTAAGTCTTTTGAAGAGGTAGTGTATCAAACGGAAAAAGCTGTACAAAACACGAAAATTTTTGTGCATGTTAAAACGCTAAAATATATGGCAAGATCTGGTCGCATCAATAAAATAACAGGGATGGCAGGCAAATTATTAAATCTGAAACCAGTTGTTTCGATTGATGAAAATGGAGAGGGCATCATCCTTGGTAAAGCTCTAAGTGATAGTTCTAGTAAAAAGAAAATGCAGGCACTTGTAAGCAATATAGCACAAAGTAAAAATATAACAGGTTACTCTATCGTGCATGCCGATGCTGAACAACAAGCAAGGCAATATGCGAAGGAATTCAGTTTATTAATTGGAAAAGAGCCAACATATATCACTAATATTTCATCTATTGTTGCGATGAATGCAGGGGTTGGCTGCGTAGCAATTGCTTTAACAACAGAGTAAGGGGGGATGAGGAATATGAACATTTATATCGAAATATTACTAGTATTATTGGCATTTTTCTTTGTCGTATTTTTAATTGGGCAAGTTAAAAAGAATAATGGTTTAGTAGATATTGCATGGGGACTAGGCTTTGTTATTGTTGGGGTTTATAGCTTTTTTGTAAGTGAATTTCAATCAGAACGTGCAGCAGTCGTTACAATTTTAGTGGCCTTATGGGGACTTCGTCTAGCGTACTATTTATTTCGTAGAAATTGGAGTAAAGATGAAGATTATAGATACGTGAATATGCGTAAACGTTGGGGTACGACTAAATCGAAGTACGTGAAGATGTTCTTGAATGTATATCTTCTTCAGCTTATCCTACTGTTTATCATTGCACAGCCCATCATAACGGTCAATAAATCCTCGGAAATGGGATTAGGCTGGTTAGATTATATTGGGATAGCAATATGGATTATTGGATACATTTTTGAAGTAGTAGGTGACAGTCAGCTTAAAGCGTTCATAAGCAAACCGGAGAATAAAGGCAGACTGATGAAATACGGATTGTGGAAATACACACGCCACCCGAATTACTTTGGAGAAGCAACGATGTGGTGGGGTATTTTCATTATCTCGCTATCCGTTCCAAATGGTTGGGTAGGTTTTTATAGTCCGCTAATTATTACATTACTATTGCTCTTTGTATCAGGAGTTCCATTACTTGAGAAAAAATACAAAAAACATCCGGAATGGGCGGAGTATGAAAGAACAACTAGTAAATTTATCCCAATGTATTCCAAACAAGTTTAAAGATATTGACGGACTATTCTGGATGTACCTTTCTGTTCTCTGTTTTATACTTCAAATGTTATAATGAAATTTAAATGTTTAGAAGCAGAATTTAGAGAAGAGGATAGTTATGAATAAAACATCTATATATGGATTAACATTAGATCAATTAATAGAGTGGCTTCATGAACGTGGCCACAAAAAGTCTCGAGCGTTACAGGTTTGGAATTGGTTATATAGAAAGCGTGTTACGAATTTTGCAGATATGACAGATATACATGAAGAATGTATTCAATTATTGCAAGAACATTATACGATACAAACCCTTACGGAACATGTAAAGCAAGAAGCAGCCGATGGAACGATGAAGTTTTTGTTTAGGCTGCAAGATGGCAACTTAATCGAAACGGTTATGATGAGACATAAATATGGTATTTCCGTTTGTGTGACGACGCAAGTAGGCTGTAACATCGGCTGTAGCTTCTGTGCGAGTGGCTTACTTGCAAAGAGCCGCGATTTATCAAGCGGAGAAATCGTCGAACAAATTATGAATATTCAACTGCATCTAGACCAACTGGAGCAAAAAGATGAGGTTAGTCACATTGTCGTGATGGGAATTGGAGAGCCGTTTGATAACTTTACAAATCTGTTAGACTTCCTAAACGTCGTGATTGATCATAAAGGATTGGCAATAGCTGCTAGAAAGATAACTGTTTCTACGAGTGGTATTGTCAATAAAATTTATGAATTCACGGATACGAAAATTCCGGTAAATCTAGCTATTTCCTTACATGCACCAAACAATGAGCTACGTACTAGAATTATGAAGATCAACCGTGCCATGCCAATTGAAAAGCTAATGGAATCTCTAAAATACTACTTATCAAAAAACAATCGAAGAATTACGATTGAATACATCCTACTGAAGGACGTAAATGATACGAAGGAAGTAGCTGAGGAGTTAGCCGATTTACTTCATGACATAAAAGATCAGTTATATGTCAACTTGATACCGTATAACCCTGTCGATGAACATAGCCAGTATCAAAGAAGTGAACAAGTATCTGTATTGTCGTTCTATGATACGCTGAAAAAGAGAGGCGTCAATTGCAAAATTCGTCAAGAACATGGAACAGACATCGATGCTGCGTGTGGTCAGTTGAGAAGTAAGCAAATGAAAAAGGAAAAAGTACGGTAATTAGCGTATTAACTTTTGATAGTATTAGCTAGGATATCACTTAATAAGCACTCAGTTGGATTTTCATCAAGCTGAGTGTTTTTTCTATGTTATTTAATTGAAAAAAGGAAAACTACATCTTTATTTGGCGAAAGATGGAATTTATTTTATGGACAGCAATTTTAATGTTACGATAATAGAATAATACTAATGTTGGGGGAGAGATTCTGTGTTTTTGGATAAGCTGAAGAAGGAGCTAAATGATAAGCAACCGCTTTTTATAGGAGAGGAAACGGCACTACGTTATGCTGTTTTAATACCCCTAGTACAAGTGGATGGCGAATGGCATGTGCTATTCGAGGTGCGCTCATTAACGATGAGAAAGCAACCAGGAGACATCAGTTTTCCAGGTGGTCGAATCGATCCAACAGACGCATCTCCAATGGAAGCGGCAATTCGAGAAACCCATGAAGAGTTAGGTGTCGATCCAACATGCATCAAGGTGTTGGGGCAGATGAGTGCATATATTGCCTCTCCATCATTTGTTGTCTACCCATTTGTGGCAACGATCGACCATCACGAAATCGAATCCTTTAACAAAGACGAGGTCGAAGCGGTATTCACGATCCCCGTTAACTGGCTTTTAAATCATGAGCCCTATATGCATACAGTTTCTGTACAGCCAATGCCTCCGATGGATTTCCCATACGACAAGATTTTCAACGGAGACAAATATCAATGGAGACCTCGTGCAATTGAGGAATGGTTTTACGAGTATGGAGAGTATACAATTTGGGGTCTGACAGCTAGGGTATTGAAGCATTTTGTGGAGACGATAAAATAAACAGTTCCCTGTGTAGGACACTATTCTGAAAAGTGTCCTACACAGGGAACATATAAAACACCGATTCCCAAAAGGAATCGGTGTTTTCGACACATCTATTCTTTGCTGATAAATCCAGCTTCTTGAAGGAATTCTTTAGCTACAAGTTCAACCATCTGTCCTTCATTGTCTACTTTAGCATTCATCTCTTGCATTGCTGTTTCATCAATTTTACCTGCTAATTCAAGGAGGGCTTCGCCAATTTTAGGGTACTGTTCCAATACCCCTGTACGAACGAGAGGAAGAGCATGATATGGTGGGAAATAACCTTTGTCATCTTCTAACACACGTAAATTATACATTTGTAGCTGACCATCCGTTGTATAAGAGTTAATAACGTCTACCTCTTTAGCATTGATGGAGCGATACATAATCCCGTGATCCATTCCCTTTACATCCTTGAACTGAAGATCGTATTCTTTTTGAAACCCTGGTAAACCATCAGGACGATCGATAAATTCAAAAACCGCGCCGAGTATAAAATCATCGGAAACTTTTGCGAAGTCACTAAATGTTGTTACTCCCAATGATTCAGCCTCTGCTTCATCAAGGGCTAATGTATACGTATTGTTAAAACCAAAAGATTCAAGAGCAGTAATATCATCAGCTAAAACTAACTCTTTTGTCTTTGCCAACGTTTCATCGGCATTACCGGTAGTTTCTTGATAATAGTTAATAACAATCGTACCAGTATAGTCTGGAATAACATCTATTTTTCCATTTAACATAGCAGTCCAAACGACATTAGATCCACCAAGGTTTTCTTTATAAGTTACATTAATATCTGTTTTTTCTTCGATTAATTGGCCCATAAGATTAGAGAGAATGATACTTTCCGTATTGTTTCTAGACCCTATTATTAAGGCATCCTCTTCTTTGAATATACAGCCTGATAGTGTAGTAACTAAAAGAAGTAGTGCTAAACATTTAATAAAAGTTTTTTTCGTCATATGATCACCTTATTTTAACCCTTCTGGCGTCGTCCAACGTTCTAGATAAGTAAAGAAAATTTCTAAAATTATCGCTAATAACGCCGCTGGAATAGCACCTAGTAAGATTAATCCGTCTATACCACGAGTAATCCCAAGGAAGATGAAATCTCCAAGACCACCAGCACCGATAAACGCTGCAAGTGTAGCAGTTCCGACATTAATAACAGCAGCAGTACGTACACCGGCCATAATCATTGGAATCGCAAGAGGAAGTTCTACTTTTATCAACACTTGAAGACTTGTCATACCCATACCCTTCGCAGCTTCTACTGTTGCTTTATTGACATCTTTAATACCGGTATATGTGTTTCTTATAATTGGAAGAAGAGAATACAGAAATAGAGCAGCAATTGCTGTATTTACACCAATACCGAAAATAGGAATCATAAAACCTAATAGTGCTAAACTCGGGATGGTTTGCATAATTCCCGCACCACCAAGTACTACTGTTGATAGCTTTGGAACACGTGTTATTAAAATTCCTAAACCAATTCCTAGGACAATTGCGATTAGCATAGAGAAGAAAACTAATTGTATATGAACAGAAGTTGCTTCTAGTACCTCTGACCATCGCATTTCTGCTTGTTGCATAAACTGTTCCCATATATTTAAATTATTCATTTATACCCTCCAATTCTGTCCACTGACTGGACAAAGCAGTGAGTAATGTCCCACGAGTCACTATTCCAACTACTTTTTTTGCTTCATTTAAGACAGGTATAACCCCGTATTTAACACTTGGCATCATCATAATTGCATCTTTTGCTGTCGCTGTTATGGTCAAGGTATGTTCAGGTACTATTAGGATTTCTTCAATTGACTGAATCGAATTCATTTTTTTTATTAATTCATAGGCAGAGATGAGCCCAATGAATGAATCATCCAGATCATTTTCAATAATTAAAGAAGTAATTTTTTGTTGACGCATCATTAATAATGCTTTTTCAGGAGAGAGATTAAGTAAAGATGTAACAACTCTTGTTGTCATTACACTGACCACAGGCATCAGTTCCGGGTTTTGTATAATTCTATCCTTACCGATAAATTCCTCGACAAAGTTGGAAGCAGGTTCTTGTAATATTTTCTCTGGAGTATCTATTTGGAGTAGATTTCCGTCTTTCATAATCGCAATACGATCCCCCAGCTTTAAAGCCTCATCCATATCATGTGTCACGAATACAATAGTTTTCTTTAGTTTTCTTTGCAAAGTTATTAATTGGTCTTGTAGCTGATCACGAGTTATAGGATCTAATGCGCCAAACGGCTCATCCATGAGAAGGACACGAGGGTCAGATGCCAGAGCTCTTGCCACACCCACACGCTGTTGTTGTCCTCCCGAAAGTTCTTTGGGATAACGACTACCGTACACTTCAGGGTCAAGGTCAACCATTATGAGTAACTCTTTCACTCGATCTTTAATCTTCTCTTTGTCCCAGCCTTTTAACTCTGGAACAATTGCAATATTTTTTTCGATTGTATAGTGTGGAAAAAGACCAATTTGTTGGATAACATATCCGATATTACGACGTAATTCTGAAGGGTTTAACTTCGTAATGTCCTTTCCATCAATAGATATAGTCCCGTTTGTGTGCGGAATCATTCGATTAATCATCTTCATTGTGGTTGATTTTCCAGAACCACTAGGTCCGATAAGAACTAAAAACTCACCTTCTGGGACTTCAAAACTCACTGAATCCACAGCTTTAAAGCCATCCGTATATACTTTGCTAACATGTTCGAATTTTATCATAAGTACCTCCTTGGTTAATAATTATTTAAATAGAAAATATTTACATTAATTTGGCGCACAAAAAAAGGACTACCTACCATTCCTTTGGGAAAGTGAGGTGTCTCTATGCCATTGCTAAGACATACAGCTAATGTTTCAAAATGTGATTTTATCAAAATGATAACTACCTTTGACGAGAGAAGTAAATAGCAATTGGTGCTGAACTTGTGATCAGCATAGAATGGTTTCACGTAGAGTGTGAATAGAAAAGTGATGGGAGAAAATCGTCTGGTTTTTTAGAATAAAATCATTTATATAAATATTTCCTTTATTAAGGGTAACACTATTTTCCTAGTTTTGCAAAGGTGCTTCCAATTAGTTTCCAATTAAGAGAGCAATTAGTTTTATAGAAAGTTAGATACTGTAGTAGGTAATTCATGTTAAAGTCGTGTATTGCTTGCGATTCTAAGCGTAAGTTCGGTAAGATGAAAATAAGTATAATTTCTATGTTACAGCTAGAGGAGGTTCAACGTTGAAAAGAACTGGTACAGTGCTGATGTTTATAGGAGCAGTGATGCTTGGTATTTTTATGTTTGCAGATTTAACAATGGATTTTGGTCTGTGGATTACAGGCTTCTTAGTTAGCATGGTCGTTGCAATTTCAGGAACAGTAATGTTAATCATATATTTGGCAAGAGGAATTAAAGCAGATAAAGCATCAAAAAACGATTTCGAATAGGAAATCGTTTTTTTATTAGAGAAAATTCCTCCCTAAGTGTGAGAGGAAACTTAAAAAATAATTGTAGTAATATATGAGTTGTTTCTTACACTCACAATTGGCACATAATTATAGTGTTATTAAGGTTGCCAGGTTCTTATTGTATATAGAATTATGTTAGAACCTGGTTCCCGTTTATGACTATTATGTCCACCACATCTGAGTATTAGAATCTTTCACAATAATAGGTTTTAAGTTTTCGACTGCTTTCGTAAATCCTTCTTCGATCGACATTAATCCATCCTCATGTTCGACGCTTACTACATAATCATACCCAAATAATCGTAGAGTACTAATAATGTCTGCCCATGTTTTTTGATCGTGTCCAAAACCAACGGATCTAAAATACCATGCGCGGTCACGCATATTGGAGTAGTCGGTCATATCTGTAAGTCCATTTCGGTTCATGTTTTGCTGATCGAAAATTGTATCCTTTGCATGGAAATGGTGGATAGCATTCTCACGTCCAAGTATTTTAATGGCTTCAATTGGGTCAATCCCTTGCCACCACATATGGCTAGGGTCAAGGTTAGCGCCAATCATGTGCCCGCAAGCTTCTCTTAATCGCAATAATGTAGCAGGAGTATGTACAGAGAAACCACCATGTAGTTCTAAACCGATCTTTACGTTAAGTGATTGTGCTAAATCATTTTTTTCTTTCCAGTATGGTATCAGTTTTTCTTCCCATTGCCATTTTAATACTTCTTGGAAATCGTTTGGCCAAGCAGCTACTGGCCAGTTAGGATAAAGGGCATTTTCATGATCTCCCGGACATCCTGAAAATGTATTAACTACTGGCACACCTAGTTTGGATGCGAGATGCATAGTTTTCAAAAATAATTCATCAGCAGGCTCTGCAATTTGTTTCTGTGGATGTAGTGGGTTTGAATGGCAGCTTAGTGCGCTGATGATTAATCCATGATCACTGATTTTTTGTTTAAAGCTCTGTAATTTCGTATCATCATTTAACAACTCATCCACTTTACAGTGAGCATCACCAGGATATCCCCCAGTACCTAATTCAATTGCTTCTATTCCTTTAGAAGAAACATAGCTTAACATATCTTCAAAACTTTTATCGGAGAAGAGTACCGTAAAAACACCTAATTTCAATGAAACAACCTCCTATATTTATCAGAATATACTGTAATGTAAACCGTTACATTATTAACATATATAAAATGGTCAAGGAAATCAATAGTTTTTTCTAATGAAAAAATAAATATTGACGCATAATTCAGAATATAATAGTATGTAAATGTAAACGATTTCATTTTATTCTATGATGAAATCAGAGAAAGTGAGACTAAGTAGATGACAAACATCCAACAAGTAGCAAAACAAGCAGGGGTATCTGTAGCTACAGTATCCAGGGTACTAAACGGACAAAATACAGTTTCGTCTAAAACACGAATTAAAGTAGAAGAGGCTATAAAAAATTTAAATTATGAACCTAGTATGTTAGGCAGAAACCTAAGAAATTCAGAAAGTAGAATTCTATTAATATTAATTCCGAGTATTTCTAATCCATTCTATTTAGAAATTATTAAGGGAATAGAACAAATTGCACTAAGTCAGAATTACAATATCCTGTTATGTGAAACAGATTCGAATCCGGAAAAAGAAAATATTTATTTTGACCTTGTTAGAAAAAAGATGGCTGATGGAATTATTTCAATGGATCCCGCAGTTAATATCGAAACACTAAAAGAGTTAGCAGAAAAGTATTCCATCATTCAATGTAGTGAGTATAACCTCGATAGTGGGATTCCCTACGTAACAATAGATAATGAAGAAGCATCCTATCGGGCGGTTAAACATTTAATACAAATCGGGCATAAAAAAATTGCCCTAATGAATTCCGACGAGAAATTTTTATATGCGAGACAGAGGGAAATGGGTTACCAACGAGCATTAGAAGAGCACGAGATCCCCTTGAACGATGATTATATTATTTATACAAAGCATCTAGGATTTGAGCATGGACAGCAAGCTGTGAAAAAGATATTAGCAATACAGGATCGCCCGACGGCAATATTTGCGGTATCGGACCTTTTGGCAATCGGAGCACTGAAAGAAATAAATGCATCTGGATTGCATGTACCTAAGGATATAGCGGTAATAGGCTTTGACAAAATCGATTTTTCTAATATGACAAATCCTACACTCACAACGATTGCTCAGCCTATGTATAAGATGGGGACAGTGGCGGCGGAAATGTTAATCGATAAGATCAGAGGGAATGATGTGGATAACGTCATATTGAATTATGAACTAGTTCTTCGAGAGTCTACATGAGAGTTTACAACTAAGATTAGCGCTCTGTTATTAAAAGAAATTAATTAATAATAGAGCGTTGCCCTTAGTTTCACATGTAATCGTTTACAAAAGGGGGACTTTTAAAAAACAAAGGGGGAATGGTGTTGAAGAAGTTTCTAATTCTATGTTTATCTTTAGTAACAGTTTTTAGTTTGGCGGCTTGTAGTGATGATACGAATTCTGCAGATGGAAAAGAAGGCGATACTCTAAAAATCGGTATTTCTTTACCTTCTGCAACTCATGGATGGATGGGAGCACTAATTGATAGTGCTGAGAAGCAAGCAAAGGCACTAAAAGAAAGTGATGGCATTGAATATGTGATGACAAATGCCGCTGATCCAAATAAACAAGCAAATGATGTAGACGATTTAATCGCACAGGGTGTGGATGTTATTGTCATGCTTCCAATTGAGTCTGCAGCACTTTCACCTGTAGGACAAAAGATTAAAGATGCAGGAATTCCTTTAATAATAGTAGACCGTGAGCTTGAAAATGATGCAGCTACAGTTGTTGTAAAAGGGGATAATGAAGGTATCGGCGTTAATGCCGGTAAATATTTTGTAGAAAAGTTAAATGGAAAAGGAAAAGTTGTGGAAATTTCCGGACCCCCAAGTTCAGTTACTGAGCAACGTGGCTCAGGATTTAAAGAGGCGATGGAAAGTGCAGAAGGTATGGAAATAATTGCTTCACAGAGTGGTGACTTTTCTACTGAAAAATCGCTAGAAGTGATGGAAAATATTTTACAAGCACATCCGCAAATAGATGCGGTCTTTACACAGGATGATGGAATGGCACTTGGTGTCATACAAGCTATTAAAGAAGCTAATCGTACAGATATTCAATTTGTAACAGGTGCTGGTGGCGGTAAAGCGGTATTTGAAGATATCAAAGCAGATGGTTTTATGAGTGCTACATTCCTATACTCACCAACGATGGTAGAGGATGCCGTGAAAATCGCGGCCGATATTGCAAAAGGGAATGAACCAAAAGAATCTATGGTCGTAAAAGAAGCTACTCAAGTAACAAAAGAAAACGTCGATGAGTTCTATGATTCGGAATCTAAATTCTAAATGAATATTAGGAAATACAATGGTTGTGAAAACAGTTGTTGTATTTCCTATTTTCCTATAGTAGGAGGGATAAATACCATGACTCAAAATCTTTATATAACTATGGAGAACGTGAAGAAGTCATTTAATGGTGTACCTGTTTTAAAAAACGTGAATCTTCAAATTGAAAAAGGAGAGATTCATGCATTGTTAGGTGAAAATGGTGCCGGGAAATCTACTTTAATGAATATTCTAGGGGGAGTTCATCAGCCGGATAGTGGCTCTATTTACATAAACGAAAAAGAAGTCAAGATGACCAATCCAAGGATATCTCAGGAGCAAGGGATTAGCTTTATCCATCAAGAACTAAACATGGTATCTGATCTCAAAGTTTATGAAAATATGTATTTAGGTTCCGAACTTCGAAACAAAGTAGGATTTTTAAAAGTAGAAGAGATGTGTAGGCAAACACATGAAATATTAGCTAGGCTTGGAGTGGACATAGACCCGAAGGAATACGTAAGAAATTTAGCAACCTCTTATAAACAGTTGATAGAAATATCTAAGGCACTGCTTCATAAATCTACCGTTATTATTATGGATGAACCTACAACCTCATTAGCTGAACATGAAGTGAATCGATTATTTGAGTTAATGAAGAACTTAAAGAAATCAGGAATTTCGATTATTTATATTTCCCACAAACTGAAGGAAATCAAGGAAGTATGTGATCGTTATACCGTATTACGTGACGGGGAAATGATTAAAAGTGGTAATGTCGAACAAGAAGACCTAGATACAATTACTAAGCTAATGGTTGGTAAGTCGATTTCTCAAAATCGTTTTGTACATGAACATTCATTTGGCCCAGTAATGTTAGAGGTGAATAATTTAACAAGTCTAGGATTATTTAAGAACATTCATTTTAAAGTGAAAAAAGGAGAAATAGTAGGGTTTACTGGTTTGGCGGGAGACGGAAGGACAGAGCTTTTTGAAAGTTTATTTGGATATCGTAAAAAATACACTGGTGAAATAAAAATTAATGACCAGCTGATAAAAATAGATCACCCTCGAAAAGCGGTCGAAGCAGGTATAGGTCTGGTTCCAAAGGATCGCAAAGAAAATGCGATTATTAAAGACTTAAGTGTGATTCATAATATGAGTTTATCATCCATTGGAAATTTTGAGAAATCAGGATTTATTCAAGATAATATCGAAAGGGATAAATTTCAATATTATAAAGAGCTGTTGAACATCAAAGTACACAATCCAAGTATCACAATTGATAAGTTAAGTGGTGGTAATCAGCAAAAAGTCATCATCGCCAAATGGCTTGAAGTCGGAGCAGATATTCTAATCTTTGATAACCCTACCCAGGGCATTGACGTTGGAGCGAAGCAGGAGATTTATCAACAAATCGTGGCATTAGCTGAGCAAGGCAAATCGGTGATTATATTGTCCTCAGAGGCACCAGAAGTAATGAGAATTTGTCATACAATTAATGTGATGTACCAAGGAGAAATAACCGCACGATTTAAAGGTGAAGAAGCGACGGAAGAAGAAATTATGCATTATGCAACCGGCTCAAAAAGGGAGGCCGCTAAAATTGGCTAATACAAACGTAAAAGAGTATAACCCGCAAGTTTCAAATGCAAAAAGTCGTCTTACATGGCTGTGGTCCGAATACAGTGTCATAATTGCATTCATTATTATTTTTATCGCATCTTCTATTATGAACCCAAGATTCCTTGATATTAATAACCAACTCAACATACTAATGCAGGTTTCTATTATCGGAATTGTAGCGTTAGGTATGACAGTCGTTATGCTGTCAGGTGGTATCGACTTGTCGGTTGGATCAGTGTTAGCGTTAGTTGGTGTCATGACTGTTTTAGCGTTAAATGCTTCAGGGAGTATATTGATTGGAATTTTTACTGCATTAGTAGTTGGTTCCTTTGCAGGATTCTTGAATGGATTAATGGTTGCAAAAGGAAGGATTGCCTCCTTTATCGCTACATTGGGAATGATGGCAGCAGCGCGCTCCATTGCGTTGTATATTGCAGAGGGTGGAAGCGTTTCAGGAGAAGTGAAGGGGTTTACTGCCATCGCGAATAATGATTTATGGATATTTGATTATCCCGTCATTATTTTCTTCGCTATGACTGCATTGGTTTATATTTTGATGCACAAAACGAGATTTGGAAGATATGTGTATGCACTGGGAAGTAATGAAAAAGCTGCCATGCTTTCCGCAATTCGAGTGGACCGTATTAAAATTGCTGTCTATAGTTTGGCGGGGTTATTAGTAAGTGTTGCGGCAATTATTGAGACATCACGCTTGAATTCTATTTCATCCTCAAGCTCAGGAGTTCAATACGAATTAGATGCGATTGCTGCCGTTATAATAGGTGGTACTAGAATGACAGGTGGTCGTGGTAAGATTATTGGTACACTTTTCGGAGTACTGATTTTAGGTATTCTGAATAATATGATGAATTTAATGAACGTATCTCCGTACCTACAAGGGTTTGTAAAAGGACTAATCATAATTATTGCTGTAGTATTCCAAAAAAGAGAGTAGGAGTAATCATATGGGGATAAAGGTAGGTATTATTGGATGTGGGTCGATTACTAAATTGCGCCATGCACCAGAATATAAAGCAAATCCATTCGTAGACGAAATCGTTTTTTATGATCGAAATCCTGAGCGAGCAGAGGCTTTAGCGGTCATGTTTGATGGGATAATAGAGCAAGATGTAGATAAATTATTAACAGATCCCATGATTCAAGTAATTAGTGATTGTTCTTCGAATGAATCTCATCATATATTTTCAACAAAAGCACTATTAAACGGGAAGCACGTTCTGTGTGAAAAACCAATCTCTCTTACGATTGAACATGCAAAAGAAATACTGGATGCCCAAAAGAAATCCGGGAAAAAGTTTATGGTAGATCACAATCAACGTTTTACTCGTGCGCATCAAAAGGCAAAAGAAATCATACAAAGTAAAGAGCTTGGTAAAGTGCTGACTTTCAGAACGACGTTTGGACACTCAGGACCAGAACAATGGGGTATTAATAAATCTAATTCCACCTGGTTTTTTCAAAAGGAGCGTTCGGGCCTAGGTGTTGCTGGAGATTTAGGAATCCATAAGATAGATTTATTGCATTATTTATTAGATGATGAAATGGAACAGGTAAGTGCCTTCCAGGGAGCACTAGACAAAGTAGATGAAAACAACGAACCAATAGAAGTATGCGATAATATCGTATGTAGTTTAAAAACGAAAAAAGGACGTATAGGTACTGCTGCATTCTCTTGGACGTATTACGGAGAAGAAGATAATAGCACTATTATCTACTGTGAAAAAGGTATTGTGAAAATCTATCATAGTGATCAGCACCAATTAGAAGTAATTACGAAAGATGGAGAGAAGGTACAATACCAACTAGAGAATATCCAAACGAATAACAACCAAACAAACAGTGGGGTAATCGATGCCTTTATCGAAAGCATCCGTATGGATCAGACTCCGCTTGTTACTGGAGAAGATGCACTTCTTGCTCTAAAAGTTATTTTAGGTATTATAGAAGCAGCTGAAACAAATACGGTTGTGATGATATAAAGTACAAGGATGAAATTAAAAATTTTACAATAAACAAAGCCTTTTTCTGACTGAACAGAAAAAGGCTTTTTTAATATCATGACTTTCCTTCGATAGCTTTTCAGATCCACTACCCACTTTTGAAATAGGAATTCATACTAAAGAGGAGGAAGTAAATGCAGCATCTTTACTAAAAAGTGATGTTTAATTCTTGTCCGATGAATAAAATAGTTTTGTCTGCAGAACTTCTAATGCATGTTCAATATCATCTAAATCTTCTATTGAAGCATTTTCTATTCGCTTTAGAAAACGAGATTCTATAGTTGCAAAAGCTTCGTTCATCATGGCTTCTCCATCATTTGAAAGACGAATATATTGTTTTCGTCGATCTTCAGTATCATTTATCTTTTCAATTAAGTTCTTATTACTTAACTTACTGAGCTCACGACTCGTGTTTGGCATAGACATGTTTTGACAATCGTTAATTTCACTGGGAGTCACAGGTTGACTAACTGATATATATTCAAGAATATTATATTGGGTCTGCGAGATTGAATGTGACTTTGCGTTTTTTGTCAATTCCTGTGTAACTCGATGAACAGAAGATGTAAATGATACTAATTTATAAAAAAGAGCATTTTTGTCCATTTTCCTCACCTCTTATAGACAAGGTAACAAAGATATTGTCAAAAAACAATTATCATTTGATAATTAAAATTCCACATGCTATTATTTAGTTATCAAATGATAATAAAGAGGTGCGTTATGAAGTTGCTGCTAATTTACACATATCCAAACCACAATAGCTTAAACTATACTTTTTTACAAAATGTAATTAGGGGAAGTAACGAAAACCCCAAGGTAAAGGACTTACAAGTTTTAGATTTATATGAAGAAAAATTTAATCCACTTCTAGTGTTCAATGAACAAAAGCGAAGACGTGATATGCATACTGATCCTAGTCTTGAAAAATATAGGGAACAATTTATGTGGGCTGACAAGATTGTTTTTATCTATCCGATTTGGTGGGGAAGACCACCCGCAATGCTATTAGGGTATGTAGATCAATTATTTTCTTCTAATTTTGCCTATAAAGATAAGAAGGGACTTTTCCCGGAAGGACTATTGAAAGGGAAGTCCGTGGTATGTGTGTCTACCATGAAGGGGCCAGCTAACTATCCATTTCTTTGGTTAAACAATGCCCACAAAATTCTAATGAAAAGAGCCTTATTTAATTTTGTGGGTATCAAGAAAGTTAAGTTCTTTGAGTTTGGAAATATGGAAAGTCCAAAGGGAAATCAAAAGAAAAAGCTAGAAAAAGTCTATAATTATTTTAAAAAGATAGAGCACTAAGAAACCAAATCCTTTTTTAACCGAGAAAATCTAAAGAATTTAAAGGAGATTAGAACACTCTAATCTCCTTTAACATCTACCATAAACCACATTCCTCACATTTTTCGGAAGCTACACCAATTAAAAACTTCACTTAACATCCGCAATTGTCAGTTACTCTACCATCTTGGGCTAGTGCTGAAACTGGAAAGTTCATTGCTTGCCATGCTGCAATACCCCCGGTCAACTCTTTAACTTGATAATCCTTTTCTAATAAGACCTTCGCTACTTTGGCAGCGGTATTGCACCAGACATCCTAGTAATATTAACGATCAAGTAATTCTTGTTCTGGTATTCTATTCGCATCTCTAATGATCAAGCTTCTTACATGAACAGGACCGTTTTTTACATAGATAAAATTTATCCATTCTAAATTTCACCTCCAGTTTTAGAGAAGTTTAAGTGTGAAAAAACTTAGTTATACTATAGGAAATTATCATGGATTTTTTAGAACAGGAGATAGTAGACGTGAAAGAATTCAAAGTTACGTACTTTTTTGATGAAGATCATTATATTAGAAGGTTCATCTATGCCGAGTCCCAAGAAAAAGTGGAAGAACTAATTCAAAATGAGCGGGATGGATATATTTCATTTACAGATAGCAGAGAGATATATCATGAACTAAATACGAGGAGAGTTCGAGTGACTCAAATAGCAGAATATCACCGAATAGATAAAACGAAAAAAGCATCAGGGATTGATAAAATCTGATGCTTTTACTTTTAAAATAGAATTTTCAACCACTTTTATGATTGACCTTATGATATAGCATCATCACTCTAAAGTATGTTTCTGAAGGATCAATGGCTTTCTTTTCATTACAAATAATCCATAACCAATTGCAGTACCTACAAGTGAAGGAATAATCCACCCGAGACCAAGTTCTGCGAATGGAAGATAGCCCATATAGATATCAAAGATTCCAAATTTTATTCCAAATGCTTTTAATCCATCATATACAGCGATTATTCCAGTTAGCGTGATTGCTCCAATGTAGACATAGGGAGACCCTCCAAATAGCGGGTGAAAAAAAGATAATACGATTAATACGATCGTTAGGGAATATGTAGCTACCAAAAACGGAACACTTACAGATAAAATGGTGTTTAGTCCAAAATTGGCAAAAACAAAACTAATGATCGTAAAGAACAAAGTAATTTTTTTATAGCTAGCTTTCGGCAATAAAGAATGAAAATAATTCCCGCAAGCAGAAACTAAACCTACGCAAGTAGTGAAGCAGGCTAATACAAAAATAACTCCTAATAGCAAATTTCCCCATTGACCAAACAATAAGGAAGAAGCTGACGAAAGGAGCACGCTCCCGTTTTCAAATGCCCCAACCCCAGCCATTTCTACTCCAATGTAACCAAGAGAACAATACACAACAGCAAGTAGGGACCCAGCTAGTAAACCAGCTTTAAGCATTTCTCTTCTCATCATTTTCCCCTCTGAAACACCTTGCTGCTTTAAGGTAGTTAAAATGACAATTCCAAATGCAAGAGCGGCAAGTGCATCCATTGTATTGTAACCTTCCAAAAATCCTTTCAAAAATGGGAACTGTTGATATTCTAGTGTCGAAGGACCTAACGAACTATTTTTTAATTGCATAAATCCTGTTACAACTAATACGACCATACTCAGCAATAAAAGTGGCGTAATAGTTTTCCCCATAAGGTCTACCATTTTGCTTTGGTTTAAACTAACTAAAAATACAAGAAGAAAGAACACAGCTGTAAAACCAAATAAAGCAACGGAAGAATCCGCGATAAACGGTTTAAACCCCATTTCATAAGCAAGTGTTGCATTACGGGGGATACCTAGAAACGGTCCTATCGACAAATAAACAATAACCGTAAATACTAAACCAAAAATAGGATGGACCCGACCAGCTAGCGTACGAGCGCCGCCTTTAACAAAAGAAAGTGCAGTTAACACAAGAAGTGGAAGACCCACTGCAGTTACGATAAATCCAGCAATAGCGAGTGGAAAGTTTGTGCCGGCATTTGCACCTAAAAATGGTGGGAAGATAAGATTACCAGCTCCAAAAAACATCGAAAATAACATTAGACCTACAAATAGTGTTCTAGACTTATTCATTTCATTCACTCCTTCAATATAATGATCCATATTCAGTGAAAAATAGGCACAAAAAAAACTCGCCCCTATAAAAAGGGACGAGATTACTCGCGATACCACCCTAATTCCGGAAATTTGTCTTTCACAAAAATTCCGGCACTCAGTCAACATACTATCATACGTGATCCCAAGGTAACGGAGGATAAACCGGCAAAATTTACAAGAAGTTCAATTTTGCTTCTCAGAGATGATTTCAAAAAAGGACTTAAACATCGACTTTCAGCATACGTCGACTCTCTACAGATTAAGTGACCATTCGTACTTATTCTCTTCAACGAATTTGGATTTGTTTAATAGCTTACCAACAGAAAAATGAATTGTCAATATAGTGGGAAAGTTTTACACCCTCAAGTAACTGTGAAGGGAATATAAGACACAGAAAAAGTCATCGTAGAGCAGACTTATTGAAGTGTCTTAGCATTGTTTATTTTATTTGAGAAAGTTTTATCTATTTGAGTGGTGTGTTTTGAAGACTATCAATCCAGTGGAAAGGTAATATTAAAATTAACAATGATTGGATAATAAATATTTTCACGTTATAATTGGATAGTCAAAAAGTAATTTTGAATAAGTTTAGAGATGAGTTAAAATACCTCTATTTTTAGTTTTTCTTATTTTTTACATACTTGTTTAGTCTTGTTTATTGAACTTGTTAATAATAGAACCTTAAATTTTTCTGATAGAAGTCCGATGAGAATGGAGCAAGATAATGGGGAAAGAATTGTTAAGTAGTTTGCAGACAGAAGTTACCCAGTTACGAGCTGAAGGGAAATACCAAGAAACAATTGAAAAAGCAAACGAGCTGTTGGAGATTGGGACCTTATATAATGATTACAAATCAATGCTTATTGCTCATATCAATCAGGCTGCTTCTTATTATTCCATTGGAGATATTGAGGAAGCTTTTGCAAGTATGGAGCAGTACGAGGAAATTACACAAGTACATGGTGACGATGCGGACTATCTGCAATTATATAATATCTTGTTCTTGTTATATGAATTTAACAAACAGTATGTCCTTGCGAAAGAAACTCTGCAAAAAAGTATGCATCTAGCAGAGCAATTAAAGAAGTATAATATTTTGAGCAATGCCTATAGTAATTATAGTCATGTGTGCATCAAACTAGAGGAGTATGAAGAAGCATTAGACGTGGCAAAAAAAGGGTTAGCTGCTGCAAAGCTACATGAGCCAAACACCCCTGTACTAGAAGTAAGGGTAATGTTTAATATAGCTCATGCCTACATTAACTTAAACCTTTTGGAAGATGCGAACCTAATAATGGTTGAAATGGAACAGAAAAATGTGTTCGATTCATTTGTAAGAGAGCGTGCACAGTTCCAATTATTAAAAGGAGAATGGCTAAGAAAGAAAAAAGCATATAAAGAGGCTTTTCAAGCATATTCTACTGCAAAGGAAATTGTAAATACTTATCAGGATGTCTATTTGTTAAAGACCATTCAAGAAAAACGTTTAAAAACGAGCGAATTAATGGAAGACTTTCATTTATCTTATCAAGTCCAAAAAGAATACATAAACCTTCTAAATATTATTAATGAGCGAGAAATTGCTTATAAGGCTATTAAATTAAATGTAAAACACCAATTATCCAAAATACAGAAAAAAGCAGAATTAGATTATCTAACTGGTTTGTGTAATAGAGGTTATTTGAGTGAACTGGCAACAACTTGGCTCAGGGATGTGAAAGAAATGAAAACGCCAATTAGCTGTATTGCCTTCGATTTGGATGGATTCAAGGCGGTTAACGATGTACATGGACACTTAATGGGTGACAAAGTTATTCGTGAAGTAGGAAAGGTGTGCAAAAGCGCATTAAGCCCTGATTTCGTCATTGGACGTTATGGAGGGGATGAATTTGTGGTACTTGGAAGAAGCTCATTAGATGAAACAGTGAAGCTTGCGAATGTATTGAAAGAAGTTATGTCAGGCATGAGAATAGTTGTAAATGAGCAGTCTATAACAATAGCAGCTAGCTTTGGTGTTTCTTCTACAGAAGATGATTCACTTAATTCCTTTGATGAGCTTTTTCATATGGCTGACATGCGTCTTTATAATGCAAAACAAAATGGCAAGAATCAGGTATACGCAGGTAACATAAAGGTTTGACCAATTAAACAAAGGGACAAGATAGGTGAATGAACTTCACTGTCTTGTCCCCTTTGTTATTTCTTCACTTCATAATGAAGCTCAGCAAATTGGTTAAAACGATTAATACTCTTTAGAGTAAGCTCCGTCTCAAAATCCACTTCTTTAAACAAGGGAATTCCTTTTCCGATTAGCACTGGGGACACTGTAATAATCATTTCATCCACTAATTTATCGTTAATGAATGAGTGGATTAAATCTCCTCCGCCCATTACCCAAATATTTTTTCCTTCTTTATTTTTTAATTGATTCGTAAAGTCGACTACATTTTCACTAAAGAATTTGACGTTCTCATTATCCTTACTAACGGTTCTAGAGAAAACATAGCATTCCTTACCTTCATAAGGGAAGCTTTCTGATTCTTGTTCGAGAAGCCAGTCGTATGTGCGTCTACCCATTATTACAGTATCTACCGTGTCATAGAATTCAGAATATCCATTATCACCTTCACCTTCCACATTAAATAACCACTCTAAAGAGTCATCCTCTGTTGCAATATACCCGTCTAAGCTTGTGGCAATGAACAATACAATTTTTCTTTTTTTAATCATAATAAACTCCTTTAGTTAGATCTCTAGAGAGACCAGGATCAAACAGGTCGAAGATAAGAAAATTCTGGTCATGGCTCTTACCCTGTGTAAGATACAACTCAGAAACAATTCCAAGTAGTGTTGAAGTTGTGTGTTACACAGGGAGCATATTTTAGTCCCATCATACAATACTTTCTGGAAATAATCCTTTTAAACTTGTCGCTTCAAATTTTTCATCCCATAAAAGGGTGATTTTTTATGGAAGAAATAATCGAATCATTAAGTTTTAAAAGAAAAATGTTAGAAGTGAATTTTTTTAGGGAAAAGAAATATTAAGAAGAAAAATAGGAAGGTGAATGTTTCAACCTTTTCCAATTTTATATGAAATTAAGTGGTGAAACTGTTGAAAGTCTGCCAAATCTCTTGTTTAGCAAGTGGAGGATAAGTGGATATAAAGTTCACAATGATTAAGGGATTATTTAGATCTGGGTATAGGTGGAATAAAAACCTGTCACCATATCGAATAGCTGTTAAAGCAAGTGGTAGTTCGCGTCGGAAAACTTCCTCTCGTTTTGTTGCTGTGGTTAAGTCGTACTCTCCTTGATCGATATATAGAAATACATTGAAATATAAACAATTTTCATGTGTTACCCATTCACCTAATACTTCATCTCTCATTTTAGGATTGACTTTATCCCACGCAAACTGGGTTCCAATTGTTAAGAATAGTTCTCCAGTGAAATCAGAATGAGTTAGTGTGTATTTTCTAGAAATAATCGGCTCCGTAGCGGTGACACAATCCCTGTATTCAACAGAAAGTTTTTCTGAATTGAACTTACTCATGCCATTAACCCCAATCGTTTATTTATATGTATATGCTACTTTTTTGTTTGAGATCGGAAACAAGTCATGGATGTTCAGAATCATATAGGAATTTTCATCGCACTAAACAAGGAAGGCTAATGAGTTTTTTATTGTATGATGCAATTATTGTTGGAATATGGGGTATCCTTCTCTGCTTTCTCATTTTTTTTTAAATACGTGTGTAAAAATCTGAAAACAAAGAAAAAACATAGCGTATTTTGTATAATGATAAGTAATAATCTAAAGGGGTGTTTTCATGCAAATACAACGTGGGCAGAAGGTTACATTAGAAAATACAACACAACTAGAATGTTTTGTACGATGGTCCACACCGAAAAAAGATATGGAGCTAGATATTTCTTCCTTTTTATTGCAAGCTGGTGATCGCTGCGAAAAGGATGAACATTTTATCTTTTACGGTCAACCACATAGTCCCGATAAATCAGTTAGCTATGCGAAAGGAACAATATTAGATGGCTCGATTACTATTCAGTTGAATACTGTTCCTGAAACAATTGAAAAAATAGCTATTGCCTTGACTATTCATGAAGGAGACGCGCAAAATTTACGTTTTCAAGAAGTAGAAAAGCTAGAGCTTCTTTTAAGAGATGCTGCTACAGGCAATACTTTATATACTTATTCGTTTGGTGACGACTTGCAGCAGGAGACGGCCATAGTGGTAGGTGAGTTATATAGATATAAGGGGTATTGGAAATTTAGTGTGATTGGTAGTGGATTTAATGGAGGGCTGGAGGCATTATGCTTAAATTATGGTTTAGAGATTGAAAATAGCGAGAGTAGTATACAGAGTGATCCTACTCCACCTCCTATAGAAGCACCTAAAAAAGAAAAGCCAAACTTGGAGAAAATGAATATTAATCTGAAGAAAAAGGAATCCATATCGATAGCTAAGTCCAATAAAATTGTAGCAACTTTGGAGTGGGCGAATCGTAAAAAGGATTTAGATTTATATTGTTTTTATGTATTGAAAAATGGAGATACAGGAAAAGTGTATTACCGTTCAATGGGGAATGCGAACCAAGAGCCTTTTATTACGCTAGATGGTGATAGTAGGGGAGCAGGGAAAGAAACTATTGTCATACACGATCCCTCTAAATTGAAGTATGTATTGTTTGCGGCATATAGTGCAGTTAGCAATGGCATTGGTAGTTTCAAAAGTATGAAGGCGCAAGCTGTCGTTGATAACCAATTGGGTCAACGGATAACTAGCCCGTTATATGAGAAAAATCGTTTAGCTTACTGGGTAGCGATTGCCCATATTGACTTTACAGATGCCGATAATATTAATGTCAGTCACGTAGAGAGGTATTCAAAATCTGGTTCTGAACATTCTCCAGAGCTATATGCGGATGGCTTGTTTGAAATGGATCGTGGAGTAGTTGAGTTTAAATAATTTTTATATGCTGTATCCATTTGTGTGCGGAAGTTAGGATGATGGTGGAAAGTTGTGGGTAGGATATGCAGAGACTGTTCATATTAATGGGGATAACTTTATTCCTCCAAGGCTGTATGGCGATGAATATAGGAGAGGATGAGACGATGAACGAGCAATTATTCAAAGTAGTAGAAGGCAAAGAGATTGATAGAGTTAGAGATTTGCTTGATAAAGGAGTAGATATCAATGCACAGGATATACAGGGGAGAACAGCAATCATGATTGCTACTTACGCAAATGACGTGGCAATGGTCAAGGTATTAATCGCTGAAGGTGCAGATGTAGATATTCAGGATAATATGCTTAATAACCCTTTTCTTTATGCAGGAGCAGAAGGATATATGGAAATCTTAAAGCTAATGATTGCAGCTGGAGCGGATCCAACGATCACTAATCGATATGGCGGAGTTGCACTCATACCTGCCTCAGAACATGGGTATGTAGAGGTAGTGAAAGAGCTTCTGACAAATACAAAGACTGACGTGAATCATGTGAATAATCTAGGGTGGACTGCTTTGCTCGAGGCTATCATTTTAAATGATGGATCTGAAAAACAACAGCAAACGATTCGTTTATTAATCGAGCACGGAGCTGATGTAAATCTTGCAGATAAAGATGGGGTAACTCCGTTGGAACATGCTAGGGAAAAGGGATATAAAGAGATTGAAGAGATTTTGTTGGAAGCAGGGGCAAACTAATAAGCTAGGAATATTTTAAAGAGTATTATATATAATTTGGTACTCCCTAATAGGGCATGATAATATCATGGAATCAGAAAGATTCATAGAAAGAGGCTAAAACCTATGGAATGCAGAGTAGTTGGTATGTGGGGAGGGTTCCCTAAAAAGAATGGCCCTTGCTCAGGATATTTAATCCAGCACGAAGGAATTTCATTACTACTAGACTGTGGAAGTGGTGTCTTATCAGAGTTACAAAATTATATAGATTTAAATGATATAAATCATGTTATTTTAACTCACTACCATTATGATCATTTCAGTGATATTGGATCGTATTTATTCTCTAGGCTGGTAAATACACAGTTAGGTAGAGCTTCGGAAGAATTATGTGTTTATGGACCGGCAGACGATGGGATGCAAAAGCAAGTGGAAGCTGTTGCTTATTCTCGTTTCACTTCATTTAACGAAAAGAGTCAATTAGAAATCGGACCATTCACCTGTACATTTAAGCGAAATATTCATCCAGTAGAAACGTATAGCATAAAAATTGTATGCGACAGCAAAAGTATTGTGTTCACATCTGATACTAGCTTTACGCCAGATTTAATAGATTTTGCTTCTAATAGCGATCTTCTAATTACGGAATGTAGTTTGTATGAAGGAATGGACGGGGAAGGTTCAGGACATATGACTTCCAAGGATGCCGGTATACTAGCGTATCAATCAAAAGCAAAAAGAGTGTTATTAACACATCTTCCACACTACGGTGATTTGAACGACTTAGTAGTTAGTGCGAAAAAACAAGGCAATCCAAATATTGAGTTAGCAGAGTCAGGAATTTTAATAAATTTATAGAATTGGTAGAATGAATGCTCTTTGAAAAGTATTCGTTCTACCAGTTTTTTTAGCCTAAATAGGATTGCTTTTTTTATTTTGTGTCCTCACCATTTTAAGGCACACGATATAAACAGTTAGTAGAGGATATAAGATGATCGTAATTGAAAAGGTTAAGATACTTGTGACGGATAGAAGGGATACTGCGAGCAAGAGTTTATCCTTATTGGTCTTCCACCGTGTTATTCCTTTAATGCCTAGTATCGTCATAGAAAGGCAGATACCCAAAACCGTGGGAAAAAGTACGATGAAAAGTAAGCCCGCATAATGGAAAAATCCCCCTGGAAACAAAAGCGTGAATAGAACACTAGTATTCTCTATTTCTGGTTCTGGAAAAAGTTTGGAGAAGAGCGGTATAACTATTAATATAAAGTTGAATAAAAAGAATGCGAGTAGGGATTGGGATAGCATCATGTTCTCGCTAGTCTTTGCTCTTAATCCGTAGATGGTTATCGCTATAATTATAGTCAACGAGATGAGCAGCATGAGTATTAGGAACACATTCATAGTTTCACCAACTTTCTTATTAATTATCATATCGCAGTTTGTATTATTCTAGCAGATGTTGTCATCTGTCTCATTATCCTAGTGATAGTTAAGGCAATCTGATCCCCGTTGCTGTCTCTGTGTAGTGACAAAGGAGGGACAGGCAATAACTTGCGTATTTGTTGAATACAAAAAAGTTTCTGTATATAATGAACTTAGAATCATAAAATAAGAAAGACTGGATACGCTAATATCCAGTCCTACAACTGCTAACCGCAGAAAGAGCGGTTGGTCCTGGGTCAGAAAATAACCGTCATACCTTTGCTGAGGGACGGTTATTTCTTTTTAGCAAAGAAAATAATCAATGTCACAACGATAGAAAAAGCTGCTAAAATTACAGCACTTAGCTGTATTAACAAACTGATTGCTTCGTATGTGGTCACTGGCATCACCTCCTTGAAAGGAAGTGACCAACCGCCCACTCTGCTATGCAATTGTGCCTTTATTATACCATTGAAACAGAATGAATATTCTATTTTAAAAGAGAAGATAGGTTTTAACTATTCCAGAAAAGAAACGGTTTTGTACTGTTTCTTTTCTGGATTTTCTTTGTTTAGAATCTCATGCTTAGTCTTGAACACTCACCGAAAATTAAGTCCACTTTCATAATTCCTCACTTTTAAGACAAGCTATGAAAAAGAGAAAGGTGATGGAATGGACAAAAATAATGGATTAGGTAGTTCGCAGCATGAATAAACCCTTCGTACCACAGCTTGTTTATTTTGAGCCTAACGCATTGGATTATCCGCTTGGAAAAGAACTAAAGGAAAAGTTCGAGAAAATGGGTATCGAAATCCGCTTTACTACTTCACACAATCAAATTCGAGATTTACCAGGTGAAACAGACGCTCAAAAATATCGCATTGCAAAATCTACCCTAGTTGTAGGTATTCGGAAAACGTTAAAATTTGATACATCTAAGCCTTCTGCTGAATATGCAATCCCACTTGCGACAGGATGTATGGGACATTGTCATTATTGTTATTTACAAACGACGATGGGCAGTAAACCATATATTCGAACTTACGTGAACGTGGAGGAGATTTTCGAAGCGGCAGATCGTTATATTGAAGAACGTGCACCTGAGATTACTCGATTCGAAGCAGCATGTACTTCCGATATTGTGGGGATTGACCATTTGACACATTCATTAAAAAGGGCCATTGAACATATTGGTCAAACAGAACTAGGTAGGCTTCGTTTTGTAACGAAATTCCATTTTGTCGACCATTTATTAGATGCTAAACACAATGGGAATACGCGATTCCGATTTAGTATAAATGCCGACTATGTCATTAAAAATTTCGAGCCCGGCACTTCTCCTTTGGATAAAAGAATCGAGGCTGCAGGGAAAGTAGCAAGAGCAGGATACCCGCTTGGTTTTATCGTTGCTCCCATTTACCTTCATGATGGTTGGGAGGAAGGCTACCTTCACATGTTCGAACGACTAGACGAGGAATTGCCAAAAGATGCAAGAGATGATATTACCTTTGAATTCATCCAACATCGGTTCACAAAGCCCGCAAAAAAAGTAATTGAAAAGAATTATCCAAAGTCAAAGCTCGAGTTAAATGAAGAAGAAAGACGCTACAAATGGGGCAAGTATGGAATTGGGAAATACATTTATCAAAAGGACGAAGAGGAGGATATAAAATCTCATCTTTACGGCTATATGGATAAATACTTTCCGAATGCGAAGTTAGAATATTTTACTTGAGATACTAAAAAAAGCGTAAAGTTCCAGGAGTGAAGGGGCTTTACGCTTTTTAATTGGGTGGTCTTGCGATTAGTGTAGATGAACTTGCGATACCCCGGAAGTATCTTGTGATTCTCAGAGTCGAACTTGCGATTTGAAGGAGTTCATTTGCGATTCATCCAAATACACATTCCGACTTGCGATTTTCCGGAAGTATCTTGTGATTCTCGATATCCACCTTGCGATTCGAAGCATCATAACAATAAACGCACAACGAATACCTCACTCCAACGCTTCATAGATCTCCCTCAAAGCTTCATACCGCTCCTCATCAAAATCCTTCTGTCCACGAATAAATTTTTCTTTAAGGTTGAAATAACATATTTCTAAATACTCCTTGTTATGATGACGAACGAATGGATTCGTCACTTTTTCAAAAGGGCCATCTGCGAAGTATCGTTCCATTTTATCAACAGTGCGAATGTTAATTTCTCGGGCACGCATTTCCTGTAGGACTAGTTCAGTAAAAGAAAATAAATCATCTTTCGGATAGTCATAAATATAATTTATCAAAATATGCCGATCTTCCTTTGCATAAATACTATTTAACTCGCGCCACTGTGCCAGCAGCTGGGACTTCGGCAAAACGCTTAGTAAACTCTGGTGCCATAAACGCAAATAAATCATCTCCAGTTCAATCAGTTATAATAATTTCGCCTTTTTGTTCTTAATAACAGACAATCTTGATTTAAGTCAATGAATCACTTTAACTTTCCTATTACAATTAAGTCAAAATAGTAATAGGGGGTCTTTATTATTAGTACACAAAGGAACGTAAATTTGAGAACAGCTGCTATTATTTCGGGCATGGCACTTATCATTATGGCCATTGTGGCAGGCTTTTCTTACGGTTATGTCCACAATAGTCTTGTCGTGCCTGGCGATGTGAGCACAACCTATCATAATATCGTTTCATCCATAACGCTATTTAAAGTGGAAATAGTGGGGTGGATTATTATCTTAATCTTAGACGTAATAGTCACTTGGTCATTTTATATCTTCCTCAAGCCGATTAATCAGGAGTTAGCATTACTGGCTTCCTGGTTACGTCTCACGTATGCAGTTATATTAGGAATAGGAATATTAAACCTGCTCTTTGTATTACTGCTCTCCAATAATGTACCCGTAACCGATCAACTTCAAGAAAATATTACTTTCTATTTGAAAGCATTTGAAATGATTTGGGCTGTTGGATTAATTGTTTTTGGTTTGCATCTATTCATAGTGGGATGGATTACTTTCCAGACAAATAGTATCCCTAAAATTATTTCTATTTTACTGGTAATAGCAGCAGTAGGATACCTTGGTATTCATGTATGCAAAACTTTACTTATCGATCAAAATATCATTACTACAATAGAATTTATTTTTAATATGCCTATGATAGCAGGGGAATTAGGTTTTGGATTGTGGCTACTATTTAAAGGTGGAAAAGTTATTAAAAAGTTTTGATTTCCTCTTACTTACTATCTATTTCCAAGCGTTTTTTTATTCTACTTAATGACTCTGGAGTTATTCCGAGATAGCTTGCCAGTTGATGTTGCGGTACACGATCAATTAGTTGAGGTCTTTTTATTAGTAATTTTTTAAAACGTTCTTCAGGAGTAGAGGCAATAAATGTAGCAAATTCATCTTGTACATTTGCGAAGTTTTCCTCAATCATCTTTCGTGTCATTACTTCCAACTGTGTATATTTGGTATACATGTTTTGTTCGATAGCTAAATCCCCAACGACGAGGATTGAATCCTCTAAACATAGGAAAGTGTAATCGGATGATTTGTCTAGTTTATGATTATTGAAAACTGCAATCGCCTGTTCTTCTGTGTAGAAATTGGACGTAACTTCTTTTCCATTTTCATCTACAGAATACTGCCTTATACACCCACTTAATACAAAATAACATTTAGTAGGAACATCTCCTTGTCTAAAAAGGATTGTTCCTTTTTTAAGTTCGTCGATCTTTATTTCATTAGCGATGGTCTGTTGCTGTTCTTCAGTAAGAGAAGTGAATTTAGACATGTACTTAAACAATATACTTTTCATTTTGCTCTCCTTTTATCCAAACGCTTTTATCCTATAATACTACAAATCATTTTGAAGGATTATGTTCCTATAAATTTATCCTGTCATCATGACTAATAGAATAACATCCGTGCAAACTAAGTATTAGTAGCTCTTGTAAGAAAGGATGTGTCCTATGGATTTTTTTCAGAGTCAGGAAACACTTACTTCGATTGAGTGGGTATTGCGCGCCATTGTTGCATTTATCTTTTTAGTTATTGTAGCTAAAGTGATGGGTCAACGTGCCATCTCCCAATTAAGACTTTTAGATTTTGTTATGGCTTTGGTCATCGGAAATATTATTGCACACCCATTATCTGATGAGAACCTTGGACTTAAAGGTTCTGTTATTACAACAATTGTATTGGTTTCCCTATATCTTTGTGGTATTTATCTGATCCTTAAATGGCCGTGGTTTAGAAGACTAGTGACACCTCCACCCATTAATCTTGTAAAAGATGGAGAAATCATTTATCAGGGATTAAAAAAAGCAAGAATTTCTATTGATGTGTTATTGGAGGAGCTTAGAGAAGAAAAAGTAGAAGATGTAAAGAAAGTGGCATTAGCTATTTGGGAGGCGGATGGGAAAATTTCCGTATTCTTAGATCCAAAGTATAATCCACTTACACCTGCAAATTATCAGTTAGTAACAGAGCCCTTTGATCTACCAAAGTTAATCATTAAGGATGGAAAATTGGAATTAAAGGAGTTAATGCAAATCAATAGGGACGAACAATGGGTAGCTTCAAACTTAAAAACGCAATACCAGACCGAAATAAAAAATGTTCTGCTCGCTACAATTGATAAGAAAGAAAATTTGAAGGTTTTTCTGTATAAGTAATTGAAGGGATTCTTAGTTTCATTTTATAAAAAAACGCCCAAAGACTTCTCCGGGGCGTTTGTTTATGCTGCAATCGGCAATCTATTTAGTGCATTGACTTTATGAGTTCAAATAGCTTTCGTATACTCTCCGGAAATGTACGGTCTTTCATAGTACTTAAGTATACACTTCGACTTAGGAAATCACTGTGTACTTGGCGTGATATTAAGCTCTCGGATAAATGGTGGTTAACATATTGTTGGGGCAGTAGAGCGATTCCGAGACCTTCTTCTACCAAAACTTTAATCATCTCAAATCTTTCTATTTTATATTGAATATGTGGTGTGATATTTTCTTGTTCAAATGCTTTTAATATTTGTGCACTCGTTTGAAATTCAGGCATCCCTATTATGAGGGATTCTTCCGCAAAGTCTACTAGCGTTATTTTCTCTTTTGTAGCTAAAGGATGATCTTTTTTAGTTAGCACGACGTACGGTTCGGTATACAATAATTCGCTTTTTATTTCCTGATCGACAATATGCTGGTTTGTAATAACACCATGTACATTTAAACCTAATAACGCTTGACGAACCGTTTGATTGTACAAGGTATCGATTAACGTAATTTGGTTTTGTGGATATTGTTTTTGATAGGCAATTATTACTTGTGAAAACCAGTGATTTGCTGACTCAATCATGCCTAATCTAATTTCTAATTGCTCGCCTTTTGCTAACTCCTTTAACTCAGTATCCATTACTTCAAATTGAGCAAGTAAACTTTTTGAACGTTCATAGAATTGCTGACCTAATTCTGTTAGTTGAAATTGTTTGGTTGTGCGCTCTATAAGCGGTGCATTTATTTCTAATTCTAAGGTCTTTATTGCATTGCTTAATGAAGGCTGGGATATATGTAGAGATTTTGCGGCTCTTGAAAAGCTTTGATATTTTACAGTGGCATTGAAGTAATACATCCTCCGTAAATCCATTTCGCACCTCATTTATAGTTTTAAACTATTATAATATAAAAAAATAGTATTTGTTATTATAAATACATATAAATATAATGAAAATATGAATTTTTCAGTTTATAAGGAGACGAGCCTATTGTATAGAAAAACGGATGTGAGTATTTGGCAAGGGCGCATCGATCATGAGGTGGATTCGGCCTACTTTCGTTATCACCAAATTGTTCAAGTCGAACCAACAACTGAGCATGGAAAAATTGGCTTAGTAGGTTTTTCTTGTGATGAAGGTGTCCGGCGTAATAATGGACGTGTTGGTGCAAAAGATGCTCCTCTTGCTCTGCGTAAACAGTTGGCATCGTTACCATGGCGCAATCATGTTCAGACAAATTCTTTAATGGATTTTGGGGATATCGTTTGTGAGGGGCATGAACTAGAGCAGGCGCAACTGGAATTGGGAGATAAAGTTTCTGACATCCTAACAAATGGGAAGGCAATTGTACTTGGAGGTGGGCACGAAACGTTATATGGACAATATTTAGGGGTGCGTAAAGCAGTGGGGGCAGAAGCATCCATAGGCTTGCTTAATATTGATGCTCACTTTGATATGCGTGCTTATGATGACCAAACCTCTTCTGGCACAATGTTTAAGCAAATTTTAGACGAGGATCCAAATGCACATTATTTCGTATGTGGCATCCAACAATATGGGAACACTACGGCATTATTCAATACAGCAGCTCATTATAATGTTCAATATTTTTTAGATGAACAATTGGAATCACCTCAGTTTAACAAAGATTTAACAGATTTTATGGACGCCCATGATGTATTACTCGTTACTCTTTGTATGGATGTTTTAAATGCTGCTGAAGCTCCAGGTGTCAGTGCACCATCTCCATTTGGATTAACCGCTATAAAGGTTCGAGACATTTTGCGTCAGATGGTTTCACATAAAAACACGGTAAGTTTTAGTATTTGTGAAGTGAATCCTTCGCTTGATATAAACAATCAAACAGCAAAATTGGGGGCTTACTTTATAAATGAAGTAATTATGAATAGCTTCGAATAAACAAAGGGGAATGTATATGGCTATAAATCAAATTACAACATTATGTCTCGCAGTAACATTATTTTTAGTAGGCACTTTTTTAGTTAAAAGGGTAGGCTTTTTAAATCGTTTTTGTATTCCAGCACCCGTTGTAGGAGGCTTACTATTCGCAATTCTAGCAACTATCTTGAAGGGTTTAGACCTAATCGAGATTACGTTAGATACATCACTACAATCTATTTTCATGATTACCTTCTTTACAACTATCGGACTTGGTGCGAGTTTCAAACTTGTTAAATTAGGTGGGAAATTATTAGTAATCTATTGGTTAGCTTGTGGATTCTTAGCCTTAATGCAAAATGTGATTGGTGTTTCTTTAGCTAAATTAATGGATCTTCATCCATTGATCGGCGTTATGGCAGGGGCTGTATCTATGGAAGGGGGACATGGTGCGGCTGCGGCTTTTGGCGAAACAATTGAAGGGTTAGGAGTACCATCCGCAGTATCAATAGGGATGGCTGCAGCTACATGTGGACTAGTAGCTGGTGGACTGGTTGGTGGTCCTGTTATCGGCTACTTAATCCGCAAATTTGACTTAAAGCCATCTTCTGAAGAAACAGAAGCATACGTTGAAAAATCACAACATCCGATTACAGACAAATCATTCATGATGCAAGTTTTCTTAATCACTTTCTGTATGGCTGTTGGTACATATGTAGGCGAATGGTTCTCTACTATAACAGGATTTGTTTTACCTGGTTATGTAGGTGCTATGTTCATAGCAGTAATCGTTCGTAATGTGGTGGATCGCATCAAGCCTGAACTAATCAATATGAGAGAAATAAATTTAATCGGTGATATTTCCCTTGGTATTTTCCTATCAATGGCATTGATGAGCATAAAGCTATGGGAAATTGCAGACTTAGCGTTACCGTTATTTATCATCGTTTTAGTACAAGTAATATTCATCGTACTATTCGCTGTGTTCGTCCTTTTCCGTTTGCTTGGAAAAAACTACGATGCAGCAATTATGGTATCGGGTTTCCTTGGACATGGTCTAGGTGCAACGCCTAACGCAATGGCTAATATGTCTGCAGTAGTTTCGAAATTTGGTCCATCACGGAAAGCATTCCTAATCGTACCGATTGTAGGAGCATTCTTAATAGATGTTTTCGGTATGCCAATTATTATAACAACCATCAATCTCTTTAAATAGAATACTGGGCATAGAAAAGCGCAAACCCTTGAATTTCGTCCCTGTGTAAGAAACATTCGCGTTAGTTTGAACAAACGTGAATGTTTGAACTTTCATGTTTGTTGCTACAAAGGGAACCAATCAAAGGCAGGAAAATAGAAAACACCTCTTCGATGAAGAGGTGTTTTTCAGTATTATAAGTAATTTTTCATCCATTCTTGGAAGTTGGCGATTACTGTATCAATAAACTCAACTGTTGCTTGGTCTGTTAATTCACCATTGTCATTGAATTTAGTATGCGCTGCTCCAACGTATACTTCGTTCATCGGTAGTAAAGGTGAATTTAAACCACTTGCGAATAGAATATCACGTAAATGCATTTGTGCTTTTACCGTACCCATAGCACCCATAGAAGCACCCATAATCATAGATGGTTTTCCAGTCATCACTTTATCTACACGACTCATCCAGTCAATAGCGTTTCCTAAAACACCTGGAATCGTAGAGTTATATTCGGGTGTTATCCAAAGAACAGCGTCGGCTGCTTTTACTTTTGCTTTAAAGTCTAATACTTCCTGTGGTGCATCTAACTCGATATCTTGGTTATACATTGGAATCGGTTTTAAATCTAAGATCTCTAGCTCAAACTTCTCCGCATAGCGTGTTTGTAGATGTTTTGCTAGTTTCAAATTGAATGAATCTTCTCGGATACTTCCTACAATTGCTACTAATTTCATGATGTGTTCCCTCCAAAGTTCTAGTTAGTGGAAATTTGTGATTTCCATTATAAGTGTGTGTGACTGCTAGTTGTTAAAAGTTACACAATATAAGTAGCAGACTCTTTATATTGTGTCATTTTTTCAACTTTAGTCCTTTGTTAGTATAGGAGGTTACTAAAAGTAAGTCAAAGAATTTGGCTCGCTGCTATATACAATACGTCTTCGCGACAAATATACTGTTGATCCTTAAAGCTAGTGGTTTATTTAAAATGTACAAAAATGAGCTGGGATATATTCACCATTACTCATTTATTTTAATGTATTTTACTAAAGCTCTCGTTAGTCAAAATTTCCAAGCTTATAATGGTAAACTCATAGAAACTGTTCTTAACTTAAATCCCATGCTTTCATAAAGTTTAATAGCTTGATTTCCTGCAAATGCACTAAGACGAACTTCAGAGTATCCATTTAATCTTAGCTGGTCAATGGCTGTTCTCATTAACAGTTTGGAAACTCCATTCCCTCTAAATTCTTCTTTAACAAATAACTCATAAATAAATCCATTCATCTTATCAGTAAATTGGTCTTTACTTGCCCCTAAAAGAATCCATCCAATTATTTTACCGTTCTCTGTTGCTATTAAATAATAGCCCCCCTTTTCTAATAGTGGTTCCATAAGACTTTTTACTTTTTCAATTGTAGGTTTTACTTCACCCAATGTGCCGTCAAATACGGCTTGTGGAGAAAGTAAAAGAACCTCTTTAAGTTCGCAATCACTAGGTCTTCTTATATCCATTAAAAGAGTCATTCCTTTCAAAGTTCTTTGATATATTCTAACATAATATTCCAGATATCTATTTCTACTAATTCAACTAACCTGTCGCTTTAGTTCAATTTAAACCACAGGAATAACGAAAAAAAGTGATACTGGCTGTGTATTATGTCCAACCAATACCACTATTAATTTACTCGTTAATAATATAGAAAACATTTGTCCAAGCTCTTCCGAAATGTCCTGAGTTTTCTTATTATGAAAATGCTGGAATTCGAACTGTTAAAGTGGTGCCTTCTCCTAAAACACTATCAATAGTGATTCCATATTTGTTGCCGAAATAATATCGGATTTGTTCGTGTACATTTTTAAGTCCGATATGTTCTTCGGTTAACGTGTTAGATGATTCTTCTAGGTAATCTCGCAATTGCTGAACTTGTTCTGGATTAATACCCACTCCGTTATCTTGAATCTTAATAAGTAGGTCTTTGCCTGAAAAGGTAGAAGAAAGTTCTAGCGTGCCTTGTCCAAGCATCGGTTCTAAACCATGAATAATTGCATTCTCCACTAGGGGCTGTAGCGAAAAATGTACGATGTGTATGGAGTTACTATGTGGTGCTAAGTTTTCGATATACTGTATTTTGTCCCCAAATCGCATTTGCTGCACTTGTATATATAAGCGAATATGTGTGAGTTCTTCTTCCAATGTGATAGTTTCTTTTCCACTTTGTATAGTGATGCGGAATAACTGTCCCAGGAGTCCAATCATTTCTGCAATATCTCGTTGTTTGTTGATGACCGCCTTCATTTGAATTGATTCGAGGGCGTTTGCTAAAAAGTGTGGATTGACCTGACTTTTAAGAGCACGATAATGTGCTAGTTGTTGTTGGGCTTTGAGATAAGAAGCTCGTTCAATATAATTCTTTAGGTTAGTAGTCATTTTACTAATCCCTTGATATAAAACCCCGAATTCATCTTGACGTTCACTAGTTAAGTTAACATTGAATTGTCCACTTCCAATTTTTTTTACTTGCTTACTTAAAAAGATAATAGGTTTCGTCACACGTGAATATAAGATCACCATAAACAACATAGCCATAGCTATGGAGAAGAGTGCTAACCATAAAATAACCTGACGAAGGATATCTGCATGCTTCGTCATTTCTTGTTCCTCAATATATTGTATAACTGTCCATCCGGAGTATGGAGAAGTAACATAGTTAAAGAAAGAGTTAACTTCATTTACTTCGGCATAGAAGCTTCCGTTATCTGTTTGATTATCTGATATTGCTTGCTGAACAGGTGTTTTAAATTTTTTGTTAGAGTTAACCTGATTTAAATCAGAAGCATAAATAATCTTGCCAACGTCATCCATAATAACGAAGTTTCGATTGCTATTCTCTGATAGGTTTAAGATATTGCGGAGTGAATCTAAACGGATATCGATTAGTAGAACACCTAAAGGATTCCTAGTACCACTTTTGTTAATGACCCTTGCGATAGAAATAACAGATTCACTAGAGTTAGGGCGATGAAAGGGTTGGTGGGTTCCAAATAATACTCTTTTTCCTTTTTGGGCCACCGTTTGTTTATACCATTCCTCGCTTGAAAGGTTACTAACATCGTAAACAGCTCTTTTAAAGCTCGAGTAAAATACACGATTATCTAAAAAGATTTGTACACTGTCTACATTATCAATGGTCATTTCAATACTGCTGATGAAATGTTCAATGGCATTTTCGTATTCTAGACTTTGAACATAGTCCTTGTCGGAGTCCGTTTTCCCCCAGTTTTCTAATGCATTTTGAAGATTACTATCCATATGAGCTGTTAAAGCTCCAATTTCCACACTCCGCAAATATTGATCGAAATTAAATGATAAATTATTGAGAATCAGGTTCGAACTATTTTGATATTCACTTTTTGCTGATTGTATAGAGAAGATATATATAATAACGGATAAAATTAGCAACGGTATGGTAATTGTTATAATCATTAGACTGAAAATTTGATAGTTAACATGTTTAAACTGACATATTTGAAAGAGTCGTTTTAGTTGTTTCATCACATTATATCCTTAATTGTTTTCGGTATTCCGTAGGTGTCATTTGCGAAATACTTTTAAATAATTTTACGAAGTGTTTATAGCTTTTATAGCCACACATAAGTGACACGTCATTGATGGAGTATTTGGATTCTTTTAGACATTCTAGCGCATAGCGAATTCTGATTTCGCTTACAAAGGTCATATAGTTCATATTGAGTTTTGTTTTAAATAACCGACTTAAATACGATGGATTATAAAAGAAATGATCCGCAACCATATTGAGTGTTAACTCTTGGTTAATATGCTTTTTTATATAGGATTCAATTTTTTTGAACAGTTGAAGATCCTCTTGAGAAAGCGTTTCCATTCTATTCAAAATGAGAGAGGAATCCAGTATATTTTGCGTGCTCTCTATAGTTTCTAGGTATTCTAATTGCTTCTTACGGATTTTTTCTATGCATTCCACAATAACTGAAAAACTCTTGTCATACTGTAATGGTTTGAGTAAATAATCGTGTACCCCGCCGTAGTGAATAGCTTTTTGTGCATATTCAAATTCGCTATGCCCAGTTAAAATAATGAAGATAGCGTCAGGTAACTTTGGTCGTAGATGACCTATCATTTCAAGTCCATCCATTACGGGCATTCGAATATCTGTAATGATTAGGTGAGGTAATTCGATTAAAGCTGTATCTACTCCATCTTTGCCATTCTCTGCTTCCACAATGGTTTCAACCCCTAATTCCTTCCAATCAAAATATTGCTTTAAGCCAGAACGTATGACAGGTTCATCTTCAACTATCATTAATTTGTACATCATATTCCCCCAAAATGATTTAATAGTAGTTGTTGTTATAGAAGACGTTTAGACATTTTTCTATGCCATTTTTTCCTAGTGTACATGATAAAGTAGAATTTCCCAATAGGTAATTATATGAGCATTCAGATAATTTTATATGTTTAGAGTGTATAGGTCAGAATGGGAGTATGAATGTAAAATAAGAGGGATTGTAGATAGAGCTCTATAACCCTATGATAAAAACAGGTAATGAAAGCGCTTACCGATATTTCCAGATTCATAATAGGGGGGATACTATGCAAGGTTCAAAGAGAAGGTTCATTTTGTTTATCGCAATTGCATTTGTTGTATCAATGTTCTTGGCAGCTTGTAGTGAGGATGCCGGTGAAAAAGAAAAAGATGATTCTACAAAAGTTCCAGCTTCTAGTGATGCAAAATCAGTAGAAATAACATGGTGGAATTTTCCTAACTTTCAGGCTTTAGATGGAGAAGTAGGGAAGTATGAAGAAGGAATTATAGCAGCTTTCCAGGAGAAAAATCCGGATATTAAAGTGAATTTAGAAATGCTAACTTTTGAAGGTGGTCCGGAAAAGCTTAACGTGGCTATTGCTACAAATACAGCGCCAGACGTAATTTACGATGCTCCTGGAAGAATTATTGACTGGGGTAAAAAAGATTTACTTGCACCGTTAAATGACATGATGCCAGAAGAGGTAATGAGTGATATTTCTCCAGCTTTGTTAAAGCTATCGATGGTTGGGGAGGAAGTATTCATGTACCCATTCAATACAGGACCATTCATGATGGCAGTAAATAAAACATTGTTTGAGGAAATTGGAGAACTTGATTTATTGCCTTTAGATCGACCAGATCGTACGTGGACTGTCGAAGAATATGAAAAAGCTCTAAATGCAGTGAAAGAAAAAGCGCCAGATATTATTCCTTCTGGGTTTTATGCAAAGAGTGTTGCAGGTGATCAAGGAACACGAGGTTACATTACGAACTTAGGTGGAAGTAGATTTTTAAATGAGGATTATAGCGAAGTAGCGATTAATTCAGCTGCTGGTGTAAAAGGACTTGAGTGGGTTGTGCAAGCTTCTAGAGATGGATTAGTAGCACCGGGTGCAGCTTCACTTGAAGCAGGAGATCATAATGATTTGTTCCTGCAAGGGAAAATGGCATTTGCTATTAACTATTCTGCTGTACTAAAATCACTATTTGCTCCAAATAAAACAGAAGACTTTGAAGATGTATTATTACCTTATCCAACTCCAGATGGTTCAGATCCAAAGCTTGAGCCGTTTCTTGGAGGGTTAGCTGTATTCAACAATGAAGATGACAAAAAGGTAGAGGCTTCTAAGAAATTAATCGACTTTATCGTGAATGATCCAGAATGGGGCGAAAAGAACCTTATTCAAACTGGAGGATTGTCAGCTCGTAACTCCGTAACGGGGATATACGAAGGGTCTGAATATGACTACTCAGAGTTAGCACGTAAATTTATAACAGATCCTCCAACTACTGCAGATGGTTATGCTGAAATCCGTACTTTCTGGTTCCCTGCGCTGCAAGAAGCAATTCTTGAAACGAAAACACCGAAAGAAGCATTAGATGAGTTTGCGGAAAAAGCGAATGCAACGATTGAAAAAGCAAAATCTGCAAAATAGTATTACCGATATTACACAGCAGTATGAATAGATGGAAAAGGAGCAGCATCATTGATGTCTTGCTCCTTTCTAAAAAGAAAAATTAGTCAAAAGGATGCTTGCCATCGCCCGCGGAGGCTAACAGGATGTGGTCACAAAGGCGTTGCCACACGAGGTGGCGCTCTTAGCCTTTGAAATCAGTAGTATTATTCATTTTTTAAAATTCCATGAACTCAGTGTTCATCCTCCATATTTATATACTTATCTAAAAAAAGAATTAGATTGAGGTGGTAGTAAATTGTTAGCAACTATTCGTAAGCCAAACAAACACAAATTGCACGATTGGTTGATGAGTTATTTGTTCTTGTTACCAGCGTTAACATTTTTCCTCATTTTCGTTGTATATCCTATGTTAAGAGGGATATATATGAGTTTCTTCGACTATAGCATTACAAGCTTTGAATTCATTGGATGGGAAAACTATGTAACCTTGTATCATGATGAAACTTTCCATAAGTCACTCATCAATACGATTGTATTAGTAGCTGTTGCAGTCCCTATAGTTATTGGCTTCTCTATTTTCGTCGCAATGGCGATTTACAAGAAAAGTGAGTTTATCCGGTCATTTTGTAGAGGCATCTTCTATCTGCCAGCGGTTACTTCTGTTGTAAGTGTGACCGTCGTATGGGGATGGATCTATCATCCAAACTTTGGACTGCTAAACTATATAACTAATTTTTTCGGAATGGAGCCAATATCCTGGCTTGGAGATCCAAAAACAGCATTAATGGCCATAACAGTCATATTAATCACAACATCTGTCGGTCAGCCGATCATTTTATATGTTGCTTCTTTAGGTAATATTCCTGCCAGTTATATAGAAGCTGCTCAAATTGACCGTGCAAGCCCAGGACAAATTTTCCGCAAAATTATTTGGCCATTACTAATGCCAACAAGCTTGTATGTAATTGTCATTACTACGATAAACTCGTTTCAGTGTTTTGCACTTATACAATTACTTACTTCCGGCGGACCAATTCATAGTACCTCGACGGTCATGTATGGTGTTTACCAACAAGCATTTCTTTTAGGTAACTTTGGTATAGCCTCAGCTATGGGGGTAATTCTAGCCATTATCATTGGCATAATTTCAATCATTCAATTTAAATACTTAGGGAATGACGTGGAGTATTAAAAGGAGGAAACATCTTGAAAGCAATATCTCCGGTAAAAATGAAGAAAGAAAATGATGGGCGTGGACGTCCAAAATGGTTTCGCGACTTAAGCGCATTTAAAATAATATCCACAATTATATTAGTCCTCTCTGGATTATTCTTTTTGTTCCCACTTTACTGGATTGTTACTGGCGCGTTTAAATCTCAAGTTGTAGCAATCACAATTCCACCAGAATGGTTTCCGTTAAATCCTATACTGGATAACTGGGTAATATTATTTAACAATCCAGTTTGGCGTTGGACATTTAATAGTTTCTTCATAGCAAGTGCAGAGATGATTGCCGTATGTTTTGTAAGTGCAACAGCAGGTTTTGTACTAGCAAAAAAGGTATTTCCTGGTCGTAAGCTTATCTTTATCGCACTTATCGCTGCAATGGCACTACCTAAACAGGTTATTTTAGTTCCGCTGTTTACGATGCTGGCAGATTTGGGCTGGGTAGATACATATAAGGGACTGATCATTCCCGCAATTGGCTGGCCATTTGGAGTTTTCTTGATGAAGCAGTTCTCACAAACAATACCAAATGAACTCCTAGAAGCTGCAAAAATAGATGGCTGTGGTGAGATTCGTTCATTTTTCCATATCGTGTTGCCAATGCTTAAACCAGCAATCGGTGCTTTGGCCATTTTCACCTTCATGTTAAGTTGGAATGATTATTTTAGCCAACTTGTTATTACACGTTCCACGGATATGATGACTCTGCCATTAGGTATTGCAACCATGCAGGGTGAATACAAAACAGATTACGGTGTAATGATGGCCGGTGCTGCATTAGCTTCTGTTCCTATGATCATCATCTTCATGCTTTTCCAAAAATCATTCACACAAGGAATTACAATGGGTTCTATCAAGTAAAAAGGTGGGGATTATATTGCTAAACAAATTTAAGGGAATCATACCTGCTTTTTATGCTTGCTATGATGATGCAGGGGAAATATCACAAGAGAGAATAATAAAATTAAGTCAGTATTTATATGGAAAAGGGATCAAGGGTCTCTATGTGGGGGGAAGTTCGGGCGAGTGTATATATCAATCTCTTGCCGAAAGAAAGGCAACACTCAAGTATGTTGCGGAAAGCCTGCAAGGGAAATTGACGCTCATCGCACATGTCGGAGCACCATCTACTAAGGAAAGTGTGGAATTAGCCAAGTATGCGGAGGAATTAGGCTATGACGCGTTATCTGCTATTCCCCCGATCTATTTTCAACTACCTGAAAGTGCGATTGAAAAATACTGGTTGGAAATTATGAATTCAACGGAATTGCCATTTATCATTTACAACATTCCTCAAACGACGGGCTATAACCTTTCTGTTTCGTTACTGAAAAGGCTATTAAAAAATGACAAGCTAATCGGAGTTAAGAATTCTTCTATGCCAGTGATGGATATTGAGCGATTTAAAGCAGCTGCCCATGAGGAATTTATCGTTTTTAATGGACCAGATGAACAATATGTGTCTGGTAGATTAATAGGGGCAGATGGAGGAATTGGAGGAACGTACGGAGTAATGCCAGAGTTATTCTTAAAGGCAGAGGAATTTATTGCAACAGGTAACTTCTCAAATGCTAGAGAAATCCAACATGATATTAACGATATTATTATTGCACTTTGTTCATTGAATGGTTCGATGTATTCCGTTATAAAAGAGATTTTAAAAATAAGAGGCATAAATATTGGAAGTGTCCGGGGTCCATTAGAGGCACTACATGGAGAAGATTTAGGAAAAGCAGAAGGTATTAAAAGGATGATCGATGAGGCAATCGAAAAATATCAAATGGCTTAAGTATGGAGATGAATATAGATGAAACGTAAAGAGGAAATATTAAAATCCATCGAGCGTGAACTCATCGTTTCTTGCCAGGCTTTGCCTGAAGAACCATTGCATAGCCCTTACATTATGGCAAGAATGGCTTATGCTGCGATGTTGGGTGGCGCAAAGGGGATTAGAGCGAATAGCATTGATGATATTAGAGAGATTAAAAAAGCAGTTAACCTGCCGATCATTGGCATTATTAAACAGGTCTATGATGAATCGAATGTTTTCATCACACCTACACGTAAAGAAATAGATTTACTCTACCAGGAAGGCGTCGAAATTATTGCGATTGATGCAACTAATAGGATTAGACCTGATGGTAAAGTAATTAGCGAAGTTTTTCCAGCTATTCGGGAACAATATAGTAACCAATTGTTTATGGCTGATTGTTCCACTTATGATGAAGCAAAACAAGCATATGAATTAGGTTTTGATTGCTTAGGTACTACACTTAGTGGTTATACAACATATACTCAAGGTACTAAATTACCAGATGGGGAGCTGATTGCAAGCCTAGTTAGAGATTTTCCAATTCCAATCATTGCAGAGGGTGGAATTTGGACACCTGAGGAACTAAAGAGAGTATTCGAATTAGGTGCTTATTCAGCGGTAGTGGGAACTGCAATTACGAGACCGATGGATATTACGAAAAGATTTGTAAAAGCCGTAAAGTTCGATCTAGAAGGATGAAGTCGATGAATATATTAGCTATCGATATTGGTGGAACATCTATTAAACTTGGCATCTCTGATGAAAAAGGGAATATAGTAAATTTTCAAGAGTTCGATTCTCAAGCTAAAATGGGAGGGAACCATTTAATAGAAAGAATAATTCAGTTAGTCAAAATGAATTATATAGACTTCCAAGCTATTGGCATTAGTACTGCTGGGCAGGTTAATAGTAAAGAAGGCTCTATCACCTATGCAAATGATAACATTCCTAATTTTACTGGTATGAGGTTAAAGGATATTTTTGAGTTGACTTTTAATGTCCCAGTTGCTGTAGAAAATGATGTGAATGCTGCAGCGTTAGGGGAAAAAAAGTTTGGTGCTGGTAAAAGGTATACTGACTTTTTATGTTTAACCTATGGAACTGGTATAGGTGGTGCTATTGTATATAATTCTAGTATCTATAGAGGATTTAATGGCTCAGCAGCTGAGTTTGGACATATCATTCTATATCCAGGTGGAAGGAAATGTACTTGTGGGTTTTTAGGCTGTTATGAAGTGTATGGTTCCACCACAGCCTTAGTTGAAAAAGCACTTCAAGTCGATCATAAGTATGCGAACGGTCGAGCGATATTTGAAGGGCTTGAAAGGGGTAATGCAGAACTGGAGAAGATTCTGAATGCATGGATAATGGATGTAGCATATGGTTTAGTTTCATTGACCCACATATTTAATCCGCCTGCAATTATATTAGGCGGTGGAGTTATGGAACAGGATAAATTAGTATCATTGGTAAACAGTAAAGTTAAGGAACTAGTAATGGAAAGCTATTCCGACATAGAAATTGTAAAGGCAACACTGGGTAACAAAGCAGGGTTATTAGGTGCAGTTTCCTTGCATTTATGAGTGAATCTTAGTGTAAGTCTTAAGTTCTTTTCAACTGAGAAATAATCGTTCTATCCAATTAGAGGTAGCGGATATTTCTTTTTTTATAAGGATAATAAATTATGTGAGGGTATTTAGACATATATGAGTAAATATATTAGGTTCCAAATCGATATAAAAATAACCTTTCACCCATTGTTTTAAGGGCTTATAAATAGTAGAATTGTCAAAGTAACGGGAAAAAAGACATGTGTTAATTTAACTACTTTATATGCAATTATAACTATGATAGATGTGAAGGGAATTTTTGGATGTGGATATTGAGTGTACTATTAGTAGTACTTATTATTGTAATTCTTCTATTAAACTTTAAACGGTCAAAGTTACAACAAGAGGTAGACTCTGTAATCCCAATGCTAGAAGTCGTAGAAAACTTAAAAGATATTATGTACTATTGCGAGTTAAAGCCAAACTTAAAATATCGTTATTTAAGTCCTGTAGTAGACCAGTTTTTTGGAGAGGGTGCTATGCAGGAACATATAAAAAATCCTAGTATAATCTTTCGTGATCTTGTGCATCCGGATGATCGGCATATTTTAGTGAAGAAAAATAATGGCGAACTGGATTATAGTAAGCCCATCGTAACTCGACTGAAAAATGCGGATGGTAAATACATTTGGTTTGAGGAATATGCTACACCTGTATATGACCAGGAAGGGCTAATTGCTATTCAAGGAGTTTTAAGAGACATAAGTGAAAAAGTGGAACTGCAACAGAAACTAGAATACAAAGTCACCCATGACGCTTTGACGAATGTATATAATCGAGGTTTTTTTGAATCACAGTTAGATTACTTCAACTGGAAAAGAGATGTCCCTGTTGCAGTTCTCATATGTGATGTAGATGAACTAAAACTAGTAAATGATCATTTTGGACACAGAGTAGGGGATTCTTTAATCCGTGAAACAGCCAAATTATTAAATAGTACAGTAATTGAAAATGGGATAGTAGCAAGAATAGGTGGGGATGAATTTGCTGTTATATTCATCAATACTGAATTATTACATATTGAAAAGTATTTAACGGATCTTCGAAAAGAAATTGATCTTTTTAATAGTGTAAGTAGACCTTACCGTGTTAAAATATCGGTTGGTTATGCATATAGTCCATCTTCTTTAGGGAAAATGGATGCACTATTCGTGGAAGCGGACAAAAAGATGTATGAAGAAAAAATAGGCAAAAGAAAACTTGTAGAGTTATAAAAAAAGAAAGTGATCTAAAGCCTTGAAATCATGATAGTTCAATATCCAATCAAATAGAAAGTAAGAAGCTGCCAATCCTCTTTGGTAGCTTCTTTTTTGCGTTACAAATAATGATTCGATGTATGTAAAATACTTATTTCCATATAAAACCTTACATAAAATAATTGTTTTGATGCATATTAAAACAGTCGACAACTTCAGATTTTAAGAGACCTTTATAATGTGCTCTTTGGAAAGCTACCTATTGCACTTATAGACAGAAATGTTTGTATCTCTCTTTTTTAGGGCAATACATAAAAGGGATTATTGAAAAGTACATCGGAGGTATAACATTGAAAAATAGAATTATAATATTTACACTAATATTTATAAGTATAACTTTATCTACAGCAAGTGCTTCAGAACCATTGATAAACCAACTAGATTTACCAAATACAAAGGTAGAGGATACACCTATCGTAGAAGAAAGTCTTCCAGATCCAACTATTCATACAGTTGTAGAAGGAGATAATCTGTATGATATTGCGGAAGCTTATAATGTTCCCATTGACTTACTAATGGAGTGGAATGGATTGTCTGATCATGTGATTTATCCAAAAGACCAGTTAATACTAAGTAAGGATGCGGAGCTAGTGAAGCACCCAAGTACTATTCCGCCAGACGGACCAGGACAAGAGATGATAGTGGAGGCAACAGCCTATACAGCCTATTGCTATGGCTGCATCGGCATAACTGCTTACGGCATCGATCTAAGATCTAATCCAGAAGAGAAAGTGATTGCAGTGGACCCTACAGTTATTCCGCTTGGCACTAAAGTGTGGGTAGAAGGATACGGAGAAGCAATTGCTGGGGATACTGGTGGTGCTATAAAAGGTAATCGAATTGATGTGTTCATTCCTACTTATGATGGAGCAATTGAGTGGGGAAGACAGGAAATAATATTGAAAATCCTGGAGTAATTTAGATGAAAACTATGTGTATATAACACCATTTTTCCAAACAGATTTTATATGTTTGGGAGGATGGTTTCTTTTTATTTTGTTAGAATGTTTGTTTTTGAAAGTTTTTGGGCAATACTTAATCAAATTTAAAAGTGATTGAAAGATTGCTTGTAAGGAGGATAAAGTATTGAAAGCAAAAACGTTGTTAATGATTTTAGTAGCTACTTTTTCGATGAGCTCAGTAACGTACGCTGCTGATCCATTTCTAGTCGCCACTAGTGATGGAGAAGAATTTGATATATACAATTCAGATAGCGTCGCGGATTTTTCTTTTTTTGATGATGCACTAAATATCGAACTAGCTTATGATTTTCTACTGGAACCTAAGACATATACGGTAGAAAAAGGGGATAATCTATTTAGGATTGCTCTAGAGCATAGTATTTCATTGGAATCTCTGATGGAATGGAATAATATCGAAGGGGAACTAATCTTACCTGGCGATGTATTAACTGTAAGCAACACTGGTATCCCTGAAACTATTAAGAAGGTAGCGGCTGCTTCAACAACTGTAGCTAGAAGTTCCCCACCTACTAATACGGTGGAAGAACCAAAAGTAACCGTATCTTCTTCCAAAGAAGAGCCGGAAAGTTATGGAGCAGAGATGACGGTTACCGCCACGGCTTACACAGCGTATTGCGCAGGGTGCTCAGGGACGACCGCATATGGAATCGATTTGCGAGCTAATCCCAATCAAAAAGTAATAGCAGTAGATCCTCGGGTAATCCCATTAGGTACAAGAGTGTGGGTAGAGGGTTATGGAGAAGCAATAGCTGGTGACACAGGGGGAGCTATTAAAGGCAATAAAATTGATGTTTTTATCCCTTCGCATGATAATGCTATCGCTTGGGGAGTCAAAGAAGTAAAACTTAGAGTTATCAATTAAATCCCAAAAACAGATCAGCGACTTATGCTGATCTGTTTTTTTTAGTAATACATATTTAGTTCGTTTTTATAAGTAAGTAGATAAAGTAAGGAGCACCAAGAACGGAGATAACCAATCCGACTGGGAGTTCCATTGGTGCTAATATGACTCGGCCAAGGGTGTCTGCGAGTAATAGTAACAGTGCTCCTAGCAAAGCAGCTAGGGGTAGTGACTTGGCATGAGAAGCACCTACTAAACGGCGTGCCATATGTGGAGCGATTAGACCGAGAAAAGTAATTCCTCCTCCAACTGATACACAAACCGCCGCAATCGCTACGGAAATGAACAGAAGGAAGCGTCTTTCTTTTTCAATATTGGCCCCGACACCTATTGCAATAGAGTCTCCTAACTTTAATACATCTAAGACTCGAGATTTATAAAGAACAATTGGGATCAGGACAACTAACCAAAGTGCAATCATCCAAACAAATGTCCAATTTGTTCCCCAAATACTACCAGAAAGCCAAACGATCGCTTTCATAAAGTCAATCGGCTCCATTTTCATTTGGAAAATAGTTAGACCTGCTCCAAATGCAGCATTAATCCCGATTCCTACAAGTATTAGCCGTATAGGAGTTACACGACCATTTTTCCAGGAAATTATATAGATGAGGAATGCTGCTATAAATCCTCCGATTAGTGCTGCAAATGGCATGATGAAAATAGAAAGCCAACCAGTTATAAAGACAGTTCCTTGAAAAAAGAACATATAAAGCACGATGGTAAAACCTGCACCAGCATTGATGCCTAAAATACCGGGATCAGCTAGTGGGTTTCCAGAAATTCCTTGCAAAATTGCACCAGATATAGAAATTCCTAAACCTACCAGTAAGGCCATGAATATTCGAGGTAAGCGGAATTCAAATATAGTAAGTTCATTTTGAGGAGTACCATTACCAAACAATGTAGCAATAACATCGGCAATCGGTATTTTCATATATCCTGCATTAATACTTATAAGAATAGCCATAATGATTAAAATAAATGTAGTGATCATAAGAAACTTATATTTGGCTTCATTTTTAGCTAAAGTGTTTGGCATCATAATCCTCTCCCCTCTTTACGTGCTAGGTAGAGAAAGAACGGCACACCGATCAAGGCAGTAATTGCACTAACAGGTGTCTCAAAGGGAGGATTTACACTGCGTCCAACGATATCTGCAGTGATCAATAATATACCGCCTAAAATAGCGGAACATGGAATAATCCACCGATAATCTACTCCAACTAGAAATCTAGTGATATGAGGAATTACCAGACCTACAAAACCAATCATCCCAGCAATGGATACTGCAGCTCCCGTTAATAGAAGTACAGCAATTGTTCCTAACAATTGTACATAACCGGTTCGTTGACCGAGTCCTTTTGCGACATCTTCTCCTAAACTTAGCACAGAGATAGAGCGCGACAAGATTAACGCTAATATAAGTCCGACGATGATAAATGGAATAGCAAATAAAATATGTTGCGGCTGAATACTCGATACGCCGCCAGCATACCAGTAGCTGATATCCTTTGATACATTGAATTTAATACCAATAGCTGTGGATAGGGAACTAAGTAGGGAAGTAATGGCTGAGCCGACTAGCGCTAATTTTACCGGAGTAACTCCACCCTTCGCCATAGCAGAGATTCCAAATACTAAAGCTGCACCGAGCCCCGCTCCAACGAATGAGAACATCATTAAGCCCAAGTAACTTATACCTGGTAACGCAGCTAGCGCAATGGCTATTAAAAAAGATGACCCTGAAGTAACCCCCATTATGGATGGGGAAGCCAATGGATTTCTTGTCATCCCTTGCATGATTGCACCAGATACTGCTAAAGCAGCTCCAACAGAAATAGCGGCTATAGCTCGGGGAAGTCGAAGTTCACGAATGATAACATGGGAAGAATTAGTTGGATCAAAGTGAAAAATAGCACTCCATACGTCCTGATAGCTTAAGGTGGAGGATGCCCCAAAATTTATAGATACCACCACACTAAGGGCAAGTAGTATGATGCCAATGATAATGACAGCAGAGCTAGTGAAAGGATTTTTATAATCTAATGTTGTTTTAGTATTCATATGTATCATTATCCCCATTTTAAGAAAAAATAAATATTGACAAATGAAAGAATTTGTATTCTAATTGAAATCGAGAATCATTATCAATGATTCTATTATATCATACCAAAAGGGAGATTAACATGAAAAATATACTAGGTAAAAATAAATGGATACAATTAGTAGGAGCAGGTGCTTTAGCTTTAGCATTAGCGGCTTGTGGTGATGAAGATTCTAAAGAGCAGTCCACAACAGATAAAGCAGAAGAACAAGCAACGGACGCACAGGAAAGCGATACACGTACATTGACAGATGCGATGGGCAATGAAGTAGTAGTGCCTGTTAACCCAGAACGTGTACTAGCTTCATACTTAGAAGATAATTTAGTCGCATTAGGAATAACTCCTGTTGCACAATGGAGTGTAAATGATGGAGCAAGCATACAGGGATATTTACAGGACGATTTAAAAGACGTTCCAATGATTCCTTATGACCTACCATTCGAAGCAGTTCAAGAATACGCACCTGACTTGATCATCATGGATTCAGCAAGTATGGTAGAAGGCGGTAAATACGAGCAATACAGTAAAATTGCTCCAACATACGTAATTGGAACAGAAGTCAACAACGATTGGCGCGACGAACTAAAGCGTGTAGGGGAAGTATTCGGTAAAGAAGCAGAAGCTCAAAAAGCACTGGAAGATTATGATGCAAAAGCGGCAGAAGCAAAAGCAACGATAGAAGCTGAGGTAGGAAATCCTTCAGTAGCTGCTGTATGGCTAGTAGGTGGGAAATTCTTCGTAGTAGGAGAAAACTTATCTAGTGGTGCGGTAATGTATGGTGATTTAGGATTGAAGACACCTGCAGTAGTAAAAGAAATTTCAGCAAGTGCAACTGGTAACTGGAGTGAAATATCTTTAGAAAAACTGGTTGAGTTAGATGCAGAGCATTTATTCTTGATTAATAGTGATACAACAAGTGGTTCTACTGCTTTAAGTGAAGCATTATGGAACAGTGTTCCTGCTGTAAAAGCTGGAAATGTATATGAATTTTCCCCAGACGAAAGTTGGTTATACACTGGAACAATTGCTAATGAACAAATTATCGACAATATTTTAAAAAGCATTGTAAAATAGGCTGCCAAGAGAGGCTATCTCCCTGTTATTGGGAGATAGCCTTTAATTGTTTTAGTTCTTCTGCCAATTTAGATCTACGTAACTTTCTGTGTCGCAGAAAGTCCTTCATCTCATCCACAGATTGATAAGACAAGCGAATATAGTAATAATTTATATACTCTGCTAGCGCAAACAAATATAAAAAGAGGGTCCAATAGTAGGCTTTAGAATGATTTATCGATTCATATATCAATAGAACAAAGCCAGCTCCTATAAGAAAAAGATTCACTCGCTTTAGAATCCGAAAAAATTTCAGATGATAATCGGGCAATATAGTGAAATCCCTATGCTTAGCTTGTCTCCATTTTAAATACCAATAATAACTTCCTTGTAATAATAGAAATTCTAGGAATAGAAATGCATATAAAGGGGGAAAAGAAGTTAAGTATGGATTTGCCCATTCATACATACGTAAAAACAGTAGCCATACACCTCCAAACATGATTGTTGCGGTCAATTCACCTGTAAACAATTTAAATAGTGTTTTTGTCAGTTTCTGATGCATGTACACGCCCTCTTTGCGTAAAATTCTATGTTTAACATCGATTGTACCCCCCTTTAATCATTTAATTTACTAAAGGGTTGAGAAGACAGATAGAATGTAGCATAATAAGAAAATTAATATTTATATAATGGGAGCTGTTTCTATGTCTATTAACATGAAAGTAAAAAGTAACTCACAACATCAAAACAGTCATTTTGAAAATCGTGGACGATTGCTAGTAAAATGCCCTGATAAACCAGGAATCGTGTCAGTGCTATCAGCATTTTTACACACACATAATTCAAATATTATTGAGTCTAGCCAATATTCCAGTGATCCAGTGAACGGTACATTTTTTATACGAATTGCATATCATTGTGAAGGTTTAGTTGGAAAGTGTGCACAAATGGAAAAGGATTTCGAACAAATTGCTGCAGTGCATAATATGGAATATAGTTTTAATTATTTACGTGAGCGTACACGTTCTGCAATTTTTGTTTCTAAGGAACCACACTGTTTAATGGAGCTTTTATGGGAATGGCAAAACGGAGATTTGGATACAGATATAGTTGTAGTCATTAGTAATCATGAAGACGCCCGACCATTTGTCGAGGCTCTAGGCATTCCATATTATTATATACCAGCAAACAAAGAAATTCGAAAACAAGTGGAAGCTGAACAGGTTCGTTTAATGGAGCAGTACAAAATAGATTTACTCATCCTGGCTCGTTATATGCAAATATTAACACCAGAGTTTGTAGAGCATTTTGAAAATCGGATTATTAATATACATCATTCATTTCTACCAGCGTTTATCGGTGCTGGTCCATATGAGCGGGCATACGAACGCGGAGTAAAGCTGATTGGGGCTACTTCTCATTATGTAACAAACAATTTAGATGAAGGTCCAATTATCGAACAAGATGTGGAGCGAGTAGATCATCGGGATGACGTAGTTCAGTTAAAGAAAATTGGTCGTACTATCGAGCGACGAGTATTAACAAAAGCTGTGAAATGGCATTTAGAAAATCGTGTTATCGTAGAAGGCAATAAGACGATCGTTTTCCACTAAGTCAAAAGTTGGTAATGCTCATATAGGTTGAATGCGCTACTCCTTCTGTATATAATGGATATAGAAACAGAGACTATAAAGACTGGATACGCGAATATCCAGTCAGCAATTACAGACCGCGGAAAGAGCGGTTGGTCCAAGGTCGAAAATAACCGTCAAACCTTTAGCTCAGGGGACGGTTATTTCTTTTTTACAAAGAAAATGATAATGGTCACTACTATGGAAAAGGTTGCTATCAGTACAGCACTAAGCTGGATCAACAAACTCATCATCTGGTATGTTGTCATGGCAACACCTCCTAACGGAAAAGTGACCAGCCGCCTACCCTACTATGTAATTGCCAACTTATTATAACACAAAAAAGAACTAATGTTCTATTTTATTGTTGTATCGTTATTCGAATCTCTAATCTAATGATGTCAAAGATGCATGATTTTTCACATAAATTCTCCGACAATAAAAGCCCTACCAGAACAATTATTTCTCAGGTAGGGCTTCTATTAAATTTGAATGGGTTTCTTTGCTCGAATATCTCCTAATAAGAACCTTCCGTATGGAATCATTTTTTGAATAATGATAGATGCTATGATCGGTATGATTAATCCGAGTGTCGTAAAACCAATAATGCCGTATTGGAAATAGTCGTTCAGGATAATATCAGTGAAAATATGCAAATACATAATCGTAATTGAATGTTTTTCAATTTTTGCCAACCAGTCTAACGAAAGTATAGCAGTAATTCTTTGGAACAGACCAAGAATAACGATTATGAACGCAATAGGTATCACTAAGTCTAGTAGTAAATGTTCATAGCGAAGGAATTTCATACTTAAGTGATAATCAATAACCCCAAGTTTATCAGTAACTATCGCAGTTATTGCCACGATTAGAGCTCCGATAAACCACGTTTTAGTAATGTTCATCCAAATAGATTTAGCATAATAGCCAAGAGAAAAATAGACGATTGCCATTAAGACGACATCCAAGTTCCAAAGTATTGGAATTGTTTGTGAAGCTTTATCTGGTGCTCCACTAATATATTGCATTGCAAAAATACTTTCTAAATGTGCGACGATGTAAAATACGATAAGTAATACTATTTGTTTGAATCGATTTAAATACTTTGTCATCAATGTGAACAATAAATATGTAAAGAACAATGTGGTGACGAACCAGAAAACTCCATAAGCACCACGTGCAAAACGACCCGCAATAACTAATTTCCATAAATCTTGTATGTACCAGGATAAGTCGAAGTTACCTCCTGCAAGCTCCATTCCATATCGAACAGTTGTAATGGCTAATAGGAAAAAGAAATAAGGTACCATCAGCTGTAGAAACCTTTTTTTGATAGAGACTTTTGTATCTTGTTCCTCTTTTAATTCTTTGAAAAATAATCCACTTAATAAGAAAAAGGCCGGCATATGAAACCAATATATATATGTGATAAACGGAAAATCCAATTCACCTGGATAATGTCCGATTACAACTAATATCATTAAGAATCCTTTTGTCACATCGACCCATGTTAATCGCTTGTTAGCCATAAAACTTCCTCCAAAACATAATATCTATGTTTGTTTATCCGTTTTTGGGTAATTATAAACGTATAATGTGTTTCAAGTATATTACATATTTTTAAAAGGAGTTTTGTTATATGTTGGAAGTAATTTGTTTTGGTGATAGTATCACTGCCAGAAAAGAAGGGTATCCATCGCCCATATTAACTCATAAAATGTCTTCAAAAATGCCTAATTATAAATTTATCAATGCAGGAGTATCCGGAAATACAACGGAGCAAGCGATGTTTCGTTTTAACAAAGATGTGTTATCTAAGCGTCCAGATGTAGTGACTGTATTATTTGGAGCAAATGATTCGGCAACTGATAAGTTGGTAGATATAGATACGTTTAAGCGTAATATTTCATTGTTTACAAAGCAGATTGGTCCAGAAAAGACTATATTAATAAGCCCAGCTCCCGTTGATGAATCCCTTCAGCGCAACCGAACGAATGAACGTTTAAAACAATATGCTCAGGTCGTTCAAGAGGTGGCAGAAGAAACAAACAGTTATTTTATCGATTTTTTTCAAATTGTATACTCAAAGCCAAACTATAAGGAGTTATTAGTTGGAGAGAAGAATGATGGACTTCATTTTGGGGAAGCTTGCTATGAATTGCTTTCTGATGTAATAGTGGAAAAGATAGAGGACATGGAAATTGAGGATGGTTTCTTCAAAAAGTTAGTAGACCGATTAATGAGAGGCTAGTATTTTTCTAGCGATTGTTGGTAATGATAATAGAAAGATTCGAATGAGGAGTGAATTTTTCATGCTGCAATTACAAACAGAGTTAGAAGGAAAAGAAATCGGTTTTGGTGATTTAAGAAGTAGAATAGATAGCCTCGGGTATACGATAGGTGGAAATTGGGACTACCATAAAGGCAGTTTTGACAATGTATTATGGCGAAATGAAGGCGAAACCATTTACTTGCGACTTCCATTTGAAGTGGTGGAAGGGGAGTTAGATAATTACGACGCACAGATTAAGTTTCAAACTCCTTATGTGATCAAGCATGTTGTTAATATAGGTTTAGATGATGAGGAGAATTCACTGCTCACTTCTACAGGGTTCAATCAATTCCAACCTCCAGTTGATAAGGATGGTCAAATTGAAAACCAAAATAAATGGACAGCAGCTGGAGAACAAGCAGTTGAGAAAATCGTACGGTTAGTTCAATAAGTGAAAGATCATTTTGCACAAGTTGCGAAATGGTCTTTTTTTTAACTGATGAGAAAGTGTATGTAGTGTGAAATCTGGAATTATTGAACCTTTAAGAAAAAATTATACTACTGATTTTCGGATAACCTTCTACAAGTAATTATTCGTCCAGACTTCAGCGTCTAGCCCCTCGAGTCGCTTCAGAATAGCAATAAAGGCAAAGAGCGCCTTTATTGCTATTCTTCCAGCGCTTGTCGGGTCTTACCTAGGCGCTTGCGCTTTTGTTCTTGCTAGAAGCTAACTGAAAGACCCCACACTTACAATATTCGACGTATTTCATTATAATAGAAGCATTAGAGATGTAACTGGAAAGGAAAGCAACCGATGAAATATGAACGAATGATTAATTCGGAGCAAGAAACACAGGCTCTTGCTGAGCAAATGGCAGCTCGCTTACATGCCGGGGATGTCCTGACTCTAGAAGGTGATTTAGGAGCAGGTAAAACGACATTCACTAAAAGTGTGGCAAAAGGTTTGGGTATTAAGCGTAACGTGAACAGTCCCACTTTTACTATATTAAAACAGTATGAGGGTAGGCTCCCGTTAAACCATTTAGATGTTTACCGACTTGCAAATAGTGACGAGGATCTAGGGTGGGACGAGCTGTTTTACGGGGATGCGGTCAGTATTATTGAGTGGGCCCATTTGATAGAAGAAGACCTACCAGCAGAACGATTAGCGATTCAGATACTACGGCTAGATGAGAATGCCAGAAAATTTACGTTTATGCCCCTGGGCGAACGATATGAACAATTATGTGAGGAGCTTTTTGAATGATTTGGTTAGGAATAGATACATCACATACACCGCTAGCGGTAGCTATTGTAAAGGACGAACAAGTACTTGCTTCGATTCAGTCCTCTATGAAAATTACTCACTCGATTGGAACAATGCCAGCGATTGAAGAATTAATGGAAAAAGCAAATATCAAGCCAAATGAAATAGAGGCAATTGCTGTAGCGAAAGGACCCGGTTCTTATACAGGAGTCCGTATTGGAGTTACGATTGGAAAAACGCTCGCATGGACACTAAAGGTGCCGATATATTCAGTATCGAGCTTACATGTACTTGCCGGGAATGCACCCTATTTCCAAGGAGTAGTGTGTTCTATTATGGATGCACGTCGCGGTAATGTCTTTGCTGGAATCTATACAAACGGTGAAGTAGTAAAAGAAGCGCATATGTCTTTAGTAGATCTACTGACCACGTTAGATAATTTAGAACAGCCAGTTTTGTTTGTTGGGATGGATGTTACAATTCACTGGGAACATATAAAGGAAGTACTTGGAGATAAGGTGCAACGTGTTAATGCTGCTTTCGATTTACCAAATGCTGCAGTTTTAATAGAAATGGCAAAAAAAATGGAGCCTGACGAAGTGCATACAGTAGTGCCAGAGTATTTACGTATTACAGAAGCAGAGGCAAACTGGATGAAAGAGCAGAAGAAAAATGGAAACTAATATTACGTATCGCAAAATGACAATAGATGATATAGACCAAGTTCTGTTAATCGAAGAGGAAGCTTTCGATACACCGTGGACAAGAGAAGCCTTTGAGCACGAAATGACGACAAATGAATATTCACACTATCTTGTAGCTGAAACTGAAACGAAAGAGTTAGTTGGATACTGTGGCATGTGGGTAGTGATGGATGAAAGTCATATTACCAATGTGGCGGTATCGGAAAGAATGCGTGGAAACAAAATTGGCGAAGGCTTAATGCGTGAAGCTATCCGTGTTGTAACAGAGCAAAATGTAGTTCTCATGACGTTAGAAGTTAGAGTTTCAAATGATGTAGCGAAGAACTTATATCATAAACTCAATTTTCAAGACGGAGGCATACGGAAAAATTATTATTCAGATACCGGAGAGGATGCACTTGTGATGTGGGTGGAGTTTAAATGATGAAAGACCAATATATCTTAGGGATAGAAACGAGCTGTGATGAGACAGCGGCATCGATAGTAAAAAATGGGCAAGAGATTATTTCCAATGTAGTCGCTTCACAAATTGAAAGTCATAAACGATTCGGTGGGGTAGTGCCCGAAATTGCATCCAGACATCATGTGGAGCAAATTACGATTGTCATTGAAGAAGCATTAAAACAAGCAGGCATGACACCTCAGGATTTAGATGCAGTTGCAGTAACAGAAGGACCTGGGTTAGTAGGGGCTCTTCTAATAGGTATAAATGCAGCGAAAGCATTTGCTTTTGCGAATGGGCTTCCACTTGTCGGAGTTCATCATATCGCAGGACATATTTATGCAAATGCGTTAGTACAGAAGATGGAATTTCCACTTCTTGCATTAGTTGTTTCTGGAGGGCATACAGAGCTTGTATTGATGAAGGACGATGGTCTGTTCGAACTAATCGGTGAGACTAGAGATGACGCTGCAGGTGAAGCGTACGATAAAGTAGCACGTGTACTGAATCTCCCTTACCCAGGAGGCCCACATATCGATAAGCTAGCTAATGAAAGTGACGAAGCACTGCAATTTCCAAGAGCTTGGCTAGAAGAGGGGTCCTATGATTTTAGCTTTAGTGGATTAAAATCAGCAGTTATCAATTATCAGCATAACGCCGAGCAACGAGGGGAAAAAGTAAATCCGAACCATCTGGCGGCGGGCTTCCAGCAAAGTGTAGTGGAAGTATTAACAACAAAAACAATTCGTGCTGCACGAGAATTTAAAGTTAAACAAGTCATAGCGGCAGGTGGAGTTGCTGCCAATAAAGGACTTCGTACATCACTAGAAGAAGCTTTTACTAAAGAAAATATATCTTTTTATGTTCCCCCCATCAAACTGTGTACCGATAATGCTGCGATGATTGCAGCTGCAGGAAATTCGAAATTTTCAGCGGGTCATAGAGGTAATATGTCGATGAATGGTAGGCCTGGACTAGAATTAGATAGTTGGAACTGAAAAAAACAGAAATACTATAATAGCCCTGAAAAGCGTCGGAGATTTGACGGTAAGGCATCTTTTGCCTTTATCCGACATTCTGAAACAACTCAAGGGGCTAGAGCCTAGACAAATAATTGATGCCCTCTTTTCTTCGACAAGAAAAGAGGGTTTTTTAACACGGAATTTAGTAGTTGTCAATAGAGAACATCCGTACTTATGCACAATTTGTGGATAACATGTGTGTAACTTAAGATAAAACTATATATAGTATGATTGTTATGCACAGTGCTGTGGACAACTAAGTTTTTGAATTGTGGACAATGTGGATAAACCTGTTGATAGATTGATATAACTCGTTTTTCTTTGTGAATAAATATGTGGAGAAAAATTATTGCAAAATAGCACTTGACCAACATATATGTACACCATACGACAGACATTCAATGAAAAATTAATATAAAGGAAGGATTAATACTAAAATTGTAGAATTTTAGTAGTCAGGGAGAAAATACCAAGATTAGAAAGCAAAGTGTTGAAAAAGAAAAGGTAGTGAAGCCAAAACAAAATTGGTTACACTACCTTTTTTCTTTAAGTCGCTATTTCTTCCAGTTGTTCCTGTAATTCCAACCACTCATTGGATAAGTTATCTTGTTTTTCCTTCAATTGATCGAGTTCCATTTGTAATTGTTGAACAGCTTCATGGTCTTGGAAAATCTCCGGTTCACATAGCTTTTCTTCGATTATCGTAATTTCCGCGTCCACCGTCGGCATCTGACTTTCTAATTCCTCTAGCTGACGTCGAAGCTGGCGTTCTTTTTTCTTAGCTTCTTTATCTATAGTGGATGTGTTCACTTTGGTAACTACCGTATTTTCCACGACAGCATTTTCTAAAGCAAGCTCTTCCATTTCTTCTTTTTTCTCTAAGTAGTAGTCGTAGTCTCCAAGGAACAGGGTTGCATCATCACTTGCTAACTCAATCACTTTTGTTGCTATTCGGTTAATGAAATAACGGTCATGGGATACGAATATAATCGTCCCTGGGAAATCAAGTAATGCATTTTCGAGAACCTCTTTACTGTCTAAGTCTAGATGGTTAGTAGGCTCATCGAGTACAAGGGTGTTCGCTTTTAAAAGCATGAGCTTGGCAAGTGCAAGTCTAGCTTTTTCACCACCAGACAGTGTAGATACCGTTTTTTGTACATCATCTCCCGTAAATAAGAATCGACCTAATACGTTACGGATATCTCGCTCATTCATCAATGGCCATTCATCCCACAGTTCTAACAAAGCTGTCTTATTGCCAGTCAGTGCTGCTTGTTCTTGGTCATAATAACCAAATTGGACATTTGTTCCATATTGAATTTTGCCTCCAGCAGCTTCCAGTTGTTTCATAATGGTTTTTAGTAAAGTCGATTTTCCAACTCCATTTGGTCCAACAAGTGCAATTCGATCCTGTTTGTACACAGAAAAGGATATGTTAGATGAAACTGTATTGTTTGGATAACCGACTGCAATTTCCTCTAGGCGGAGAACGTCATTCCCACTAGGTCGGTCGATAGTAAATCCGAATGAAGCAGATTTTTCATCGCCATCTGGGGAATCCATCCAGTCTGTTTTTTCAATAACCTTCCGTCTAGATTGGGCCATTTTAGTCGTAGAGGCACGAGCTAGGTTTTTACTAACAAACTCCTCTAGCTTTGCTTTTTCCTCTTGCTGTTTTTCATATTTCTTACTATCTAATTCATAGTTTTTTGCTTTTTGCGTTAAGTAAGAGCTATAGTTTCCAACAAATCTTGCTACATTATGACGAGATACCTCATACACAAAGGTAACTACCTGATCTAAAAAGTAACGATCATGCGATACGATAAGAACAGCACCATTATAATTCTTTAAATAATTTTCTAAAAAGCTTAATGTTTGAATGTCCAAATGATTGGTAGGCTCATCGAGGATGAGTAAGTCTGGCTTACTTAAAAGCATTTTAGCTAATGCTAGTCTCGTTTTTTGACCACCAGATAATGCTTGTACTGGCTTCTCATAATCTTCTGGGAAGAACTGCATGCCATGTAGGATAGATCGAATATCAGATTCGAAGCGATAACCACCAGCTTCATTGAAAGCTAATTGCAATTCATCGTACGTTGCTGCCACTCTTGCATAAGCCTCGGTATCTTCATATACAGAAGGATCAGCCATCTGTGATTCTAAGGAACGAAGCTCTTTTTCTGAGTTAATGAGATGACTAAAAATAGTCTTCATTTCGTCCCAAATAGTCAGCTTAGATTCTAGACCTGCATGTTGCTCTAGATAGCCAAGACGAATATTTTTGGGCATAATGATTTCGCCTGAATCGTATGACATTTCACCAGCAATTATTTTAAGTAAAGTAGATTTTCCAGCACCGTTTCTGCCAACAAGGGCGACCCGGTCTCTGTCCTGAATCTCTAGCTTTACGTTTGTTAATATATCTTCACCGTTAAAGGATTTTGTTATTTGATTGACTTGTAAAACGATCACAGTATTCGCACCTCAATTCTAACTTAAGTGTAATAGATAGGGCTTGTTGTTGCAACGCCATAGCTTTACAATGGTAGAAATGTCTAGTAAGATAAAAACGATTTGTTTGACTAAACTAGGAGGATTTTTATGAAACCAGATATACCAAGAATTCCTCAAGCAACTACAAAAAGACTTCCATTATATTATAGATTTTTACAAAGCTTTGATAATGCTGGACATAAAAGAGTTTCTTCACAGGAATTGAGTGAAGCGATGAAGATTGATTCCGCAACAATTAGAAGAGATTTCTCTCATTTTGGTGCTCTCGGGAAAAAGGGTTACGGCTACGAAGTACCAACGTTACTGGAGTTTTTCCGTAAAACACTAGATCAGGATGAGGCAGCGAATGTCGCACTTATTGGTGTTGGTAGTTTGGGAACTGCTTTCTTGAAGTATAACTTCCAAAAAAATCATAACACTAAGATTGTTGTAGCTTTTGATACAAAGGCACCTGTTGAGGGAACGACTATTAGTGATATACCTGTATATCATTCTAGTGTTATGCTAGAAAAACTAGAGGAATATGGAATTGAGTTAGTTATTTTCACTTTACCGAGTAGATCAGCACAGCAAGTAGCAGACCAACTAGGGACTTCGTCTATTAAAGGGATACTAAACTTTACACCAATTCGTATTCAAACAACGGATGCGATCCGAGTACACACAATTGATTTATCTGTTGAATTGCAAACCTTGATTTATCTCATAAGAAACGAACATACTGAATAACTAAAGAAGCCTTTGACCACAATGCTAATGGGTCAAAGGCTTTTTATTGATGACTAGAAGTTATAGGAGTGTACTATTGAAAGAATATTAACTGCATATTGGAATATTGCTTCAAAAATTGCTGGATTTCATCTCCGTAAAATTGAACGAGTACAACGAATCCATTTAATAGCATATGGGAAATCATAGACGCAATAATCCTTTTCGTCTTGTAATAGATAAAGGAGAATATAAATCCTGATACTGCATATAGTAGTATGTGCGTAAAGTCAAAGTGAATAATTCCAAATACAATCGCACTAACAGAAGCAGCTACAAAGAAATTAGTTTTTGGTAATAATGTTCCGAAGATTATGCGTCTGAATATGAGCTCCTCTAAAATAGGAGCGAAAATAACGATGGAAAAAATAGCTAATGGTACAGCTTGGGCGATTTCGATAAACTGGGTTGTATTCTCTGATCCAGGATCCACACCAAACTTTTGTTCAATGTTAGCTGCATAAGCTTGACCTAAAAGGACTAGGAAAAAACCGATAACTCCCCAACCAACTGTTTGAAGGAGTGGACTAGACTTGCCTTTTAACGGTTTTAAGTAATTATTGTCTTTCTTAATAATGAACAAGGTGATTAATGTGGCGATCCCCATACTAAGAAATACCCACCATCCAGAAGCAATGAGGGCTGCATTTTCTATTTCCATAGTTTCTAATAACTTATAAAGAAGCGGTGCAAACACAGCTCCTGATAACTGCATAATACAATAAACAATTAAAATGTAGATACCGGTTTTTTGTTGTTTCATGAACAGTTTGATTCCTCTCTGTATGTACCTTCTCCTTTTATTGTATAGGAAATAGGAAATAAAAGAAAAAGATACCTTCTCACTTGCAAAATGTTCTGTGATTAATTATTATTATAAGTGTGTTAGCACTCAAAGAGTAAGAGTGCTAATAATATTACATTTTACTATTTTAGGGAGGTAGTTTCACTTGTTAAGACCATTAGGTGATCGTATCATAATCGAATTAATCGAAGCTGAGGAAAAAACAGCATCTGGCATCGTACTTCCAGACTCTGCTAAAGAAAAACCGCAAGAAGGAAAAATTGTTGCTATAGGTACTGGACGAGTACTTGAAAACGGCACTCGCGTTGAACTTGACGTTAAAGAGGGAGACCGTATCATCTTCTCTAAATATTCAGGTACAGAAGTGAAATATGACAACAATGACTTTTTAATATTACGCGAAAGCGATGTACTAGCTGTAATTGGCTAATAATAAAACTTCACAAAATATATTCAGGAGGTAACTATACACATGGCTAAAGAAATTAAATTCAGTGAAGACGCTCGTAGTGCAATGCTACGTGGAGTGGATAAACTTGCAGATGCTGTTAAAGTAACACTTGGACCAAAAGGACGTAACGTTGTTCTAGAGAAAAAATTTGGTTCACCACTTATTACTAATGATGGTGTAACAATTGCAAAAGATATCGAATTGGAAGATGCATTCGAAAACATGGGTGCTAAATTAGTGGCAGAAGTTGCTTCTAAAACAAACGATATCGCTGGTGACGGTACAACAACTGCTACAGTACTTGCACAATCCATGATTCGTGAAGGATTGAAAAACGTAACAGCTGGTGCTAACCCAGTAGGGATCCGTAAAGGTATTGACCTTGCAGTTGCTGCAGCAGTTACAGAACTAAAAGCAATCTCTAAACAAATCGAAGGCAAAGAGTCTATTGCTCAAGTTGCAGCTATATCTTCAGGTGATTCTGAAGTTGGTGAACTAATCGCTGAAGCAATGGAACGCGTTGGTAACGACGGTGTTATTACTATTGAAGAATCTAAAGGGTTTACAACTGAACTTGATGTAGTAGAAGGTATGCAATTCGATCGTGGATATGCATCTCCTTATATGGTGACAGATTCAGATAAAATGGAAGCTATTTTAGATAATCCATATATTTTAATTACTGATAAAAAAATCACAAGCATTCAAGAAATTCTTCCTGTGCTTGAGCAAGTAGTTCAACAAGGCAAGCCACTTTTACTAATCTCTGAGGACGTAGAAGGAGAAGCACTTGCTACTCTAGTGTTAAACAAATTACGTGGAACATTCAATGCTGTAGCTGTTAAAGCTCCAGGATTTGGTGACCGTCGTAAAGCAATGCTAGAAGATATTGCCGTATTAACTGGTGCTGAAGTAATTACAGAAGATTTAGGTTTAGACTTAAAATCTGCTAATATTACACAGTTAGGTCGCGCTTCTAAAGTTGTTGTATCTAAAGACAATACGACAATCGTAGAAGGTAACGGAGATTCTGATCGCATCGCTGGTCGTGTAACACAAATCCGTTCTCAATTAGAAGACACAACATCTGAATTCGACAAAGAAAAACTACAAGAACGCCTTGCTAAATTAGCTGGTGGTGTAGCAGTAGTGAAAGTTGGAGCAGCTACAGAAACAGAACTAAAAGAACGTAAGCTTCGTATTGAGGATGCTTTAAACGCAACTCGCGCAGCTGTAGAAGAAGGTATCGTAGCTGGTGGTGGTACTGCACTAGTAAACGTATACAACAAAGTTGCAGAATTAGCAGAAACTAAAGAAGGCGACGTAGCAACTGGACTGAAAATTGTACTTCGTGCATTAGAAGAACCAGTTCGTCAAATCGCTAACAACGCAGGTCTTGAAGGATCTATCGTTGTAGATCGTTTGAAACGTGAAGAAGTTGGTATCGGCTTTAACGCAGCAACAGGCGAATGGGTGAACATGATCGAAGCTGGTATCGTAGATCCAACTAAAGTTACTCGTTCAGCACTTCAAAATGCTGCATCTGTTGCAGCATTATTCTTAACTACAGAAGCAGTAGTAGCAGATATTCCAGAACCAGCAGGCGGCGGCATGGGTATGCCTGACATGGGTGGAATGGGCGGCATGATGTAATAAGCCACTTCAACCCTTGATATATATGGGTTTGTATGTAAGGTGAAAGTGAAATGCTAACATTTTGCTAACACAGAGTATTATATTCGAGGCTTCTCATTAGTTGTGCAAACTTTTGGGAAGCTTCTTTTTTCATTTCTTTTGTAACGTGGAGATAGACATTCTTGGTGATTTGATCATCTGAAATGGCCAAGTCTATCCATGACTTGTTCGAGTGCGACACCTGCTTCTGCTAATAATGAAGTGTGCGTATGCCTTAATGAATGCGTTGAAATCGATTGGTTTAGTCAACCATTCCACTTATATAGGAACAGAGCCCCATCTGCGCCTCTAAATACTCTAAATAGGAAGGTCTTTCATCAATTCGCTGAATTGTTGAAAGACCTTTTTTCTTACTCTTTTATCCTTATGGCCATAGTTTCTACTCACTTTCTATTCACCTCATCTTTAGTGCTGTTACTAGGAAAAAAACGATAGTTTGGTGTTTATGCACTTTAATTTATATTAAATATTGATGCCTCTCTTTAATTCGCTGAATTTTGGAGAGGTATATTTTGTTCTGTTTTGGAAGGAGAAGAAGCATCTTTCAGTAAAATATAGTTATGGGAAGAGTAAAGTGAGTGAGTTTGAATCAAACTGTATTAAAACCAGTTCTCGCATATATTTTCTTTCGAGTAATGGGAAAGTGAGACTACAAGCAAGGATTTTTTCTATTTATATTACAAAGTAAGGAGTTATATAAAATGATATTTACTAATTGCAATAAGTTAGAGGAAATCAGACAGGCCCTCAATTCAAAGTTTTTTGAACGAGAGAATGAGGTTGAAGGAATTCTAGTTGCATTACTCTCTAGGCAGCATATGCTCATGATTGGTCCTGCAGGAACTGCAAAATCGGCATTGTCGAGTGAATTATCTAAAATTATAGAGGGATCTGCATATTTTCAATGGTTGCTGACAAAGTTCAGTACACCCGAGGAAGTATTTGGCCCATTGTCGTTAAAAGGTTTGGAACAGGGCGTATACCAACGGATTATTACATCTAAAATGCCGGAAGCGAATATAGTTTTCTTAGATGAAATCTTTAAAGCGAACTCTGCTATTCTGAATAGCTTACTTACGCTTATTAATGAAAGACTATTCTATAATAATGGGTCACCAGTTCAAGTTCCCTTGATGTCTGTAATAGGTGCTTCTAATGAATACCCTGAGGAAGAAGAAGGGCTTGATGCGCTATTTGATCGTTTCCTTTTGCGATTCGAGATTGACTTTATCGCAGATGAAACAAATTTTGTCTCGATGTTGAAAGCTGCTGGTCAAACTATACAAATGCCATTCATGACAATGGAAGAATTGCTGCATCTCCAGTTTTTGACCGATAGGGTAGTCATTCCTGACGAGGTATATAAAGCCCTATCGAAAATTCGTGTGGAGTTAAGGGATGAAGGAATTCGCCCATCAGATAGAAGGTTCAAGCAGTCATTGAGTGTTCTACAAGCGAAAGCAATGATTAACCAAAGGCAAGTTGTCCAGATGGATGATATCGCGATTCTTGAAAATGTTCTTTGGGAAAAGGTGGAGCAAAAAGATGCCGTGTCTTACATTATTCGGAACCATGCACATGACGTTATTACGCAAACTCTCTATTCCTTACAAAATGAAGCAAATGAAGTGTTCTACTCCATACTCCAGGATCAGTCACCAGAGACTGGAATGGAAGCGACTCAAAAAATGATGGTCTTAGTGGCTGATTTAAATAAGCTTAAAAATCAAAGTGAAAGTCGAAAGGCTGATATCGATGTCTTACTAAATAAAGTAACCTCGATGCAACATGAAATGTTGAATAGGATTTTAGAACCCTGTTATTTGGATAACCTAGGAGAAAAAAGATGTTCCACGAGTATCTTTTTTAAGATGTGAAAAGGGATGACCTCTGTGAAATCTCCTAAAAGTTACATCGAGAATCTTTCCGTATTGAACACGGACTCATTCGATAAAAGACGCTTCAGAGAAGTATTTGAGATGTCACCCGGTCTTCAAAAGGTTAGAGGTGAAGGTGTATTACCGATGTTCGAACCATTACTAGCTGACATTTGGGCATCATTATATAAGATGAAACCTGAAATTACGGAAAGTGATGTAGATAACATGCTTACGGTCAATAAAACACTCATGGAAAGAATTATGAAGGATGGATATTTTGTAGAATACCGGAACTTCACCCGATTGGATGATTTGTCGTCAGCTATTGCCACTGTGAAAATCGGAGAGAGGACGAACCAATGGCTGGTTGACCAAATACAGGAAGATGAAAAAATTCAGAAACAGATGCAGGAACTTCACATGATTCAAAGGAATTTTTTAAAGCAAAAGCGGCAAGAGTATATAGGAAAAGAACCTTTGGTGTCAGAAGAGAATCTTACAGAAGCGATGACCAAGTTTAATGAGAAATTGCAATGGATGCTTCAAATCAACAGTGACAGCTTTTCCCATGCATTGGTTCACGCTATGCAAGAAACAAAACAAGTGAAAGATAGTCTGAAGTCGTTGCTTGGTGGCTACAGTGCAGGGAATGGTGATGCAGAACTGAAAAAGATTCCTTTGCGTGACCAAATCTCATTAGCTGAAAAAATTGCATCTAATAAAAAGATGAAAGAAATTGCAGATTGGACTGGAAGATTTAAACAGATAGCTCGCAATAAGCAAAAGCCCAATAAAAGTGAATCAATAGAAAGAAGTGGGATTACGTTAGGCAACGATGTGGAAAGATTACTGCCGATAGAATTGGGCTTATATATACACCCAATAACTAAGAACGACTTCCTTCGTCGCTTTGTAGAAGGTCAGACAATGCAATATGAGCAAATAGGGAAAGAAGTATTGGGGAAAGGACCAATCATACTTTGTCTAGATCAATCGGGAAGTATGCAAAGGCTAGACACCCAATCCAAAGGTTTTACATTAGCTCTTATGTCAATTGCAAGAAAGCAAAGAAGGGATTTTTGTTTAATTTTGTTCTCTACCTCCACGCAGATTTTAACATTCGAAAAAGGAAAAATAAAAAGTTCAGATATGATCAATTTAGCCCAAACTTTCTTAGGTGGAGGTACGAACTTTGCGCTTCCGCTTGATGGAGCATTGAATGTAATAAATGAAAGCAAGTTTAAGCAAGCGGATATTGTGTTTGTAACAGACGGAGAAGATAAGGTTTCGGCTTCATTTCTTGAAGCATTTAATAGAAAGAAAAAGGAGAAGAATTTTAAAGTGCTAACCCTTGTAATAGGTTGCAGCATAGATACTGTTGAACAGTTTGCCGATAAGGTTATTAAAGTTAAAGATTTTGATGATGAAGGTAGTTTTACTGCGTTTGAAATATAAAAGAAAGCTTTCCATTTTGGCTCTTCTTTTCATTTGCTTTAATATAATAAAGCTATAACCACTTCACGTAAGTAGAGAGGTGGTTATTTTTTATGCTTTTAAAATACTATTAAATTTAACAAGGATGAATAGTAAGTTTCCTATATAGTAAAAATGAGTAATAACCAAATCAAAAATTTTGGTGAAGCCTGATATCTTTTAAAATTAACTAGCATTTAGTATGTTCGATGTGTTGATTATTGTATGATAATATTAGTACAGCTTAACTAACTCAATTTATTTATACAGTATGAAAATTAAGGAGAATGATATGTCCTGGAGCAAATTAAAACAAAATTTGGAGAGTTTTCTCAGTCCTGCATTACAAGGAAGAGTTGAATACCGTGCAACTAGCTACCGTTATTTACCCGATAAAGCAGGGAGTTGTTATATCGCGGTCGATAAAAAGAATGTCTTCAATATGAGCGATAGAACTACATTAATCAAATGGTATCAGGCAGAGCTAGAAATTAAGAATGACTCTGGTATACAAATTCCTATCAGTAATGAGGAAATCGAAGTATTGAGAAAAGAAACCAAGGGATTAGTTCCAGAGGATCGCCTACTAGTAATAGCAAGGAGCAGAAAGTTATCAGAATTGGCAAAGGAGCTTTTGTCAGCGCAGTCATCATTAAGCAAATCAAACTTTATCGTTGTAGCTAATAAGTTTTTATCCACTCCTCTAGAGGAAAGCCTAGAGAGCAATGATATTCTAATGAATATTCTAGCTTTGGTAGACAGACGGCTTGGAAAAAAACGAATTTTAAATATGGCTGAGAAGATTAAGCTAAAGCATCCAATCGTACAGTATTTTTATGCCATACGACTTAGTAAATTATGATGATAAATGACGATGTGAAAATTTATAATGACATTCAAAAGTTTAGCGACCTTTCATCCAAACATAGCTTTGGAGAGAGGTCTTTCTTCTTTTTTATATTTAAATATTTTAAATAATAGATTGTTTTAAATAGTCTAAGGAACACTGTTATTTTACGGCTAATTGCTATAGTATAAAATAAGAAATCTAAAATAAAGGTAGGATATAAATGGAGAATAAATGGAAGTTTGGTATACGTCCTAAGATTACCATCGGATACATCATTATTATTGTTTGTTTATTTGCTTCCGTGATTATATTAAACAATCAAATTCGTTCACTTCAGCAAGAAAGAAATTTTCTTCTTCAATATAATAATAAAGTAGAAACACTGACAAATAATGTAGAGAAATTTGTGATGGATATGCAGGCAGGTCAGCGTGGGTTTGTCATTACAGGAAATGAAATCTATTTAGAGCCTTACTACAAAGCAGCTGGTGAGTGGCAGATTGAATTCAAGGAACTGTATCAGTTAATGGCGGATAAACCAGATCAGCAACAAAAACTACAGGTGGTAAGAGAAACAACTGACCTGTGGATAGAGGAGGCTGGGGAGAACGCGATTAGACTGAAAAGGGACAATGATGATGCTGCTATTCAACAGTTCTATGCCAATGACCGTGGTCGTGAATACATGCAATCTATAAGAAATCAGTTTAACGACTTCCGTGAATCCGAAAGAGAGATTGCCCAAGTTAGGGCAGAGGAGTTAGATAAGCAAAATAATAATTTGACAGGAGGATTATTCGGTTTGCTTCTAACTGTTTCTATCATTGCAATAGTTATATCAAGCCAGGTTTCGAAATCAATTGTTAGGACTATTAATGATGTGACACAAACCATTAAAAAAATTGCCTCTAACAATGGTGATTTGAAAGAAAGAATACATGTAAATACGAATGATGAAATAAATGAACTTGCAAATGCAACCAATGATCTATTGGATAATTTGGATGGCAGAGAATGGTTGCAAACAAATCTTGCTGAAATTGTGACAAAATATCAAGGTGTTGCTTCTATAGAAGCACTTGCAAAAGTATTTATGTCTGAAATAGCTAAGATGACTAACTCTTCTTCTGGTGCATTTTATGTAAGAGAAATAGAGGATAACCGAAATCATTTCATAAAGAATGCCTCCTTTGCAGATAATAATTTCGAGAAGGATATTGGAAGAGAAAGTTTTCGAATTGGACAGGGGCTAATTGGGCAGTGTGTGCAAGAGAAACAAACCTTCATCTTTAATGAAATACCGGAAGATTATCGCTATATATCTACTGGTTTAGGGGAAGTACCTCCTCGTAGTATATTTATTGTTCCTATATTATTTGAAGGGGACGTCATAGCAGTGATGGAACTTGCTACTATGTCTGAATATAGTAAGCTACAGCAGGACTTAGTAAAACAAATTGTGGAGACCTTTGGATTATCGATTAATAGTGTCATAGGACGCATGGAAATTATTCGACTACTAAACGAATCTAGAGCGATGACAGAAGAATTACAAGTACAGTCTGAGGAATTACAAACTCAATCCGAAGAGCTTCAAATGCAAACGGAAGAATTAACACAAATTAATGAGCAGTTAGAAGAAAAAACAAAGGATGCGGAAACAAAAAACAAAGAGCTAGAGAAAATTAGGAAAGAATTAGAAGAAAAGGCAGAGCAACTTACCCTACATTCAAACTATAAATCAGAGTTTCTGGCGAATATGTCTCATGAACTCCGAACACCTTTGAATAGTATTCTGATATTATCGGAAATGCTAGCAGAAAACGATCAAGGACGTTTAACAGATGAGGATGCAGAGTTTGCAAATGTTATCCATTCTTCAGGAGAAGATTTACTCTCGCTAATAAACGACATCTTAGATCTTTCTAAGGTAGAGGCAGGTAAACTCGAAGTTCTATTTGAAGAAGTCAATTTAAGTGAGTTACCTCAACATATGGAGCATGTATTCTCGCCTATTGCACAGAAGAAAAATTTAGAATTTCATATTTTCAAAGAGGACGATGTAATAGACCTTTTCTTTACAGACGAAAAAAGGTTTCAGCAGATTTTAAAAAATCTTCTATCCAATGCCTTTAAATTCACGGAAGAAGGTTCCGTTGCATTAACGATTAAACAAATTGAGAACCAACTGCAAACAGAGGAAATGAGAGCAATAAGCAAAGATTGGTTGGAAGTAACGATAGCCGACACAGGTATTGGTATTCCTGCAGACAAGCATGAGCTGATTTTTGAGACATTCCAGCAAGCGGATGGTGCAACCGTTCGTAAGTTTGGTGGAACAGGTCTTGGTTTATCTATTTGTAAACAGTTTGCAAGGTTGCTTGGTGGTTGGATTACATTGCAAAGTGAAGAAGGTGTTGGGAGCGTATTTAAACTAGTTGTTCCAAGTCTTCCGAACGGCCTTATTCTAGATAAACATCTAAATATAGATTATTCAGAGGTAGCTGTAACACAGTCATCATACGAACCGTCCACAGCTTTTGTGTCAGATTTGGCTAGGCTTGATGTCCAGAAGCAAACTGTAATTGAAAAAGATGAAGTGTTAGTTTCATTGCATGATCACACGAATGTTTTCCAAAACAAAAATATTTTAATCGTTGATGATGATTACCGTAATATATACGCTCTTAAAACGGCCCTTGAAAAAAGGGGAGTGAATATCCTGGTAGCCAAAGATGGCATTGAATGCTTGGATATATTACAGGACAATACTGAAATTGATATAGTACTAATGGACATTATGATGCCGAATATGGATGGATATGAAGCAATGTATAGAATTAGAAACGATTTACAATTGAAAGAATTACCTGTAATAGCTTTAACAGCGAAGGCAATGAAGAATGATCGAGATAAGTGTTTGGAAGCTGGTGCTTCTGACTATATCAGTAAACCGCTAAATCTAGATCAACTATTCTCTGTTCTTCGAGTATGGTTAGTATCTTAAGGGAGTTTTAAAGATGGACAAGCAAGGTGAAAATATGAAACTTGAGGAAGTATATAAACAACATGAAGACTTGGAGATCGATTTCTTGCTGGAAGCCATCTATCGCTTATCAGGATTCGATTTTCGACAGTACAACCGATCTTCCATTTCTCGTCGTATTCACAATCGCATGAATATAAATGGCATTGAGACAGTTACCGGGTTACTAGAAAAAGTGATACATGAAGAGCACTTTTTAGAAAGCTTGCTAAATGATTTTTCCATCAACGTAACAGAAATGTTTCGTAATCCTAGCTTCTTTAAGACTTTTAGAAAAGAAGTAGTTCCTATTCTTCGCAAGTATCCAGAGATTCGAATTTGGCATGCAGGATGTGCAACGGGTGAAGAGGTATACTCCATGGCAATTTTGTTAGAAGAAGAAGGACTCAAGGACAAAGCAGTTATATATGCGACGGATATGAATGAACAAGTATTGGAAAAGGCAAGAAAAGGGGCCTTTCCTATCCAAAAAATGCAAGCATATACGAAAAACTATATGCTTGCAGGAGGAAATTACGCATTTTCTGAGTACTATAAAGCAGATGATCAATATGCTTATTTTCATCCATCTATACTAGAGAATATTATCTTTGCTCAGCATAATCTAGTGACAGATCAATCATTCAATGAGTTTCATGTTATTATATGCCGAAATGTCCTTATTTACTTTACTGCAGATCTCCAAGAACAGGTACAGCATCTATTCTATGAGAGTTTAAGCCCTCAAGGGTTCCTCGGATTGGGAGACAAAGAAACACTCCGTTTCTCTCAAGTCACGGAGAAGTATCAAGAAATAGCAGGGAATGAACGTATTTATCAAAGGGTTTGATAATGATTACTTTAGGATGTTTTAGGAGGAGTATTTACATTTACTTTTTAAGCTTCTAATCATAGCTGACTATCATATCTCTCCTAAGTTAACCAATAAATTTAAAAAAGCACAAATGTTGTAAAATAACATTTGTGCTTTTTTTTATATAAGAATGTACTTTTTAAATTATTCGTTGCATTTAATCATTAACACACACATATCGTCAGGTTGAGCAGTTTGTTGTTCTTTTGTTAATAGGTTATCAATCAATGACTGTGATTGTTTCCATCTTTTAGAAGCTAACTGTTCAAGTTTTTTTTCAGATTCTATTTCACAAGGATCCATAGCTTCTAGAACTCCGTCTGTATACAATATAATTTGTATATCTTTCTCGTACGTAATAATCTCTTTTTTAACCTCAATCTCATCGAAGAAACCAACTGCGCAGCTCCCTTTATCTAATGGAACCATTTTAGTATCGTCTACAAGTGCGAATCCCGGAGGATGACCAGCATTCACGTATTCAATCGTTTTCTTTTCTGTGTCTACGACCATATAGATAGCTGTAAAATAATAAGGGATTCCAATTTTTTCATTATGTAAAAGAAGCATATAACGATTTAATTCCTTAATAACTAGTTCCGGCTCTACTAATTGCTTAATAGACTCTCTTAGTACGGAGGATATAAACATACATACTAAGGAAGCCGAAATACCATGTCCCATCATGTCCAATAAAACGATCGCATATCGATTGTCACTTATTTTATGCCAATAGTACATATCTCCTGCAAGATTAAAAGAAGGAAGGTATGATACTTCGATTTGTATCTTTTCTTCTTTAAAAGGAGCGGTCAATAAACTTCTTTGGACATGTGTGGCCAAGTCTAGCTCGTATTGAATTTTGTTTTCATGTTGGGTATGCCAGTCAAGTTCTGCCTTTAATCGAAGGGCTACGCGAATACGTGCTAATAGCTCCACTTTGTTTATTGGCTTAGTTATATAATCGCTCCCACCAATATCAAGTGCTTCAGCTAGTTTGTTTTTATCTTCGAGTGCTGTTACAAAGATTATTTGGATATCTTTAAATCTCTCATTTTGTTTAATACGTTTACAAGCCTCAATGCCATCAATTTCGGGCATCATGATGTCTAGTAAAATTAAATCAACCGAATTAAAGGTTGGATTAGGGTGATCAAGTTGTAAATAGTCAAATAACATTTGAGCCGATGTTAGTGAAACTGTATCTTTATAACCAGCGCTATCTAATATTTTTTCTATTACAAATAGATTGACGGTATTGTCATCTACCAGTAAAATCGTCATTGGTTATTTCCCCCTGTAGTTTATAAAGATAGTTTTGTATTTTATCACTTAATAATATGAACTAATACTTTTTATCTCTTTATTATACAAAAGATTATACAGATACGGTATTTAAAAGATTAATGCTTCAATTTAAAATTGAGTTCAATAATTTTGTGTTGAAAGGAGTGTTTTATTATGGGTATTTATCACTATGATGATATAGTTACTGTTCCACAAGAATTTAGCTTCAGTGAAAATATTAGATATATGTTAAGGTCTTCCAACGAGTGCTTGTTCGAAATCAGGGACGATAAAGTCACAAAGCCAATTCACAGATACGGTTCCATTGGTTGAAATTAGCGAGAATGTTGACGGAAATATTGGTATTTGTTTTTTAGGGGACTCCTCAGTAGTGAGCGAAAAGGTGCGTGACGAGGTACATCACTATGTAAGGGAATGGTTTGATTTAGATACTGATTTAAGACCTTTTTATGAAATGGCTAAAAAAGATAACTTACTACATCATCCAGTGAATGAGTTTTATGGGCTTCGTAATATTGGGATTCCAGATTTATTTGAAGCTATAGTATGGGGAATTCTTGGACAACAAATCAATCTTGCATATACATATACATTAAAAAGAAGAATGGTAGAAATATTCGGGGATATTGCTAATTTAACCGGTACAGTAGATAAACCAACAAAAGAAGAAATATCAAAACTAGAAGTCCCATTGAGGGGCTGGGAGTCATATGCAACCTTTTATTTATGGAGATTCTTATATTGAATCGAAGATGTTCTTAAGTTCGTTGATATGAAAAGAACTAAATAAGCCTCCAATCAATTCACTGAATTGGTCGGGGCTTTTTGTATAGAATATATCACACAGTACTGGAAACTTTCATTTTTGAGTGAACACTGTTTGAAATCTCTTCCAATATGGATTCAAAGGAAGTATTTAAAGAATATGCCAGTTCTCTATACAGAATGTTTTGAACGGAAATCAATAGTTTCAAGTCCTGGTCAACTAATTTTTTATTTTCCAACTGGGCATCATACTTTTTTCGTAAAAGTGTATTTACTACTTTTGCGAGCCCTTTTCGATTACCACTTTTAATAATCTCAGAGTAAGTTTTTGTACGTTGTTTACTATCTTCAATCCACTCAATACCCGATGAGCCAAAGGAATTTAATATTGTTTTAGCCTCAGCTTGATCAAGGAGTTCAAGCATAGCTACCGCTTTACTATTGACCGGAGTGCTTATCGATAACTTCAGATTGTCTAATGGGTGTAAAACATAATATTTCTTTGTAATATCGAAATAAGTTTTTTCACAAATATCATCTATCTGACATATGCCATGAGTAGAATAAACAATTAGTTCGCCAACTTTAAACATTTACATGCTCCTCTAAAGAATATTGTCAACTAAGTTAACTAAGCTAATTATAACCCAAATATAAAAATAGTCAACTTAGTTGACGATTTGATAGAGTGCTTGTATATTTGTAAAGGACATTATTGAACGGGGGAAAGTGCTTGAATTTCGAGATAAATGATTTAGATTTATTTGATCTAATAAGTGAGAGGAATCTTATGATTCGAAAGGTAACAGAAGAATTATGGAATAGTAGCAATGATATCTATATATCTAATTCAGAGTGGTTCATCATCGCAAGAATATACAAAAAGAATCCGACCATATCCTCTATTAATAAACAAGTAAATATTACACGCCAGGCAACGCATAAGTTCATAAGAAGCTTAGAATCAAAGGGATTAGTGGAAGTTAATCAAGTAACACACAATAAAAAAGAAAAATGCATTCGGTTAACTACCTTAGGAGAAGCATGCTATGAAAAAAATGAATCCCTTAAGGCTGGATTAGAGAAAAAAATTGCAGATCAAATAGATAGAGAAAAGTTAGATGTATTCAAAGAAATATTGAAACTGGACTGGGGAATTTAATTTGGAACCCATTAAGATCATACAAGTCTAGTTTTAAAAATTGAAGACCACTCTCCATAATTAAATGGGTGAGTGGTCTTTTAACGTTGATGCTTTTTCTTTTTCATAGAATAATATAGGGATAAAAAGGGACCATTGGATGAACAGCTAGCTTTCTTACTTGGGAATTTATCGGTTATCAAAGTAACGGCCTTTTTTTCTAAAAATTATTCTAGAATATATTCAATAATATGGTGGTAGTCATAGTTATTTTATTTTAATTGAATGTAAAAAGTATTCAGAATATGAGTATATTAAAGTATTGTAATTGTATTATAATAATAGGGAGGGGGATTATAATGCATAATTCTTTAGAAGTTTCACAACGTCTTAAAATGACATTAACACCGGACCTAATACAAAATTTTGAAGTTTTGCAGTATTCGGGTGCAGAGTTGGAACGATATATTTTTGAAAAAGCAAACGATAATCCTCTAATACACGTGGAGGATTCGAAATTTCAAAAAAGTTATAAGGATGTTTTAGAACTAGCTTCTTTTTTTTCAAAAGATAGAGGTAGTGTCCGTATGGAAAAATATGATTCACTACAAACAAGGTTAGCGCAAAAGGAAAGTATTGATCCTTATCTATTAGAACAGATACCACTACATCAAAATTTATCTAAAACGGATATTAGCATTCTAAAATATTTAATTTATAGCTTAGATGACCGCTTATTTTTAGATGTAGATTTAGATGAGGTCGCAGAAAGGTTCAAAACAACAAATGACCACGTAGGAGTAATTTTAGAGTTATTGCAAACTTTCGAACCAGTAGGGGTAGGAGCAAGGAGTTTAATCGATTTTTTACTCATTCAAATTGATCGAGATTTAACAGCACCCCCACTTGCTGTAAATTTTGTGAAGTTCGATCTTGAAAATGCTGCTACACTTTCACTGAAACTATTAAGTAAGAAGTATAGTATTTCAATAAAAGAAGCACAGGAAACACTAAACTATATAAAAGGGTTAAATCGAGTGCCATTTTTGGGGTACATGTTTAATCCTGTACAATATATAATGCCTGATGCTGAGGTGATAAAGAGTAAGGAACAATGGATGATTCAATTAAATCAGAAATATTTACCGAGTGTTTCAATAAGTAAAACATACGTAGATTTATTACAATCCGACCCTACATGTAAAGAGTATTATCAAGACTGTTTAAAGGATGCACTATTATTAATTCAAGGAATCGAACAAAGAGACAAGACCCTCTACAGCTTAATTCGAGTAGTACTTGAAGAACAGCAAGGTTTTTTTGAAAAAGGGATGCAAGAAATTAAACCTATGCGTTTAAAGGACGTATCGATAATTCTTGGTGTTCATGAATCTACAATTAGCCGTACGATTAGAGGTAAATATATACGTACCCCACATGGTACTTATGCGTTACAGTCATTATTTACAAAAGGATTATTAAATAGTTCGGGTAAAATGGACTCAGTAAGCTACGTAAAGCGTCGTATTAAAGAGTTGATCAATAGCGAAAAACCAGACAATCGACTGGCAGATCAGGAAATTACAAATATTTTGGGAGCAGAAGGTATTCAAATTTCCCGTCGCACTGTGTCTAAATATCGTGAAGAATTAAATATTCTAAGTTCATCAAGGCGCATCTATTTATAAACCTACTTATACTGTGAAGCTCCGGCATGTTATTCTTGATATTTTTGTAGTTTTTTTACAATAGTAGATTGGCTAATACCAAGTGCCCTTGCAGCTTTCCTAGTCGTTTTGTACATAGCTATTTTTTCAAGAATAATCTTTCTTTCGACATCTTCCAGTATCTTTTTTAATGAATAGCTTTCTGTAAGATCAGGCTGTTCAGAAATGAACGGTAGGTCACTCCAAGTAATTTCATCTTGTTCAGAGGTAACAACAAGACGTTCGATCATGTTTTCTAATTCACGAATATTTCCAGGCCACGGTTGCTTTTGAAGAAGCTCGACAACACCAGGTTGGAAATACTTATCTAAATGGTATTTTTGGTTTGTACGATTTAAAATCATATGTGCAAGTGGTTTAATATCTTCTGTTCGTTCGCGTAAGGGTGGAATTTTAATAGGTACGATATTGAGCCGATAGTAAAGGTCCTCACGGAATTCACCGTTTCGAACACACTCTTCAAGGTTTTTGTTTGTTGCAGATACAATTCGGACGTTGATTTTAATTTCTTTTCTACCACCTACACGCCTAATTTCATGCTCTTGGAGGACGCGTAATAATTTCACCTGTAAATCAAGAGGCATGTCCCCAATTTCATCTAAAAAAACAGTTCCACCATTAGCCTCTTCAAAAAGACCAGGCTTTCCTTGGTCGCTTGCGCCGGTGAAGGCACCTTTTTCATAGCCAAATAATTCGGATTCAAGCAAATGTTGTGGTATGGCAGCACAATTGATTTTGATAAGTGGCTTATTAGCCCTTCGACTTTGTTGGTGAATTAGTTTGACGATAACTTCTTTTCCAACGCCTGATTCTCCTAGAATTAGGATGGAAGAATCTACTTTGGCAATTTTGGTGGCTAATTGGACAATAGATATAGTTTTAGGACTTGAAGCAATAATATCTTTTGAAACAGATGCAGCAGAGAGTACTTTAGGACTTTTTGCTAGCGATGTTTCGATTCTTGTTTGTTTGAGCGCAATTGAGAGCAACAAGTCTATTTTTAAATTGTTTAATTCTGAAATGTCCCGAACGTTTAGGACCACATAACTTAGTTGACCTTCCGTATCGAAAATGGGGTTTCCGGTAAGTAATCTTTCGGTACCTTGTATACTAACAACTTCAGTAATCGTCCGTTTTTCTTTCAGTACAAGCTCAGTCACTGATTTTGAAATAAAGCCTTTTTCAATGGCAGCTTTTGTGTTTTCTCCGATAAAATCTTCTCGTCTAAAAGCTGTAATTCTTTCGGCGGCTTTGTTCATCTCAAGTCCAATGCCATTTTTGTCTAGAATACAAATGCCATCAAAGCTATGTTGGAATGCAAGAAAATACAGGTTGTCGATTATCCTCACCTCATTTTAGAGTAGTCATAAGTAGTGTGATTCTTTTTAGAATCATTACATAGGCTATTATGAAATGTTATAATATTTTGAATTTAAAATCAACTAAAGGTTTATAAAATCAACTAGGATAGTATAGAGTTATTCCTTGGACCCGTAATAGAGCGATGAGAGAACTTCGTTATATTATAGCTTTTCAAACAATTAAAAAGAGCGAAGAAAAACGATATGTTTTTCTTCGCTTTTTTTGATAGTAAGAAACAGAATTGAAACTCAAAATGAGCTGTTGTTAGTCTTTATACGCTGTAAATTACTTTGATCGAAATGTTGAATAGCTTCTTTTACAAAGTCAGGTAACTTAATGGTGTTCTTTGTTTTGGCATCAACTAGCACGAGGGTGGTCCAATTAGATGAAATCAATTCACCAGTAGACTTTCTTTGTATGGCACTTTCTATGGTCAGTGATTTGTTGCCGAAGTAAGATGTTCGTACTAGAACTATCAATTCGTCGCGTGCATAGGCCTCTCGCTGAAAATGGCAATAAATATCGCCAACAACAAACATAATATCATGGTTATAAAAGCCTAAGTGTTCGAGGTAGTCAGCTCGTCCTTGTTCATAATACAGGCTGTAACTCGTATTGTTTACATGGGCGAATAAGTCAGTTTCACAAACACGAACCTTTAACTCGGTTGAAAAGTGGAATTTTGCTAGCCAATCATCAAGTGTCGGTGTGATGTATTCTGGAAGAATCATTGTATTGCTCCTTTGCATAAGTGTTCTATAAACCAGTCGGTAGCAGCTTTTTGTGCCCTATCAAAAGTTTCCCCATTGTATACGTCGAAATGTCCCTTTGGTAATCTCACCAAGCTTTTTGGTTCTTTCGCTTTTGTATTAAAGACATCAATTGCTGCGTCCGGTGGTGTAATACCATCTTCAGTTGCGACAATCATCATGAGAGGGGTTGGTGAAATAAGGTCAATATTTGCCGCTGGAAAATATTCGACATAATGCTCCATCGAGTCGAGTGTAATTAGGTTTATCCAATTGGGGGCGACTTCTTGAGCCATTTGTGTAAACCAAGGGTATGCCTCAGGGTGTGTTTGTGCACTGTATTCGCCATCTGTCCCGACAACTTTAATGTATTCAATAGGTGCACCTGCATAGCGTGCTTGTCGATTGGCAATTAGCTTTTCAATGAATGCTTTCATATTTTCTTTCCCCATTTTTTTCTCGGAACCAATCCAACCACGAATAGTAGGTACTTGAGAAACAATGGCTTTCACTCGACGATCAACTGCCCCAACCTGCAAGACATGACCACCACTATAGGAAGTTCCCCAAATTCCAATTCGATCTGCTTGGACATTTGGATGCATCGACAGCCAGGAAATAGCATTGCGATAATCTTTGATTTGTTCTAGTGGATCCATATGTTGGCGGTCATTGCCCTCACTTTCTCCAAAGTTACGATAATCGATAATGAGGGTAACTAGTCCTGCTTCAGCAAACTTTTCAGCGTATTTTGGTAAATAGGCTTCTTTTACAAGGCTAAATCCATGGGCCATAACAACTCCTGGAAATTGTTTACTTGAAATCTCATATTCCGGAATGTATAAAAGTCCGCTACAATTGACACCTTCACTCCGAAATGAAATCTTTTCAATTCTCATATTAAATCCCCCTCAGTTGTTCTTGTTATGTTTTTTTCCCCATCGATTGATGACATCTTCTGCAAAGTCCAGATACGGTCTAATAGGAGTCATTTCATTAATCGTTAAATAATCAGCTAATGGAAGTTGAGCGGTAAATACACGATCCAACTCGTCGTGTGAATCTGCCTGATAAATTAAGACAACTTCTTTTGAGCCTGCAACTTTGTAGGCGCTTATAATCTTTCCACTTTCCATTGCTTTTTTTGCGATGGTAATTTCATTTTCCCAAAGTGTCCATAATTCTTCATTGCTTAAATTTTGTTGATGAACTGTTGCCCGAATTAAAAAGAGCATATTGTCTACCTCCTTGTAGGTATTTAATGTTACTCAATTTATATCTTGCAAAATTCATGCCAAGTCTTAAGTAAGTCGTTGTATAAGCTTTAAAAGAATTATAAAAAGTATATTTTGATTCATTTTGGAATCAAAATACTTTTTCTGATCAATAAAAGAATCATTATTAAATTTTTTCCCCCAATTTTACTGTCTTTTGTTCTTTGGCATGGTTCTTGCAATATTTAGATTATAGTCATCAACGACTAAAAGGAGGAGATATTTTGAATAGAGAATCGATCTTGAAGCGTATAGGCGAGAAAACAGTATTACCCGTCATTGCTGCACCAATGTTTTTAGTATCGGGTCCCGACTTAGTCATCGCAAGTTGCAAAAATGGAGTGATCAGTTCATTTCCTGCTCCAAATGCTCGAACGATTGAATGTTTGGAAGAATGGATGAAACAGATTTCAGAGTCATTATTAGAAGAATGTATTCAACATCCAAATAGAAAAGTTGCACCGTGGGCAGCTAATATCATTACACATCAATCATATGATCGATTTGAACAAGAGTTGGAGTTAATCCAACGTTATCAACCACCGATTGTTATTACAGCTCTTGGAAGTCCAGCACGTGTAGTGGACGCTGTGCATAGTTACGGAGGGCTCGTTTTTGCAGATGTCAACTCTGTTCATTTTGCCAAGAAAGCAGCTCAAGCTAATATAGATGGCTTAATTCTTGTAAGCTCCGGAGCAGGAGGACATACAGGAACGATGACAGGATTTGCATTTGTTGAGGCAGTTCGCCAATTCTGGGACGGTATTATCATACTAGCGGGTGGAATTTCGAGCGGAAAAGGAATATTGGCTGCACAGGCTTTAGGGGCAGATTTGGTATATATGGGCACATCATTCATTTCGGCAGAAGAAAGTATGGCGCAACAAGCATATAAAGAAATGGTTGTTGAGGCTGAATGCGATGATATTTTAATGACTAATGCATTTACAGGAGTACATGCGAATATGCTTATCCCTAGTATTAAACAGGCAGGACTAATCCCAGATAAATTACAACCAAAAGAAACTATCGATTTTAGTAGTCCACAAGGAGAATCGAAAGCTTGGCGTGATATATGGTCAGCAGGTCATGGTGTCGGAGCCACTCAAATGATTCAACCGGTTGCTTCGATTATCAAGCAATTTCAAAAAGAATATGAGCAAGCGCAGTATGATCTAATTACAACAAATCAATGGAAAGCAGAGATTCAAAAGGAGAGAGTGAAATGACAAAAGTAGAGTTTAACCCGTATTTGTCAGCACCTTTGTATGGACGTCCATCAATCGAAGAATTGTTTGTAGAAGAATTACCAGTTATTGAGGGAGAGATTCCCGTAGATTTTAGTGGTGCTTATATTCGAAACGGTCCAAGTCAAAAGTATGAACCGATGGAAAGGCATCACTGGTTCGACGGGGATGGAATGTTACACGGAATTTACATCAAAGATGGCAAAGTCAGTTATCGTAACCGCTACATTGAAACTAAAGGCTATCAATACGAGGATAAAACAAAAAAATCGGAGTGGGTTGGATTGATGGGGAATGTCCTACAAAACCCAAGCTTTGAAAGATTAAAGAACACCTCTAATACAGATGTTATCTATCATAATAACAATTTGTTAAGTCTTTGGTATATGTCTGGTGAACCATATCGGATCGATGCGAAAACATTAGAAACACTTGGTGTAGAAAATTTCCAAGGTCAGTTATCTACAAGTATCTCAGCACATTCCAAAGTCGATGAAAATACGGGTGAATTAATCTTTTTTGATTATGGAAATAAGTTTCCCTATATGATGTACGGAGTTGTTTCAGCAGATGGTAAATCTGTTCATAGTGTGCCGATTGAGCTGCCTGGACCGCGAAACCCACATGATATGTGGATAACAGAAAACCATTCGATTTTAATGGATTTACCTCTATTCAATGATTTAGAAGCCTTGAAAAAAGGACGTTATAAAGTAAAATTTCACCGCGAGTTACCGAGTCGATTTGGGGTGATTCCGCGTTACGGTTCTTCCGAAGATATTCAGTGGTTTGAAGCAGAACCTTGCTATATTTATCACTCGATCAACGCATGGGAAGAAGGAGACGAGATCGTCCTGATCGGATGCCGTGTGAAAGAGCCTCAGCCACCGAAAAATGCAAGTGCAAGTGAAATTGAACGTATGATGCAATATCTACAGATGAATGCACAATTGCATTATTGGCGCTTAAATAGGATAACAGGTGAAGTGAAAGAAGGAGAACTCTGTGACATGAACACGGAATTTCCAGTGATGAATTTAAATTATCTAGGTCGAAAAAGTCGTTACTCTTACAATGCCCATATCGAATCAGCGCTAACGTTGAAATTCAATGGTTTAGTAAAATATGATACTTGGACTGGTGGATCGACAAGATACATGTTTGGCCCTCATCAGTATGGAACAGAAGCAGCATTTGCACCCAAAAAAAATGCAAGCTGTGAAGACGATGGCTATGTAATTACGTATCTGTATAATGAAGAACTTGATCATTCAGAGCTCATTATTTTAGACGCAAAGCAATTTGATATTGGACCAATTGCACGAATTGCATTACCCCAACCTGTACCCATGGGCTTTCATGCTACCTGGATTTCGGGTGAGAACTTCTATGGAAAAGAAGAAGCTTGAAAAAAGCAATACTCAAGAAATAGTAACAACCTAAATACAACTCATGAAGAAAAGAGGGGAATGTAGAATGATACTTGTAAATGAAAATGTGATTAATGAATATGTGGAAAAAGGCTGGTGGGGAACAGAAACTATTTATAATCTATTTGATCGCCATGTTAAAACACGACCAACCATGGAGGCAATTATTGATCCGCTTAATCGAGAGACAATTTGTGGTGGGCTACCGAGGAGACTAACTTATGAACAACTAAGTAAGGAAGTTGATCAGTTAGCGGCAGTTTTAATTAAGAATGGCATTCAGAAAGATGATATCATTGCCCTTCAATTGCCTAATACTGTAGAGATTGTGATTTCTTATTTAGCCATTTTACGTATCGGTGCAATTGCAACACCATTCCCTGTCCAATATCGAGAGTATGAGTATGAAGGACTGCTCAATTTTGTGGAGGCAAAAGCTGTGTTGACGATGACACATATTTTGAAGTATGAAGCAGCAAGAAACTTCGTTAATGTACGCTCAAAATTACCATCAGTTGAGAAGATTTTCGCATGGGGAAAAGATGTTCCAGAAGGGGTAATTTCATTAGAGCAAGAAGAGTTACTGATGGAAGATATAGAACGCTTTCAACAAAAATTGGCATCTACAGAGTTCACTGCAAATGATATTTTTACAATTTGCTGGACATCTGGTACAGAAGGAAAACCAAAAGGCGTTCCGCGCAGTCATAACGAGTGGATTATTTCTGCATATGCTTCAGTCGATGTCGCAGAATTTACCGAAGTGGATGTCTTGTTAAATACATTTCCAATGGTCAACATGGCTGGAATTGGCGGAATGTTCGTACCTTGGTTAATAGCTGGTAGTAAGTTAATCATGCATCATCCCTTTGATCTTCCTACATTCTTGGCGCAAATTTCCATTGAGCGAGCAAGTTATACATTAGCACCCCCAGCATTGTTAAGTATGATGTTAAACAATGAAGCTATTTTAAAACAAGCAGATTTCTCTACATTACGAGCGATTGGTTCAGGATCAACTCCCTTGTCACCAGTGATGGTAAAAGGATGGAAAGAAAAATATAATATTGATATTATTAACTACTTTGGTTCTAATGAAGGTGCCACCTATATGAGTGGTCCAAAGGATATTCCTGATACAGAACAACGTGCAAATTTCTTTCCACGGTTTGGTGTGGTTGGTTATGAGTGGTCTACACGTATCGCAAATCGCTTCCAAAGTAGAATTGTGAATGTTGAGACAGGTGAAGAGATTATTGAAAGCAATCAGCCTGGTGAAATGCGTGTTAAAGGTGCGAGTATTCTTCCTGGCTATTGGAAGAGGGATGACATTAATAATAGAGTGTTTGATAAGGACGGATTTTTCTGTACCGGAGATATGTTTGAAATTGCTGAAGTAAATGGGGAAGCAAAGTATTATCGTTTCGTTGGACGTTCAAAAGATATTATCATACGGGGTGGAAACAATATTTCACCTGAAGAGGTAGAGTATTTAATGCAAAGCCATCCGAAAATTGCCGAGGTATCTGTTGTAGGAATTCCAGATGAAGTGATGGGGGAACGTGCTTGTGCATGTATTGTCCTAAAAAGACCGGAGGAGACAATTGAATTGGAAGAGGTTGTGGAATTCTTTAAAAAGAGTGGCTTTGCAACTTACAAAATTCCAGAATATATTTCTATTCGAAATGAACTTCCGCGCAATCCTGTTGGAAAAATACTGAAAAATAATTTGCGTGAGCAGGTACAACAGGAAATATCACCAAGGCTAGGGGTAAAACAGTAATGGCAAAGGCAATGGATGCCTATATTTTTGAAGCAATTCGAACACCCAGGGGATCTTCCAGAAAATCTGGCTCCCTTGCGTCCATCCATCCGATGCAACTTGTTGGAAATTTAATGAATACGATGGTAGAACGCCATTTATTCAGTAAAGAGCTTGTGGAAGAAATAATACTTGGCTGTGTGACACAAGTGAAAGATCAAGGTGCAGATATTGCGAAAATTGCAGCATTAAGAGCTAATTGGCCAGATACAACCGGTGGCACAACGGTAAATCGTTTTTGTGCATCAGGGTTAGAGGCTATTTCGTTGGCAGCTATGAAAACGCATTCCGGAATGGAAGATATCCTATTCGCAGGGGGCGTTGAGTCGGTATCACGTGTTCCCATGTTTGCCGATGAAGGGGCATGGTTTTCAGACGATACAACTCGCAAACTGACCAACTTTGTTCATATGGGGATATCAGCAGATATCATGGCCGCATTAGAAGGATTTGAACGGGAGGAACTAGATGCTTATGCAGTTGAATCGCAGCAGAGGGCTGCATATGCTAGGGATCAAGGATACTTTTCTCCATCACTTGTTTCAGTGAAGAATGAAGCGGGGGAAGTAATCCTGCAGCAAGATGAGCTGATAAGGGGAGAGAGTACGGTAGAATCGCTCTCGGAATTAATACCGTCTTTTGCAAAAATAGGTATGGGAGAGGCTGAGTCAAAAGTATATGATACGTTTCCTAAAATTCAAAACGTTCAATATGTCCATCATGTAGGTAACTCTCCATCACTTGCGGACGGTGCATCCTTACTTTTAATTGGTAACCGAATATCCTCGGAAACGCTGGGTATGAATCCTCGTGCAAAAATCATTGCTTGTGCCAATGCATCGGCGAATCCATTTTTATTAACGGGTGGTCAATTGGCTGCGCAAAAAGTATTGGCAAAATCGGGATTACAAATCAAAGATATTGATTTGTTTGAATACAATGAAGCATTCGCTTCAGCCGCTTTAAAATTTATGAAGGATTTTAATCTTTCACGCGACCAATACAATGTAAATGGAGGGGCAATTTCAATGGGGCATGCGCTAGGGGCGACAGGTGGTATGCTTGTAGCGACAGCTTTGGATGAATTAGAACGTCGTGGTCAGAAGCGGGCACTCATTGCAATTAGTGGTGGTGCAGGTGTAGGAACTGCAATTATAATTGAAACAATGATGTGATTTAAGTATAGCAATGCAAAAACCCTAATAATATTTGGGGCAATCCATATTAGGTTAGGAGTCTCTTCTCTATATAAAACGTCATCAAGTAATTTTTGTTTTAAGACCTTTCTTCATTTAACTGGAGAGAGGTCTTTCTTTTATATGTAAGCTTTTAGCAGGAGCTTTCTACGTCTGTGCAGAACTACTTATAAAATGAACAGAAAGTAGGAGGCAATATGAAAAACATTATTATGAAGTATTATAATAGGTTTGATGAATGGGGACGATTGGATAGGGAGCCTATCGAGTTCCAAGTGAATTGGCATTATTTAAAAAAGTATCTTCCTTTAAATGGAGAGATTCTAGATAATGGAGCGGGACCAGGGAAATATTCTATGCGATTAGCAAATGAAGGATACAGAGTTACACTCACCGATTTAACTCCACAGCTTGTGGAAATGGCTAAAGATAAAGCAAATGAGCTTAAGTTAGAACAAAATTTTAATGGATTCCATGTAGCGGATGCAACAGATCTTACTATACTGAAAGATAACCAATTTGATGCCTCATTAATGCTTGGCCCTTTGTATCATTTACAAGAAGAAGCAGAGCGTGTTCAAGCGGTAAATGAGTTATATAGAGTTACGAAAAAGGGTGGAATTGTTTTTGTGGCGTTTATGCCGAGAGTTAGACATATTTTAACGTCTCTCATGTATCCAGAAAATTGGAAGCCGAATAACCAAATGGATAATATAGACCAGTTTTCTCAAAGTGGACGTTTCAACCATAAGGAGGAAGGACGATTTACAGGAGCTTATTACTTTAATATAGAAGAAATAAAACCATTCATGGAGGTAAACGGATTTGAAAGTCTAGATTTAATAGGTTCTAATATAGGTACTCTCTTGAGCGGTGATAATTGGAGCTACTGGAGAGATAAAGGTTCAAGTGAGTTTGAGAAAGTTATTAGATTACTAACCGAGAAAGCTAATGATCCCCATGTTTTAGGAATCTCCTCGCATTTACTTTATATCGGGAAAAAGATTTAGAACATAGAAATATAGATTAAAAATAAGATATTAAAATCTATTTAGTCAGTCTAAATAACTATTCTTCCAGTATAGGTACTTTCTAGTCATTATCAGATAATTTACATAATATTTATGAAGTGGGGTAAATACTAGTAGATTACTTTTTAAATAACGTTTAGAAAGGGGAATATACAATGCAAGTAAAAGGAGAGGTTCTGCGCAAAGTTCGAAAAGAACGGAACATGTCACAAGAGGAACTTGCCCTAGAGTTAAAGGTAACAATCAGCACTGTTTCTAATTGGGAACGTCAGGATGTGCCAGACGGCCGATATATTAGACCAATTGCGGAAGCCTTAGATGTAAGTGTTCATAAGTTAACTGGAGTTCCACCAAATGTTGCATCAGTGGAAGTGAAATCTATAGATACGTACGAGGAAGAAAATATTTTGCTTGAACGTTTGATGGAATCATTTGAACAATATGTACAGGATAAAGAAAAGAGTGTAGGAAATAACAAGCAGGAATTCTGGGAAGATGAATGGAGAAATGGTTAAGAAGACAGGATGCAGGTGTTTTGGAAAAAGCGAATATACCAGAACCTGGTTCATCCGCAAAATAGGTATGAAAGAAGCCGGTAGCATTTGATGCTTAAGGTTTCTTTTTTTATGGAAAAATGTAATAATCGCCAATCGACTCTGAATTCTACCCCGATATCCTACAAGTTATTCTAAAAGCTAAAAAAGTATAGGTAATGATAAAAGAATACAGTTGATAGCGCTTTCATATAAATATTCTGAATTTATAATAAAGAAGTAATCAACTTTTAGAAAAAGGGAGAGGGATAAAGAATGAAGAAGTTCAAGGGGTTAACTTTTTTAGTTATATTAATGGTTTTCACATTAGTGGCCGCAGGGTGTAATAATGGCGGAGGTAATTCGGTAGATGTTGGTATTGTATTACCAACAAAGGATGAGCCACGTTGGGTTCAAGATGAGCAACGCTTCAAAGACGCTTTAGCAGATTCAGATTATTCTACAGAAATTCTATTCAGCCAAGGTTCTTCAGCGAAGGAAAAAGAAAATGTAGAAGCATTATTAAATAAAGGAATTAAAGTATTAATCATCACTCCTCATGATGGTGCAGCAGCGGCTTCAGCAGTAGAGGCAGCGAAAAAAGAGGGTGTAACAGTGATTGCATATGACCGTTTAATCACGGATACGGATGCAGTAGATTACTATGTGACTTTTGATAGCTTAGCAGTTGGTGCAGCACAAGCGCAGTATCTAGTAGACAATGCTGATGGCTCAGATGTTCCACTTTACTTGTATGCAGGGGCAGCGTCTGATAACAATGCATTCTTGTTCTTTGAAGGAGCATGGAAAGTGCTTCAGCCGAAAATTGCTGATGGAACTTTTAAAATTGCCAATTCAAGTGAAGCAGAGGCATTAAAAGACTCAGCAGATCTTTCACGTGATCAGCTAGGTAAAATTATTGGTCAAATCACTACAAACTGGGATCCAAACGATGCAAAAAACAAAGCACAAACTCATTTAACAGCAGCAGCAGATAATCTAAAAGGAAATGTTTCCATACTTGCACCGAATGATGGAACTGCTCGTTCTATCGCAGATGTATTTGCATCTGATAGTGCTATTACTGATTACTTTGTAACTGGCCAAGATGCAGAAAAAGCTTCCATTCAATACATCATTGACGAACAACAATCGATGACTGTTTTCAAAGATGTTCGTACATTAGTAAAAGATGCAATGGGTATGGCAGTAGAAGTTCTAGATGGCAACACACCAAAAACAACAGGTTCTTACGATAATGGATCTGTGGAAGTAAAAGCGAAACAAACGGATGTAATCGTAGTGGACAAAGACAATGTTAAAGCAGAACTTATCGATTCTGAGTATTATGAGTCAAGTGAATTTACAGGTCTAGAGTAAAACAGTTGAAAAGGAGGAATAGTGATAGATTCGTCTATCACTATTTCTCCATTTTTACCCAGCATCGACGGGAGGTAGGCCTCTATCTTCTACACCAAGGTAAAGACTAAGGCGTAAGTGAAAGTGCAAATGGCCGTAAATGTCCGAATGGTTCAATTAACAAATAGTAGATGTTAATGAGTTCCCTACTGTTTGAGGTTTCACTTTTTTTGTTTAAGTAAGGGAGGCAATAATATGAGTGAGTATATTTTAGAGATGAATAATATTTCTAAAGAATTCCCAGGAGTTAAGGCACTTTCAAACGTGAATTTCAAAGTGAAAAAAGGCGAGATTCATTGTTTGGTTGGAGAAAATGGAGCAGGTAAATCGACTCTGATGAAAGTGTTAAGTGGAGTTTACCCATATGGTAATTACACTGGGGACATCGTATATGAGGGAAAAGTTCAACAGTTCAATGAAATTTCGGATAGTGTCAAAGTAGGCATCGGTATTATTTACCAAGAACTAGCTCTATTTCCCGATTTGACTGTCTATGAAAATATATTTGCTGGAAACGAACAAAAAAAAGGTCCTTTTGTAGACTGGAATAAAACAATCGTTCAAGCAACCGAATTATTGCAAAAAGTGAAGTTAAGAGTAACTCCAGAAACACTTATCAAGGAATTAGGTGTCGGCAAGCAGCAGTTGGTGGAAATCGCCAAAGCTCTAAGTAAGGACGTTAACTTGCTTATATTAGATGAACCAACTGCGGCACTTAATGAAGATGATAGTGAAAATTTGTTGGTACTTCTAAAAGAGCTGAAAGAACAAGGGATTAGTTGCATTATGATTTCTCATAAGCTTAAGGAAGTTATAAATATTGCAGATAAAGTAACAGTATTGCGTGATGGACAGACAATTTGCACGCTTGATGCGAGTGAGGGAGAAGTATCTGAAAACGTCATTATAAAAAATATGGTTGGCCGTGATATTGAAGATATTTATCCGAAACGTCCCGATAAGAAAATTGGTGAAACAATTCTTGAATTATCTGATTGGACTGCTTATGATTCACAGCTCGGTCGGAATGTAGTGAAAAACGTAAAGCTTGAGGTAAAAAAAGGCGAAATAATCGGGATTGCAGGTCTCATGGGATCTGGTCGAACAGAGCTTGCCCTCAGCATTTTTGGTAACCCTAAAAACTATAAAATACAGGGTAATATGAAAATGTTTGGAGAAAAAAAGGTATTAAAGCATACAAGTGAGGCGATTAAAGCTGGTATTGCCTATGTAACGGAAGATCGTAAAGGAGACGGCTTATTTCTATTACAGGATATCAAGAGTAATGTTTCTGCAGCGCATCTCAAAGGAATTTCTACAAAGGGAATACTAAATTTAAACGAAGAAGTGAAAGTTGGAACAACGTATAAGGATTCTCTCTATATAAAAGCTAGCTCACTAGAACAGATTGTCGGGAAGCTCAGTGGAGGAAACCAACAAAAAGTATCACTTGGTAAGTGGTTGTTTACAGGACCTAAGATTTTGATATTAGATGAACCGACAAGGGGAATCGATGTCGGGGCGAAGTTTGAAATTTACACAATTATGAATGAACTGATCAATGAAGGAATGAGTATTATAATGATTTCCTCTGAACTGGGCGAAGTACTAGGGATGAGTGATCGAGTTTATGTCATGGCAGAGGGCTCCGTTAAAGGAGAGCTAACTATGGAGGAAGCGACACAAGAAACGATAATGGAACTTGCGACGCAATAAAAGGGGGATAATGATGAACTTTTTTGGAGAAGCAAAAGCACTCGTCAAAGCCAACATTCGGGATTATGGAATGTATATTGCGTTAATATTCATTATGTTAACGTTTACGATTATGACGAACGGACTATTTATGTCCTCAAGAAACATTAGTAATCTATTGGATTCAGCAGGATATATCGCTGTATTGGCAGTAGGGATGACGCTCGTAATTGTCATTCGCCATATAGATTTATCGGTTGGATTTTTAGCAGGATTTTTAGGAGCAATTGCAGCAATATTTTTAACGCAAATGGGCGTGTCGGTTTGGATTACTATTCCAGCAATTTTAATCCTTGGAGCGCTAATTGGATTGGTTAATGGTGTCTTAATCGCTAAAATAGGTATACCAGCCTTTGTAGCAACGCTTGCGGGAATGTTAATTTTCCGAGGTGCATTACTTCAAGTAACAGAAAAAACTGGAACTATTATTATTAAAGATGATCAATTTAATGCGATTGGGAATGGATTTATCCCTTCGATTATGCAAATAAATGGTTTGCATCTATTAACATTATTAGTTGGTTTAGTTGGGATTCTTTTATTTGTCTACAATGAAATTTCTACTCGTCGCAACAAAATGACTTATGGTTTCGAAGTTATGTCTAGTGGGTTATTCAGTGCGAAACTGGTGTTAATATCTGCAATTATTGGATATATTACATGGATTTTAGCAGGATACAATGGTTTATCATGGACAGTAATCATTATGATTATAGTAGTAGTTATCTATCATTTCTTAACGACGAAAACCGTACTTGGTCGCCATATTTACGCAGTCGGAAGTAATCCAGAAGCTGCTCATTTAAGTGGTATCAATGTACAAAAGATTACATATATCGTATTTGGATCGATGGGTATGCTCGCAGCATTATCTGGGATTCTATTTACTTCGAGACTACAATCAGCTACGACTACAGCAGGTACATTATTTGAACTGGATGCAATCGCTGCTGCTTATGTTGGAGGGGTATCTTCTGCTGGTGGTGTTGGTAAAGTAACAGGTGCTGTTATTGGTGCCATTGTAATGGCTTGCTTATCAAGCGGGATGAACTTGCTAGGTGTCGGTATATCTTATCAATACATGATCCGTGGAGGAGTTTTGGCAGGAGCGGTAATTTTCGATGTGATGACACGTAAGCAAAGAGCTTAATGTATAGGTTAATGTGGCACCCTTTCTTTCAAGGGGTGCCTTATATTATATCTAGGAGATTATGGAGTTACTTGCGATCAACTGTTAGTTACTCATGGAAAGGGAAACAATACCTGCTCCAGTCGGTGAAGTATTTGCAAAAGGGATAAAAAGATTGGGAATCATCTGAATATAGGATTGTCAATTTAATTGAAGGTGTTAATATGGAAGAAACTAGCCTATGGAAAGGGGAAGGTGAATGAGAAAAACAATTGTTCTATTATTAGGAGCACTAATTATTATTTTTAGTTATTTAACAATTGTATCTGCAACAAAGGCTTTTCGGTCCTCTAGTGAATTACCTGCTTCCCTTTCCGAGATGGAAGATTCCATTCGCCTTGTATTGATAACACAAGAACTGGACACCCCTTTTTGGAATAAGGTTGGACAAGGAGCAAAACAGCAAGCAAAGTTAGAAAATGTGGAGCTCGAAGTATGGGGAAGCTATGGAAATAACGAAGACGATTTTTTGAAAAAGATGGAGATCGCCATTCACTCCAAAGTAGATGGAATCATTGTTCAAGGCCTGGACACGGATGAATTTAAAGAACTAACCAAAATCAAAGCTGCTTTTTATGGAATACCTGTTATTACAGTAGCTAATGATGTTCCGGTAGAAGAAAGCTTGCGCAAAACATATGTAGGATCCGACCAATTTGGGGCGGGTAAAATGGTTGCTTATGAACTGATTAAAGAAATGGGTACGTCTGGAGAAGTGATAGTTCTTAGAGATGAAGTTCAAGCATATTACCAAAAAGAGCGCTTGGCTGGAATACAAGACGTCCTCGAAAATTATCCGGAGATTGACATAATTATTAGAGGAACAGAAGACACAAACGAACAAGTGATTTCGACAACCCAACAGCTTATGAATGATGCGCCAAGAGCTACTGCGTTTATCGCGATTAATGCAAATTATGCGGGACCTATGATTCAGGAAATAGGAAGACGAACGCAAGTAGAACCGTATCATATTTATACGTTTGATGACGGAGTTGAATCGACTACTCTTTTGGAGCAGGGAAAACTAGATGGAATTTTAGAACAAAAACCAGAACAAATGGGCCAGGAAAGTGTGAAATGGCTCATGGAGTGGATTTCTGGAGAGACAGTTCCTCTAAATTCTGGTGGTTATTTGACGGAAACCAAGATGCTTGTATCAGATGGTGACAAGCCATGACTACTATTCAACGAAAGATTTGGCTACTCGTTTCTGTTATGTTGCTCATCATGGGAATTATTTGGATGACGCTCACTTATTACAATCAGCAAACACAAGAACAAACAAATTCTATTCTACAACGTTATTTACGCCTTAATGAAGTAACAATTGCTAGTCAAAAAATGATAACCGACTTAAATAATTATTTGTTGGATCCTACAGAAATACATAAAGTACAGATAGAAAAGAGTATTAAAACCATTGAGGAAGTTCAACAGGATGTAGTAAAGCTTCGCAATGAAGAAAATGCGTTTTCTGTTACGAATTATATTCATTTAATCGATAGTTTAGTAGAGACGGCCAATCGTTCTATATTATTTTCAGAGGAGCAGGAATTAGAGGGCTCCACTAATGAATTCAATGAGGCAAATCGTATATCAATGTACATATCAGAAATGACATTAACTATTTTAGAGCGGGAGTTAAAAACCTATAATCTATTTTACCGAGAAATCATCGATCAGTCAGAGGAGTTAAAAAAACTAGGAATCTGGATACTCCTTCTAGTAACAGCAGTGTTGCTTCTAGCTACTTATTGGTTCTCGCTCAGTATTACAAAACCTGTACATCAGCTTACGAAAGCTGCAAACGAGTTAGCACATGGTCGTTTCAATCAAAAAATAAAAGTAGAATCTAATGATGAAATTGCATTCCTAGCACAGACATTTGATACAATGCGCATAAATATTAATGACTTGATATTGGAGATTCAGCAAAAGGCGCAGCTTGAACATGAACTTCAGCAAAGTAAGCTACTGTTAAAGGAGAGCCAATTAAAGAGTTTACAAAGCCAGATTAATCCCCATTTTTTGTTCAACACATTAAATACGTTGTCCAAGAAAGCTTACTTAGACGGGGCAGAGGAAACGAGTGATCTGTTAGTAAGTGTAGCTGGGTTACTGCGGTATAATCTGAAGCGAATCGATCGCCCAGTTACATTGTATGAGGAAGTGCTTGTGCTCTATCAATACATGGAAATACAGAGAGCACGCTTTGCTGACCGTCTGCATTTTGAAGCCAATATCGATGAATCCTGCTTACATGTTAATATTCCTGGCCTCACCCTTCAGCCTATTATCGAAAATGCTGTTATACATGCAATCGAACCAGAAGAGGATGGAGGTACTATCTCGGTTAGAATTTCAAGAGATGGGTTCTGGATTATTATGGAGATAGAGGATAGTGGGAAAGGTATTTCTCAGGATAATATAGAATTGCTACTAAGTGGGCATCTGGATACAAATGTAGGACATTCCACTGGAATTGGGTTTCAGAATGTAGTGAAAAGGCTCCAACTATTTTACGGTGTAGAAAATTTAGTATCTATTGAAAGTGAAGAGGGTATTGGAACGAAAGTAATCATACAAATCCCAGAAACTAGGGAGGAGGTAAATGATGAGACTACTAATAGTGGATGATGAACCAATTGAGCGAGAGGGAATGGAGGCCATCATCCAAAAGGCATTTCCTGACCTTTTAATTGAACAGGCGAAAAACGGTAAAATGGCAATCGAATTAGCAAATACTTTTCAGCCTGACTTAGTCTTAATGGACATAATGATGCCGGGTATTAATGGATTAGAGGCCATTGAAGCAATGAAGGTTTCTCATCCGACTACAAAATTTGTTATGGTAACTGCTTTTGATATGTTCGATTATGCAAGACAGGCTATCAAACTTGGAGTAAAAGATTATTTATTAAAACCTAGTAAAGCTAGTGAAATTGTTATAACAGTAGGAAGAGTATTAGATGAGTGTCAGAAAGAGCTAGAGGCAGAGAATAATAGTAAAATGCAAATCGAGAAGTGGGAACAGGCACTGACTTTGGCGGAAACGGATATTGTCACCCAGTTATTATTTGACCATGTTCATGAGGTCCATATTGATATGCTTGTAGATATGCTTGAAACTCGTTCCACACTAGAAAAATTTGTTGTTGTACTTGTATTGCCAGAAGGTGCACATCATTATTATTTATCGATTAAAGAAAAGGTAAGAGCAACTGGAGATGCTTGGATAGGTGCTCTAAACGGGAGGCAGTTACCTCTAATTATTTTTCGAGATTCTAAGAGTAGCTTTCGATCGCAGGCGATAGCTTTAGCTAAATCCATTCTATCCTTGGGCAATGAGCAGCAAGGGACAGAGTGGTTCATGGGGATAGGTCAGGTATGTGAAAATCTAGATGAAATTCGCCTGTCTTACCAGGAGGCAGTTATTGCGACAATGGATACAACCTTAGCAGTTAAGTATAGATTTTATATGGACGTTCCAGCCCTTACTTTAGAAACCGATAATCATATTATTAAGCAGCAACAAAAAGAATTTTTTGATCATATCCGGCTTGGGGATTGGGCTGCTATTCGTACCCGTTTGTTGGAAGTAATTCAGCAATATGAAAATGTGGGCAATTCATTGATCTATACTCAGCAACGCATACTCGAGTTACTTTGGGTGGCAAACCGTGTAATGGATGAAATGGGAATGGAAACGAATGCATTGTTTTTCTCGTTCCAGGCAAATGATTATAGACAGTTACGAACAGAAACACTATTACTGTTGGAACAGATGAATGCTGTTTATAACGCCCATTACGATCAAAGAGAAGCTGATAAGATACATCAAATTCAACAGTATATTCGTGAACATTCACATGAGGATATTTCTTTGGATGCACTAGCATATCGAGTGAATTTGAGCCCAATTTATATTAGTAAAATGTTTAAGGAAAAGCTAGGCGTCAACTATATAGACTATTTAACAGAGTGCCGCATTGAAAAAGCAAAAAAATTATTGAATGACCCAGAGAAAAGTTTAAAAGAGATTACTTTTGAAATTGGTTATCATGAACCCAATTACTTTAGTAAAGTATTCAAGAAAATGTGTGGCGTGTCGCCGAAAGAATATAGAAAAACATTATGGACTAAAAAAGCGGAAGTCTAGAGGAGGAGACAGATGAAAAGTAAGTTTATGACCGTTTGTCTTTTCGGAATGACCATGTTTCTTTTTTCCTGCACGGATAATTCTGTACCTAAAACTCAAGAGCCGGAACATAGTCCAGTTGTTAATGAGGAAGGGCCTGTTAGAATTGGTTTTTCCATGGATACATTGTTAGAGGAGCGTTGGCTAAAAGACCGTGAATTGTTTAAAGAGGCTGTAGAAAATCTAGGAGCAGAAGTAGAGATTGTTGCTGCAAATGGTGACGATGCGTTACAGATTTCACAAGCAGAGACACTTATTCAAAGTGGTATCGATCTATTGGTAATCGTACCTCATAATGCGGCAGCTACAGCAGCAATCGTCCATAAAGCACATCTTGCGGGAATTCAAGTAATTGCTTATGATCGTCTAGTTAAAAATGCAGAGGTCGATATGTACATTTCGTTTGATAATGAACAAGTTGGTAAAATGCAAGCGGAGGCTATGACGGCACTTGTTCCAAAGGGGAATTATGTCTTTATAGGAGGAGCCATCACGGATAATAATGCACATCTTTTAAAAAAAGGTGTATTTAAGGTGTTGCAACCATTTATAGAAAGTGGAGATATTCACGTTGTCTATGACCAATGGACGAAAGATTGGACTCCCGCAAATGCCCAGGCCAATATGGAACAAGCTATTCGTAATTCGAATGGTCAAATTGATGCAGTGATTGCTGCAAACGATGCTACAGCTGGCGGTGCCATTCAAGCACTCCAGAATCATGGGCTAATTAGTCAAATACCAGTAGCGGGACAAGATGCAGATCTCGCTGGTGTTCAAAGAATTGTAGTTGGAACACAAACAATGACTGTTTATAAGCCTATTAAGATACTTACTCAAAAAGTAGCGGAAATAGCGGTAGCCATGGCAAAGGGAGAAAAAGTAACCGCCAACCAACAAGTCAATAATGGGAAGAAGGAAGTGCCATCCATATTACTATCCCCAATTGCAGTGAATATAGATAATATTGAAAGTACTGTAATTGAGGACGGTTTTCATGCCGCAGAAGAAGTATATGCAAGAGAATTAGAGTAAAATATTAGGATGTGAACTTATAATTCCAAGCATAATTCCCGATTGACTCTCTTTTTGAATGATGCTATAGTGTAAATATTCTAATAAAAGGTGTGGTGAAGTATGTCTGAAGTAGGTATGAGCTAATTTTCATTAGTTTAATAAGGTGTGTAAAAATCTGGTGATTAACCAGCTTGTTTAGTACGCCTTGTTCTACATTGTTTTTCAATGTGGATACCTACCTTAAGACTGCTTCCTTTCCATAGTTCGTTTAACATGATGTATGTTAGGACGAAGAGTGTGGTGGGATTTGTCCTGCTGCGCTCTTTTTGTTCTTCACTTTTTATGAACGATTTATATGCCTTGTCTAATATACTTGGCAGATGCCCGCAGAAGCTTTCTATCCATTTTTAAAAATGGAGTGGTAGGAAACTTTTTTGCGGGCATTTTTTATTATTCTTAATGGAGGTAAGTAAATGAATACGATGGCATATGAAAAATTACAATATAACGAACTAAAAGAGCTGGTGAAATCTTACTGTGTTAGCAGCTTGGGGAAGGAATTAATGGATAATCTTCTTCCGAGTCCAAACAGTAAAGTAGTACAAAATAGACTAAATGAGACAACTGAAGCGAGAAGACTGTTAGATGCAGAAAATCATCTTCCATTAAAGGGTATCTCCAATATTAATCACCTAATGGAGAAACTTGAAAAAGGGATTATTTTGGGTCCCTCTGAGTTAGTAGCAATATCTGACTTCTTAAGAGGATGTAGGATGATTAAGAAATTCATGTTAGGGAAGGAATTTTTTGCGCCTATTCTCCATTCTTATGCTTATTCCATGATGGAATTTACGATGATTGAAGAAATGATTAATGCTTCTATTAGAGGGAATATCGTAGATTCTGAAGCGAGCAGAGAGTTAAAACGTATACGAAATCAAATAGTAAAAACCGAAGAAAAGATTGAGGAGCGGCTTAATAAATTTCTCAAAAGTAGTGCCAACAAAGAATATATACAGGAATTTTTTATCAGTAAAAAAGATGATAGATTTACTATCCCGATTAAAGCGTCCTATAAAAACCAAGTACAGGGTACGATTATTGACTCGTCCTCTAAAGGATCTACGGTATTTATTGAACCAGCAACAATCACTAAATTTAACGGAGATCTTGCAATTCTTAAATCGGAAGAATCAATAGAAGAGTATCAAATTTTAGCTACTATTTCTGGAATGATTCAAGAGGAAAATAGACAAATTCTTATTAATATTGATTTGATTGCTCAGTATGACATGATTTTTGCAAAAGCGAAATTCAGTAAAAGCATTGATGGTATTGAACCTAAATTAAACAATTATGGTTATATCCATTTAAAAAATTGCAAGCATCCACTTTTATCAGGTAATATCGTACCTCTAGATTTTGAAATTGGGAAGAACTATCGTAGTTTGATAATTACTGGACCAAATGCGGGTGGAAAAACGGTAGTGCTGAAGACGATTGGTATTTTAACTCTTGCTGTCATGTCCGGATTTCATATAGCCGCTGATGTGGGGACGGAAATAGCGGTGGTCGATAACTTATTTGTTGATATCGGAGACAATCAGAGTATTGAAAATTCTCTCAGCACTTTTTCTTCTCATATGAAAAATATTTCGGAAATTATGAGCGTATCAACAAATAATACATTACTTCTCTTCGATGAAATAGGTAGTGGAACTGAACCAAATGAAGGAGCAGCACTAGCTATTGCAATCTTGGAGGAATTTTATCAAATGGGTTGTATAACAGTAGCAACAACCCACTATGGTGAGATAAAGCGCTATTCTGAAATCCATAGTGATTTTATGAATGCAGCGATGCAGTTTGATAGTGAAGTATTAGAGCCGATGTATAAGCTTCTCATTGGTAAGTCGGGAGAAAGTAATGCGCTATGGATTTCTAAAAAAATGAATATTCGGGAGAAAGTTTTACAAAAAGCGCAAAATTATATTGAAAGTAAAACATATGATTTAGGCCGTGTAAGAGAAAATAAGATTAAAAAACCAACTACTCTCATGGCTACACAAGTAGAAACGTACTGCTTCGAAAGAGGAGACAGGGTAAAATTACTTGAACATGACGATTTTGGTATCGTGTATGAGAAAAAGGATCACCAGAATAATGTGTCTGTTTTCTATAACAATGAAGTAATTAAGCAGAATATAAAAAGAATAGTGTTGGAGGGAAAAGCGGCGGACTTATACCCAGAAGGATATGATTTATCTACATTATTTGTAAGCTATACGGAAAGGAAATTCAACCATGACATAGAAAGAGGTTCCAAAAAAGCTTTAAGAAAAATAGCTAAGGAAATAAAAAACAAATCCAATAAGTAGGAAATGGCTAAGTAAGCATACTCTCTATTTACTCAATAAGAATAAAACTCTCCAGCTAGAGCAAATTAGACTCTAGGAGGTGAATAGTCATGAGTAAAAACAACAAAAAAACAATCAATGTCAGAACTCATAATAGTTACGAGCTGTATAAAAACCCAACGAATAATCCTGATGAGGAGTTTTCAGAAGAGTTTGTTGAGATATCCAAAAATAAGATAACGAATGAAATTAATAAAAACCCCTCTAACAAAAGAAAAAATAATTAATATATAAAAGGTGAGATTAATTGGAGCTCACCTTTTTCTTGTATTTATTTACCCTAGCAAGCATGTTGTGTTTCCCGCTATTAGTTATATAAACTTTATCTTAAATTATACAAGATGGTGTCATACTACCAAATTCTATGTGGATTTTCTCTACTATTGTTTCAAACTTTTCTAAAGCAACTAATGCATTATTAGCACTTCTTTTATTTTTTGCTTATAGTCCATAAATATACTAATGAGTAAACTAATTGGATGTCTATATCGCCTGAGATTTAGAGCAGCTATTAATAGCCTGAACATTCTCCAATATAAGGCAATTCTATGCAGGGATATATTTCTTTCTATCGAATTTAAATTAGAAAGGAAAGGGTGAAGGATATGAAAAAAAATAATCCATACGAGGCGGCGCAGAAATTTCTAGAAAAATATTTTCCGAATTGTAATGGGGCCTTGTTAGCAGGGAGTGTCGTTCGGGGAGAGGCGACAGAAACGTCTGATTTAGACATTGTAATTTTTGATGAAACGTTTCCTTCTTCTTATCGAGAGACATTTTTAGAATTCGAGTGGCCAATTGAAGTGTTTGTACATAATGGAAGCTCCTATAAGTCGTTTTTTGAGATTGATCGAGAGCGTGCACGACCTTCGCTGCCTAGAATGGTGTCAGAGGGAATAATTTTAAGAAACGACGGGATTATAGAGGCTATAAAAAAAGAAGCGGAGGAACTTTTAAAGGAAGGACCAGAAAAATGGACCGAGAAAACTATTCAAATCAAACGGTATTTTCTTACAGATACATTAGATGATTTTATAGGAAGCTCTAATAGGGCGGAAGGAATATTCATCGCAAACACATTAGCAGAACTTACAAGCGAATTTGTTCTTAGAAATAACCGACGTTGGATAGGAACTTCTAAATGGATTGTTCGCTCTTTAAAAGCATTTGATGAAGACTTCGCCAATCAATTTGTTGAAGCGTTTGATACATATTACACAACTGGTGATAAAAGCAGAGTAATTTGTTTAGTAGAGGCAGCGATGGAGCCTCATGGGGGACGGTTGCTAGGAGGTTTTTCATTAGGGAAATAGTGGAATAAGGAGGTCATATGAGAACTATAATTGGAATATTATCCATATTATTTGGAGCATTATTTATAAATATCACAATTAATCAATTCGAGAAAATAGGAAATATTATGCTGACCTTTTACGGGATAACGTTATGTGTACTCGGTGCTAATGTACTTAGCAATCGAAAAATAACAAATGGTAAAATTTACACAAGAGTTATAGGAATAGGTATTGCGATGATATTATTTGGAGTTGCGTTCGTATTGAAACCAGGTGAAGCAGGTAGCAGTTTTGGAATGACCATAATTATCCTTGGTTTGTTATTTTCATTAGTAGATTATTTAGAACTATAGGCTAATGAGCTGGAATGAAGTCGATGTCCAAAATAAATATAATGCCGACTAATAAAAGAATTTTGCAAACTTTTTACTCTTGTTCGACGTCTAATAAATACAAACTATAAAAAGTCCGGTTTAATAGGCATATAACAGGAGGAATAGCGTGAAGAATTTACTAGTTCTTTTAATGCCAATGATGCTATTGGTAGGATGCAATAATGAGGAGACAGAACCGGCTACAGAAACCGATAAGCTAGGAAGCGAGACGGTAATAGACGAGCCAAAAGAAGAGGTTGAAGAAAGTGATGTAGAAGAGACTACTATTGTTGAAGAAGATAAAGATAATAATGTAGTGGAGGAAAATAAGAATAAGCCAGTAGTCCAGGAAAAACCTGTAACTAAAGAAAAAACAGAAACTGTAAATCTCTCCGGAACAAAAGATAAATATTTAAAGCAGCTAAATGACATTGAAAATAGTCTAGGTGATTTAAACAATCAATATAATAATGGTACACAAACCGAGATGAACGAAGCAAAGTCAAAAATTTTAAATAAATGGGATGCAGCTTTAAACGAGATCTATGGTGTATTGAAAAAACAGCTGTCTGCAGATGAAATGAGTAGTCTAAAAGTGGAACAGCGAAATTGGATTAAACAAAGAGATCAAAAAGCTAAAGATGAGTCCTCTGTTTTTACAGGTGGAACAATGGAAGCTACTATATACGTATCTACACAGGCACAGCTGACGAAAGAACGCTGTTATGAATTAGTACAAAAATATATGAAATGAAAATAGAGTTGAAAGTCAGCGAATGTTGATTTTCAACTATTTTTGTACTTACTCAATATACCTGAAGGAATAATTACTCAATTGTTGAATTAAACAATAGGCTTAAATATGAGGTGAAAAACCATGTGGATCATTAAAAATATGGAGAATAAGGAACTGGAATTCTTGAAGGATATGCTATATGAATCGATTTATATGCCGGAGGATGTAAAAGATAAAGCAAAGCTATTAAACTCCCCTTCAATAAAAAAGTATTATGAAGATTGGGGAAGAAAAGGAGATATAGCATTAATAGCAACTGATGCCAATAATAGAGCAGTAGGAGCAGTTTGGTATAGACTTTTTGATGAATCTAACATGGGATATGGCTATGTAGACAATCAAACTCCGGAATTAGGAATCGCAGTTATGAAAGAAGCAAGAGGATTAGGAGTAGGCACTTTACTTATGAAAAAGATAATTGAACAGGCTGCAGTGGATGGATTTAAAACGCTCTCCTTAAGTGTTGACCCTGATAACAGAAGCGCAGTTCATATTTATCGGCAGCTAGGTTTTGTAGACTACGGCATATCAGGGACATCGATAACGATGATTTACCGAAAAAGAGCAAAGTTTAATATTAAATAATAAAGTCAGTTTGGGGAACAACTAAAGTGACTATTTAAATCTTAAACAAGGGTGTGTTTCACATGAAGACTGCAGTTTTCTTGGATCGGGATGGTGTAATCAATGAGGTGCTCACGGAGCGAGTTAAATTTGTGAACAAACCAGAGCAGCTATACTTTTTACAAGGGGTCCCTGAAGCTATTAAGAAATTGAACGCTTCCTTCGATCATATATTTGTCGTTACCAATCAAGGAGGAGTAGGATTGGGGTTTATGAAGGAATCCCAGCTGCAAAGAATCCATGACCATATGATTGCAGTTTTAAAAAAGGAAGGTGCTACTATTCATGAGGTAGTGTACTGTCCGCATAAGCCAAAGTCTGGTTGTGCATGTCGAAAGCCAAACAGTAAGTTAATAGTAGATCTGGGTAAAAAGTATAATGTGGATTTGTCCAAATCCTATATGGTAGGGGATACGGACACAGATATTATTGCTGGGAAAAAAGCCGGAACAAAAGGAGTTTTTCTAGGGAAAAGTGACCCTATCGCGGATGCTGTATTTCCGGATCTTATAAGCGCGGTAGAATGGATTTTACAGGATGCAAAAACAAGTTAAGGTATTTAATGTTACATCAAGCGTATAATTTGAAAAGGAGTAGGATTTTGCTAAAGACTCGTGAATATGAGATGATTTGAATATGCATGGATCCACGAATAATACCATATGTATGTGAAATACTATATGGATAAACAAATCATATGAGTTTTGTGTAAATGCAAGTTGTATTGGGTAGTGAATACTAGAAAGAATACGTGATATTAATAGGAGGAATTTGAAATGGAAGAAAAAATGGGTAGTATTGAAGTAGGAGAAATCCTAACGGTATTAGATGAAGAAGATCGCGAACAAGAGATCGAAGTAATCGGGCTTTTAACAATTGAAGAAAAAGAATATGCAGCAGTTGCATTTGCGGAGGATACGCAAGAAGAAACCGACGAAGACATGGATGTATTCTTTTTCCAAGTAGTTGAAGGTGAGGACTTAGCGGAAATCGAAACAGATGAAGAATTTGAAAAAGTATCTGCAGCATTTCTTGAAGCAGAAGAAGCAGTAGAAGACGAAGAATAGAAAAACTAGAAAAGAGAGGATAATCTCCTCTTTTTTTCAATTACTAGTAGGATAGCTTTGGTAGGAGGTAAATGGAATGTTACAAAATGAAGGTAAACTAGATATTGGCAGTACATTTAAAGTATTAGATGAAAATAACCAAGAACAAGAAATGAAAGTTGTAGGATATTTGACTGTAGAACAGATGGAATATGTTGCAGTCATTTTCCTTGAGGATATACAAGAAGATTCTGAAGAAGATATAGGTATTTTCTTTTTCCGGTTAGATGAAGACAAAAACTTTGTCATGATGGAAAGCGACGAAGAGTTCGAAAATGTATCGGCAGCATATATCAAGCTAGAGAAAAATAACTTTGCTAAAAAGAAAAAAAGATAAATACTTATAACTTTAAAGCATGATACCTAACACAATAGGTATCATGTTTTTTTATATACATCTTCAGGCGGAGATACAACCGTACTAGGGGCTAATTTTAATATAGTTATAATAAGATAAAATGAATAATAATAGTAAAAGATAAGGGGTTAAAACTGATGGATACGTATAGATGGAAAGTTGAAGAGGAACTATTTCTTTGGAAAAGGAAGATGAGGAAACGAACGGGATTAATAGGTCGTACGTCTAAGAATGTACAAACAAAGGTTAACGGACTTATTCCTGAAAAGGTCCATCAAGTGATAACGGAAAGTATTAAGAATATGGTAAAGGTGACGCTTGTTGGGTCAAATATAAAAATGAAAAAAAGGCTTCCACTGGAACTTAACCTTCAGGAGCGAGATGAACTTTTACAGGAAAAACTTACTACGTTCCGAAAAACTGCTGTAGTAGAAGGAGCAGGGACAGGAGCAGGAGGTATACTCCTTGGACTCGCTGACTTCCCGCTACTATTATCAATTAAGATGAAGTTTCTCTTTGAAGCAGCGACGGTTTATGGATTCGACACGGATGAATACGAGGAAAGGTTATATATACTGCATATATTCCTTTTAGCTTTTTCTAGTGAGGAAAAAAGAAAAGAAACGCTAGAAATTATGGAGCACTGGGAGCAACAAAAGAGCTTAGTTGGCGAGATGGATTGGCGAGATTTCCAACAGGAATATCGGGATTATATTGATCTAGTGAAAATGCTCCAATTACTCCCTGGAATAGGAGCGATGGTAGGAGCTGTTGCTAACTATAATTTGCTCGATCAACTTGGTGAAACAGCGATGAATTCATACCGACTTCGTTTATTGTCAAAAAATGGTCTTGAAATAACAAAGGGCATTGACTTTAATAATTAGATTCCATACCAAATTATTGGTATTTTCTCTATCTTGCAATCATAGACTTCAAAGACTGCAAAAGAAGGAGAGATTTTTTTATGAGTTTTAAATATGTTGGTATCATACTAGGCGCTTCTGCACTATCAATCGGACTTTTTTCAGCGAACGTCCATGCAACTACTACTCTGAAAGAACAACCCCCTGTACAAATTCAAGCAGCATCAACAGACAATGTTTTTACAAAAGAGGATTTGATCAAAAAGTTTCGAGGTCTATTTCCAAAGCAATTCGATTTCTTGAAGAGTTCCGATTTCCAGATGAACGGTGGTTATTATTTTCCTGGTGACGAGACAATGCGTTATGATCTATACTTCACAAAAACAATCGATGGAAAACAGTTATATGGTAATGTTTCGTTTGTAGGTAAAGATTTACAAATAGAAAACTTCTCTTATCAACCTGCAACTGTAACAGAAGCGCTTTTTCCAGCTAAAGTTTCTAAAGTGGAAGCGCAAAAGATAGCCGGAGATTTTATGAAAAAATATCTAGATGGCGGTGAATATCAATTAGAGACGGATTCTTATGGCTATTATCCAAATCAGATATTAACGGAACCAATACGATATTCATTTTCCTACACTCGTTTGAAAAACAAAGTTTCTGTTACTGACCAACGAATTGAAGTTTCCATTCTAGGAAACGGTGAAATTGTTGGCTTTTATAGAAATCCAGAAACTAACAAAGCGTCCACTTTTGATGACGTGAAAAAAGTAAAAGCAAAAGATGGCGTATTAAAAAAGGTAAAAGAAAATATATATGTGGAAAAGCAATATCAAGTAGAAACAGATTACCAAACTGGTGAACGACATGTACGACTCGTATATCAACCGTCACCAAATTTACTTGGTGTTCATGCTTCTTCTGGAAAATACTTAACTTCCAAAGGATACTCAGTAGATTTCCCTAAAAAATCTACGATTTCGCTGCTTTCTTCCAAGCAGCTCCCAGCCAACTATAAGAATGGGATCACTATAGAAGAAGCAAAGAAAATGTCCGAGAAATTACTGAAAATAGATTTGAAAAATGTTAAGTTGAACATCGACTCTATCAGAGAAATGACTAATTATAACGGACAGGAAGTTATTAGTGTTCAATATATGTATAATTTTCCAAATGGCGGTACTGGAGCAAGTATAGAGATAGACAAACAAACAGGTGAAGTAATCCAGTACTATAATATGAAGAGCGAGATTTTAGCACAGATGGGTGAGAAGCCAAGTGAAGCGAAGCCTCTTTCCGAAAAACAAGCGCTTGAAAAAGCAGTGGAACATATGAAAAAGTGGATTCCATCTTACCTTCATAACTATGCAAAACCTACAGAAGTAGCATATATGGATGAAATGCAGGGTAGCTTTATGTTTAATTTCCCGAGAGTTGTAAATGGAGTTGTGGTTTCGGGTGATTCTATTAATGTCGGAGTGGCAAAGGATGGTTCACTAAATAATCTTTATGTTAATTATCAAGAGGTGAAGAGCTGGCCATCACCAGAAAAAGCAATTTCAGAAAAAGAAGCGAAGGAAATAATAACTAAGGCATTGAGTTTAAGACTTAACTATATGAAATCCAATCAAAAAGAGGGAAATAACCACTATGACCTTGTCTACTCTCAATTATTTAATGAGAAATCTTTTAGCACTTTAGACGCTTTAACAGGTGAGTGGCAAGTGCTTAATGGAGAGAACAATTCAACTGTTGTTTCCCATCCTTGGGCGCAAGAGGAACTCAATTATTTTATAAATGCAAAAATCCTTGATGTCAAAGATCCAAAACAGTTTGACGGAGATGCTGCTATTTCCAAGGGAGAAGCGCTAAAAGTAATGATGAAATCACTTACTTATATGTATGACGGCTATTATTATCCTGAGCAGGATAATCAGAAACAATCATTTGACAATATCGATCCTAAGCATCCACTATACCAGTCGGTCGAGCGTGCTGTGGATATGGGAATCCTAAAAGCTGATACAAAGAGTTTTGCGATAGATGAGCCGGTAAGTAAAGAACAGCTAGCAGTTTGGTATATTCGTGCATTAGGTCTCGAACAGGCTGCCAAAAATTCGACTATTTATAAACTTCCTTTTACAGATGCTGATAAAGTACAAAAGGAATTATTAGGTTATGTCGCACTTGCTAATTCATTAGAATTATTGGAGACGGAAAAAGGAGTATTCAATCCTAAAAAAGAAGTAACCTATGCAGAACTAGTAGTTTCAACAATTCACCTTGCTCACAAGATTTCAGAAAAAGGAAGAACTTTTCTTTATTGATATTTAAGCAATTTAAACAGCTTTCAATTATTTAAATTTACGTTGCTTTTTGGATCTCTGGATGATATTATCGGATTATAAATACGCATATTGGTCACATGTTACTGAACTTTCAGGCATGGTGGTAAACTGTGAGGGAATAATACTATTATTCTTTTCCATTACCCCATGCCTTTTTATGTTCTTTTAGGTCTCATGGAGCAATATATTTTAATAAGACAATTTCCATAATATCTTTATACAAAGGAGTTCTACTAATGTTTGCTAAATTCATGAAAAAAAATAAAGTACAAGTATTCTCACCACTATCTGGTCAAGTGATTCCCCTAGAACAAGTTCCAGATCCAGTTTTCAGTCAAAAAATGATGGGTGAGGGAGTAGCAATTATGCCAACAGGAGGAGATGTAGTAGCGCCGATTGATGGGACAGTTGTATTAATCTCTAAAACAAAGCATGCGATCGGTATTCGGACAAAGGACGATACCGAAGTGCTAATTCACGTTGGTTTGGAAACAGTCACACTAAAGGGTGAAGGATTTACTGTATTTGTAAATGAAGGTGATGTAGTTTCTACGGGACAAAAACTAATGACAGTGGATTGGGATTTTATCAAAGATAAAGTGCCAAGCATTATTACACCAGTAGTAATTACGAATAGTGCAGAAAGAACTGTAGAATATACTGATGCGTCAGCAAGTGTAGCTGGTGACACATTGGTAATGTCTGTTTCTTCGAAGTAATTCAGGTTGGATAGTATGTGAAGGAGGCTGACTTTCCATTAAAATCACAAAGATACTTAATAATAACGCTGTGATTGTTCTACATGATGGACGCGAGAAAATAGCTATTGGCTCGGGTATAGCTTTTCAAAAGAAACGGAATGACATTATCATTGGGTCCAAAATTGAAAAGATTTTTGTTATGCAAGAAAATGATAAGCTAGTGCAGCTATTAAGTCGAATTCCAGAAGAACATTTTACTATTTCAGAAGAAATAATTACTTACGCCGAAGCGTATTTAAATACAAGATTAAATGAGCATATTCATATAGCTTTGACAGACCATATCTCATTTGCTATTGAAAGAGCAAAGGATGGCATTAATTTAAACAATAGACTGCTTCATGAGATTCGAGTTCTATATAGAGCAGAGTTTGAAATAGGTCTTTGGGCAATTCAGCATATAAATAAAACGTGTCAGGTAGAAATGCCTGTAGATGAAGCGGCTTACATAGCGCTTCATATTCACACGATGAAAATTCAAGGGGGGGATTTACATCAGACAATAAGACAAACCAATTTAATAAAGGGCATGGTTTTATCGATTAAAAAGTACTTGAATATTGAAATTGAGGAAGACGATATTTCCTATCATCGGTTAATCACCCATTTACGCTTTGCATTAACACGGTTAAATCAATCTGAGCTTCATATGATGGATGAAGAAATGTTAGTGATGATTCAAAAGAAATTCCCGGTTGGTTATAGTTGCGCTAGCCAAATAGCAAAAGAGCTTAAGGCGGACCATGGAATTGAGTTTCCCGAAGAAGAGTTAGGTTATATTGCACTGCATATTGAACGGTTAAGAAAGCAAGTTTCATAATTCGGCATTATTTTATACTATTATATTTTTATTAAAAATCAGTTAAAAGGAGATGAATAAATTATGATGAAGTTTTTACAAAATTTGGGGCGTTCGTTAATGCTTCCAGTAGCTGTTTTACCCGCAGCTGCAATATTAATGGGGATTGGATACTGGATTGACTCGGATGGTTGGGGATCTGGAAATGTATTTGCAGCCTTCATGATAAAAGCTGGTAGCTCGATTATTGATAATATTCCTATTCTGTTTGCAGTAGGAGTAGCGATAGGGATGTCCAAGGCAAAAGATGGGGCAGCCGCTTTAAGTGGATTAGTAGCTTTCTTAGTTGTAACTACGATGCTTTCAAGTGGGACTGTTGGTTTATTACAAGGAATCGATGTAGAGAGTGTTGATCCTGCATTTGGAAAGATTAATAATGCATTTATAGGTATTCTTTCTGGTATTGTTGCTGCAACAATGTATAATCGCTTCAGTCACGTGAAATTACCTGATTTCTTAGCATTCTTTAGTGGAAAACGTTTAGTACCTATTATGTCCGCTGTTGCAATGTTAGTTGCTTCTGCAGCACTATTTTATATTTGGCCAATCGTTTTTGGTGGACTAGTTAACTTTGGTGAAGCAATTAGTAGTCTAGGAGCAGTAGGCGCTGGGCTTTATGGCTTCTTTAACAGACTATTAATACCAACAGGATTGCATCACGCATTAAATGCCGTGTTTTGGTTTGACACTGTTGGTATAAATGATATCAATAAGTTTTGGAGCAGTGAAGGCGTTAAGGGTGTAACTGGTATGTACCAAGCCGGATTCTTCCCGATTATGATGTTCGGATTACCAGCAGCAGCTCTTGCAATGTATCACACGGCTAAAACAAAAAGAAAAAAACAAGCAGCTTCTCTTATGCTTGCAGCTGGTTTTGCGTCATTCTTCACAGGTGTAACTGAGCCACTTGAATTTTCATTCATGTTCTTAGCTCCAGCACTTTATGTAGTTCATGCAGCTTTAACAGGTTTATCTTTATTCATCGCAGCATCCTTTAACTGGACAGCAGGCTTTGGATTTAGTGCAGGGTTAGTCGATTATCTTTTAAGTCTTCGAATTCCAATCGCTAATTTCCCGCTTATGCTATTGCTACAAGGGCTAGTATTTGCAGTTATTTACTATTTCTTATTCCGTTTCTTAATCTTGAAGTTTAACTTAAAAACTCCAGGTAGAGAAGACGATACAGATGAAAGTGAAGAAACTGTTGTAGTTTCATCTGATGATAAGTTTTCAAATATGGCAGCTAGAATCTATGATGGGCTAGGTGGAGATGCCAATGTTGCATCTGTAGAACACTGTACAACTCGTTTACGTGTAGAAGTATTAGATATGGATAAAGTCGATCAAAAGAAAATTAAAGATACTGGTGTTCCAGGTATTAATATAGTAGGTCCGAAAAATATTCAAGTTATTGTTGGAACAAGCGTACAATTTGTTGCAGACGAAATTGAGAAAATACGTAAATAGTAGATAATTGAAAAGCTGTTTAATTTGGGTGTCCATATTAAACGGCTTTTTCTTTATGGTGAAGCAGATTCTATTTATCATTTTGGGATTATTAATCTATACTGTTATTAAGCAAACTGCGGAGGTGTAGTAATGAGTAAAACAATTCTAATATCGAACGTGACTATTGTAAATTATGATCGTGAAATTACAGGGGATCTATTTATCCGAGATGGTAAGGTAGAGAAAATTGGACAAGCTTTACAAGTGGAGGCAGATATCTTTTTAGATGGAACTGCAAAGAATTGGATAGTTATGCCAGGTTTTATCGATATGCATATTCATGGGTCAGCTGGTTTTGACATGATGGATGCTACAGAAGAAGCGCTTAGAGGAATGTCTCGTTCATTAGTAAAAGAAGGTACGACTAGCTATTTACCAACTACTATCACTCAACGGGTGGATGCGATTGAAGCAGCGCTTGAAAATGTAAATGGCTTTGTAAATAATGCAGATGAAGCAGAGGTTTTAGGGATTCATGTAGAGGGACCATATATTTCTACAAAATGGGCTGGAGCACAGCCAATTGAACATATTACCGAGCCATCTATTGAACAGTTTCTAAAGTGGCAACAACTTAGTGGAAATCGTATTAAACAAGTGACCGTTGCTCCAGAAGTAGTGGGTGGTTTTGAATTTGTACAGACCATGAGTGAGGAAGGCATTATCTCTTCAATAGGGCATTCAGATGCTAGTTCAGATGAAGTAGAAAAGGCAGTACGATTGGGAGCTAAGCAAGCTACCCATTTATATAACCAAATGCGTCCATTCCATCATCGTGATACAGGTGTAGTCGGTTCAGTTCTGCTAGAGGATCATATGAAAGTGGAAATCATTGTTGATTATATACATAGTCATATGAAGGCAGTGAATTTAGCATACCGTTTGAAGGGTGCTGAAGGAATTATTTTAATAACTGATGCAATGCGTGCTAAAGGATTAGAGTATGGGGAATACGATCTTGGAGGACAGACCGTTTATGTCACAGAAAAAGGTGCACATCTGTCTAGTGGCGCATTAGCGGGAAGTATACTGACAATGGACCAGGCTGTTCGTAATATGAAGCAAACGACGGGTTGTTCCTTGCAAGAACTGGTATCGATGTCCTCTACTAATGCAGCGAAACAATTGAAATTATCCCATAAAGGGTATATTGATGAAGGCTTTGACGCAGATTTGGTTATATTGGATTTGGAATTGAATGTACAAAAAACAATCTGTCGAGGAAATATAGTATTTGAAAGTTAATGAAAATAGAGGTGATCAAATGCAGTCCTATTGGAAGGAAATAAATAGTTTACTGGAGCAGGTTGCAGCACTGGAAAAAGAAAATATAGATAATATTTCTAAGCTAATTGGTGACCGTATTAAAAAGGGGGGAATAGTGCAATTATTTGGTTGTGGACATTCTCATCTTTTAGCTCAGGAAGCATATTACCGTGCAGGAGGGTTAGTACCTGTTGCTCCGATTACCATAGAGCCTTTAATGTTACACAAAGGTGCGTTGACTTCTTCACAGAACGAGAAAGATCCTACGTTCATCGAGCGTAATAATGACCACATAAGCTTTCAACCGAATGATATTCTAATTGTTATTTCTACTTCTGGTCGCAATCCAGCTCCAATAGATATGGCTTTCTTAGGGAAAAAGGCGGGTATTTTAGTTATCTCTCTTCAGTCTTTAAATTATAAGGACCAAGAAGGTCGACACGCGAGCGGGAAGCGCCTAGAAGATGTAGTGGATATCGTTTTAAATACACATATACCTGTTGGCGATGGACTTCTGAGTAACAAGGGATTGCAATATGGTCCATCTTCTACGGTTGTTGGGGCTGCTCTTCTTAATGCACTTATCTCGCAAATTATCGAGGAGATAAGTAAGGAATCTGATCAACTACCAGTGTTTAAAAGTGCAAATCTCTCAGATAGCCAATCGCATAATGAAGAGATGATGGAAAAATATAAAAATCGAATAGATTTTAACTAAAGTATTATTAGTGCTTGTTTGCTCTCGATTTGCATCAAATGACCAAATTGAATATAATGATAATTTTACTAACGTAAAAATTTAGCAATTAGTGAGTATGCGCAATTCAGAAAAAGGTGGTTTTCAGTATGGCATTAGATTTAGAAGTATGGGAAGACAATGATGCTCTATATAGTCGGGCACAAGAAATATTTTCAACACAGATAAAGAATGGTGCAACTACATTTGGATTAGCAACGGGCGGGACGATGATTCCACTTTATGAAAAGCTGCGAAGTAGTGCGTTGGATTTCTCTCACTGTAATAGTGTAAATCTAGACGAGTATGTGGGAGTTCCTCAAGGACATCCAGCAAGCTACCATACGTTTATGCAACAACATCTCTTTGAGGCAAAACCATTTAAAGCTACATATATTCCAAATGGAGTAGCTGAAGATGTACATGCAGAAGCATTAAAATATGAAAACGTGTTAAAATCACTAACTGTCGATATGCAATTATTAGGTGTCGGAGTGAATGGGCATATAGGTTTCAATGAACCAGGTACATCCTTTCAAAGTGAAACAGATGTGGTTGAGCTAACAGCTTCCACTAGATCTGCAAATGCTAGATTTTTTGACTCGCTTGATGAAGTTCCAAAGCAAGCCATTACGATGGGCATTGCTTCTATAATGAGAGCGAAATGCATTCTTTTAATTGCAGTAGGAGAAGAGAAAAGAACTGCGATTGAAGCGTTATTAAAAGGAGATGTAACGGAGGATATTCCGGTTACACGGCTTTGTAATCATCCCAATGTTATTGTGTTAACTGATTTGCAAATTAATAACGACTAAAAATAGCATAGTTACAAGTAGCGTTCGAAGAGTCCATTTTCGAACGCTTTTTTGTATGTACGAAGAAGCAGTGTTTATTGTAAGTACATAATGAGAAATAGAAAGAAGGAATTTTCGGATAATTGCAGAAGTAGGTATAGATGATTTTGTTTATAAGGAGGGAATTACTATGGAACGAAATACTTCACTAGACTATGCCCAAAAATTAGATGAGCAAGATACTTTAAGGATGTATCGACACGAATTCTATGTCCAACCAAATACCATTTATATGGATGGAAATTCCCTTGGGTTACTCTCTAAGCGAGCAGAAAATTCAGTATTAACCCTACTAGATTCTTGGAAAGAATATGGAATAGATGGCTGGACAAAAGGGCAGTATCCTTGGTTTTATTTCCCTGAGTTATTAAGTGAGATGTGTGCTCCACTAGTAGGAGCCTCAAAGGACGAAGTAATTATAACGGGCTCTACAACGGCAAACTTGCATCAGTTGGTTGCTAGTTTTTATAGACCCGAGGGAAAGCGTACGAAAATAGTTGTGGATGAACTAAATTTCCCATCTGATATATATGCTATTAGTAGTCAGCTGTCCTTGCACGGATTGGATGTTAAAGACCATATGATAATGGTGAAAAGTCGAGATGGCTATACGTTAGAGGAAGAAGATATTATTAACGCGTTGACCGATGATGTGGCTCTAATAGTACTACCTAGTGTGCTATATCGAAGTGGTCAAGTATTAGACATCCAATTGCTTACGGAAGCGGCACATAAGCACAATATTATTATTGGTTTTGATTTGTGTCATTCAATAGGATCTGTACCACATGAGTTAGATAAATGGGACGTAGATTTTGCTTTTTGGTGTAACTACAAGCATCTGAATGGTGGACCTGGTGCAACAGGTGGCTTATATGTGAACCGTAAGCATTTCGGAAGAAAGCCTGGATTAGCAGGGTGGTTTGGGTCAGATAAAGAGAAGCAATTTGATATGTCTACCCAAATGGTACCAGCAGCTGATGCTGGTGCGTATCAGATCGGGACTCCTCATATACTAAGCAGTGCACCATTATTAGGTTCGCTAGAGATGTTCCAAGAGGTTGGAATGGAAGCAATTCGTGAAAAATCATTAAGGCTTACCGATTATATGATGATGTTAATTGATTTGGAGTTGGGTGAGTATAATTTTGTCATTTCTAATCCGCGTGAATCAGAAAAGCGTGGGGGTCATATCTTTTTAGTGCATGAAGAGGCGGCACGTATATGTAAAGCGTTAAAAGAGCATCAAGTCATTCCCGATTTTCGTTCACCTAATGGTATTCGCCTGGCACCAGTTGCATTGTATAACTCGTTTGAAGACGTTTGGAATACTGTGCAGATTTTAAAAAGGATTATGGAGGAAGAGCTGTATAGAAAATATGAAAACAAACGTGATGTCGTTGCTTAATAAGGAGGGATGATATGCAAGATGAAAAGAAGGAAAGTGGCATTCATACAGATTTTAGCAATGATATGACGTATGGAGAATATTTGCAACTGGATAATTTATTGGCTAGTCAGAACAGATTATCTGGACATCATGATGAAATGCTTTTCATCATTATCCATCAAGTTAGTGAACTTTGGATGAAGCTTATCCTACATGAATTGACTAGTGCCATCCATGCTATTCAGGCAGATAAGATGCAATCTGCCTTTAAAATGCTAGCAAGAGTGACGAAAATTCAAACACAAATTATTCAAGCTTGGGATGTTCTTTCTACATTAACACCGGCAGAGTATCTAGAGTTTCGAGATAAGTTAGGTAAGGCTTCTGGATTTCAATCTTTTCAATACCGACAAATCGAATTTGCTCTTGGCCATAAGTTCAAACATATATTAAAGATTTACGAGCAGGATGAAGAATTGCATAGAGAATTAGAAACTGCTTTTTTTGCACCGAGTATTTATGATGTTTCGATTCAAGCATTAGCTAGAGCGGGGTTTCCGATAGCTCCTTCATTATTGAATCGAGATTATTCCATTTCGTATGTGGGAGATGAATCAGTAGCCAATGCATGGAAGGAAGTTTATCAAAACGTCGATCAACACTGGAATTTATATCAACTAGCAGAAAAGCTAGTAGACGTGGAAGACTGGCTTCAACAGTGGCGCTTTCGTCATATGAAAACGGTTGAAAGAATAATAGGATTTAAGAAAGGCACTGGGGGATCTTCCGGTGTGAATTATTTACGACATGTATTAGATCATCGTTTTTTCCCGGAACTTTGGGATTTACGCACTAATTTATAGGGGGTCACGGATATGAATAAGGAATGGATCGATATTACACAAACTATCTCTACTAGAATAGCTACATGGCCAGGAGATACACTCTTTGAATATGAACTAACCGCTACAAAGGATGATGGTGGTGCTGCAAATGTTGGGACGATTACAGCAAGTTTGCATACTGGAACACATGCAGATGCCCCATTTCACTATGTAAGTGAAGGGAAAACGTTAGATATGCTAGACGTTAATATGTATATTGGTCGTGCCAAAGTGGTGAGTGTCGTTGGGGCTACGGAAATTGGTAGGGAGGAGTTAGAAGGGTTTGATCTAACAGGTGTAGAACGTTTGCTTTTAAAAACGACGAATACTGCATCTCCTGAAAAATTTCCAGACAGGATTAATACGTTGAAGGAAAATATTGGCCCTTTTTTAAAGGAAAAGGGTATCTATCTCATTGGTACCGACCAACCTTCCGTGGACGGTATCGAAAGTAAGGAACTATTAGCTCACCATTCGCTGTTTAACAACGATGTATTTATAATTGAAAATCTTTTGCTCGAAAAGGTAGAACCAGGTGATTATGATTTAATCGCTCTGCCCTTGAAAATTGAAGGGGCAGATGGAAGTCCCATACGAGCTGTGTTAAGAAAAGTATAATACCAAGGGTAGATATAGCACTTAGAAATGCTAGTCTATCCATTTTTTCTTTTGGTTCTATTAAGGAGGAGCTTGAATGAAAAGATTTTTATTTATTTTCCTTTCAACGGTAATAGTTGGAGGTGTTTTTTATATGGGCATGGATTATCAAATGCGATTAAGAGAAAGGTCAGCGATAGTATTTGATATTAAACCTTTTATAATATTTACAAGTATTTTCTCTATTTTTATGGGAATGTTGTTACGATTACCTAAATTGATCATAGAAATTAAAGATAAAAAGAGATGGTCGATTGATTGGGTAAAGGTCCTTGTAATTGGAATCCCATCTATTTATATCGCTATGATTCGGCTTCTGGCTATTGTTTATGGAAAGAATTTGTTATTTTTCAATGAAGTAACGCTATTAGGTGATTTTACATTCACGTATATAGCAGGAGTTATATTTGGCTATGTTTTGTTAGACAGTCTGAAAAGCAATGATTCATCAAATGATAAGGGTAAATTAGCATAATAGTGAATTCAGTCGATAAAAAAGCCTTGTTATTATACAAGGCTTTTACTAATGGAGATTGTTTCTTTAGAATTAGTTTTTCTCTATTTGTTCATAATTTACCTTCTCGTAGTGAGGTAAATCATATCCGATAATTTTAAAAACGCTTATACTAGTTATATGAAGTGAAATAAGGAGTGGTTATGTTGAAAAGAATAGTAGTTATAGGCGGAGGCATTACAGGCCTTTCAACGATGCATTATTTGCAGAAACTCAAAAAAGAAAAGTCATTAGATATAGAGTTAGTGTTAGTTGAAGCAAATGAGTATTTAGGTGGTAAAATCCATACCGTACTGGAGAATGACTTTATCATGGAGGTTGGGGCAGATTCAATCGTTGCAAGAAATGAATCCATCTTTCAGCTAATTGAAGAGCTTCAACTAGAAGATGAAAAAGTGTACAACTCAACAGGCATTTCATATATTTACACAAATAATGAGCTCCATGCGATTCCTGCAGATAGTGTTTTCGGTATCCCTGCAAGTATCGAGTCGTTAAATAGCAGTACGCTAGTATCCGAATTAGGGAAAAAAGAAGCGTTAAAGGATTTAGAAATACCAAATGAAACTTTCACAAAAGAAAGTTCTGTCGGATCATTTTTAGAATATTTCTTAGGGAAAGAATTAGTGGAAAAACAAATTGTTCCTGTGTTATCTGGCGTATACTCGGGGGATCTAAATAAGCTTTCTATCGCTTCAACATTGCCATACTTAATCGATTATAAAAACAAATACGGCAGTATAATGAAAGGGTTAGAAGAAAACAAAGCGCAATTCCAGGCCTCAGCAAATAAGAAGTTTATTTCCTTTCAAAATGGACTTTCTACACTTATCGATCGCTTAGAGGAAGTGCTAAGCCAATCAACAATTATTAAAGGTGTGGCAACGAAGAAAGTAGAGAAGAAAGATGATTATTACTCGGTTTTACTGACTAATGGAGAAACGATTGAAGCGGACAGTGTAGTGCTAGCAACTCCTCATAACGTGGCGCAAGTAATTCTTCAGGACGAAGAGTTGGATACGGACTTTAACAAACTAAAAAATTCCTCCCTTATTAGTGTGTATCTTGGTTTTGATATTCCAGACGAGCAGCTCCCAGCGGAGGGAACTGGTTTTATCGTTTCGGAAAATAGTGATGTGAGATGTAATGCATGTACGTGGACAAGTCGGAAATGGACGCACACATCAAAAAATAATCAGTTATTAGTTCGTATGTTTTATAAGAGTTCGAACTCGGCTTTTGAGAGCATGAAGAACATGAGTGAAGACGAGCTAGTGGAAGTGGTGCTTCAAGATATTGAAATGAGCTTGAAATTAACGGGCAAGCCTGAAGTCATAGAAGTAACAAAATGGAACGAGCAAATGCCGAACTATCATTTAGCACATGGAGATGCGATTCAATCATTAACAGCTAAAATGGCAAATGACATGCCAAACGTCTTGTTAGCTGGCTGTTCTTATTACGGAGTTGGGATTGCGGCTTGTATTAAGAATGGCAGAGAAACGGCAGAAAAAATCATAAATTCAATAGTACAGTAAATTACGGGACCAAAATTCACTTTTGGTCTTTTTTTATGGGGAAAACAGAATAGTTGCGTATTTAGTGGAATTTACAATTTCTTTTATTGTGCTACGATTCGGGTGGAGGTGGTTGGTTGATAGTAAAAACACGTACGGAGGAATATAGCTATATAGGTCTTCAGTTATTGAATCGACGATTACATGAGTCACATGAAATGAAGGAATTGATTCATTCCAAAATGCATAAGGCATTGGCTGGTATTCATGGAGAAGTTAGAGTAGACGGAGTGTTTAGTAAATATTCATTTCCTTTTGAATATGTGGTATTGCACGATGTGAGTTTAGAATCATATGGAAAGTTCCAGATTGATACAGTCTTTTTCACGCAGTATTTTGGAGTGGTTTTGGAGAGTAAGAATATAGGTGGAAAGTTGAGCTTTAAGCAAAACCCCTCTCAATTAGAAAGAGAAAATGAAGAAGGTAAAGTGGATGTATTTGAAAGTCCAGAGGTTCAGATTGAAAGGAATATTTTTTTACTCGACGAATGGTTAAAACAACATGGTGTGACGATTCCTGTTTTTGGAGTAATTGTATTAACCAATTCCAAAGTTCGAGTTATTGAGCCCCCCACAAAATACAACGCTATTCTCCATCAAACAATTCCTATCTATCTAAGAAATATTCCTCGAGAAAGAAGGTATATATCTAGGAAAGAGCTGCATAAATTGAGTACAGAAATTTTAAATAGTCACAAAACATACTTCCCATACCCGATGTGTAATCGCTGGGGTATTAACCCAAATGATTTACAAACTGGAGTGTGCTTTGAAAAATGTGAAATGTTTGGGATGGTAAAAAGGAAGAATGGCTGGAACTGTATACGTTGTGGTCATGTAGATAGGCTTGTTCATGAGAAAGCCATTCGAGAGTGGTTTGTTTTGATCGGGGATACGATTAATAATCGGCAGTGTCGAAAATTCCTTCATATAAACTCTCATCATGTAGCATCTAGACTTCTCCAATCTATGGATTTAATTCGAACTGGAACATCCCAGAGTAAAATAGAGTATAAATGGAAGTGGTGAAGCGTATTATTGGAGAATCGATCGATCGAGAGGAATAATCGATCGATACACATCGAAAATCGATCGACCACCACAAAAAATCGCTCCATCGTCGTCCATAATCGATCAATCATCACGATCAATCGATCGATGAGGACGATCCAACTTAAAAAGCGGAGTATATCGAAAATTAAAAATATAACTTGACGCTTTAGTTGAATAAAGGTACGATATGTCTAATTAGAAAACTGAATAGTGAAATTCTTATCAAGAGAAGCCGAGGGACTGGCCCTACGACGCTTCAGCAACCAGCCATTTATTTGGTCAGGTGCTAAATCCAGCAGACTTTGCAAAAGTTTGAAAGATGAGAAGGTGGTATCTTGCATACTAGTAAAGCCTTCTTTTCATAGAAGGCTTTTTTATATGGGAGGATGAAGGCACTATGAGTTTATTGGAGAAATTACAGACATCTATGCTGACAGCAGACGGGGCAATGGGGACACTACTGTACTCTTATGGAATTGACTATTGTAATGAAGAGTTAAATATTCAAAAACCGGAAATTATAGAGAAAATCCATCAGGATTATATTGCGGCCGGAGCAGATATTATTCAAACGAATACATACGGAGCAAATGCTATTAAGCTTGCTCGCTATGGACTAGAAAATCATGTGAAAGAAATAAATGAAGCTGCCATTCAAATTGCGAAAAGAGCTGCCGCATCTGGAAACCAATTCGTCCTCGGGACTATTGGGGGGATTCGAGGAATCCGAAAAAGTGATGCTACACTCCAAGAAATTATTCATTCACTCGACCAACAAGCAATCCAATTGTTAGCGGGAGATCCAGATGGTCTATTACTTGAAACCTATTATGATTTCGAAGAGCTAAAGACTACTGTGACTTATCTTCGTACACTAACGGATATTCCGATAATAGCTCAAGTGTCTATGCATGATCCGGGTATTTTACAAAATGGCTTACCTCTAAATGATGCGTTGCATGAGCTTGAAACAATTGGAGCCAACATTGTGGGAGTCAACTGTCGACTAGGTCCACATCATACAATTCAAGCATTTGAAGGAGTAAAGCTGCCAGAAAAGGCATTCTTATCTGCTTATCCAAATGCGAGCTTACTGGATATAGATGAAGGACGTATAGTTTACGAATCCGATGCTGAGTACTTTGGTAAAGCTGCATTATATTTGAGAGATGCAGGAGTGCGCTTAATAGGTGGTTGCTGTGGAACGACACCAAAGCATATTGAAGCAGTGAAAAGACATATTGGGCATTTAACCCCTATTACCAATAAAGTAGTAGAGACAAGAAAGCCTATTATTATTCAAGATGCTAAGCCAACTAATACCCAAGCTCTACATGAAAAAGCGAAAACAGAACGGACCATAATTGTTGAATTAGACACTCCCCGTCATCTCGATACGACTATATTCATGGAAGGTGCAGAAAAGCTATATGCAACTGGAATTGACGCGGTGACAATGGCGGATAATTCATTGGCTTCTCCACGAGTTAGTAATATGGCGATGGGTTCGATGTTAAAACACCAAAAAAATATTAGACCACTTGCTCATATTACGTGCCGTGATCGTAATTTAATTGGTCTTCAATCTCATTTGATGGGATTGGATGCGCTTGGAATCCATGACATTCTTGCAGTTACTGGAGACCCAACTAAAATTGGGGATTTCCCTGGGGCGACAAGTGTTTATGATGTATCAAGCTTAGAACTGATTCAACTGATCAAACAATTAAACGAAGGTATTTCTTTCTCAGGAAAGTCGCTACGGAAAAAGGCTAACTTCTCTGTAGCAGCTGCTTTTAATCCGAATGTTCGTGTGCTGGACCGTGCAGTGAAGCGACTAGAGAAGAAAATTGAGTGTGGGGCGGATTATTTCATCACACAGCCTGTCTATTCGAAAGAAAAAATCCATGAGATTTACGAAGCGACCAAGCATTTATCAACCCCTATTTTCATCGGAATTATGCCACTAACCAATAGTCGAAATTCTGAATTCCTTCACAATGAAGTCCCAGGCATAAAGTTGTCTGAAGAGGTGCTAGAGCGTATGCGCTTATGTGGAGAAGATAGAGAGCGAGCTACTGCAGAAGGTATTCAAATATCGAAGGAATTAATCGATACCGCAGCGGAATTATTTAACGGAATTTATATTATTACACCATTTTTCCGTTACGATATGTCTCTAGAATTAATTCATTATATTCAAGAGGCTGACCGGGAGAAAGAGAGAGGATTCAGCTATGTCCAAACATCTAATTGAGCAGCAGCTTCAACAAAGAATACTAATTATTGATGGTGCAATGGGAACGATGATACAAAATGCAGATCTTAGCCCTGAAGACTTCGGAGGGGAAGAATACGACGGTTGTAATGAGTATTTAAATATCGTCAAACCAGATGTTATTGAACATGTTCATCGGGAATATTTAGCTGCTGGGGCTGATATTATTTGTACGAATACATTTGGTGGAACCCCAGTCGTGTTAAATGAATATGATCTTGGCGCTCAGGCACATGATATAAACTTTCGAGCAGCCCAGCTTGCTAAAATATGTGCAGATGAATTTTCTACATCTGACTGGCCACGATTTGTAGCTGGGGCAATAGGGCCAACGACTAAAACACTATCGGTTACTGGTGGTATTACCTTTGACGAACTTACAAACGACTTTTATGTACAGGCAAAAGCTTTAGTAGAAGGTGGAGTAGACGTTATTTTACTAGAAACGAGCCAGGATATGCTGAATGTGAAGGCTGCGACAATTGGAATCAAACAAGCATTTGAGGAATTAAAGATAGAGCTACCAATTATGATTTCAGGAACAATTGAACCAATGGGAACGACACTTGCAGGGCAGAGTATTGAGGCATTCTATATTTCCATCGAACATATAAAGCCACTTTCTGTTGGATTGAATTGTGCTACCGGACCAGAATTTATGACCGATCATATCCGTTCGTTATCTGAGCTATCAGATGGATATGTTAGCTGCTATCCTAATGCTGGCTTACCAGATGAGGAAGGGCATTATCACGAATCTCCTGAATCACTTTCAAAAAAACTGAGAGGCTTTGCGGAAAAAGGGTGGTTGAATGTTGTTGGTGGATGCTGTGGAACGACTCCAGCTCATATTCGAGCAGTACGAGAAGCGGTAAAGGATCTTTCACCACGTAAACCCGTAGAAGCAGGTCATGGGCATGTAGTATCAGGGATTGAGCCTCTTCAATACGACGAAACGATGCGGCCACTCTTTATAGGGGAACGAACAAATGTAATTGGCTCTCGAAAATTTAAACGTTTAATCGTAGATGAAAAATTTGAGGAAGCCTCTGAAATTGCTCGGGCACAGGTAAAAGGTGGAGCTCATGTTATCGATATTTGCCTAGCAAATCCGGACCGTGATGAACTAGAGGACATGACTAACTTTATGAAAGAGGTAGTGAAAAAAGTTAAAGTGCCACTTGTTATTGATTCGACTGATGAAAAGGTAATTGAAGTTGCACTGAAATATTCCCAAGGAAAAACAATTATCAACTCAATTAATTTAGAAGATGGAGAAGAGCGGTTTGAAGCTGTAATGCCTTTAGTGAAGAAATACGGTGCTGCAGTTGTAGTTGGCACAATTGATGAGATAGGAATGGCGGTTACAAGACAGCGAAAGTTAGAAATCGCAGAACGTTCTTATGATTTATTAGTTAATAAATGGGGGCTTGCGCCAGAGGATATTATCTTTGATCCACTCGTATTCCCAGTCGGAACAGGTGACCAACAATACATTGGATCAGCAGTAGAAACGATTGAAGGGATTCGCCTCATTAAAGAAAAACTGCCAAGAGTACTAACTATTTTAGGAGTAAGTAATGTCTCATTTGGTCTTCCACCCGTTGGTCGAGAAGTATTGAATGCAGTCTATTTATATCATTGCACGCAGGCTGGTTTGGACTACGCGATTGTAAATACCGAGAAACTGGAGAGATATGCGTCTATTCCTAAACAAGAAATCGACATGGCCAATGAGCTTTTGTTTACGACGACTGACAAAACACTTGCTGATTTCACCGATTTTTACCGAGATAAAAAGAAAGAAAAGACCGAAGATGATATACCCAAAACTGTACCAGAACGTCTTGCCTATTATGTTATTGAAGGTACGAAGGAAGGACTTATCCCGGATTTAGAAGCGGCACTTCAAATGTATGATGCACCACTAGATGTTATTAATGGTCCATTGATGAAGGGCATGGCTGAGGTAGGGCGACTGTTTAATGACAATCAATTAATAGTTGCAGAGGTTCTTCAAAGTGCGGGAGTGATGAAGGCTTCTGTTGCATATTTGGAGCAGTTCATGGAGAAAAAAGAGGATGACTCTGGTAAAGGGAAAATCGTCCTTGCGACTGTAAAAGGCGATGTGCATGATATAGGTAAAAACTTAGTTGATATTATATTGAGTAATAACGGATATAAAGTAATCGATGTTGGGATTAAAGTAACTCCAGCCACTTTAATAGAGGTAATCCGGAAAGAAAAGCCTGATATGATCGGACTTTCAGGGCTACTTGTAAAATCTGCGCAGCAAATGGTCATCACTGCTCAAGACTTTAAAGAAGCAGGTATTGATGTGCCAATATTAGTAGGTGGAGCAGCACTTTCTCGTCGTTTTACTGAGACAAAAATTTCCGCTCAATATGATGGTCCTGTTCTATATGCGAAAGATGCCATGCAGGGTCTGGACCTAGCCAATCGATTACAAAATAAAGAAGATAAAGAGACTCTATTAGTCGAACTTAGTGTTCAACAGGAAAAACGAAAAATTGCGGAAGCTAATCGCTCGGTTAAACAAGCGGTAGCTGTTTTAGAAAAACCAGTTAAGACAGTAAGTGAGGATGTTCAGGTATACATTCCAAAGGATGTTCGTAAACATGTATTAAAGGATTATTCTGTCGCACATTTGCACCCATATGTGAATATGCGCACATTAATAGGTCATCATTTAGGATTAAAAGGGTATAGTGAAAAACTGTTAGCAGAGAATGACGGGCGTGCAACGGAATTACATGAATTAGTCACAGGATATTTAAAATCTGATATATTGAAGCCACAAGGGGTATATCAATTTTTCCCTGCTCAGGCGGATGGCAATGATGTCATTATTTATGACCCGACCGATGGTAAAACAGAAATCGAGCGCTTTACATTCCCACGTCAATCCGTCGTGCCATTCCTGTGTTTAGCAGATTATTTAAAATCTGTAGACAGTGGAGAAATGGATTATGTAGCACTAATGTTAGTAACGGCAGGGCATGGAGTTCGTGGGGAAGCCGCTAAACTGAAAAACCAAGGCAAGTTTTTAGAAAGCCATGCATTACAAGCAACAGCCTTAGAACTTGCAGAAGGATTTGCCGAACGCATTCACCAAGAAATCCGAGACCAATGGGGATTCCCAGATGCAACGGACTTCACCATGCGTGACCGTTTTGCAGCAAAATACCAAGGGCAGCGATTCTCTTTCGGCTATCCAGCTTGTCCCAATTTAGATGACCAAGCAAAACTGTTTAGCTTGATAAAACCTGAAGTCATTGGAGTAGAACTTACTGAAGAGTTTATGATGGAACCGGAAGCATCTGTTTCTGCCATCGTATTTGCTCATCCGGATGCAAGATATTTTGTAGTAGATTAAAGATTAACCACTGCCAACTGACTTGGCAGTGGTTTTTATATATAGAAAATGGATAATCGGTCAAAAAACACTTAATATCTGTCGAATCGATCGATGATCCACTAAAATCAATCGATGATGCTCCATAATCGATCCACCGAGTAAGAACATCGATCGATAGCGACCGATAATCGATTGATCACAAACAATAATCGATCTATCCTCACATATTTATAATGAACGGCTCTTCACTCGCTTCAATTGTGCAACGATAATAACGCTTATAATCACAAGTAAAAACCACGAGCTAATTTTGCCGATATGCACGAGCGACCAGGTCTCCGCTTGGTTAGGATACTGCCACGCACCTAAGAAGGTAACGATATTCTCAGCGATCCAAATAAAAAAGCCAATTAGTAAAAATGCAAGAATCATAGGCATTTTAAACCCTTTTTCTCTTAACTCAAAAGTCACTACTGTGCGGAAAAAGATGATTAACAATAAGCATTTAAGAATCCAACGAATATCATAGGTGAAATGGTGGGTAAAGAAATTGAAGTAGATAAGAACACTAATTCCTACCGCCCAAAAGGGTTTCGGCCAATTGTACAGATGGAGATTCATCCTACGCCAGCTTTGACAAATATAGCTCGCAACACTCGCATACATAAATCCGCTATACAAAGGTACGCCACCTACCTTACTAAAGGCGTCCTCGGGGTACGACCAAGAACCCATATGTACTTTATATAATTCTAAACCGAGACCAATAATATGAAACAAACAAATTACCTTAAATTCATCCCAAGTCTCTAATTTGGAAATGAGCATAAATACTTGCCCCGCTATACAAAGGAGTAGGATCAGATCATATCTAGGGATAAGTGGGATACTGACAAATTTAGAAAGAGCTAAGGCTGAAAAGATGATTATAGGAAATATACAAGAAAGTGCCTGTAAATAAGTAAATAGTAGAAGATTTCGCATTCCCATACTCCTTTTAAATGGCTATAGGAATATGGACGAACTTAAAACAGATTGGTTCAAGGATGATTATTCATGTATAATTTTGTCTATATTTAAAAAGACAAGGGGGAATTGCTCATGAATTCGGAAAGTTATTCGATGGGGGATAGAAGAATTCGGAGAACAAAAAATCTCTTGAAGATGCATTTTATCCAGCTAGTGAAGAGCAAAGGATACAAAAACGTTACGGTCACAGATATAGTGGAAAAGGCAGACTATAATAGAAGCACCTTTTATTTACACTTTAAAGATAAAGAGGACTTAGCAGAAGAATTGCTAGCAGAAGTATTAGGAGAATTAAAATTAGCATTTCATAAGCCATTTCTAGAAACAAAGGTTGTTGATTATAATCATATATTACCTTCATCCAATGCTTTTTTTAAACACTTTTATGATAATAGAGATTTTTATAGTTTATTAACATTAGAAGATTCCATTCCTAGGATGAATGATAAATTCTTTTTGAAATTTAAGGAGGTATTTGAGGGAATCGTATATTTAGATGCAGCGAATGAAAGTATTGAGCTAGAGCATTATAATACATATAAAATGTATGGTTCTTATGGGGTAATTCTTGAATGGATACATGGTGGGTGTAAACAAACACCAGAGCAAATTGCAGATAATTTATTAGAAATATTTAAAACCAATAATAGCTCATTTCATTTCAAAAAGAAAAGCTAATTCTAATAAAAAAGCTGGTCTTGACAGATGTCAGGACCAACCAAAATTATAATTTTTTATCTAAATTTACTTCAGATGCTTCGACTTTCTTATCATCTTTTTCTTCATCATTTATAATATCTCGAGTCGAGGTTTTGAATTCTTTTAACGTTTGTCCAACAGCTTTGCCTAGTTGAGGTAATTTAGATGGACCAAAGATGATCAAAGCAATAATTAGTACAAGTATTAAACCGGGTATCCCTATGTTTGGCATAGAATCTCCTCCTTCTATAAAGAATCGTTATTAATATAACACATTTTGAAAGAAAATGATGGTTCTACACTTGCTACTGTATTATTTTTTAGGAACTAATGGTCCGCCGCCGTTTTTTAAGTACTCAATCATACCTTCAGTTGCTCGGTAAGCCAATGCACCTACAGTTGGAGTTGGATTCGTTGGACCAAAGTGAGGGAATGCCGAAGCTCCACAAACGAATAAATTATCTACATCCCACATTTGCATGTAATTATTTACTGCAGAGTTTTCAGGGCTATCACCCATGATTACACCGCCACCATCATGTTGGAAAGTGAATCTTCCACCAAAATGCTCAGCCATTGGAATTATATCGATAATGTCTGCTCCCATTTCTTTTACTACTTCATTAATTTTTTCAACTAAAAATTCATTACGTTTATGGTCCATCTCAGTATAATCGAATGTTACACGAATTAACGGATCACCGTAATCATCTGTATACGTTGGATCTAAGTCTAGATAATGATCTTTATGAGGCAATATAGCTCTTTGTGATACTACACTTAGGTTACGGTAGAAATAGTGTAAAGAGTTTTTCTTAAATTCTTTACCCCAAGTCGGCGTACCAAATGGTGCAGGATTATTAGAAATAGGTTCATTACCAAATAAATGCAATTCAATCTGCCCACCATGGATGAAATCCAGATTTGCATGGTCAAAGTTATCCGCATTAAAGTCATTGAAAGCCGATCCTAAAGAACCTGTTCCGATGTAACTATTGAATTTTTTCTCTTCAAAATAACCAATAGCTCCAGTAATCGTATGATGATCTGTGTAGTTTTTACCGATAATTCCTTCACCAGTTTTAGGATTATACGGTTTTCCAATACCAGATAACAATAGTAAGCGAACATTATTAAAGATATAGCTTGTTAAAACAACAAGATCGGCAGGTTGTTCGAACTCCTCACCAGTTCTTGTATCTTTATATAAAACACCAGTTGCTTTTGTTCCATCATATAATACACGCGTTACGATAGAATTTGTTCGAAGTTCAAAATTACCTGTTTTCTTAGCAGTTGGTATTACTGTTACGATTGGGTCTGCTTTTGCTCCGTACTCACAGCCATAGTTCCCACAAAATGCACAGTACTGACATGCATTTAATGTTTCTCCATCTGGATTCGTATATGTTTCTGACACATTTGCAGTTGGAACTACGAATGGATGATATCCAAGTTTCTCTGATGCTTCATGGAACATTTTCATTTGTGGTAATTTTTTTAGTGGTGGTGTTGGGTAATCGATCGAACGATGTCCTGCTAAAGGATCGGGTTCCCCTGATATACCAGCCATTTGTTCAAACTTGGAGTAATATGGTTCGATTTCATCGTACGTAATACCCCAGTCTTGAATAGTAACATCAGCTGGAATTTTACCTTCACCATACTTTTCAATCGTTTTACTGCGAATTTCAAAATCATATGGGAAATAGCGATACGTTTGGCCACCCCAGTGAGCACCGCCGCCACCAGTCCCAGTTCCTACTACTAATGCACCTTCATCACGTACTGGTTTGGCAGTATCGTTTAATGTATTACGGAATGTAATAGTATCTTTTGTTAGCTTTTGCATTAATTCTTTATGAATATTATATTTTAATTCATCATGACCATGTAAATAATCTTCGATGGATCTTTCTACTCCACGTTCTAATCCAACAACATGATAGCCAGCTTTTGTCAGTTCAGCAGCAACAATACCGCCTGTCCAGCCCATACCAGTTGTTACAACATCAACTTTTGGTAATTTTGTAACCATAATAATCCTCCTCTTGTTGTTTTACCTTATGAATGTTTGTGTCCGCCTAAACTAATAGGATCTATTAATACAAATTCTTCTTCATCTAAATAGGAAGCATACGACATTTGAGCTCCAGGGAATTCTTTCATTTTCCAGCCAGCCATGTTTTTATTGCCACCATAAAGTGGGTCTGAGAAACAACCTTGTAATGTAAGTGTTCTTAGTAAACCAAAAAATGCTGCAGAATTTACTAAATCCATTTTTACTTCTCCAGCTTCAAAAGTACTAAGGATAGTAATTTGTTGCTCTTCCGATAAATCTTTGAAGACCTTTCCATCATGCTCTTTCTCTGCAACTTCATTTATTTTACGAACACCTTGCAGCATAATTTCTGCTTTATCTAGAGGGACTTCGCCTGGTTGGAAAGGACCTTTTCTATAATCATCCGTATTAATTCCCCAAGGGCTAGCTAATTGTTTGTCTATAAAGTAAGGAGCCCCGAGTGTAATAGCGCCTGGACCATGCTCATCTTCTGGATAAATTAGTTCCGCTGCTGTACTAAGTGCATCAAAATCTTTTTGTCTTACGAAAAACTGACGAGTATCACTGTAATCGATAGCCGTATGAGTACTTCCGCCAGTAGCTGTATGAGTAGTTGTTTCAGTTTTGCCACCAACTAGGCTACCGATTGCTCCACCTAAAACAAGTCCACCAACTGTTAAACCAGAATTTTTGATGAATGTACGTCTAGATGAACGCTTATCTAAAATAGGACTCTTTTTTTCTTGTTCTGACATATTCAAACCCTCCATTTATGAAAAATGTATTAATGTACAATAGTTTGCCAATTATAAACGATTGAAAATAAGGCAGTGCTTACTAATAATGCGGCGATGAAAAGTGTGTATTTTTTTCCGGTCCAACAAGCAACAATAATGGACATTCCAATAGCTGCGCCAATTAATGAGAACCAGGGAAAAATATTATTAGTGAAATGAAGAAAAAGTGCAAAATCAGCAACGATAAAAAGGGCAAACAAAAACTGATTTAATAGTTTCAACTCTTCTAAATTATATTGAGTCACATTATCTCTCCTTTAAATTCTATCTTTTTGGAATAATATTTTTTTATAGTTATAACAAGCAATGAAATTGTAACAAGTTTGTAATATGGGCACAATCACTAATACATGGCTATATGACTAACAACTAGACATATGTATATAGAGTGTTTAATAGAAAAGTGTATTGTGAATATTCAACGTATAATAATTGTAGAAAAAATGTATGCATTCAATATTGCTTTTTATTCTTTATATTCGGGCTGTAAAACTAAATTATATCAACCATCTACGGCTTAGGGCTTAGTCACTTTCCACCTTAAGTACGTTTGGAATTATTAAAAAATAGAGGATGATTAGGATAATAGATTAGAGGAAAAATACCTCTTCTGAACGAGGTGGAAAAAATGGGGAAAAAGGTTTATATCATTCTTAGTAATACTGGGACACTTTTTTCAAAAGCGATTGGCATGTATACAAAAAAAGAGTTGAACCATGCCTCTATTGCTTTTGATGAGGAACTAAATGAGATGTATAGCTTTGGTAGAAAAAGTCATCATAACCCTTTTAATGGAGGGTTTATAAAAGAAAACCCGATTGAGGGAATGCTTCAAAGAGCTACTTGTGCCATTTATGAGTGTGGGGTGACGGATTCTGAATATTTACGGATGAAAAGTATAATTACTCAAATGGAACAACAACAGCAATTATACAAATATAATTTAATCGGCTTAGTGTACGTTGCGATAAATATTGAAAAAGAACGTGAGAATGCATTCTTTTGTTCTCAGTTTGTCGCTACAATCATGAAAGAATGTCCGTCCTCGCAGTTCCGGGTTGCACCTCCTTTAACGCAGCCATATCATTTCGAACAACTTTCAGCATTATCCTTAACATTTAAAGGAGATTTACAAACGTATGTAAGTGGAAAAAGGAAAGTAGAGAAACCGATTCTTGTATCGGTTTGGAGAAAGTATGCACTTTCTATAGCAAGCTTTATGTAATACTGGAATATTTACTCATTGTTCTGGACAGTATAGAGAGGAATGTAAATTCTATCTTGTGTTTAGGAGGATGAACAGTGAAGGAAGAACAAACTAATAACACTACAAATGTGGAAAATGAAGATACTCTTACGAATAGGCAGGGGCATCCGGTAACGAATAATCAGAATATGAGGACCGTTGGAAACAGAGGACCAGCAACGTTAGAAAACTATGATTTCATTGAGAAAATAAGTCACTTTGACAGGGAACGTATACCAGAGCGGGTAGTTCATGCAAGAGGTGCCGGAGCGCATGGTTATTTCGAAGCTTATGGTGCTGTGGGAGACGAGGCAGTTTCTAAATATACTCGTGCTAAAGTATTTCAGGGAAAAGGAAAGAAAACTCCTGTTTTTGTTCGATTTTCATCCGTTATTCATGGAGGGCATTCTCCTGAAACGCTACGTGATCCACGTGGGTTTGCAGTGAAGTTTTATACAGAGGATGGAAACTGGGATTTAGTAGGGAATAACTTGAAAATATTCTTTATCCGTGATGCGATAAAGTTCCCGGACATGATTCATGCGTTTAAGCCAGATCCGGTAACTAATATTCAAGATTCGGAACGTTTTTTTGATTTTTGTGCGAGTTCCCCTGAGTCATTTCATATGGTGACTTTCATCTATTCTCCATGGGGCATTCCGGCAAATTACCGAATGATGCAAGGGTCAGGTGTAAATACGTATAAATGGGTAAACAACGAAGGTAAAGCAGTCCTTGTAAAATATCACTGGGAGCCGAAGCAAGGCATTCGTAACTTAACTCAAAAGGAAGCAGAGGAAATACAGGCAAAAAACTTTAATCATGCAACGCAGGATTTATATGATGCAATTGAAAAAGGTGATTTCCCTGAATGGGAGTTACTAGTCCAAACGATGAGTGATGATGATCATCCAGAGTTAGACTTTGATCCGTTAGATGATACAAAGCTGTGGCCTGAAGACTTATTCCCCTGGAAGGCTGTTGGAAAAATGGTGTTAGATCGAAACCCAGTGGATTATTTTACAGAGGTGGAACAGGCAGCGTTTGGTACCGGTGTACTCGTAGATGGATTGGACTTTTCGGACGATAAAATGCTACAAGGCCGTACATTTTCATATTCCGATACACAACGTCACCGTGTTGGAGCAAACTATTTACAGCTTCCGATTAATGCACCCAAAAAACGTGTTGCAACCAATCAAAGCGGTGGCCAAATGGCGTACAAGTTAGATAGAGGTCCGTTCCAAAATCCACATATCAACTATGAACCTTCCATACTAGATGGCTTAAAGGAAGCAACACAAATTGGTAAAGAGTACACTCCAATGATTAAAGGAAACTTAGTGCGCGAGTCCATTGACCGTCAAAATAACACAAAGCAAGCAGGAGAAACCTATCGACAATTTGAGCAATGGGAAAAAACGGAGCTCATCTCGAATTTAGTAAATGACCTGTCTGCCTGTGACCCACGAATTCAAGAAAAGATGATTGCTTTAGCGGAGGAAGCAGATGAAGACTATGGGCGTCATTTAAGAGAAGGACTTGCTCAAGCTAAAAGTAATGGTTCCTCTCAAAAACCGTTGGGAAATAAAGACGGAGATAAAGCACCAGAACAAGCAATTGATAAAAGTCATGAAGCGGATCCATATTAACTGGAAAACCCTGCTCACCAAGAGCAGGGTTTTCCAGTTTGACGACAAAGGTATTTTATAAATGGTTATGAATAGTAATAAATATCCATAAGGGTTTTATTTATCCTATTAAAAGTAAGATATTACATACTCTATTGGAACTGTTTATAAGGCAAGGTACCACCACGAAGACTCCTGTGGGATTAGCTTGAGCTGAAGACCCCGCAGGAACGTAGTGACGAGGAGGCTGAAGCCAAGCCCACGGAAAGCGAAGTGGTGGGCATTGCCGAGTTTAATATTCAACTCCATCTAAAATTAAGTTTGTCTACAGTCTGAACCCTGCTCTCCAAGAGCAGGGTTTTCTGCTGTTGTCTCCAACTTTATTGGTATATACTAATACATAGTAGTTTGATAGGAATAGAAGTAGAGGAGTGGATGATTATGTCTAAAATATATATAATTCATGAAAATGATGAGTGGACGGTTCATTTAACAAAACGATTAGAAGAATTAAATTTACCGTATGAATTATGGCATCTAAACCAGGGAATTGTAGATTTAACAACAGCACCTCCAGAAGGGGTGTTTTATAACCGAATGAGTGCTTCTTCCCATACTAGGGGACATAGATATGCACCTGAATTAGCTGGTGGAGTGCTGTCTTGGCTTGAGCTTCATGGAAGAACAGTATTTAATGGAACGAAAGCGTTAAGTTTAGAACTAAGTAAGATCAATCAGTATACTGCTTTGCAAGCAAGTGGCATCAACACGCCAAAAACGATTGCGGCTGTTGGTAGTGAGCAAATTATTTTAGCTGCTAAAAAGCTAGGGAAGACGCCATTTATCACAAAGCATAATCGTGCTGGTAAAGGATTAGGAGTACAATTATTTCAAACAATAGAGGCATTGGAAACTTATGTGAATGGCCCTGCATTTGAAGATCCTGTAGATGGTATTACGCTCATCCAACAATACATCCAATCACCCGATGCTTATATTACGAGAGCGGAGTTCATCGGTGGTAAGTATTTATATGCAGTAAGAGTAGATACTTCAGAAGGATTCGAGCTTTGTCCGGCAGATTCTTGTCAAATTGGAGATGCATTCTGTCCAGTGGGAGAAGAGCCAGCTATGAAGTTTGAAGTTAAAGAAGATATTGATGTATCTTGGGTCGAGCGATATGAAGCATTCTTGCAAGCAAACAAAATTGATGTAGCCGGTATTGAATTTATTCGTGATGCAAACGGGGAAGTGTACACGTATGACGTAAACACAAATACGAACTACAATGCGGATGCAGAGGCTAAGGCAGAGAAATATGGGATGCTGGAGCTTGCTAAGTTTTTAGGGACTGCCCTAGAAAAGTCTAAAGTCCATGCTTAATAGAGTTAGCACCAAAGGAGGGTTTTTATGAGCTTAGTATTGTTTGGGGCTATCTCATTAGTTATTTTGTTTGGGCTATTTGCATTAGCTATCGCCATATTTGTGTTACTGAAGATGACTAAAAAGTAAAGAGTAAGTCAGTCTTTATTGAAAGAGAACGATGTAATCTAAAATGACTATCAGATTATATATCAATCTGATAGTCATTTATAAGGGATGAGAGATAGCGTACTTCGAAAATGTTTAACGTTTTTTAAAGTTAGATTTCTCATAACCAAAGTTCATGCGCTGATAGCGTCCGAGTATGATTTGGTGGAGGCCATATAAGATTAGTCCAATTGCTACCATAGCTAGCAAAAACTTTCCGAAGGGCTGGTTTGCTAATTCTGTCAAAGCACCCCCAAACCCTTTAGATTCTTCGGAGTTATTTGTATATGCTGTGCGAATAAAGAAAAATCCGATCATACTTATAACAGTCCCTCTTGAAATAAGACCAATTTTCCCTGTTATTCTAGCAACATTTCGTTCCATACCATTCATTTCATAGGTTTTGAATTCAGACATGAATTTCTCTTTAACACCACTATAAAGTTCGAAAACGCCACATCCAATAATTATTGCACCAACTATTCCAACTAACCATATACCAAATGGTTGTTCCAGTAACTTAATGGAAACGTTTTTCTCAGATTCACTATTACCAGCATTTCCTGTATGGCTTGCTAGTTTTATAGCTCCATATGATAAATTTGCATAAATGACTCCACTAATGAAATAACTCGCTCTTTTTATTAGACCTTGTACATCAGTTCCTACATTATTAGGATCTTTAATTGCTAATATAAAAACCCATAGGATATAACCGAATAAACCTATTCCAATAATCCATAAGGCAATTTCCCCGAATGGTATTTCAGAGATTGATTGCAGTACACCAGACGTTCCGGTCATCTCTCCTCGGGGTCCGAATGCTGCTAAAGCTGCGAGAATGCCGATCATTCCATACACAATACCTATAGTCATATAACCAAAACGACCAAAGCGACGAACCCAAGGTTTCGCTTCGCTCATTTTATGTTTTGCCCCGGATGATTTTAATGATACATCCATGTATTCGACACTTCCTCTACTATTCTCTTATTTATAAAGTACCCTTTTTCTCACTAAATAGAAACCCAATCTAACGACCAATATATGCTAGAATGACAGAATTCTTAACCAAAAGAGGATTGATCTATATTAATCAGCATAACTCTGGAATTATAAAAATTCCCATTACTTGTCTTGCCTACTCATTGTTTTTAAAAGAGACAACACTTTGTTATGATTAACATAAAACTAGTTACATAAGTTTCTATCTTGGAGGATATAAAATGAAGTTGGTTTCATGGAATGTGAATGGCATAAGAGCCTGCGCGAAAAAAGGATTTCTCGAATATTTTAATGAAGTAAACGCTGATATTTTTTGTTTGCAAGAAACAAAGCTACAAGCTGGCCAAATTGAGCTACCCTTACACGGCTATGAACAGTATTGGAACTATGCCTTGAAAAAGGGCTATTCTGGTACAGCAATTTTTACGAAGGTAAAACCGATTTCTGTTAAATATGGTGTTGGTGATAATGTTTCAGAGGATGAAGGTAGAATTATTACACTGGAGTATGATCGATTTTACTTGGTGAATGTATACACTCCGAATGCTAAACGAGATCTAACGAGACTTCCATATCGACTGGAATGGGAAGATGAAATGCGTACTTACTTAATAACACTTAATGCTATAAAGCCTGTAATTATGTGTGGGGACTTAAACGTGGCTCATAGCGAAATAGATTTGAAAAACGCTAAATCTAATAGAGGTAACTCAGGGTTTACGGAACAAGAGCGTGGCAAAATGACCGATTTACTTGCAGCAGGATTTGTAGATACATTTCGTTACTTTTATCCAGAAAAAGAAGATGCCTATAGTTGGTGGTCCTATATGAGTCAGGTGCGAGAGCGAAATATTGGATGGAGAATAGATTATTTTATAGCTTCTGAAAAACTAGTCCCTTTTTTGAAGGATGCTTCTATAGATTCACAGGTACTCGGAAGTGATCATTGTCCTGTTATTTTAGAATTAGTGCAGTGACAAGGTTAGAATGATATATTTCACGTAAGGGTATAATACTTTAGTTAAATAGAGTACAATATTTGTAAATCAGATATTATGGAGGTACCAATAGATGAATGCTTTAGCAACGCAATTAAATGAAAAAATGCAAAAAGAAAACCCAGCAGTCTATAATATGTTGTCCGATTTAGGTAAAAACTTGTACTATCCAAAAGGTATTTTAAGTCAAAGTGCAGAAGCAGGGAAAAAAGCACATCGTTTTAATGCTACTATTGGAATCGCAACGGAAAATGGGGAACCGATGCATTTCAACCATATACAAAAGAAATTAGATTATAAACCAAATGATATCTATCCATATGCTCCTCCTCAGGGGAAGGAAGCTTTACGTTTAGTATGGAAGGAAAAGCTGTTAGTAGACAACCCATCGATGAATGGTAAATCAATTGGTACACCGATAGTAACTAGTGCACTAACACATGGCTTAAGTATTGCAGCAGACTTGTTCATGGATGCTGGAGACGTATTAGTAACACCGCAACAATATTGGGGGAACTATAACACAGTGTTCCAAGTAAGAAGAGGTGGACGGGTAGAGACTTTCCCTCTTTTCAATGAGGCTGGTAGTTTCCATGTGGAAGCGTTCCGTGACACACTTGCTAAACAAACGGAAAAAGCAATCGTCTTGTTAAACTTCCCTAACAATCCTACGGGCTTTACGCCTTCTGTTAAAGAGGCAGAAGCAATCGTTCAAGTATTGAAGGATGCTGCTGAAGGTGGTTTGAAATTAGTAGTTTTACTAGATGATGCATACTTCGGGTTATTTTATGAGGATTCTATTAAAGAATCGTTGTTCGGTTTATTAGCGGACAGTCATGAAAACATTTTGCCAGTCAAAATTGATGGTGCGACAAAAGAAAATTACGTTTGGGGATTCCGTGTTGGATTTATCACATATGCGGCGAGTCCTGATACATTAGATGCTCTAGAACAGAAGACGAAGGGAATAATTCGCGGTACGGTTTCAAGTGGATCTCATATTTCTCAGACAATTCTGTTGGAATCTCTTCAATCTGAAGAGTTTTTACAAGAAAAAGAAGAAAAGTTCCAAATTATGCAGGGTAGAGCAGTAAAAACAAAGCAAGTCCTAGCGGATGAAAAATTCGCTCCATATTGGACCTATTATCCATTCAACTCGGGTTACTTCATGTGCTTGAAGTTAAACGCAGTGGATGCAGAAACTTTAAGACTACATTTACTTGATCATTATGGTGTAGGAGTAATCGCAAGCAACAAAACAGACATCCGCGTTGCATTCTCCTGTGTAGAAGAGAATGACATTCAAGAGTTGTTTGATCTAATCTATGAAGGTTGTAAAGACTTAACTAAATAAGAAGGTAATGTAACTGTCTTGGATAATGTCCAAGGCAGTTTTTTTATTTCTAAAAGTGGAAGCGCTAACATATATTTTAAAGGTAAGATAATTTCTATTGATTAAGAAAATAGTAGGAGTATAATAGTAATGTAATATATGTCTAAATTGTGAACGAAGGGGTGAAAAGTATGAGAAATGAAAGTTCAGTATGGAAACAAATTTTTGTTGGGTCAATTATTACTCTTGTAATAATCTTTGGTCTGTACTTTTTAGCTCGTGAGGACGTAGTTGAAGAAGTAGCGGACTCAGATGTTTCAAATGTAGAAGAGGTAGTCCAAGGAGATAAGGGTGATACAAAAGCTCATTCGAAGGTGGCTCCAAGTCCATCTCAATCAGATATTAAGGTAGAATATTCTTCTAAGGATTGGGTTACAAATGGTGGAGATTACTACAACAGACGTTATTCGATGCTAAACCAAATCACTACTGAAAATATTGGTGATTTAAAACCAACTTGGGTTAGTAGCTTAGGAGGGTCAGGAGCAGAAGGTAAATATTCTGGAGAAGCAACTCCTATTGTAGTTGATGGTATTATGTATATCGCTACTGGAGCAAATGATGTTTTCGCTATAGATGCTAAAACTGGAGAACAATTATGGGTATACAATCCGGATATACCGCAAGAAATGGATACAGTATGCTGTGGTTGGACGACTCGTGGAGTTGCGGTCGGTGACGGAAAAGTATTTGTAGGATTACTGGACGCACGTTTAATCGCACTCGACCAAAAGACAGGAGAAGTATTATGGGAAACTAAAGTAGCTGAGTGGGAAGAAGGTTACACGATCACTAGTGCACCACTATTCTATAATGGGAAAGTCTATACGGGGGTAGCTGGAGGGGAATATGGTATTCGTGGACGTGTAATGGCCTATGATGCAGATTTAGGTTTTGAAGTTTGGCGTTTCTACACAATACCTGGTCCGGGTGATATAAACGGAGATACATGGCCAGCAGATAGTGACGCTTGGTTAACAGGTGGAGGACCGGTATGGAATACTCCATCCGTTGATCCTGAACTGGGGTACATTTACTTTGCAACTGGAAATACTGCTCCAGATTTAGATGGAAGTAACCGTGAAGGGGATAATTTATATGCCAATTCGGTCGTCGCGGTGAATGCTGAAAACGGCCAATATGTATGGCATTTCCAAGAAGTGCATCATGATATTTGGGACATGGATCCAGCAAACCCAGTCGTTCTTTATGATGTAGAAATGGATGGGAAAATGAGAAAAGGGCTTGGGCAGGCCGGTAAAACTGGTTGGGTTTATCTATTAGACCGTGCCGATGGAACGCCGCTTGTTGGTATAGAAGAAAAACCTGTACCGCAGGATGAACGTCAAAAAACGGCAGCAACGCAACCGTTTCCTGTTGGAGATGCCTTTGTTCCTCAGGTTGTGACAGAGGAAGATGTGAAGAATGATCTATCATCTGATTTCACAGGTGAAATTGGAGGTATCTTTACACCATTTTGGGATGTTCCAATTACACTTAAGCCAGGACCAACTGGTGGAGCAAACTGGCCACCTTCAGCTTATAATCCGGATACCGAGTACTTTTATGTATTAGGTAATGACACATATATGTCCTTTGAAAGAAGTGAGTTGGAAGAATTTAAAGAGGGAGATCAATACTTTGGAAGTATTTTTGGACCAATTTTAGATGCTCCAGTTCGGGGGACTGTCACTGCGATCGACGTAAAAACTAACAAAATTGCTTGGCAGCAAAAGTGGGATACTCAAGCGTATAGTGGAGTGTTAACTACTAAAGGAAATCTTGTTTTTGTTGGACATAATGACGGCCGTTTGATTGCATACGATGCAAAAACGGGCGATCAAGTTTGGGAATACATGATGGATGCAGGAGCAAATGCACCTTCCGTTACGTATGAAATTGATGGTGAGCAATACATCAGTATATATGCTGCGGGTAATGCACTTGCAGGTAGTAAGCATGGAGATAAGATCTACACATTTAAATTAGGTGGAGATTTACCAGAAGGGCAAGTAATTAAGTTCCCAGCGAAAAGTACAAAAACGGCAGAAAAGCCGACTGAAGGGGACACAGTGAGTGCAAATCCTGATAAAGGGATTACTGTATATGATGCAAACTGTTTAGCTTGCCATGGTAACCAAGGCGCAAACGGCCATAATGGACCTAATTTACAAAATAGTGAAGTTGCTGTAAGCAGAGATGATGTTATAGCACGTATTGAAGAGGGTGGTACTTCCATGCCTTCGTTTAAAGATACGCTGACCGCTGAAGAAATCGAAGCAGTTGCAGCCTATGTTGTAGATGTAATTTCTCCAATGGGAGAATAATAAAACCAAAAAATACTAGCTATTCATTAAGTTGTTATTCAAACTTATTGAGTAGCTTTTTCTGTTTTTAAAACAACTAATATTAATTAGATTAGATATCATTCTCTCTAGGATAATAAGTCACACCTAAACGTCAGGTTTTTTCCGAAATTGTAAGCGTTATTGGGATAGGATTATTTGCAAAGAAAAAGGGTAAATAGTGTATACTTATTTCAATAGTTATGAAAAAGGGGATTTTTATGAAGAAAAATTATCCAGATGACGGTTTAGCCTTACATACTGATTTATACCAAATAAATATGGTGGAAACCTATTGGGCAGATAATATGCATGAACGGAAAGCAGTATTTGAATTGTTTTTCCGCAAACTCCCATTTGGTAATGGATATGGCATTTTTGCAGGACTAGAAAGATGTCTAGATTATTTGCGTGATTTTCACTTCACCGACAGTGATTTAGAGTATTTGCAAGAAGAGCTTGGATACAGAGAGGACTTTATAGCCTATTTACGTACTATTCGTTTTACCGGAAATGTATATTCAATGGTTGAAGGGGAGCTAGTATTTCCGAATGAACCGATTATTCGCATTGAATCTACGCTTGCGGAAGCGCAGCTAGTAGAAACGGCCCTGCTTAATATCGTCAATTATCAAACGTTAATAGCGACAAAAGGTTCTCGTATTAAACAAGTGCTTAAAGATGAAATAGCTATGGAGTTTGGTTCAAGACGAGCGCAAGAAATGGATGCAGCCATCTGGGGTACTCGAGCTGCATACATAGGAGGAATAGATGGAACTAGTAATGTCCGTGCTGGGAAAAAGTTTGGAATTCCTGTGACTGGAACGCATGCTCATTCACTAGTGCAAGCATATAAAAATGAATATGAAGCATTTCATTCGTATGCGCAGCGCCATAAAGATTGCGTATTTTTGGTGGATACATATAATACATTAAAAACGGGGGTTCCTACAGCTATAAGAGTAGCGAAAGAACTGGGAGATAAGATTAACTTTATCGGTATTCGTTTAGATTCAGGTGATATTTCATTTTTATCGAAGGAAGCTAGAAAAATGTTAGATGAAGCTGGCTTCCCTAATGCTAAAATTGTTGTTTCCAATGATTTAGATGAATATACTATTTTGAACTTAAAAGCACAAGGTGCCAAAGTCGATAGTTGGGGAATCGGAACGAAGTTAATCACTGCATACGATCAACCAGCACTTGGAGCAGTTTATAAAATTGTCTCTATTGCAAACGAGGCAGGAGTGATGGAAGACACGATTAAGATTTCTTCCACTACTGAAAAGGTGACAACGCCTGGCCAGAAAAAACTATATCGAATTATTGATAAAGAAAATGGTAAAGCAGAAGGTGACTATATTACAATGCACGATGAAGATCCAACACATGAGGAACGCTTAAAGATGTTCCATCCAGTGCATACATTTGTCTCTAAATTTGTAACCAATTTTGAAGCAAGGGATCTACATGAAAAAGTGATTGAAAATGGGGAAGTTATTTATCGAATCCCTGAGTTATCGGAAGTTCGGAAATATGCGCATGACAACCTGGATCTATTGTGGGAAGAGTATAAACGCTCTCTAAATCCGGAGGAGTATCCAGTGGACTTGAGCCAAAGATGTTGGGACAATAAAATGCGTAATATTCAAGAGATTAAGGACATGGAACATAATATTATTGACCAAAATGGAGGTAGGTATTAATGTCAGCTAAACAACAAGAAATTATAGCAGCGTTAAAAGTGAAACCAACCATTGATGTACAACAAGAAATACGTATTAGTATTGATTTTATGAAGGACTATTTAAAAAAACACCCCTTTTTAACAAGTATGGTTTTAGGTATTTCTGGAGGTCAAGATTCTACATTAGTAGGGAAACTTGCTCAGCTCACAGTCGATGAATTAAATCAAGAGCTTGGTGAGGATAAATATTCATTTATAGCAGTAAGTTTACCGTATGGTATTCAATTTGATGAGACGGATCGTCAAGATGCATTGGATTTTATCAAGCCAAGTAAACGTATTACGATCAATATAAAAGAAGCTGTGGATGCTAGTGATAAGGCTTTAGTGGAGGGTGGAGTGAGCCTATCTGATTTTGCTAAAGGGAATGAAAAGGCTCGAGAGCGTATGAAAGCTCAATATTCTATAGCAGCTATGCACAATGGCGTGGTCCTTGGTACGGATCATGCAGCAGAAGCCGTAACAGGATTTTATACAAAATACGGAGATGGTGGAGTAGATATTACGCCAATCTTCCGCTTAAACAAGCGTCAAGGTAAGCTAATTTTGAAAGAATTACGTTGTCCTGAACATCTCTATAAGAAAATTCCGACTGCAGATTTGGAAGAAGACAGACCGGCTTTACCGGATGAAGTAGCGCTTGGCGTAACATATGATGAAATTGATGATTATTTAGAAGGTAAAACGGTATCGAAGGAATCGGAAGAAAAAATTGAAGGTTTCTATATTCGGTCCATGCATAAACGTAATATGCCAGTCACCATTTTTGATGATTTTTGGAAATAATAACAAAGTCTCATGTATAAATAGAAAGTCGAACTGTCGAGTAAAAAGGCAGCTCGACTTTTTTGTTTTCTATTTGTACTTAAGGCAAATTTTGGGTATGCTTATAGCGTATTGTAAAAATTTTCACGCAAGTCAATTTATACGTAATTTTAGGGGGAGAATGATGAGAGAACGAGCACAGATAGAAACGATTATTCGAAATATAGAAAAAGTAATGATTGGAAAAAAAGATATTGCGGAACTTGCAGTAGTTGCATTATTAGCGCAAGGACATGTGTTATTAGAAGACGTACCCGGTGTAGGTAAAACGATGATGGTGCGGGCGCTTGCCAAATCTATTGGAGCAGATTTTAAAAGAATTCAATTCACACCGGATTTATTGCCTTCGGACGTATTAGGGGTTTCTATTTACAATCCAAAGGAAATGGAGTTCGAGTTTAGACCTGGACCTATTATGGGGAATATAGTGCTTGCGGATGAAATCAATCGTACATCCCCAAAAACGCAATCTGCGCTACTAGAAGGGATGGAAGAAGCTTCCGTTACCATTGATGGAGTGACTATGCCGATTCCAAGACCATTTTTTGTAATGGCGACACAAAATCCGATTGAACATGAAGGGACCTACCCGTTACCAGAGGCCCAATTAGATCGTTTTTTACTTAAGTTAAAGATGGGTTATCCGCATCCAAGCGAAGAAATTGAAGTATTAAATAGATTAGAACATGCGTCACCGATTGATACATTGGTGCCTGTCATTTCTCTAGAAGAGTTAATCGAACTTCAGAAAAAGGTGAAGCAAGTAACAGTAGATGAAACAATAAAGAGCTATATCGTTGAACTATCTAATCGTACAAGACAGGATACATATATTTATCTAGGAGTAAGTCCACGTGCATCTATTGCATTAATGCGCGCGTCGCAGGGTCTTGCGTTGCTTCATGGTAGAGACTATGTAAACCCAGATGATATTCAATATTTGATGCCTTATGTTTTTGGACATCGTGTCATCTTACGCCCTGAGGCACGTTATGATGGAATTTCCTCTGAAGAGGTGCTTGCACGAATTGTGAAGAGGACTCCGGTTCCTATTAAGAGGAAAATAAGTCAATGAAGCATTTGCTCAATCGATGGCACAAGATTCGAGGGGTAGTAGGCGTTCTATTCCTCATAGTAGTAGCTTTTGTGTATGCAATGTTTCAGGGAGGGTTTGTTAGCTGGTTTTTGTTTTATTTGATCGTCCCTATTTCTTTATATTCGTTGTTATTATATATGAATTCACTGAACGATATCGTTGTGGAACGAATAATTGAAACAGGTAAAGTTCAAAGTGGTGGAAGGTTTTCAGCAACTATTCAGGTGACGAGAAAAAGTCGTTTTCCACTAATGTACGTTCAAATGGAGGAAAAAGTAAGCTCTTCTCTTGCTACAGAAGCTTCATGGAAACAGCTTACCTTTTGGGGCATGAAAAAAGAATTTAGATGGACTTATGAAATAGAGCATATTCCACGTGGTGAGCATGTTTTAGAAGGGACAAGCATTGTAGTAAGCGATTTATTTGGTTGGGTGAAAAAAGAAGTATTTGTAACAAATTCTAAGACAATTCTCGTATTTCCAAACTTGACTGAGATGGTCTACATTCCAATTGAAACGAGATATGACCAAGGAGCAGCTGCTTCTAGAATTCAAGCTATGAAAGATACATCAATGGCAACTGGCGTTAGATCATACCAATCGGGTGATCGTGTATCATGGATTCATTGGAAGTCTTTCGCCAGAACACAAACACTAAAAACAAAAGAATTCGAAGATCGTCAATCCCAGGATATGTTCGTGGTGATGGACCGAACGCCTTCTCCTCTGTTTGAGGAAGTGGTCGACTTAACAGCCTCAATGATGCAAGCAATTGTAAAGCATCAGGCATCCTCTGCATTTCTCTCGGTTGGAGAGGAACGATTGTTCTTGCCTGAAGTTCAAACTGACCAGCATCTTCAACGAGTGCTATATCATTTAACAAAGGTAAAAGACGATTTAACGAAGCCACTAGAGCAAGTAATTTTGCATGACCGATCATTATCCAATGCGACAACTCTTTTATATGTGACTAGTAGTCTAACTTATGAATGGATGGATAATGTACAAAAAAATGCAACAAACTTACGAGCGTGTACTTGTTTTGTCATAAAATCCAAAAATGAAAAAAATACGAGTGAAGAGAATGCTATGTACAAGTATGCAGCAAGTAGAGGTTTTCAAGTACAGTCGATTACGAAAGATCGCTTTGCCCAAGCCTTTTTGGAGGTGAAACGTTCATGAGTAACAAAGTGCAGCAAACAATAATATCTATACTTATTTATTCTTTTGTTTTTATCTTAATGATGGAATGGTTAAAACCAGTTATCGAGTTAACGAGTACAGGTTTTTTAAGCTTATTTGGTTGGTATTTAGTAATCTCCTTTTTGTTTTATCTTATAAAATTGAAATGGGTATATGCATTTCCTGTTAAGTTAGTATTTATTTGTTGGGTAATTATACATATCTATACAGATCTATCTTTCTTATCAATAGAGGCATTGAAGTTTATTTGGGGGATGTTCGTAGGAAATATCGCTTCTCTTATAAGTCAAGATTGGGTACAGGCGACAGACCCCTTCCGAACATTTTTATTTTTCATTTTATTATGGATGACTACGTATCTATTAAACTATTGGATACGAGTACGTAAAAACTTAATGTTATTCTTTTTGTTTACCGTTTTATTTATAACAATCTTAGATACATTTAGTCCATATAGTGGAGAGAAAAGTATTGTTACCGTGTTAATATCTGGCTTCCTCATTTTGGGCTTATTATATGCTCAAAAAATGTTATCGGGGCATGAGAAAATACATGGTGCATTTATAGTAGCAAGTATTGGAAGTTTGTTAAGTATTATAGTTATTAGTAGTGCCCTCGCTTACGTTTTGCCAAAAGCAGGTCCTAGTTGGCCAGATCCAGTGCCTTTTCTATTATCGACCAGTCCAAATGCAGATAATAGGGAAGATGGAAAAGGTGTTGGTGGAGGAATACAAAAAGTCGGCTATGGAGAAAATGATGAGCGCTTGGGAGGAGCCTTTGCGAGCGATGATACTCCCGTATTTTATGCGACTAGTCCAACGAAGCAATATTGGAAGATTGAAACGAAGGACATGTATACTTCTAAAGGCTGGGTAAATTCAGCAACAGAGCCTCCAAGCCTTTCGAACTACGGGTTGGGAGAACCGATTCAATCTGATATTGCACCTGGGACAGAAGGTGAGTCGTTAATAGCTAGAATCTATATGTCTCAACCGTATCCTTTTATCATGCAGCCTTATGGAATCGAGCGGGTTGACTCAATGGAGCCTATTTCTTTAAAAATGAATGAAAGAAATCAAAAACTATATACATTTAATGGAGACAATGAAGTACCTGTTGGAACCTATGAAGTAACCTATAACGAGCCAATCTATAGCTTAAAAGCACTTAGGGATACGGCGCCTGCAAACTTAGAAGGATTGTCTAGTGAATTCGATCGCTATTTGCAGCTTCCAGAAACATTACCTTCAAGGGTAAAGGATTTGGCAACTTCTATTACTGCAGATACCGATAATTTATATGATAAGGCAAAAGCAATTGAACGCTATTTCCGATTAAATGGTTTTAGCTACAATCAGGATTTGGCGGCAGTTCCAGAAGGTGATACCGATTATGTCGATCAGTTTTTATTTGATACGAAGGTCGGCTATTGTGATAACTTCTCCACTTCGATGGTTGTATTGTTGCGTTCGGAAGGAATTCCTGCACGTTGGGTGAAGGGGTTTGCACCGGGAGACGTAGTTGAACGTGATAATGGAGTTCCAGTTTATGAAGTGACAAACAATAATGCACACTCATGGGTAGAAGCTTATTTTCCAGGTACTGGATGGATGACATTCGAGCCTACAATTGGATTTACGAATGCTGTCAATTTAAATTATGATATAGACAATGAAAAAGATGAGTTGGAAACACCGGAAAATACACCTAAGGAGACTCCAGAAAAGCCTCAAGCTGAAAAAGATAAGAAGGAAGTTTCCAAAGGTTTTACAGAAATCATGAGTAGCTTTGCTAAATGGATTTCTAATAACAAAGCACCTATATTATGGACACTACTCGGTTTAGTATTGCTTTCTATGCTAGCCTATCGTTATCGAAGAAAGTGGTTATCCAAAGTGTTAATACCGGTGAGCCGAATGCGGAAAAACGACTGGGATACATTTGAAAAAATGTATCATCAGCTATTGAAACAATTAGATGCATATGGAATGAAGAGAGAGCAAGGACAGACGCTATCTGCTTATGCAAAATATGTAGATTCTGGCTTTGGAGAAACACATATGCGTAAATTAACAGATGCATATGAAAAAGGCTTATATGGTAATAATCGAGAGGGCATAAATTATGAGTCGATGAGAGAAAGTTGGGAATATTTAATCAATCAGCTTAGCGGTTGATTTTGAGGGCAACTACCTGTAAACTAAAGTCAAATTAAATGACCAATGTTGCCCTCGTATATGTCCGATAATATGGTTCGGATGTTTCTACCAAGTTGCCATTAACAACTTGACTATGAAGGTGAATGCAGTCATGTCTTTTTTAGGCATATGCATTCACCTTTTTGATGTAGAGAACATAAACGCGTAGAAAGAGGAGGTATGCTTTCTTACGCGTTTTTTTATCATTCTATTAGATTGAGGGTACGTTTGGATTATTATCAGAAGAGGTGGAACTAATGACTTTAACACCATTATTAAAGGAACAAGAAAAGATAGTTGTTTTGGATTTCGGTAGTCAATATAACCAACTAATTACACGTCGTATTCGTGAATTTGGTGTTTACAGTGAACTACTGCCACATACAGTTACAGCAGAAGAATTGAAAAAAGTAAATGCAACAGGGATCATCTTCTCAGGCGGACCTAATTCAGTTTACGATGAAAATGCATTCCATATCGATTCTGCAATCTATGACTTAGGTGTTCCAATTTTAGGTATTTGCTACGGTATGCAGCTAATGTCTCAGCATTTTGGTGGGAAAGTAGAAAAAGCTTCTCATCGCGAGTATGGGAAAGCGGAGATCAATGTGAAAAACGCAACTCCTTTATTTGGACAACTTCCAGAAAACCAAGTCGTTTGGATGAGTCACGGAGACCATGTAACAGTTGCTCCTGAGGGTTTTGAAGTTATTGCAACAAGTCCATCTTGTGAAGTAGCTGCAATGGCAAACGAAGCAAAAAATTTCTATGCTGTACAATTCCATCCTGAAGTTAGACATTCTATTTATGGGATTGAGTTAATACGTCAATTCGTATTTGATATTTGTCATGCTAAAGGTGACTGGTCCATGGAAAGCTTTGTAGAGATGCAAATCCAAAACATTCGCCAAGAAGTTGGGGATAAAAAAGTTCTTTGTGCACTAAGTGGTGGAGTCGATTCTTCAGTAGTTGCGGTACTAATCCATAAAGCAATTGGAGACCAACTAACATGTATGTTTGTGGACCATAACTTAAACCGTAAAGGTGAAGTAGAGCAAGTAATGAAGACTTTCACAGAAGGTTTTAATATGAATGTTATTAAAATTGATGCTCGCGAACGTTTCATGAACAAATTAGCTGGGGTTTCAGATCCAGAGAAAAAACGCAAAATTATTGGGAATGAATTTATATACGTATTTGACGAGGAAGCTTCTAAGTTAGACGGTATGGATTTCCTAGCACAAGGTACGCTATATACAGATATTATTGAGTCTGGAACTGCAACAGCTCAAACGATTAAATCTCATCATAATGTTGGTGGATTGCCAGAAGATATGCAGTTCAAACTAATTGAGCCACTTAAAACATTGTTTAAAGACGAAGTGCGTGCATTAGGATTAGAACTTGGTATTGATGAAAAAATCGTTTGGCGTCAACCTTTCCCAGGACCTGGTTTAGGAATTCGGGTATTAGGTGAAATTACTGAAGAAAAGTTAGAAATCGTTCGTGAATCTGATTTCATCCTTCGCGAAGAAATCGCCAAAGCCGGACTTGATCGTGATATTTGGCAGTACTTCACAGTTCTTCCAGACATCCGCAGCGTTGGTGTAATGGGTGATGCACGTACATATGATTACGCAATCGGTATCCGTGCAGTAACCTCTATTGATGGAATGACTTCTGACTGGGCACGTATCCCATGGGACGTTCTAGAGAAAGTATCTGTTCGTTTAGTCAATGAAGTGTCTCACATCAACCGCGTACTGTATGACATTACGAGTAAACCACCAGCTACGATTGAGTGGGAATAGGACCAAACACTAAAATCTTATATCAAGGATTTAAAGGTTATGAGTGATCGTTTCAAAATAGGACTTTCCTTTATTCATGTAATTCATGATTAAAGGGAGGTCTTATTTTATGTTCTGAATCATTGAACCGAAGGAAGGTTTCAAAATGAATCAGGAAACTGTATTATGTAGAGATGTGTATTAAAGCATTGGAGTTGATTCATATGAAGAAGTACATTCAGTACCGTAAATCTAATCTTTAGATTAGTGTTAAGCTAATAGGGTTTAATTCCGTAAAATAAGGTATATTATATTTGTTGAATAGATTCTCTTTACAGACAAGAAAAGTGGGTGAACAAAGTGGGAAAATATCTTTTGGATAATAAAGGTCAGGCAGCTGTGGCAAGTTATCATGAAAAAAACAAGCCTGCCAAATTTGATAAAAAGCAGCAGCTAGAAAAAATACGGGCAGAGTATTTGAAAAAGAAACAAAACCAAACGGAAAAATAATATAAATGAAAACACAGGAGGGTAAACCTTTTCCTGTGTTTTTCTTATTCCAGTTATTGGAGATAGAGTTATTTGAATTTATAAATGGATAATAGTCTTTCAGTTTTTAATATAATACATACTCCTTCTATTTAAAATGGAAATTACTAATTAGCTCTTGATTACAGTAGTAAGTATGAGGAGTATTTGAATTAGTAAGAAATACTAGAAATGTCATAATGACGAACTATATTAAGTTTTTATATAAAAACGTTCGGATTTAGTATTGATTTTCTAAAATAATGATGTTATATTACATATATAATTTAATATGTCGTCGTATAACGTTGGGAATAAGGCCCAAAAGTCTCTACCGAATCACCGTAAATGATTCGACTACGATTAAGAGGAAGAAGGATAATTCTTCCCTTACTTGAGATACTAAAGCATACGACTGATTTACTAGTCGTATGCTTTTTTCTGTTATACAGACAATAACTGGAGGAAATCATGAAAAAGTATTTTCAGTTTGAAGAATTAGGGACTAATTACCGCAGTGAAATTATTGGAGGGTTAACAACTTTCCTAGCTATGGCGTATATTCTTATAGTAAACCCGATGATCCTTTCGCTTGATGGGATAGAGGGATTACCAGATTCCATGCATATGGATAAAGGTGCAGTATTTACAGCTACTGCTCTTGCAGCAGGTCTTGGTTCTATATTAATGGGAGTACTGGCGAAATACCCAATTGCACTAGCACCAGGTATGGGATTAAACGCATTTTTTGCTTTTACAGTAGTACTAGATTTTGGAATCTCATGGCAAATTGCTTTAACTGGCGTTTTTGTAGCAGGAGTAATCTTTATACTTCTATCGTTAACTGGCATTCGTGAAACAATTATAAACGCAATTCCAACCGAACTAAAGTATGCAGTGGGTGCTGGCATTGGTTTGTTTATCACTTTTGTAGGTTTGCAAAACTCTAAGATTATCGTAAGTGATCCTTCTGTAATTGTTGGTTTAGGAGATTTAGCAGACCCTAACATATTATTAACGATTTTTGGGCTTGTTATTACAGTAATTATGATGGTGAAAGGCGTTAAAGGTGGAATATTCTACGGAATGCTGATTACGGCAATCGTTGGTATGATTTTCAGTCTAGTGCCACTACCATCCGGAATCGTAAGTAGTATTCCAGATGTAAGCCCAACATTTGGAGCTGCACTTGATCCAATTTTTAATGATCCAACTTCTTTATTAACTACACAATTCTTAGTTGTAGTGCTTACTTTCTTATTTGTAAACTTCTTTGATACAGCTGGAACATTGATATCTGTTGCTAACCAAGCGGGATTAATGAAAGGCAATAAATTACCACGTGCTGGTAAAGCGTTACTAGCAGATGCAATAGCTACTACAGCTGGAGCAGTAGCGGGTACTTCCACTACTACTAGTTATGTAGAATCAACAGCTGGTGTTGCAGCTGGGGCGCGTTCAGGTTTCGCGGCAGTAGTAACGGGAGTGCTGATGTTATTAGCATTATTCTTCTATCCAATATTAAGTGTAGTTACTTCTTATGTAACGGCGCCGGCGTTAATAATAGTTGGGGTATTGATGGTTTCTGCTTTAGGAAATATAGAGTGGAAAAAATTCGAAGTTGCAGTGCCTACGTTTTTCGTAATCATTGCAATGCCATTAACTTATTCTATTGCAACTGGTATCGCCATTGGATTTTTATTCTACCCAATTACAATGATCGTAGCAGGGCGTATTAAAGAAATCCATCCGATTATGTATGGTTTATGGGTTATATTCCTTTGTTACTTTATCTTCTTATAAAAATAGTAAAACAAGAGAGAAGCATTGTGCTTCTCTTTTTTGTTTCTTCTATATAGATGCACCTTATGATAAATTCATCTAACTTTACTAAACTTTGAAAACTAAAGAGGGTATTATCTCTTTGTTCTAACTTATTTTAATTAGAATCTTAAATATTATAATTAGGAATCTAGATAGATTTGAGTTTAAAGGAAGTGTCGTTATTTTCATAGAAACCTAGCGTTTAAAAGGGTTCCTATTAACTCTATTTAATTGTTGCATTTATCAGAAAAAAGTGTTATTATATTTTACACAACAACTTTACAAAAAGCTGTTGACGAAGGTAGCAAAAGGGTGTTAAGATACAAAGGTCGCTGAAACAAGACGACAACTTAAACAACATGAACATTGAAAACTGAACATGCAAAACGTTAAGAAACATAGCTTTCAACTAACTTGTTAGGATGAGAGCAAAACAATTTTTGACATCATTTAATGATGATGCCAGCAAAACAAAATGAGCTTTTAAACTAGTTCTAATTTGTTCGCTTTCGATGTGCTCTGCATACCGGAAGCGAACTATTATGGAGAGTTTGATCCTGGCTCAGGACGAACGCTGGCGGCATGCCTAATACATGCAAGTCGAGCGAATGACGAAGAAGCTTGCTTCTTCT